>CAWDSQ010000007.1:0-560182 GCA_963804955.1 uncultured delta proteobacterium | reverse complement strand
TGCGGGGGCAACATGGATTTGTTTAGTTTGCCCTTATTTATATGTTTTTTGCGCAAGCAGCTATTTTTGGTTGGGTTTGAGGCACGAAACCTAACGGTTTTTTCTTTTCGTTTAGGCGCTATTAAGGGTGTTTGTATTTTGCGGGCGGACTGTATGAGGCTTTTGCAGGTTTGACAGTTGGGCTGGTGCCGTGTTATAGTTGAGTCGATAATTTAAAGCAGAGGGGGGATGTATGGCTTGCGCTAACATAGACAGCAGACAGGGGGTTTCCCGTTTTTTTACATACAAGCGTTTTCAAAATTGAATAGAGAACTACCAAGGCATGTCTTTACACGGACAGGCCTTTTTTTTTAGGCCGGATTTCGACTTGGGTTTTCTGTTTCCCGACCTCGGAACCCTAAACCACCCAAGGAAGAAACGATGAACATAAGCAAATCATGCGACCTTCTTGTTCTTGCCGCTGCAATCGCCTTGCTGCTGCAGTGCTCCGGCGCGCAAGCGGGCTTTATAGACAATGGCGACGGCACGGTCACCGATAATGGTACGGGTCTCATGTGGCAGCAGACAACGGCACCGGGTACCTATACCTGGGAGCAAGCCCTTGCCTACTGTGGGAATTTGATGCTCAACAATGACGGGGAGTGGACAAGTGGTACGCCAATGCCTCCGGAGCTAAATATAGCGACTGGCGCCTGCCTACGGCTAAAGAGCTTGAGTCTCTTACCGACAAAAGCCGGTACAATCCAGCAATAAATACCGTGTTTTTCTCCGACACGGTGGCGTCCTATTACTGGTCGTCTACTACGGACGCCTACGATACTTACGGCGCGTGGTACGTGTGCTTCGGCTACGGCTACGTCTACATCTACAATAAGACGGGCTACAATTACGTTCGCGCGGTGCGTTCGGGACAGTCTGGGGCATTTGATAATGTGGCCCTTTGGCCTGTGCCTGATACCGGGCAGACAAAATGTTATAATAGTACGACGGAAATCCCCTGCCCTCAGCCGGGACAGGCCTTCTATGGGCAGGATGCAAGCTACAGTATCAATACCCCGGGATATACCAAGCTTGCGGCAGGCTGCACACTACTTCCTGACAATGCCACCACCTGGGCCATGGTTCGTGACGATGTGACCGGCCTTGTCTGGGAAGAAAAGCATGCCTGGAACAATGCAACAAATTATGCAGACCCCAATGATGCTGACAATATGTACACCTGGTATGATAACAATTCCGCCACAAATGGCGGCAATCCAGGCAAGCCGGGCGACGGTACCGACACTATGGATTTTATCCGAGCCCTGAATACCTCTAACTATGGGGGGTTCTCAGACTGGCGCATGCCAATTTGTGAAGAACTGGGATCAATTGTTGATTATAGTCGGTATGTTCCGGCCATAAATACCGACTATTTCCCCAATGAGGAGCCGTCCGGTTACTGGTCGTCTACTACTTACGCAAGCAGTACAACCTACGCGTGGCTCGTGGGCTTCAACCACGGCAGTGTGTCTAACGCCTATAAGACATTCAGCGGTTGGGCCCGTGCGGTGCGTGGCGGATTAGGTGATTTAATCATTTCAAAATCAGGCACCGGTGGGGGCACAGTCGGAAGCAACGACGGGAAGATAGACTGCGGCAGTCACTGCAGTGAAACATATACAAGCTGCACGGAGGTGGCTCTTGCCGCGACGGCTGATGGAGTCTCAACTTTTGTCGGTTGGAGCGGCGGCGGGTGCTCGGGCACTGGTTCCTGCACAGTTATCATGAATACAAATCTGACGGTATCGGCAACCTTCGATTTAGTTCCAACAACCACGACTACAGCACCAAGCACTACCACAACGTCTGTGTGCGGCTGGACCTCAATGACCAGCGGAACAACCAAATCTCTTTATCGCGTCTGGGGAAATTCCAGCACAGATGTTTTTGCTGTTGGGGCTGGAGGCGCAATACTGCATTATGATGGAACAGCCTGGGGTAATATAACCAGCGGCATAACCACTACGCTTCGGGGAATTTGGGGCTCTGGCGGCAATGATGTCTTTGTTGTTGGGTATGACGGCGTGATACTGCATTATGACGGTATAGCTTGGGATAATATGACCAGTGGCACGACGATGGATTTTAACTGCATTTGGGGGAGTTCAAACATTAACACCTTTGCTGGAGGTACATCCCTATTTAATTATAACGGCGCTTCATGGGATAGTGTTTCAACCGACTGCTCTGGCTATGACCTATGGGGGGCTTCAGATAGTGATATTTTTAGCGTGGGCGGTAGTACTGGGTTTAGCGGAGGTGGTTGTGGATCTTTCCCGCCTGATCCTGAGAATTGTTTTGCGTATTATAAAAGTCGAATAACCTATTATAATGGCGCATCATGGACTGTTACATCTGACCAGACGCCGAATCTACTGTTTGGCGTCTGGGGTGATTCGGACAGTGCTGTTTTTGCTGTCGGGACCAATGGGGCAATAGTTTATTATGACGGCATATCATGGGACAATATGACCAGCGGTACAACAGTGGACCTAAGGGGGGTCTGGGGCACTTCAGGCAGCGATGTTTTTGCTGTTGGTGATGGCGGCAGCATACTCCATTATGATGGCTCTGCATGGTCAGCAATGACAAGCAGCACGATCAATCATATGCGCAGCGTATGGGTCAGTTCGAGCGGTGATGTTTTTGCTGTCGGAGATAACGGAACAATATTACATTACTATGTCAGCAGTACGACCACGACTGCTGAGCCGATAACAACTACAACCACTATTGTTCCGACAACAACCACAACGGCTCCAAGTACGAGTTCATCTACCACTACAACCGTTGTCACGACCACAACTACGCAGCCGACAACGACCACTACTCAACCAACCAGTACGACAACAGCACCGACAACAACCACAACGGCTCCAAGCACGAGTTCATCTACCACTACAACCGTTGTCACAACCACAACTACGACAACCATATCGACCGGCTGTATTGATAATGATGGTGACGGGTACGGTATAGGCCCGAAGTGCGCTAAAGCGCAGGATTGCAACGATGCAGACAAGTATGTGAAGCCAGAGGCTGAGGAGATATGTGGCGATGGTATCGACAACAACTGCAACGGGCTTATTGAGGAGGATTGCGACGGTAAGAAATGCCCATTTGTGAATCTGCTGGGCGATGGCAACCCGAATCTTTCACAGCTCAGGTCTTTCCGTGATAAAACCGTTGCTAAGAACGCCATTGGCCGGAAGATCATTGCAATCTATTATAATAATGCCGGCAGCATCAATGCCGCTCTGGAGCGCAGCCCGGCGTTGCGATCCGTAACCCGAAGGGTTCTCGAAGTGATTGCGCCAATGGTGGGAAGGAAAGAATAGGGGTCAGGGGTCGGGGTTCAGGTGGCAGGGTAGGTAAAAACGAGATGTTTGCCGCTGCGGTCGACTCAGGAATTATAAGCGGGATAATGACTTTGGGGAAAAAGGTTCCGGATTGGTTTTTTTATTACGGGCGAGGTCTCCTCGTCCCACCCTGATCCCCGACCCCCGGCCCCTGAACCCTAACACCTGCCCCCCCAACCCCTGAACCCCGGCTCCCCGATCTCTGACCCTGAAAAATCCAACCTATTTAAATTTCTTGCTTTTCGCCCAAAATGCAGCGGCGCTTTTCACCTTGACTAATGGGGAGTCTTACGTTATTTTGCTACTTTCCTTTAACTTGGCAGTTTGTGCGCAATGGCTGCGCTATGATTTTGTGAACCGGAGAGACATGGAAGATCATCTGTTACAGGTACGGCTTCAAAAAATTGATGAACTGCGCCAGGCAGGGGTGAACCCCTATGCCAACGGTTTTGCCGCAACCCATACCACCCATGATGTTGCAGAGGCCTGCGCCGGCAAGTCGGCCGAGGAGGTTGAGGCATGCGAGTCCGTTTTTCGCATTGCCGGCCGCGTGGTCGGCATGCGCGATTTCGGCAAATCGGCTTTTTTTCATCTGCAGGACCGCAAGGGCCGCATTCAGGCCTATGTACAGAAGAACCGGGTCGGCGAGCAGCAGTACGGCACATTTCAAAAAAGTCGATATGGGCGATTTTCTCGGCATAGAGGGCCGCGCCTTTCTCACCAAGACCGGCGAGATTACCGTGCTTGCCGACAGCCTTGTCATGCTTACCAAGTCGCTGCGGCCGCTGCCCGAGAAATGGCATGGCCTGCAGGATGTGGAGACGCGCTACCGCCAGCGCTATCTTGATCTTATCGCCAATGAGGATGTGCGCGCAACATTTCTGACGCGCGCAAAGATCATCACTCTGGTTCGGCAGTTTCTGCTCGGGAAAGATTTCGTGGAAGTCGAGACGCCCATGATGCACCCCATTGCCGGCGGCGCAACAGCCCTGCCGTTCAAAACGCACCATAATGCCCTTGACATGGACCTGTACCTGCGCATAGCCCCGGAGCTGTATCTCAAGCGGCTGCTGGTGGGCGGCATCGAGCGCGTGTTTGAGATCAACCGCAATTTCCGCAATGAGGGCATATCCACCCAGCATAACCCCGAGTTCACCATGGTGGAATTCTACCATGCCTATGCAACCTATGAAGATCTGATGAATCTGACCGAGGAGATGTTCTGCTCGATTTGCAAAGAGCTCAACGGCACGTTCAAAACCATGTATCAGGGAACCGAGATCGACCTTACGCCGCCCTGGAAGCGCCTGACCATTAAAGAGGCTGCGGCGCAGTATGGCAGTATTCCCATGGCAGACCTCGATGACCTTGAAAAAACCCGCGGCCATGCGCAACGGCTGGGCATTGAGCTTGCCGGCCATGAGGCCCTGGGCGAGATTGTGACCACGATTTTTGAAGAGGCGGCGGAGAAGCACCTGATGCAGCCCACCTTTATCACGCAGTATCCGGTTGAGGTGTCGCCCCTGGCGCGCAAAAATGAGCTTGATCCGACCGTGACAGACCGTTTTGAGCTGTATATAACGGGCCGTGAAATAGCCAATGCTTTTTCCGAGCTGAACGACCCGGTCGACCAGCGGCAGCGGTTTGAGTCTCAGGTCGCAGCCAAGGAGAAGATTGAAGGCGGGCCGGTGGAGATGGATGAGGATTTTCTGCTGGCCCTTGAGCACGGCATGCCGCCTGCGGCGGGGCAGGGCATCGGCATTGACCGGCTGGTGATGCTGTTTACCGACTCAGCCTCAATCCGCGATGTTATTTTGTTTCCGCTGTTTCGCTCCGACAGGGCGCAGAAAATCACATGAATCTGCCCTATGAAGCATTTATAGCACTGCGGTATTTGAGGGCCAAGCGCAAGCAGGCCTTCATATCCGTGATTACCATCATTTCAGTGGCCGGCGTGGCCATCGGCGTGATGGCGCTGATTCTGGTGCAGGGCGTTATGACGGGGTTTACCGACGATCTTCGCAACAAGATTCTCGGCACCAATTCCCATGTGGTCATAACCGCCTACGGGAGCTCTATTGCCGAGTACCGTCAGGTGATGCAGCAGATCGGTGCCGTGCCGGATGTGGTGGCGGCAACGCCGTTTATCCTGAATCAGGTCATGCTGTCAACCGGGTCGAGCGTTTCGGGCGTCGTGCTGCACGGCATCGATACGCTGAGCGCCCCGAAAGTCACCGACATAAAAAAGTTTCTCGTAGACGGCGAGCTCAAGCAGCTTGACGGCGAGGTGGCGGCCGAGGAAAACGCGACGGCTTCCCGGCATTATTATCGGCCGGGAGCTTGCGCACTCGCTTGCATTTCACCGGGCAGCCCCCTGACCGTGATTTCTCCCACAGGGCTGCTGCTCGCCAACCGGCATGATGCCGCGGTGGAAGAAGTTTCAGGTGGTTGGGATATTCGAATCGGGCATGTACGAATACGATACGTCCATGGCCTATGTGTCCATCGCAAATGCCCAGAGCTTTTTCAAAATGGACGATACGGCGACGGGCATCGAGGTGAAGGTTCGCGACATATATCAGACCGCAGGCGTGGTGCAGGCCATAAGCGAGTCTTGTGGGGCCGTCCTACCAGGTGCGTGACTGGAAAGATATGCACCGCAACCTGTATTCGGCCCTGAAGCTTGAGAAGCTGGCCATGTTCGTGATCCTGACGCTGATTATTCTGGTGGCGGCCTTCAGCATCGTGGCCACCCTTGTGATGATGGTCAATGACAAGAACAGGGAGATTGCCATACTGAAATCCATGGGCGCAACCTCTGGCGCTATCAAGCGGATATTCATGCTGCAGGGCCTGATCATCGGTTTTTTCGGAACGGTGCTGGGGCTTGTGCTGGGGCTTGTGCTGGCCTGGCTGCAGAACAGCTTCCAGATTGTATCGCTGGCAAAGGACGTCTACTATATTCCGGCGCTGACCGTGAAGATAGGTCTGCTGGACGTCTTCTGGGTGGCCTGCTGCACCATCATTATCTGTTTTGTCGCCACGCTGTATCCATCGGGTCAGGCGGCAAAGCTCGAGCCTGCCGAGGCGCTGCGCTATGAATAACAGCGGGGCTGCCGGGGCAGGGGAGCTGATCAGGCTTGAAGGCGTAGGCAAGGCCTATGTGCATAACAGCACGCGCACCGAGGTTCTCAGGGGTGTGAGTTTTTCGATTGCCCGGGGCGAGCTGCTGTCGGTAATCGGGCCATCAGGCGCGGGCAAAAGCACGCTTTTAAATATTATCGGAACGGTTGACCATCCGACTTCGGGCAAAGTCCTGTATGGCGGCAGCGATCTGTTTTCGCAGCAGCCACAGCGCCCTTGCCGATTTCAGAAACCGCAAGCTCGGGTTTATTTTTCAGTTTCATCATCTGCTGCCGGAGTTTACAGCGCTTGAAAACACCATGATGCCGGCCCGTATTGCAGGCGTCGGACCTGAAGGCGGCAGAGGCCAAAGCCCGGGGGCTTCTTGAGCGCATGGGGCTGGGGCAGCGGCTTGAGCATAAGCCCGGGAGAGCTTTCCGGCGGCGAGCAGCAGCGCGTTGCCGTGGCGCGGGCTCTGGTGATGAGCCCCGAGGTGGTGCTTGCCGATGAGCCAACCGGCAATCTCGACACGCATACGGGCCATGAAGTGTTTGGCCTGCTGCAGGAGCTGAACCGGGAGTTCGGGATGACGCTTATTATTGTGACACACAATGAAGAATTTGCACGCAGCACGCCGCGATGCGTAACGCTCGTCGATGGCTGCATCGTTAGTGCATGATATGCTATGCCGCCTGGCGGCTGAGATAAAAACGTACTCATCAGGCGAGAGAGTCGAAGCGATGTTTAAAAAAATACTATTCATTGTTGCAGCGGCGCTGCTGTATGCCGGCCCGGGAAATGTCTATGCGGCAGACGGGGTCAAGGTGTGTGTGCTGCCCTTTACCGTCAACAGCAAGGATTCCATAGATTATCTCAGCCGCGCCCTGCCGGACATGGTCGCCACGCGCCTTGAAAAGCCCGGGGAAATTATGGTCGTGCCCAAACCCGTGGTGGCAAAGGCCCTTGCTGCAGCTCGGGTGGAAGGGCTTCACCGAGCAGGCGTGCCCGCTCTGTCGGCCGGGCAGTGGGCGCTGATTTTGTCGTTGGCGGCACGCTCACAAAAATCGGCAAGGCGGCAAGCATCGACGCTGCCATCATCGATATGAGCGGCAAAAGGCCCCTGCAGCGCGTATACCTTACCGCCGATGACACCGCTGAACTTCCGGCCAGCATGCAGGATCTGGCCAGGCGTTTGAGCTTTGTGATCCTCAACCGGGAGCTTGTGGCCGATGTGCTCATAAACGGCAATAAGTTCATTGAGAAGGACGCCATCCTGTATGTCATGCAGACGAAAAAGGGCGAGCCGTATTCCCCCGACATGGTGCAGGAAGATCTGAAAAAAGTCTATGAAATGGGCTATTTCAAGGATATTCAGATCACCACGCAGGATATTGAGGGCGGCAAGGAAGTGACCTTCACCGTGTGGAAAAGCCCATGATACGGGCCGTGCAGATCAACGGCACCAAAAGCCTTAAGATAGAGGATATTCAGAAGGTCATGGAGGTCAAGCCGCGCACGATTCTTGATGTCAACAAGGTCGTCGGGGATGTGGGCCGCATCAAGAAGGCCTATATGGAAAAGGGCTACTACAATGCCGAGATAACCTACCGGGTCAATCCCATTGATGAGGATTTTGCTTCCGTTGATTTTGATATAACGGAAAATAAGATTGTTAAGGTCAAGGGGGTAACCTTTTCCGGCAACGACTCCATCAAGGCCGGCGAGCTTCGGGGTATTATGGAGACGCGGAAAAAACACTGGCTCCTGTCGTATTTCACCACTGTGGGCGTTTTCAAGGACGAATCCCTTGACAAGGACGCTGAGCGCCTGACAGCCTATTACTACAGCAAGGGCTTTCCTGATGGTGAAGGTCGATAAGCCGACCGTTGATTTCAAGGACGATGGCATCTATGTGCATTTCACTATCACCGAGGGCGACCGCTTCACCATCGGAACCAGTGAGTTCAAGGGTGATCTCATCTATCCCCCGAATGAGCTTGCAGAACAAGGTAAAAATATCTGCCCGGTCAGATTTTCAACGGCCGCACCCTGAATGACGATCTGGTAGCCCTTAAGGGCATCTATTCTGAAAAAGGCTTCGCGTATGCCGATGTTTCACCGCTTACCGATATCCAGGCCGAAGAAAAGAAGGTGAATATCATTTTTGCCATCGACCGCGGCGACAAGATATTCATTGAGGAGATCCGCGTTACGGGCAATACCCGAACGCGCGACAATGTCATCCGCCGCGAACTGCGCCTGTGGGAAGGCGGCGTGTACAATTCCGAGGAAATCAAGCGCGGCAAGCAGGATGTCAACAAGCTCGGCTACTTCGAAGAGGTAAACATCAACACCGAGCCCGGCTCTAATCCCCGGCAAGGTGAAGCTGCATGTCGAGGTCAAGGAGCGCCCCACCGGCTCCTTCAGCATCGGCGCAGGGCTACAGCTCCGTTGACAGCGTCATGGGCATGTTTTCCATTTCCCAGAACAACCTTTTCGGCAAGGGCCAGCAGCTGTCGTTCATGGCCCAGCTCGGCGGCAGATCGAGCTATTATAATATATCGTTTACCGAGCCCTGGTATAAAGATTCGCGCATGTCCGTCGGGTTTCGACCTGTTCAACATAAACCGCGAGTATGAGGACTTCGACCGCGAAAGCATCGGCCTGAACCTGCGCGCCGAGCTTTCCTTTCTTCAAGTACGACTATACGCGCTATCACATCACGTACCGGCTTGAGTCTATCGACATCAAGTTACGGGGTAATTCCGACTACGATCGAAGTGATGACTGGAATGATGAGGATACTACTACGGCGATGGCGATGATGCGCCTCTTGAAATCCAGAAGTCAGGCGGGCAAAACCATCATCAGCAGCATTATCAACAGCATCACGCGCGACACGCGCGATGACAAATTCAAGCCGCGCATGGGCACCGTAATCGAGCGGATCGGCCGAGCTTGCCGGCTTCGGCGGCGATGCCCGCTACCTTGGCCTGAACTTCAGCGCCGCCAAATGGTTTCCCCTGTTCTGGGACACGGCGTTTATGATGCGCGGCACAATCGGCCAGTTCTTTGAGCTGGGTGAAGATATCCCCATTTCGGAAAAATATTTTCTGGGCGGCATCGACAGCATGCGCGGGTTTGAGGCGCGCAGCATGGGGCCGATGGAGCGCCGGCCAAAGGGGTCGAAAAAGTATTATATCTATGACCGCAACGGCAACGTGAAGAGGACGATCAAGATACCGCAAAAGGGCTACGACGATGACTATGAATGCGTGGGCGGCGACAAGGCGCTGTATTTCAACTTTGAATACCTTTTCCCCATCATGAAGGAGGCGGGAATCCGGGGTGTAGTGTTTACCGATATCGGCAACTCCTACGATAAGAGCGACACCTATTTTTCCGACCTGCGCTATGATGTTGGTCTGGGTATCCGGTGGTATTCGCCGTTCGGGCCACTGCGCGTTGAGTGGGGCTATAATCCGAGCCCGAAATCAAAGTATGACGAGCCCTCCAGCAATTTCGAATTTTCCATGGGCAATACATTTTAACGGGAGCGCACACACGGCAAAGTGCCAGGCAAGCAATTATTATAATTCAAGAAGGAGCAGGAGCATGAAAAAAAATTTTATTGTAGCAGCAGTAATCTGTGCGGCATTTTGCGCGGTATCGGTTGCCCAGGCAGCTGATCTGAAGATAGCCTATGTAGATATTCAGAAGGTTGTGGGCGAGAGCGCGGCGGGCAAGAGCGCAGGCGAGAAGTTCAAAGGGGACGTAAAAAAGGCCGAGGACAGCCTGATGAAGGAAAAAAACTCGGTTGAAAAGCTTGGAGAAACGCTTGAAAAGCAGAGCGCCATGCTTTCCGAGGATTCCCGGCGGGAAAAAGAAAAGGATTTTCTGCGGCGCAAGCGCGACTATGAGCGCCTCCTGAAGGACCAGCAGACCGAGCTGCAGATCAAGGAGGCCGAGCTTAAAAATGAAATTCTCAGCCTGCTGATTCCCATTATTCAGAAGTACGGCAAGGAAAACGGCTACAGCATCATTTTCGGCAAAAGCGATGTGCTGCTGCTGTACTGCAGCGGATTCTCTGGATATTACCGATAAGATCACGCCTATTCTCGATGCCGAATACAAGAACAAAAAGAAATAAAACCACAGGGGCTAACTGCATGGAAGCTCGGCTCAAAGATGTGGCGCAGCTGATCGGTGCTGTGCTTGAAGGCGACCCTGATGCGGTTGTCGGAAACCTTGCGGGCATTGAAAAGGCCGGGCAGGGTGATCTGGCCTTCGTGGCAAATCCGAAGTATGCGCGGTTCATCGCAACGACGGGCGCCACGGCAATAATTTGCGCGCCCACGATCACCGCTCCGGGCAAAAACCTTTTGAAGGTCGATAATCCCTATCTTGCCTATGCCAGGGTCATGCAGTTTATTTTTCCGCCGAAAAAGCAGCCGGGAACGGTTGACTCCCGGGCATATGTGGGCAGCGGCGTAGAGCTTGGGGCCAATGTAACCATCTACCCGTTTGCCTGTATAGGCGACGGGTGCCGGATCGGCGACAATACGACCATCTACTCCGGCTGCCATCTGGGCGAGCAGGTGAATGGTTGGCGCCGATACCCTTATCTATGCCAATGTGACCGTCCGCGAGCAGTGCGTTATCGGCTCCCGCGTGATCATTCATGCCGGTGCGGTTATCGGCAGCGATGGATTCGGATTCGCCAAAGACGGAGCCAGGTATTTTAAGATCCCGCAGGTCGGCATCGTGCAGATCGACGATGATGTAGAGATCGGCGCTAATGTAACCATCGACCGTGCAGCCACGGGGAAAACATGGATACAGCGCGGCACCAAGATCGATAACCTGGTGCAGGTGGCCCATAACGTGGTGATCGGGGAAGACTCGGCCATTGTTTCGCAGGTCGGGCATTTCCGGCAGCACCAAAATCGGCAATCGGGTGACCATGGCCGGCCAGGCCGCCACCGTTGGGCATATCACCATCGGCGATGATGTCATAGTCGGCGCGCAGCGGCAGCGTGTTCAGCAGCATGTCCCGCGGGCCAGATTGTTTCAGGAGCGCCGCATATGCCGCACCGCCAGTGGCTCAGGGCCATGCGCTGCATTCCGAAGCTGCCTGAAATGCGAAGGACCATAACCGAGCTTGAGCGCAGAATAGCGCAGCTTGAGGAAGAACTGAACAAGAAATAAGGGAGCTTGAGAGAGCATGCTTGACATTAAGGAAATCATGCGGCTGCTGCCGCACCGGTACCCGTTTCTGCTGGTTGACCGTGTGCTTGAGACCGTGCCGCAGAAGCGCATCGTGGCGATAAAAAACGTCACCATCAATGAGCCGTTTTTTCAGGGCCACTTCCCCGGCGAGCCCATCATGCCCGGCGTGCTGATCGTTGAGGCGATGGCGCAGACCTGGGGCATACTGCTGATGAGCAGCGGCGATATTGATGTTTCAAAGAACAGCAATATCCGGTTTCTCGGCATCGACAACTGCCGGTTCCGCAGGGCAGTGGTGCCCGGCGACCAGCTCCGGTTCGAGCTTGAAGCCATTGCGGTCAAGCGCGGGATATGGAAATTCGGCGGCAAGGCCTATGTGGGCGATGAAGTGGCGGCTGAAGCTGAACTGATGGCGACAATGTAATGATCGCCGCCTGCAAGGCGGGGCATGCAGGAGATTAAAATTGATTTAATGAGATACCTGCCTTTCATCCCCGCTTACAAGAGGGGCTTGCAAGGCAGGGTTCGGTATATGAACCTGTTCAGGGAAAGGGGCAGCCAATGATTCACAGCACTGCAATTGTCAGCAGTAAGGCTGAGCTCGGCGCAGGCGTTGAGATCGGTCCCTACAGCATTATCGGCGATGAGGTCACAATCGGCACAGGGCACGGTCATCGGACCTCATGTGGTCATGAAAGGCCCGACCACCATCGGCCAGGGTTGCCGGATTTACCAGTTTTCCTCAATCGGCGAAGACCCGCAGGATCTGAAATATCACGGCGAGCGCACCCTGCTCACCATCGGCGACAACAATACGATCCGCGAATTCGTGACCGTCAACCGCGGCACTGAAGGCGGCGGCGGCATCACCAGCATCGGCAACAACAATCTTATCATGGCGTACTGCCATGTCGCCCATGACTGCCGGCTTGCCAATAACATCATTATGTCCAACTGCGCAACCCTTGCCGGGCATATCATCATAGAAGATCATGCCATCATCGGCGGTCTTGTCGGGCATGCAGCAGTTCGTGCGTATCGGCGCCTATGCCATGGTTGGCGGGGTTTCGGGCGTGCCGCAGGATGTGCCGCCGTATATGCTCGCCGCCGGCGAGCGCACGAAGCTGAGCGGCCTCAATATCGTCGGTCTCAAGCGCCACGGTTTTTCTCCCGAAGTAATTTCCGAGCTGAAGGCCGCCTATCGTATTTTTTTCCGCTCGGGACTGACGGTGAAGCGGGCCATTCAAACGATAGAGGAGGAAGGCCTTCAGTCGGCCGAGGTGCAGTACCTGAGCAATTTTATTCTGAATTCGGAGCGGGGGGTGCTGAGGAAATGAAGCCGGTTCGTGCTGCTGTTGTCGGTGTCGGGTATCTGGGGAAATTTCATGCTGAAAAGTATGCCGGTCTTGCCGGGGCGGAGCTTGTCGCTGTGGTGGATGCCGATATTGATCGGGCCCGCGAGATCGCGGCGAAACATAATGCGGCAGCCTATAGCGATTACCGCGAACTGATCGGCAAAGTGGATGCCGTAAGCATCGTGGTGCCCACAAACCTGCATCATGCCATAGCCAGGGATTTTTTGCTCGCCGGCGTTGATGTGCTGGTGGAGAAGCCGATCACCGTCACCCTGGAAGAAGCCGACGAGCTTGTCGCAGCGGCAAAAGACAAGAACCGCATCCTGCAGGTGGGGCATCTCGAGCGGTTCAACGGCGCAATAGTCGCCCTCAACGGCATTCTTAATAAGCCCATGTTTATCGAGTCGCACCGCCTGGCGCCGTTCAAGGACCGCGGCATCGAGGTGGACGTGATTCTTGATATTATGATTCACGACATCGATATCATTCTGAACCTTGTCGGCGCTCCGGTCACCGCCATTCATGCGGTGGGCGTTCCGGTCGTTTCAACCCAGACCAACGACATAGCCAATGTGCGCCTCGAGTTCGCAACGGGCTGTATCGCAAATGTCACGGCAAGCAGAATATCGGTGAAAGAGATGCGCAAGATCAGGATATTCCAGCAGGACGCCTATATCTCCATCGACTACGCCGCACAGGACATTGAAGTCTACCGCAAAATGGAGCTGGGTGAACAGTATGACACTCCTCAGATCATGTACGACGACATTGACATCAAGCAGGCCGATTCCCTGAAGGATGAGATCAGCTCTTTTATTAATGCCGTTCAGACCCGTTGCGCCCCCGTGGTGTCCGGCGAAGCAGGCCGCGACGCGCTCAAGATCGCCCTTGAAATTGTGCACCAGGTTGAGGCCAGAAAACAGGCTCTGCCGCAGATGCGCTGAAGCGCTTACGCATACCACGGCCGACAACCTCCCCCTGCGGGGGAGGTTTTTCATTCCATAAGCACAGCAGGACGGATTCACGAATGTACCGACAACGCTAAAAAAATACTGCTTGTCACCGGAGAGGCATCGGGAGACCATCATGGCGCACTGGTCGTGAAGGCTCTGCGCATGATGAAGCCTGATGTTCAGGTGACCGGCATCGGCGGGCAGGAACTTGCCGCTGCCGGCATGGAGCTGCTCTATCATGTGCGGGATTTGTCCGTGGTCGGGCTTCTGGAAATTCTTCCGCGGGCGGGCAATATTCTGGCTGCCTACCGGCTTCTGAAGCAGCGCCTGTCCGGGCCGGACAAGCCGGATCTGCTTGTGCTGATTGATTATCCCGATTTTAATCTGCGCATTGCGGCCATTGCAAAAAAGAACAATGTTCCGGTGCTCTATTATATCAGCCCGCAGATCTGGGCATGGCGGCAGGGCAGGGCTAAAAAAATCGCGCGGCTTGTCGATACCATGGCGGTCATATTCCCGTTCGAGGTGCAGTTTTATGAGAAGGTGGGGCTCGATGCGCGCTTTGTCGGACATCCGCTGCTTGATCATGAGATGCAGGTCGGCGACAGGCAGGAGTCTATCAGGCATTTCGGCCTGAGCAGCGCACGGCCTGTTATCGGGCTGCTGCCCGGCAGCCGCCCCGGTGAAATCGACCGGCTGCTTGAGCCCATGCTCGACGCCGCTGTGCTTGTGAAACAGAATTTTCCCGATGCGGGGTTTGTCATTCCTGTTGCCCAGGGCATCAGCCGCGACCATGTGCAGGCCATGGTGCAGCAGCGGAATCTCACTGCCACGGTAGTGGAGGGCAGCTTTTATAAGGTTCTTGATGTCTGCGATCTGGTGCTGGTGGCCTCAGGCACGGCAACGCTGCAGACGGCTCTCATGGGCAAACCGATGATCATTATTTATAAGGTTTCGCCAGTGACCTATCTGGTCGGCCGCATCATGATTCGCGTGCCCTGGATAGGGCTGGCAAATATCGTTGCAGGCAGCCAGGTGGTGCCCGAGCTGATACAGCATGATGCAAGCCCCCCGCGCATTGCCGCCGAGGCCTGCGCCATACTCTCGGATCCCGGGCGCATGGCAACCATGCGAGAGGGGCTTTCCGGCATACGTGCCGCTCTCGGTCAGCCCGGCGGCTCGCAGCGTGTGGCGGAAATAATTGTTGAAAAATTGGGAAATTGAGGAATTTGTTTTTCAATCCCTCAATCCCTGAATTGGATTACTGTATGAGCAAAAAAAAGAAAAAATCACAGGTGGTCTGGAAAGACACCCTGTATCTCTATAAGCGCCTGTATCCGTTTGTGCGTCCGTACTGGAAAAAATTTTTTCTGGCGGTTGCCTGCAGCGTGCCTGTTTCGCTGTGCGCGGGCGGCATAGCCTATCTGGTGAAACCGGCCCTTGATGATATATTCCTTGAAAAAAGATCTCCAGATGCTGATCCTTGTGCCGATCTGCATTCTTGCGCTGTATGCGATCAGGGGATCTTTCGAGTACGGGTTTAATTATTTTCTGGGCTCGATCGGCCAGTATATTACCAATGACATTCGTAACGCTTTGTATAAACACCTGCAGACTCTGTCGCTTTCCTACTTTCAGAAAAACCAGACCGGCGCCATCATCACCCGCGTCACCAATGATGTGACCGTTTTATCGGGGGCCCTCAATGAGGGCTGCGTCGACATATTCAAAGAAGTAGTGACGGCCATCGGCCTTATGGCAGTTCTTTTCAAACAGGACCCGAAACTTGCCTGCGTTTCTTTTCTCATCCTGCCGTGGATGGTGCTGCCGATTATCCGCTTTGGCCGCAAAAGCCGCAAGTTTACGACAAAAGGCCAGGAGAAGGTCGGTGTCATTGCCACCTTTATACACGAGGCCATCTCAGGCTGCCGGATCGTGAAGGCCTTCTGCATGGAGGAATATGAATGCGCCCGGTTCGCGCAGGAGAACCGGCGCCTTATGCAGATTAGGCTCAAACGCATGGTCATACGTTCGCTTTCCGGGCCGCTCATGGAGTTTATCGGCGGGTGCGCGGGCGCGGCGGTCATCCTCTACGGCGGCTATAATGTCATTAAGGGCACGGCAACCGCAGGCACGTTTTTTTCCTTCACCACGGCGCTGCTCCTGCTGTACGGCCCGGCGCGAAATATCAGCACTGCCGTTCAGGATATCCAGGAAGGCCTGGCAGGCGCCAAGCGCGTATTTGACGTGCTTGATACCAGGCCTGAGCTTGTGGAGAAGGCAAACGCCCTGGTGCTGCCGGCGGCGCGTGGCGAGGTCCGTTTTGACGGCGTGTCGTTTTCCTATGGCGGAGAGCATCTGGTGCTGCATGACATCAATCTGCATGTCAGGCCCGGTGAGGTTGTTGCTCTGGTCGGGATGACCGGCTGCGGAAAAACAACGCTTGTCAATCTCGTGCCGCGTTTTTATGATGTGACGCAGGGCGCTGTGCGGATTGACGGAAATGATGTGCGCGATGTTACCTTTCAGTCGCTTCGCTCGCAGATATCGCTGGTGAGCCAGAACCCCGATCTCTTTAATGACACAATTTATAATAATATCGTCTATGGCGACACAAGCCGCAGCCGCGAGGATGTCATACGGGCTGCGCAGGCAGCGTTTGCCGATGAGTTTATACGGGAAATTCCCGAGGGCTATGATGCCGTCATCGGCGAGCGGGGCATGAAGCTTTCCGGCGGGCAGCGGCAGCGTCTGGCAATAGCACGGGCCATACTGAAAAATGCCCCTATTCTGATTCTTGATGAGGCAACCTCATCTCTTGACAGCCAGCTGGAAAAAGAAATTCAGCATTCACTTGAACTGCTGATTAAATCGCGAACGACCTTTATCATTTCGCACCGCCTTTCAACCATCCGCAATGCCGACCGCATCATCGTGCTGGCTGCGGGCAGAATTGTTGAAGAAGGCAGGCATGACGATTTGCTGCAGCGCGGCGGAGAATACACCAAGCTCTATTCCGTGTATCTGCAGGATAACCAACAGGCAAGCGCCTGACAGACTGCACCATGTATACGATCTACAACAGCATCCTTGCCATTCTTTCCGTTGTATGCGCGCCGCTTGCCTGCGCCGCGCTTCTTTCGCGCAAAAAATACCGTGCAGGCTTTCTGGAAAAGTGCGGCTTGCTCAAGCCCCGGGCCGGCTCCGGGCGGCCCATCTGGGTGCATGCCGTATCGGTAGGCGAGGTGATGGCAGCCGTGCCGCTTATCAAGGAAATTAAGCAGCGTTTCCCCGATGTGCCGCTTGTTGTATCAACCATTACCGAAACCGGCAATCAGACCGCTCACCGCAACTTGAAGCAGGCCGACCGCATTATCTATTTTCCATTTGATTATCCTTTCATCGTGAGCCGGGTGGTGAGAGCTGTCAACCCCCGGGTGTTTATCATGCTTGAAACCGAAATCTGGCCGAATTTTTTGCGCGAACTGTCACGCCGGTCCATACCGGTGCTGATGATCAGCGGCAGGATCTCCGAGCGGTCATTCAGGAATTACAAGCTGTTCAGCTTTTTCTTTAAGCGGGTGCTGACGCAGGTCAGCCGGCTGTGCATGCAGACGGCGGAAGATGCCCAGCGCATTATTGATATCGGCGCGCCGCAGGAGCGCGTGCTGGTGGGCGGCAATATCAAATTCGATTTGCAGGTGCCGCCCATAACGCTTCAGGAGCAGGAGCGGCTGCGCAGCGATTTCGGCTTTGACCCTGAGCAGCAGGTCTTTATTGCCGGCAGCACGCATAAGGGCGAAGAGGAAATTATCATAGCGGTTTTTTCAGCCATTCGGCGCCGCTTTCCGCAGGCCGCGCTTATTCTGGCGCCGCGCCATCCGGAGCGCTTCGATGAGGTTGACGGCCTGCTGCGGCAATCAGGCTTACTCTATGCCCGCAGAACGGTACTTAAACAGGAGCCCCGCGCACGGGAGCTCAGCGTCATACTGCTTGATACGATCGGCGAGCTTTTCAAAACCTACAGCATGGGCACGGTTGTTTTTATCGGCGGCAGTCTTGTTCCTGTTGGCGGGCACAATGTGCTTGAGCCGGCGGTGTTCGGCAAGCCCGTTATCTTCGGCCGCCACATGCACAATTTCAGGGAGATAGCACGCATGCTTTTGCAGAAAAAAGCAGGCATTCAGGTTACCGGCCAGGAGCAATTGACCGCGCAGGCTTTGCAGCTTTTTGAAAATCCCGATGCCTGCGGCGAGATCGGGCGGAACGCTTTCGGCGTGATTCAGGAGAACATCGGCGCTGTGCGCCGCAGCGTTGATATGCTGGAAGCGGTGCTGGGGCAATCGCCGCGCTGACCATACGTGGATATGTATGCTTGGTTATTTTATTCCGGCATACAGGACGCCAGTATGCCTTGCGATCAGAGCAAACCGGAATGTCTCTCCGGAGGGATACGATAGAAGCCTGAACCCGGTTTAAAAAATTTTAGATATCCCGGAGATATATGACGGCTGTGGTTGCAGTACTGTGCTTTGCTGTGCCGGCATTGCTGACTGCCAATTATACCCTGAATCATTTCTATGTGCATGGCGGGTATATGATGGACAGCGGCTGGTTTGCGTACCTGTCTACTCATAGCGTTATGTGTCCCCCGGCAAATCCGCCTGCTATCGGCGGCACGTATTTCTCTACGCATTTTTCCCCGATTTTTTATCTCTTAACGGGCATTTATTCACTCATGCCCTTTCTCACGAGCAGCATGTTTTTCAGCATCACCCAGGGCTTCTGGTTTGGCCTTATCGGGCTTTCCGTTTGTTTGCTGTACAGCACGGCTGCGCGACGGGTTACAGGCCTTGCCATAGGATTCCTTGCCGTGGTTGCTGCCTTGAATGGCATATCTTTGTCCATAGTCGGGTTCCCTCATTTTGAAATTGGCATTCCCGCGTTACTGCTGCTTTTTTTTGCTCTTCATGTGCGAGGGTGGGGTGTGGCAGCCTATGCGGCTCTTACCTGCGGGCTTATGATGCGGGAGGATGCAGGCCTGCATTATTTTTGTTTATTTGTTCTGCTCGGATGCTCCCTGCGGTATTGTCAGGCAATGCCGAAGCATGCACGGGAGTTTTTTTTCAGCAGCCGGGGCCTGCTTTGTCTATTCAGTCTGTGCCTTGACAGTGCAGAAGCTTTTTTTTGCTGCCGGTGATAATGCTCTGGAGCGTATTTATCTGAGCAATCCGGCTTTTTCCCATCTTGGCGCAGAATTCATTTTTACGCGCCTGCGTTTTTTAGCAGTTAACCGGCTGTATGTCGTGGCGCCACTGGCTGTCATTGTCCTGATTGCCGCTTGCAGGCGTGATATGCTCCTGTCGGCAGGTCCGGTGTCGTGTCTTCCCTGGCTTGCGGTTTCTCTCACTGCGGTTGCGCACGAAGCGGGCACTTTGACAGATTATTATGCCTTTCCAGCGGTTATTCCGCTTCTATGGCCTGCAATTGCGCAGGCGCTCAGGCAAAAGATAACCGGCTCGGGCTGCGCTGCCTATATTCTGCTGCAGATAGTTGCTATCGTTCTTTCACTGGGTCTTTTTCCACTCAGCAGCGGCAATCATGACTCTGCACCCTGGCGTAGTTTCCTTTTTCAGTATATCGGCAGGTGCGCTCCCACGGAGGCTGCCCTTGACAGGGTATTCACCAGCGGCGGACATCTTGGTAGATTTATTGTAGACGATGCTGTTGCGTCTCTGAGGCCCGGTGCTGTTACGGGAAGCCAGTGGAAATACTTCTTGGATTTTGCAGCCTCCGACATAGACGCCGTTGATACGATGGTCTTTCAGCCCCGCACCTGGGCTGATACCCGAAAAAAAGATATTGCCGCGCGTGCAGGGCTTGACAATGCCTGCAGGCTTGTCAATACCAATCTTTGGGTGCTCAGCCGCAAGCCCCTGTCGGACCTGGGTTTTTGCACATTTTCGGATTGGCCCCCTTAATACTCCGCATGCTGACATGAGCCTGGCGGGATATTTGTATTGACACCCCCTGCATCCGCCCTTTATACTTTTCCATTAAGCTGTTTTATTGTTAACCTTTTTAACTATCTACCGTGAGGATATGAGCATGTGCTGGGACACCCATACCGAGACTATGGACAGGAGCTCTCTTGAAAAGCTGCAGCTGAGCCTGCTGCAGGCAACGGTCCAACGGGCGCAGCAGGCGCCCTATTATGCGGAGCTTTTCAAAAAAGAGCGCATCGCGCCGGCTAGCATCAAAAGCCTCGACGATCTTCGGCGCATTCCTTTTATCACCAAAGATGACCTGCGCGACCAGTACCCCTACGGCTTCCTGGCCGTGCCGCGCGATAAAATCGTGCGCATGCATTCCTCCTCCGGCAGCACGGGCAAGCCGACCGTCATTTTTCACACCATGCAGGACATCCGCGAATGGTCGGGCCTCATCGCCCGCTGCATGTACATGACCGGCGTGCGGGAAAGCGACGTGTTCCAGAACATGACCGGCTACGGCCTGTTCACCGGCGGCCTCGGGTTTCACTACGGCGCCGAGCAGCTCGGGGCCATGGTCATTCCCGTGGGAGCCGGCAATACCAAGCGGCAGATCATGCTCATGCGCGAATTCGAGACCAGCGTCATTCATATAATCCCGAGCTATGCGCTGCATTTCATCAAATCGCTGCAGGAGGCAGGCATCGACCCGAAGCGCGAATTCAAGCTGCGCATAGCCTATCTGGGCGCAGAGCCGCACTCCGATGAAACGCGGCTGCGGGTTGAGGCGGCCCTTGGCGTGCAGGCCTTCAACTCCTACGGGCTTTCGGAGATGAACGGGCCAGGCGTGGCCTTCGAGTGCACGCACAAGCACGGCATGCATGTCTGGGAAGATAACTTCCTGATCGAGATTATAAACCCCGTAACTCTCGAGCCGGTGGAAGAGGGCGAGGATGGCGAAATTGTTTTCACAACGCTCAAGCGCGAGGGCATGCCCCTGCTGCGCTACCGCTCAAAGGACATTGCCGCCGTTATAACCGAACCATGCCCCTGCGGCCGCACGCACCGCAGGCTGACGCGCATCAAGGGCCGCACGGATGATATGCTGATCGTCAAGGGCGTCAACATGTATCCGGTGCAGATCGAGAAAACGCTTATGGCCCTACCCCAGGTGGGCTCCAATTACCTGATTCAGCTGGACCACAAGGATTTTAACGACCATATGATCGTCAAGGTTGAGGTGCAGGCCGAGATGTTTCACGGCGATCTGAAGGAGCTGCAGGTGCTGCGCAAGACCATTACTGAAAATCTGCGCTCCGAGCTTCTGGTAACGCCCGAGGTCGAGCTCGTGGAGCCAGGCACGCTGCCCCAGAGCGAAGGCAAGGCTGTGCGGGTGGTTGATAACCGGAAGCAGTGGGGGTGAGAGGCGGGTTGATTGGTTCGGTTGGTTCAATTGGTTGGATTGGTTGAAAAAAGGTTGTATTAGTTAGATTAATTAGTTTGTTTTATTGGCTGCTTTTTTAATGAATCAAACCAATGAAACCAATGAAACTAATTTAACTAATACGCCGGCATGACGAGAAAGAGGAGCTGTCGGGCTTTTTGTGTGCTCTGTTGTTGGAGCTAGAGCAAGGAGAAAAATGCTCTAATCGCTGGAGATACGGCGGTCGAGGATGCCTGAACTCAGCACGCTCTCACCAAGCACGCCAAGAAGGATGCCGATTGCGTATGCCGCAAAGTCAAACCACATGAACCCGCTGCCCAGAATGATGTGCCCCAGAAACGTGCTTCGGTAACTGTCTATCCAGGGAGCCTGGTAGAGCTGGCTGAACTCATCAACAAAGCTTGTTGCCAGGGCATACATGGCAATCCTTCGGGTTGAGATGCCGGGGAAGACAATGCCCCAGCTTAGAAAAACCATCAATGCCCACAGAGCATCGCCGGGGTATTTGCCCATGAACTCAGGCAAGAGCCATGGATAGCGCCTTGAGGCCAGTCCGGCAAGGATGACAACAAGTATGGCCACGGCATACCACAGCCGGTTCCTTTTTAGCAGCGGTGCATTCATATGCTGGTTGGCAGGTTGGATTGAACTCGTTCTGCGGACGATATCCGGCGAACAATAACCCTGACTGCGCAGCGCCGCCGGGCTCGTCGCAGTCAGATTGCCCAGATTGTTCGGTTATGTTTTTATTAATCCAGACTCTTCAATAGCTTTTTTGGCGCATTCGGGACAAAAACCGTGCTCAAATTTGGTTTCGGAATGGTTTGCAATGTAAAACTCAATGTCCTGCCATTTTCCGTCTTCATTGCGAATCTTCTTGCAGACACAACAAATGGAAAGAAATCTTTCAAGTGTTTTTATGTCAGATAACGCTTTTTGCAAATTCTCTGTTTTTATTTTTTCGGATTGCAGCAAAATATGTATTTTCGCCATACTCCAACCAATTATCAAAAAAGAAATAAGGCGAATTAATGTATTCCATACAGCAACCGTATTTGAAGAATATTGTTGCCCGGAAACATCGTCGGCAAAAAACCAAACATATACACACAATATTGAACAAATTATTGATAGGTTAAATCCAAAAAACCAGGCTGTAATGCTCACAGGAATAAAATAAAATATAAAAAAACTATATTCGCACCCTGTGTACAGGTCAAACCACCAGAGGATATATATGCACAATACAATCCCCAACAACGTAAACAATTTTTTGCGCATTTTTATTTTCCAGTAGGTTCTTTTGAATGTGACTGAACCCCTAATATAGAGAGCTCTGTAATTTTCAGCCCTTGCCTAATGCTCTTATTCCAAGTTTTTATAATCTTGTCAATTTAATTTGCCATATAGTTCGTAGATACTATGAAGGTATCTGAGCGAAGCGGAACCGCGCCCAGTGCAGCGCCAGGTTATGCCGCTCTATGAATTTCTATTGCTTCGTACTCTGGAAACATAATTATTGCGGGATGTACATTAAATGCTTTAGCAAGCTGCTCCGTTCTTTTTTTTCCAATTTCCAGTTTATCGTTTTCAAGCATGCTGATATTTTTTGCATTGATAGAGCAATATTTTGATAATTCCTCCTGAGTCCACCCTTTTAATTCACGCAGCATTTTTATTACCTCGCCGGTGGTTAAGGTCGCATGCTGTTTTGCTGGCTTGAAATTTGATTTATTAGCACCCATGTTTTATCTCCTTAATATTTATGCGGCGTAATATCAATCACATAAACTGTAATAATATCTTTTTCGACGGAATAAATGATCCGGTATTGAATATTAAGCCGTGAAGATCGTTGTCCTTCCAGCTCTCCTCTTAGTTTTTCGTCATGAAATCCGGAAAATTCGCGTAATTTTTCCGGCCCATGCCGAAAAACAATGTCTTTCCAGAGTTCGTATTTTTTAACGACTTGTAAAGGCAGTTTCTCAATTATCTTATCCAGGCTTCGATGTTCCTGTATGCGCCACATAATTAATTTTAATAACTTATTATATTTAATAAGTCAAGGTTTTGTAGAGGCATAACGCTAAAAGTCAGCCGCCGCTGGAAGCGGTCGGCTGCAGTGATTCGTTACCCCCTTTATCTGCTTTTTAAGTAACTCTTCAGATCACGATAGTAATTTTCATGAGCTCCAATCATGATCAGTTCTAAATCTGAACCTGTTTTCCTATATGCCAGCAAGTATAAATTCGTCTTGAGCTTGAATTTATGCACAAAAACACCCTTCAAATCTCCCTTCTTTTCTTCACCAATATGTGGGTTTTCAGCAATATTTCTAACTTCGCGATCTAAAGATTCCTTTTCTGCCTTAGACATCTTCTTTATTTTTTTCTCGAATAATCTTGATTGGTAGATTTTCATGGTAACCTATCCAAACTTGTATTCCGTTTTTTCGCCCTGATCTAATTCATCAAGTCCGATCAAGATTTCTTTAATGAAGGAATATGATAAGTCGGGATTCTCCTCAGCGCATTTTCCCATACGCGCCCAATGCTCAATCTGACCAGCTAAAGATCGATGGTCGATCCGGCTAAATCTCTTTGCCTCATCAACAAGTTTTTCTGATATTCTAACTGCTGTCGCCATGGTTTTTCCTCCAAATTGTTTATGTGTACATTATATAACATAATGCAACATAATGCAATCATTAGTTGCGCATTGTTTATTTTCCGGGTAACGCTAAAGGTTACTGGCGTGGTGGAGCGCAGCGCACAGCTGTCTTCAATTGTTTCCCAGACCGCCAGAAAACAAGAAACAGCGAGTTTACTGCCCACCGAAAAACTTTAATTTTTTTCGAAAGAATTCTGCACTTGATCATGTTCTGCGTGACATGACAAAAGGCCCCCAAAGCCGGCCGGACAGCATGATTCAGCCCGGCACATAAACCACATTACAAATGCCGGTGGCCGTAATCGCGGGACACGGGGCGACCGGTCATGCGCTCGATGGTGGCAAAGGGGCTCTCGGGAGACAGAATGGTGACGGCATTTTCGCCCTTGGGATAGATTTCATACAGACGCCGGTAGGCCTCGGGCGTTTCATTGATCATAACGACATTAGCGCCTGCGCTGATGGCCGAAAGGACGCCCAGGTCGGGATTCAGCACCGAGAGCGCCGTGGTTGCGGGAATGAGCGTATCGCGGGTGATGATGCGCGACAAAGCCACCACCTTGTAGACATATTCCGGCTCGGGCTGGATGTATCTGCCGGCGTCGGGCGTCATTGTTGCAAGCGGCGTTTTGGGATTGTGAATATAGGGCCCGCAGCCGATCATGTCGATATCCAGTTCCTTGAACAGCAGGATGTCCTCGGCCACCGATTCATAGGTCTGGCCCGGTATGCCGACCATAATGCCGGAGCCGGTCTGGTACCCGATTTCCTTGAGATTGCGCAGCGTGTCGATGCGGTCTTCAAACCGCAGGTCAGGATGCAGCTGCTCATACAGGTCAGGATCGCTTGTCTCATGCTTCAGCAGATACCGGTCGGCGCCCTCGTTAAACCAGGCTTTGAGAGTTTTGTACGGATGCTCCCCCACCGACAGGGTTATGGCCATATCGCAGGCTTCTTTGATGCCGTCGATAATGCGGCACATGGTTTCTTCCGTATACCAGGGGTCTTCGCCGGACTGAAGCACAACGGTACGGTAGCCTTTTTCAGAAGCTTTAACAGCGGCAGAGATGATTTCCTGCTCAGACATGCGGAAGCGCGCCAGATCGGCATTGCCCTGGCGCAGGCCGCAGTACAGGCAGTTTCGTCGGCAGTAATTTGAAAAGTTGATGAGGGCGCGCACGTGTATATCTTCGCCCACGCACAGGGCGCGCACATCGTCGGCAGTGGTATAGAGTTTTGCCAGAGTCGAAAGATCGTCTTCTTTTAAAAACTGCACGATCTCGCTGCGGGAAAGCGGGGCGTCAAAGAATGAAGTTTCGTCGGTAATCATGTAAAAAAATGTTTAATTGGTTAAATTAGTTCAGTTGGTTCAATTAGTTCAGTTGGTTCAATTGGTTCAATTGGTTCAATTGGTTCAGTTGGTTCAGTTAGTTTGATTCGTTAAAAAAGCAGCCAATAAAACCAATCTAATTAATCTAACTAATACAACCTTTTTTCAACCAATGTAACCAATCCAACAGCCTTTACAGATAAAGGTCGCGTTCGCCAGAAGCAATCCGCTCAAGGTTTTTGAGGGTGGTTTTTTTAAGCTTGCCGGCGCCGATTTCACTGCTGAGCATCTGATCGATAAGAGCAAAGCCTTTTTCTTTTAATTCTGCGTCGGCAAAATCATGCAGGTATTCTGCAAAGGTGAAGATGGCATTGGGCAGGCAGTGCTGCTTGATAAGGCCCGGCTTGGCCATGTCCATAAAATCTTTGCCCACCCGGCCCAGGCGGTAGCAGCCGGTGCAGAACGACGGAATATGGTTGTGCTCGATAATGTCATGTATGACGGACATGAGGGGCCGCGTATCGCCCAGTGAAAACTGCTCGCCGGTTTCATGGGCGCTTTCGCTGTAGCCGCCCGGGTTCGTGCGCGAGCCCGCGGAAATCTGGGAAACCCCCAGCTCGAATGCCTCGCGCCGCATGGCTGCCGATTCGCGCGTGCTCAGGATGATGCCCGTATAGGGCACTGCGATGCGCAGCACGGCGATGATTTTGCGAAAGTCGTCATCCGTGACGGGATAGGGCGGGTGGGTGCTTACATCCGATCCCACGGCGGGCTCAAGCCGCGGCACGGAGATAGTGTGCGGGCCGACGCCGAAATTTTTTTCCAAGATGCGCTATGTGCTGCAGCAGGGCCAGTATTTCATAGCGCCAGTCATGCAGCCCGAACAGCAGGCCGATGCCCAGGTCTTTTAGCCCGCCCTGGAAAGCGCGATCCATTGCCTCAAGCCGGTAATCATAATTAGCTTTAAGCCCGCCGGTATGCAGCTTTGCATAGGTTGGGCGGTGGTAGGTTTCCTGGAACAGCTGATAGGTGCCGATGCGGTGCTTGCCGAGTTCCCGGAATTCATCAACCGTGAGGGGTGCAATATTGACATTGACGCGGCGCACGGCACCCCTGGGCACTGAAACACTGTAGATGGTTTCAATGGAGCGAAAGATATATTCAAGCCCCTCTTTCGGGTATGCTTCGCCCGCCACCATGAGTACCCGCTTATGGCCCTGCGCGAGCAGCACTTCCGTCTCCCTGGCGATCTCTTCCTGCGAAAGAGCCTTGCGCACGATCTCTTTGTTTGAGCGGCGGAAGGCGCAGTACAGGCACTCATTGCCGCAGAGATTCGAAATATAGAGCGGGGCGAACAGCACCAGGCGGTTGCCGTAGATTTCATTTTTAACAAACCGGGCGGTTTCAAAGAGTTCATGCAGGAGTTCAGGTTCAGTCAGCTGCAGCAGCGCAAGCGCCTCTGTCTGGCTGATGCCATGAAGCTCGCGCGCTTTGGTGAAAATTTCCCGCGCACGGGGGGCGTCGTTAGTGTTAGTGTTGCCGCTGCGCTTAAGCTGCGCAGCGATGCTGGTGTCGTCGATAATCATACTTTAGTTCCGTTTCTTTTCAGTCGCCGAAGCTCACGCCTTCGCCCTCGACAGCGCCGGCAGAGTCCGGCTCAGGCGGCCTGACATGTTTGACCGAAGCTTCAGGTGTAGCTGACGCAGCATGCGGTGAGCATGCCTGTTGTTTATGCTGTCTGTCGCAAACAGCTTTTCTGTTGGCTGCTGCAAGCCATATTAACAATACGTATAAGTGCTCTGCCGTGTCAACAGATAAAACACCCCCTTTTTATTGGTTGAAAAATGTTTTTTTTTGGAAGAAACAGGTTTTTTTTTCTTGATTAAATAAAAAGGGTTCTGTAGTATTGCCCCAGTTAAACGACCTTGCGGGAGAAGCATATAAACAAACAATGAAAAACGCTTTTAAGCAGAGGGAGGAACAGCATGGCAAAAGAAGTAACAGTCAAAGCACTCACGAAAGCTCAGTTGGTCGGCGAAATTTCTGAAAAGCTCGGCATCACCAAAAAGGACGTAAGCAATTTTTTTGACGCCCTTACCGACATCGCCTACAAGGAAACCAAGAAAAAGGGCGAGTTCACGATGCCCGGTTTCGGCAAACTCGTGAAAGTGGCGCGCAAGGCCCGTACCGGCCGCAACCCCGCCACCGGCGAAGCGATCAAGATCAAGGCAAAGACCGTTGTGAAGTTTCGCGTGGCCAAGGCCTGCAAGGATGCCATCATCCCTGCCAAGTAATTTATCCGGCCCATATCTGCACACAATCCCCGGCTGCCCGCATAGCTGGGGATTTTTTATTGGTTTTTTGAGCAGAATTACATATATATACAGGTAACAGACGGAATGTGCACGGGCATATCCATGTGCGCCCGGACTGTTATGATAGTTCATACAAGGAGATGAAGCGATGGCAAAAGCAAAAGTGGCGATTCTGCGCACAAAGCCTGAAACGGTAGTCGAGGATTACCGCAGGCTGTGCAGCCTTGCAGGCATAGACAAAGCCCTTGATCCCGGGGCAACAACCATTTTGAAAGATAATATTACCTGGCACAATGTGTTTCCCGGCGTCAACACAACCCCCTGGCAGCTTGAGGGAACCATACTGGGCATAAAGGATGCAGGGTGCAGGGATCTTGTGGCCGTGCATAATCATACCGTCGTTACCATCCCCGAGAAGGGCGAAGAGGATCTGAAGTTCAAGCCCCTGTATGCCAAATATGATATCCCCGTGCTGTTCAATTTTCGTGATGAGCATATGAAGTGGATTCCCTATAAGCCGAAGTTTAAAACCATTGCTCTGCATAAGATTTTTCCCGACGGCATCTTCATCCCCGATTATTTCCAGGGCAAAAATATCGTGCATTTGCCCACGGTCAAAACCCATTCCTATACGACCTATACCGGCGCCCTGAAAAACGCCTTTGGCGGGCTCTTGAACCGCCAGCGGCACTACACGCATACCTGGATTCATGAAACCCTGGTTGACCTGCTGGCCATCGGGCGGGAGATACACTCAGGGATGTTTGCCACCATGGACGGCACCACCGCAGGGTCAGGCCCCGGCCCGCGCACGGTGCGGCCCCATGATAAAAACGTGATTCTTGCCTCTGCCGATCAGGTTGCCATCGATTCCGTTGCGGCAAAGCTCATGGGGTTTAACTGGCGGGATCTGCCCTGCATCGCGCTTTCCCACGAACATGGTCTGGGCGTCGGCGATCCGGCCGATATCGAGATTGTGGGGGATGTTGATGCGGCAAAGGAGAACTGGAATTTCGAGGTGGGCGTCAATATGGCAACCGGTGCAGGCCGTCTCCTGTGGCATGACACGCCGCTCAAGCACCTGCAGCCCCTGTTGTTTCATACGCCCCTCGTGAACCTTTTTATTTTTGCCTCCGAGTCTTATCACGATAAGATATGGTACCCGTCCAAGGGCCTCCCGGTTGTTGAAAAATGGCAGCGCGAATCGCCCTGGGGTAAATTATTTGTGAAGTACCCAAAATAAATTTTGAACTTTAGAAGGATTCATCATGCCAGCGCATGTTGTTATTTCACTCATGAGCCGGGACCGGGTCGGCATCATCGCTGCCGTGGCAAAGAGTATATTTTCTCTCGGGGGAACCATCGGCGCCATCAGTCAGACGGTTATGGATGAGTATTTTACCATTCTGCTGACGGCTGATTTCCCCGGCGAGCCATCCCTTGACGAGGTGCGGCAGGGGCTTGAAGCAGCAGGCTCACCGGGCGAGTTTTATGTGTCGGTCCGGCAGCGTGACAGCGCTCAGCCCAGGCCGCCGCAGGCCCGCAACGGCGACGGCTTTGTGCTCACCCTCACGGGCCGCGACCGGCCCGACATCATCAGCCGCGTTTCCGCCTATCTTGCAGGACGCGCCATTAATATCATCGATCTTTTTGCCCATACCCGCGAGTGATGCTTTTCTTTTGATCAGCCAGGTGGTTGTCCCCCGCGATCAGGACATCATGCAGCTGCAGATCGACCTGAAGGGCCTCTGGAAAGACTACCCGCTGGCGGTGCATCTGCAGCATGAGGACATATTCGCCGCCACCAATGAAATAGCCTTCACCCATTCAAAAATCTGAAAGCCTGAGGACCAGCCATGCTGAGAACTGAAGATATTCTGCGAACCGTGCGCATGCTGCAGGAGGAAAATCTCGATGTGCGCACGGTGACGCTCGGGATAAATTTGATGGACTGCAGCTCGCCGGATATCGACCAGCTGTGCCAGAAGATTGAGCGCAAGCTGGTCAATAAGGCAAGCCGCCTGGTTTCGGTCTGCACTGATATTGCCGGCACCTACGGCATCCCGATAGTCAATAAACGGATTGCCGTAAGCCCCATAAGCTCGGTTGCTGCCGGGCATGGCGAGGAAGGCCTGCTTGCTGTTGCACGCACGCTTGACCGTGCGGCGCGTGAGGTGAAGGTCGACCTGGTGGGCGGGTATACGGCCCTTGTACAGAAGGGCGCAACCCCGTCAGAGCTTGCTCTGATGCGATCTCTGCCCGTGGTTCTCTCTCAGACCGAACGGGTTTGCTCGTCGGTGAATGTGGCCTCGACCAAGGCGGGCATCAATATGGATGCCGTCAAAATGATGGGCCGGATTATTCTGGATATAGCTCTGAGCACGGCAGACCGCGATGGATTCGGCTGCGCAAAGCTTGTGGTGTTTGCCAATATCCCGGAAGATAATCCGTTTATGGCCGGCGCCTATCACGGCTATGGCGAGCCTGAGTGCGTGGTCAATATCGGCGTCAGCGGGCCGGGCGTGGTGAAGCGCGCCCTTGAGCGATTCATTGCCATGGGCAAATCGCCTGATCTGGGTCAGGTTGCAGAAGAGATTAAAACAACATCGTTTCGCGTCACGCGTGTCGGCGAACTCATCGGCCGCGAGGTGGCATCGGCCCTGGGCTTTCCCTTCGGCATAGTCGATCTCTCTCTTGCCCCGACACCCAAAATGGGCGACAGCGTCGGTGAAATACTGCAGGCCATGGGCATAACGGTGCTGGGTGCGCCTGGCTCCACAGCCGCTCTTGCGCTTTTAAATGACGCGGTAAAAAAAGGCGGGCTTTTTGCTTCGTCGTCTGTCGGGGGCATGAGCGGCGCCTTTATTCCCGTGTCGGAAGACCGCGCGCTTGCCCATGCCGTTCAGCAGGGCACCCTGCGCCTTGAAAAGCTCGAGGCCATGACCAGCGTCTGCTCCGTTGGCCTTGACATGATCGCTGTACCCGGCGATACCGATGCCGATACGATTTCCGCCATCATCGCCGACGAGGCTGCCATCGGCATGGTCAATAACAAGACCACGGGCGTTCGGCTTATTCCCGTTCCGGGAAAAAAGGCGGGCGATATGGCCGTGTTCGGGGGACTGTTCGGAGAGGCCGCCATTATCGATATTCCGACAGTCGGCACCTCTGCTTCGTTTGTGGCCAGGGGCGGCCGCATACCCGCGCCGCTGCATTCGCTCAAGAACTAGCTCCTGAACAAAAAGCCGTTTTTTTTGCAGCGCTGGGTTAAGCCCGGAAGAGACCGCTGGGTTTCGTACCTCAACCCGACGCAAAAACAAATGCTTACGAACAACGACAGGCATAAGAACAAACCCGGCAAAGGCAGTGTTCGGGGTTTTTGTTCAGCCACTAACCAGCAGGCAGGAGGGCTTTGTATGGCACAGCAGCGGCAGTGGAATCCAAAAGACATTTTAAGTACGGCATCTTCCTGCTGGGAAGCTATTACGCTTCAGACAGCGGTGAAGCTTGATGTTTTTTCCTGCATTGAAGGAGGTGAGGCTTATGCCGCGGATATTTCACGTGACCTCGGGGCTGATGCCCGCGCAGTGACCATGCTGTGCAATGCGCTTGCCGCTATGGGACTGTTGAAAAAAGAGGGTGAACGGTTTCGAAACGCCGAGTCGGCCCGGAAGTACCTGGTGAAGAGCTCTCCTGACTATATCGGTTATATTATAACCCATTTTTATCATACCGTTGAGTCCTGGTGGCATTTGCCGCAGGCCATACTGACCGGCGCGCAGATTTCATCGGTGTATGAAAAAACCGATGATGAGCGCGAGAGCTTTCTTATGGGCATGCATAATCTTGCATCTGCCCTGGCGCCTAAAATTGCCGACATTCTTGATCTTGGCAGCGCGGGAAGCCTTCTTGATCTTGGCGGCGGGCCCGGCACCTATGCCGTCAATTTCTGTTTGAAAAACCCCGACCTGCAGGCCTGCGTGTATGATCTGCCCGAATCACGCCAGTATGCCCAGCGCACCATAGCTCTGGCAGGCCTGTCCGATCGGATCACCTTTATTCCGGGCAATTATGCTGCGGAAGATATACCCGGAACCTATGATGCTGTCTGGCTGTCGCAGATTCTGCATGCCGAAAGCCCGGCTGATTGTCAGAAGCTCATCAGCAAAGCAGCCGCGGCACTGAATCCCGGCGGAACCATGTATATCCATGAATTTATCCTGAATAATGACATGGCAGGTCCTGCCTTTCCTGCCATTTTTTCCCTCAATATGCTCGTGGCAACCAAAGGCGGCCAGTCGTACTCCGAAGAGCAGCTGCGGCATATGCTTGCGCAGGCAGGCGTCAAAAATATTCAGCGTCTTGATTTCACCGGACCCAATGATTCCGGCATTATGTACGGCAGGGTAACATAGCTGCGGTTTCCAGCCAGATATGCCTGCACCTGCGTTGTTCAGGCAGTCTTCACGGGCATGTGCCATCATTGCCCGGGCAGGTGAAATTTTTTCGTCAGGCTAATAATTTCTCCATGCCAGTATTGACGCTTTCGAAATAAGACCATATATATAAATATAAATATATTATTTATTAGAACAGGAATAACCGTTGAAGGGGAAAACCACTATGCCCGCCCATATATTTCTAAAAAGTGTTGTCTGCTGTGCGGTCTGGGTTTTTATGGCGCATGTTTCCTGCCATGCTGCGGAGCTTGTGTATCCGAAAGCATGCTACAGCGGGGATGAGCTTGCCTCTGTGCGCTCCTGGGAGAAGACATGGTCCGGGGAGAAAATCACCAGCGGCAATGTGGATGAAATCAAGCAATTTGTGCCGGAAAGCCTTTATAATCTTATAAAGGATGAAAAGCGCTGGGGCACATCCTGGTTTCTCATCGTGCCCTATCGCCAGATTCTGCCAACGCCGGGAAATAGTGCCTGTACCAAAAAATATTATGGCCTTGCAAAACTTGATAAAACCGGCGAGATCCTCAATTATGTCTCCGGTGTTCCGTTTCCCGAAACAAAGAATGCCGCCGAGATGGCTCATAACTTCCGCACCCGTTCAGCCGGCGATTCAAATAAAACGTCGGAGCAGGGCTATATTGTCGACGGCAGGCTCAAGTACGATATGAGTCTTGAAATCCACAATAACATGCTGTTCTTTTCAGGAAGAACAGACAAGCCTCCTGTTCCCGATTTGCAGGACAATCCGGCCCAGATATGGCGGGCATTTTCAATGCTGCAGATCCAGCCTCCCGAAACGAGAAACCTGCGGATTCTGGAACTGCATTATAAAGACCGGATGAAAGCCTATGATTCATGGATATGGAATCCGACCATCAGGCGCGTGCGGCGGCGCTCCACAAGCGAGCGGCAGGATGCCCAGGGCGGGGCTGATTATTGCGGATTTGACAATATGGGCTGGGACGGGCCGATTTCCTTCAATACCTACACGTATATGGGCGCAAAAGAGCTGCTTCTTGCCCGCCACAATGACGCGGACAAGCTTGAGCATACACGGGGAGAGTGCCTGTGGTCAGGTGTTCAGCGCGAGCGCATCAAGGCACATGTGATAGAGGCGGTGAACCGCGAGCCCAATTTTCTCTACAGCAAAATGATCTGGTATCTTGATCCCGAAACCTGGCAGATACTCTATTCCGACCGGTTTGACCGGGAGGGAAAGCTCTGGAAGGTGCTTGACCAGTTCGGGTATGTGGCGCAAGGCTATGGCGGCACAGAGGTGAATTATTTTTCCGCCAACCAGATGATTGATGTGCAGCGCACGCATGCAACACTGGCAACCGCAAAAATTGAATTCGGCGTTGATCTGCCGCAGAGCATGTTTAAAATAGACTATCTCCAGAAGTATGGATACTGAGGCATGAAAATAACAACCCGGCTGATGGCCGTGCTGTTCGCGATTGCCGCACTTTTTGTGGTGTGGGCGCTCTATGTCCAGCGCTCCGCCCAGCAGCAGGCAGAGCTTCTTTTAAGCATTAATGTCAACAGCAAAAATACGGCCTTTGACCGCAATATAAAGCTTGAAGGAGCTCCCTTTGAGGCTTTTGTTTATGATTTTTCCAGCCGTGATGATTTTTTTGCTTTTATGCAAAAGCCCGAGAAGGCCTGGGCCGACGAACGTCTTGCCAGCTTTCTGCCAAGCTTTCAGCTGAGCGGGGCATGGATTTACGACAGCAGTTTTACCTGCGTGTATGCTGTATCGTTTGCCGAAGGGATGCACCTGCGCGAACTGCCCGTCCCGCGTCAGGCGCTGCCGCAGCTGCTGGGGCAGCGCTATTTCCATCATTTTTTCGTGCCGTTTGACGGGGGCATGCTCGAAGTGCGCTGTGCGCCTGTTCAGCCCAGGGATGACTGGGAGCGCAAAAGCCCCCCCCGCGGTTTCCTTTTCATAGGCCGTCTCTGGAACGATATCTATATCGATGAGCTTTCCGCGCTGACGGAAAGCAGGATCATGCTTCGTCCGATTACTTCCGGGGTTGCGGTTCCGCCGCCTTCCTTTGATTTGGCCAAAGGAGCCATAAGCTTTTCCCGCATTTTTTACTCCTGGGATGAGAAGCCACTGGCCGAGCTTTCAGTTCGCAGCGAAGTTCCTGTGCTGCGTGAGCTTGCCCGCTCCGCCAGAGGCCAGTTCCTGCAGCTGCTGGCATTTCTCAGCATAATTCTGACCGTGCTTTTTATAGCCTTTGCAGGCTGGGTGCAGCTGCCGCTGAGAAGGCTCTCAAGAAGCCTTGCTGCACGTGATGCAGAACCTCTTGCGCGGCTGCAAAAACAGAAAACAGAATATGGTGATTTCGCACGTCTTATTATAAGCTTTTTCAGACAGCAGCAGGATCTTTCCCGGGAAATCGCTGAGCGGCGGCATGCCCAGGAAGAGCTGGAAAACGCAAATGGCATATTGCGGGCGCGCGAGCAGACCCTGCAGTCCCTGAATCAGCAGATTGAGGCTCATATGCAGCAGCTGAAGGCAAGCGAGCATACGCTGCGGGAAAGCGAAGAGCGCTATCGTTCGCTGGTTGAGCATATTGAGCTGGGCATAGCCCTGATTGACACAAACTACAGAATAATCATGGTCAATCGCAAATGCGCCGAGATGTATGGCAAGCCTGCAGAGTATTATACCGGCAAATTCTGTTATGCCGAATTTGAAAAACTTGGCTATGGGTGCCCCGGCTGTCCGGGCGCCGCGGCGATGAAAACCGGCGCCATGGCGCAACTCGAGAGGCAGGCTGCTCGCAGTGACGGGAGCAGGTTTGACTCCAATGTCAGGGCATTTCCTGTTTTTGAAAACGGCGCCGTCACCGGTTTTATTGAGGTGACGGAAGATATCACCAAGCGCAGGGAAATGGAAGAGAAACTGGGTGAACGCGAAGCCTTTTTTCGCGCTCAGTTCGAACTGGGCAATATCGGTATTGCCATCATCTCTGTTGACAGGGTCTGGCTGCGCGTTAACCGGAGACTGTGCAGCATGCTCGGCTACACGGAAGAAGAGTTTTATGAAAAAACCTGGGATGACATGACCTATCCGGTTGACGTGGCCGGATCGATGGAGCAGTTTGACAGGATGATAGCCGGAGAGATTGATACCTACGAGCTGGACAAGCGGTATGTCCAAAAAAACGGCGATATTCTCTGGGTTCACCTTGCCACAGCCTGCTTTCGGGAGCAGGACCGGCGGGTTCGTTTTGTCATTGCCTCGATGCAGGACATTACCCAGCGCAGGCAGATGGAAGAACAGCTTCGCCAGTCACAGAAAATGGAGGCGATAGGCACGCTTGCCGGTGGTATTGCTCATGACTTCAACAATATCCTCGCTGCAATTGTGGGTAATGCCGAGCTGGCGCTTTTAGAGCTTCCGCCGGAAGCTCCCGCTGCCGGTAATGTCGACCAGATACTCAAGGCCAGCGAACGGGCGCGGAATCTCGTGCGTCAGATTCTGGCCTTCAGCCGGAGGCAGGATCAGGAGCGCAGGCCGGTGGATATGTGCATAATTGTCAATGAAGCGGTAAAGCTCCTGCGCGCCATAGTTCCCACAACGATTGATTTGAAAACCAGTGTGCCTGCCGATGCGCATATTGCAGAGGCAGACCCCACGCGCATCCACCAGGTTATCATCAATCTCTGTACAAACGCGGCGCAGGCCATGGAAGCCGGTGGGGGGGTGCTGGAAATCGAAGTTTCATCGATGCAGCTTGATGCCCGTAATCGGAATCGCTATCCGGATGCCGCCCCCGGCCGCTATGTGCGTATTATGGTGCGCGATACGGGCTCCGGCATAGAGCCCCGGCATATGCAGCGCATTTTTGATCCTTTTTTTACAACAAAGGATGTCGGTAAGGGTACGGGCATGGGGCTTGCCGTTGCGCACGGTATTGTCAAAGACCATGGCGGCTCAATCACCGCATACAGCCGGCCGGGAAAAGGAGCAACATTTTATGTGCTCATCCCGCACGTTTCAGGGGAATTTGTTGAAAAACCTGAAGCGCTGCCCGAAATTCCGCGGAGCGGCGGGGGAACGGTCCTTTTAATTGATGATGAGGAAATGCTTGTTGATTTGGGAACAACCATACTGAAGACACTGGGATACAGTGTTGTCAGCAGCACCAGCAGCCCGGAGGCGTTGAAGACATTTACGGCAGATCCGCAGAGCTTTGATGCGGTCATTACGGACTTCACCATGCCGTATTTGACCGGGTATGAGCTGGCGCAAGAGTTTCTCCGCATTCGGGCGGACATCCCCATTATTTTATGTACCGGGTTCAGCAGCCAGATTTCTGAAGAGCAGGCACAGGCGGCCGGCATACGCGCATTTGTCATGAAGCCCTATAATATGCGTGAAATTGCCGCGACCCTGCAGGCTGTTCTGGCAAATCGGCAATCAACCGCATAAAAAGCGACTCAAACACTTCGTGCTTTTTGGTTTCACGCTGCACGGATATAAGCGAAAAAGCGACATATGCGGCCTGCTTTTTTTGACGGCATAACTTTTGATAGCGATGGTTTCTGTGCAGAGGATGCAAGGGGCACAGACGGACATAAACAGTTTTCAGGGGGAAGATTATGTGCAGAACATTTACCGTTACGATTCCGCCGGAGGATGATAATTTTCTGGAAAACACCCGTTCGGCCGTTGAGGCTATGGGCGCAACGCTTGACGGGGACGGAAAAGCCGGCATCTTTTCAGGCAGGGGTGTTGAGGGAAATTATTCGGTGGACGGCGGTCAGGTGACCGTGACGATCACGAAAAAGCCGGCCCTTGCGCCCTGGCCGATTATCGAAAATATTGTAAAAGATTTTTTCGCCTGACGAAGAATCAAACGGCGGAGCAAGGGCTTCATGCGCCGCCGTTTGATAAAACCATGTTGTCAGAAGTTCTTTTAAGCAGGCTTCTCCGCTGCCGGTCTGTTCGTGCCGGTCATGCCCTAGGCCCTTCCTGCGGCATAAGCGCCCATGTTGTCAATGAGCGATGTCGTGTAATTGCCGGAAAGGAATTCCTCGTTTTCAAGTATTCTGAAAAAAATACGGAATATTTGTTTTAATGCCTTCAATCCGGTACTCTGCAAGAGCCCGCTTCATGCGGCTGATGCCTTCGTCGCGGGTGCGGCCCCAGGTGACCAGTTTGGAAATCAGCGGATCATAGTGAAAGGAAATATCAGAGCCCGTATACACCCCGGAGTCCGATCTCACGCCGCTGCCTCCCGGCTCGCGGTAGTCAAGCAGCATGCCGGGCGATGGCATGAAATTATTATCGGGGTCTTCGGCATAGATGCGGCACTCGATAGAGGTTCCTGTGGGCTGTATGTGGTCCTGCGTAAAGCTCAGGGGTTCGCCGCGGGCGATTCGTATCTGCTCTTTTACAATGTCAATGCCCGTCACCATTTCGGTTACTGCATGCTCGACCTGCAGCCGCGTGTTCATTTCAAGAAAATAGCAATTGCGGTTATCATCGACGATGAACTCCACAGTTCCGGCATTGACATAGTGAACGGTTTTAGCAGCCATGATTGCAATTTTTGCAAGACGGGCGCGGGTTTCATGGTCGATAAAAGGTGACGGCGATTCCTCCAGCAGTTTCTGGTACCGCCGCTGCACCGAGCATTCGCGCTCACCCAGGCTTACCGTTGTGCCCAGCATATCAGCCATAATCTGGACTTCTATATGGTGGGGGTTGGGGATGAATTTTTCCATGTATATCGTATTGGTCCCGAAGCTTGAAAACGATTCGCTGCGCGCCAGCTCATAGGCCCGGGCAAGCTCCTGCTCGCTGTTGACTCTGCGCATGCCTTTGCCGCCGCCGCCGCCGGAGGCTTTCAGAAGCAGAGGAAAACCAATATGCCGTGCCGTGGCGAACATGTCCTCCCGGTCTTTAATGGCAGCCATGGCTCCGGGCACAACGGGTATGCCGGCGCGCTCCATCATGGTGCGGGAGAGCAGCTTGCAGCCCATGGTTTTGATTGCTTCAGTGGAAGGGCCGATAAAAATAATATTATTGCTTCTGACAGCTTCGGCAAATACTGCGTTTTCGGCCAGAAAACCGTAGCCCGGGTGTATGGCATCTGCTCCCGCACTCTTTGCCGCCTGTATGATGTTTTTTATTTTAAGATAACTGTCACGCGCGGGTGAGGAGCCGATATGATAGGCTTCGTCTGCAAGCTGCACCGCCATAGAGTCACTGTCTGCATCGGAATATACCACTGCCGACTTCAAGCCCATCTCGCGAATTGCACGCAGTATTCGAACCGCTATTTCACCTCTGTTGGCCACCAGTATTTTTTTTATTTGCCGCATAACGTCTTCTCCATTTTTTGTTGCGTTTGTTTTGTTAAAAAATCCATATCCGCACAGGTTCCATTCAGTCTGTATTCAAATCCGTTCCAGAGCAATTATTTGCCAGTTCTTATTGCAGGTTTAGTGCCATAACAAAAAGGCTAGTTCTTTTAGCTAAATAGAGATTTTTTTCTAAAAATAAGCACGCTAATATTGGCTAAATTGAACCAAGGAAACAATCAAGCAGACAGGTGATTGGCTCATTTCGACCAATAAAAAAGTTTATGATTTTGAAATATTTTTTTTAGGCTATTTAAATTTTGATGATAAAATAGATCCTTCTGCTAAATTTTCAATCCGACAATGAAAGCTCTGTCCGTTCGCCCTGAGCCTGTCGAAGGGCTTTACGGGTTAATGCCTTAAAAGATAAGCCGTTCATGGTTCGACACGCTCACCACGAACGGCTTATCTTTTCTTTGGTCTGAGGCTGCAAAATCAAGCTATGTGCTTTGGCATGACACATGAGGCAGAGCCATCGGAATACTGCTCAATGGGATTGTTCATTATGCGGTCTGAGTGCTTTGGTTGTGCACGTGCGGAGAGCAATGCGGTTCAGTACAAAACTCCGCAATACAGGAAGCGAAAAAAACGTGGGCTGGATAAAAAAACCGAGTATACTTTAATCATTTTTTGCAGCCGGATATGCTTTGCTTTGTCCGGCCTCGAATTGACCGATACTCGGAGGTTCGTGTCCGGCATTGTGCCTAAAGGGTAATCTTAAGGATTCATGATTGCGTTGCAGCGTATTTTTTTATTGCGGAAGAGCTCTCTGTACTAAGCAGAGGCTGAGATCAGGTGCGCTTGACGCCGACCATGTCTCTCAGTTCATCAATATAGTGCTTCATGTGATCTGCTTTATATTTAATTTCCTCTGAACCCGAGGCAGACTCTTCGGCATTGGCGGAATTTGACTGAGTAACTCTGTCCATTTCGGCAACGACCTTGCTTACCTGCGTTATTCCCTGTGCCTGCTCCTGGGTTGCTGCGGCTATTTCCGCCACAAGCTGCGCCACGCGTGATGACTTGTCCGATACATCTCCAAAAGCCTGATTGGTTTTGTCCATCAATTCCGACTCCGGCGGTAATTTTGCCGACCGTGGTTTCAATGAGATCTGCCGTGCTTTTGGACGCGGTTGTAGAGCGCATGGCAAGATTGCGTACTTCATCGGCCACAACAGCAAAACCGGCGCCTGCCTCACCTGCCCGCGCAGCCTCCACTGCGGCATTCAGGGCAAGCAGATTGGTCTGAAAGGCTATTTCATCGATCGTTTTATTGATCGCCGATATTTCCTCGCTTGACCGGGAAATATCGGACATGGATCTGGTCAGCTCCAGCATCCATGCTTCCGCTTCTTTGATAACCCGGCTGGCATCCTTCATGAGAATGTCGGCCTGCGAGGCATTGTCGGCATTTTGTTTGGTCATCGATGCGAGCTCTTCAAGCGATGATGATGTCTCCTCAAGCGCTGCGGCCTGCTCGGATGAAGTCTGGGCCAGCACCTGGCTTGATTCGGAAAACTGTTCGGCTGCCGAGTGCAGCTCCAGGCCGATCTGAGCAAGGCCGTGCGTGGCTTTATTGACAGGCCCGGAAACGGAGCGCCCGAGCCAGAAAAACATGATACTTACAACGACTGAAACCAGCGCGATTATTGTGAGAGAAATATTCCTTGTTTGTGCGACGTCATTGAATATATCATCAACGTAAAATCCGCTGCCCAGAATCCATCCCCAGGGCTCAAACATCTGCACATAGGCAATTTTTTTAATAGGCTTGTCAGTGCCTGTTTTTTGAAAATAATATTCGATCTCCCCTTCGCCCTTTGCTTTGCAGAGATTTACCATGTCAACAAAAGCCAGTTTACCGTGAGAATCCCTGTAGCTGCTCATATCCTTCCCGTCAAGTTCCGGCTTGTTTGGCTCCACAATCATTTTAGCACTGCTGTCAAGCAGCCAGAAGCCTTCATGCTCCTTATGCTGCATGTTTTTAATTGCCAGTGCGGTTCTTTTTTGAGCTTCCTCAAGCGTCAGTGCTTTGCTTTTGACCAGTTCATCATACTGGCTGAAAAGGGCATAAGCTGAATAGACCAGTTTTTGTGATGTTTTAATTTTTACTTCCATTATTGTCCGCTGAATACTGAACGATAAAAACAATATGGATATGAAAAAAATGACAGATAAATATCGTACTCATCAGCTTTACTTTTGTTGAAAGAGTAGCTTTTTTTTTCATGGGGTCCCTTTTATTACGTCAATTTTTGAATTTCCGTCGGCCGGTACAGTGCAAAAAATTTTAAGCGATACGGCAACCCGGAATAAGGATATTCATCACTACCATTCAAAGGCTCTATTCTATCTCTTAAATATCGGCAGAACATTGATAAACCTTAATAAATTAAATATATTGTAAAAGCGTATGGCAGGGAAAATGATCCCTGTACACAGCAGCCCTACAGTAGCACAACCGCCGCGGCAATGCCCGCAGTCAATACGACCAGAATGGGAATCCGGGCACAGAGAGCGGCAAAAGGCCGCAGCCGCAATCAGGCCCAGGCTCCACGACCATTCCACATGGCGGCTGAAATGATAGACCGTGCTCACTAAAAGCCCCACAAACGAACAGAGTATCCCGGTAATGAAGCAGTCAAAACCCTTTTTGTGGCGCAGCCGGTCAATGACCGGGCTGAGCACGACTACCATAAGAAATGACGGCAGAAATATGCAGATGGTGGCTGCCGCCGCACCGACCACACCTTTGAGCAGATAGCCGACAAAAGTTGCGGTAATCACAATCGGGCCGGGGGTGAGCTGCCCCAGGGCTATGCCGTCAAGCAGCGTTTTCCCATCAAGCCAGCCGCGCACCTCAACTATTTCATGAAACATGAGCGGCACCGAAGTATACCCTCCGCCAAAAGCAAACAAATCGATCTTGGCCATGAGCAGGGCAAGCGAAAACAGCTTCCCGTCAAGCAGATATAAAAATACAAAGCCTGCAGCAACTGCGACAAGAAGCAGCACGGTTGGCCAGAGCTTTGCCCGTGCTTGCCTTAGGCCCGAAGACGATTCGCGGCACTCTGCGGCAAACACCAGCCGCCCGGCGAGCCCAGCCGCGAGAATCACAAAAACAGGGTTTATGCGAAAGCCGAACAACAGCGCCGCCAGCAGCGCCACTGCCGCGCCGGTTTTATTTTTTATATAATCACAGCTTGTCAGAAAGGCCGCATGTGCAAGAATCGCGATCACCACGGCTCGCAGGCCGCTGAATCCTGCAGCAGCCGTCGCCGCATCATGCCAGCGCGTATACAGGACTGAAAGGCCGAGCATCAGCAGAAACGCCGGGAGAATATAGCCGGTGCAGGCGGCAAGTGCGCCTGCAAGCCCCCGAATCTGCAGACCGATATAGGCCGCAACCTGCACGCTTATTGCTCCGGGCAGTACCTGCGCCATTGCATTGCCGCTGTCAAAGGTCTGCTCGTCGACCCAGCCATTCCGTTCGACAGCCATCACGCGCATCTGGGGCACGATGGCCGGGCCGCCGAATGCGGTTGCGCCGAGCCGGAGAAAGGATAAAAAAATATCGGAAAGCGAGGCGCTACTGTTGAGCGTGCTGCTTCCATAGTGCTGATACTCTAGCATAAATATGCAGGCGAGGGCCATTGTTTGAAGCTGTTGAGGCTACAGCACGAATGATGCAGCTGAATGAAAATTTTTTTAATCCGCAATTCTCACAGCTCCCGCAGTGCGGTAATAACCGGCATTCGTGCGGCGCGGATGGAGGGCGGCAGCCCGCCGACAAGGCCCATGGCAAGAGCGAACAGCATGCCCAGGCCCAGCAGCAGGGGGGTTATTTCGAAAGCGAAAGCAAGGCTTGAAAATGTCTGCCAGTTGATAGTGGAGGTAGAGTAGCCGTTGAGGGGGATGACCCCCAGGCAGCCGACAAGCCCGCCGATGAAAGAAATAAAAAGTGACTCGATCAGAAACGATGCGACGATACTCCACTCGGCAAACCCAATGGCCCGTATCGTAGCAATCTCGCGCGCGCGGGCGGCAACCGATGCATACATGGTATTGAGCGCGCCGAAAATGGCCCCCACGCCCATCACCAGCGCCACGCTCACGCCCAGCACCCGGATGATGGTGGTGACGGCCTGGGACTGGCGTTCATAGTAGTCGCGCTCGCGGTCGATCTGCAGCGTCAGGCGCGGGTCGCCGGCAAGGGATTTCGTAAAGTCGGAAAATGCTTCCGGCGAGGTGAGCCTGATGGTCGCCGACTGAAAAATATTGCCGGGCCGCTTGTAGGTCTGCTGCAGCAGTATCGCATCGGCCCAGAGCTCTGAATCAAAGGCGCTGCCCTGGGCATCCAGCACTCCCACGACATGCCACTGTCTGCCTCCGAAATACGGCCTGCCCCCCAGTTCGCAATCCTTGTAAGCATGGGCGACATTGGCGCCCACGACGAGCTCGGTCAGGCCCGGCTTGAGAAATCTGCCCTGCCCGATTTTTACGACGCTTCGCACATCAAGGGCGCGCTGTGAGACGCCGCGCAGCTGCACCATGGCATTTGTCTGTCCATTGCGTATCGGCAGCATGACGATCACTACCACCTCGGGGCTTACCAGCGGCTGCCGGCCCTTACCCCGCATGACATCGGGGGCATCGGCTGCTATGCGGATCTGTTCGGAAGTCAGCGCGCTGTCCATCTCAGATGTGGCCCCGCCGCGCCGGATTATGGCATTATAGGGGGATCCCGAAGCGACAAGCGTTGCCTGAAATCCCTGCGCCATGGCAAGCATGGCGATAAAAACCGACACGACGCCGGCTATGCCGAATACGGCAACAGCCGTTGACACCCACCTGACCCGCACGCTGCGAATATTATATATGATCGGGATGGACATGGGGTTAACCTCTAAAATCCAAGTTGCAAAAGAAGCCTGAATTCAGTAGTCAGAATTCAGAATGGAAGAAGCGGGCTTCCAGGTGATCTTTAGGGCGGGATAACCCCGCCCCTACGATTTTGAACTCCGGTTTTAGGGCAGACACTCATGTCTGCGCCTACGATCTTGAATTTTAAATCCGGAATCTTGAATTTCTTTACTCCGAACTTCTTTCCAAACCTTCTGAATTCTGGCTTCTGACTCCTGAATTCTGTTTCCCGACTAATTTTTAAATTCGTCGTAATGCTTCCACTATTTTCATCCTCATGGCAAGCATGGCAGGGATCCACCCGGCAGCTATGCCCGCCACAAGAGCAAACACCATACCGGAGCACATTTTTTCCGGCGACAGATAAAACGAGGGCAGAAAGCCGTTTGTCGGATCGCCCCCGAGGGTGTAGATTTTGGCAAGGGCTATGCCTATCAATCCGCCCGCAAGGGCGTAGAGAAGCGATTCGGCAAGAACCAGGGCCATGACCGTCCAGTCGGAAAATCCCAGAGTTTTCAGGACCGCAAGCTCCCCCGTGCGTTCCCGCACGGACATGGCCATGGTGCTGCCCGTTACCAGCAGCAGGGTGAAAAAAACGATGCTCCCCACTGATATCATGATGGCCTTGATATTGCCGATCTGCTTGACAAAGCCCGTGGCAAAAGATTTTTCCGACTCCGCCTTGACTTCAGCCGGGGAATTGGCAAACTGGTTTTCAATGGCTTTGGCGATTACCGGGGTATTGTCTGGATTGTCCACCCGCACCATGTACCAGCCGACCGTGCCCTTGCCAAGGTCGCGGCGTTCATCCAGATAATCATAGCGGAACCAGAACTGGGTTTCGTCGTCTTCATTGCGCGTGCCGCTGTAGACGCCCCGTATATTAAATTCCCATGTGCCGGGGAAAATGCCGCCCTGAATGGGAACGCGGTCGCCGATTTTCCAGCCGAAGCGCTTCAGCAGCTTTTTACCCACGATGGCGCCCTCGCGGTCGGCGCAGAAGTCGCGCCACTGTGCCGGCGGAACGGTAAACTCCCGGTACATCTGCAGATAGTTTTTGTGATCGATGACCATCTGGGCAAAAAAGTTTTTTTCATCCTTGTAAATGCCGCCGAACCAGGTCGCGAAGGTGACATCCTTGATCCCCCTGATCTGCTGTATGCGCTCCATGTAGGCAACCGGCAGGGGCTGAACAAGGGATGTTTTGTTCATGACCAGAAGCCGGTCGGCGCCCGCAACCTCTACGCCCTGGTTGAATGAGCTGTCGATGGTTCCGAGCAGGCTGAACAAAAACAGCGCCACGGCAAACGACCCCATGGTCAGGGCCGAGCGGGTTTTTTTGCGCAGCAGGTTGGCCACCAGCAGGGGGAAAAATTTGAAAATAATCATTGCAGCTTTTTGCCCTCGATGAGGACTCCTTTATCAAGATGCAGCACCGTGCCGGCGCGCTCTGCCGCGCGCGGGTCATGGGTGACCATGAGAATGGTTTTGCGGTGTACTGTGGAAAGCTCTTCAAGCAGGTTGAGGATTTCATCGGCGCTGTTGCGGTCGAGGTCGCCTGTGGGCTCGTCGCACAAAAGAAACGTGGGGTCTGCCACGATAGCACGGGCAATGGAAACGCGCTGCTCCTGGCCGCCCGAGAGCTGCCGCGGATAATGGGACTTGCGCTCGGTAAGGTTAACCGCGCTGAGGGCCATCTCCACATGCTGCCTGCGCTCGGCCTTGGTGAGGCTGGTGAGCAGCAGCGGCATCTCCACATTCTGAAACGCCGTGAGCACGGGGATGAGGTTGTACATCTGGAAGATGAAGCCGACATGCCGGGCACGCCAGGTCGTGAGCTTCGGGCCCGACATATGCGTCACCTCGTCTCCCGCCACGGTGATGCTGCCGGCCGAGGGCACATCAAGCCCACCGAGCAGATTCAAAAGGGTGGTCTTGCCCGAGCCGCTGGGACCCATGAAAGCGACAAACTCGCCCTCTTCAACATTGAGGTTGAGCCCCTGCAGCACGTGAATCTCTTCGCCGCCGCGGACGTATTTTTTATCGAGATTGCGGACCTGAATAAGGCCCTCTGAATTTTCCAGTGCGTCTACGCTGACCATGGCCTTCTTGTGCGGTTGACAGCGCGGCACGACCGCGCCTCCGGGAAAACATTATTGTTTTTTTATCTCTGCCCGCATGCCGTCCTGAAGCGGCTGCAGTGAACTGCTGACAATGATCTCGTCACCGGCGGCAACGCCGTCGGTTATTTGAACGTCATTTTCAAATACCTCACCCGTTTTGACCGGGCGGCGCTGTGCACGGCCGTTCTTGAAGAGATAGACGGCCTGCTTGCCGTCCTCATCCTGAAGACCCGAGCGCCGCACGACGATAATGCTGCCCGCGCCCTTTTCATTCTTGCTCATAAATGAAACCTTCACGCCCATGTCGGGCAGAATTTTCGGATCCAGCACGTCAAACGCGATACGCACCTTGATCGTAGCCTTCTGCCTGTCTGCGGTGGGTATGATGGTGCGCACGGTTGCGGGTATATGCCAGTCGGGATAGGCGTCAAGTGTCGCATCGACTTTTTGTCCGATACTCACCTTGGCAAGATAGGATTCATTGACGTCAACCTCGATTTCAAGTGACAGCATGTCGACGATAGTGGAAATGCCCGTGCGGGTAAATCCGCCGCCGGCTGATATGGGAGAAACCATTTCACCGACCTGGGCATCCTTTGACACGGCAACGCCTGAAAACGGGGCGCGGACAATGCAGTTTTCAATGTCGGTGAGAGCCATTTCCCGCCGGGCCTGTGCAGCCGTTACCTGCATCTGCGTCATGGCCAGGCGTGCTTTCAGGCCGTCGACGAGGGCCTGCGTTTTATCAAAATCATCATTGCTGGCAACGCCGTTTTTATGCAGGTTGGTGATGCGCCTGAGCGATCGCTCGCCATCGGCAAGATTTACCTTGATCTCTGCGATGGTGGCGCCGGCTACCGCAAGGTCGGCTTCGGCCGCTTTAAGGCGCGCCTCTGCATCCGAGCTGTCGATTTTTGCAAGCACCTGGCCCAGCTCGACATGCATGCCCTCTTCAACCATAAGCTCCTGCACCCGGCCCGTTATTTTGGCCGCCACGGTCGCCCGGCGGCGCGGCGTGACATAGCCGCTTGCATTGAGCAGGGAGGCGCCTTCAGAAGCGCTTATCGACCGTGCAGGCGATACTTCAACGAGGGTTTTTTTACCCGAAAAAATCATGAAGGCTATAACGACAGCAGCCACAGCTCCTGCAATAATAAGCACTTTGGTCCGCATGCCGGGACCGGAGCGGTTGCGCGACTTCTGATCTATCTTGAGGGCTGCAAGATCATAGGATTTTGAATCGGCCATTTTTTTCTATCCTCATTTTTTATACGGCTTTGCTCTTAAATTGAATATAATGTCCCAAATTATGTGAAAATTCAAGGGGTTTCTTCTGACTGTGGGGCGGCCGTCTTCGCATGATGCCGATATAATATACTCTGAACCCCGTGTTTTTGCGTTAGTTGCACAAGCAGAAGGTTGCCGGAACCCTGCCTGGAAGGCTTCATTTTGTAAGCGGGGGCTGAAAAGGCAGGGGTCAATTAAAATCAATTTTATGCACCGGGATGCCCAGCCTTGTAAGCGGGAAGCCTCACTCCACCTGTCCAACCGGCAGGCCAAGCTCCCAGGCTTTGAGTACCCGGCGCATGAGCCTTGCGTTTTTGTCACGGGGCAGGCTGTCGCGGAACTCGATTTCGGCAAGGGCAAGATCCGGGTCAAGCGTTTGCAGCAGGTAGGCCATGATTTTTTTTTGCAGCAGCGCTGACGGTTTGTAGGCTGCCTTCAGGGAAACGAAAGCCTTTACCTTTTTTTTGCCATGCTCGTCGGCGCTGCGTATGACTGCAGCTTCGGCTACCGCAGGGTGCTCGGCCAGGGCGCGCTCAATTTCGGTAAAGCCGGTTTTTCCGGCTGCGGTAACAATGACATCATCGTTGCGGCCCTGGTGATAAAAATAGCCGTCATAGTCAACAAAAGCGGTATCATTGATGAGCAGCCACGGCGGCCTGGCCACAAGCAGCGAAAAAGCCTCCCGGTTGTTCCATATCCCGCGTGCCATGGCAGGCCAGCCCTGCCTGATGGCAAGATCGCCCATGGTGAAGGGCGCCGGCTCTTTGCCCTCGGGATCAAAAATTTTTATCTCGAGCCCCGGCATGGCCTTGCCCAGATACCCCGGCTTGATGGGAAGGCAGGGGAAATTGGCTATTGTGATCATTCCCGTTTCGGCTGTCCACCAGGTGTCATGCACCGGCATATCAAGAATGCGCATGAGACCGTAAATAAGATCGGGGTACAGCGGCTCCATCACGCTCACCAGATGCCGCAGGCTTTTCAGGTCGAAACGACGGGCCGTGTCTGTTTCGGCTTCGACAAGCATGCGGTAGACGGTCGGCGTGGCGTAGACCACGGAAATGCCGTCTTCCTGCACATGGCGGTAGAACTCTTCGGCGCTTGTGAGCTTCCCGGTTATAAAGCTCGGCACGCCGCACAGCCAGGGCGCGAAAGCAGTATACACCACGTTCATGAACCAGCCGGGCTGGGCCTGCGTCCAGAGCACGTCCCCCGGCCTTAAATCAAGGGCCCACCGGCCTGTCATGAGATAGCCCCGCATGGCATCATGCACATGCACGAGCCCCATGGGCCTGCCGTCATGCCCGGAGGTATAAATGAGGAACAGCGGGGCATCCGGCTCCAGCCACTCCATGGCCAGCTCGTCCGGGGCCTGTGCCATTTCGTCTTTCCATAAAGTTTCGCCGTCTTCAGGCGCTGCGGTCTGCCCGCCCACGATGATGATGTGCTCAAGCGCGGGAAGCTCCTGATCAGGTATATGGCTGCGGTGGCGCGGCGTGGTTACGAGCACCGAGCCCTGAGCGTCAAGCATGCGGTCGCGCAGGGCTGCTTTGCGGAACTGTGCATACAGGGGAACAATAACCGCGCCGATTTTGGCGCACCCGGCAAGGGCTATATACAGCTCGGGTATATTGGGCAGAAAAAGAAAAACGCGGTCGCCGCGTCCGACGCCCAGCCCCCGCAGCACATTGCCGAAACGGTTTGAAAGCCTGTCCATTTCGGCATACGAAAACACTTCCCGCCGCTCCCGAAGCGAATAAATAAGGCATGGCTGATTGGCCATGGCAGGGTCTGCGGCAAAGCGGCCGATTGCTTCATGGGCGATATTGAGCCTGCCCGTCTCATGCCAGGAGAACTCCCGGTTAACCTGCTCCCAGGAAAAAGAAGCGCAGACTTCGTCATACTGCGCCAGAACGGGGTTCTTTGATCGGGGGGGTATCTGGTTTTCAAACATTGCTGAAACATCTCCAGTACTGGCCCTGCACTTCAATAACGCTTTCAATTATATCCGGCACGGGAGAGGCAGGCTTCACGCCGCGCTCAAGGCGCTGCACAAGGCCTTCAGGCGCGCCGTCAAGCATTGTTTCAAGTACAGCCCGCGTCGAGCTGCGCAATGCGCCAAGGTCATAGCCTCCTTCAAGCATGAAAATGCTTTTTCCGCCGCAGAGATCATCGGCAAGGCCGAGAACGATCTGGGCCAGCGCTGCAAATCCGCGTTCGGTGAGGCGCATGCCGCCGATGGGGTCGTCGACGTGCGCGTCAAAGCCCGCTGACACCAGAATCAGCTGCGGTTGAAATTCGCGGGCCAGGGGTTCAAGCAGGCGCCGGTAGACAAGCACAAGGTCGCTGTCGTCGCGCTGCGCCGGCAGCGGCACATTGACCGAGAAGCCCCGGCCTTTGCCCAGCCCCACTTCAAGCATATCGCCCGTGCCGGGGAAGAACGGATGGCGGTGCGAGGAGAAAAGCAGAACCCGGGAAGACTGCTCGAATATATGCTGCGTGCCGTTGGGGTGATGCACGTCCCAGTCTACGATCAGCACGCGCTCAACCCCCAGCTGGCGGCGCGCATATTCTGCGGCGATGGCTGCGTTGTTGAAGAGGCAGAAGCCCATCTGGCGGTTGCGCTCGGCATGGTGCCCGGGGGGCCGTATAAGGGCAAAGGCGGTATCTATCTCGCGGGCCGCAACGCGGCGCACCGCTTCGAGCACGCCGCCTGCGGCAAGAAATGCAGCGCGGCAGGACTGCCCCGAGGTCACGGTGTCGGGATCGAGGTAGCGCAGGGGCTCGCCTGCGGTGTCGAGGATTTTTTCGACATAGTCGGCGTCATGCACCCTCTCTACCTCTTCAAGGCTCGCATACCGCGGCTCGATTTCCACAAGGCGTTCTTTGAGCCCGTTTTCATCGATCATGCCGTAGATTGTTTCAAGACGCCGTGGCACCTCTATATGATGCACACCGGTTCGGTGCTCAATATACAGCTGGGCGCGAACAATGCCGACGCGGCGCATACCAGGACCTCCTGTTCCGTACAGGCAGCAAGCATTAATCTTATAAAACAGCTTAACTTTTTTTTGTGCCTTTATCAAATCATTATATGCGCAGGCATCCGGCGTCCGGGCGCATACATCCTATTTTCTTTTTGACAATGCCGCGTATTCTGGTATAGTAATTTTTTAAAAATGACCTCCGTGGGGCTGTAGCTCAGCTGGGAGAGCGCTTGAATGGCATTCAAGAGGCCGACGGTTCGATCCCGTTCAGCTCCACCAGGAATATAAAAAAAGCACCAGGCACAATTGCCCGGTGTTTTTTTATTGCTTCTGTGCAGCGCCTTAACCCCCTAAATCATCCGGATTTATATTGACTGCAGCAGCTTGCTTTTTTTTTATTTCAGTATATAAATAAAAAGGAAATATAAACATCATCAATGAGGAGAAGGAGTACGTATGAAAAAGAAAAGGTTCTTTGCCTTTTGGGGTGCAGGGCTTGGACTGCTGATGCTCAGCTCGCAGGGCTTTGCCGCCACGGACCATACCGGCATGATAACCTCGTATGAAGGCTCGAAAACCTGCCGTGTGTGCCATCCGGACGAGGTTGATGATGTGAGCCATGTGCTGCACTATCGCATGCTTGGCCCGACGCAGGGGGTGTATGATTTTTTGACCAATAAACCGTATCCGGCGGATGTCGAAAAAGGGAAAGGCAACCGGTATTGAGGACTTCCCGGTGGCCTCGTCGGGGCCAATTGGGCTGAAGTCTGGACCAGCACCATTGATGATACACATACCAAAAATGCCGGCTGCGGCAGCTGCCATATTTCGGCAGGAGCCGATGCCATGCCGGTAACCATAGACGGTGAGCCCATCGAGGCCACCGAAGCGGCCAAAGACCAGATCGACTGCGTGCTGTGCCACGGCAAAACCTATGACGGCGGCGGCGAAGGCGGGCAGCGCGTTGTGCTCAGCGATAATCAGAGCCGCACCTACTGGAGCCATGCCTCGCTTGAGGACGCGCAGTCGGTCGGCGACAATGTAACATCGCAAGCCTGCAACCGTTGCCATGTGAATTCCGGCGGCAAGGTGTTTGCACCCGACGGCACTATGTCGAAGGCTTTCAAATACGGCACCGACTATGTTGCCGAGCCCTATGAACTGACCTACGATAATGGCCAGGGCGTTCAGGAAACCGCTACCATCGATGGCGACGTGCATGCCGCAGCAGGAATTCGCTGCGCCGAGTGCCACTATGCAGGCGATCATAAATTTAAATACGGCAAGCACAATGTGTCCTGGGGCCGCGACGTGGTGCCCGACACGCTGGACTGCTCCGACTGCCACGGCTCTACCCCGCACACCGCATCGGCCAATGCCAACAAGGCCTCCCTTGACATGCACACAGCACTATCTTGCCTGCCAGACCTGCCATATCCGGCATACCGGCGGGCTTATGCAGCGGGATTTGCGGCGGCCCTATCTGCCGAGAGGACGGGGCGTTTTATGAATTCAAAGACGTCGTGAAATACGGCGTTGAGCCTGAGTACCGGTGGTTTAACGGTACATCCGGCGGCTGGGAAGGCGATCTGGAAGGCCCATGCCCCATCGGGCCCAAGGGCAGCAAGAAAGGCTATGCAGAGGGCGACGGCTCGAAGATTGCACCGTTCAAGCGCTATGAAGCGCTGCTGTGGTTTGATCTTGTTCGTGCTGCAGCCGGTGCCCTATGTGCTGAAATATTTCCTTGTCGACGGCGACCTGGTAACAGCCGCCAATGAGGGCATGGAAGCCACAAGCTGGCTGCGGGGCAATAAAGAAAATTATAATTTCGCCCTTCGCCGCGCCATGGGCGTCGTATTCACCTTCCCCATGAACTGCGCGCTGAAAGTTGATCATGGCATTCAGACGGGCGCCAATGCCCTGGGCTATGACCAGCAGGGCTGCAATAGCTGCCATAGCAGCGATAGCAAATTCTGGAAATTTTTGGGCTACAAAAAATCGGAACTGCGGGCACTGCAGCAGCCACGGTAAAAATTTTTACGGTTCAGCACTGGGCCGGCAGCAATCGCTGCCGGCCTTTTTTATCCCCGATCACCCTGTTGTCAAAATCCTCTCCTTGACATGGCGGAAGTCTGCCATTACTGTACTACTTAAGCCGAATCTATTCGTGAGCAGCTATGCCGTCTGCAGATTATAAAAAACACACAGCCCTGCGCAAGACCGTGCAGCTGAGTCTGTGGCCCATCGTCGTAATCGTCATTGCCTTCGGCTGGCACTATCCCTGGCTCGGCTACAGCGTGCCCGTGGTTATGCTCATGGGCATGGCTGGCGGCTTTGTGCGTGGCCGGTATGTATGCGGCTATCTCTGCCCGCGGGGAGCTTTCTTTGATCGCATCATGCCCCGCATGAGTTTTAAGCGGCCTATACCCGCATGGATGAGAAGCGGCTGGTTCCGCTGGCCGGTCTTTGCCGCGCTCATGGCCTTCATGGTCTACCGGATTATGCTCAACCCCACGGACTTCGACCACTGGGGCCGCGTGTTCTGGCTTCTGTGCACGGTGACTACAGCCGTCGGCGTGGTTCTTGCTGTTTTTATTCACCCGCGGGCCTGGTGCACGTTCTGTCCCATGGGCACTATGCAGAGCGCCCTTGACCGGGGCCAACACCGTATTATAATCGATGCTGAAAAATGCATCGAATGCGGGGCCTGCGAAAAAGCCTGCCCCATGAATCTTGCGATTACAAAACATAAAGACACGGGCAGCCTGCCTGATCACGACTGCCTGCGATGCTGCCAGTGCTGCAGCGTCTGCCCGAAGCAGGCCCTGGGGCAAGCATGATGAATGGCTGAAAAGTTTTTTTTGTTGGGTTAAGCCCGGAAAAGAATGTTGGATTTCGTACCTCAACCCAACCTGCGAAAATACCGATGTTTATAAAAAAGCACGCCCCCAAGGGCGAACCCAACAAATTTAAAACTACATTTTGTTAAACAGTAATTTAGAAATAGATGGAGCATGCTCATGGACATAGCAAAAAAATATCATGTCATTCTCTGCGACGATGTGCGAAATGAGGTCGGCAACAAACTCTCATTCATGGGCGTGTACGGCCCCGAGCTGTGGGTGGGCAAAGTTCCGGCGCTGATGCCGCATTTGTGCTTTGTGGTGATGCTCGATCAGATCTCGCAGTCCTTCACTTCGGCAAAAGCCAAAGTGAGCATGCCGGGCAGCGAGCCTGTGGTGCTGCCCATACAGGCTGCCCCCGGCCCGCCGCAGGGCTCGCACCATACCATCATCGTGGCCCTGGCCCCGGCAAAAATCCCGCAGGAGGGCCGGGCAAAATTCGAGCTTTTCTTCTTTGACGAAGAACAGCCCCAGATCGTGCATGAGTTTTTCATTCGCGAAAGAAAACCGGCCCAGCCGGTCGTGATGCATTGAGTTGGGGGGTTTGTAGGGCACAGCCGGGAAAATAAATAAATCATAATGCAGGGGCGGTTCGCGAACCGCCCCTACGATAAATACACTTCATATAAAAAAATCAACAGTAGTACATCACGCGTGAGGAATACCCATGAACATGATCGACCTTATAAAACAGCGGCGCAGTATTCGGGCGTTCAAAACCGAAATGCCGCCGCGGGAGCTGATTCTGGAATGCCTTGAAGCAGCCTCATGGGCGCCCAACCCCACAAGCCAGCAACCCTGGCAGTTTATCGTGCTTACGGGCAAGCCGCTGCAGGCGGTCTGCCACGCCATCAAGGAAAATTTTAAACCCGTGCCCGGCCCGCAGCAGGTGCCCATCAGCGCGGCAACGCAGGAAATGCTTGCAAAGCGCAAGCAGGAGAATTTTTCCCGCATGCTTGCATTTCTCAAGGAGCATGATTACAATATGCAGTCAGGTGCCGACGGCAACTTTACCTTTCACGGCGCGCCGGTGGGCATCATCTTTGGCGTCTATCCCTGCAAGGACCAGAACTATTTAAAATCAACCGTTGCAGCCATGCAGAATTTTATGCTTGCCGCCTGGAGCCGGGGCCTTGGCACCTGCTGGATGAATGCGGTTTCCATCTGCCAGGAGCATATCAAGCGGGAGCTTGCGCTTGAGGATGAGCTGATCCTGGTTGACGGCATCGCTGTGGGCTACCCCGATCCCGATTCGCCGATCAACAAAATCCCGCGCGAGCGCCTGCCCGTTGAGGAAGTGGTGCGGTGGATGGATACATGAATTTTAAAGGCACATCCATGGAAAAATTTGGCACGATTGTCCATGTTGATCTGACGACAGGGAAGGTCCGGCGCGAAAGCATCACGCAAGAGATGCGGCGGCTGTATATCGGCGGCCGGGGTATAAGCGCGCGGCTGTTGTATGATCTTGTGCCAAAGGGCGCTGACCCACTGGGGCCGGAGAATGTGGTCATCTTTGCAGCAGGAGCGCTTTCCGGCACGGCAGCGCCCTGCGCTGCGAGGTTCACCGTTACGGGCAAATCGCCGCTCACAGGGCTTCTTGGTGACGCCAATGCGGGCGGCAGGTTCGGCCCGGCGCTGCGGCGCGCAGGGGTTGATCATCTGGTGGTGCATGGCCGATCGGATAAGCCCGTCTACATATTTATTAATGACGGAAAAATTGAAATCCGCGGCGCGGCGCGTCTCTGGGGTAAAACCACGCGGGAAACAGAAGCGCTGATTACGGCAGAGCTTGGCGACCGGCGTGTGCGCATTGCCTCAATCGGGCCTGCGGGCGAAAATCTTGTAAAAATTGCCAGCATTACCCATGAAGACCGCTCTGCCTCGCGCACCGGCCTGGGGGCGGTGATGGGCTCGAAAAATCTCAAGGCCGTTGCCGTTATCGGCACGGGTACAGTGCCGCTGCATAATGCGGCAGGGTTTAAAGAATTTGCCATGGCGATGCAGAAGCGCATCAAGGATTCAAAAGTATATGACGGCTTCCGCAAGTTTGCCGGCATCGGCGGCGTTGCGCCAACAAATAAGTTTCACATTATGGCCATACGCAATTTCAATCAGGCCGGCGATTTCGAAGGAGTGGAGAATTTCTCAGCCCAGTCTGTGGCCGCCCGTTTCTATGAGGGCAGCACACCCTGCTATGGCTGCCCCATCGGCTGCGGCCATACGTATAAAGTGAAAGACGGGCCATATGCCGGCGAGCATGGCAAAAAAATCGAGGAGGGAGCTTTCACACCCATGGGGCCGGTCTGCGGCAATGCCGATATCGACTCAATATTTAAAATGAACAATATGGCAAACGGACTCGGTATAGACATGATAGAGCTGGGGCAGGCCCTGGCTGTGGTGATGGACTGGTATGAGCACGGCGTGGTGACTGCCGCAGACCTTGACGGCATAGAGCTTACCTGGGGTAGTGTTCCCGGCATGATGGCCCTTATGGAGAAGATCGCCCGGCGCGAGGGCGTGGGCAATGTGCTTGCCGAGGGCATTGTGCGCGCGGCTAAGCATTTCGGGCCGGAGGCTGAAAAATATGTGAGCCACAGCAAAGGCATGGTCATGGCAGGCATTGAGCCGCGCATGATCAAGGGCAGCGCCCTTGGCATGGCAACCTCAACCCGCGGGGCCGACCACCTGCGCTGCGTGGTGCCGCCCGAGTTTGTGTGGTTCAAGCCCATGACGCCGGAGAAGGCCCTTGAACGCTTCGGCACGACAGATATTCTTGACCCGCTGTCCTACAACAAGGCGGCAGGAGCTGTGTATTTCCAGAACCAGTCACTTGCACTTGATCTTTTTGAAGTGTGCCTTTTTGCCGTACGGGGCAGCGAAAAGGACTGCCCCATGGGGGACCTGTGCAGACTTTTCAGCCTGGCCTTTGGCATTGAGATGGACGAAGAAAAACTGAGAGTCTGCGCAGAGCGCGTCTATACGCTGGAGCGCGCCTTTCTTTGCCGCGAGGGTATTACCCGAAAGGACGACCGACTTGTGGGCAAGTGGATTGACGGGCCCCTGCCCAGCGGGCCGTATAAGGGCGAAACAATCGACTGGCAGAAATGGGAGAGCATGCTTGACGACTACTACCGCCTGCGCGGCTGGGACGCACATGGCGTTCCCCTTAACGCAAAGGTTGCCGAAGCCTGGCATTGATGATATAGAATCAATTTAACACAGCAGAAAATGTCTGCCAAAACCGTAACTGATTTATGGGAAAGGGAGAATATATGAAAATTTTAAAAGCTATCGGTCTCATTGTCGTACTACTTATTGTCGTGGTGGGTATTTTTGTCGCAACCTTCACACCTCCCAAGTATGAGGACTTCGGCGTGTACAATGATCTGAAAAAATTTACCCTCGAGCGCTTTTTAGTAGCCAAGGCCCGGCCTGTTGAAACCATGACCCTGCAGCTTTCATTTCCGTATTCAAAAATTTTCGGCAGCGATGTGATCGCGCTGCCCCTGAAATCCTTTGAAACCGACCGGATTGGGGCGGCAAGCATCAGCCAGTTTGAAGTGCCGCCCGGCTCGGGCTATTTCCGGGATTTCACCTTCAATATCCGGCCCAGCTATAGTTTTAAGGCCCCCATATTTCATATCGATTTCATGAAACCCTCTGTCGGCGTGCCGGGCCTCTGCTCGATGGATATTTTCAATGTTGATCCTGAAAATATCAATTATGAGAAATTTTTCGGCAGCGAGCTTGAGAATGTGAAGAAAGCCCTGGCAATGGTGGAAAAATATCAGCGCACGGTCGAGCAGGGCCGCGGCAAGATCACCAAATATCTTGATCCGTATAAAAGCCCCTACCGTGTTGAGCTGCAGGAGCCAAAAGGCGATGAGGCAGCCCGCAAACAGTACTTTCAGACGGCAGGCGAGGCCTATAAAATTATGTTAACCGCGTATCTCAAAAGTCTTGCAGCCCTTGCTCCCGAGCCTGCCTATGCTGTGCGGCATGAGCAGAAAATGAAGGAGCTGGTCACGGCATTATATAAAAATGATGTGGCAATAAATCTCGGCAAGAAGATATTCAAGGACCAGTTTAAGAAATTCTGGATGGACAGCTTCTGGAATGTGCAGATACCGGTGAGCGAATAAATTGTGTTTCCTTGACTTTTTTGAGCAAATAGGTTAAAAGTACGATTCGTATTTTAACAAAAGGCACTTTCCTATTCTATTTTGGAGGAGTTACATGAGCAGCAGACCCGAGCTTGAAAAATTGACCGCGATTAAACTGCGCGAGCTTATCGCAGCCGAGTATCCCGAAATACAGGGCGCCCATGCCATGAAAAAAGAAGAACTGGTTGTGCAGATTCTTAAGGCCCGCGGCGAGCCGACGCATGAGGCGAAAAAGCATGTTCCCGTTACGGATTTAAAAAAGACCATTCGCCAGCTGAAGGCTGAGCAGGCTCAGGCCATGGAGGCAAAGGATGCCAAGAAGAATACGGAGCTGCGCAAGAAGATAGCCAAGCTGAAGCGCAAAACCCGCATGATTGTCGAGAAGGGCCCAAAGACCCCGAAAAAAGCAAAAAGCAAATAATTAATTAAAAGGCGCCTGCAGTGAAGGATAGAATCAGCCAGGAAATTAAAGCTGCCATGAAGGCAAAGGATGAGGCGCGGCTTTCAACGCTGCGTCTTATTCTGACGGAATTTGTGCGCAAGGAAAAAGAAAAGGGCATACCGCCAACCGATGAGCAGTGCGTGCAGATCCTGCAAACAATGGTTCGCAAGTGCAGGGACGCAGCTGAGCAGTTCACCAACGGAAACCGGCCCGAACTTGCTGCAAAAGAACTGGCTGAAGTGACAATAATAGAAAGCTACCTGCCGGCGCAGCTGCCGGAAGAGCAGGTGCGCGAACTCGCTCTTGCCGCTATCGCCGAGGTAGACGCCAAAACCCCCAAGGATATGGGCAGGGTCATGGGCATGCTCACCAAGAAGCTTGCCGGCCAGGCCGACGGCTCAGTTATCAGCCGCATTGTGAAGGAAGAACTGCAGAAGCTGGGCTCCTAGAGCTGCCTTCCGGCATGTGTCTCACCAGGGCGTAGCAATCGCATAATGACAAGCACGTAGAGACCGAAAGCCCGCATCCGCGCAGGATGCGGGCCTGCGCTTTTTTTCAGTATGGCCGCACCGGGCAGGAAACAATTGACAAAGCCGCGGGCCAGAGGCTAGACTTGATTTAACATTAAACCATGAGTACGGTCAGCAGTGTATGAAGGGCAAAATTGTCATCGATACCAGTATGTGCAAGGGCTGCCAGCTCTGCATCGGCTTCTGCCCGAAGAAGAATATCTCCCTGTCGTCGCAGCTCAATGCCAAGGGGTATTTCCCGGCTCAGGCCGATACACATAAGGTGTGCAACGGCTGCGGCATTTGCGCCCTGATGTGCCCGGAGGCCGCTATCGAGGTGTACCGTGACGACGAAAACTAAGCAGCTCATGTACGGAACCCATGCCGCGGGCGAGGCCGCCATTCAGGCGGGCTGCACCTGCTATTTCGGCTATCCCATAACCCCCCAGAACGAGCTGCCGGAGTATATGTCCCGAAGGCTGCCGGAGGTGGGCGGCGTATTCATTCAGGCTGAAAGCGAGCTTGCGTCCATTAACATGGTGCTCGGCGCAAGCGTGGCAGGCGCCCGGGCCATGACCTCATCCAGCAGCCCCGGCATCAGCCTCAAGCAGGAGGGCATTTCATTCATGGCGGGCATGGAGCTGCCGGCGGTGATCGTCAATATCATGCGCGGCGGGCCCGGACTCGGCAATATCGCCCCGGCCCAGTCGGACTATTTTCAGGCAACCCGCGGGGGAGGTCACGGCGACTACCGCACGCCGGTGCTGGCGCCGGCCTCGGTGCAGGAGCTTGCCGACCTCACGTTTCTGGCCTTCGACATGGCGGATCAGTACCGCAACCCGGTGCTGATTTTAGGCGACGGCATGCTGGGGCAGCTCATGGAGCCGGTCGTCATCCCTGTGCGCAAAAAGAATGAAGCCGCTTCCGGAAAAAGACTATATCCTCACCGGCGCTAAAGACCGGCCCGCACGTCTTGTGAAATCGCTTATCCTTGACGTGAAGGAGATGGAGGACCACAACTGGAAGCTGCACCGCAAATACCAGCGCATTGAGCAGAACGAAACGCGCTGGGAGAGCTACCGGATGGAGGATGCCGAAATGGCGGTCATCGCCTACGGCACGGCGGCCCGCATTGCCAAGGGCGCTATCAACCGCCTGCGCAAGGAGGATGAAAATGTGCGCATCGGGCTCATCCGGCCCATAACCCTGTGGCCGTTTCCGACCAAGGCCCTGCGGGATGCGGTAAAAAAGATGAGTGATTTTTTTGTTTTCGAGATGAGCACCGGCCAGATGGTCGAGGATGTGCGCCTGGCCCTTGAAGGCAGAGGCAAAATACACTTCTACGGGCGGCCCGGCGGTGATCGTGCCCGCACCGGCCGAGCTTGCCCGCAGCATGGCGCGGCATTATTATCAGTCCAAGAGGTCACGCAAGAAATGAAAAAAGTATACACACGGCCAAAATCTCTGCGTAAAGTGTCCATGCACTATTGCCCGGGCTGCGGCCACAGCATTATTCACCGGCTTATAGCCGAGCTGCTTGATGAAATGAACCTGCAGGACAAGGCCATATGCGTGCCTCCCGCAGGATGCGCCGTGCTTGCCTATAATTATCTAGATATCGATATGGTCGAGGCGCCCCATGGCAGGGCTACGGCCGTGGCAACCGGCGTTAAGCGCGTGCGGCCCGATAATCTCGTGTTCTCCTATCAGGGCGACGGCGATCTGGCGGCCATCGGCACTGCCGAGGCCCTGCATACGGCAAACCGCGGGGAAAATATTACCGTCATTTTTGTCAATAATGCCGTCTACGGCATGACCGGCGGTCAGATGGCCCCGACCTCTCTTATCGGCCAGAAAACAACCACCTCGCCCCTTGGCCGCACGATGGCAAAACCGAAGGGCCAGCCCATCAGGGTCTGCGAGCTCATGGCGCAGCTTGGCGGCCCGAGCTACCTTGAGCGCGTGTCGGTAAGCTCCCCTGCGGGAGTCCGCAAGACCAAAGCTGCCATTAAAAAGGCTTTTGAATACCAGATAAAGAAGATGCGGATTCTCACTTGTCGAAATTCTGTCGCCCTGCCCGACCAACTGGAAAATGGATGCCATGGCGTCCTGCGCATGGATCGACGAGGTTATGGCAAAGGAATTTCCGCTGGGGGTAATAAAAGAGGTGCAATGCTGATCAAGACAATTTTTTCAGGATTCGGCGGCCAGGGCGTGATCTCCATGGGCCAGATGCTGGCAAAGGCCGCCATGCTTGAGGACCGTTTCGTGACCTTTCTGCCGTCATACGGCGCAGAGGTGCGCGGCGGTACGGCAAACTGCACCGTGACCATCTCCGACGAAGAAATTGCCTCCCCCATCGCTTCGGAGCCCGAGTTCGTGGTGGCGCTCAATCAGCCCTCGTTTTTCCGGTTCCAGAACCTGTTGCCCTCGGGCGGCTTCATGCTGTACAATACAACGCTGGTGACTGCTGCCGATGCCCGCGGCGACATCGAGGTTCTGGGCGTGCCGACAACCGACATCGCCACGAAGCTCGGTAACGTGAAGGTCACCAATATGGTTATGATGGGCGCATTCGTCGGCGTAAGCAATTTGCTTTCGTTTGACCGCATGATGAAGAACCTGCCCGACATTCTGGGCGGGGGCAAGGCACATCTGCTCAAAGCCAACAGGGATGCGTTTCAGGCGGGCTATGATTTTGTGAAAAAGGAGCAGAAAAAATGCTGAAGCAGATTTCCGTGGTGCTGAAAAACGTGCCGGGTCAGCTGGCCGATTTGAGCGAGCTGCTCGGCAAGGAGGGCGTCAATATCCGGGCGATATCGGTTGCCGACACGTCCGAGGTGAGCACGGTGCGCATTGTGGTTGATGAGCCCGCAAAGGCTTTAAATATTTTAAACGGCCATAAGTTTCAGGTCTATGAAAACGAAGTACTGGCCGTGGAGACGCCCGACCATCCCGGCGGGCTCACTGCCGTTGTGAAGCCCCTGAAAGAGGCAAAAATCAATGTGCACTATCTGTATCCGTTTCTTGGCCGCGCCAGCGACCAGGCTATCGTGATTCTGGGCGTTGATAAGATAAAAGATGCCGAGAAAGTCCTCAAACGCAACTGGGTGCATACTTTCGGCAGGGAAATCTACAATCTTTAATACGGGAACAACTATCATGTCAGACCATTTCTGCGACAAGTGCGGCGAATACCTGCCCGAGGGCAGCCTCAAATATTCCGTTCAGATACAGATTATTTCCGATTTTGACGGCGTTATCCTTTGCGAAACCGACGACCCCGAGATGGAGGCCCAGGAAATGCTGGATGCAGCCGATGCCCTGGATGAGCAGGAGCTGGAGGATGAGGTTTATCAGGAGCTTTCATTTGTGCTGTGCAGCCGGTGCCGCAGGCGTTTTGCCCGCGACCCGTTCAGCCGCGGAGCCCGCACCTACCGTACGACTAAAAATTTTGAGCGTATCTTTCACTGACCTGAGAGAAAGCAGTGCCCATGCCCATGAATCCTTTTGACTGGATTCTTATTGCCGCAGCAGGCTTTTTTGTCATCAAGGGCATCATTAAAGGTGCTGTGCATGAAGTTTTTTCACTGGCAGCGCTGCTGCTGGCCAGCGTTGCCGCTTTGTGCTACTACCCTCTTGTGCTTGCCTATATTCAGCCCTATATTGCCGCAAAGTGGGGGCAGCTTGCCATGGCCTGCCTGTGCATTTTTCTGGCAGTATGGATTGCGGTAAACCTTGCCGGCTGGCTTATAGAAAAATTTTTAAAGCTTATCTGGCTCGGTTTTCTTGACCATGCGGTTGGGCTGCTTATCGGCGGCGCCAAAGCCTACGTGCTTGCCTGTGCAGTGGTCGTCGGGCTGCTGCTGGCGCCCCTCGGGCAGGAGGTGCTCAAGGATTCGCGGCTTGCTCCCTATACCACGCCCCTTATTGTCCGCGTTGCGCCGTATTTCCCCGATGGACTCCGAAAAATGCTTGCCGAGAATATGGGATGCATCCCTCCTGCTGACTGGAGCTTTCTGCACACCAAATAGCTTGACCGCCGTATGGTTCTTCTATAGAATAAAATGATAGTATAAACCTGCCGCGCATATCGTGAAGCGCGGCCTTTTGCTTGAGGCAGTGGTGGACATCATAGGATACGGAAATTTAGGCAAAACGCTTGAGTACAAGGCTTATGCTCTGGGGAGCAGGGAGGCCATCGTCTATGAAGACGCCGAGGGCAAAATATGCAGCTACAGCTTTGCCCAGTTCAATGACCGGGCCAACCGCTATGCAAATCTTTTTTCCGGCAAGGGCATCAAAAAGGGCGACAAGGTCGTGGTTCATCTGCGCAACTGCCCCGAGTATCTGTTTGCCTGGTTCGGTCTTGCCAAAATAGGCGCTGTCATGGTGCCGACCAATGTGCTTTCAACACCCCCGGAAATGCAGCATTTCATAAACTACTCCGATGCCGTGGCCGTGGTGACCCAGCCCGACTATCTGGGCCTCATACGCGAAGTGCTGCCCACCTGCCAGAACCTGCGGGAGCTGTTTCTGGCGCGAACCTCGACAAGCTACCCCAACAGCGAGCTTTTTCCCGACGTGGTGCTGCTTGACGAAATGATGGGAGATGTATCTGCCTACCCCCCCGAGGTGGCCGCTGTCGCCGGAGGATGATCTGCTTATTATTTATTCCTCAAGCACCAATGCCCAGTACAGTGCTGTCGTGCTCACCCATGCCAATGCCGTGTTTGCCGGCATCTTCGGCGCGCAGGTCTTCAAGATGACCCCGGAAGACCGCGATTTCATGGTTCTGCCCCTGTTTCATGTGAACGGCCTGTTTATTTCTGCCCTGCCGACGATTACCTCCGGCGCCACACTCGTTATGACCGAGCAGTTCAGCGCCAGCCGCTACATGGAACAGGTGCGCCGCTACGCCATTACTACGGCAAGCCTTGTCGGCGCCACCGTGCGCATGGTTCTCAATCAGCCGGCCCATGAGCTTGACGGAAAAAATAATTTACGCCTCATCAAATTCGCCATCCCCGTCTCCGATGAGGAGTGGCAGATGTTTGAAACCCGGTTTAATGTGCGTCTGTGCGACCTCTGGGGCCTGACCGAAACCCTGGGCGCCACCACCATCAACCCGATAGACGGCAAGTTTAAGCGCAACTGCGTCGGGCTGCCGCGCCTTGGCAATGAGGTGAAGATCGTTGATGAAAGCGGCATAGAGGCCCCGGTCAATACGCCGGGCGAGATGGTCGTGAAAGGGGTTCCGGGCCGCACCATCATGAAGGGCTATTATAAGGAGCCTGCTGCCACGGCCAATATTATCCGCGACGGCTGGGTGTTTACGGGCGACCGGGGCTATATGGACGAGGAAGGCTATTTTCATTTTCTCGACAGGATCAAAAACGTTATCAAGCGGGCCGGCGAAAACATCGCAGCCCCTGAGGTTGAACAGGTTATTGCCAGCCATTACAAGGTCAAGGAGGTGGTGGTAATTGCAGCCCCTGATCCCATCCGCGATGAAGCCATGACCGCTTTCATCGTTGTGAAGGATGGCGTGACCTGCACCGAGGAGGAAATTATTACCTGGTGCTCCCAGCGCCTGGCAAAATTTAAAATTCCAAGCTTTATCAAATTTCGCGGCAGCCTGCCCCGCGACGGAGCAGGTTCAGTGGCTAAAGATATTCTTAAGCGTGAAATCACAACGCATTAGAGCATATGCCCTGCGGACTTGTGCAGGCAAACGATTAACTTAAAAAGGAGAATCACCATGTCAAAGTATCAGCAGATGCCCGTTCCACCGTATCCCGGCGAACGCGATCCGGGCAAGGAAAGCCTGGTAAAAGTTGCCGCCCTGCAGATGGAGCCCCATATCGGCGATAAAGATTACAATATGGCCGAAACCCTGAAGATCATCGACAAGGCGGGCAAAATGGGCGCAAAGCTCATGGTTCTGCCCGAGCTGTGCAATACCGGCTATATCTTTAATTCCCGCGAGGAAGCCTTCGCGCTTTCTGAAGAAGTGCCCGAAGGCCCCTGCACGGAAGAGTGGATTAAAAAGGCCAAGGAATACAATGCCTATATCTGCGCCGGCATCAATGAGCGCGAGGGCAATGTTCTGTACAACAGCGTCGTTGTCGTCGGCCCCGACGGCTATATCGGCACCTACCGCAAGATGCATCTCTGGAACGAAGAGAAGCTGTGGTTCGAGCCCGGCAATCTCGGCTTCCCGGTATTCGACCTGCCCTTCGGCAAAATCGGCTGCCGCATATGCTATGATGTCTGGTTCCCCGAAACAACGCGCATTCTGGCCGCACAGGGCGCCGACATCATCTGCGACTCCACCAACTGGGTCGTTGTTGATCCGCTCCAGACCAAAGAGAAGCCGACCGCTGCAACATCGGCAGCACAAATGTCGCTCATGAACTCCGTGTACAGCATCTGCGCCGACCGCGTGGGCGCCGAGCGCGGCTGCACCTATATCGGCAACAGCTGCATCACCGATCCGGGCGGCGGCTTTGTAGCCGGCCCTGCCGATCCCGATAAGCCAGAAGTCGTTATGGCAGAGATCAATGTCGTGGGCGCGCGCTTCCGTCACTGGTCGGCATTCAACAATCCTCATACCGATCGCCGCCTTGACTGGTATGACGAGCTTCTGGGCTACAGCCCTGATGAAGAGTGGTAAAAAAACAGTTTGCATAATAAAAAAGAGCTCTGCGAAAACTGCAGAGCTCTTTTTTATTATTTGTTTTATTGGTTTGATTTGTTGTCCTGCCATTTCGTTGTGTCTTGCAGCGGATTAAGCGCAGTGAACCAACAAAACCAATTAAACAAATGTTGAAAATCAGATCTTTGTCCGGCCTACAGCTCCCAGAAACTGCGGATAGGGTTGTGCTGTGCGCACCGGCTGCGGACCGCCAAGTGCGGACTGCCACGGTTGACTTCCGGGCTGCAAAAAGCTATAATTTGACTAGAATTAAGGTCAACCATAATAGAGGTCATTATGCGAACACTTTCATTATCAGAAGCCAAAATGAAACTAAGTGAACTCGTGCAGTCGGTTCATGAAACCGAGGAAGAAGTGGTGATTACTAAAAACGGCTCTCCTGCGGCTGTGCTGATAAGCCCTGAAGAGTTTGAAAGCTGGCGCGAAACACTCAGCATTACAGCAGATGCCGGTTTTATGGATGAAATCCGCACCGGCCTTGCCGGGCTGAAGAAAACTAAAAAGCTCTATACGCTTGCGGAGCTGTTCGACCGGCCATGACAGCTTCCCCTTCGGCATATCGCCTCAAGCTTACTGAGCAAACCGCCGCGCTCATCCGGAGCCTGCATCCTGATATAAAAAAGAAAATTCGTGCGGGCATTGAAATCATTATGCATAACCCGGAACAAGGCAAGCAGCTCAGGCAGGAGCTTGCGGGCCTGTGCAGCTTCAGGGTGGGCAAATTCAGAATCGTCTATCGCATAGCATCCAAAACGATAATCGAACTGGTTGCCGTCGGTCCCCGCAAAACAATTTATGAAGAGACGTACAAGCTCCTCATGCGCGAAAAATAGTTCGTAACTTGTGGCGGGCACAGCCCACCCTGCAAGCTGTCGATTCATCCCCTGGCTGATTGCAAGTACCACTTTCAATTTGACATGCACTGGTTTTTAACCTACAATTACAATCATGATACCAAGAGCAGTATCAAAAAAAGCCGCTCAGCTTGCCCGGCAGTTTCCGGTTGTGTCCATCACCGGCCCGCGCCAGGCAGGGAAAACGACTCTGTGCAGGATGGTTTTTCAGAAACACGCCTACGCAAGCCTGGAAGACCCGAACACGCGGGAATTTGCCCTTGCCGACCCCAAAGGATTTCTTCAGCAGTTTTCTACCGGTGTTATTCTTGACGAAGTTCAGCGCGCCCCAGCGCTTCTTTCCTATATTCAGGGTATTGTAGACCGCGAGGATAAACCGGGCCATTTTATTCTGACCGGATCCCAGCAGCTCCACCTGATGAGCAAGATCAGCCAGACCCTTGCGGGCCGAACGGCTATACTGAATCTGCTGCCCTTCAGCCTCGATGAGCTCATGGGCCGGGCGGCGCCCGACCCATGGCGGCTCCACAGTCTGCCGGCAAAAACCGCATCGCCGCGCTTTAGCCTTGAAACGATTCTTCATACGGGCCTCTATCCCCGCATTCATGATAAAAAGCTTGATGCGCAGGACTGGCTGTCGGCTTACTACCGCACCTATGTGGAGCGCGACGTGCGCAATGCCGCAAGCATCGGCAACCTCGAAGCCTTTCAGCGATTTGTGCGGCTCTGCGCTGGAAGAACAGGGCAGATTCTGAATCTTTCTTCGCTTGGCGCAGACTGCGGCATTTCCCACACAACCGCCCGGCAATGGCTCTCGATTCTGCAGGCGGGATTCATTGTACACCTGCTGCAGCCGCATCATGTAAATTTTTCAAAACGTCTCATCAAGAGCCCGAAACTTTATTTTATAGATACGGGTCTTCTCTGTTATCTTCTGCGGGTACGGACGCCCGGCGATCTTGTAGCGCATGCCATGCGCGGCGCGATCTTCGAGACCTTTGTTGTCGCGGAGCTTTATAAAGCATTTGCCAATCGCGGCGAAGTGCCGCCCCTCTATTTCTGGCGCGACCGGACCGGCCACGAGGTGGATGTGCTGATCGATGCCGGCAGCGAGCTCATTCCTGTAGAAGTAAAATCAGGGCAGACCATATCCGGGTCGTCACTGGACGGGATTAAGTATTTTATGGGATTGGGATCACCGTCGGATCCAAACACGGCGTGCTTATTCATGGCGGACCGGAGCTCTACGAGCGTGAAGGATGCATCGTGAGGCCCTGGTATATGAGCGCCTGAAATTTGACAGTCCGGTATCCTGTAGCGCATCGCGCACCATCAAGACCAACACCCCATCGCACATCTTGCTTTAAAGCCTTGACAGCATATTTTTTTGTTACTACAATAAAATAATGAAAATTGAATTTGGTCCGGCGAAGAGCAAAAAGAACGCAAGCAGTCGCGGCTTGCCGTTTGAGCTTGCGGAGACGTTTGAATGGGAAATGGCAGTTTTTTACGAGGACAGCAGGAGCGATTACGGTGAAACCAGAATCGTTGCGCTTGGTTTTCTTGAACAACGCCTGCACGTCATCTGTTTCACGCCCATAGACGGCGGCGTTCGCATTATCAGTTTTCGTAAAGCCAATAAAAGAGAGGTGCGTTATTATGAAAAAGAAACCATTAACCGATAAGCATGGCGAAGTCAGGGAATTAACACGAGAAGACATGCGGCATTTCAGGCCAGCAGCCGAAGCGCTGCCTGAAATTTTAGGTCCTAAACTTGCAGCAGAACTGCTTGCACGTAAGCCAGGGCAACGAGGGCCGCAAAAGGCGCCGCGCAAAGAGCCTGTTACCGTGCGGTACAGCCGCGACGTGCTCGAACATTTTCGCTCTACAGGCCGCGGCTGGCAGTCGCGCATGGACAATGCGCTCAAAGAATGGGTTGCTGCGCACAGATGAAAATCTTGGAAAAGATTAACAAACCTGTTTTATCCCTCTTTGAAAAAGGGGGATACAGGGGCAGCCAGCAAATCCCCCTAACCCCCTTTGCTAAAGGGGGAATTATTTCGTTTCTTCTCTTGTAGGGCGCTGTACTCAGGGAAGACACGCAGGTCTGCCCCTACAGAAAAAAACAAACCGCTCCGGCGGACCGGCAATGAACCAACAAAACCAATTGAACCAATACAACTAATTAAACCAATTCAACCAATTCAACAGATTTTTTATGAGCATACTCTGCATAGACTACGGCAGCAAAACCCTCGGCATCGCGGTGAGCGATGATCTGGGGATGATGGGCCACGGCATCGGCACCATACGGCGCAGCACAAAGGCTCTTGACTTTGAGGCCCTGCGCAAGCATATACAAAACTATGGCGTCGACAAAATTCTGCTCGGGCTGCCCTGCAATATGGACGGCAGCATCGGGCCTGCGGCGCAGGCCGTGCTCGGCTTTGCCGAAGAGCTGAAAGCGGAATTCGGCCTGCCCGTTGAAACATGGGATGAGCGGCTGAGCTCGTTCGAGGCAGAGGACAGGCTGATCGGCGCAGACATGCGCAGCAAAAAACGCAGAAAAATAATCGACACGGTGGCGGCAGCCATCATTTTACAGGGCTATCTCGATCATATGAAACAGCAGGAGCCGAAATAGTAATGAAACGGGCATTTCTGTTTATCTGTGTAATGATTATTTCGGGTGTTCTGCTTGCAAGCCTGCGATTCTACCTGTACTGCGTGACGCCCCACCGGCCCCATCAGCCGGCAACCGTCGAGGTAACCATACCCGAGGGCGCAAGCTTCAGAAAGTCGGCAGCGATACTTGAGCAGCAGGGCGTGATCACAGACCCGCTGCTGTTTGTCCTTCTTTCCAAAATCAAAAAAGCCGAATACAGCATCAAGGCAGGCCAGTACAGCATAACCCTGCCGGTCACGCCCCTTGACATTATCGACAAGCTTGTGCGGGGCGAGGTAACTCTGATTTCGGTAACTATTCCCGAAGGCAGCAACCTGTTTGACATCGCCCGCATCCTGGAGCATGCGGGACTGAAGCCTTCGGCAGACGTGCTGCGCACAGCCACTGACGGAGAGTTTGCCCGCAGCATGGGTCTTGCAGACAATGGGACGATGGAGGGATTTCTTTTCCCCGATACCTACAAATTCTGCCGAAGCATGCCCCTTGGCCAGATGCTGGGGCGCATGGCCGTGCGTTTTAGGGATATTTTTGCCCGCGAGCTGCAGGCTGAGGCCGGTCCGGGCATGCTTGGCCCCCGCCAGCTTGTGGTGCTTGCATCGCTTGTCGAGAAAGAGGCCAAAGACCCTGCAGAGCGGCCGGTCATAGCCGGTGTCTTTTACAACCGCCTTAAACTCGGAATGCGGCTTGACTGCGACCCGACTGTGGCCTATGGCGTTCTGCTTGAAGACCCTTCTTTTAATGGCAGGCTGCGCAAAAAACACCTGCTTGCTGTCAACAGCTACAACACCTACCAGATCAAGGGCCTGCCGGCAGGCCCTATCTGCAACCCGGGGCTTGCATCGCTGCGGGCGGTTCTCAAGCCTGCTGCTGTAGACTACCTTTTCTTTGTCTCCCGCAATAATGGCACACACCAGTTCTCCCGCACGCTTGAGGAACATAACCGGGCTGTCAACCAGTATCAGAGATAGGTGCGCCTGCGCTCTGTGCGAGTTTTTTAAAAAACCCTTGCACTGGCCGATATGTTGATGCATAATTTATCCGGCATACAATCTGTTGGATACAGACGGGATGAACAGGCGTGAAAATCGGGGGAAGAGCCCATACTGCAGCCGATGCCGAAGAGATCGCCAGGGCCGGGTTTCCGTTTGCTGAAATAAGTTTGCTTGATGCCCATGCTTTTTACGGCGGCGAGCTCGAACGGCTTCAGGCCGTAGCAGCAACCTATGGCATCACCTACCTTGCCCATGGCCCGGAAGAAGGAGATGCCCTGGATCCCGATGAGCTGCGGCGTTCATATCTGCCGCAGATACGGCGTTTGATCGATTGCGCGGCAGAGCTGGGCGCGCCGATATTTACGCTGCATTTCTGGATCGATAAACGGTTCATACCCGCTCCTGTTATTGAAAAAAAAATTGTTCTGCTCAGGGAACTGACAGACTATGCCCATGGCCGCAAGGTGCAGCTGTGCGTTGAAAATTTAAGCGAGCAGTCTGCCGACCTGGGCCCGGCTTTCGAAGCGATCGCGTTACTTGGCATGACGCTTGATATCGGCCACGGGCAGCTTCTGACGCCCTGCAATACGGCCCATGAATTCACGAGCCGGTACCCTGAGCGCATTCGGCATGTGCATGCTCATGACAACCGCGGCGGCAACAGCCCGCGCGATGATCTGCATTTGCCCATCGGCCAGGGCACGATTGATTTCGCAGCGATACTGGGGAGTCTGAAGTCATGCGGGTTTGACGGCACCATCACCCTGGAGGTGAAGCCCGATCATCTTCGCGCCGGCAGCGCACTATTACAGCGCATCTGGCAGGAGGCAACCATTTAGCACACAAGGCATGCGTATGAAGGAATCATCGATTTTTGAAGATTTGGAAAAGATTGCCGTCCAGCACGATATCCGCATCACCACGGCAAATTTGAAAAAATATGCCTATTACATGAAAAGCGGGCTTTGTCGAGTGCGCGGCGAATACCGCCTCATTATTGACAAGCACCTGCATCTTTCAGAAAAGATCGATGTGATGATCGATGCGCTGCAGCATTTCGACGTGGAAGCCTCATCGCTTGATCCGGTCGTACGCAGGCTTCTTGAAAAGAAACCGAAAGACGGCCGGCAAGGGCTGTTTCATCCGGGACCAGCGGCAGCCGGCGAAAGTCTGTTTAATCAGGCCGGCTCACCATAGCAGCCAGTTCGTCATAGGCTCGGCGCAGCTCATGTGCAAGCTCGTCAAGCCCCGTGAGAATGCCCTGCCGCGACTTGTCGTCTATGGCGCGGGCAAGTTCGAATATATTGTCAATGCACAGGCTGCCGGCCGAGCCCTTGAGCGAATGTGCGGCCTCGTGAACCAGCCGGGCGTTTGCTTCTTTCAGGGCCTGCTCGATGCGGGAAAGATCAGCCCCGCCCGATGTCAGAAAAAGATCGAGCATTTCCATATATTCATCTTCTTCAAGGCCCAGATTTTCCGAAAGCTCTTTAATATTCATAGACGCTCCCCTTGCAATGCCGGCTGATGCCAAAAAAAAGAAACTATATGATGCACAAAACATACAGGAAACCCGCGCCTGAAGTCAAGGTAAATGCCCGGCAGAGGACTTCACCTTCGATTTTGCAGGCACCCTCACCCAATCCTCTCACACAAAGTGAGAGGGAGCCTATTATTCTCTCCTGCCTTGCCGGGAGGGGATGAAGGGGCGGTTGACTGCAATTAAATGTGAAAATCTCCTGGATATGAATACGGAAAAAAAATATTATTTTGTCGGTATCGGCGGCAGCGGCATGAGCAGCCTCGGGCAGCTTCTGCGGCAGCGCGGCAGCATCGTCTGCGGCTCCGACCGCAGCTTTGACCGTGGTCTGAACCTGCCTCTGCAACGGAAGCTCAGGCTGCAGGGCATTGAGCTGCAGGCTCAGCAGGAGCAGTCCGTAACATCCGACATCGATGAGCTCGTTGTCTCATCGGCTATCGAGGCTTCAAGCGGAGAGATCAAGAAAGCGCGGGAACTGGGCATACCGGTTGTGCACCGCTCCGAGCTGCTGGCGCGTTTGTTCAATGATGCCCGGGGCATAGCCGTCGGGGGCACGAGCGGCAAGACCACGGTCACCGCCATGACAGCCTCCGTGCTTGAGGCCGCGGGGCTTGATCCCTCATTTGTCAATGGGGGGTTCGTGAAGCAGTATATATCCCGCATGCACCTTGGCAATGCCCGCAGCGGCACGTCGCCGTATATGGTCTGCGAGGCCGATGAAAGCGACGGCAGCATCGTTCGGTACCGGCCCGCCATTGCCGTCATCACCAATATAACCAAAGACCACAAAGATATGCCCGAGCTGCGCAGCCTTTTCCAGACATTTGCAGACAATACTGCTGAAACGCTTATCGTGTGCGGCGACTGCCCTGAAGCCTCTGCCATCTGCTGCCGGGGCAGGCGTAGCACCTATGGCCTGTCCCGGCACTGCGACATACATCCTGAGCGGATAGACCTGCAGCCGGGAGCGGCTGTTTTTTTTGTCGATAGAGTACGGTTCCGGCTGCGCGTGCCGGGCCTGCATAATCTGCAGAACGCCCTTGCCGCCATAGCCGTCGGCCGGGCCCTTGATGTGCCCCTTCAGTGCAGCCAGCAAAGGGCTTGCGGCTTTCAGGGGTGTCAAGCGGCGCCTTGATATTGTGGGGCGGCGTGGCGGCATCGTGGTGGTTGACGACTTCGGGCATAATCCCGATAAAATAGCAGCCTCCATTGCCGCGCTGCGGCCCATGGGCAGCCGCCTGATTATTGTATTTCAGCCCCACGGCTATGGCCCGACGCGGTTTCTGCTGCCGGAGCTCGCGCATACATTCGGCTCGCAGCTCACCGCCGATGATGTGCTTGTGTGTCTTAAAATCTATGATGCCGGCGGCACGGCAGACCGCAGTATCTCCTCGAGTGATCTGCTTGAGCGCGTGAGCGGGCCGCGGTGCGAATACGCGCCCGAGCGGAAGGATGCGCTTGCTTTTTTGAAGCAGAATGCCCGGCCAGGCGATGTCATTGCCGTCATGGGCGCCCGCGACGATACGCTCAGCACATTTGCGCGCTCGATATTAAGAAGGCTGTAGGGGCGGTTCGCGAACCGCCCCTGCGGGAAAGACAAAGAAAGAACAGACGCCGCCGTAGCCGTAGGTCTGGTTGAATAAAATAAAACCCGATATCTTTTTTAAAAATATCCAATTGACCGAAGGTATATAAAAGGTATAATAAATATATAATGATTTTTGAGTTCGACACTGCCAAAAGCGATGGTAATAAGCACAAACACGGGATTGATTTCTATGAAGCACAGTCCTTGTGGGATGATCCTGATTTTATTGAAATACCTTTAAAGACACATGATGAACCACGGTATTTAGTAATCGGTAAAATAGCCGAAAAACACTGGTCAGGCATTATTACGTACAGAGGTGAAAAAACAAGAATCATTTCAGTGCGGCGATCAAGAAAAGAGGAGATGGAAATTTATGAAGGCGCGTGAAATCGATAAAAAATTTGATCAGGGCGAAGATATTTCCAAATATCTGCATTTGTCGAAAGCACGGCGTCCGGAGCAAGAGCAGAAAAGGGTCAATGTTGATTTCCCCGTGTGGATGATACAACAGCTGGATAAAGAGGCAAAACGTCTTGGTGTGCCGCGTCAATCCATTATTAAAGTGTGGGTTGCGGAACGGCTTGAAAAAGTATCTTAGCCGCAGGGGGAAACAATGGGACAACTGTGTTGGGTTTTCCCACGCACCACAGAAGGTGGAGCATGGTATTAAAAAATGATCATTATATGTATCGGGTAACCTGGTCTGAGGAAGACCGGGAATATGTTGGGCTCTGTGCCGAATTTCCAAGCCTGAGCTGGCTGGCGGCTTCTCCGGAAGCTGCGCTTAAGGGAATCCGCACTGTGGTGGCAGGCGTTTTGAAAGATATGCGTGACAATAAGGAATTGATACCGGAGCCGATTGCCGGCAGACGCTACAGTGGAAAATTTATGATCCGCGTGCCGCCGGAAGTACACCGCGATCTAGCTATAAAAGCGGCGGAAGCCGGGCCTTACCGGTGGTCAGTCTCAATCGTCTTGCGGGAGCCAAGCTGAGCCGTTAGATTCAGGGATTTGCCGGGCACGCTTTGCTTAGTCCTGCCTACAGACTAAGGCAGACATTTTTACAGGTGTTCCATCATGCAGGTAACGATTGTAGATCTGCGCTATAAATGCAGAGGTTTTGAAGGCCCTTGACCGCAAGGAGCCTGTAACCATTATGTGCCAGGAAAAGAAAGGGCGTCATTATACCGAGCGTGACCTGCAGGGGAAATTCCACATCAGCCGATCATCCTTTCTTCGGCTCCGCCTGCTCGGATGGCCATGATGTAGCAGGCCGTTGGGCAAAGTGAAACGTGCCCAACAAATGTAACTGCAGTACTTTCGTGCATCAACATAACATAACGCACGGAGGTGATGTATGGGAACAAATAATCTGGTATTCCTGGAAGTCATCGAATGGTTTGACGAGTCGGGCAAGGAGATCGTTCACCGCATACCCGAAGAAGGATCGGGTGAGATTAAATACGGTGCGCAGCTGATTGTGCGCGAGAGCCAGTCGGCCGTGTTCTTTTACAATGGCAAGGCCTATGACGCATTTCCGGCGGGAAGGCACACGCTCAAGACCGGCAATATCCCCGTGCTCACAAAAATACTGAGCCTGCCCTGGGGTATGACCAGCCCCCTGCGGGCAGAGGTCTATTTCGTGAATATGAAGGTGTTTCCCGACATGACCTGGGGCACGCGCGATCCGGTTGCGTTCAAGGACTCGGAACTCGGGCTTATACGGCTGCGGGCTTTCGGCATGTTTAATATTCATGTGGTGCAGCCCGTGCTGTTCATCAACAGCCTTGTGGGTACGCAGGGCTGCTATACAACGCAGCAGATAGAGGAATATCTGAGCAAGGTTGTTGTCTCGCGTTTCAATGACTATCTGGGTGAGCATTTAGATTCGATAATAAACCTCCCGGGCAAATACGACGCCATTGCCGAAGGCCTTACAAAAAGGCTGCAGGATGACTTCGGCCGCTTCGGCATCGGGCTGGAGGGGCTGTATATCAATTCGGTTACGCCGCCTGCAGAGGTGCAGAAAGCCATCGACGACAAGAGCCGCCTTGCCGTTTTTGATGATCTCAACAAGCTGCTTAAGATGAAGGCTGCCATGGCGATTGAAACAGCCGCTGCCAATCAGGGCGAGGCAGGCTCGGGCATGGGTTTGGGCATGGGGCTTATGATGCCTGCCATGTTCGGCAGTGTGCTTCAGCAGACGGGGCAGAGCCAGACAGCACAAACAGCTCCATGCCCGGACTGCAAAAATCCCATACCGGCAGACAGCAGGTTCTGCCCTCTGTGCGGCCATCAGCAGCTGGTGTTTCAGCAGTGCAGCTCTTGCGGCAAGAACCTGCCGCCCAACGCGCAATTTTGCCCCAAGTGCGGCAAGGCCGTTGAGCAGAGGCCCGTCAGCACGTTTTTGCGGAAAATGCAGAGCAGAGAATCTCTCGAACTCAGTTTTCTGCAACAAGTGCGGTGAGAAACTTTGACTACAGGCTGGACCATTGAGCAGGCCTGCCCGCAGTGCGGGGCAAAGGTGGAATTTGACGAGGCCGACAGAATTCTTTCCTGCAAGTTCTGCCGCGTGCGGCATTTCCTCATGCCTCGCGACCGCTTCCGCTACGCATTGCCGGTTGCAGAGGGCGCGCGGGCGGAGAATCTTTTTTATGCCCCCTACTGGCGCTTCAGGGGCATGGCCTGCACCTGCCGGGCCTATGATGTCGATTGCCGCGTTGTTGATACAAGCTTGTGCGGTGCAGGCATTGCCGGTCTTCCCCAAACTTTGGGGCTGCGGCCGCAGGCAATGAAGCTGCACTTTGTCCTTCCTGAACACACGGGGCAGTACCTGCCCCTCAAGGTTTCATCAAAGGATTTCGCCGCCAGCTTTGCCGACCAGCACATGCGCAGCACGGAGCGGGTTTTTTTTCGCGAATGTATCGGTGAGACCGTAAGCCTTATCTACGCGCCTTTTTTTGTGAAGGACAAAAAGCTGTATGATGGGGTGCTCAACACTCCGGTGGCTCCGGCTGCCGATGCACTGGCCTCCGAAGGTTTTTCCGAAGAGCGCCATGACAACTGGGGTGTTTCATTTCTGCCGACGCTGTGCCCCAATTGCGGCTGGGACATGCCGGGGGAAAAGGAAAGCTGCGTGCTCATGTGCCCCAAGTGCAGCCGCGCCTGGCAGCCTTCCGCCGGGGGATACGCAGCGCTTCAGTATGCTGTTATGAAATGCGCTGACGAGAACGTGCGGTATCTTCCGTTCTGGCGCATGACTGCCACGTTGGAAGGCATGAAGCTTACATCTCAGGCAGACCTTGTCGGTTTTGCAAATCTGCCCAGGGTGGCCACGGCAGGCATGGCTGAACAGCCTGTCTCTTTCTGGGCTCCGGCTTTCAAGATTCAGCCGCAGGTTTTTCTGCGCCTTGCCCGGCAGGTGATGGCGCAGCAGCCCGGAGGTGAGACGCATGACCGGCTTGCACAGCTTGTGCTGCATCCCGTTACACTGCCCGTGCGGGAGGCTGCCGAGAGCATCAAGCTCAGCCTTGCCCTGATTGCGGCAAAACGCACTGATGTGTACCCCGAGCTTGCCCGGGCGAAAATTGCCGTACACGGGTACGAAATCGTTTATTTCCCTTTTAGCCAGACGGTAAACGAATTTGTCCACAAGGGTTTATGCCTTGCCATCGGACGTAATGCCCTGCATTTCGGTCGCAGTATCTGAGAGCGTGTATGAAAAGTCATTTAATGTCATCCTGAGCGAAGTGAAGGATCCCTGCATTCATTAAAACTACGAGATTCTTCGCTGCGCTCAGAATGACAAACCAAAGGGGCTTCGGCTTTTCGTACACGCTCTGAGAAGAATACGCGACTTTTCTGGTCCGCGGGGTTTTAAAGAACAACGAAGAGAGACATCCCGTATCTTTACAAAACAGAAAAATGCATAAAATAATCAAACCTTTCGCCGGCATACTGCTCATAGCCATAGCCATATGGGTATACAATGCCTTTGATCTGATGGGGCTTTTCAGCCTGGACCGGATGACCGGCTTTGTCAATTCCCTTGGCCCATTTGGTCCAGTGGCGTTCATCGGACTGTGTATTGCAGGCGTGTTTCTGCATGTACCCGAGTTTTTGGTCATTGCCCTGGGGGGCGTTATTTTCGGCGGCGTCAAAGGATTTTTCTACGGCTGGATCGGCGCGCTTACAGGCTCGGCAGCAACTTTTCTCTGCATGCGTTATTTCATGCGCGATACCGTGCAGGCATCACTCAACGGGAAGTTTAAACGGCTGGACGCTCTTGATGCCCGTTTTGCCGAGCAGGGTTTTCAGACCGTGCTCATGCTGCGGCTGATTCTTTTTATGGCTCCTCCGATGAACTGGCTCATAGCGCTCACGCGCGTACATTTCCTGGAATATATCGCCGCTTCGGCTCTGGGTCTCATACCCGGTGTTGCCGTCATCTGCTACTGCGCAAGCACAATTGTCAAGGTGCGCTCATTCTCCGATGTGCTCACCACTGAGTTTATCCTGCCGTTTGCGCTGCTTGCAGCCCTTGTTCTGGGCAGCACCCTTGCCGCCCGGCGCCTGCTCGGCAGCCGGCAGGAGGCATAATGCATGGGCACTATTACCATTACTTCCGGTACATTGCGGGGCAGGCGCATACAAACGCCCGAGGGCAGTCAAACGCGGCCCCTGCTCACGCGGCTGCGCAAGAGCCTGGCGGATATTCTCCGGCCGCGGCTTGCGCAAGCGCGGCTTCTGGACCTTTTCGGCGGGTCAGGCGCTATCGCCTTCGAGCTTTTGTCAAACGGCGCGGCAGCAGCGGTGGTGGTTGAGCTTACCCCGAAAACAGCCGAGCTCATCAGGCTCAATGCCCGGTCGCTGGGGGTTGCGCAAGCAGTGGAGGTCGTGCAGGGCGACGGAATTGCCTCCCTTGAGGGTCTGTCCCGGAAAAAAGAAGCTTTCGACATCGTCATCGTTGCGCCGCCCTATGGCCTCGGGCTTCAGCAGAAGGCCGTCGCCTCTCTTGCCCGGCATCCGTTATTGAAACCCGATGGGGTCATCATTGTGCAGCGAGAGGAAAGGGAACCTCAGGTGGCGCCGCCCGATGGGCTTGCCCTTATGCGCACGCGGGACTATGGACGCACAGTGTTCGACTTTTATGCACAAGGCGCTTCCGGCGTCCAACCTCTTCAAAAAGCTTAAATTTTTACTTGACGATGACCATGCTATTATATACTCTACCCAGCATTGTTGAAAGCCCACACAATGCCAGGTATATTAATAAAGTGAAAGGTTAGATGCAGCATGGCACCGGAAAAAAAGGCCTCAAGCATTTCTCATATCAAGACTATCGGCGTGATCGGCGCCGGGCAAATGGGCAAGGGTATTGCCCAGGTGGCAGCTCAGGCGGGCTATACAGCCATCGTTGTTGAGCCGTATGACGAGGTCATTAAAAAGGCGAAGGCATCCATAGAAAAAAGCCTGACCCGGGCCGTTGAGCTTGGCAAAATCAAGAAGAAGGACTGCGATGCCGCCCTGTCGCGCATGCATTTTAAAAAGGAGCTTCAGAGCCTTGAAGAGGTTGATTATGTGGTCGAGGCTGCGGTCGAAAACGAGCCCGTGAAAATGGATATTTTTTCAAACATTGACAAGATCTGTGCGCCGCATGTTATTCTGACCACCAACACGAGCTCTGTGCGTCTGGGCAGGCTGGCAACCGCAACCAGGCGGCCGGAGAAGGTGCTCGGCATGCACTTTATGTACCCTGCGCAGATGATGAAGCTCGTTGAGATCATTCGCACGCCGGCCACCTCTGAAGAGAGCTATCAGACGGTGAGGGACCTGGCTCTCAAGATGGGCAAGACTCCCATCACCGTGACCGACAGCCCCTGCTTTATCACGAGCAGACTCATTCAAACCTTTATCAATGAGGCCATTTTCTGCCTGCACCAGGGAGTTTCGACCCGGGAAGAGATTGATACTGCCATGAAGCTCGGCATGAACCATCCCATGGGGCCGCTTGAACTTGCCGATTTCATCGGCCTTGATGTGGTGCTTGCCATGCAGCAGTCGCTGTATAACGGGTTTCAGGATCCCAAGTACCGGCCCTGTCCCCTGCTGATGAGCCTTGTTGAAGTGGGGCATCTCGGGCGCAAGACAGGCCGCGGCTTTTTCGAATACAATAAGGACGGCAGCAGGAAGGGCTGAACATGAGCCTGTAAAAGCCCATCTGCTGAGTTGCGTCACGCAGACTCTGTGGCTGCGGCGTAAAAAGCAGTATGCCGTAGTGCCTTGCGCACCGTGTAGCTGAGTTCCTTTGCTTCAGTATGCAGAGTTTGAAACCTGTCTATCGAATAGTGTTTTATGAAAAAAAATGATTTTTTAGCAATGCTTGTGCTTGGTGCTGTCCTTATGTGCCGGTGGTGCGGAAACGGCAACTGCAGAGGTTGAAGAGGCCGGCGGCAGCGAGATGGTTTCATGCCTCGATGGCATGCTCAAGATTGACGCCGCCGAATGTGAAACCCGAGGACCTGATTCGCGATATTGGCGATAAGTGCGGCATCAAGATTGTGGTGTTCGGCGAGGCTTTCGATGATAAGCCCATCGGCGTCAAGTTTCAGCAGATGCCCGTGCGCATGGGCATTCAGCGGGTGCTGCGCATAGCCAATATGCCCAACTTTGTTTTGCATTTCGACAACAGCACCAGCCCGCGCATTGTCGAGCTTGATCTCATGGGCAAGAAAGGCGGCGAGCGCCAGCTGACCTCGGGTGCCGGGCGCCCGGCGCCTTCCGGCCCTGCATCTGCTCCTGCATCGACACCAGCTTCAGTTCCCGCTTCCGTCAAAGCGCCGGAAAAGCAGGATGCGCCGGATAAACGGGCTGAGAAGAAAACCCCCTCCCGCTCCCGATCCCAAGGACCTTTTTTCTGACAAGGCGCAGGAAGATTTCATGAGGGTCATGGATGAGATGATGAAAGCCCAGGAGTCGGGCGAGGAGCCGGATCCGGCCGAGGTGCTGCGGATATTCAATCAGGTGGTGCCGCCGGAGATTCGCGATCAGATACCGCCTGATGTTCTCAAGGAAATCGAAGAGTTTGAGAAAAATCCAGAGGCTGTTATTCCGTCGGCAGCAGGCGGGGCTTCGAAAAAGAAAAAATAGGCATTGACGAAGTCAAAAAACATGCTGTATTGAAGTTGCTTTTTTCAGGGAACTATAGCCATAGGCGATGGTTCTCTGAAGACAATAAAGAGAAAGCAAAAACCGCGCTGCTGCAAAGCGCGGTTTTTGTATGTTGGCCTTTATACAGGCTGCCGGGCGGTTTCAGCCGATGATGCTCTGTACAATGCTCAAAAGCCGTGCAGGCTCGACGGGCTTCTGAATAATGCCGATAAAGCCAAGCTCGCGGATCTGCGTTGTCGCGGCCGTCGTTTCGGCGATGCTGCTTAAAAGAAACACGGGTATCTCGCTGTTGTACCTGCTTGATCTGCTGGGCGGTCTGCATGCCCGAGTCGATGGCTTCCATCATCATATCGCACAAAACCAGATCCGGGTTTGTCTTCTGAACAATTTCAAAGCCCTGTTTGCCGCTGGATGCCGAGATGACGACGTAGCCTTTGGCCGACAGTATCGTGTGTACGGTTTCAATAATATCGGGATCGTCGTCAATCACAAGTACTATTTTTGTCTCTGCCATGTTCTTCTCCTTTGCTCTGGTTACATCCTCGCACCGCGACTCATGAACCGCATACCTCACGAACATTTTTCATTATATTATCCCGCAGAACAGACAAAACTGCAACATGATTTAGCGGCACGCCTTCAAGCTGCTCGCGCAGCAGTCTGGTGTCAAAAATGTATTCGCCGGCGCCTGATCGGCAGACAAAGCGCAGCTCGATATCGGGGCTGGCAAGCAGCAGGGCGGCAACTGTGCCGGCCACATCCCCCAGCGGCTGCCGGTCGATATGGCTGTACTGAAACACAGCGGTAATGCAGGTGCCCAGTCCCTCCTGCGATGTGATGGAAAATGAGCCGCCTGCCATGCTGAGCGGCATGGGCTGCAAGCGGTATGCCAAGGCCTGTACGCCGGGTTTTTTTTGTCGTATAGAACGGGTCGGACACGCGGGCCAGAGCTTCAGGGGACATGCCCCGGCCGTTGTCGGAGATGAAAACAGTGAGGGTGTCGGCAGTCTCGTCGCGCTCTATGGTGATATCAAGCTTCGTTGCTCCCGCGCGCAGGGCGTTTTCGGCAAGGTCAAGAATATGCAGCGCAAGCTCCTTCATGGCCGGCTTTCCGCAACATATCGTCCGTCCATACGGGCAAGGGCGAGCTGTATTTCTGCAAAGCACGGACTTTCGAGATACATTATGGTGCAGGAGCGCCCCACGTCGTTCAGGCAGTGGGCATCCGATGAGGTGATGAACGTGTACTGTGAAAGACCGGGGAAACGGCGCCTGCCGCCGGCTATGCCAAGGGCTGCTGATATTTCAAGCCCGTTAAAGCCCGCGCTTTCAGGCACACAGCCGAGCTGGCTGACGACGCTGAAAAATGAGCGGTCGATGTGGGAGGCTATAACAATGCCGCCCAGGCTGTGGATATGTCCGGCAACTTCATTGAGAGTGATGTCTGTTGTGCTGAATAAAAGATGCGGATTGAAGGCTTCAACCTCTTCCCGATCATTGACGATGGGCTGGCAGCCGAAGCGGCGCTCGTCGTTATCGCCGGGCAGGCGGCTGTAAATTATTTCCTGAAACAGTGCTACAGCTTCAAGGCTTGCGAACAGAGCCAGCACATGAGCCTCTTCTTTTGTGGTCACCTCCATGCCGGGGATCACGACAAGTGGGGTGTCACGGGCTGCCTGCATGACATGGACAATGTTTTCCGATGCATTGTGATCGGTGATCGCCACAATGTCAAGCCCCCGGGCAAGGCATGCCGCCACGAGAGCTTTCGGGTGCATATCGAGCCGTGCGCAGGGCGAAAGGCAGGTGTGGTTATGCAGATCACATGTATAGAGTCGGGCCATGCCTGCTCTCGGTAAAAAGGGGGATGCGTTCAGCGGTCCAGCAGCCGGTATATTTTGCCCACAAGCTCAAAAGCCTGCAGTGTGCTTGCCATGACGGGGATGCCTTCGGCCGCGGCCTTTTCAAGAGTGTCGGCTTCGGGTTCGGCTCCCTGCACGATGATGATGCCGGCATGGTCTTTGAGGGATGCCACGGCGATGATGTTCTGATGCGTCTGCCGGGTGATCCAGAGATGACCGGCGGCGCTGTTGGCCATGACATCGCTCAGCAGGTCGCCCGCAAACCCGCCGGTCACTTCCGCGCCGAGGCGGTCGGGCCGGCACTTTACCGAAAGCTGAAGCTCTTTGACGATGCTTTGTACGTCCATGGCTATGTTTCCTTTATGTCATTATGCCTGTTGATGATGCTGCGCAGATAGGTTCCCTTGTCGACCTCTGAAGAAATTTCAAAGGTGTCTGAAAATCGTTTTATGTTTGCCAGGCCCATGCCGGCGCCGAAGCCCAGGGCTCTGATGGTGTCGTCGGCCGTTGAGTAGCCCTCCTGCATGGCAAGATCGATATCGGGTATGCCCTGACCGCGGTCTATCGCTTCGAGGGATATCTGCTCCGGTGATACATAACAGAAGATCGTGCCGTGATCGGCATACGAGATTATGTTTACTTCAGACTCGAAGGCAACGACAGCTACGCGCCGAACGATTTCTTCGGGTATGCCCTGGCTGCGCAGCGACTTTTTTATTTCATTTGCCGCGCGGCCCGCTTCGGTGAAATTGCGGCCCTGCACCTTGTGGCCGCTTTTGAAATGCGCAGTGCCCTCCGAGATATTCGCGTTGCCGGTTTTTTCGACAGGCCCGCACGTGACCATACCGTTCTGAAAAAGCCGGCCGCAGGTTTCAAACATGATATAGGCCGTGGCAAGGATCGGTATGCCAAGCTCGATCGCCATTTCAACGGCCTCGGGCAGCGGTTTTTTGCCGCGGCAGATGACTATGGCCGCTATGTCCAGGGCAAATGCCGTGCGCACGCACTGGGCATTGGTGACCCCGGTAATGAGCAGGCCGCCGGGCTGGGCGAATGCCAGAACATCGCTCATGAGATCGGCGCTGAAGGCGGTTTTTACCTCAAGGCCGAGACGCTCATGGCCGGTATACACCTCCGCGTTGAGAATATCACGTATTTCAGCAAGCTTCATCATACTCCTTTGGTTTACTTTTAGCACAGCCTCTGCACGCATGTCAATCAACAGGCTGGACTGCAGGGCGCTGAAAATGCCGCCAGATGCGGCAATCTACTTGACCCTGCAGCTGTTTCAGGGTATCAAACAGCATAAAGAGAATCAGAATCCAGAATCCAGAATCCAGGAATTCAGGAGTTCAAGAGGATTTCGAGAGTAGGGGCAGACCTGCGTGTCTGCCCTGGAGTTGGGAGAATATTTTTTGGAGATCTTTATATGTCTTCCATTCTGAATTCTGACTCCTGAATTCTGCTTTATTTAAGGTTGTCGATCCATTATGTAAGGAGATATGCCATGATGCTTGAACAGGAAATCAGGGAAGCCGGGCTGTTGGAGGTGGCCCGCGCCATGGTGATAGCGGCGCGCACAGCGCCCAAAGGCAAGGGGGTAGACAATCTTTTTGCCTGTATCCTCACCAAAGCCGAGATACCCGGCCTGCACGACAAGATGCTGGAGCTTTTTGAGCAAACCGATGGCCCGGTTTTCATGATCAACGGCGATGACATACTGAAGGCTGAGTGCATCGTGGTGCTCGGCGCGCGCGACATGCCGCTCGGGCTCAAACAGTGCGGGTTCTGCGGATTTGCCGACTGCAGGGAAAAGGAGCAATCGGGCAGGGGCCGGTGCGCAATTTCCATGAATGATCTGGGCATAGCCATCGGCTCGGCCGTGGCAGTGGCCGCAGACCGGCGGGTTGATACGCGCATCATGTATTCTATCGGCTATGCCATGCTGCATTTCGGCATGCTGCCTGCGGATGTGGTCGTGGCCCACGGCATACCTTTGAGCGCAAGCTCGAAAAATCCTTTTTTTGACCGGGTCTTTCACATAGCGGTGGCAAAGGCTGTCATTTTAGCGGCGCAGGTTTGTGCGCGAAAGTGAGATACAATCTTCGCGTACGTGCCACCAGTGGGAGCGCTACAGTTCGACGAGCTTGTCCGGAACTCTTCACCTTCGACAGAACCGCAGCGTTCAGTTTTTAACGAGTTTCGCGGATGCTCGCACGCCGGCCAATGCCGCCGGGGATCTTGCCCTCTCAGTAAGCCTACGGCCGGCCTGATTGTGCTCATCCGCAGAATGTGGACACCTGCTCGAGCGAGTGACTGCACACAGTTAATTTGCAAATGTGAAGGCCTTACTGGCTGTACGGCAATATCGGCTATGGCCGTCCCCTTCAGCGGCGCTGGCCTGCGCAAGCCTTGCCGTCAAGCCCCATGTGGTGCTGTTCAATGAAATGGCGCCGCGCTATGCCGATATGCATGAGGAAGCAGCCGGCCTTAGGTCAGAGGACTGTTTTGTTGCCCTGGGCACATCCGGTTTTGTGGTGCCCGTTGACCGCATAATTTCCGGCTTTACGGGAATGAAGATTCTGTGTAATCTCACTCCATCGGACCGGCTTGACGGAGCGGCTGTTCGATCACTGCTATTACAAGCCCGTGACGCAGGCGATGAAGGAGATTTCAGAGCATATTGAAGAAGTTTTGGCCAGAAAGCCGGTATCGGCGAGGAATCTTTAAAGAGCATACATGCAGCGGCAGAGCTTAAACCGGCGCTGCGCAGGCATAGCAGAAATTTATTTTGCATGGAAAAGGAGCATCGGTCATGGAAGAGCATCAGGTCATAGTTGTGGGGGCGGGGCCTTCAGGCGCAGCATGCGCCAAGGCGCTGCGCAAGGCCGGCATTGACGTCCTCATTATCGAAAAAGAAAAACTGCCCCGCAACAAAATATGCTCTGGCGTGCTTTTCGGCCAGACACAGGTTCTGCTGGACAGATATTTCGGCGGGCTGCCGCCGCAGGATGTGTACTGCACCCCCAGGGAGATTCCGGCCGAACATATCCATGAGTGGAACAGAGACAAAGGCTTCCTCAACTATGTCTGGGAGACGGGTAAAGACGGGCAGGAATTTCCGCCGGTCTATTTAAATATCTGGCGCAGCAGGTTCGACCGCTGGCTTGTGCAGCAAAGCGAAGCAGAGGTTCGAGAAAACTGCTCTGTGCGGTCAATGACACAGGACGGCGACACATATCCGTCTGTCGGTTTTCCGGAAAGAGCCCAAAACGATGGAGCCCGGCGCTCAAAAAGAACCGCAGCAGGAGCTTGGGTGCACGTATCTTGTCGGCGCCGACGGCTGCGGCTCCACGGTGCGGGGCTTTATGGATGAGCAGTGGCGCGGCAATTCCGGCGATGTGGTTATCTACCAGGAGTATTGCCGGATTGGAAGCACGGGCACGCTGCGCAAAGGCCACTGGTATGTGTTTTTCGAGCCGTCGGTGGGCGACATTTTGTGCTGCGTCCATCGCAAGGATGACCTGCTGACGCTGTGCGTGGGCGGCTTGCGCGGGCGGGATATCCGGGCCGGCATGGTTGTGTTCAAACAGTTTCTTGCCGACCGGTTTCAGGTGGCCACTGGTGAAATCGACCGCGTTGAGGGCTGCGCAGTACGGCAACTGCCGCCGAATCTCGGCGCAGGCCGGGTGCTGCTGACCGGCGAGGCAGCGGGCTTTGTCTACTTAAACGGTGAGGGCATCAGCGCTGCCATAGACTCGGGCTACCGGGCAGGTCTGGCCATCGCGCAGGCAATCAAGACCGGCGGCGATGCGCATGAGCTGTACCGGAATAAAACCGAAGACATGATGCGCCATATGGATCAGTGCCTGAAGAATATGCACTTTCTTGTGGGGCAGTAAAGCTTCCCGCTTACAAGGCGGGGGATCCCGGTGGGTAATATTGATTTAATTGATGTTTGCCTTTTTATCCCCCGTTGCTAAAGGGGGATTTTTTTCGTTCCCTCTTTTGTGGGGTTTCCGAGGCAGTGTTTCGGTAAAGCGGGCATAGTTTAAAAAACAGGCCCTGTCAGTGAATCGTTTGACCGTTCAGGAAGCATGAAAAGGCGAAGCCTTTCATGCGGTAAAGGTTTGTAACCGGGAAAGGGGCTGCCATGGCTGAAGCAAAAAAAAACAAGAAATCAGTGGCCGTCTCGATCAAAGCACGCATCACCTGCAGAGATTGCGGAGCCCTGGTCGAGGTAACGAAAAAGCCATCCACTGTCAACTGCCCCAAATGCGGCATGGGCTTTAAAATAGCAAAAAATTTCAAAGAGTAAGTCGCAGAACAGAAGTCACAGTATTTTTAGTATACAAGGCTCATACTGTCTGCCATCTTGATCCGCCACGGCTGACGGAAAATGACACAGGCATTGTTTTTAGCTTTTAAAACTCGCTCTTGGAAAAATTAAAAAATGAGGCGGCAGGTTTTTTTTGCCGCCTCATTGCATATGGATGGTTATCCCTGTTACCTAACAGGTTTTACCTTCCGGGCATCAGGTGCCGCCTGCAAGGGCGCCTGCCTTGTCTGCCAGGGCTTTCAGCAGATCAAGGTATGACGTTTCAAAGGCCTTTACTCCTTCGGCTTCAAGCTCGGCATACACTTTGGTAAGGCTTACCCCTGCTGTTTCGATCTGTGCAAGGGTGCCGGAGGCTTTGTCAATATCGGTTTCAATGGTCTGCGCAACAATGCCATGATCGCGGAAGGCATCGATTGTTTTCGGGGGCAGGGTGTTGATGGTGTGCGGGCCGATGAGTGTGTCGACATACAGGACATCGCTGTAGTTTGGATCCTTGGTGCCGGTGCTTGCCCAGAGCACGCGCTGGATGCGGCCGCCGGCTGCGGCAATTTTTTTGAAACGCTCACCGAAGAAAAGCTCCTTAAAGATCGTATAGGTGACCTTTGCCACCTGTATGGCAGCCTTGCCGCGCAGGGGAGAGCCCGGCGAAAGCCTGTCGAGCTGGCCGTCAACCTTGGTGTCGATGCGGCTGATGAAAAAGCTCGCCACGGAGTGAATATCGGCAAGGGGCTTGCCTTGCTGCATGCGGGCTTCGAGGGCCTCGATATACGTCTGCGCCACCTGCCGGTACCGCTCCGGATCAAACAGCAGGGTGATATTTACATTGATGCCCTCGGTCAGCAGCTGCCGCACCACCATGAGCCCCTCTTTCGTGCCGGGGACTTTTATCATGATATTGGGCAGCCCTATTTCGGCTATGATAGCCCTGGCCTGGGTGATGCTCTCCTCAACCTTGAAGGCAAGCTGCGGATTGAGCTCAATGGACACAAAACCGTCAACGTGCGCCGTCTGCTCGTATACCGGAAGAAGCAGTGTGCCCGCGTCGCGGATGTCCTGCACGGTGACCGCATGGTAGACAGCCTCGGGCGCTGTGCCCTGGCCGGCCAGCAGCCTGATCTGATCGTCATAGTCTGTGCTTTTTGATACGGCATTCATAAATATGGTGGGATTGGAGGTGATGCCGCAGATACCGTCGGTGTCGATCATTTTCTGCAGCGCGCCGTTGTGCAGTTCGCGGCGCTGGATGTTGTCAAGCCACAGGCTCTGGCCCGCGGCTTTGAGTTGATAGGTGCGTGTGGTCATTATCGGTCCTTTCTCATTGGAGGGGTAGTTTTATCCTAAAGGTGGTCCAGTATGCCCCGGCGGGGCTTTCAAGTTCGGCTATGCCGTTGTGCATGACGGTAAAAAGCTTGACGATGGCCAGTCCCTGACCGCGGTCGTCGCCCGTGCCGCTCTGGAGAGGCCTGCTGTCCTGCATAAAGTTTTTCATGACTTCCTGCGGTATGCCGCCGGTATTGCCGATTTCGATGACGGCATAGGGGCCTTCGGTGTGCAGCTGAATTTTAAGCGTGCCCTTTTGAAGCTCTTCGAGCTTGCGATGGGCATTATCAATGAGATTGCCCACGATGCGGCCCACCTTTTTTCTGTCGGCGCAAATCGGCAGCTCCCAACCTTCGAAGTTCTGCTCAATCACTACCTGCGGCGGAAAGTAGTAGGCATCCAGCCGCTCGGCGATGACCTCGTTTACGTTGAACACTTCCTTCTGCGCAAAGGGGATGCGGTCGGTGATGATGTCGTTGACGGCAAGCATGCTCGTATACAGCTTGCGGTAGAGCCCTTTGATCTCATCGGGGTCTGCCGCGGGCGAGGCTATCTTTTTGGCATACACTTTTGCAATCGCGCCGAAGGATAGCATGAGGTTGTAGAAATCGTGGCGCTCCTGCGACCGGAGTGAGGCCTGGATGCACAGCTCGATATCCTGAATGAGGGAGTTAAAAAAGGACAGGTCATCCTTGTCGATGGGGTTTGCCTCTTCGCCGTCCAGCACCAGCACATTGGTTACCGCTTCATTTTCATCCTTGATGGGCACGAAGTAGACATTGCGGATATTGCGGTTGCGGTACAGGTCGCTCGTGGCGCTCATGCGCGGGTCGCTCTGCGCATCGTCGATGCGAAGGGGCTGGCCGGTCATCCATACCTCCTGAAAAGCGGGGTGTTCGGCAAACGGGAGGGTGACGCCGTAGCGGTGGGCAAAGGGTTCAAGCGGGTAGCCCGCGATGAGCACCGCCACATTGCAGCCCGCGGTATCATGCTCTATGGAAAACAGCGCGCAGCGCTTTACGCTGATGGTTTCGGCTATTTTTGCCACAAGGGAGCTCAGCACCTGGTCCAGAGACTTGGTGCGCTTGATGATGGAAATAAGCGCCTTGCGGCTTTCCTGGATGATCTGCGCACGGGTCTGCAGAGCCTGCTTGCGCTTCTGGGCTAACACATAGCTGAAGCGGCTCACGACGCTTTTGATGAGCTTTATCTGCTGCGGAAAAAAAACCTTGTTTTTTTCTTTGAAGTACAGCTGCAGGGTTCCCACCAGCACTTCCATCTTTTCGCCGCCTTCATAGTCGAAAAGCTGAATGGGCAGGGCCAGCATGGAATTGATGCCCAGTGCAAGTATTTTTTCTTTTTCCCTGTATAAAGGCTCGGAGCTGATGTCGGGCACGCAGTAGTGGCGTTTTTGTTCGTATGACCCAGCCGGCAATGGAATTTTCCTGGTCTATTTCCTCCATGCGCTGGGCTGTCCAGTTGTAGGAGCCTCCGGCTATCATGCTTTTGCGGGTAGGGTCCCAGGTGCGGCAGGTCGCACTGTCTGCATTCATGAGCTGGGCCGTGTTCCTGCACAGGATATTGAGCAGCTCATTGGCGCCGATATCGGGCGAAATGTTCGTGACGCTGTCGGCGATGCTGATAATCCGCTCAAGGTCGATCCAGGGGTTGTCCAGCAGATAGGCAATGCGCTCGTAATCGCTGCACAGAAAGGGCAGTATGCCGCGTTTTGCCGGGTTGCGTAAAAGCTCCAGCACGGCAGGATTTTTTTCAAGATACGGCACTATGTCATTGATGTCTGTGGCGGTCATGGCGGGCCTTAGAAGTATAGTAGAAGTTATAGTATAAAAAGAGAGGAATGTGCAAATAAAAAAAAGCGGGAGGTGCGGCCGGCGATCAGGCTTGCAGGGAAACACAGGGGGGAGTGGTCTGCTCAGGGGTGCTGCCGCTCCGGCCAGGGCGTTTTTCGAAATGGTATAGCCAGGGACACGGGGAGAGCTTGTGGTGAGAGCCGCCCGTGCGGTTCGAGCGATACACCATCCTGCCGGGCTGCGTTTTCCTGCGAGAACTTAGCACGGGCAAAAGAATCACAAGCTCTCCATGAGCAAGCAGGGCTTTAGCAAAAAGAAAATACTCTAGGGCGTATAGGCCAGGGCTGCTGCCGCATCGAGAAGGCCGTAGCCAAAGGCATCGTCCCGTCCCGGATCCCCGAGATCCTCAGCCGTATCAATAAGGGCCTGCCTGATTTCATCAGGGCCCCAATCCGGATGCAGCGATTTTATCAGTGCCGCAACACCCGCAACATGCGGGCTTGCCATGGATGTGCCCATCATTGAATACAGCCCCCAGTCGAGGGCGCGGCGGAGATAGCCGGCATACAGCTTGAATGTTTCCTGCATCACGGCGTCGCTGTAGCCGTCCTCATTGAAGTCATCCGGGCTGCCGCCCGGGGCAACCAGGTCAAGCTTGTCGCCGCCGTTTGAATAGTAAGCCCGGTTTTTCATCGCGTCGACGGCGCCGACGGCGATAACCTGCTCATAGGCAGCAGGATAGCTCACCGGCGTCAGGTTGTCTGCGCTTGCGTCATTGCCGGTTGCGGCCACAAGAACAACACCGTGCTGATCGGCATATTCAACGGCTTCCTGCAGCGCCCGTCCGCCCCTTGAGCTGCCAAGGCTCATGTTGATTATATCAGCGCCGTTATCCACGGCCCAGCGAATGCCTGCGGCCAGCGTGGCATTTGACCCGTATCCGTAGCGGTTGAGCGCCTTGACCGGCAGTATCCATGCGCTGTGGGCGATGCCGGCAACGCCTATTCCGTCGTTATTGGTCTGCTGGCCTATGGTGCCGGCAACATGGGTACCGTGGGAGTGAAAGTCCTGCCAGCGGGTTTCTCTGTTGAGGAAGGCATTGTAGCCCTCAAGCAGGCGGTCTCCGAATCCGTCATCTCCGTAGGGGCTTATGCCCGAATCAAGCACCGCCACCGTTACGCCGTCGCCGGTGCTTGTATCCCAGGCTGCTTCCATATTGATGAGCTGGAAGTTCCACTGCAGGGGGTAACTCTCATCATTAGGAGTGCTGAAAGCGCGCACCCTGTAATTTGGCTCGGCATACATGATGGACGGATGCCGGGCAAGCAGTGCCAGAACCGCCTTCATCGGTGCTCCGGCGGGCAGTGTGAGCACCCGGAAATGGTCCCGGTAGAAGGTGCGCAGCTCGCGGCTGCCGCAGGTTTTTGCCAGGGCGGTTTTTGCCGTCTCAGCAATGCCGGGCCTGAATTTGATGATGATTTCGCGCACATCCTCTGCTCCCCGCGCAGGAGCAGCAAGTGTGCAGAGAAAAACAAGGGCGCCGGCCAGAAGTAGTGTCGTTCGTAGAGACATGGTATTCATTACTCCAGTTAAACAGGCGCCGGCTCGAATTGTTTCGCTGCCGGCGCATGAACAGCGTGAATCATCTGTAAGCTTCCGCTTGCCCCGGTGGGCCTGCAAGCCGATGCGAGTACATGCGCCGTACTGTTTTTATATATAAGCATACATGCAAAATAGCAAGCGCCATGTCAAACATTTCCCCGGTTTGCGGCACGGGTTGAAGCTGTTGTTCGCGCCTGAAGCGGCAACGGTTTTTTCGGCTCAGCAAGGGCGAAAGGGAAACAAAGTTGCACAGTACCAGTTAGATGGACTGGCATAAACACAAAGGCGGAACCGTGTGCCCGCGGTTCCGCCTTTGTGCGTATATAAAAAAAGGAGAGGGTATCAGCCGTTTTGAGACATAAATTTTTTCATGAAATCCACAAGCTTCCTGATGCCTTCAACCGGCATGGCATTGTAGACCGAAGCACGGCAGCCGCCCACGGAGCGGTGGCCCTTGAGGCCGTCGAAACCTTCTTTTTTTGCTTCCTTGATGAATTTTTCTTCAAGCTCTTCGCTGGGAAGCCTCCAGACGATGTTCATGGGCGAGCGGCTTGCCGTGTCAACCGGGTTCTTGTAGTAGCCGCCGCTCTGCTCGATGGTGGTATAGAGCAGGGTTGCCTTTTCTGCGCGCCGCCGCTCGATTTCGGCAAGGCCTCCGATCGACTTGATCCATTTCATGGTCAGGCCGGTCATCCAGACGATGAATGAAGGGGGCGTATTGTAGAGGGAGTTATTCTCTATATGCAGGTCGTAGCGCAGGTAGGCCGGCAGATCCTTGCGCGCCTTTTGCGCAAGGGAGTCTTTTATGATGACCAGAGCCATGCCGGAAGGAGCGAGGTTTTTCTGAGCGCCGGCATAGACCATGTCGATTTTGTCCCACGGCAGGGGCCGTGACATGATGTCTGAAGACATGTCGCAGATGAGGGGAACATCGCCCGTGTCGGGAAAGCTCTGCCACTGGATGCCGCCGATGGTCTCGTTGGAGCAGAGATGCACATAGGCTGCGCCGGGCGTGAGCTTAAGCTCGCTTTGCGCCGGCATGCGGCTGTATTTCTCGGCCTTGCCGTCCCAGGGCACATTGACTGCGCCGATGAGTTTGGCATCGTCATAGGCTTTTTTGGCCCAGGCGCCGGTCAGGATATAGTCGGCGGTCATGCCCTGCTGCAAAAAAGCCATGGGGATCATGCCGAACTGGAGCGTCGCGCCCCCCTGCAGGAACAGAATATGATAGTTTTCCGGCACCTGCAGAATTTCCCGGATCAGGGCTATGGTTTCATTGTGGACGCCTTCATACACCTTGCCGCGGTGGCTCATCTCGATGAGCGACATGCCGGTGTTTTCGAAGTCAACCATTTTTGCCGCTGCTTCCTGAAGGGTCTCGACAGGCAGCGTGGAGGGTCCTGCTGCGAAGTTGAATATCCTTGCCATGAGTAAGTCTCCTTTTTTGGGTAAATGTCTGCGCTGAGCATCGCGCTAAGTTTTTGATAATGCGGGCATTATAGAGGCAGAGGCATAGTGTGTCAAATGAAAAAAATATGACAATTTGTCATAGTCAAAAAAGCCTTTTTTCTGCTGTCTGTACCATTCTGTCAGCATGCCGGGAAAGTATTTTTTAAGGATTATCATGAAAATAGATACAACACCTGTGCTCTTGTGTCGCATGCGGCAAAAAAGATATTGTGCTGCCTTCTTTACTTATGCTATAGAAGGTTATTACGCTAAATATTTTTTGCCATCGTTTTATTCTTATTTTGGACTGTGATTATCATCAATTTGAACCCAACGTAGGAGGTCGTTATGATGAAAGAGCTACGGGATATCGTGGGCGCGAAAAATGTGCTTGATGACGAGCAGACGCTGGCCCTGTATTCCACGGATCAGACCCTGAATCCCCGGAAGAGGCCTTTTGCCGTGGTGAAGCCCAAAAACACTGCTGAAGTGCAGGAAGCTCGTTAAATGGGCCAATACAACGCTTACGCCGCTGGTTCCTGCCAGCTCGGGCGTTCATTTTACCGGCGGCACGCTTCCCGAGCAGGGCGGCGTTATTGTTGATCTTTCAGGGATGAATAAAATTCTTGAGATTGATCCCCTGAACCGCAAGGCAAAAATCGAGCCGGGCGTCACCTGGCAGCAGTTGAATGATGCTTTGAAAGAGCATGATCAGATGGCTTTGAATCCCCTGTTTCCCCACCCGAAGGCATCGGCCCTCACCAGCTCTGTTGAGCGCGAGCCCATGCTGATCCCCAAATACGAATACGGCGAGCCGGCTCTTACCATGGAAGTGGTGCTCCCGACGGGCGATCTTTTCATCACGGGTACGGCATCGGATGCGCACTGCGAAGGCGCCTACCCGGAAGGCCCGGGCATCGACTTCTGGCGCCTGTTTCTTGGCGCGCAGGGCACCCTGGGCATCATTACCTGGCTGAATGTGAAGACCGAATACCGGCCGAAGCACCAGAAGGCCTTTTTCATGGGCTTTGACTGCCTGGAGGATTGCGCCGGCCCCATCTACAAGATGCAGCGCCGCCATGTGGGCAATGAGTGCTTTGTTCTCAACCGGTTCATGATGGCGCAGCTCCTGGCCGACGATCCCAAGGATTTCGGCAAGCTGATGGCAGAGCTTCCCAACTATACCCTGGTGCTCGTGCTTGCCGGCGCTCCGCGCCGCCCGCTTGAGCGCATCGCCTATGAAGAAGAGGCGCTTATGGAGATAGCAGCCGACTTTCAGCTTCAGCCCGGCAAAACCGTGGGCGGCATCGCCGGCCTTGAAGCAACCATGCTGGAGCAAGCTGCGCAACCTGCCCGCAGGCGACTACTGGAAGACCCGCTTTGCCAGCTCATCGCAGGAAATTTTCTTTATCACGACCATGGACAAGGCTGCCCGCTATGAAGATATCGCCATGGGCTATGCCGCCACCTACGGCCTGAACATCGACGAAGTGGGCGTGTACATGCAGCCCCTGGAGCGCGGCCGCGCCTGCCATCTGCAGTTCAGCTTTCCCTGCGAGCTTGAGGATGAGGCGGAGCGTGAAAATGTCGGATCGCTCTGTCGTCGAGCTCAGCAAGCAGCTTATCGACGAAGGAGCTTTTTTCACCCGGCCCTATGGCCCCTGGGCCGATATGGTGTACCGCCGGTCTTCTTCCTATACAGCCATGCTCAAGGAGCTGAAGAAGATCTATGACCCGAACGGCATACTGAATCCGGGCAAACTCTGTTTTTAATTTAAATTTTCAGATAGATGGAGGATTCCATGGCTAAGGAAATGTTGCTTCCCAAAGATCCGCGCTATTTAAAATATCCCCTCGAAGGGCCCTTCGATCAGGAGAAGGCCCGCTGGACAGCTTTCAACTGCTCGCGCTGCTCGGTGTGCAAATGGGTGAATTCATGGCAGGTCAAGAGCGCCCGCTATGCCCGCATCTGCCCCCAGCATACGCGCTACCTGTTTGACTCCCATTCGGGTCAGGGCAAGTGCGATCTGGCGCTGTCCATCATCGACGGCAAGATGAAATGGGGCGATGATCCCGAGATCAAGGACATTCTGTTCCAGTGCACCATGTGCGGCGGCTGCGACGCCATGGACAAGAATATCCGCGACGCCGAGCTTGTGAAGCTCTACCGCTGGATGCGCGCCGAATACATCAAGGAGATCGGGCATACTGCCCGAGCACAAGCCCATGCTTGACAGCCTGAAGCAGTATGACAATGTCTGGCTGCAGCCGCGCACCAAGCGCAACACCTGGGCCAAGGAGCTGAAGAGCCTGGGCATTAAGGACCTGAACAAGGAGAAGGCCGAGGTGCTGCTTTTTGTCGGCTGCACCTATGGCCTGTGCGAAGGAGCTGAAAGGCACGGTCGTCAATATCGCCAAAATCCTCAAGAAACTAAGGTTGACTTCGGCACCCTCGGCGACAAGGAGCTGTGCTGCGGCAGCCCGCCGAAAAGACCGGCATCCTTGCCGAATTCGAACGGCTGGCAACGGCCAATATAAAGAAGTTTAACGAACTGGGCGTGAAGACGGTGCGTCACCCCCTGCGCCGGCTGCTACGGCACAATGCGCGTTGAATACGACGAGCTGCCCGAAAAGAAGAATTTTGAAGTGCTGCATGTGGCGGAATATCTCGAGCGGCTCACTCAGGGACAAAAAGATCAAGTTTAAAAAAGAGGTGCCCGTCACCGTGACCTGGCATGACCCCTGTCACATGGGCCGCATGGGCCGCCCCTATGTGCCCGGCAAGGATATGGTGGGCGTGTATGACGAGCCGCGCACTATCCTCAAGTCCATCCCCGGCGTCGAGCTTGTGGAGATGGAGCGCATCAGGGAATATGCCTGGTGCTGCGGCGGCGGCGGCGGCGCGTTTACCGGCTTCAAGGATTTTGCCCAGTGGACCGCGCGCGAGCGCCTGGCCGAGGCCAAGGATACGGGCGCTTCCATGCTCGTGACCAGCTGCCCCTGGTGCGAAAGCAACCTGCGCGCCGGCGGCATCGGCATGGAAGAAAAGATGGAAATCGAGAATCTGTTTGACCTTATGATGGAAGCACTGTGAGAGGAGAACAGGCCATGACAGATACAGCAGATACAAACGATGAGAGTCATCAGCAGATTCTGAAAGCGTTTCAGGCTGCTCTCGGCGTAGAAAATGTCAGAGATAATCCCGCAACGGTCAATGCCTATTTCGGCGACTGGCTGCCCCCGAAGATTCTCGGCATGTCCATGCCGCCGGAATTTGTGGTGCTGCCCAACGGCACCATGGAGACGCAGGCAGTCATTAAGATCTGCAACCGCTATAAAATACCCTTCATTCCCGTCGGGTCAAACCAGTGGTCACTGACCGGCTCTCCCAACCGGCCCCATACCGTGATCATCGACTGCAAGCGCATGGGCGCAATTCATGAGATCGACGAGAAGAACATGTATGCCGTCATCGAGCCCCTGTGCACGCTTGCGCAGGTGCAGGCAGAGGCATACAAGCGCGGCCTGTATATCGGCTCGCCCGAGGCAAGCGCCCAGGCATCGGCCATCGGCGGCCATGTGTTTCAGGGCATGTGGGGCGTCGGGTACCGGCTGGGCGTTGCCTATAGAAATATTCTGGGCCTTGAGTGGGTGCTGCCCAACGGCGAGATCCTGCGCACCGGCTCATTCTCGCAGGATGCTGATAACGGCTTCTGGGGCGAAGGCCCGGGTCCTGATCTTCGCGGCATGCTGCGCGGCTATGCCGGCGCCATGGGCGGCGTCGGCATGGTCACCAAGATGGCCGTGAAGCTGCATCCCTATCCCGGCCCCAAGGTATGGCCGGTTGAGGGCACGATTCCCAACCAGACCTCGGTGCTGCCCGAAGACCGTTTCAAGTGGTATATGGTGAAGTATGAGTCCCTTGAGGATGCCGTCAATTTCATGTATGAAATCGGCAAGGCAGAGATCGCCGGCGTCGTGCAGAAGTGGCCCACCGTGTATTATATCATGTGGTGGTCCAATTCCTGCGAGGAGTACTGGACCGAGTGGCAAGAAGCGCACCTTCCAGGACAATGCGAAAAATGCCGTGGGCGTCTGCCTCTGGGGCTTCACCTCCGGCAAGCAGCTTGAATATGAAAAGCGCGTGCTTGAAGACATCATCAAAGAGACCGGCGGCAAGCCCGTGAAGAAGGAAGTCTATGACATGTGGGTGCCCCGCACATGCCAATAACTGGATCACGGGACACGCATGGCTCGCGCATGATGCGGGCCTCGGGCACGTTCCTGGCCCTGCGCCTGCAGACCGATACGCTCAAGTACTCGATCGGCCAGGTCAAGACCGGCTACAAGTGGGTTGATAAATTCTCGCCGCCCATTCTTGACAGCGACGGTCCGGACTGGATCGGCGGCTATGATTTCGGCCATTTCGGCTTCGGCGAGACCGACTTCCCGGTTGAAAAACGCGCTGAGGATCTTGGCGATCTTCTTGGCAAGCTGCTTGAGATGACCAAGGAAGACGTGAGCAACGGTCTTGAAAACGGCGTCGGCCCGTTCCTGGGCGGGCCTATCACCAGATGGCGGCTCCCGTGTTCAAGTACGACAAGCTGCTGAAGGGCATCAAGCGCGCCATTGATCCGAACAGGGTATCAAATCCGCCGCACCAGATCGACCCTGATAATTGAGAATCGCAGTTAAACGTTGCGCAGGGGCTCAAAATCTTGTTAGATTTGAACCCCTACTATAAATTAATAATAAAGGAGCTTCACCATGGCACTGAAAGTGGATCCCATGAAATGCACGGGCTGCAGGATATGCGAATTTGCCTGCAACTATCACCACGACGGCAGCATTTCGCCCATAGGCTCAAGCCTCATGTATTATTATGAGGAAAAGAAAAACTACTACGGCATGATGGTCAAGCGCGACAAGACGCTGATGCTGGGCCGGCCTGAGGGCGAAAAGGTGCTGATGCCCGGCGAGCAGATTGAAGGCGCCGGGGCAAGCGCAAAGCCGATTCTTTTGCGCATTGCCTGCGACCTTTGCAAGGATGAGGATAACGGGCCGGTGTGCATGCAGGCATGTCCCTACGGCGTTTTGAGCATGGAGGGCTAATGACTATGGAAACCATGAATAACTATAACGGCACAATTCTTATTGTCGATCTTGACGCGAAATCCTGCTCGAACCAGGACCTGACCGAAGAGCTCATAGAGAAGGCCCTTGGCGGCGCTGCCATCAATATGGAGCTCTACGAGCAGTACAAGGACCGCGAGCCCCTGATTCTCGGCTCCGGCTTTTTTACGGCGACCTTCGCCCCTGCTGCCTGCGGCGGCGTGATGACGGCCAAAAGCCCCATTACGGGCAAAATCGCCCATGTGCCCTTCGGCTGGCAGACGGGCGTTGAGCTGAAGCTGACGGGCTTTGACTTTGTGGTTGTGCTGGGCAAGGCAGCAGCTCCCGTGCGCCTGTGGCTGCATGACGGCCTGTCGGACATCAATGATTCGGCCGATATCTGGGGCAAGGATGTCTGGGAATCAACCGACAAGATGCGCGAAGTCTACGGCGATGATATGGCGCAGATGCTGCTCATCGGCAAAGCCGGCGAAAACAAAAACCCCCTGGCCAGTCGTCTCCGAGAACTACTGGGGCGGCAAAGACAAAGCAGGCCTTGGCGCCGTGTTCGGCGCAAAGAACCTGAAGGCTGTTGCCATGCGCGGCCTTGGCGCACTGGAAGTGGCTGACGGCTTTTTCGTGAAGTGCATCGAGCTGAAGAACAAAATCGTCGCCGGCGCCATCAAGGGCAAAGCCGGGCTGTATGATATCGGCGCGGCTCTGGGCATTGATGCCGCAGCGCTTGACAAGCTCAAAAGCCTGACGCACCGCAATGACGCGGGCTACAACTGCCCCTATCCCTACTATACATTCCTGAAATATAATGAAGCCCCGAGCGTTCATGGACATGATGGGCGGATCCAAGGAGCCCGGCTGTCTCGTGTCCGACCTGATGGGCTTTGCAAGCCTTGCGGCTGCCGGTGTTGACGCTGCCAGAGCAATGGAGACATGCTATCGCCTGGGCCTTGAACCAGCCGCAGCGGGCGCGCTTCTGAAGAAGCAGGGCGCAGGGATCTGACGGCCTTGACGGTCTTGCCGCAGGCGGCGCAGCCGACGGCCTTGCAGCCTGGACTGTCGCAGGCGCGCTTGACAGCGCCATAGCCGCCCAGTCAACAGCTTTTTCGATGGCAGTGCCCACCAAAGCGATATTTCGGCGGCAGCCTGGATGCAGACGGCTGGATCAAGCGGCAGGCCCTGGCCTATGTGCTCGGCATCGATCCGGTCATCGCCGTTCTGTGCCCCGAGATCACCGCGGAGAATATGGCTGAGCTTGTGCAGATTTCAGCCGAGTGGGATGATTTCAGCGCCGATACGCTTAACAGCATCTGCGCCGAGCTTGTCAAGAAGAGCGCGTAATAATTTTTTCTGGAGTAAGCCATGTATCCGAAAATCGACAAAAAAGTCTATGAGCGCAACCTTGAAGACTACCGGGAAATGGCCTGGGGCGATGCGCGCTGCAACTGGTGCATGAACCAGTGGGGCTGGAATGTGAAGAGCTCGAAGTACAGCGAAATCTGTCCGGAGTTCCGCTATACGCGCAACTTCGGCTACAGCGCCATGGGCAAGTTTCACATTATCCGCGCCCTGCTCGAAGGCGATTTCGACGCAACGGATTCCGAGGAGCTGCTGAAGATCTGCTACTACCTGCACGTCCTGCGGCGCCTGCGAGATGAACTGCCTGCGCCTGAATGAAAAGGAGCCGCTGAAGGCGGCCGAAGCGCTGAAGGCCTATCTGGTCGAGAAGGGCCTTGCGCCGCTGCCGCCGCATAAGGAGCTTTTGAAGAGCATCAAGAACTACGATAACCCCTGGCTGCAGCCCCGCACCAAGCGGCGCGACTGGACCAAGGGCCTTGATCTGCCCGATTTCGACAAGGAAAAGTGCGAGTATCTGTTTTTTGCCGGCTGCACCCCTGCCTTTGATCCCCTGCTGCAGCACGAAATCATCAATACCGTAAAGATACTGCAAGCAGGCCGGCGTTGACGGTGGGCATACTCGGCGAGAAGGAGATCTGCTGCGGCAGCCCTGCCATCCGCATCGGCGACCGCGCCACATTTTTTGATCTCGTGAAGCGCAATATCGAGACCTTCAAGCAGGCGGGCGTTAAAAAGATCATCACCCACTGCGCGGGCTGCCACCATACCCTGAAGTATGATTTTCCTGAAGTGCCCGGCATGCCGGCCATCGACTATGAAGTGCTGCATGTCACGCAGGTGCTTGAGAAGCTTGTTGCCGACGGGACCATCAAGTTCACCAAGAAGGTGCCCCTGACCGTTACCTGGCATGACCCTTGCCATATCGGCCGGCACTGTGGTATATATGAGGAACCCCGCAACATCCTGAAGGCGATACCCGGGCCTGCGGCTCATTGAAATGGAGCGGATCAAGGACCAGGGCTGGTGCTGCGGCGCGGGCGCCGGCGTGCGCACGGCATTTCCCGAGCACTCGTTCAAGATAGCGGCAGAGCGCATCGAAGAGGCAAAGGCCACGGGCGCTGAGGCCATAGCCACCTGCTGCCCGTACTGCGAGCAGAGCCTGAGCGATCCGATCAAGCGCAATCATGAAAAAATAAAGCTTTATGACTTGACAGATTTGATGCTTATGGCAATGTAGGGTAGAAGAACGATTTTTTTAGCAACACAGGCTGAAACGTACGAAAAACTTTTTACAGAAAGGGATACCATGGCAGAATTAACGTGGCAGGACAACAGCAAGGCAATGTTCGACAAAATGATCGAAGCATCACCCAAGCCCTTCCGGGCCATGACAGAGAAGAAGCTCATGGAGGCCATCGTGACAAAGGCCGGTGACGGCGGCACGGTTACGGAAGCTATCCTTATCGAGTGCGTTCAGGCTGTTACGCCCAAGCCTTTTGTCGGCATGGCCATGAAGCAGCTCGAGCCGATGAAAACGGTAAAGTAATATTTTAGAGCGGTAAAAACGGAACGGCGGATGCCCGATGCGGGCTTCCGCCGTTTTTTTTTGCTTTTGCGGACTGCGTAGCCGGGACAATGTTCTGCACGAACCATCCGCCTGATAATTTTAAATGCGCCAGAGCATTTAATTGGATCTTGTAGCCCGACATATGGTCATCTCCAAAGCTGAACACTGTATTGGCCGTTCGCTCCATCGCATTTTGTCATTCGACCGAAGGGTTGAAATCGGAGACTGATGCCAACAATACAGGACGTTCATGGATTTCGCATACCCGTTCGACAGGCTCAGGACTCATTACGATACAGTGCTCGTAAGTTGCGTGGCTACAAAAAGGTGTTAAATGCTTCGGGCTTGTTGGAGATATAGGAAAAAAGAAATATGTTTCCGTGGCTGACAGGGGTGTTTGTGCTGCTGTAATCGGCTATTCATGGGCATCTGTTTTAACGCAGTTTTTATGAATATAAAAAAATAGAGAAGAAGTCTATTGACATAATTCGTTTATCTAACTATATAAAGATTATTTGCTGAAAAAGGTACAGAGTCGCCAACGAAAAAGACTAACACAAAAAAAAGGGGAAAAGACATGAACAGGCAGATGAAAGCACTGGCAGTACTTGTTGCACTGGTATTTTGTGTCGGCTGCGCCGCGCAGAAGGCTGCGGGCCCTGGTTGTAAATCAATGGTAAATGTACAGAAATACAAGCAAAAAGCTGAAAATTTTCTTGTCCTGTTTGATTCCTCAGAATCCATGGGAGGAAAGGTTGGCGAGAAGCTGAAGATTGCCATTGCCAAAGACGCGGTCACATGCATGAATCAGTGCATACCTGGAGATGTGAAACTGACGGGCGGCCTGCGGACCTTCGGCCACGGCTACTACCTGTTCTCCATTTTTCAGACAGACTTGATTTACGGCATGACAGCCTATTCGCAGGATGGCCTGAAGGGTGCTTTGTGCAAGATCGATCTGGCCTCCGGCAATACGCCCATGGTCAAAGCCATCAATGCCGCTGCCGGGGATCTTCAGGGTGTCGAGGGCCGTACAGCCCTTATCCTGGTGACCGACGGCAAATCGACCGATGGCGATGCAGTTGCCGCAGCCGAAAAGCTGAAAAAGGCAATGGGCGATAAGCTCTGCATCTATGCCATACAGATTGGTGATGACTATAACAATAAAATTGTTCTGGAAAAGATTGTCAAGGCAGGCGGCTGCGGTTTTATGGCCAATGCCGACAAGCTGGCCGGGTGCGAGCCAATGACCGATTTTGTAGAGCGGGTGCTCTTTGACAAGTGCGTTAAGGATACCGATGGCGACGGCGTCTGCGAAGAGGCGGATGCATGCCCCAATACGCCCAGGGGGGCGAAGATCGATGAGCACGGCTGCTGGTCCATGATTCTTTTCGACTACAACAAGGCCATTATAAAAAAGAGCGCCCAGCCGGCGCTTGATGAAGTGGCAAACGTGCTCACCGCTGTGGATAATTCCGATGTGAAGATCGTCATCAAGGGATATGCTGACGGCACCGGGTCGGAACGCTACAACGAATCCCTTTCAAACAAGCGCGCCCAGGCTGTTCGTGAGTATTTGATGAACCGCGGCATTAAAAGCAACCGCCTGGCAACCAAAGCATTGGGCAGCACGAATCCTGTGGCTGAAAACACTACGGCAGCAGGCCGCGCCAAAAACCGGCGTGTTGAATTTGCCGCAGAGTAGCGCCTGCTTGCAAAAAGCTGAAAACAGCAGCGGGCTCCGGAAAACTCCGGGGCCCGCTGTTTTATGTGCAAGGGTCCAAGCTGTTTTATTTTGCGCCGAACGACCGTTCAAACAGCGCTGTAATGGCTGCACGGCCCTGATCGTTCAGAAACCGCGTGCCGGTGCCGGTGAATCGTGTGCGGGATATTACGGGTTGGGCTTCCTCAGCCCATACTCCGTCACGCCAGGTAAACCAGCTGTCTTTTTCCTGATCGAACACAAGCACGGGTTTGCGCCAGTGCTTGGCAAGCTCGGCTGCCCAGCCGGTGCCGCCGCGCACGGTTGTATCGGGCATGATGGTGCCAATAACAAAAACTTCCCCGGCGGTGCTCACCTGGTGCCAGATGGACTGGAGCACCTTGCGGAACAGCGGCGTGCTGGGATAGCTGCGGTGCATTTGCGCGCTGAGATAGGCATCGCTGACCTCACCCTGGGCAAGCTCGCTGCCGGAGAGCTTGACGAGGTTCCTGGTGCGCGCCGGCTCATGGCCGTCGAAGGAAAAGTTGATTTCCTGCAGGCCCCACTGCTCGGCGCACTGGCCGAACATGGCTTCAGCGCCCTGCGCGCCTCCCGACAGCAGGGTGTGAGCCCCGGAGGGGAGATTGAGCGGCCGCTCGGCATCTGCAGCCGCAAGGCTCAGCGTGTCGCAGTGAATAAGCAGCTGCGGGTCGGGGATATTGGTATAGCCATTGCTCTTGAGTATGCGCACGCAGACGCTGCTGCCGGCCGGCTCAAGATAGATGGCCACATCGATCAGCTCTTCAAAGGCGTCGCAGGGCGGGGTGATCGCCGTGGGGTGCGCCTTGGCAAACGTTTTGTGCGTCTGGGCGCTCATCCAGAGCTGGGCGCCGAGTCGGTGGGCGCATGACCTGAAGGCGCCGAGGGCCGCTGCGATTTGCACGGGCGCTGCGCATGCCCAGTCAAAGCCGTCGATCACGATGACGTCTGGCTTGAAGTTGATGTGGTCGTGAAAAAGGGCCACGGTCTGCTCGAGCCGCTGCGGAGAAAATGCCGTATCGGCATAGGTCTGCAGAACCCGGTACCGCGTTGACGAGTTGCGGAGGTCATCGATCTCGTCGGTGTGGCGGCCGCCGGCCATGTCGTCAAAAAGGGCGTCGTACCACGCCTGGACATGGTCAGTGTTCTGCCCCAGGGCTATGTGCAGGACATTTTTTTCGCGCATAATGGCGTCAAGGCCGATCTGCACCAGGAAGGCTGTTTTTCCCACGCCCGCAGGGGCGATCACGAGGCCCAGACCGCCTGTCCGCAGGCCTCCGGAAATAAATTTTTCGAGTATGCGCAGCGGATTGCGCGCGGTGAGTTCTTGACGAATCATAGAGGTATGCTCCTTGCTATTTTCTGCCTGTGGCTTTTTCTTTTGCCTTTTCCGTCAGCTCTTCGGCAATGCTGGCCGGTACCTGCAGATAGCGTGAAAATTCCATGGTGAATTCGGCCTTGCCCTGTGTGTTGGAGCGCAGCACGGTTGAGTAGCCGAACATGTCGGCCAGAGGCACCTCAGCCTCGATGCGCGCAATGCCCGCATCTTCATGCGAGCCGATGATCATGCCGCGGCGCTGCATGAGCGTGGTGAGCACATTGCCGGAAAACTCCGCAGGCCCTTCAACCGCAACGCGCATGATGGGCTCAAGAATTTTCGGGCGCGCCTTGTTGAATGTTTCTCGCCAGGCCCCGCGCGCTGCTTCCTGGAAGGCGATGTCGGAGGAGTCGACGCTGTGGGACGCGCCGTCGTTTATGGTTACGCGCACGCCCGTAACGGGCGAGCCGATGAGGGTGCCTTTTTTGACCATGGAGGCAAAGCCCTTGTTGACCGCGGCAATGAACTGCCGGGGTATCGTGCCGCCGACGATTTTATCGACAAATTCGAACTCTTTATCCTCGCAGGGCTCCATGAAGCCCGCCACGCGGCCGTACTGGCCGGAGCCGCCGGTCTGCTTCTTGTGCGTATAGTTGAAGTCGGCCCGCTGCGTGATGGTTTCGCGGTAGGCGACCTGCGGGGGCGAGGTTTCGACAAGGGCATTGTATTCGCGCTTCATCCGCTCGATGTACACGTCCAGCTGCAGCTCGCCCATGCCCTTGATCACGGTTTCCTGCGATTCCTGGTCGACCTCGACGTGGAAGGTGGGGTCTTCCTTGGTGAAGCGCTTCAGCGCCTTGGCGAGATTGATTTCCGACTTCGAATCCACGGGTTTGATCGAGAGCGATATGACGGGATCGGGCACGAACATGGAGGTCATGCTCACATTGACCGTGCCGTCGGTGAAGGTGTCGCCGGAATTGCAGTCAAGGCCGAAGATGGCGATGATGTCGCCTGCGGAGGCTTCCTGCACATCTTCCATTTCATCGGCGTGCATGCGCACCAGGCGGCCCGCCTTGTGCTTTTTGCCCGTGCGGGTATTGGTGATAAAGGTGTCGCGCGCGAGGCTGCCCTGATAGATGCGCAGATAGGTGAGCTGGCCGTAGCGGCCGTCTTCAAGCTTGAAGGCCAGAAGCACCGTGGGCATCGCGGGATCGCTTTGCAGCTCGATTGTTTCCTCGATGTCTTTTGACAGATCGATGGCTTCATTTTTTATGTCCGGCGGGGACGGCAGATACCGTATGACGGCGTCCAGCAGCAGCTGCACGCCCACGTTTTTATAGGCCGATCCGAGCATCACCGGCGTGAGCTTGAGCTCAAGGGTGCCTTTGCGTATCGGCCTGATAAATCATGTCATTGGTAATGCGGTCTTCAAGAATCGCCTCCATAAGCTCATCGGAGAACATGGAAACTGCGTCCAGAAGCTGCTCGCGGTAGGAGTCAACCTCCTCGCGCATGTCTTCCGGGATGGGGCCTTCCTCCATGTCGTCACCGGACTTTGCCGGCAAAACGAATGGCCTTCATCTCGATCAGGTCGACAACGCCCTCGAGCTTGTCTTCAAGCCCTATGGGCAGCTGCAGCAGCACGGGGTTGTGCGCGAGCTTTTCCCGGAGCTGGTCGCGCACCTTCACGGGGTTTGCGCCCGTGCGGTCGCACTTGTTGACAAAGGCTATGCGGGGCACATTGTAGCGCTTCATCTGCCGGTCGACCGTGAAGGACTGGCTCTGCACGCCGCCCACCGAGCACAGCACGAGTATGGCGCCGTCGAGCACCCGCAGTGCCCGCTCCACCTCGATGGTGAAGTCGACATGGCCGGGCGTGTCGATGATATTAATATGATGGTTGTCCCATTCGCAATGGGTTGCCGCGCTGGTGATGGTGATGCCGCGCTCGCGCTCCAGCTCCATGAAGTCCATTTTGGCGCCGACGCCGTCTTTGCCCCGAACCTCATGGATCGCATGGATCCGGTTGGTGTAGTACAGGATGCGCTCGGTCAGCGTTGTTTTGCCGCTGTCAATATGGGCCGAAATGCCGATATTGCGCAGTTTTGATAAATCACTAATCACGAAAAAAGTACCTCCCTATCAAAAAAAGTCTTACGAAAAAAGGCGTAATATATACTTGAAACCGGGAAAGAAGTCAACAAGTTATTTAAAATACTTGCATTTTTTTTGTGCCCGGTCAGCGCAGGCTCTTTTCAGGCATTAATGGGCGCCCAAACGGAAAGTCATTTTTTTGCAGGTTGGGTTAAACCCGAATGAAACCGCTGGGTTTCGTACTTCAACCCAACCACACAACAAATGCTTACCTGAACTGTGCAACTTTAATTTTTTTTGATGCGCTGGATAAAATATCCGTCACTCCGGCTTGACCGGAGTCCTTTTTTGCGGCTTTTTGATGAATTTCTGCTGGTCTTATATCCTCCGTGGTCGGACAGCAATTTTTGTTTTTGAAGGCTTTTTTATGTTGCACAGTACAGTTACGAAAAGTCAACACATAAGGGAGAGCCCAACACATGTATGGTTTGGGGTCTGCTTTCAGCCACAAATTGAATGCAGACACCAGGCCCGAAGTGGTTTTTAGAAGGTGGGCAGTGCCGGAACGTATGAGTATTTATACTCATAGCAAATTGAGTATTTGTACTCATAGCTATTTATTTAAAAATTTGTTATTATTTATTTATGGTTTTAGAGCTTTTTAATTTCCAATGGGTGCATGCTGAGAAGCCTGCTTCAACGAGGCTATAAAAAACAGTACACTGTGGACAGTCAGACAATGAGCAGCCCTGTACGCGGCCATCGGGCAAAGCCCGCAGAAGGTCGTAAAAAAATTGGCATATGCTGAGGTTTGCAAGCTTTAATTATTAATGGTAATAAATAAAAAACAGTAAAGTTATTGCACATACGTTCGAACCGAAAAGGGCAAGCTGCTCCGTAAGGGGGCAGTACGCAAAGCAACCGATTCTTGATTTTGAAGGACAGCGGTGCTGCCGGTTATGAAAGTTTTTGGCTTACGGCAGGCCTCTCCTTTCAAAATCAGGAGGGGCTTTTTTATACGGGTTCATTTTCGTGTCTAGCCGGGTCGGGTTGAGGAACGAAACCAGACAACGACTGATTCGAAAAACTGGCGGTGCTGGATATAAAACTCGATGCTATGCACGGGGGGAGTTGGGTTTCGCTCCGCTCAACCGCAACCTGCGAACCGGGTACAATATTTGATGCTGCTGTGTTGGGTTTCACGCTGTTCAACACAACCTGCGTGCGGCACATCCCATAGCGAGTATTTATAAACTGGTAAATAAAAAAGGAGTGCGTATGATGCTAAAGAGACATCATCAATATTCTTGCTGGCCGATAGTGAAATGCATTATTTTGTTTCAGATTGTTTTTTATTTGCTGGCGGGGGAGGCTGCTGCGGGGACGCTTTATTATTTCACGAGCGATCCTGGCGATTATATCGGAGGGGGAGAAACAAAATTCTATAATCTGAGCGATTCGACCTTTACACCGATCAGTGAGGCTTAATTCCAACTCTGATATAACTGGATGTGGGTTTGTGTTTGAACTTTCGATGGTCATCCGAGTGGTGGCGGATAGAATTTGATGCTCCAGGAGTTGAAATGCTTGGCCCGGAGTTTATAGCAACGCTTCCCGCTGGCCCTTTAACAACAATCAGGGCTTTCCATCTATGGTTGCGGACGGGCCGTTGCAATCAGCTTTCAGGTTCATTTGAAATTTACTCCTGCTCTCCGATAAAACGCACAACGTTCTCAGACAGCATTGTGAAAACTGGCAACCACCACTACAACCATATCGGCAGAAACCTGCAGAGTAGAATTTTTTCCACGCAGGCTCAGCAAGGTGGTCAATACCGTCATGCAGCTGCAGGCTTTTATCATCCGCGGTGATGAGAACGCATCTTTTTCACATGGCAACCACAATTGACTGGGGAACCTACAGCGTTGAAACTATGCTGCAGGCAGCTTTGGGAAAAAGAATCATCATCGCGCTGGTGCTGGTAAACGGTCAGAATCAAAAAGCCGGCGATATCTATGAGGTGACTGTAGGCGACTGCACGGGGGAACTTCCCGTTAAAATGTTTTAGACGCCCGGCGGCTGCGGGCAGCCTGCTTGCGAGGAGGTTTGTACGCCGTAGAAGGTCTTGAAAAAGTTGATTATGCAAAAAAGCCGGTCCTGTAAAGGGGCCGGTTTTTTTATGCATGAATCAAGATTTTCAGAAGAGGTCAAACTTCAAGTCCCGTAATACGCCAAACGGCGTATGAGTATAAATACTCATACTAAATTGAGTATTTGTACTCATGGCGGATGATGCGATTTGTTGATATAAGAGTTTAAAAATGCGCTTAAACTCTAGCAGCGTACACGCCACACAATAAGGGGCGGTTATAGATAAAAACCCCTGCTGACTCTCCTTTAAAAAAGGGTGGAGGTCCACAGTCCCGGATCTTTTTTGCTCCTCCCTTTTTTATGGAGGATTACAGGGGATTAGTGGGGATTGAGGAGGATTGTAACCGGCTTCCTTATTGTGTGGCGCTGTACTCTGCTTTCCTTAACGCCCTTGATGATATGAAAGGATTCCCCATGGTCACTCTTTCACCCGATGCAATCAGGCAGAGCCTTCTGGAATTTTTTTCCTCTCTCGGCGCATGTGAAATCGCCACCATGGCCGACTTAAAAATAAAAGTCATGCTTGTTGATGACTGGTACAGCCCCGTATCGAAAGAGGAAATCCTTACCCTTGCCAGGTGCAACCTGCTGCTGGCGAACCCCGCCGCCGCAAAAACACAGATTACCGATTGCGATGATTCCGCCATGCAGCTTAAAAGCTGAGGCAAACGCCCTGTATCGCCGGAGCTGTTTTACCGGTACGGCTGCGCCTGTGCCACCGGCAGTTGCTATCGTTATCAGCCAGAACCATGCCGTAAATCTTTTTATTGATCAGGATGACCAGGGCAAAAACAGAGTCTGGTTTATAGATGCAAGCAGACCCGAACTATCCATAACCAATGACCCTGCGCAGGCTGCGCGGCTGCTGAAAAAACCGCCGGTAAAACTAATCTATATGTGAGGCGTAGCTTGTGCGTATGAAACCAATCCGTCAGACCCCCGCAGCGGTTTTTACACTGAGCCTGCTTGCACTGCTGTGCAGCAGCGGCCCGGGCTGCGCTCCCTCGGCGAGAGTTGTTCCCTTCACGGTCGATGCTGCCGGCGGTGCTGCTTTGCACCGGGGCATTGTGTTTTACCTGCCCAAAAATCTGCTTGAAGTAACTCTTACCTATACGGAATTCGAGAAGCGGGTCTGGCAGGCGGACGGGCAGGGCAAAGCCATAAAGAAAGATGCAGGCGGCAAAGCCCTGCAGCCCGCGGTTTCGCAGCATGCAGCTGTTGTGGAGCCGGTCAGGGTCAGGCTCAAAACCATACCGGACAGCCGCATGGGCTTTCTGCTTGATACGCAGTCCCTGGACGGATTTTTCCATGATACGAAACTGACGGTTGAAAACACTGCCGATGGACGCCTGAAAGCCATCAATCACAGCGCCGATGATACAACCGCCGATGTGGCGGCGCATCTCGGGCAGACCGCGCTGCAGCTGGCAAAGATTGCCGCCGTTGCCGGGGAAACAGTGACGGAACTGAAAAAAATACGTGATATCGAGGTGGTGCGGCTGATTGATCCGGCAACACTTGATTTTGTAAAAAAGGATGCTGTGTATGTAGCGGACTACTCTGATACAGATGAAATAAAACAGCTTTTACCGGATGCGACCACACCCGATGCGGTAAAAATTCAGTTGTCCTGCGACAGCGATCTCGGGGCTTTATCAAAAATTACAGCTGCCGATGTGCAGCTCGGCTCCGAGCCCGTTACAGAGCTGCGCGGCATTCCGTACCGGATCAGCCGGACCGTGGCCGTCACTGTTACCTGCGATAATTTCGAGCAGCAGACCCATCGGGTGCTCTACAGCGATTATCTCTCCTTTGTTCAGGCAGGCGGCGTTGCCTATGTGCCGGTCAAGGGCAAGATGTTTTCAACTACAGCCTGCGGCCTTGAGCTGTATGACGGGGAAGGCTCCCTTAAAAAATATGTGTCCAACGGCGCCAGTGCTGCGGAGAACATTTCTCAAGCTGCAGGAGATATGTCCGCAGATGCGGCAAAGCAGCTCGAAGACTTGCATGCCAAAGAGCTGGAGCTGCGCCTTGCGCGGCTTAAAAAGGAGCGTGACATTCTGGACGTGGAGCAGGAGATTCGCGATGCCGACCCCGACAGCGTTCAGTCTCAGATCGAGCGGCTGAAAAAAATAAAGCAGCTTCTGGATGCAGAGCTTGCGGCAGCCGGTAAAAGTACACAATAACGCCCTTGTAAAGAGTTTGTAGAGGGGAAAATTGAGGACTGCGTTTGATGGAGAGCGTACATGAAAAGTCATGTAATGTCATCCTGAACGAATTCATTAAAACTACGAGATTCTTCGCTGTGCCCGGAATGACAACCCAAAGGCAGGGGCTTTGGCTTTTCGTACACGCTCTTAGAAGGGGCATGGGGCCTTCCTGCATAAACCAACAACTCCTATCCTGAAACCTTGCCCATAGCTATTGACACATCATTTTCCAAGTTCTATATTTTATACCTATCGCAGTATACTCCATATTCCAAATCACGTTTTTTTTCAGAAGTAGAACGGCAATTCTTAAAAAAAATTTAAGAATTGTATGGTTATCAGGGTACAAGCTGTATCCCAAATCAAAAATAGCAGGAGGCAAAAAATGAAAAAGATATTTTTATTGGTATGTCTGATGATTATCATGGTTGCCAGCGAAGCAATGGCTGGATCTAAACCCATACAGCTTAGTCTTACTCCGGATATTGCCATTTTCAACAGAAGTACAAGGATTGAAGGATTGACACTCAGTATATGGGGCGAAAATCCGCAGACATCGCTGGCCCTGGGGATTGTCAACGGATCTACGGGCAGGAGCGCCGGCTTTAGCGTGGGCTTGCTGCTTAATTATGCAGACCGCTATAAGGGGGTGCAGGTATCACTCGTCAATTACACGAAAGCAAGCTTCCTTGGATGGCAAGCCGGCATCGTTGACTATACGGAAGGCTCTGTGAAAGGTCTTCAGACCGGTGTTGTAAACTATGCAGGCCATCTGACCGGTGTTCAGCTGGGCATTGTCAATTATGCCGCTACGGCGACAACCGGGGTTCAAATCGGAATCTTAAATCTTCTTCCCCAAAATCGATGGTTCACCGGATTTCCTGACGAGTTGGCCCCCGGAATGGTTATTGTTAACTGGCGTTTCTAGGAACATAAGGGTCACGTCTGCGTTTGACGTAACGTTTGACGTAAGAATACGGAATTCTGAGAGCCTGTAATAAAAGAAAAGGCAGCGGCTGTATTTTTTGAAAATTCGGTGCATTTTTGCCGGGGAACAAAGCCGCTGTTGCATGAGTTGAATTGCTTTAGAGCAATTTAAGTTTGAGGTGGCCTTGCTGCGCCTTTAGCGAACCCGATCCCGTTCGCCTTGCATCCTGAGCCTGTCGAAGGATCGAAGGGCGACTTTCCGTTCATGGTTCGACCCTTCGTCAAGCTCAGGGCTCACCACGAACGGGAATGAGCTCAGCTACAAAATAACGAAAAGGCTCTACTTGTCATCACAGCCTTAAATTGCTCTAGCTGCAGTGATTTGCAAAACAGGCGGGTTGTTCAACAATAGGTCCTTTGTGCTCAAACAGGTTCGAATTGATGGGGCTTTGTGCAGCATACAGGCAGTGCTGTGCATGTTTTGTGCAGAGTAGTTACTGCCGGGCCAACTGCTTCTTCAATGGTTTCCGCAGGTGAATCACCGTTTTTTCTTTGCAGCATCGCTTTCCATATGCTTCTGCACTGTTTTACATATTGCATTCAATGTTGCCGCCACCCCCATCCCGGTTATCGCACTTGATTCAAAAGCCGGAATATTCAGGCTGTTGAACCTGGCATTGAGTTCATCGACAGGCATGATATCGGGCAGGTCGCGTTTATTATACTGCAGCACGAAGGGGAATGTTTTGAGATCCTTTTTGTAAAAACGCAGATGCTCCCCGAGATCCTGCAGGCTTTCAATATTTTCCTGAAGCTTGCTGGTTTGCGAATCAACGACAAATACGACCCCGTCGACGCCCATCAGCACGGCGCGCCGGGTGAGAGCATACTGCACCTGCCCCGGCACGGTATAGAGATGGAAGTGGGTCTTAAAACCGCTGATATAGCGCTCAATCGAGAGAAAATCGAAAAACAGCGTCCGGTCATCTTTCGTGGCCAGCGACACAAGTTCTCCGCATTGCTGAGGGCCCAGCATCTTATGAATGCGCTGCAGATTTGTTGTCTTGCCGCATAACCCCGGACCACAATACACAATCTTTAAATCAATCTCCCGTTTTGCTAAATTAAACATTGCCATGGGTTCTTCACGCTCTTAATAAAGATTTTTTATTGTCTTCAGGAAACCATCTATGCTGCTGGTTCCTGAAGAAGGCAACTCAAACACCGCGGACGGTTGTCGGCTGTCATATCCACCGATCTGAAATTACGCTCAGCAGTATACACTTTCTAAAAAAACATTCAGGGCTTTTTGTGAAGCCCCTTTCTTTATAGACCAGACCCGACTGATAACAGCAGGCTTTGCCGGTCTGGTTCCGTGAGAGTCATGAACCTGAGGGCTTTCCCGATCAGGTCATTGGCAACGCCGAATCGGCCAAAAGCCATAGGACGCTCTAAAATTTTATATACCATTCGGCTTTATTGTCAAGTGCAGCAAGGAGAAGTATGGGGGCAGGCAGCAAAAAATCAATTTTAACTGCCGGTATGTCCCCCGCCCTGTAGGCGGTGAGCAGCACGTTATCGGACAATGCCATATTGCCAGGGGAAATTTATGCTGAATGTGCGCTAGAGCATTTTTCTTTGTTTTGTAGCCGCATTCTATTGTATGGCAAGACCGTTCGTGGTGAGCGAGTCGAACCATGAACGGAAAGTCACCCTTCGATCCTTCGACAGGCTCAGGGCGAACGGATAGGGGTCTGTTTTTAGATGTTTATAGAGGCTATAATATTTAGTTAAATGATCTAACAACTCATCCAGCTTATGATACATACTGCCGGCTTTTTTAAAAATAGCCAACTGCTCCATGCAGCAGTTGGCAGTGAATTTTTTCTCAAACAGGCGGAAGCGCCGCATTCAGCCTCATATATATACAATACAAGCAAACTTTCCTGAAATGCCTTTTCACAAAAGACTGCCGTCAAGGCTCCGTTGTGTTCAAAATGAGTAAATTGCACTCATTGCAACTTGATCATTTTGAACAATTTCAAGCCTTTTAGTTTTTTATTAATAGTACATTGCTATCGATATTTGCATGCAAGCAAAATAATAGATAGCATTAATAAGCCTATTTTTAATATATTTTATTAAATTAATATTATTTTTTATTGACTTTTTGATTAAATTCCAGCGGGGTTTTTATTGGCACATAGTTTGCAATTCTTACGCTACAGATTAATTTTTACTCATACGTTTGTTACGGCAGACAATAAAACCTAAGAAGGAGGAGTTGTCAAATGGTACGTGCGCAATCTATTCATAATGTAGGCATCGTCGGGTGCGGGTACTGGGGCCCCAACCTGATACGGAATTTCAGCGCCTTGAACACGTGCAGGGTAAAAACCGTGTGCGATATGAGCCAGGCAAGGCTGGATCACATGAGCAGCCTCTACCGGAGCGTCACCACGACGCAGAGCTTTGACGACATGCTGGCCGACGACGATATAAACGCCATAGCCGTAGCAACACATGTCAACTCGCACTACGACCTGGCAAAAAAGAGCCTGCTTGCGGGCAAGCATACATTCATCGAAAAGCCCATGGCATCATCCACTGCGCAGTGCGATGAGCTTGTGGAGCTGGCCCGGAAGCAGGGCCTGCAGCTCATGGTCGGGCACACCTTCATTTATTCATCGCCCGTGCGCAAAATCCGGGAGATCATAGAGTCCGGCGAAATCGGCGACCTGCTGTACGTGTCGGCGAGGCGCCTGAACCTCGGCCTTTTTCAAAAAGATATTAACGTGACCTGGGACCTTGCCCCGCACGACATATCCATCGTGCTGTATATGTTCGGCGAGGCGCCCGTTTCCGTGAGCTGCCATGGCAAGGCGCATATCAACCCCGGCATCGAGGATGTCACCACGCTCATTCTCAATTATGCCAATGGCAAATTCGTTACCATTCAGAGCAGCTGGCTCGACCCCCAGAAAGTTCGGGAGATGAAGTTCGTCGGCTCCAAAAAGATGATCTGCTATGATGACAACGAGACCAATGAGAAGATCAAGGTGTATGACAAAAGCGTCAAGGTGCCGCCGCATTATGACACATTCGCCGAATTCCATTACTCATATCATTACGGCGATATGTACAGCCCCTATGTTGCCCAGTCCGAGCCGCTGAAGGTAGAGTGCCAGCATTTTCTTGACTGTATCGACGGCAAGACGGCCTGCATGTCCAGCGGCAGGGAAGGCCTGAACGTGGTGCAGATACTGGAGGCCTCGCTCAAGTCGCTGCGCAGCGACGGCGCGACGGTGAAAATAGTGACCAGTCGCAACGGCAACGGCCATGGGCTGAAAACACATCACGCTCCAGCTCGTGCAGAGAGAGGCATTCATGAATTGCAGCTCTGATGATGTCATGCTGACGGAAAATGTGCACAGTAGCGCCTTTTTCAAAGATCAAATCGCCGCCATCATATAGGCCGCATATTTTTATGAGAGTTTCTATAAATGACAGAGCATATCAACCAGGTTGAAGGCAGGGCCGCTGAAAATGCTCAGCAGATAGAGCGGCAGGAGCTTTTGAGCTTCAGGCAAACGCTGAGGCTCATCGAATGGCTGCTGCCGCTGATGGTGGTGCTGTATCTTTTTGTGGCGGATATCTTTATTGCGGATAATTTTATTTTGCAGATCAGCATTGGCCTTTATGCCATCTTCATAGGTGTCATGCAGCTTGTCCGCTGGTCGGATAAAAACATTCGGGCAATAATGTCTGCAGAAATCTGGGGGATGATTTTGTTTGTTTCCCTGATACTGCAGCAGACCGGAGGCATTTCAAGCCCGCTGCTCAGCCTTTATTTTTTATCCATTATCGCTTCAGCCTTTTTTTTGCCCCGGCGCATCTGGAGGAAGCTTTTGATTGTCACTGTTTTCTGTTTTTCTCTTGCTTTTCCCAATGGTGAGTTTAGCGGCTTTACTCACCGGGAATTTATCGCCCCGGTAGTGCTGATCATTTCACTCTGGCTGGTTTCCTGCCTTGCGGCGCTGCTGTCGATCTCCATGCTGGAGGCGCGGCGTAAAATTCAGCAGCTCTCGGGAAAGGATTTTTTAACGGGCCTGCATAATATGAGAACCTTTTTCCCCCTTGCACGCATTGAATATGAACGCTCTATCCGCTGCGGCCATCCGTTCTCTATTCTTATGATTGATGTCGACCATCTTAAGCCGGTCAATGAGAGCTATGGCCATGATTGCGGAAGTGAAATGATCAGACGCATTGGCGGGGTGATTGCCGACGGTATCCGTCCTTCGGATATTGCCGCCCGGTACGGCGGAGATGAGTTTGTTGTACTGCTGGAGGAAACCGACCCGGCCACTGCTGTGCGTGCCGCTGAGCGTCTCCGTCTGGCGGTCGAGAGAACTCCCCTTTCCGTGCCTGAAGGAGTCAGGTCGATAACAATCAGCATCGGTATTGCCTGCTTTCCCGATCATGGCGTGAGTGTCGGAGAACTTATCACCCGGGCCGATGAGGCGCTCCACACAAGCAAGAAAGAAGGCAAGAATCGCGCTACGGTTGCCCCCCCCCCAGGCGCAGTCACGCCTTTATCCGCCGCCCGAATCCATACAGCAGTTGCCTCACCAGCCCCCAGGCCCCAGGTGGGCATGCAGCCCGCGCACAAGCGCTCAGTTCATTTGAAGGAACAGGAACAGAGCCCTGTACGGGATACTTCCGTGTTGCATTAGGTGATGTGCCTGCCAAAAGCAGGCTGGGGAACATCCATACATACGTTACTCAATTCAGCACCTCCGCAATACTTTTTTACTCCACTTCCCTGAGGATTATTGGTATTAAAAGAGGACAGAGATGTCCCCTTTTAAGGATAATCGTTCAATGCGTCTTATCATCAGTGAAAAACCCAGCATGGGCCGCTGCCATTGCAGCGGCTTTGGGCATTCAGGGGAGCGGGGCGCAACTTCATCCAGGGCAGCGATGTCATCGTCACCTGGTGTGTGGGCCACCTGGTGCAGGCTATGGGACCGGAAGTATACGATCCCGGGCTCAAATCGTGGCGACATGGACACGCTGCCGTTTTTCCCCGATCCCTTTCGTTACTTTCCCATCGAGGCCACCAACGATCAATACGAGGTGGTGGCGCAGCTTTTGACCCGTGACGATGTGACGGATGTCGTGAATGCGACGGATGCCGGTCGCGAAGGCGAGCTCATCTTTGATCTGGTTTATCGCCTATCGGGATGCACCAAACCGGTATTGAGGTTCTGGACGTCGAGCCTCACGGATAACGCCATCCGGGAGGCCTATGGCCGGATGAAGCCGGGCGAGGCTTACAGCGGCCTGCGGGATGCGGCGCGCTAGCCGGCAGGAGTCGGACTGGCTGGTCGGCATCAACTGCACACGGGCCCAGACGCTGGTCATGCAGCGCGCGGGAGCGAGAAGGGGTGTACTCCATCGGCCGCGTACAAACGCCGACTCTTGGCGCTCCTGGTAAATCGCGAGCTGGAAATCACGGACTTCATCCCGAAGGACTTCTGGACCCTATGGGCTACGTTTCAAGCCGAGGCTGGCACCTACAGGGGCAAATGGTTTCACAAGGCCGGAGGGCAAGGATCAGGACCGTTTCGAACAGGAAGAAGACGCGCAAGGCCCTTGCAAACAAGCTGTCCGGCCTGCCCGGCAAGGTTGCATCGGTCACCGCCAGGACGGAAAAGAAAAAGCCCGAGCTGCTCTACGACCTTACCAACCTCCAGAAAGAGTCCAACAAGCGCTTCGGGTTCACGGCCGAGCACACCCTGGCAGTGGCGCAGGAGCTCTATGAAGCCAAGCTCATCAGCTACCCGCGTACGAATTCCCGGTACCTGACGGAAAGCGACGCGCAGAAGACCGCGGGCTGGATCAAGGCCATTGCGCAGGGTCAGCTTACGGAGCTGCAACCCTTTGTTGCAGGAGCTTCGGAAGCGCTGGCCCGTGAAGCTCGACAAGCGTTTCGTGAACGACAAAGAGGTGGAAGATCACTCGGCCCTGATGCCTACGGAGAACCCGGCCAGAGAAGCTCCAGGGTGACCGGCTGAAGATCTACGAGCTGATCGCGCGACGATTCCTGGCAGCGTACTTTCCCGAGCGCATCGAAGGCAAGACAACCATCATCACAAAGATCGACAAGGAGACATTCAAGACCACGGGCACAGTTGTGAAGGAATTGGGATGGTCTGCAGTTGACCCGCCCCATGGCCGACCTGAAAAAAGAAGCCATAAAGGCAGAGGGCGCCGGAGGGCAGGAGCCTGAAGATGACGAGGATACGGGCCTGCTGCCGCCCGTCGTCAAGGAAGAAGCCGTCGAGACCAAGGACCTCTTTCCCAAGGCAGGCAAGACCTCGCCTCCCAAGCGCATGACCGAAGGGGATCTGCTGGGCGCCATGCAGAGCGCGGGCAAGGAACTCGACGATGAAGAACTGAAAGGGCGCCATGAAGGACTGCGGCCTGGGCACACCCGCCACCAGGGCCAATATAATCGAAACGCTGCTGAAACGCGGTTTCGTCGAGCGCACGCGCAACATCCTGCAGCCGACAGCCAAGGGGATCGAACTGGTCCAATCCATCCGGGCCGAGACCCTGAAAAGCCCGCAGATGACCGGCGAATGGGAAGCACGCCTGGAGCGAATCCGCCGGGGCGAGGCCAGACGCGATGAGTTCATGAGCGGCATACGGACCTTCGTGACGGAACTGGTGGATCAGATCAAACAGCAGGCCCCGCAAGGCACCCGGCGCGTGTTCGGCCCGGTGGTGGGAACCTGCCCGAAGTGCGGATCGAACCTGCATCTTCGGGACTGGGAAGGTCGTCACTACGTGAAGTGCGCCGCCTCAGCAGATCCTGACTGCAAGATATCCTTTGATTCGGATGCCGAAGGGAAACCGCTTGATCTTTGTCGGTTCTGCCAGGGCCCGGTCCGAACCACCCGGAACGGTGGAAAGATCTGCGCTCAGTGCGATAAGTGGCAGACAGAAAAAGAAGCAGATCCCCGCATGCCTGACCCCATCGCCTGCGCAACCTGCGGGAAACCCATGCAGGTTGTCCCGTCAACGCGCAGAGGGCAGTGGTTTTACCGGTGCACGGAGTGCAAGGTATTCCAGGAAGCAAAGCCCAAAGAGCTTGTGGGGAGTTGAGCAGTCAGGGGACAAACAGGGGCCTTTGTTGAATGAGTTGACTTGCTTGAACTGCAGCAGTTTGCTGGCCGGGGCAGGAAAAAAAAGAGTTTATAGTGCGTTTTCAAGAGCTTTAAATTTTTGTTCGATCAGAAGCTCCAAATATTTTTTCAAAATGTCACTTGAATGTTCAATAAAAGAATCTTTCTCGCCGTAGGCCTGTTTGAAAACCTTAAGGTCAATTTCGAATATGCGTGTTTCCGTGTAGATGACTTTAAAGCCATATCGTATCTGCCCCATGAGAGTGAGAAAGAATGACCCTTTTTTTCACCCTCGCCGAGATTAAGAATTTCCGCCTTCCAACTCATAATCTTTCCTTAATCGACAAGGTTTTTGAGCCTGTTTTCCGAACAGGTATTCTGATAATGCGCTTAAAAAGGATATTCGACATTAGTGGTTTTGTAAAATAATTATTTGCTCAATTTTTCAAGGCAATTGTGAATAATTATGCATATCTACTTCTATTTTTATTTTTATAAATAAAACTAGAAGTCCCCTGATGAGTATTTATACTCAATTGAATTGAGTATTTGTACTCATTGCGCTTGCCCTTGATTCTTGCTATTGAAAATACAGTTCGGCAATGGCGTATTCCAGAGCAGGCCGTAGTTTTTTTGTATCGCATGCAGAGGGGCTTCTGTTTTAATCCGCGCAGGGCTTGTGCGGATTGCACGTAAGCATACCACAATAGGAAATCAGGAAAATCAGCTACTGGTAAGGGCCAATAATCCTGGCCCCTACTTCTGCTCAGGCACTGTTTTTTTTAACTTTCTTCAATTGGAAGGGGCACTGTAATGGCAAAAGATTCAAAGCGCGTCTATGGCTGGAAACCCGATATCCCTGATCAGCGCGACATTAAGTATTCCGCAGTGTATAGAATTCCAAAAAAGCTGCCGCCGAAAGCTGATCTGCGGCCATTATGCCCTGAGGTAGAAGATCAGGGTAATTTGGGGAGTTGCACGGCCCATGCGCTGACCGGTGCGCTTGAAGTGCTGGAAAGAAAAAACGGTTTGCCGGTTATTGAGATGAGCAGGCTTTTTGTCTACTACAATGAGCGGGTGATGGAAGGCAGCGTTGATTCTGATGACGGCGCCATGCTGCGCGATGGCATTAAAACCCTTGTGAAGGAGGGCGCCTGCATAGAAGAAAAATGGCCCTATATCATCAGCAGGTTTAAAAAGAAGCCGCCAGCCGCCTGCTATAAGGACGGCCTCAAACATCAAGTAACCGACTATCAGCGCATTGATACGGTCGACCAGATGCGGGCATGCCTTGCAGACGGATTTCCGTTTGTATTCGGGTTTGCGGTGTATGAAAGCTTTGAAACACAGGCAGTCGCAAACACCGGCAAGGCGCCGATGCCCAGGCCAACCGAGCGGATGCTGGGCGGGCATGCGGTTTTAGCCGTCGGGTACAATGATGCACAGAAAAGATTTATCGTGCGCAATTCCTGGGGGGCCGATTGGGGCATGAAGGGCTATTTCACCATCCCCTATGAGTATCTTGCCAGCCGTGATTTATCCGATGACTTCTGGACCATCCGCAGCGGGGAGCTGATGTAAGAAAATGTTGAACGAATTATTTTTTCTAATTTTTTGGATGTTGCCGCATGTGCAGGCCCTTCTAATGGCGAGGTATTTGCGTGGCGATCGCGACGGATATCCGCCGTTTGTATGGAAATAAAAATACAGATACACCCATTAAATATTAAATATTTAATGGGTGACACTATTACTTTCTTTATCTTGCGGCTAACTTTATATTGACACACGGCCGTCTTTATATTAATATGACCACAGTCATTTTTAGGGTGAGCCCCTATACATTTATCAATTCAATCTACGGTTTTTTGCTATCCAATATGTTCTACTTGTCACGTGTCCCGCTGTATCACAAGCCCGCCAGGCAATCACGCTCGGTTCAGTCCCCGGCAAAAAGTTAATTGATCATTTGCCGCCGGTGAGGAATATCCAGATATGAAGCTGCGTAGTATCTTTGTTATCGTCCTTTTGTATTTTCTGCCTCTTTTTTTCGCGTCAACCGTCATCGCCGGAGAAACCGGCCATTATACAGGCGGTATCGAAGGCATCAAGCTCGCCACAGCCCCGCCGCCCGGATTTTATTACAAGGTGTACAATGTCTTCTACTACTCCGACAACTACCGGTCCTATCACAATTCGCAGCGGGTAAGGCCCGATATCCAGAATTTTGTCATGGTGCACCGGCCCATCTGGGTCACCAATCAGAAGATTCTCGGCGCTGATTATATTGTCACGATCCTCCTGCCTCTCACCTATGCAGATGTCTCGATACGGGAGGCGAAGCTGCATGATAAAAGCTGGGCCCTTGGTGACATTGCTGTTGAACCATTCTGCCTTGACTGGCACAAGGAACGCTGGGACGCCATGTTCAGCCTTGCCGGGTATATCCCTACGGGCAGGCACAGCACCCGCAAGATAGGCCTGCCGGGCAAGGGGTTTTGGACCTTTCTGCTCACCACAGGCCCGACGCTGTACCTCGACGATGAAAAAACCTGGGCCATATCGACGCTGCTGCGCTACGAGCTGCACAGCAAAAAACATTATGAAGACATCAGGCCGGGGCAGAATATTTCCTTTGATGCCTGCCTCAGCAAATCGCTCGGCAGGCTCTGGGAGATCGGCCTGTGCGGCTACGGGCAATGGCAGATAACCGATGATCGCGGCAAAGATATTTACTATAATAAAAACATCCATGACCGGGTTTTTGGCGTGGGCCCTGAGATCGGCATTTATGTGCCGTTTTTGAATTTGAAGTTCCAGTTCCGCAATCAAATCGAGTTCGGCGCCAGAGACCGGACCGAAGGCGTCATCACGAATTTATCATTCACAAAAATTTTTTAAGGGAGGCAGGCCATGCCGGGACCCTTCATGCTGCCGCTGATTATCAGCATCCTCGCATCTCTTGCCGGCGCGGGCTGCGCCTCGAAAAACTATTCAACCACCCTCAGGCCCTCTCCGCATTCCTTTGACGGCGTGCAGGCAAAATTCCATATCGACCATGTCGATGCCCTCCCGCAGCTCATCTTCTATATGAGCGGTTTCACCGACAATGAGTACTGGGCAAAAAAGGTAACAGATGCCGCAAAGACCGGCGACTTTCCGCAGCAGCTCCGGGAGGTAACCGCCGGGAAATATCCCAACCTTTTTGCCGACACGCCGGATGCCCTGCCAATTGATGTGCGCTTCACCATTTCGGAGTTCCATGAAACGAGCACGGGATCATCGTTTCTGGCTGCCGTCAGCTGGGGCATATTCGGCATTATCTTACCGCTGCCCATCGTCATGCAGTATGACTGCGCCATACAGATACATTTCCCCGATCTTCCCATGGAACAGTCAACGGTCTTTCGCAACCGGCTGGTTACGTGGGTGTCTTTCCCCTCGCCTCTGGCGCTCATCCCCGTGCCCGCTCCGGCAGACCGTCGCGCCTGCGGGATGCATCCGTTGCAGAGCAAATATTATTCCGGCCGCCTTTTTACGCTGGAATGCTTCGGCGAGGCAGTGGTGCAGGCCATAGAAAAAGTCGATCAAAATCGCCTCAATGAGGCGTACCGGAACCGATGCGCCTTGAAGGCATCCGGGCCGGCTCGATAGCCACCGGGTAGAGAAGGCCTTTCAAAACCTGTCCCTTTGTCCCTCAGTCTTTAAAAAGCGGCGATGCATTGTACGGTTTGCGACCGGAATGATATGGTTTGTTGAAAAGGGGGCTGTTGTATTCCTTTCACGGCGGCAGCGACAGGCAGGCGTAAAACTGCGGGGCCATCATGGTCCCGCAGTTTTTTACCACAATCACATGCTTTGTAAGGGGTGCGTTTTCGGGGAGGACGTCATGGAAGCCTGGTTACCAAATCAGCTCAGTATAATCGCACAACTGCGGTCTCCTGCTGACAAACTGCTGGAGTATGATTTCATTGAGCGCACACTTAAACTTGATGCCGCTGAGTAACTCATTGAAGCGCTGCCCGGTCCACATGATTTCGGCCTCAGTAGAAATACGCAAGATCGTGTCCGGCATGGTTATATCAATCACAATAACATCCCCGTTTTTCAGGCTTTCAGTGTTCGGGCAGCAGACTGTCGCGCCGCTTGAGCTCAGGTTGGCGATCCGGCATTTCTGCTGCTGCAGGCCCTGGCCCTTGATGCCATATGTGGCATTGAAGTTGACGCTGAAACGTTCCCCCGTGCGCAGTGTGCTGGCCGCCATTCGGTTTCCATCCTTTTTATTGTCTGCACAAAACCATCGCCTATGGTTCCTGAAGAATGCACCGCAAACACCGCGTGTTTATGCTTAAGCTCTTTCAGGACGCAAGCAAGCCATCCGCTATGCGGGTGGCTGCTGACCTATACTGGCCGTTGATAGGCTACCTGCAGCACAGAAAAAAAGTGTTTCATGGTTTGTCTACGTCATAGGACTATTTTTAAAAACATCAGGACCCCAGGGACCGGATGTGTAAAGCGGACACGGCAGCGGGTTTTTTAGGAAAAGAGCGCCAAAATGTCCGAAGTCAGCAAAAGAAATAATATGGTTTTTTTGCAGCAGAATAGCAAAACCGTCGCGGTCTTCCCGGACAACCATGCCCTGCAAACGCGGCAAACACAGGCCTGGCATGAGGGGCAGAAAGCATATAATGCAGGTCACCGCCACCTTCGTACCTCGTTTAAAAGGTGCTTTTGCCGTAAAATAAGCACCGCTCGTGCTGAGATTTTTCAGCTGGACGGGTACTCTTTCCTCCCAAACCGTGTCTGCTAAGGCAGGGATTTCTATGGCATGCCTGTTGGTTTGCCGTTTGTTGCACATGTATGTTTGCATGGGTGGAGGTCCTCTTTATGCCTTACCGGATTAACCAGCTATCCCGGCTCGACTTGTTTGCGTTTGCAAAAGGTACAGGTGTTGCAGTGAACGTGTGCAAACAGCCTCGCACATCTGCGGTCCTTTGCTGTTTCCGCAGACTGCCCCAAAAGAAAGCGCAAAAGCGCCTGCGTTACAGGAGATGCTACGGTACTGTTGCTGAATGTCCTTATTCGGGAACTGCAGGAGAGTCAAGCCGGCAGTTTTTCAAGCTTCTGAATAAGCAGCACGTATTTTCCCTTTTCGCTGATAATTGGTGTTGATACATTTCATGTAGCACGAAAAAAAATTATTTCACGGCTTTTTTACAAATAGGAATATTTTGCAATAACCATATGAAGCTCCGCGGGCGGATGTGAAAAGCGGATAAGGCGACGCGGGGACGAGCTGAGGCGTGAGAGCGGGCTTTATATGCTCTGTGCCTCATTATAGAGTGCGCCTGACTGATAAGAGAATGCTCCAATTAATTGCAGGCGCATTCTTTCTGCATGGCAAGCCCGTTCGTGGTGAATCCCGGCTTGACGAAGTGTCGAACCATGAACGGAAAGCCGCCCTTCGCTCCTTCGACAGGCTCAGGATGCAGGGCACTTTGACAGGCTCAGGATGCAGGGCGAACGGAGAGGGTTTTCGGCAGACGGTTTTTTATGCAGGCTACGGTATTGAGGAAAACGTTCCCAGCAGGATCCCTGACCTCATGTCATGCCTGAAGAGCTGCTGTATATCTGCAGCTCTATCCACGCAATAATGATGGCAACAAGATAGAGCTGCTCTGCCGCTGACAATTCCCGGCCCTCTGTAATGCCATGCCATTTTGCAATGCAGCCACGGCAGCAGGTGGCGGTGGCATGCTGGGCTTTGAAGACGGGGTGGCCGCGCATCGGGGTCTGCTTCCCGTCATTGCGCGGCCCGGCAGGGGCTATGCGGCTGGCGATGAAATCGGCAGCGTGATTTTTGATGGTTTCGATGCCTTTGGCGGCAATGTAGGCACTATCGGCTTGTGAGAGTTTGAATTTTGATCTGAATGATGACTGCGCCAGCCGCCTGAAAAGACCGGCATGATCTTGCACAATGCGATGATCAGTTGGCATCCGGGCTCTCATCAAGCTTTTTTTTCCACCGGGCAAGTTGTGTGAGGGCGTCAAGGGGGGTGATGCTGTTGGTGTCGAGGCTGCGCAGCTCCTCAAGCAGCGGGTGCTTTTCATAGACCGTCTGCACGGCCGAAGCGGGGTTGGGGGCATCTGCTTTCAGGGGCTTGAAAAGGGGCAGGTCATAGAGGGAGGCGCCGCCTTTTTTCTTTTTTAGAATCAGGGTGATTGAGTCCTCGGATATTTTTTCTTCCTCAAGGCATAAAAGAACCTCTTCGGCGCGCTCGATAATCTCGGACGGAAGCCCGGCAAGTTTGCCGACATGGATGCCGTAGCTGCGGTCGGCCCCTCCCGGCACGACTTTGCGCAGGAACAGGATGCTGTCCTTGATTTCCTTGACCGTCACATTGAAGTTTTGGATGCCGGCACGGTGATCGGCAAGCTCGGTCAGCTCATGATAGTGGGTGGCAAACAGGCACTTCGGCCTGAAGTTTTTCCGGGTGAGATATTCGCAGACCGACCAGGCAATGCTCAGCCCGTCGAAGGTGGAGGTCCCGCGGCCGATTTCGTCGAATACGAGCAGGCTGCGGGATGTGGCATTGTGCAGAATGTTTGCCGTTTCGATCATCTCAACCATGAAGGTGCTCTCGCCGCGGGCAAGGTTGTCTGATGCGCCGATGCGGGAGAAAACCCTGTCCACAACGCCGATGCGCGCAACGCGCGCAGGAACAAAAGAGCCCATCTGCGCCATGAGCACGATGATGCCCACCTGGCGGATATAGGTTGATTTTCCCGCCATGTTGGGGCCGGTGATGATGAGCAGCTGGCTGTCGCCGCCATTGAGCAGCACGTCATTGTCCACAAAGGCTTCACCCTCGAGCATCTGCTCGACCACGGGGTGCCGGCCGCCGGCAATATAGACCGTATCGCTGCCGGAGACCTCCGGCTTTGAGAAATGATTGGTAAGCGCCGCCGCGGCCAGCGATGCAAGCACATCGATCACTGCCACGGCAGAGGCCGTGCGCTGTATGTCGGCGATATGGGCCAGCACGAGCTGCCGCACCTCTTCGAATAATGCGTACTCAAGCTCATGGGCTTTTTCTTCGGCGCCCAGTATTTTTTCCTCGTACTCCTTCAGCTCCGGTATGATGAAGCGTTCGGAATTCACCAGCGTCTGCTTGCGCACATAGGTGATGGGCACCTGGGAGAGATTGGCATTGGTGATGTCAATGTAATAGCCGAAAACCCTGTTGTATTTTATTTTGAGGGACTTGATGCCGGTTGCCTCGATCTCGCGGCGCTGCAGATCGGCGATAAAGTCCTTTGCATGTGTGGAAATGCCGCGCAGCTGGTCAAGCTCCGGGCTGTAGCCGTCGCGCACGAAGCCGCCATCGCGCACGCCAAAGGGCGGCATGTCGACAAAGGCCCGCTCGATGGTTTCGACAAGGCCGGTCAGCTCGCAGAGATTTTCCTGCTGGACTTTGGCTAAACCGGCATGCAGGGCCGCGAGGCTCTCTTTCAGCAGCGGCACTGCCCTCAGAGAGCTGCCTAAAGCAGTGATGTCGCGGGCCGAGGGCGTGCCGCAGTTCAGCCTCGCCAGCAGCCGCTCAAGATCCCGCACCGGCTGCAGGTGCTGCCGCAACCGGTGAAGTTCGTCTTTTGCAGCGGTCAGCTCCTCAACCGCCTGGAGCCGCTCATTGATGCGGTGCGGGTCAAGCAGGGGACGTGAAATCCACTGCGTGAGAAGCCTGCCGCCCATGGGCGTTATCGTGCGGTCAAGGATGCTGTACAGGGTGGCGTTCCGGTCTCCCGAGGATGAGCTGACAAGCTCAAGATTGCGCACCGTCTGTTTGTCAAGAACCATGAAGCGTGTCTGCTGCAGCGAAATGGGAATGCGCAGATGCTCCAGGGACTTGTGCAGATTATCCTTCAGATAATAGAGCAGGGCGCCGGCTGCTGCGATGCCGGCAGGAAGCCCTTCAATGCCGAAGCTTGCAAGGGCTGCAACGCGGAACTGGTCACGGATGCGCTTCTGCGCCTCCGCGAGGTCAAATATCCAGTCCTCGTATTCGTTGAGCACCGGATTGTGCGACTTGAGAAAAAGCCTCAGCAGGGCTTTGTCGAATTTCGCAGGCATGACGCATTCTTTCGGGCTGAGCCGAAGGAGCTCATCTTCCAGCTCATGGGCTCCTGCGAACTCGCCCACGCGAAACTCGCCCGTTCCGAGGTCAAGATAGGAAAGGCCGAAGCTTTTTTTATTCTGGCAGACCGCGGCTATATAGTTGAACTGCCCGGCCTCGGCGGTGTCGTCCTCAAGGTTGGTGGCAGGGGTTACCATGCGAACTATTTCACGTTTGACGATTCCTTTGGCGAGCTTGGGGTCTTCCACCTGGTCGCAGACGGCTACTTTCAGGCCCGCGCGGGTGAGGCGGTTAATGTACCCCTGGGCCGCATGGTAGGGCACGCCGCACATGGGGATGCGGCTGTCCTGCCCGCCGTCGCGCCCCGTAAGCGTTATATCGAGAATGGCCGATGCGGTTTTTGCATCTTCGAAAAACATTTCATAAAAATCACCGAGGCGGAAGAACAGTATGGTGTCCCGCGCGAGGGTCTTGCGGATGGTCTGGTACTGCTGCAGCATGGGGGTGAGAGACATAGCTGGCTCCATGACAGTGATGCTCTCCGCGGCGGCTCTGTGCCTGCAGAGATACTGGTGTTCAAGCAGGATACGCGGCGGTCCTGTCAGCAGGAGAACTGGTCCGCGGCAGCTCCTTCTCCGAGGTCCACGAGCAGGATGCGGGCGCAGTGAGGGCAGAACTTGATTGTTTCCCCGAGCATGACCTCATTGTATATCTGTGCCGGGATTTTCATGCTGCAGCCCATGCACTGCTCGAATGTCACAACCGCCACGGCCCTGCCGTTTTTAGACTTCATAAGCCGCTGGTAGTCGGTAAAGATGTCGGGCGCCATCTGCCGGGTGAGATCATCCCGCTCCCGGCGCTGCCGGTCAACATCGTCCAGATAGGCTTTGAGCTCAACTTCAATCTGCCGCTTTTTCTCCTCGAAGACGCCCCTGGCCCTTGCCAGCTCGGCCTCGGATTTTTTCAGCTCGGCCTTTGCCGCCTCCATGCCGTCCATGCTCTCAAGAATCAAATCCTCTTTTTCCTTGATAAGGGCCTTGATGGTGTCTATTTCGTGCAGGGCGGCCTGATATTCCTTGTTGGTCTTGATCGACATGAGCCGCTCTTCAACCTTTTTTTTCTGGCCCTGGGCTTCACCGAGGTCCCGCTCCCGGTCGCGGCGCTGCTTTTCAAAAGATGCAACATGGTCCTGAACCGTTTGATGCTGAGCCTCGGCTTTACGGTAGGATGATTCAGCTGCCTGCATCTCTTCAGCGGAGCGTTTTTTGAGCTCTTCCGAGCTTTTGATGACGGCATCTATTTTCTGAATTTTGTACAGAATAGCGATCTGCTCTTTCACTGAGGCCTCCTTTGACGAATAGCTTTCATAGTCGGGCATAAAAAAATGCACCCCTTACCGGGGTGCATTTTTGTCAAGCGCACGCGCACTGCACAGGTATAATTGTCAAAAGTCTTTTTTTATGCATGTGTCGCGCAATGAAAAAAGTGGTGGGCTCACCAGGATTCGAACCTGGGACCACCCGGTTATGAGCCGGAGGCTCTACCAGCTGAGCTATGAGCCCGCACCACACAATTAATATTCAACAAAACTTTTAAGCTTCTTGTTCCGGATCGGATGTCGCAGTTTGCGCAGGGCCTTGGCTTCGATCTGGCGAATGCGCTCGCGGGTCACATCAAAATCCTTGCCGACCTCCTCAAGAGTATGGTCGGCTTTTTCCCCAATGCCGAACCGCAGCCGCAGCACCTTCTCTTCGCGCGGCGTCAGTGTCGAAAGCACCGACTGCGTCTGCTCGGAGAGGTTCTGGTAGGTTACGCTGTCCAGTGGGTTGAGTATTTTTTTATCTTCGATGAAGTCTCCGAGATGGCTGTCTTCCTCTTCGCCGATGGGCGTCTCAAGAGAAATGGGCTCCTTGGCGATTTTCAGAACCTTGCGCACTTTTTCAAGCGGCAGCTCCATTTTTTCGGCGATCTCTTCGGGCAGGGGCTCGCGGCCGTTCTCCTGAACGAGGTAGCGCGATGTCCTGATCAGCTTGTTGATGGTCTCAATCATGTGAACCGGGATGCGGATCGTCCGGGCCTGATCGGCAATGGCGCGGGTTATGGCCTGCCGTATCCACCAGGTGGCATACGTGCTGAACTTATAGCCCCGCTGATATTCGAATTTTTCCACGGCTTTAATCAGGCCGATATTGCCTTCCTGAATAAGGTCCAGAAACTGGAGTCCCCGGTTGGTATACTTTTTTGCCAGGCTGACCACCAGCCGCAGGTTCGAGCGCACAAGCTCGTCTTTTGCCGTCTTTGCCTTGAGCTCGCCGCGGTCGATCTGGTCGATGGCGTCCTTGAGCCCGTCGATGGAAAGGTCCGCCTGTTTTTCAATTTCGCGTATCTGCCGGGAGAGGCCTCGTATTTCCTTGTCAAGCTCCTGCAGTTCGGCTACGCTGACGCCCGTCTTACGCTTGATCTTGCGCTGCTCATCCTTGCTGTCCTTGCCCAGGCGGATGAAGCGGCGTATATCCTTGGTGTCAAGGCCGACCTTTTTGCAGCAGTGTATGATCTGGCGCTCCAGCTTGTCGACCTGCTGGAGAAATTCCCGGAGCCGCGCGACCGTCTTCTCAAGATATTTTCTCTTGAGATTCATTTCCTGCAGCACAGCATAGATGTCTTCCTTGTTGCCCTCAATTTTTTGCCGGATATTTTTTTTCCGCGTTTCCGTCAGGTCTTTTTTCGTAGCAAGGGCGTTTTCATGCCGCAGGTTCTCATTGTAGATTTTTCTGATGCGCTCGACCTGCTCAAGGAAGACGGAGCCGTAGCTTTCCTCGTCGATCTCATTGTCCTCATCGTCAAGGTCGGCGATGATGTCACAGATGGAGCGGGTGCCTTTTTTCAGCAGATCGCCAAGGCCCAGAACGCCTTGAATGATGATGGGCGAATTGAAAACAACGCTCAGCACTTCGTTTTCGCCGTCTTCAATACGCTTGGCGATTTCGACTTCTTCTTCACGCGACAGAAGCGATACCGAGCCCATTTCCTTGAGATACATGCGCACGGGGTCGTTGATTTTTCCGTACAGGTCTTTTTCTTCGACGGGCTCGTCTTCCCCCTGAACGATTTTCCCGACCTTGCGCTGCTGCAGGCGCACGTTCTGGGTCGAGTCAACGATTTCGATATCCAATTCACCGAACATGAGCATCAGCTCATCGATCTGGTCGGGAGACACCATCTCGGGGGGCAGCACGTCATTGACTTCATCATAGGTCAGGAAGCCTTTTTCCTTGCCTATGTCGATGAGCTGCTTGACCTGCTCAATTTTTGGTTTTCTTCCCATTAAGTCGTCTCCTTATCAGCCCTGAAGAAAATGCACGGCGCCCCTGGTTATCTGTTTCTGTTCTTCAACAAGCTGTACGTATTGATGCTGGTAGTCAACGGATGCAGCTTCGTCGCGGGCCGCCTCAGCCTGCTTCAGCAGCATGCCGACCCGCTTTTTTTCTCCGGCCAGCCTTTGCAGGCGAACCGTCCGCATGCAGTCATCCAGGGCCTTGGCCGGGTCGCCCGGCGGATTTTCAAAAAATGCCGCCTGTGCAAGGAGCCGCTGCATCGGCTGGCCCTCGATGCTTTCGACAAGCTGCGGAATGTCAAGCGCGCCTGCCTGCCGGAATGACGATAGTATAAAAAGCCCGAGCTGTTTCAAACCCGGCTGCGTAAAGTCAGCGAAAATATTTTCTTCGATGCGCCCGATAAAATCAGGGTGCGCAATCAGTATCTTTAGTATTAATATCTCGGCATTTTCAGCCGAACCTGTAGCACTTTCTTGGCGCTGCGGCGCTGCCTGAGCAGCTGCTTTGTGTGCCGTGGCGCCGGCGCCGCGGGAGCGTATCTGGTTGTGGCTTACACCGATGCGCCGCGCTATTTTCTGCTCATACAGGTCGCGCTCCATCGGGTCCGCAAGCTGCTTCAGCAGCAGGGCGGCTTCATCGCAAACGGAAACTTTGCCGCGCGGTGAGGCGATATCATGCCGGGCAATGATCCGTTCAATGACAAAATCCAGCAGGAACCCCGCTCCGGCTATTTTCTCCCGAAACGCCGCCCCGCCCTGTGTGCGCACAAAGCTGTCAGGGTCTTCGCCCCTGGGCAGCACAATAACCCGGGGTGAAATGCCGTTGTTGAGAAACGGCTCCATGCTGCGCGCCATGGCCTTTTCGCCGGCCGGGTCCGCGTCAAAAACGGTTATAATGTCCCCGGTGTAGCGCTTGAGCAGCTGTATCTGGTATTCCGTCAGGGCCGTGCCCAGAGCGGCGACCGTATTTTTTATGCCGGCCTGATGCAGCGTCAGAACGTCGAGATACCCTTCGACTATAATGGCGGCGCCTTCCTTTTGAATATGCTGCCCTGCGCTCTGCAGGCCATAGAGATTCTGTCTCTTATTATATACCACAGATTCGGGAGAATTCAGGTATTTTGGTTCTCCCTGATCGATTATCCGCCCGCCAAAACCGATAATATTGCGCGATGCGTTCCAGATCGGGAACAGTATCCGGTTGCGGAACCGGTCATAGTACTGCCCGCCGCTCTTGCTGACAATCAGGCCAAGCTTGGCTGCCAGCGGCGCTGAATGGGACGTGCTTTTCAGGTGCTGCACAACCGTGTCCCAGCTGTCCGGCGCGAAGCCTATACAGAAATCCTCTATAACCGCTGCCTCTAAGCCGCGCTGCGCAAGATAGGCGCGAGCCCTGCCGGCGCGCGGGTCATTGAGCAGCAGCCGGTGATACAGCTGCGCAACGGCTTCATTGATGCTGAAGAAAGACTCCCGTTCGCTCAGGCGCTGACGTTCGAGGCTGTTCAGCGGCTTTTCAGGCAGGTGTATCCCATAGCGTTTGGCCAGAAGGCGGGCGGCTTCGGCGAAGCTCAAATTATCATGCTTCATGAGAAAGGCGAAGATATCGCCGCTGGTGCCGCAACCGAAACAGTGAAAAAACCGCTTGCTTTCATTAACATAAAACGAAGGGGTCTTTTCACTGTGAAAGGGGCACAGCCCCTTGTGATTAATGCCCACCTTTTTCAGACCGATATAGTCTGAAATGACATCCACGATGCTGCTTGTTTCCCTAATCTCGCGTATCTTTTCGTCAGGGATGAACTGGGATGTGGTTTCCTGCATAGGAAGCACTATTTCGGCAAAAGATAAGACAGCTTTGATGGCCGGCCACGACAAGAAAAAGCGGCACGTGGGATGCCCGTCTCCGTGCCTGCCTGGTATGCTGCCGGGTTTTGCCTGGAACAGCCTGCCTGAGAACTGTATTCGTCAAGCATAATCCAATAATATTGGCTATTTTGGGTTAATTGTCAAGGTCATTCTTTTGGAAATATTTTTTTGTCTGCCGGTTAAGGAATTTTTTTATGTCTTCGGCTGTCGTGAACGCAAACAGCTGATCGACCACTTCCCGGCATCGCTGGTAGTGCATGGACCTGAGCACTTTTTTGGCCTCAAGGATGGCGATGGGGTTCATGCTCAGCTCGTCAATGCCCAGACCCAGAAGTATGGGAATATACATGGATTCTCCCGCCATTTCGCCGCACATGGCCACCGGTATGCCATTGTCGTGAGCCGCCTGGATGATGCGCCGCAAGAGGCGCAGCACGGCCGGATGGAGAGGCTCATACAGATAGGACACCTGTTCATTGACCCGGTCTATGGCCAGCAGGTACTGGATAAGATCATTGGTGCCGATGCTGAAAAAGCTCACCTCTTTTGCAAGCAGGTCGGCGATGGTGGCCGATGAGGGCACCTCGACCATGATGCCGATGGGAATGTCCGGATTGAAGGGCTTTTTTTCTTTTTTCAGCTGCGCTTTCACTTCCCGCATGATTTTTTTGATCTGCAGCACCTCGTCGACGCAGGAGATCATGGGAAACATGATCCTCACATTGCCGAAGGCGCTTGCACGCAAAATGGCCCGCAGCTGCGTCTTGAATATCGTCATTTCCTTGAGGCAGAACCGTATGGCGCGCAGGCCCATGACCGGGTTCATCTCCTCTGCCACATCAACATGCGACATGAATTTGTCGCCGCCGATGTCAAGGGTGCGTATGGTAACCGGCCGCGGCGCTACGGTCTGCACTGTTTTTTTAAAAATTTCAAACAGCTCCTCCTCTGCCGGCAGCTCTTTTTTGTTCAGGTAGAGAAACTCCGTTCTGAAAAGCCCGATGCCGTCGGCGCCATAGTCCATGACCGAGTCAACCTCTTCGACGATTTCTATGTTTGCCAGCAGGCTGATTTTGAATCCATCGACGGATTCCGCCGCAAGATCGCGGTACTGCAGGAGCCGCTTTTCAAACTCCTCATGCTGCACTTTTTTCTGCTTGTATTTCAGCAGCGTTTCGCCGTCAGGATTGACTATGATGACGCCATGCGTGCCGTCGACAATCACCATATCGCCGTTTTTAATTTTTGCCAGAGCGTCCTTAAGGCCCACAACAGACGGGATTCTGAGCGCCCGGGCCATAATGGCCGTATGGGATGTTTTTCCGCCGCATTCGATGACGAAACCGAGCACTTCGGCTACGTTCAAAATGGCGGTATCGGCAGGCGACAGATCGTTTGCGATGATGATGCTTTTGTCCGAGACCTTTGGCACAACATCAACCTTTTTGCCCGCCAGGTTCTGCAGAATGCGCCGTTCGATATATTCAAGGTCAGAGGTGCGCTCGCGCATGTAGTCATCGTCCAGGCTCAAAACGCTTTTTTTCAGCTCCTCCATGGTGGCTTTCAGCGCCCAGGCAGCATCAACTTTTTCGCTCCGTATGCGCTTGATCACATCATTGTAGAGAATTTTGTCCTGCAGGATAAGTATATGCGTGTCAATAATGTACTGGGCCTCTTTGATTTTTTTCTTGCCGATCTCTTTTTTTGTTTTGATCAGCTGTGCTTTTGAATCTTCCAGGGCCTTGTGCAGGGAGGCTATTTCTTCCCGGATTTCTTTGTCATTTGCAAGGCGGTAATGGGTGAAATCGGGTTTGCCATGTTCCACAATCAGCGCCTTGCCGATTACTATGCCGGGGGAAGCGCCGATACCTTTGAGCAGAATATCTTTTTTCATAAATTTTTACCGAAAATTAATTCTTTTGTTTAAAATTTATACTAATATGACATTGATGGGATGTCAAGAAAAGTATCGCTTGTGTGAAAAACAAAGCATTTAAAATTTTATGGTTATCTCCAAAGCTGAACCTGTGTATGGTCGTTAATTTCATCGCACAATTTTGCCATTTCGACCGCAGGAGTCCGCAGGTTGCGTACTCGCATCAATCTTAGACTGAAGTGAAATTATGGCGTTAGGATTTCTCATCCCGCTTTCAGCGGGATTCGAAATGACAGCAAGAGCAATTACGACAAAGGGTACATACGCTGGTGTCCAGAATAAGGGGTTAGTTCAGCTTTGGAGATAACCAGATAAAATTTTAGGCTATGAGGACGGAGGGGTTGTTTTTTCGATAAGCAACCCGCTTTTTAAAGCCGATGCATACGGAGCAGACATTGCTTGAACAGCCTGAACGCACTGGCATGACGGCTTCTGTTTGACACCACCACAGCCTTGCCCTATAGTTAGTTGTTGAACGGAAACCTCCTTGTTCGCAATGATTGTCATTTCGAAGGAGCAGAGCGGCTGAGAAATCTACTGCAAAAACAAAGAGCTCTCCCTTCGGTCGAGATGACACGGACGTAAAAAAAGAGTTTTCGTTCAGGAACTAATTAGTTGTTGAACGGAAACCCTACAGTGCAAAGCCGCACAAAAGAGGGGGCTGAAAAATTCCCCCTTTTTCAAAGGGGGATGAAAGATGAAAAAAATAAGTAATTCCGACACAACTTCTACAAGGCAGGAAGCCGGTAAAAAATTAAACCGCGAGTTAAAGAATTAGCAGAACAACGGCATCGTATGGATTTTCAGCTTGTATCCGATTACCAGCCGCGGGGCGACCAGCCGCAGGCTATAGAGCAGCTTTCCCGGGGCGTTCTCAGCGGGGCGCCGCATCAGGTGCTGCTGGGTGTCACGGGCTCGGGCAAGACTTTTACCATGGCGCATGTCATACAGCGCACGCAGAAGCCGACGCTGGTGCTGGCGCCCAACAAAACCCTTGCGGCCCAGCTGTACGGCGAGTTCAAGGAGCTGTTTCCGCGCAATGCCGTGGAGTATTTCGTCAGCTACTATGATTACTATCAGCCCGAAGCCTATCTTCCGGTTTCCGACACCTATATTGCAAAGGATTCCTCCATCAACGAGGAGATTGACCGCATGCGCCACTCTGCCACGGCCTCCCTGCTTCAGCGCCGGGACGTGATCGTGGTGGCAAGCGTATCCTGCATTTATGCCCTCGGGTCGCCGCAGGAGTACCGCAACCAGCTGCTGCTGGTGCGCGACCGGGCTGATATGCCGCGCGACGAGTTTCTGGCGGGGCTGGTGGCCATACAGTATGAGCGCAACGATTTCGACTTTCACCGCGGCACATTTCGCGTGCGCGGCGACTGCGTCGAGATATTTCCTTCCTACCAGCAGGATACGGCAGTGCGCGTCGAGTTTTTCGGCGACACGATCGATGCCATATCCGAGATCGACCCTCTCACGGGCAGAGTGCTGCGCGCTGCGGGACATATGCATATCTACCCCAACAGCCACTATGTTACCTCGCAGGACAATCTCAAGCGGGCGGCCGGGCTCATACGCCGGGAGCTTGCCGGATGCATGGAGTCCTTCAAGGCAAACGGCAAGCTTATCGAGGCCCAGCGTATCAAAGAGCGGACGCTCTATGACCTTGAAATGATCGAGAACATGGGCTACTGCAACGGCATCGAAAATTATTCGCGCCACATGGACGGCCGCATGCCCGGCGAGCCGCCATGGGTGCTGTTTGACTATTTCCCCGAGGATTTTCTGCTGATCATCGACGAGAGCCATATTTCGGTGCCCCAGATCAGGGGCATGTATTTCGGTGACCGGTCCCGCAAGCAGACGCTGGTTGATTTCGGCTTTCGCCTGCCGTCGGCCCTGGACAACCGGCCCCTCATGTTCGAGGAATTTGAAAAAAAAATGAAGCAGATAGTCTATGTCTCGGCAACGCCGGCCGAGTACGAGCTTACACAGGCAGGCGGCATTGTGGCGGAGCAGGTGATCCGGCCAACGGGCCTTATGGACCCGCAGATCGAGGTGCGGCCCGTCACGGGCCAGATCGACGATCTGCTTGCCGAAATTCGCAGCCAGACCGCAAAGGGCGACAGAACCCTTGTCACCACGCTCACCAAGCGCATGTCGGAGGATTTGACAGACTACTACCGTGAGCTGGGCGTGCGGGTTGAGTATCTGCACTCGGAGGTGGACACGCTCGAGAGGATCGAGATTCTGAGGAACCTGCGCCTCGGGAAATTCGACGTGCTCATCGGCATCAACCTGCTGCGCGAGGGCCTTGACCTGCCCGAGGTGTCGCTTGTCGCCATACTCGATGCAGACAAGGAGGGCTTTCTGCGCTCGGAGCGGGCGCTGATACAGACCTGCGGCCGCACGGCCCGCAATGTTGACGGCCGCGTTATTCTGTATGCCGATATCATGACCCGCAGCATACAGACCACCCTGCGGGAAACAGCCCGCCGGCGCATCATTCAGGCTGCCTATAATGCCGAGCACGGCATCACGCCCGAGTCGATCAAAAAGGACATCAGGAACATACTCGGCACGGTCTATGAAATGGATTATGTGACGGTGCCCGTGGCCGCTGAGCGGAAGGCCCTGTACAAAGCGCCGAAAGATATCCCGAAGCTGATAAAAAAATTGAAGAAGGAAATGATGGAGGCGGCACGGAGCCTTGAGTTTGAAAAGGCAGCCGAGCTGCGCGATCAGCTTTATGAGCTTGAACGGCAGGATCTGGAGCTGCGCTAGCAGGCTGTTGAAAAACGCCCATCTGCTGCGTTGCAGCTCTATTATGTCTTCACTGCGGCGTACAAAAAGGACGCCTTCATGTGGCGCATGATTTCGCGCGCCTTGCATCTGAGCATTTTTGAACAGCCCTGTCATACATCGATTTTTTTCAACTCCCGTGAACGACAGGGGCTCCATGTTCAGTCGGTTATTAAAGCCGCCGGTATTTATTAGAAATAATGCAGGGGAGCGTGTATCGCCCTCTGCCGGAACAACAAAAAAGGGGTTTAAGCCGATAAAGCTTAAACCCCTTTTTTTACTGGTGCCGGTGGTCGGACTCGAACCGACACATCCTTGCGGACGGAGGATTTTGAGTCCTCTGCGTCTACCAATTCCACCACACCGGCATATGTTGCAGAATGCCGCAGGCACAATAATTTTTTGAATATTAGCACACTCTGCTTTGATGTCAAGATGGGGATAGCGGGACAAAAAACGGGGGTCTAAATACACTACAATCAATGCAACACCCGCTCCAGCCCGGATAGGGCTTACATGAATTCGCACTGGGGACCCACTATTTTTAAAAGCCCGATAGTGCAATGAGCAGCTTTTTTTCAGGCGCAGTTTCGGGGTTTTTTTCTGAGTTGCTCATGTTTAAACATCAGCCTTTCGCGAAGGGCCGTTCGGAAAATTTCGGTGTTTCGGGGAGCTCTGTCAAATAACAGGAGTCTTTGGCTCCGGCATGACAGCCCAAAAAAAAGGAACTAGTACCTTGTCAATTTATTCTTTAGGAGTTCATCCACCTCCCCTGGAGACTGTGTCGCAATACAAATAAATGTCATTCTGAGGAGCCGCAGCGACGAAGAATCTCGTTCTTTCATTAAAACCATGTACTTTTATTACGTCAGAGATCCTTCGTTTCACTCAGGATGACAGCACTATTTAATTGCGACCCAGCCTCCTGGACAGGGGAGGCTGGGTGGGGTGGATACAAAATAAATTATGACAGAGTACTGGGGGAACAGCTAAAAAGTCGATAAACTATTGACAGTTCGATTTAGTTGGTATAAAGAAGTATTCTAAAGAACTACTTTGATGGGCCACTGAACTTTCGCGCTTTTATGTAAAGGAACTGATATGGCAAAAGGATACGACGTCATTATTGTCGGCGCCGGCCCGGCAGGCCTGATGGCAGCAAAAACTGCAGGTGAAATGGGCCTGAAAACAGCACTTATCGAAAGAAAGAAAAACATTACGGATATCAACCGGGCCTGCAGCATGATGGTCGTCACGCTGACCGGGCGCTATCTGGGCGAACGCGTTTCGATCAATACTCGGGACAACCGGCTCTGCTTTCCGGGGTACGGGTTTTCGATTCCCTATGACGGCAGGCATCAGAATTTTTATTCCTGGTCGATTTATTCCTACAAAGGAAACAAAATTCAGCTTGGGGATTATCAAAAAAACGAAAGCATGGGCGACCGGGGCCGGATCAGCGCCACCTATGACAAAAGCGCTTTGCTGAAAAGTCTGCTTAGGGAATGCGAGCAGTATCATGTCGACGTGTTTCCTTCCCATAATGTTATTGGTTCGGAAACCAAAAACGGTTCCGTTACCGTGTATACACGGGAAGGGACTAAATTTATCGGCACCTTCGTTATCGGTGCTGACGGGCGGGCTTCCCGGCTTGCCAAAACCCTCGAAAAAAACCGGGAGCGCAAATATTACGGTACGAGCACCAGTTACGGTTATGAAATGGTGGGTGTTGAACCCTCTGAAAAATATGCTCTTTTTCAAATTTTCCTCGAAGAAAAAACCCCGATGCGCATCTGGATGACCCCCCGGGCCGACGGAGAGACCTATTTCCCGTTCATCAGCTGCACGCATCCGGGCTCGGATGTCCAGGGAGCCTTTGAGCGTTTTATCAAAAAGAGTCACTTTGCCCCCTGGTTCAAAAATGCCGAAAAGGTCCGGCCCTTGTCGATTATGGGAAACATGTATTCCCACATCGTTGATCCGTATAAGGATCAGGTACTGCTGGTATCGGATGCGGTGTGGTGCCAGGAAGCCGAAATGACCGGCGCAATTATCAGTGGCTGGAAGGCTGCCAACGCCGTCAAATATGCGCTGACCGAAGGCAACATATCCCGCGAAGGCGTATTCGTCTATCTTGACTGGTGGCGTGATGAGATCATCAACAAGCTCGATCACCGTGATATGATCCGCAATGCGGTTATGCCCTACTGCCTGAGCATCGACGACATCGACTACCTGCTCAGCAAAATAACCAAAACGCTGCGAAGCATTCTTGATCCTTATGAAACTCCGAAAATTGTAGCGGCAGCCATGGCGGAAATCATGCCGGCGGTTTCCAGCGAGCGCCCGGATGTTTTTAAGAAACTTAAAAAAATGCGCACCGAGCCCCTTGAAACAATTTTTAACGGCTGCATCCGCTCAGGATTCCCGACTACGATGTCCAGCCGATGACAGCTGTCGGGCTTCGTGGGAATTGCCTGCAGTACAGAGAGTTCAAAACAGATTAACTTTATGAAGGAGGGAGCCATGAAAAAAAAATATCTAGTGCTTTTAACCTGCCTTGCAGTTTTGGCATCTGCTACTATCGCAGCTGCCCAGAAGGAGAAAATTCAAGAGAAAATTGTGCCGGAAAAAAATATTAACATTCACCAGATAATTCGCATCCATTATTCCGGGGCGGTTATGCCTGAAAGCTTAACGGTTAAGCCCGGCTCCACTGTTGTCTGGGTCAACGAATCCAAGGAACCTGTTGAGCTGCAATTTGAGGGTAAGCAGGTGAGCCTGGCGTGCAAAAATCCGGTGCATTTTGTGCTCACTGAAGAGGGCTTCTTTATATCCGACCGCATACCGACCGGGGCCGTCGCCAGCATGTGCTTTATAGAGCCCGGCGAATTCAATTTTGTGGCACGCAAAGTGCCCAGAGCATATACACAGATGTTGAGCGAGAGGCAGAGGATTCAGGAATTTAAGGGAAAAGTTATTGTCAAAGGCGACTGAGTTTTTAAACAGCAGGGTTGAGCCATGAGGGAACAACGCCACCTTTGGAATAAACATATTTATCCCGTCTGGGCCGATGATAACAAGCACGTTATTTTGCTGTGCGCAGCGGTGGCTTTGTGCGGGGGGGTCGGAAGCTCTGCCCTGCTGCACAGCCAGAACGAATGCGGCCTGTATGTATTGCCCATAGGATTTGTCGGGGTGCTCGGGTACGGAAAATTTTACGTACAGGAGCTTTACCATAAATATGTTGCCTGCGGCTGGGATATGTATTTTTGATTGCATTCTTTGAATGCGGTTGCTGCCGGGGTGCATCCTTCCGGGACTTCACTAGCTCCGGTGCTAATAACCCAAAGTCTTTGATGAGAGACACTGAGCTATACCGCCTTCTCCCCCAGGGGCTCCACGCAGTCGGCAAGGTCAAGGTCTATAAGCGTTTCTTTTTTTATATAGCCGGTCTTTTCATCCCAGCCCCGCAGGCCGTAATAGTCGTCCAGAAGCTTTTCAAACCCCTGCCGGTCAACGGCCTTGCCGCGCCGAGAAATGACCTCGTCGCCCGCGCCAGGCAGCAGCAGCTGCGGGTTGTGCATACCGAACACATCGGCGATGAATTCATCTCTCTCGATAAAAAAGAATTCAGGCAAAATATCATCCTGCCTGCCCCGGCGGCCCTCACGCAGAAGTATTGCCCGGTTCAGGGCAATGATGCGCTCGGCAAACCGGTTCAGCCCCGCCTCATCAATTTCCCAGCCGGTCACCGCTGACAGAAGCTTGCCTTCAAGCCCGGGATCTCCCACATGATCTTCAGTGGAAGCATCATCATACACCGGCCAGGCAAAATCGCACAGGACAAGAGACTCTTTTATATACTGCCGGTTCTGAATGAGGGCCGAGGCCTTTGCTTTGCCTTCATAGGTTGAAAAATCAGCCGCCTTTTCCCCTCCCCAGAACGCTTTGCCGATCCGGCGGATAACATCGGTTGACATATAGGACTTCTCATCGGTTTTCGTGTGCCACCGGCCCCACTTGGTGAGGGGCTCGCACACCTCATGCAATTCGGTAATGAAGGGCCGCGGTTCAAGGGCGTAGATGAGCGCTGAGAGCACAAACACCTTGGGCCCATAGGCAATAGCACGGCCCGTTTGCGTAAACATATTGAGCGTGATCTCGCGGGCTTCCCCGCCCACATTTTCCGACGCCCGGATAGCGCCCTCGGCAAGCACGCTGCCGAATCCCCGGCGGGAGCAGATTTTTTTCAGCAGGTCCTCTAAAAACTCCGAGCTGCCCATCTGCGCCATGGGCAGCTCGGTATTTTTTTCTGTCAGCACGCCCGCGGTGATGCATTTATCGAGCCAGGACATGAGGCGCCCCAAGTCAAGCACGCACAGGCCGTAATCGTTTGCAAGCGTGGCGGCTTGAAAGCTCGCCTCGGTGATCTGGCCGTGCAGCTTTCTGTCCCACAGGGCATAAAAAAGATTGGTCTGGCACTTGCGAATGTCCTGCGCTCCCGAGGCGCTCTGCTGCACGGTGCGCCAGCAGCCCTGCGGGCAGCCGTGGCAGTGCGCCTTCTTCACCACCGTCATGCCCGGCAGTATAATGGGGTTGCCGAACAGGTTGTAAAATCCCGTGCCGGTCATCTCGGAAAAACGCTTGCGTATCTGCTTGACCGCCCCGGCATCGGCAACAGCCACGGAGCCCGTGCCTTTCACCGTGATGGCCTTGAGGTTTTTCGCGCCCATGACCGAGCCAAACCCCATGGAGGCCGCGCCCGCAACATCCGTATAGATAATGCCATAGCGTGTGCGGTTTTCCCCGCCCGGGCCGATGGAAAGAATGCGCACATTTTTGCCGAACTGATTTTTCAAAAGCTCATGGGTTGTGAGATTCCCCAGGCCCCAGAGCTGCGACGCCTCCCGTATCTCGACAGCGCCGTCCTCGATATGAATATGCACGGCCCCGTCTGCACGGCCCACAACGATGATGCCGTCAAAACCTGCTTTCTTCAGCTCAGGGGCAAAAAAACCGCCCAGGCTTGCGCTCACGAATGTTTCGGGATAGATGCAGGGCGACTTGCCGCAGATGGACAGCCGCGGCGCGCTGGGCGCAGGCGTTGCCGCAAGCGGGCCGGTCATGAAGATAAGGGGCTGCTGCTCGTCAAAGGCATCAGCCCCCCAGGCAGCGTGGTCCCAGTACAGCTTCTGCCCGATCCCCAGGCCGCCCAGAAATTTTTCGGCATAGGCCATGGTGTCAAGTATTTCGATCTGCTCATGCGTCAGATCAACCTTCAGTATCTTGCCAACCCAGCCGCAGAGTTTTTGTTTATGATGATCCATATGATTATTGTGGAGCATTTTCTTTATGGTGTAGCCGCATCGTTCCATTTCGAGGGCGGCTGGAAATTTTAAAATCGCTCCCTTCGGTTGATATGACAGAAAAAAGCAAGTCTAAAGTAAAAAAGAATAATGTTCTAAATTCCGCATGAGACCGGCTTTTATCAAGGTGCTGTGCGGCACGGCAATGCACGGCCATATGATTTTTGAATGGTTTTAGGCGGCAATTAAATTGTTTATTTTTATTTCAATTTTTAAAAAATTAAACCATTAAACATTTAAAAGCAAGCCCGGCTGGAGACCGGCAAAGTAATCAGCATGGAAAAATCTTAACGTATTCCGGCAGAGCAATTTAATCTAACACGGCAGATTAGTGTGTCAATAGAATAATTCATACTGAATGTTTTTTGTTGACTTCATCCGTCGACAGGATTAAAAGGTGAAAACAATCAGACATGCGAGCGATATTAAAAACAAGCTATGGAAGGAGAGGCAATGCAAGAAAAGAATAAGCCGAACAAATTTGCCGGAATCGAAGTGCCGTCCGATCTTACCAAAACCAACTTCTTTTTTCTGTACGTGAATACGCTTATTATCGGCATGCTGATGGTAATGCCGGCAATCATTCAGCCGGCTTTTCTTAAGGATGTAATCAAAATCCCCCCGGATTTTTTCGGATTAACCAACGGCTTTTTACAGAACATGAGTCAGATCGCCACTCTTGTATTTGTCGGAATCATCGGATATATGTCCGATAAAACGGGTAGAAAAATCCTTGCACTACTGGGGTTTGCTGCTGCAATAGTATTTTATTACCTGTTTGGCTTATCAAATGATATTGCCGCCGCTTTGAATATCCCCGCCGGCTTTTCTTCAAAGATCTGCGCTTTCCTGAGCTTCGCGCCTTCCCGGTCCGAAGAGTTTCTGGCCTTTGGCCCCGGGCTTTTCACTGCTTACGTACTGCGCCTGTTCCTTGGCATTAGCCTGATCCTTGTATACCCCCAATTTATAACCATGGTAGCCGATTATACCCGCGAAAAGGATCGCGGCAAGGGCATGGCGCTCAACGGCATCATGATGGGGCTGGCAAGCATAATCATTTTTGCCGCCATTGCTCCAATCGGACGCAAGAGCGGCGTGCAGGGACTGTTTTTTCTTGCATCATGCATGGCGCTTTTCGGTCTTGTTTGCACCCTGGTATTTCTCAAGGAGCGGCTTCCCGAAACTAAAAAAGGAAGACAAAAAAGGCTTCAAGGAGGTTGCGCGCCTGGTTATGCAAAGCCCCGCGCTCAAATCAAGCTACTTATGCTCGCTTATCAGCCGCGCCGACATTACTGTTATGGCGACATTTATTATTTCATGGGCGGTGCAACTGGGTGACAAACTTCAACTCACCTCCGAGGCGGCAACCCAAAAAGGCGCTATCCCGATGATTATTATGAGCGTTGTCACATTTATCGCATTTCCCTTTGTCGGCATTATGCTTGACAAATGGGGCCGGCTTTCAACAATCATGCTCACGCTTTTATCAGGGGGCATCGGTCTTGTCATTATTGCAAGCGGCCCGGGGCCCTTTGCAGGACTGACCTATTTTGCCGTTGTGCTGGTGGGAGTCGGGATTGCGGGCTCCATTGCAGGCGCCAACACCATGGCAACCGATGTTTCTCCCAAGGCGCTGGTAGGGTCTATTCTGGGTGGGCTTAACACCATGCAGCCCATTGGCATGCTCTTTTTTCTCCAGCTTGGAGGATATCTGTTTGACGTTCTCGGACCGGGCTGGGCATTCGGTCTGAAAGGCGCAGCCAACCTTGTGCTGGCCATTTGGCTCTTCATGGCGAGAGGAAGTATAAATAATGATTTAGCGGAGCACAAAGCAAAAGCGCTCTAGCCTGCGTGTTTGCTGAAAACGCATGTTTGCCGGCCTGCGGCTCGACAGGCAATCGGGTCAAAAAAAATCAGTCCGTTGGCCTCCGTTCAATACAATGGAAGCTTTTGCAGGCTCAATCTGCTTGAAGAAGCGCACCCTTGACTTTGCATGTTAAAATGGTAATCATAAGCTAATAATTCATTTTTTTAAGTTTTTTGGAGCGCCCTCTCGTGAGTATGGAAATATCTCAATTCTAATGCTTAATTCAGGCAACCAGAAATTAAAGAATGGAGGCGGCATGAAATGCATTGTCAGGGTTACCGCGAGTATTTAAACGGATGAACAATAAAAAAATCCATAAGGGCTTACCTGCTAAATTCAGGGTTTTTTTCCTGCTGTTTTTTTCCTTTCTGCTGTTATCTGTGGGGAGTTCCTGCCTGAATACAGAAAAAGTGGGGGTGCTGTTTGTTATCCATGGCGGGATGGATACTGTTCAGCCGCAATATGTGTGGGACAGCGCCATGCAGCAGTTTTCCTACAACCCGAATCACCCGGCTAATGGCATAATCTATAGTGCTTCAATGTGGGGAATTGTTTTGCAGCAGGAAATCGCAAAAAAATATCTTTTGAAATATGAATTTGAATATCCGAGGATCGGGGGGGTTGATCCCTTTACCGGAAATCAGCATGCGGCAAATGAAGGATATGCAAAAGGAGCTGCTGGCGGCAGGGATGGAGGAATGGCTTTACCTTTGTGTTTGACTGGGCCGGCTGGATGGTTGGTGATGATGTGCAGCACTACCCCTACCCCCGGCACATGTACAATCCGCCCTCCGGCACAGGAGACGCCTGCACCTATTGTGGCGAAGATGAAACCGACGGGCCCTGGGAAAACTGCGATCCTGAGCGGTATAATGTTGACGGCCCGGTGGAACGGCTGCTGAAAAAAAAGGTGTCTAAAATAATTGCCATTGATTTGACCGTTGGCGGAGTTCGATTTTCCAAAACCTATGATGTTATCCAGCTGGCCAAACAGGTGATCAATCAGTGGAATGAGGAGCATAACACTGCTATCCCGCTTGTATGGGTCAATGATTATACAAATCTTATGGAAAGGTCATATCCCACCGAACCGGCGGGATGGACGGCAACGCTGGGGGCGCCCGCGCAGGATGCCCAGGTCCCGATCGACAACAGCACCAACCCCGTAGCCTCTGATGCAGAGCTTGCTGCAGTGCATGCTGAGGGTATTGAAGCGGTTATGTCCGGCGCCGTTTTGGATTCTGAGACAGGCGTGCTGCTTCTTAATCATGCGATCAATGATTATAATGAGTTTTTTGATCCCAAGATTGACGATACAATTATTCTCAACCAGAACATTAAATCCCGATTGATTCAGCAGCACCCTGACCTGGATCCGGGAAATATTATCGGCGCTTTCATGGGGGTCAAAGAAACAAATTCCGAAAACGGCCTGGTGGAGAGAACGCGGGCAATGCGCGGAGAGGACCTCGGCTATGCATGGCTCTATCAGAGCAATAAGCAAAAGCCCTCGGGAGAATGGGGGTACGTATACTGGGATGCCCTTGAATATTTGAAAAACAGGGGGGTAAAGCATATCGTTGTTGCCTTCCCGCAGATTATAACCGATTCCGTTTTAAACCTTGTCGAAGTACACAATCAGATTGCCAAAGAAATCGGCGCCAAAAACTGGCTGTATTGGGCTGCCGGTGATGACAAAGCGTATCCGGGCATAGGCCATCCCTTTGCTGAGTACTGGGGCAACTGGGTCGATACGGATTGCGGCGGACAGGCATGCTGCTTTGAAATGGGCGGGTGCAGCGACGGACGCCCGTATCCGCCGGTTCGCCAAACGCCACTTGGCTCCAAGCGCGGTGACATGGATCCTTCTCTTGCCTATGACGTGTGCGAGTACGGGCACCTGGGCTATGATCAAAGCGTTTCCGCTCCCGATGTGAATCAGCCCGTGCAAAATCAGTACACCGGGACCTGGGCCATGTGGGCGCCGCCCAATGATAATCGCCGGGTTGGCAAGCTGCTGGCTAAATATGTGCTGCTGGCTGCGCAGAATAAACTGCAGCAGTAAGGCCTTAATTCAAGCTCAACGCCCCTTGGCGAAAACAATAAATTTTCAAAAGGAGGAAACCAGTTATGAGAGAAACCGGGCTAAGAAAAACACTCAAGTCCCTGGCCGTAGCAGCTTCATTTTTATTTATTTTTATCGGGCAGGGGGTTTCATGGGCTGCCGATAGTGATGGTGACGGCATTGATGATGCCATCGATAACTGCCCGGCCATTGCCAATCCCCTTCAGCTGGATGCTGATTTGGACGGCACAGGTGATGTGTGCGATCTAACCCCCGGCTGTGGCCTCGTCAGCGGCTGCGGCCAGCCTGTCTGCGAGTCTTTTGATATAGATACCGACGGAATTTCTGATTATTATGATAACTGTCCGGCCATTGCCAATCCCCTTCAGCGTGATGCCGATAGTGACGGCATAGGTGATGCGTGCGACAGCACGCCCGGTTGCGGCGGCGGGTGCGGCCAGACAAGCTGTGAAGGGCAGGTTGATACAGACAATGATTATTATGCTGATAACGTTGACAATTGTCCGGCCACCTGTAATTACGCTCAGCTTGATGCCGATGGTGATGGCATAGGCGATGTGTGTGACCCGGCGCCCGGTTGTGGCGGCAGCGGACAGCCTGCCTGTGATTGGGCTTGTAATGAAAAGGTGGGTGTTTTATTTGTTGTCCATGGCGGGTTTGATGAGATGTCACAGCAAGGTGTCTGGGATGCCTCCATGCAGCAATTTTCCTATGATCCGAATCACCCGGTTAATAAATTATTTTTACATAATGCTTCATTGTGGGGAGCTGTTCTGACGGTGGAAACCTCAGTACAGTATATGTTGAAATATGCATTCGAGTATCAGCGGATTGGCGGCACCGACCCGTTTATGGAAATCACCAGGCAGCAAATGAACGCCATGCAACAAGTGCTCAACCAGGAATATGGTCTTTCATTTGTGTATGACTGGGCCGCCTGGATGATCGGTGATGATACCGAGCACTACCCCTATCCCCGGTATATGTACCTGCCGCCCTCCGGCACAGGAGACAACTGCACCTATTGCGGCGAGCTGGAACCCGGCGGGCCCTGGCCCGACTGTAATCCCCAAAGATATAATGTTGATGGCCCGGTGGAACGGCTTCTGAAACAAGGGGTGACGAAAATAATTGCCATTGATCTGGTTGTCGGCGGGGTTCGCTTTTCAAAGACCTACGATGTGATCCAGATGTCAAAAAGGGCCCTTACTAAGTGGAATGCTGAACATGCAACCTCTATTCCTCTTATCTGGGTAAATGACTACACGAATCTGATGGAAAGGTCATTCCCCACCGCACCCGCCGGATGGACCGCTACGCTGGGCCTTCCGACAACAGATGCAAACGTCGCCTATGACAACGGCACCGGGAATCCCGTTGCCATTGATCCGGCGCTCGCCGCAATGCATGTAACGGGCATTGAAGCTGTTTTAAACCAGAATGTGCCGGATGCTGATGTGGGGGTCATCCTTTTAAATCATCCAATTAATGATTATAAAGAATTTTTTGATCCAAAGACCAATGACACGCTCATCGTTAATCAGAACATTAAATCTCAGCTGCTCGCGAAGCATCCGGGCATAAATCCGGGAAATATTATCGGCGCCTGGATGGGGCGTCCAGCATTAAACCCTGCAAATGGCCTTATTGAGAGAACCCGGCAGATGCGCGGAGAGAATCTTGGCGATGCGTGGCTCTACCAGAGCACTAAGCAATTACCCTCGGGAGAATGGGGGTACTTGTACTGGGATGCCCTTGAATATTTGAAAAACAGGGGCGTAAAGCATGTCGTTGTTGCATTTCCGCAGATTGCAACCGATTCCGTTCTGAATCTTGTCGAAGTACCCAATCAGATTGCGAAAGAAATCGGCTTCAAAAACTGGCTGTATTGGGCTGCGGGAGATACCGGAACGTATCCGGGCATAGGCCATCCCTTTGCTGATTACTGGGGCAACTGGGCCAATGCTGACTTGCGGCGGACAGCCGTGCTGTTTTGAAATGGGCGGCTGCAGCGACGGGCGCCCGTATCCGCCGCCGCGCCAAACAGCACTTACTTCCAAGATCAGCGCCATGGATCCTTCTCTTGCCTATGACGTCTGCGAATACGGGGCATCTGGGGTATGATCAAAGCGTGTCAGCCCCTGATGTAAATCAGCCGATACAAAATCAATATACCGGGACATGGGCCTTGTGGAAACCGCCCAATAATGATCCCGGGGTTGGCCCGCTGCTGGCGAAATATGTTCTCCGGGCGGCTAAAAATCAACTTCAGCAGTAATGTTTTAATTAAAGCTCAAAGCAGTGTGCGCTATGGGTTTGCAACAGGAGAAATATAAAACTTTTATCACTGGTTAACTGTCTGGCTGTTGCGCCGCTCAAGTTGCCATACATAATGCGAGAGGGAGCCAGGAGATCCCTGGGCTCCCTCTCGCATTATGCCAGCCATACAATGTGAACCGGGAAACGCTTGCACAAGTATAAGACCGGGCATTCATTGTTGCAGCCGCATACTTTCGCGTATTAAGGCTTTCTTGATCGCTGTAGTAACAGGATTAAAAAATCACCAGGGGGCTTATTATGCAGTCAGTAGTTATTACCGGAAGCAGCCAGGGCATTGGCTTAGGGCTGGCACGAGAATTTCTCAAACGGAACTGCCGGGTGGCGCTCAGTGCCCGCGGCACTGAAAGGCTGGAAGCAGAACGAAAAAAGCTTGCTGATGAATTCGGTGATGGGTTCGTTATAGCTGTGCCCTGCGATATTACCGACCTCAACCAGGCACGCTTTTTATGGGATGAGGCGACCCGTTCATTCGGCCGTGTTGACATATGGATCAACAATGCCGGCATAATGAATACGGCAGTGCGCTACTGGGAGCTTGACCCTGCTGAGATTGCAGCAGTCGTCAATACCAATATTCTTGGCCTTATGTACGGCACCCATGTCGCATTACAAGGGATGCTGGGGCAGGGCGGGGGCCAGATTTATAATATGGAGGGCATGGGAAGCAATGACAATATGCGGGCGGGATTTACTGTTTACGGAACTACGAAACGCGCCCTGAGATATTTTACTGAATCCCTTGTCAGGGAAACTGCGGAAACCCCTGTTCAGGTCGGCACCCTTGGCCCCGGTATCGTGATAACGGATTTTTTGATTGAAAACATGAAGAAAATGCCTAAGGAAGAGTATGAGAAGGTTCGAATGATCTACAATATACTTGCAGACAAGGTTGAAACCGTAACGCCGTTTCTGGTGGAGAATATATTGTCTAATACCACAACAGGCTCAAAAATCGACTGGCTGACCGATGAAAAGGCAGCAGAGAGATTTAATTCCGATGAATATGCCTCCCGGAATCTTCTCGGGGAGTTCGGATTATGAGCCCGATACATGCAAGCTGAGCAGAGCCCCTTGAGCTGCGCTAAAATACACATACAAGAAATCACCGCCTGCGTCCAAAAAATATTTAAGTGGAATTATTCACACAGAACTGTTTATAAGGTATTATGTTGACAAAGTACATTGCATTATTTATAGTCTGTACGACTTTAGACAAGCCTTGAGCGGCTCCGCCAGCAGCGGCGGAGCCCGTGCCGTAGAATATACTGCTGGCGATGGCCGTTCGATACGGGAAGAAAATATAATTGCTGCGCTCAGGGCGATAACACCGGAAGATAAAATCGACAAAGTGCTTGACGTCGTGGAGCCCTTAAAAACAAGCGAGTGTTTTGGGGGCGTTTTCCCTCGATTGACCGAGGGCTGGCGAGCTCTGTGCGGTAATGTTTTGCATGCCTCACGTACATGTGCCCCTGTCAACAGAGAGAAGTATCTGTAAAAGCGGCGTCACGCTTATCCAAATAAAAAATAATTACACACAAGGAGGATTGTGTATGGAAAAAGTTATAGGGAAAGAAATGCCTATTGAAAAGCAGCGCGATTTGCTCGTTGCGCAGAATGCCCTCAAGCTTCCCCTGCTGTATCAAAACCTTCTGGATTGTTACGGGCAAGAAAAAGGCTCAGCAATTTATCATGATTTGTTTGAATCCAATTTTAAGAAAAGAATAAAGATATTTGAGGGCAAAGATATCGGCGATATCATGATGTACGAAATCGATATGTTTCCCGCCAACGGATGGAAAATATGGATAGAAAAGGGTGAAGAAAACGGCGAGCCGGTCTGGTATGAACATCTTGAGCACTGTCCGCATCTTGAGGCAACAAGGAAGCGCAACCTGCCCGATCCCTGCCCGATTATCTGTGATATGGACTGTGTTTTGGGGGGAAAATACAAAGTTGCAAAATGGGAAAGAATGAAACATAAGCCCGCAGGCGACAATGAGTGCTGCTTCAGGATAACACGATCACGATAAAAAGCCACATGGGTATGCGCAGATAACGGATAAGAAAAATGCCGGTGGAGTCAAGTATTCCGTGGTTTATTTTAACGCGTAAAGCAAGAACAGTCTCTTTGCCCCGGAGCCGCCGACGGCTCCTTTGAGACATGCTGTGATTGGATTGTGTCTGAAGCATGCAATTGCAGCGTTTGCTTACTGTATGCCCCTTCCCATCGCCCGGAATCAAGCAACCTGTTCCCATGGTAGCTATAAACGGCTGCCAGGAACTGCCTGTGCGCGCAAGACTTACGCCCGATGAAGGATCTGAAAGCACAGCAAGCAGGAAAAAGCTCCGCCGAAAGCCATTCCTCTGATTATGGTACTGTTTCTTTCCGGTTTCTACTAAGGTCCATTTTTTAACCGGGATTAATCACCAGCGATAAAAAGCCCGCCTGACCTGCCTGCCTCGTCCGGCTGGCGCTTCCAGACACTGGCCCTGAATATATTAAAATATTTTAAAAAAAGCTTGACAGGGAACCGGCTTCGTATTATTACGATATTTAAATGGTTTGAATTTCAAAATATTATATGGCTTTAACCAGTGCTTCTCGACCGGACCTCTGTAAAAACAGCCGGCTAAAATGACAACCTCAAAAAACACAGCTTTTATAAAGAATTATTAAACGAGCGCGTTTGTTTTTGAAATGTGAACCACCGCCCTGCCGCTTATTGGTCATGGTATCCGGGGGCTCTAAAACACCCATGTTTTTCTTGACATGCTATAAGGTTAATGGTATTATTCTTTAAGCATACTTTGCCAGCAGCATTTGCTTTGCACTGCTTTTAGATTATCTGTGTACACCGTAACTTTTACAGGAGGCCGTATGGCGGAAATAAACATGCAAAGTCTCATTGTGCTCATGAAATTGTGGGAAAATGCCCTCGTTCAAAAAGTTGTTTTGCTAAAACCGCTTGTGAAAATGAAACCAGCTCTTGCCGGCTATGAAAATACAAAGCCCGAAAGGTGCACGCTTATGGGATTGTGGGAAAAAGCACTTGTACAGAAACTTTTTATGCAAACACCGGTGTAGAAAACAAAATTGCCCCAGCCGGCCATGATGCTCCGGGGCCCAAAGTTGAGCCGGAATAAAACGTGCGTTGACCGGAATAACCCGGAATTAATCTCCGCGTATATCCGGATTTTTCATGCAGCCGTCTCTGTGGGTAACTCGAAGGACCGTCATGCAGGGTTGTTTTAGACAAACTATAGAACGCTGCACGCGTTCCTGCCGGATTTTTATCTTGACAAGTTTTAAAAATCAACTTATAATCCCTTTAGATGTAGTCTTAGAGACTACATATAAAAAATTAATTATGTATCAGACCCGAACTGGATATTTTCGGCGAAGTGTATTTCTCAAGTTTAAATATGTCGAATGCATCCATTGCAGGTTGCATTGGCCTGGACTGAAGCACTGTCGATAGCTTTTTAGATCCCTGCCGCAGATAAGAATAAGAAAATTTCAGAGGATACAGTGAGGTATACATGGCCGAAAAAAAAGATGAGCTCATAAAGATTGTTGGTGCGGAGAATGTAATCGATGATCCGGCTACATTGGATGAGTACTCCAGGGACCACAGCTTTGTCCCGTCAAGGAAGCCCCTGATGGTGGTAAGGCCTAAGAATGCCGATGAAGTGCAGGGTATAGTAAAGTGGGCCAACCAGACAAAAACGCCGCTGGTTCCGGTAAGCTCAGGGCCGCCGCACTTCCGTGGCGACAGTGTTCCCGCCTCAGAGGGGGCGGTTATTGTGGACCTGAGCGGAATGAAGCGGATTATCATGATGGACCGGAGGAACCGGGTGGCTCTTATTGAGCCAGGGGTGACCTTTAGCCAGCTTCAGCCGGAACTGGCCAAGCAAGGCCTGAGACTTTCCATGCCATTGAAACCGCGTGCCACTAAATCCGTGCTGGGCAGTGTTTTGGAACGAGAGCCGATAACGAACCCCCGGTATGCCTGGTCGCTGAATGAGCCGCTGCGGTGTATTGAAACGGTCATGGGCAACGGAGAGATGTTTCGGACCGGTGAGCTTGCCGGCGCCGGTGTCAGCACCTCCACCAGGGAGGAGGAGAAACTCGTCCCGATAGAAGAACTGCTTGAAAAACAAAAAAAAATACAGGGTACGGCGCTCTACCAATATGGCCCCGGGCAGTTTAATTATCATAAACTGGTGTCGGCAGCCCAGGGAACCATGGGTATTGTCACCTGGGCATCGCTGAGATGCGAAGTGCTGCCCAAGGCTCAAAAGTTTTTCCTGGTGCCTGCTGATGGGCTTGAAACTCTTATCGGCTTTGCTTATAAGCTCTTGCGGATACGGTTTCATGATGAATTAATGCTGATAAACAGATCCGCTTTAGCGTCTCTCCTGGGAGAAGAAACTGAGCAGGTTATGTCCTTGCGCAAAGAGTTGCCCCCGTGGACGCTCGTTTTGGGTGTGACCGGGCGTGACATCACTTGCGCAGGAACGGGTTGAATTTCTCGAAAAGGATATTACCGATATAGCTCAGCAATGTAACGTGCGTCCGGAGTCGGCAATTCCCGGGGCAACAGGCGGACAGGTGGCGGAAGCAGTGCTTAATCCCTCAAAAGAACCGTACTGGAAACTTCGCAACAAGGGCGGCTGCCAGGACATCTTTTTTCTCACCACACTGAACAGAGCGCCCGAGTTCACAGCGACGATGAGCGAATTGGCGGAAGCCTCCAGCTATCCGCTACCGGATCTGGGCATGTATATTCAGCCGACGCACATGGGAACAAGCTGCCATGTGGAATTTAGTCTGCCCTATGATCCGGGCGACGAGAAGGAGGTAGCCATGGTTCAGGGGCTGTTCGCCAAGGCCAGTGAAAAACTGTCAAACCAGGGAGCCTTCTATACCCGCCCATACGGAATTTGGTCAGACATGGCCTATGGTAGAAATCCCGAGCATACGGCTCTGTCAAAGCAGCTGAAGGCACTATTCGATCCCAATAATGTATTGAACCCCGGCAAGCTTTGTTTTTAGGCCGGGGCTAAACCAAACAGGAGGTATAAAGTGGCACTGGAAGATTATAGGGCAACCGCAGCACGATGCGCCAAGTGCTCATACTGCAAATGGATCCCGCTTGCCCATGTGAAGAGTTGGCGCTTTGCAAAAGGCTGTCCCAGCATAGAGTATAACAAGTTTCAGAGCTATTCGGCCAGTGGACGATTAAGCACGTCCCTGTCCCTTCTCGAGGAGAGGAGCAGTTACTTTGATGAAGGGCTGGTGGACATCGTTTTCAAATGCATGCTGGACGGGTGCTGTGACGTTGCCTGCAAGGTTAACCGGTATGATCTGGAACCCGTAGAGGTGATGCGTCAATTACGATTTGAAATGATAGACAAAGGCTGCTTCCCGTTTCAGGATATTCCCCTCATAGAGCACCTCCGCAAGGAGGACAACATGATGATGGAGCCCAAGGCTGATCGCGCCAACTGGGCCGAGGGTCTGGAGGTAAAAGATCTCACCCGGGAGAAGGCTGAAGTTGTGTTCCACGTCGGCTGTCGATACAGTTTTGATAAGGAGCTCTGGAGGATACCCAGAACGGTGGTGGGCCTGCTTAAAAATGCCGGCATTGATTTCGGCATCATGGGGCGAGATGAGAACTGCTGCGGCGGCAGGGTTTGTGATATGGGCTATCGGGGGGAATTTCTCAAATATGCTGAGAATAATCAAGAAGCCTGGACTACTGCAGGGGTAAAAACAGTGGTTACCGGCTGCTCCGATTGCTACCATGCATTCAAGCGCCTGTATCCTGATGAGTTGAAAAATTATAAGTTCGAGGTCATTCACATCACGGAATTTCTTGAACGGCTTATTAATGAAGGCAAGCTGAAATTTACAAAAGAAGTTCCCCTGACGGTCACCTATCATGATCCCTGCCATCTGGGAAGACGCGGAGAACCCCATGTGCCCTGGAAGGGCGAGCAGAAGAAAATTCGCGGGCAGATCCTGGTATGGGAGCCACGCAAGCCCCGGTATAACGGAGCACAGGGTAGTGTATGACACGCCGCGGAATGTACTGAGAAGCATTCCGGGTATCAAGCTCGTCGAGATGGAAAGAAACAGGGAATATGCGTGGTGTTGCGGCGCCGGCGCAGGGGTGCGGGAACGGTACCCGGAATTCTCCTCATGGACTGCCGGAGAGAGGATTGCAGAGGCACAGGCCACGGGCGCCGAGGCGATCGTGAGCGCCTGTCCCCATTGTGAGCGAAATTTTCTTGATGCCGTTACGGATCGTAATGAAACGATGAAAGTGTATGACATTTTAGATCTTGTGCGCGAAGCACTCTAACAGGAAGGAATTACCTATGGCATTACCCAGAGAAGTATATGAAACCCTGGAAGGTATTGTGGGGCCGGATAATATCACGGAGGAGCCGGCGACGCTGGATTCATATGCTTATCAATGGATGGCTGAGCTCGTAACCGACGTAACCGGCGGCAGCAAGTTCTTTGACAGGCCCGAGGCCGTGCTTATGCCGGGAAGTACGGAGGATGTTCAGGCTATTGTTAAAGCCTGCAACCGCTATAAGATACAGTATCATTGCTTCAGTACGGGGTGGGGACCATGGGCTGCCGTGCCGGCCAAGGGGCAGATCCTCATGGACCTGAGGCGGATGGATAAAATACTGGAAATAGACGAGCAAAATATGTTTGCCGTGGTTGAGCCGTATGTGGTTGCTGCGCAGCTTCAGGCCGAAGCCATGAAGGTTGGTTTGAACAATCATATCAGTGGCGCCGGCGCAGGAACTTCGGTCCTTGCCAATGCCTGCTGTTTTCAGGGCGGGGGGCCGGATGTCATCTATTTTGCTTCTCCTCAGGACAGTATTCTTTCCATAGAGTGGGTCATGCCTACGGGTGACATCCTCAGGACAGGCTCTCAGGGTTCAGGCCTCGGCTGGTTCTGCGCCGAGGGGCCGGGCCCGAGCACGCAGGGAATCATCAGGGGCTCCCTGGGAGGCGCCGGGGGGTGGGGCGTTGTGACCAAGATTGCCATACGGCTCGTTCATTGGCCCGGCCCGGCGCAGATTGCCATTGAAGGTACCGTGCCGTCCTATAAGTCGCAGCTTCCGGAGGACCTTTTCAAAGCTGCGTTCCCGGCCTTCCCCAGCCTGCAGGCCTTTGCTGATGCGATCTACAGAATCTACGACTCGGAAATAGGCTATATCGCTCACCGGCAGTTCGTCATGTGGGGCGATGAGCTGCAGGCCGCTTTTCTGAGAATAGTAACCGATCCTACGAAGCAGCTCTGCGATATTCCGGAACTGCTGGACACGCCGGAAATACAAAAGCTGACTGAAGAGATGCAGCGCAATTTCCAGCTTATTATGGTCGGTATGACGCCACGGGACCTTGAGTACCAGAAGAAAGTTCTGGACCAGATACTGAGTGAGACCGGTGGATGGAACATAGCAGTAGTAGATGAGCCGGCTATGCAGCAGTACGTGCTCTTGTTCATGCTGAAGCTCTGCTTCAAAAGCGTCAATTTCACGGCCACCGGCGGTTTTATTGATACCTATAACTCGGTAGCAACACCGGATGTGTGGGCATCCGGGGAAATCGAAGCCGGCAAGGCGCTATTGAAGAAATATGCCGGCAGAATCGCTGATGCCGGTGACCAGGCGATGGGACCCGTCGGTGGACAAGGCGGCGGAGGTGTCACCGGATGGGAGGATTTTGTTTTCTATGATCCACAGGACCCTGATTCATCAAAGGCTGCAGCGGAGTGTTCAGACGAAGGGGACAGATTAAAAGCTGCACAGGGCCGCCCTCCCGGAGGGATGCTGTTCGGGCTGGCACGGGCTACGCATGCCGACGCAGATGCTCGCGCCAAGAAGCTTTCACGGTCGCCGGAATACAATTGGCAGCGCAAGCTCAAGGCAGCGCTTGACCCTAACGGAGTTGGGAGTGGTAACTACTTCTGGGGAGCGGAGCCGTCACAAGAGGGAGAAGGAACATGAGAATAATCGTCTGTATTAAACAGGTGCCTGATCCGCAGGCTTCCTCCTCGGGCACTAAAGTCGACTCTGAAGCAATGCGGGTGATAGTGCCGCAAGGCACCCCGCCGGTGATGAGTCCCTACGATGAGAATGCACTGGAAGCTGCCATCAAGATAAAGGATGCTCACGGCGCCAGGATAACGGTGATAAGCGCCGGGCGAAACCTCGCGAAGCCGGTACTGAGGAAATCTTTAGCTTCGGGTGCTGATGAGCTGATCCTGCTGGAAGACAATGCCTTTGAAAAGCTCGACAGCTATGCAACAGCTCACCTGTTAGTCGCCGCCATACGGGAGATTGGCGAATACGATCTTATCCTCTGCGGAAGGCAGGCGGCGGATACGGATGCCGGCCAGGTGGGTTCCGGTATTGCCGAGATTTTGAAGATTCCCTGCATTACTGCTGCCTGCAAAGTGGAACTCAGCGATGGGAAGGTGCTGGTTGAGCGGGTGGTGTCGGACGGCTATGAAGTAGTTGAGGCTCCCCTGCCGGCCCTGGTTACCGCGAGCAGCGAGATCGGCGATTTGCGATACCCCAAGTTGAAGGACCTTCAGGCAGCTCAGAAGATGCCCATCACGGTGCGCAGTGCGCAAGCGCTGGGAATTGACGCAGCCGGACTGAAGAGATTGAACCTCGTCAGGCTGGCTGAGCCCCCGCGCCGGAAAACCGAGTGCCAGATCATAGGAGGTGAAACGCCGGAGGAGGCAGGAGCTAATCTGGCCCAGAAAGTGAAGGAAGCCAAGCTCCTGTAATCCGGAATCAGGCAGTGCATCAGCCTTGATCGACTAGAGGTTGTGAAACAAACTGTATGTGCAGAAAAAAGCGAAGCGAGCTAATCTGAAAAAGGTAAATCTCATGGCTGAATATAACGGCATTATGACGTATTGCGAGATCGCCGAAGGCACACTGCCTTCGATTTCCCGGGAGGTATTGGGCTTCGGCAGAAAGCTGGCCGATGACCTGGGGCAGGAATTATGCACGGTGCTGGTCGGAAGTGATGTGGGAAGTTTGGCTCAAGAGGCTATCGCCTCAGGCGCCGATACAGTATATGTTGTTGATGATCCGCTGCTGAAAGAGTACCAGACAGATGCATACCTGTCAGTGATGGAAAAAGTAGTCAGGCAGGTAATGCCCCGGATCCTCATCTTAGGGCAGACATCTGTCGGTCGCGACCTGGCTCCCATGCTGGCCTTTCGGCTTGACACAACGGCCACTCTGGATTGTGTCGGCCTTGCTATTGACCCTGACACAAAGCTGCTGCTGCAAATTAAAAATGTCTTTGGCGGAAATGCCCAGGCTACCTTCACCTCCGACTCCTGTCCGCAGATAGCTACAGTGCGGGACAAGCTCATGCCGCCCCCGGAGCCCGATGCCTCAAAGCAGGGAGAGGTCATTATTATTGATGCCGGCCTGGACCCTTCAGCCATACGAGCCAGATTGTTGAAACGGGTAACGGAAAATGAAGGAGGGGTACGGCTTGAAGAGGCTTCTATAATAGTCAGCGGCGGCAGAGGCATCGGCAGTGCCGAGGGATTTAATCAACTGCAGGAGCTGGCAACACTGTTGAACGGCGCGGTTGGCGCTTCAAGGCCCGCCTGCGATAATCGCTGGCTGGCCCCCAACCGGCAGGTTGGGATTACCGGAAAAATTGTCAACCCCGATATTTATATTGCCATAGCACTTTCCGGCTCCATACAGCATTTGAGCGGCTGCGCCCAGTCCAAGAGTATCATCGCCATAAATAAAGACCCCGAGGCGCCTATTTTCAACTATGCCGATTTTGGTGTTGTCGGCGACTGGAAAAAGGTGCTGCCTGCGTTTAAAGATAAGCTCAAGGAGCTTCTGCCCGGTTAAAAAAACAGTGCCCGTTACATTATTCGGGCCTCCTTTTTACCGGAGCGCAGGACATACATCAGGAAGCGGTCTGAGGGTGTTTATCAAGCAAAAAAGGGCAAAAAGCTCAAGACCTTTGATGCCCGGGAATGGATTGGAGCCATGTGCTCCCCTGTTCCCAACCGCGGGAAGCAGATGGTCCTCTGGTACGGGTAGTACCGCTGCGTATCACGGGGTAAACGAAAAAAAGAAAACTCAGATGATGGTATCTTGCACATCATCGAAGGCGGCAGACTGTCTCCTGCACAGCGCAAAACATGGGCGCGCCTGAGACAGAAAATATAGGAAGTCGATCCGCTGTGCTGTCTCACGTGCCGGGGTGCAATGAAAGTTATTGCGTTCATCGAGCTGCCGGAGCTGATCAAAAAAATCCTGAAGCACATCGGCCTGTGGAACGCAAAGAGGAACAGGCCACCGCCCCTGCCAACTCCCGCCGCCGGTAGAATGTTTTGTGCAGCAGCTTTTCCCGCATCATTTTTTTAAGCATGTTGTTTCTTCCAGCCGATCAATTATCCCCATAAATATAAAATATCGCCCTATATATGTTTAGTGCGCCTGAAATCTAAAAACAACAATCTGTTGTTTGATAGCGCTGTGTGGTGATCTGGCGATATTCTTTTCTGGACCGTAAGGGCATAATGCATGGACTCCTTTTGGCTGCCGGTTATATGACGCAACGATACCTTTTTTGCTCGTTCAGAACATCCCCCGGGTTACATTTAATTTGAGTCAATTCGGCTGCTAAAAAACAAAACTTTTTTCTTGACAAGTTGTATTTCAAAGACTATCATCCTCAACGTAGTAGTCTTAAGGAATACATTTGAAAGGTTACTTACCATGCGCCCTGCCTGCCGGGAAGACATAGCGGGGTTTATACAGATGAAGCGCAGCTGCCGGGACGCTTGGTGCTGCGGGGCCGGTGGCCGGGCGTCTGGGCAAAAGAGTATGCCCGTTGACAGCGGCATCGTGAACGGCGTGACAAGGACGTTCAAACCGGCGCTGAGGTGCTGATAGCGGCATGTCCGCTGTGCATTGAAAATTTCAGCGACGCGAAGCAGGAATATGCCGTACCGCTGAAGCTTATTGATGCTCGCAGAGCTTGTGGCGCGGTCGATCGTATAGCCGGGAGCAGTGTTGCAGCAAACAATTTCACGCGGGAGGAGTGCCTATGGCGCGGGTTGATTTCAAAGACATGATTCGCTTTACAGATGAACTGGTAGTGAATCGAAAAATGTTCGAGGGACTGGAGCTGGAGCCGCTGGAAACATATATGCGGCGTGGACACGCGGCCTGCCTGGGAGTTCAAGACGCCCCTTGCCAGCGGGTTTTACAAACCCTTTGTGCTGAAAGGGTCGGACAAAATAGAAAAAATAACCTATGGCGAACTCCACTACATGGGCAGGGCCAAGTATTGCGCCCTCAACTTTACCTGCAGCGATGACTATGATTTGCCGATCATGGCCTGCGAATTCGACGAGAGCGCGCCGCGGCTCAGCATTACCCTTGACCTCATGCCGGTCGTGGATATCGCCGTTCATCCGGAATACCGTAAAAAATATCTCGAACCCCGTAGCGAGATGCTGTGGCGCAAATACCGCAGCCATTCCCGGGCTTTACCAAAGACGGCCGCTGCCTGGTGCAAAGCCGGTATGCCCCGTGGCCATGGGCCCGCGCGACCCTCTCCCCTACCCGATTGACGGCCGCGTTGAGGAGCCCGAGGACCGCCTCGCCGTGCTTGATGCCGTCGTCGACTATGCCCGTGTCTGGCTTGAGATGATGAAAAAAGCCGAGCCCATCCGTGATCCCGCCTATAAGCAGGAAATGCTCACGAGAAAGCGGGCCTTGCAGAAATACTACCGCGACCTTGATCCGGGCGGAGAGGTGATCAAAAAGCTTTTCGGCGAGGAAAAAATGAAACTATTCGTCAGTCTTATTTTCTAGAGGGAGGGCAGGATAATGGCTGAGATCACATGGACGCCGTATGTTGAAAAAATGAAAGAGGTTCTCGAAGCGCTTGCCCTGGCCGGGACGAAAAAGCTACAAGGCAGGGATATTGCGCTGCGGAACTGCCCGGCAGCGCGAACCATTCAGGCTTTTACCGCCGAGAAGATTGAAAAAATTGTTCTTGGGCAAAATATTCCCGACGAGTCTGCAAACCTGGGCCTCTGCTCGATTATTCCCGCAGAGGGCTATGAACTGCCGATATTCTTTTCCCGCTGGGACAGAAGACAAGAGCAGCGTCGGCATTTTCGTCGACCTGATCCCGACGGTTGACATGCCTGGTTGATGAGCCGTACAGAAAGAAATATTTGCGAGCCGCTCGGCCCCCTGTGGGAAAAATTGCAAGCCTGCCCGGCATAACGCCGGAAGAGGACGACGACCTGCGGGCCTGCGCTCCATAGTGTATACGGCAGCCGTCATCCCGATCGAGCGGGAAGGCATGCGGCTTGCCGCGCTTGCGCCCCACACGGAGTACCTGAAAAGCTATATTGAGTATTGCGCATCCGCTGCAGCCGCGGAGGATCGCGGCAAAACGGAAGGAGATGCAGCGGAAAATTCAGTGCGTCAAAACAATGCTGAAGGAGTATTTCGAAAATCCAGCTGCCGCCCCGCAGGCAAGGCATGTGGCGCTGCCCTGGCTCCGAACAGCTACCCGAAATTTTCTTTTGAAAGGGAGAATTTCCGCCATGACAATGATCGATGTGCTTCAGCAGGGCGTACGCTTTGCGAATTCCGACCCCGCCGCTCAGGAGATGCTGGCTGATTTCAAGGACCATAAAGTCGGGATGAAGCTGGATAAAGATGAGACAACGATCGTCATAAAAGACGGCACCGTTATGCTTGAAAGTCGGCATGCGCGAGGACTGCCATGCGGCCATGCGATGACCGATATCGACCTGTGTGGCGCGATCGACAACAGCTACGACCTCATGGAGATCCGGGAAAAGGGAGAAATTATCAAAGGCGACAAGACCGATCCCAATACGGCAGTTCATTTCATGGCGCTTTTTCCTTTTTTTGATGCCATGGTCCGGCTGTACGAGCAGGATCAGGAATTTAAAAACGCAGTTGATGCCGTTAAGGCAGCACTATGAACAGGGAGTTTTGTTATGGTCAGGCATACTGTTGATCCCGTTAAATGCCGCGGCTGCGGCAAATGTGTTGAAATGTGCGGCCTTGAGCTTTGGACATTAGTCGATACCGATAACGGCAAAAAGCGGGCGCAGGTGATTGAGGAAGCAAAGGATATGTGCCACATGTGCCTGGCATGCCGTGATGCCTGCCCGGAAGAGGCGATAACCATTACTGAAGAATAATGGCGGGTGCGCATCTGGTCGTTGAAGGAACGGGAAAAGGTGGGCAACCAATGCTAAGGGGACCGGGGTATGTGTAAACGATATGTACACTTGGCGGCAATTATCGCCATAAGCACTGCATGTATTGTCATGCAGGGGTGCGGCAAGGCCAAGGAAAAAATGAAAATGCCCAATATAAAAATGGTCACCTCCGATGATGTGATCTCTGTTTCAGCTCCCGATGATAAAAATGTATGGATTGCAGGTGATTTCGGCGTCATATACCACTCCGCAGACAGCGGGGAGACCTGGGTGGAGCAAAAATCCGGGGTTGACAGCCTTCTGTGCGACAGCATGTTCATAGACGATAAAAACGGCTGGGTCGCCGGCATAAAAGGAGTGATGCTGCACACTGCTGACGGCGGCGCCACCTGGAAGCGCCAGGATACGGGAACAAACCGGCACCTGATGGCGGTCTGGTTTGCAGACAAGGACCTGGGCTGGGCGGTGGGTGAATATTCAACCATTCTGCACACGAAAGACGGCGGGAACACCTGGATAAAGCAAAGCAGTGAAAAGGATAAAATATACAATAAAGTTTGTTTTGTAGACCGGGAAAACGGCTGGATTGTCGGTGAGGGCGGCATTCTGCTGCGCACCGCAAACAGCGGGGCGACCTGGGAGCCTGTGGTTCCGGAGTTTTTCAAACGGGAAACTCTTGAGGATGAATACGATAATCCCCGGCCGACGCTGTTCGGCCTGCATTTCAGCGATGCGCAGCATGGCTGGATATGCGGCATGGACTCCACAATCATGCGAACAGCCGATGGCGGCGCTACCTGGGAAATATTGAAAACCAAAAAGGGCGAGCCGATTTACAATATATTTATCAAGGGAAACCGCGGGGTGGCTGTGGGCAATAAGGGCACGTACCTGCTGTCTCGCGACGGCGGTTTGACCTGGGAGAAGCAGGATGAGACCATTAAGTCGAAGCTGCTTCTTGCGGATATTTTTTTCAGCAGCCAGGAGAAGGGCTGGATAGTGGGCGCAGCAGGAACTGTTCTTAAAACTGTCGATGCAGGTGAAACATGGAGTTTCTGCTCCGGGATGTCCTATATCTTTGAGGGTTTCAAAATGCCGGAAGGCCTTGAAAAAAACATCATAGAATAAAGGGTCGGGATGGAACGCATTGCAAATTTCATTATAGACAGGCGGCATTATGTACTCAGCTTTGTTATAATTGCAACCCTGTTTTTCGGCTATTTTGCAAGCAAAATAAGCGTTAAAACCATCTATACCGACCTGCTGCCGCAAAATCATCCCTATATCAACGTTCACAATGAAATACGAAATGTTTTCGGGGGATCCAACCAGGTCCTGATCATGGTGCAGGTGAAGGATCCTGCAAAGGGAGGAAAGTACAAGGATATCTTCAACCCGGACACGCTGGGTAAAGTTAAATTCATTAACGATGAGCTCAAAAAATTTCAAGGCGTCGACCGGTATAAAATTCTGTCCATAGCAGAGAAAAAAATAAGGAACATGCAGCTCACCAGTAAGGGCTATGTTTCAGAGCCGGTCATGTGGCCCGATGTTCCAAAAACCGAAGAGCAGCTGCACAAGCTCAAGCTTGATATCTACGGAAATCCGGCCTGCTATCCCGGGCTTGTCTCCCTTGACAGCAAGAGCGCTCTTGTCATGGTGGATTTTTTTGAAGAGCAGATTAACTATGCAACCTGCTTTAAAGAGCTGCAGGAGCTGCGCAAAAAAGCAGAGGATGGCAACCATATAATAGCTATCGCCGGCGAGCCCATGCACCTTGGCTATATCGACAGCTATGTGGGCGATGTGGTAAAAATTGTATCCTATACCATCCTTGCCATGCTGGCTGTTTTTTATTTTTTCTTTCGTTCAAAGCGGGGCATGCTGCTGCCGGTAGCGGCAGCGGCCATCAGCGCAATCTGGGGGCTGGGGTTTCTGAGCCTGCTGAATTTCAACCTTGATCCCCTTGTGCTGGTCTTCCCGTTTCTGATTGCGGCCATGGCGGCATCCCACTCAACCCAGGTGATCAAGCGCTATCAGGAAGAGGCCGGCAAGACAGGGGATAATCTGGTAGCGTGCAAAAAGGTTATTCAAAGCCTTTTTGTACCCGGCCTGGCCGGCATTCTCACCGATGCTTCAGGGATTGTTATTATTGCCATCACGCCCATAGCAATTTTGCAGAAAATCACCCTTTCCTGCGCATTCTGGTCATTTATTACCATCATAGTCGCCCTGATGTTTATACCGGTGCTGCTTGCATACATGCCGCTCAAGGCAGAGACGCAGAAGCGCAGCCTTCTTGATAAGACTCTTATGCTTACTGGCGGGTGGCTGAACCGGAGCGGAAAATACGTAGTCACTGCTGCAGCCGTTGCACTGTGCATCTGGGGAGCCACCTATATGGATAAAATCACCATCGGCAGCGCAGTCCCCGGCTCAGAGGTGCTCTGGCCATTTCACCGCTACAATGTCGACAGCTTCAGGATAACATTTTCAATGCCGCTGCTGAATCCGCTCTATATCGTGCTGGATACCGGCAAGGCTCAGGGCGTTGCCCGGGCGGCGGTAACCCGCGAAGTGGCAAATTTTTCCCGCTATATGAAGCAGACCCCCAATAAAAAAGTCGTTATGGTCCAAACCCTGCAGGGGCGCATACCGGGAATACACAGCGGGATGCGCGAGCAGGATCCGCGCTGGAAATTTCTCCCGACAGATGACAGCCAGACCGAGTTTCTCTACCGCTCCGCCATGCAGATGGGCGGCCCGGGAAGCTTTGATAAATTTGTCGACATGGGAGATCAAAATACGAATATCGTTATTTTATGCAGGGACAAGACAGCCCAGACCATCAGCGAAGTTATGGGCAGGATTCATGAATATATAAAAGACAAATCAACCATCGCCGGTACAGGTATGAAATACCGGCTTGCCGGAGGCGCTGTCGGGGTGCAGGCAGGCATTAATGAAACGCTTACGGAATATCAGCTGCTGACGCTGTTTCTCTCGCTGTTCATAGTTTTTTTATTTTGCGTAGGGGCTTTCAGGTCATTTGTTGCAGGCTTCATCATGATCGCACCTCTTATACTTTCCAATTTCCTCACCGGCGCCTTCATGGTGCTCAATAATCCGCCGCTTCCCCTGACCACGGCAATACTGCCGGTTTCGGCAGTCGGCATAGGCCTTGGCGTTGATTACGGGATATATCTCGCGAGCCGGATGATCGAGGAGTGCAAGGCCGGAAAAAGCCTGTCCGAGGCGGTTACCATAGCCATGGGCACCACCGGCAAGGCGGTTATTTATGTAGCGACAACGCTTATTGTCGGGATCGTTTTCTGGTTTCTGTCAAAAATGATGTTTCAGGCCCTCATGGGCCTTCTTCTTGCGGTAATGCTGACGCTGAACATGATAGGCGCACTTCTGGTTGTTCCGAGCCTGATCCTCCTTATTAAGCCGTCATTTATCGTCGGCAGAAAATAAAAATCATACACCATTAACTAAAGGGGGCAGTATGAAAAAAACACTAGCAACAGCCTGTATGATTTTCGGATGTGTGTATCTGTTTCTGGCCGCGCCTGCCTCACAGGCAACTGTTTTTCTCATGGACGGGAAGCTTCAGATGAACGGGTATGTCAAGGAGCAGGCTTTTCTGCGCCTGGATATACCGAAAGAAGAGGACCGGTTTCACAAGTCAAATTTTGATTTTGTCCGCACCAGCGCCATGCTGGAATCGCTCTACAAGCTGCATGAGGCGGAGGACATGACCATTAACCTCTTCGCCGGCGTGCGGTACTGGTGGGAGCATACGCCGAAGATTGACAGCCAGCTGAAGCGGGCAATCCCTGATTTTGCCTACAAGGACTATACGCGCCCCCGTGATGAGGATTTTATAACTGAAGCATATGTTCATTTTATCAAGGGCCCCTTCGAGCTCAGGGCGGGCAAGCAGATAGTCGTGTGGGGGGAAACCGATATCAAGCGGACCGCCGATGTCATTAATCCGGTCGACGTCCGGCAGGGCTCTCCCGGCACGGAGGACTGGGAAAGCATTAAGCTTGGCCTCTGGATGCTGCGGGGATTTTATCAGACAGACCTTCCGGGGAATCTCATGTTCGAGATGCTTGTCATTCCCGGCGATTTCAAGTATGCCCGGGTGCCGATTGAAGGAACGCATTATGGCCCCAGCCCTGCCGCAACTTCATTTAATCCGGGCAAGGGGTTCGGGATTTATGAGTGGGTGCAGGAAAAGGCGCGCCGGGATGCGCCGGGATGGGCTTTGAGAAATACCGAGGTCGGCTTTAAAATCAGGGGCTATGCCTGGGATATAGACTGGTCCGCATTCTATTTCAATACCCGCAGCGATTCACCGACCGCCAACGATAACTTCAGTAAATTTGCCAATACCTATGTATTTTCAGGCATTAAATCGATACTGACCGGATCCGAAATAGACCCCAAGTTCCCGGGCTATAAGGTTTTTAATTACAAGCGCTATGAAGTGCTCGGCGGAACCGCACAGACGATTATCGAGAGCCTGCACGGTTCTGAATGGCGCTTTGAATGGTTCTATGAAATGGGCAATCATTTCAATAAGGGCACCAATCATGAGTCCAGCGAGATATATGCTGAGTGTGAGCGCGACACGGTCGGCGGGGGCCTTGTGTATTCCGACCGGTTTACGATTCCCTGGTTCACCCATAATCTTGCCGATGACAAAAAAATGAGCATAAGCCTGAGCATGTTTTATGAAAAAGTGCTGGGTGACTTCCACGATATTATCATTTATGAAAGCGGCAGAGGACATCGCGCCGGTGACAGCCACGCCACCGAGTTTGTCTGGAGCGTTTCGCAGCAGCTGTTCAATTCCCAGGTGATGGCCATGTTCACCGGCAGCTACAACCCCATAGGAAAATATTTTCTCTGCCCCATTTTGTCCTATGCCCCCGGGCGCCACTGGCGCTGGGAGCTGGCTCTTCCCATATACGGCTCTACCACAAGCACCAATATGGGGCTGCATGACAAGGACAGCATACTGTTCAGAATTCGCTATGAATTTTAATCTGTATTAATCATAAAAAATAAGGAGGCTGTATGTCAGCACAACAATTAAAAAAATCATTAGCATCCATAGCGGCAGCCGGCATGATGTTTCTGTTTTGCGGCGCAGCTCAGGCCCAGGATGTGCAGTATCCTGTTGCAGCATACAAGGCTGATGAGCTTGCTAAAGTTCAGGAGTGGGAAAAGACATGGGCCGGCAAGAAGATTGATAAAAGCAATATTGATCAGGTCGCGCAATTTCTTCCCGAGCAGATTGTTCAGCTGTACAAGGATCCGAAAAAATGGGGCGCCCCGAGAAGGACGGCCTGTTTTTTTCCATCACCCCCTATCACGCAGGTGATTGAGACGAACAGGAGTGATCGCGGCAACAAAGAAGTATGCCCCGATCGTCAAGGTGAATGCCGATGGCGACATCGTAAACTATGCCGAAATTGCAGGCGTGCCGTTCCCCAATCCAAAAAACGGGCTTGAGATCGCCTGGAACTATGACTTCAACACCCATGGCGATGCCAACCACTATGCGCGGAAAGGCCCGGTTATTTCGCCCGGCGTCGCAATAGAGCGGACCACGCATCAGGACCAGTGGGAGCTGTACTGGATTCACCGTACCGATGTTGAGCCGATTCCGGCATATGACGAAAAACGAAAAGGGCATTCACCGGGGGCTTGTTTCTGCATCTGTACGATCCGCCGGAAAGCCAGAATTCGCGGTTTTTTAACCTGCGCTACATTGACAAGAATAAAGAAGATGACGGCTACATGTGGTATGCGCCCTTTCGCAGAATCAGGCGCATTAATGTCGGCCAGCGCACCGATACCATTGACGGCACTGATATGATTTATGACGATGAATACGGCTGGGACGGCCATATCCAGCGCAATACCTATCAGCTGATCGGAAAAAAAGAAATGCTCTGCTCCCGGCATACGGACATTAAAATGTTTCAGCGTGCACCGGGCCAGGCGATCCCGAACAACGTAACCCGCGAGCGGATTTCGACCTATGTGGTTGAAGTAAAGAGCAAAGACCCGAATTACATTTATTCAAAGCGGGTTTGGTATGTTGATCCCGAGACCTATTTAGTGCTGTATACCGAACTGTATGACGAGCTGAAACGGCCCTGGAAGTGCTTTGAATATCTCCATGCGGACTTCAAGACCAAGAAGGGTGAAATGAAAAACATGATTGTCGGGGTTATGCTCCTGGATTTTCAGCGCACCCATGCATCGCTTCCGCTGCAGGAAATTTATGAGGTCGGGACGGAAAAGGTTGATAAAAGCATGTTTACTATTTCGTATCTCCAGCAGGCGTATTAAACCATGTGCCAAAAGGCACGGCTAAAGACTGGACTAAATGATGTATCCGACATTGACAGGAGAGTGTAGCGCAGACGCAGCATGCTAGACGCTGGGTGCCGAAAAATATTCCGAATCCGGGACAAGGTCTGTGTTGCCTAATGCATGACACTGGTTTTAGTCATTTGTTCTGCTTGGATACAGACAGATGAGCAATTACAGAATGTATTAAGCGCCGATGAAATACAGAATGCTGCTTGCGTCAGGGGTTTTTTTACTGCTGCTGACCGGCTATATGCTATGGGCAAAGCCATTTTCTTATAAACCGGCTCAAGAGGCGCTGGATATTATAGGCACGAGCAAAAGCGCACAGACAATCGATTTGGGGTGGGCCGGGACCCATTATGTGTTTCTTCCCGATCGAAGCACGGATCAAAAAAAAGGGATTTATTCTGTATCCCGGAGGGCTGGTAGATCCAAGGGCATATGCCCCATTAATGCAGGCCATTGCCGCGGAAGGCTATCTGGCCATTATAGTATCCATGCCCCTTGACCTTGCCGTGCTTGGCTATACGAGAGCAGGCATACTTATGAGCAGATATCCTGAAATTGAGAAATGGGCTCTTGGCGGGCACTCTCTGGGCGGTGTTATGGCATGCCGGTATGTCAGATCAAGCGCTGAGAAAATCTCCGGCTTGATTTTGCTGGCATCATATCCGTCACACAGATTCAGGGTTGAACATATGACATTGAAGGCTTTATCAATTTTCGGGACCAGTGACGGGCTGACAAAATTAAGTGATATTGAAGCATCAAAACAGCACCTCCCGGCAGAAACGCAGTTTGTTGAGATTCCGGGAGGCAATCACTCGCAGTTTTGTGCATTGTCAAATAAAGACAGCTTATATCGCGGAGACAAACCGGCGTCAATTCCGTACGCTCAGCAGCAGCAGGCGATACTGAAAGCTGCTACAGATTTTCTTGGGAGTCTTTGAATTATACATTGAAAGGATGCATATATGAAAATTCTACTGGGCTTTGTAGTATTCATTATTGCCGTATCGGTTTTTTATACTGTCCTTGCAAAATACAAAAACCGGCGTCAGAAGCCGGACTATTATGAAGAATATTATAAAATACAGGATTCGTGTGCCGGAAGGGAAGGTCGGAATATTTGTAACCGGCCTGATAATGCCTGAGAAAATGGAATATCCGTTTTTCTATAATATAACTTTGAAAATTTTTAATGCTATTATTCCGTGGCCATTTCGGCTTTTTTCCAAGATCGATAAAGGAGTAGCCCTGCTGGATGCCGTTAAATATCATGAGCACGAAGAATTTAAGCCTACGCGCCTGGTTGATCAATATGGCAATGACAACGACATAGATGGTGAGCCTTTTATTGAAAAATACAAAAAAGGGGAGGTTGTCTGGCAGCCGCCGTCCAAGAGAATTTATCTCGATCATGGCTATTTTCTTTTTACCGGCCATAAGGCCGGCTTGCCCTCCCTGAGTGGTAAAACAATGAATAAAGCCAATATCTGGTACTACAACCGCGGCATAAAACAGCAGAAACTGCCTCACTGGCAGGGATCATTTGAAGTAATAAACGGCGCGCTGGATAAAATCCGCTCGAAATACAGCACTATCGCCTTTCGTGCGGAAAGCAGCCTTGACTACTATAATATGAAAAAAAAGCTTTTCGAATTGCTCGATGAAGGATGCGAAACAATAGTACTTGCCGCCCCGATGCCGATCTATTCGCATTTTGAAGAGTTTAACTCAAGCTTCCGGCACAGCATGGAATATATCAATGAGTGGAAAGCCGAGCATCCGGGTAAAAAAGTCAAAGTCATCATGGCCCCCCCCATGGGCCAATTTCAGCCGATGCGCCAGGCCTTTGTAGATATGCTTAAAGACAGGCTTGATACCCTCCCGAAGAGTTCCAGTGTTACCGTTGCGGTGACCGTGCATGGCATGCCGTGGGATCACTTCAGCTGGGAAGCCTGGCTTGAGCTGGCTCCGCAATACCGCGATAAGCTTGTTGAGGATGTGAAAGGGCTCTTGAAATCATATGCCTTCGGCAGGACCAATGTTGTTATCTGTCAGGATGAATTCGCCGACCCGGTGTGGGACCCGAAAGAAAAATATCTTTCGACAAACCGGGCATATTTGCAGGCTATCAAGGAAGGCTATGACTATGTCATCGGTTTGCCCATAGAGTTTTTTGCAGAAAATTCAGATACACTGTTTCATCACGCACTGAAAAATTATCATGGATTTGAAGGCTATGACGTCTATGAACAGATCGATTACCCCGACTGGTCAATTCCGTACACGCGGGAATTTCAGCAGGGCAAAACGCGGGTCATTTATAATGGCGTTCCCGTCGGCAAATATCAGAAAAATGTGACAGAGGCATTCTATCTGTCCATTGATTCTGTTCTCTCAAAAAAGCGTTGAGGTCACGCCGGGCATATTCTAAAATAATGTAGCAATCAAAATCTAATTACACGACCAGGTTATGATGCCAAAGCATAAAATATTTCATATCGTGCTTTTCATAGTGGCAATTAATTTATTATTCGGTTGCCCGAGAGCAAGCGCTTTTACTGAGAATACGCTGCAGCTTAGCTGCAGCGTATTCTCACGTGCTGAACTGAAAAAGAAATACTGTCAGGCGCATTTTAAGCAAGACATCAGCCCTTCACCTGTTTTAAATTCAGCCCAAAATTTATTTTCAACACCTGCCTCAAACCGCCTTTGTATCAGTGAGCTACTTCCTCTAGTCAACAGCCCTTCACCATTCCAAGTCTCGATGCGACTCAATCTATGATCCTCTAATGAGTTGCCTGGGCGCCTTTTAACTCACTATCCCATACAATCAGACGCTTGCGTTAAAGTGCCGGTTCGCATGTGCAAGCGTGTGCAATTCACGGGGATGGCACCAGATATTTTGCTGATCTCGTGTGCCCATGAAGGCTCCCGGTTTCACAGGAACCGCTTTGCCGGTTGCGTGACGCAGACTCAATGGTTTTCAACGGGTGGGGAAGCTCAGTACACGCAGGTGCGAGCACAGCAGAAAAGAAATTTTACAGGAGGCCGCAAAAATGAATATGAAAACAAACAACAATTGTTTTTTTAATAAAATCGCTTACGGTATCGCCGGTCTAGTAATGGTTTTTCTGATTGTTTTATTGTTGAGACTTTCAACTCACGCGTGGATATCGCAGCTGCTATGGCATTAAATGCATCGTCATTCATGCGCAGCAATACAGGATCAAAATAGCGCTTCATAAAGCGTAGAATTTTTAAAGGAGGTCAATGAGTATGCATACCAGACTACATTATCGAAGCGGTTTCAGGGCATTTTTTTTATCAGGTATCTTTTTCTTGATGATTTTACTGTTTTCGTTTGTGCAGAGTAATGCCGCCACTGATACAGTGGTCGTTTATTATTCCAGAACGGGAAAAAGCGAGGTAGTGGCAAAAGCAATGGCATCTGCCAGCGGCGCAGAAATTTTAGAAATCAAGGATGCCAAAGAAAGGTCCGGCTGGTTCGGATTTATCGGCGCTGCATACGATTCGCAGATGGGGAAGTACACGCAAATCGAACCGGAAACGATTAATTTTTCACAATATAAAAATGTTTATCTTGTCACTCCTATTTGGAATTGGAAGCTTAGTGTTCCCATGCGTACTTTGCTTCATAATTCAAATCTTCAGGGAAAAAAAATGACGATAGTGACGACGGCCAATATTGATATTAAGAAATATGAAGGTTTTGGCGATGATGCACCATTTATAAAAAAATTTTTAAGGGATTATTTGAGAGACAATAGAAAAGGAATGCTGAATCTTGCGAAAAGTTCAAATGCCGACATCATACAGCATTTCCATATTGCTACAGAGGGGCTGTCAACTGAGCAAATTGAGGCGGCTGCGATTAGCAAAATTTTGAATTCAGTAGCGGTCAATAAATATGCTGCTCCTGGCGGACCGTAATCAGGAATTTAGCTTTAGGTTTGATCTTGAGATAAACCGGGGAGGATTTCCCTTGCATCCCAGAACTGATTTTTCTGTACTATCGAGCAAACAAGGAGAGCAGATATGAGCACTGAAGTTAGAACAAGACAGGAGCTGGTTAGTGCAATTCTAAACAATGCAGGTACTATTCACATTGCTGAAACACGGCTTGCAGCGAACCTGCTCGCGCAGCCGAAAAAGGATGGTTTTATTTCATATGTAATGCGTATGAATGGCTACAGACAGACATGCGCGCGGGCTCTTGGCGCATTTGATGTCAGTCTTATCAAGGTAACGCAACAAGCATCGTAGAGCAACCGTTTCCCTGCGCGAACCTGTTGTATGAGCAACACGTCGTTTGTATCCATTCTTTCCTTTTTAACAGAAACAGCCGAACCTGAGCAAGGTCGGCTGTTTCTGCAGGCATGGAGCGGTAGCATTTGGAAGCGTTGTCTGATTGTCCATACTTAGATACCCATGGATGCTTAACACTTTAACGCCAGAAAAAAACAGCCGCCCGGTCAAGCGGGCGGCTGGCACAGAAAGGGTGGTGATACCGAGGGCCAGATTCGCGGTTTTTATGACATGGCTTTGAAAAATTTGCTGAACGTTTCTTTGCCGAAAGCATTCAGCAGCACTTTGCCCATCCTGTCGGTATTTTTCATGCCGGCATACTGCGCCTGTATTCGTGACTGCTGAAGCTCTTTGAAATCTCCGGTGACAGGCGCTGCTTCTGTGTGCATTTTCGCCCAAAGGTTTATATATTCCGATGCAAGATCAAATACCGTCTGGACTTTATCAACCGTGGTAATTGCGGTAATGAACAAAGGCGAAATATACGTTCTCACCCATGTCGTCATTTCCGAAAGGGGGATGATCTTAAAATCGGGATGCAGTGAAAATTTAGTATACATATCCTGGATGGGCTCAATGTATTTTGCCACAAAATCATAGTCCCTGACGAGATCAAAGCCGAATGAAAAGTCAGTATCAAAATAATAGGTGCCATCCTTCATGATAACGGAATTAATTCCAAATATCGGCAGCTTGTAATTGAAATCCGGGGCAATTTGAAATATTTCCGCGCCTACTGACGGCCGGTTTTCATGGTGCGGAATCGGCACGCCCTCCCCGAGCTTGAAATCAACCATAACAACGCGGTTGATTTTATCACCTGTATATATTTTTAATCCGCCCCCGGCATCGCCGTTTAGCAGCTTAACCTGCTCCAGATCTTCAAATCCCGGGATTCTGCTCAGCTCTATTTTCTGCGTCAGTATTTCAAAACACGCTTCCGGCAGGGATTTCCTGCTCATATGGCAACTCCTTTCACCGGCTGAATCTTCCGCCTCCGATTAAAAAAATTATAACCCTAGATTACTTTGACCTTACAGGTTTCCCCCGGCATAATTTTAATTTTTACACCAGCAGTATCAGCAAAACCGTTCCAGGTCCTTGAACACCATTTTTCGCATACATCTTTCCACTTGATCACATAGTTCACATCAGTGCCCTGAATATGCCCGAGAATAGACTTGTACGGGCAGGGGAATGAACGCTCGTTTTTTGTAGCTATATTAATGTGTTCATACAGCTGATAGGAACAGCTTGTGCGTTCAAAAATCCCCCACAGGAAACAATCTTTGCCAAGCATTCCAATAGCGGGTTTGATATGCCGCTCAATCGGCACACCAAGGGTGAGGACATAATGATCGGCAAATTCTTTGTCAAAGCCTTTTTTAACAGCAAAATCGAGATCCCGAAGCTGGAGCTTTACCAAAGCATCATTGAACTTATGGGGATAGGGGCTGACATCGCTGTAGGTTTTTTGTAGAACTTTAAAGGCATCGGCAAGATCCTGCCGCTCTTGGAATTTACCATCCAGCCAGGCCGCTGCTCTGCGGGGCAGGCCCAGGAGCAATCCTGCTGAAAGCAGGCCGGCAAGAGAGAATTTTTTAAAGAAGTTTCTGCGCTGTGTATCTTCAACCATTGGCAATTGTTCCGAGCCCGGGTTTTGATTTTTATGCGTATTCATGCAGCACCTCCTTCAGGCTTCTTGCCGTTTGTCTTGAGGGCAACGGTACACGTATCCCCTGGCTGAACGGAAAGGCTGATGCCTAGCGTTTCACCTATTCCTGTCCATAGGGGAGTGCATAATTTTGTACAGACATCACTCCACTCCATTGAAAACGTGAGCAGGTATTTTTTGCAGTTTGCGAGCAGTTCTTTATACGGGCAGGGGAATGATCTGCTCCCGGGCATTACATTAATATGTTCAAAGAGCTGATATGACGTTGAAGTGCCTTCAAACATGTTGTGCAGGCCCTGCTCGCCGCCTTCCTTCTCAACAATGGATTTTATTTTTTTGAGAAGGGGCTCGGCTGTTGTGATACAGTGGTTCACATACTCCTTTTCAGCACCGTTATTAATGTAGAATTGCAGGCTTCTCAGTTGCTGCTTGGTCAGGACTTCATTGAACTTATGGGGATAGGGGCTGGTTGTATCATAGGTCATGTACAGGGATTTGATGGCGTCGGAGAGATCATTCCTGTTCGCGAAAGCATTGTTTTTGAGCTTGTCCAGCATCGCGGAAGCCTTTTCTGCGGTCATGCCTGCCGGAGGGCCGGCAGCGGACGCAATAGCCGGAACCAGTGCGGCAGCAAATGAAAAAAGCACTGTTTTTTGCGTGAATTGTCTTCTCGTCACGTTTTGCATAAGCACCGCCTTTGTAAAAAACAGTTTCAGTGGTTGTTAGTTCATCCCACTATGTATGTTGAAAGCTCCCCGGTCCCCCATAACAGAGCAGGCAAACGGGTCAGCTCCATAAGCCGCCTGCATTGAGGCATCCTGCGCTAACGCTCCCACGTAGCTTTGCGATATCCCTGCCGGTAGTTAAGATAAATAATTTTGTCAGGCTCAATGGTGATAACATAAAAATTTACAGCGGCAGCCTTTGCCTTCAGGTCCTGCTGCTCAAGGCTGTCTGCAGTTCGGGCATAGCGGTTAATTGAGGCAAACATTTCCGGAGCATCATTTTTTCTAAATACAGTGCCCCTGCCCCAAACCTGGAGGCCGGAAGCACCGAAGAAATCCTTTTCCGGGCTATAGGGGTCTGCAATGGTATAGCTGACATTTGCATTTGCTTTCAGGTTTGCCAGTTTTCCGCCGCCTTCAGACAAGATATACACCGTCAGCTTGTTGTTGAAATATTCTAAGGTTGTGCTGCGCACCTCATTGCTCTTGCAGGTTGCAAGGTGCAGAACATTATGGCCGGCGAGGTAGTCCGTAATAACCTGCTCGAACTCCGGGGCGGTAATGGATTCAACGAGATGTATGCCGCGATGTGCAAAAGACTCCTTCCTCGCCTGGCTCATTGTTGGCAGCAGTATGTTCGGCACACAAACCTCTTTTGTTATTGATCCACGATGTCTTCCGCCGACGCTTTCCAGTGTTGTTCAATTACAGCCGCAATATCGGGACGTTCTTTTTTGATCTGGGCAATATGACCCATGATGGCCTTTTGCATCACATAGCCGGCCGTGTTTTCGCTGACGTATCCGGCATATTCCTCATTATTGGTCAGGCTGAAAATATAATTCAGCTGTTCATCCTCAAGTCGCCCGAGACCAAAAGCCTGCAGTGCCTTTTCAATTTCACCGGGATGGCAGTACTCAAAGCTTTCCCGCCAAAAATTGGTATAATCATCATACCCTTTTCCGGTACTCAGGACTTTCAGCGCGGCCTGTGCTGCCAGATATCCGTACATTAATGCCGACTGACAGTAGGTTTCAATAAAGGCGGCGGCATCACCCACCACCACAATATTTCCCTCTACCGGATTCATAATACAGGTGTAAAAGTTTAGCACACATGCTGCCTTATGTACAATTTTAGCATTATGGAACCATTCTTTAAACGGGCCTTCTGTTAAGAACCAGTCCAGGCCCATTTTGGCCGGTAAACCGCAGGGGGTCCCGCAGAACACATCAAGAATAGGTTTATCTCCTTTTTTTGCATCCGCTAGATATTTGGGGACCATATAGATCTGACCTTTGCCCCAGGGGGTATGCCCTTTTCCCACACAGGTAATCCATGAGTCCCAGTTCGGATAATCCACTTCATCCAGGAAATAGGAGGCCACCCGATATGAACCAAAATATTTCCGGGTCCTGAACAGCTCCAGGCCCGTAACAATCTGTGAGTTGCAACCGTCCGCCGCGAAACAAACCCTGCACCAGACTTCTTTGAGTGTTCGTGTATGGTTGTCGCGAATAGTAACTTTTACTTTACCGTCAATATTTTCCGCCCGAATACCGGCTGTTTCGGTTAAGATATCAACACCGTTCGCCAGGGATTCTTCCAGGAGATTACGCAGGATGATCTCTTTGGTATATGGCAGCGCCACACCGTTTTCACGGTTGACCATGGTCAGCTTATTTCCGCCGGTGGACATTCTGGAGCTTTTAACCAGCTTAACATAGGGATGCCCGTATTTGACCGTAATGCCGGTTTTTTCAAAATAAAGATCATTATCAACAAAGCGAACGGTTTCCCCGTGTGTATTGGGTTCATTGATCAGCATGGTACAGCAGGAACGGTGAACTTTCGATATTTCCTTCTTTATATCAATCAGAAGCACATCCTGCCTTGCTGCTGACAGCTCTTTTGCGATCATCAACCCTGCGGGTCCTGCTCCAACTACAATAAAATCATAGATTTTTTTCATGAGCGCTCCCCTTGTTCGTAGGTATCGCTTGTGAGATTAAGCAAGAGTATTTCAGGAAAGCGGCAGTCACAGAAAATTGCATCCACACCGCAGCCAGCCCTGCAGGTGCCACACTCGATACAGGAAACCTGATCAATAAAAGACTTGTCATCGATAAGACGAATGGCCAACCGCGGACAGAGATTTACACAGGCTCCGCAGCCTACGCATATTTCACGATCTACTTTCATAACCTACCCAATGTTTTTTTAAGTTAATAGTGCTTACCGGTCATGTACGGCAATGCCGGCATACATCATAATAATTCTCAGGCAGCCCGGCTTTTTTAGAGAAATACGCCAGTTGGTTTTCCGGTGCAAAAGCTTCTCCGCATTCTTTACACGTTTTAAGTTGCAGGGCTACTTTCCAGTTCTCGATGATCCGGGCGGGTCCCTGAATCGTCGTTCCGTCGGCTGCACGTGCGGTTTCACCTTCAGCGATATCTGTAAGACGTATTGCTCCGGTCGGGCAGACTTCCGCACAGGTGCCGCATCCGATACAATTCTCTGCCCGTTCATAAAACGGCGATACCGCCAGTTTTTCATAGCCGCGTTTGGCGAATCCGATAGCGCTCACGCCAACAAGTTCGCTGCAGGCGCGCACACATCTGCCGCAGGCAATACAGAGTTCATTTCTTGGGGCAAAACGTTTGACCGGTTTAACCCCCAGGTCACGGGCCAGGTCCTGAAGCCCTTCTGCCCCGGGCGCTTCAGCCAGCAGCAGTTCAATGATGCAGCGCCGAATACCCAGGATTTTCTCAGTGGCGGTCTGCACCTCAAGACCTTCCTCAGCTTTATACACACAGGAGCTGACAACTTGAGTCGTAGTATCCCTCTTTATTTCCACCACGCACAGCCTGCAGCCGCCGGTGGGGGTAAGGGATTCATGATGACATAAAGTCGGGATCCAGATACCGAGCTTTTGAGCTGCCTGAAGCAGCGTTGATCCTTCAGGAACCTGAACCGGAATTTCATCAATTTTCAGTGTTACCATGGTAACTCCTTGGGAAGATAAGGAAGAGATTCGGCTATCCGGAACCCTTCCTGTTTCATAAATCAAGTATGTATCCTGTCAGGTTGCTATCGCGCCCACAGGACAAATCTCTGAACAGGCGCCGCACTTAATGCATTTTTTTTGATTGATCTTATGCGGTTTCTTTTTTGTCCCGCTGACGGCCGCAGTGGGACAGGCCTTTACACAGGCGCCGCAGCCAATACAGGTCTTTTTGTCAATTGAATACGTGACAAGTTCCCGGCATACACCGGCCGGACATTTTTTGTCCTTAATGTGGGCCAGGTACTCTTTTTTAAAATATTTCAACGTCGACAGAACAGGGTTCGGTGCTGTTCGTCCGAGGCCGCACAATGCTGAATCCTTGATGATGCCGCCCAGTTTTTCCAGGAGCGCAAGGTCCTTGACCGTTCCCCGGCCCTCGCAGATATCCTCAAGAATTTCTCTCATTCTTGTAACGCCGACCCTGCAGGGCGTACACTTGCCGCAGGACTCATCTTCAAGGAACCTGAGAAAATAAAGGGCCACATCAACCATGCATGTTTTTTCATCCATGACGATCAAGCCGCCGGACCCCATAATGGATCCGGTTTTGGCCAGTTCATCATAGTCCACCGGCAGATCGATCAGATGTTCGGGAATACAGCCGCCTGACGGGCCGCCGGTCTGAACCGCCTTGAAGGCCTTACCCCCGGGAATGCCGCCGCCGATATCAAAGATGATTTCACGGAGTGTGATGCCCATGGGGACTTCAACAAGTCCCACGTTGTTTATTTTCCCCACCAGGGAAAAGACTTTTGTCCCTTTACTGGTTTCAGTTCCAACTGCTGAAAACTGACTGGCGCCCCTTTTTATCAGAGCGGATACATTTGCCAGCGTTTCAACATTATTAATGATCGTCGGACAGCCGTATAAACCTTCAACCGCAGGATATGGCGGTCTTTGACGGGGCTCACCGCACTCGCCTTCAACAGACTGAATCAGGGCCGTTTCTTCGCCGCAGACAAATGCCCCGGCGCCGCGGCTGATGCGAATAGCAAAGCTGAAGTCGGATTCCAGGACAGAATCGCCCAGTATCCCGTTTTTACGCGCCTGTTCAAGAGCAATCTCCAGGCGCTGGATTGCAAGGGGATATTCGTCTCTTACATAAATAACCCCCCGGGATGCTCCAACCGCATAACCGGCAAGCAGCATACCTTCAATCACTGCATGCGGGTCGCCTTCAAGGATGCTTCTATCCATATATGCGCCTGGATCACCTTCATCGGCATTGCAGATGATATATTTTTGTTTTCCTTTGGCTTTACGGCAGGTCTTCCACTTCAATCCGGTTGGGAAACCGCCGCCGCCGCGTCCACGCAAGCCGGATTTTTCTACTTCACTGATCACCTGCAGGGGTGTTTTTTCACTCAACGCAACAGCCAAGCCCTGATATCCCTCAAGGGCAATATATTCCTTAATGTTTTCAGGATCGATCACGCCGCAGTTACGAAGCGCTACCCGCTGCTGTTTCCGGTAAAATGGATGGCTGGTAGTGTCCCCTACATCTTCACAGCAGGATGATGGCCCTAACGGTGTTTTAAAAAGAGCCCCTTCAGGAATCATATCCGATTTGATTGCAGCCAGTATGGACTGTGCATTGTCCGGGGTTACCTTGCCATAAGTCAGACGGACCTTTCCGGGGATCCAGATATCAACCAGTGGTTCCTGATGACACATGCCGCCGCAGCCGGCCTTTTGTAGCTGAACATCCAGTTTGCGTTTTTTGATTCCTGTTGTAAAAGCGTTCAGGACGGCCTGTGCACCTGCAGCAACGCCACAGGAAGCAAATCCCACCGTAATCTTGATTCGATTCGGGAAGAGCGAGGCCTGTCCGGATTTTTCCAGTTTCTCCAGATGCGTAAAGGTTTTACTCTTCATCATGTGCTGTCTTTTCTATAGTGGTGAAGTAATTTTCCTGTTTTGACTTGTGTCATGCCGCCGTGGATATCGTCATTGATTTTTACCACCGGAGCCATACTGCAACATCCGAGGCAGCGGACTTTCTTTAAGGTGAATGTACCGTCAGCACTGGTGCCTTCATCTTTTTCAAGACCGAGTTCACGGGAAACGCTCTGCGCCAGGTTGCCCGCATTCTTTACATGGCATGCAGTACCTGTGCATACGCTGACCAGGTGTTTCCCCCGGGGTTCCAGGCTGAATGAATGATAAAAAGAAGCAACAGCAAAAAGTTTGCTGAGCGGGACATTTGCTGATTCGCCTGCATACGACAGAACGTCCTTCGGTAGATAGCCGAACTCAGACTGAATATCCTGAAGCAGTGAAATCAGTGTGCCCTGGTCTTTTTTGTAATTTTCAATTATTTGATCAACCTTATTTTTTCGTGGCAATTTCATGGATTGTTCCTGTTTTTTGAAGGTCATCATAAAATTCATCAACGGCCGCCTGTAGCGCAGGTATCAGACTCGGCGGAAAGGTGAAAAAACGCTTTTGCAGAGCCAGATATTCCTGAACCGGTTTGCGGTTTTTCGGTTGCACGGTTAGACGTATCTTGTCGTCTTTAACTTCAAACAACGGAAAGTATCCGGTTAAGACTGCACGGTGGCCGACAGTAAGTGTCTGGTTCGGAGCAAACATCCATCCGGTAGGGCAGGGTGTCATGACTAAAATAAACGCATTAGCGGAACATTTCCGGGCCTGGCGAACCTTTTCAATCAGGTCGAAAGGATAGCTGGGACAGGCCGTTGCAATGTATGCGAAATCTTCTTTGGCCATGACTGCCGGGATGTTCTTTTCCCGCACGGCAGCCCTAACATCCTTCCCGGTAACCGGGTGGTTTCTATCATTGTGGACAAATGGCCGGGGAATGGCTTTGCGGATCAGAGAATCAATTGCGGGTTCATTGTCGAAACAGACAATCACGACATTTTTATTTTTTAAAATGCGCTGAAGCACAACGTAATCCGTATTTAGTATTTTCCGGTCAATTGCAATGACCGGCTTTTTAACCGGCACATGCGCTGTCCGGGACTGCCTGGCAGACTTTTCATTAAAGCTGTCTATGCTTGAAATAAGTTTTTCAAGCGTATCTGCCGTAGTGACACGGTCATGTGAAAAGCTGTTTGCGCTTAGCCCGTCATTTTGACCGTTTAGCCCACCCAGTGCAGGGTCAGCGGAATCGGATATTTTGGAAACAAGCCGCGCGGCCAGGGATTTCGCACATCCCTTACAGGACCGCCTTCCACTAAGAAAGCGTTCCTGACGGGGTAAAATTTTTGGTGCAAATACTGAGAACCTATCCATGAATGAGTTGCCTCCTGAACATATTATTTAGCCAGCCACGGAGCACGTTCTACAGCTATTTCCAGTGATATGCATCCTGTAACACATTGCCGGATACAAAGACCGCAGCCCTTGCAGTACTGTAAATCCGCCTCATAGTATCCGTCTTTATTTTGATAAATGGCGCCGTCCGGGCAGGACACATAACATATGCCGCACCGGACACACTTCTCTGTGTCCCATACAGGTCTTTCAAAACGCCAGTCATCATTTTTTTGAAAATTTTCAGTAATGGGGATAACGGATCCAAATGCTGTAGGGGCTTGTTTTTTCATTTTTATCTGCTTGATAAGTTGTTTAAATTTTTTACCTGCGGATGCCCTCAATTATTCCTGGAATTATTAATAGCAGGGATATCCCATCCTGCTTGCTTTACTCATCAGCAAAGCCGCCATTTCCGGTGTAAACATTTCGATTTTTTTGGCAATAACCGGACGTTCTTTTCGTATGGTATCCAGATGAGGTTTTAAGCCTTCACTGAGGCCCCGGTACATCAAAAAAGGATTCATGGTCCAGGGAAGCTTCGTGTCAATGATTTTATGCAGGTAGTTATGTTCTTCTTCATTAAACAGCCGGTTAAATACCGGATACATGACAAATTCTTTATAATCATGGGTTTCCGCCCAGTTCTTCTGCCACCAGTCAATATAATCCTTTACCCCTTCACGGCTTACCTGCCCCGTATGAAGGGCTGCACACACGGCATTTGCCGCTTTATGCCCTGACAGCAGGGCGCCGGTATTTTCCGCTTCCGCAAACCAGCAGCTGTCTCCGACAAATATAATATTATCCTTAAAAGGTTCTTTGGCCGGACTCCAGTTGCTCACCACGGCACAGCGTTCATGGGTAATCTCGACATTTTTAAACCAGTGCCGGTAGTTGCTTTGCCGGGTCAGATATTCAAGCCGTTCCTTGCCCTGAATATACAGCCAGTATTCATCTTTCCGGTAAACACTGGGTAGCATGCAGAACATAATCGTACCCAGCTGACCCGGGCCGTAACAGAGGCCCAGGGCGATCATTTCAGAACGCTCAAACTCAACCCCGGTAATATAATAACTGTTGGCGCGGCCGGTATTGATAAACACCCGGTCACGGTTCAGTCCGGAAATTCTTGCAAGTCTTGAGTTAATACCGTCGGCAGCGATACAGAAGGACCCTGTCAAAGAATCCCCTTCAGCGGTTTTCACGCGTACCCCCTGCGATGTATTTCGGGCATCCACCACATTGCGGCCCAGATAGTAATCCACGCCCGCCTGCCGGCCTTCCGCATAAAGTCCGCCAAGCAGCGCGCCTTTGTCAAAAACAACAGCAGGCACACCCTTTCCGGAAGCATTTTTTTCGTAATCGCCGATTTCAATACGGTCAACGCCATTGGGTGCTGTGAAATGGAGCGCATAAAACTCGCGGTAATCCCCCGGATAATTAACGGAAAAGTTGTTTACCGGAAAAACCCACCGCTTCTGCTCGCGGGAAAAATACATGTGCTCATTGTAGAAGGAATCCATATTCAAGAGAAACATCTGAGCGCATGATCGCTGAATCTTTGCCGGGTCTGTTTTTCGCTCAATCAAGGCAACTTTTAAACCGTTCTGTGCGGCGGTTTTCGCCGCTTCAAGCCCCGATGTGCCGCCCCCAACTACTACGAGATCATATTTTTGCTTCATTGCTGTTCTTTCAAAATGTGAACAGGTAAACAATTGTTTTTTTTGGAAAGACCGCAATTTAGTAATTCTAAGAACTAATAACTTTAGAAGTATACCCTTAAGATACTACTGGCATACTGAAATTGTCAAGAAAAAAATAAGTAATAATTTTTTGTTTTGTATTCTCTGAGGGGATGCTTGAAAAGAGCTTGTTGAAGGTCAAAAGGGTTGAATAGGCCCCATGCATGGAGGCTGTTGTATAATCATGGTACAGCAGATGCCCGGAGGAGACCGCCGGAGCCTGTGGCTCATAAGAAAGCCAGGCAAGACGGAGGGTTCAGCCAATATCAAGATCCCGCATGCGGTTATAGAATGATTCTATTACAGGCTGCATCAGGGATGAGACTTCTTTTAGAAAATTTTTGCCAAAAGGGGTAAGTGAATAATATTTTCTGTTAGCGCCGTGATCCGAAGGTTTTTCAAGGCTTTTCAGTATCCCTTCATGCTCAAGAGTTCTTAGCTTTTTATACAGGTTGTTGCGATCGATATCGAACGTGCCTCCTGTTACAGCGTATACTTTTTCTTTGATTTCATAAGCGTATTGGGGCCCCTGATCAATAAGCGACAGGACAACATACTGCAAAAAACCGCGCTTTATATCAAAGAGCAATTGCTGCAAATGTTTTTCAATTATTTTTTGATCTGAAATCATAGGACTTCCTGTAATAAATTTTTATTAAGTAATAATGTATTAGAATAATACCGTTAAGCTTTTGTGTCAATAAAAAAGTTATTATTACCACAGTACCCTCTGCCCGCAGGGAGCTTCAAAGGCCGACTGTTCCGGGCATATTAATGCTTGTCCGCACCGGCGAACTGCTCAAAGAATACTTATAGCCGGATATTTAACGCCTGTGATATGCAAATGCCAGTGCCGCACAGGCAGAATGCCCATCTGTCATAATACGCAATACCAGAGATTTGCAACGGCATGTTTGCTGATGCACCGAGGGCGCAACCTGCCCAATGCTTATTTCATGCGGGTTTTTCGGCGTTGTTTGCCTGCAGCCTTTAAAAATATATACAAAATCACAATACGTATGGTAAAATAAATTCGGTATAGCGGGCAGGGAGTTTTTTTATCGAATTAAAAAATATGATGGGAACACTATGAAAAATAAAAAAGTTGAAATGCCAAAGCAGAAAATCAAGGAAAAGTACCACGACCAGATAGTCTTTGATTTGAAAAGAGGCTTTTTGCAATTTATTACTCTCGTCATCATAAGCGAAAGCCCGAAATATGTTTACGAGATCAAGGCGGAGATTCTTAAACAGACAAGAGGCGGCTTTGATATCGATAGGAATAATCTGTATAAAAAATTGCGCTCCCTGGAAAGCGATGGTGTGCTGAAAAGTCACATGGAACCTTCAGCCCGAGGTGCTCAAAGGAAATATTATATGTTAACCAAGCTGGGCAGCGTTTTATTGAGAGAAACCCATGAACTGCTTTATCCGCTGATGACCTCCCTGCGGCTCAATCTGTTGCAGCATTCGAAGCCTTAAAAATGCTCTAACCCTGGCACACCATCATCCTTCATTTCTATTCTGCCCATTCCGAAGTGAGGGCTTATCAGTTTCAATTATTCCCAGGGGCAGTTCCATGAGTCGGGGTTTACTCCGGGAGCTAACCACCGGGCACGCTTAATACCCCTGGGCAGATTAAAATACTGCATCATTTCCGGTACAATTTTAATGACTATGAGAAAGTCAGGGATTTCCGTCTGATTAAAATCAGGCAGGCTCCTTGCAACATGCAGCAGCTCGCAGCCTTTTCCCCATTCCGCATCTCCTTTGTGGAAGACCTGCGCGCGCCCCCATATCCGCAGACCGCGTGTTGACTTGAAACCGAAGTACGGAGAGATAAGACCTACGGAGCAGAGAGGGTTTCGTTCGATAAACATTTTTTTCCACTCCACAACCTTATTTTTTTGTCCTGCTGCATACATCTGATGACTCATCCCTTCAGAGACAACATAGATGTTGGCCCCGTCATTACGGTATTCAACAGGGGTCGCACGGGGAACATTGCTGTACGCAAATGCCAGGGTGCATATATTATTCATTTCAAGATACTCAATAATTTCATTATAGAGCTGCTCCTCAGTGAGTGTTGCGGCGGTGTCGCATATGTTTTTTCCCTTGTCTGTAAAATGGTTATTGTTTAAACGGTAGCGTTCTTGTAAGAGAGTATGTCTTTAGAATGTATTATTCATATGGAATACTACTATCATTGTTTCCATGCTGCTGTCAAATAAATTATCAGAAGGCTGTAGCAGTCATTCATGAAGGGCGTTAGTCGGATGGCTGGCTTTGAAAGGGGTATGTGCATCGGTGGTCATGGTTTTCAGGACAGGGAACAGAAAATTACAAGGTAGACACTGCGGGGGGTTGAAAACCCCCTAAAGTCATTCTGAGCGCAGCGAAGAATCTCTATCTTGTTGAATTTTATAAGCCCGAATAACCAGAGATCCTTCACTTCGTTCAGGATGACACTTTTTCAACACCCCCACTGCCTTTTGAGTCCTCTGCTCTATCAATTCCACCACACCGGCATAGGTGATGCCTTGCCTGTAAAAATTATCATGCCGCATTATGTGAAAAATAACTCCTGCTGTCAAGCGCGGCGTAACGACACAGAGACGATCGGCTAGGGCTTGTACACAGGCAGGAGCTCCGGCGGAACATTTTCAAGAAAGGGCAGGCGGCTGTCCTTGTCTGAGGTCAGGGCTGTGCGCTGCGGCCAGGTGATCCCCACGGCCTCATCCGCCCAGTTGATGCCCCGGTCGTCTTCCGGGTGGTAGTACTCAGTGCATTTATAGAAGAGATCGACGGTGTCGCTCAGCACGCAGAAACCGTGGGCAAACCCCTCAGGGATAAACAGCTGGTAATTGTTATCTTCGGACAGCACCTCGCCCACCCAGCGGCCAAAGGAAGGCGATCCCCTGCGTATGTCAATGGCCACGTCGAAAATTTCTCCCCGCAGCACCGATACCAGTTTTGCCTGGGGAAAGTTGAGCTGATAGTGCATGCCGCGCAGAATGCCCTTAGAGGAGCGGGAGTGATTATCCTGCACAAAAGGCCTGGTTATGCCCAGCTGCTCATATTTTTGAAGCTGATAGGTTTCCATGAAAAAACCGCGGCTGTCGCGGAACACATCGGGTTTGATGATGCACACGTCAGGTATAGCCATTTGCGTAATTTTAAGCGCCACCGGTTATGCCTCCTCGTCTGCCAGCATATCCAGCAGATATCTGCCGTACGTGCTGTTTTTCATTTCTCCGGCAAGCTTTGCGACCTGCGCCCTGTCGATGAAGCCCCGGCGATAGGCTATCTCCTCGATGCAGGCAATTTTAAGGCCCTGCCGTTCCTCAATGGCCTGCACATAGCTTGACGCCTGCTGCATGGCCTCATGCGTGCCGGTGTCGAGCCAGGCAAGCCCGCGGCCCAGCAGCTGTACCCGAAGCTCGCCCCGTCTCAGGTATTCCAGATTCACATCCGTTATCTCCAGTTCGCCGCGCGCCGACGGCTTCATGTTTTCGGCAATGTCAACGACGCTGTTATCGAAAAAGTAAAGGCCGGGCACGGCGAAGTGCGATTTGGGGTGGCCGGGCTTTTCCTCGATGGACAGCACCCTGCCCGTATCGTCAAATTCCACAACACCGTAGCGCTCAGGGTCTTTCACCGGATAGCCGAAGATAAGCCCGCCCTTTTCAAGCTGCGCTGCGGTGTGCAGGGTTTCCGGAAATCCGTGGCCGTAAAAAAGGTTGTCGCCAAGCACAAGGCAGACCCTGTCGCTGCCGATAAAGGACTTGCCGATGATGAAGGCCTGCGCTATGCCCTCAGGCCGGGGCTGTTCTTTATAGGAAAACGAGACCCCGATCTGCGATCCGTCGCCGAACAGGCTTCGGAAATTGGGAAGATCATGAGGCGTTGAAATGATGAGAATATCGCGTATGCCGGCCAGCATCAGGAGAGACAGGGGGTAATAGATAAGCGGCTTGTCATATACCGGGAGAAGCTGTTTGCTGACCGCCCGCGTTACGGGATGCAGCCTGGTGCCGGAACCGCCGGCAAGTATTATGCCCTTCATGAAATGCTCCTTAATGTGTTTATTGCAGCGTTGAATTGTTATGTTTACCATAACTTGCCGCTGCATAAAACCTTTTTTTGCCATTGCATTTCATGCCGACATGCCGTAGCTTTGAGCAACAAAATATAAGGATGCTGACAGTGTTTGTGATTATCGCTGCGACAGATGAAGAGCTGAACGGCGTGCTGAAGCGAATGAGGCAGGTTCGCCGTGAAAGCCGCCCGGGCATGCATTGTTTTTACGGTCGCATCAACAGCCGGGACCTGCTTCTTGTGCAGACCGGCGTGGGCCCGAAAAAGGCCGGTGCTGCGGCAAACAGGATTTTGAAAGAGTATGCTCCGCAAGCGGTCATGTCCATCGGGGCGGCAGGCGCGGCTGACCCGGCGCTGCAGGTGGGAGATATCGTCATAATAAAAAATATTTTACACCATGCGGGAGGCTGTTTTGCAGCCGACGCGCTTCGGTCCGAGCGCGTCACCGCCCATCTGAGCGCTGCGGCTATGCCGGTATACCGGGGCGACTGCTTCACCGTCGGCACATTTATCCATACAGCCGGCCAGAAGCAGCGCATTTTTGCACATACCGGCGCCGGGGTGATCGATATGGAAAGCGCTTCGCTTGCCAAACGGTTCTGCGCTGCGGGAGTAGCGTTTCTGGATATACGCATCGTCTCAGATACGGCCAGGGAGGATGCATTTAATATTGAAGCTTTTTATGCGTGTAAAAAAAAAGCCGGCCGCAGGGGAACAAGCGCTTATTTTATACAGCATCCCGGAGAAATTCTGCGGGCGCTGCGGCTGAAAAGAAATGTCCGGCTGGTGGCCGGGCGGATTGCCGATATTATTGAGAGGATTGTTGATTAAAGAAGCAAGCGGACACCCTAAAGCATTTTTCAATATAGTGCAGCCGCTCATGTTCGTTGAATTATGTGATTAAGTTTTGAAGAGTCGTCACCCCGGTGAAAACCGGGGTCCAGAAAAAAGCTGATTCTTAAACCACTGGATGCCGGCTTTCGCCGGCATGACGGGAAGAGACATTGCGGGCTTTTTGTGCGCGCTATTGTTTGGACTATAGTAAAAATAAAAACGCTCTCACGCCTGCTACAGCAGGCGCCGTTTGAACCATGCCAGGCTGTGCGCGATTGCCTGCCGGCGCTGTTGCGGCTGCGATATGGAATGATCGGCTTCCGGCAGAAAGATCAGCTCCTTCGGGTCATGCAAAGCCTGGTGGATCAGTTCTGCATGGCGCCATGGCACAATTTCATCCTTCCGCCCCTGAATGACCTGCACTGATCGCATGCCTGAAACAGCCGCCGGCAGATTATACGTGCGGGCGTCGGAGAAAAATTCCTGCCTGAGTTTGTGCAGGTCTGCCTGCGGTATGTTTTTGCTTATCGACAGCAGATCGCAGGGCGTCGCCCATACGGAGAGGGCGTGCAACGGGATGCCGGGCTGCGTACAGAAGCCCCGCATAGCCCCCAAGGGAGCTGCCCAGTATGCCGTACCTGCCCGACAGTTGTGCATGGCCGGATAGATGATGCATCACGGCTTCCAGCTCCTTCAGGCGGCGGGTGACCGTGGTGTCGGCGATATCGCCCGTGCTTTCACCGCAGCCGCCGAAGTCAAACCGCGCTACTGCAAAGCCTTCTCGAGAGAATGACTCGGCTATTTGGAGAAACTTGTCGCTTTGCTTGCTGCTGAAAAGCCCATGGCAGGTGATAACCGCCGGAGCCCTTTTTTCGCACAGGTGCAGAACACCATCGATGCGTCTGTCGTCAAGCTCTATCTGAAATTTTTCCTGAGTCATTAGTGTATGCTCGTAGTATTTGATTGAGTATCCCCGTCGATACGCCTCTGAAGAAGTGCTGCCGTGATCATGGGCTCCTACGGTGCTGCGCTCTGCCGCTCTGATATACCTATGTGGCAGAGCGCTCTACTGGCACAGACCTCGATCATAGCAGGCTGCTCTGTTAAGGTGCTGCAAAAGGCAGACGCATGTCAGACGAGCCTGAGTGCAAAGCAAGCAGCACAGCCGGGCTGCCCGGAATGTACAACAGGCGGACAAGGTTCTGTCCGCCTGTGAATTTTTCGGCATGAGCTGACTGAACGTTGGCTTACTTGCCCAGAAGCTTTTTCAGCTCTGAGCAGAGCTTTTTGTTTTCGATTTTTTTCTTCACGGCCACGCGGAAATAGCGGTCGGTCAGGCCCTGAAAGTCTTCGCAGGAGCGGATGAGTATGCCTTTGGCGAGCAGCTTCTCCGCCAGTTGCGGAGCATTGAGGCGAGCCGCGTCGGCAAGCTTGACGAGAAGGAAATTCGCGCTGCTTTTGAATACGGTCAGGTGCGGCAGTGCTTTCAGATCGGCGGCAAGGGCGTCGCGGTTTTCCTGTATGAACTGCAGGGTTTTCTGGATATGCGTGGCATCCAGCAGGCTTTCGGTTGCCGCGCGCTGAGCCAGGGCGTTCATGCTCCAGGGCGGCAGCTGCTCGCGCCATTTTTCAACGTTTTTAGGATGGGTGATCGCATAGCCTGCCCGAAGGCCCGGGCAGGGCGAAAAATTTGGTCATAGACCGAAGGATCAAAAGGTTTTCAAAGCGCGCTGTTTCTTCCTTCAGTGAATTTTCTTCGGCAAAATCAATGAAGGTTTCATCCAGGATAACGGCAGTGCTTTTTTTTGCGGCAACGGCGACCAGCTCCCGGAGCATTTTGGGCGGATGCAGCACGCCGGTTGGGCAGCCGGGATTGCAGAAGTATACGGCGCTGTAGCCGCGCCTGAGCTCATCAAACAGGGCTTTTTCCTGAATCGCAAAGCCGTCTTTTTCGGTTGTGGTAAAGAAGAACACCACGCCCTTGGCGCGCTGATAGGTGTGCTCATACTCGGTGAAGGCCGGCGCGACGATCAGCACGCTTTTGGGTTTCAGAGTATAGGGCAGCAGGTGTATGAACTCGCTTGATCCGTTGCCCGCGATAAAATGGCCGGCCGGGAGTTTGTGGTATGCCGCAAGAGCATTGATAAAGGCCTCAGCGTTGGGGTCCGGATAGTTAAGCACGGCTGTGTCGGGAGCTGCAAGGGCTTTCTTGACCCGAGGGGCATACCCGAGCGGGTTGATGCTTGCGCTGAAGTCAATGATGGTTTCGGGTTTAACGCCCAGCTGACGGGCAACCTGATAGATGTTCCCACCGTGTTTGCGCTCCACAAACGACTCCTTTATAAGGTTGATTTTTAGGAATGTTTCGTAAACCTTAATGCGACCAAGTCGTAACTTATTGTATTTTCGGCATTTTGTCAATACTCATGAACAATATATATATAAATAGTTCAAAAAAGCCTGATTTTGTTTGCCTGCCGGGCTTATTCGCTATAAGATGAAATACTGGTGCAAAGGGCTATTTTTTAGGAGAAAAGATATGTTTATCAAGGACTTAAGCGCATGCGAGCCGTTTTTGGCCGGTGATGCAACGCACCTGCGGGAGCTTTTGCATCCTGACAAGGCAGACCTTAAAATAAACTATAGCCTCGCCCATGCCGTGGTTGAGCCCGGGCAGACAAGTCTTCGGCACCGGCTGCGCACCTCCGAAGTATATTATATACTGGCAGGTGAGGGCCTCATGCATATTAATGATGAAACCGCCCCTGTGGGGCCGGGGCAGGCAATCTATATTCCCCCGCATGCTGTGCAGAGCCTGTATAATTCAGGCTCTATGGATCTTAGTTTTTTGTGCATTGTCGATCCGGCCTGGAGGCAGGAGGATGAGGAAGTGATGTAAAGGGTTCGGGGTTCAGAGTTCGGAGTTCGGAGTCAGTGGTGGCGCAGTGCGGGTGCGCGTTCAGAGTTCGCGGAGTACAATGCATTCAAAATTTAAGATTCCGGATTTAACAAAGTGAAACAGCTCCTGCTTATTTTAAGGAACCATGCGTATACTGACGTTTGAAAAATTGCTATCCCCGCTTGAGCAGCGGGTCCTGCGCACCATCAAAAAATATGGGATGATCAGCCCGGGAGATCATGTGCTGGCGGCCGTGTCGGGCGGGGCGGATTCCGTGGCCATGCTGCATATGCTCTGCACGGCTGAAAGAGCGACTGAGGCATACAGCTCAGCAGTTGCCCATATGGACCACGGCATCAGGGGCGAGGAGGCGCGGCGCGAGGCCGTTTTTGTGCAGGAGCTTGCCGGGCGGCTCGGCATTGCCTGCGTGGCCGAGGCGCGGGATGTGCCGGGCTACAAAGGCGCAAGCGGGCTTTCGCTGCAGGAGGCCGCCCGCGAAGTGCGCTACGGGTTTTTTCGAGATGCCATGGCTGCAACAGGGGCAAACAAGCTCGCCCTTGCCCATCATGCAGATGATCAGGCCGAAACCGTTCTCATGCGCCTTGTTCGGGGCGCATCGCTGAAAGGCCTTGCCGGCATACCGGCATGCCGCGACGGGTATATCATACGGCCCCTTATCTGCGTTGAGCGGCGCGAGATTGAAGCCTGGCTGCGCGAGCGCGGCATTGCGTTTGTTCCCGACACGTCGGCCGGCGAGCAGCACTACCTGAGAAACAAAATTCGCCACCAGCTCCTGCCGCTGCTGCGCGAAGAGTATAATCCCGGCATTGTCGCAACACTTGGCCGCACAGCGGCTCTTGTGCGGCAGGATGAGCAGGCGCTGGAAACGCTGGTGGAAGACATGGTGAGCAGCCATGTTGAAATACGGCAGGACGAGCATACTATTGCCATAGCGGCGCTTCAGGAAGCAGGCCCTGACCTGTATGGACGGCTCGTGCGGCGGATCATTGCCGGGCTTAAAGGGGATACGCGGGAGCTGACGGAAAAGCATATTGCAGCCGTTATCCGGCTTATCGAAAATCCGGGCCCCTCGCGCACGGTGCAGCTGCCGGGCCCGTGGTGCGTGCGCAGGCAGTACGGCTCGCTTGTTTTTGCCCGGCGCAGACGCTGAGCCGGAGTCATTTTACTATACGAGCTGATGAGATTCCGGCATTGACTTGCTATTGCCGAGCTCGGCGTGAGCCTGCGATTTGAGACCGTGCCGCTTGCCGACAGCAGGGCGGTGTTTGACAATGCCGATACGCTGGTCTGCCCATATTGCCGCTGACAAGGCTGTGGGGCCGGTGACGGTAAGGCAGTGGCAGCCGGGTGATGTTTTTTACCCGCTGGGGGCTCCGGGCAGCAAAAAGCTCAAGGATTTGTTTAGCGACCTGAAGATTCCGCCGCCTGAGCGCCGGCATGTGCCGGTGCTGCTGTTCGGGGAGCGCATCGCCTGGGTCTGCGGGCTGCGCCTTGATGAACGCTTTAAAATTCTGCCGGGCAGCGACTGCCGCGCTCAAGGTGACTCTGCAGCCCGCAGCGCGCATTTGATATTGTAGCGGGTGTGCGCTTGTGTTATACAATAAGGATGAAAACTGAAACCAACTGATTTTATCTCTGTTTACGGCGAGGGCCTCTATGAATCCATTACATAAGAATATAGCCATCTGGCTTTCAATCGTGCTGATAGTTATCCTGCTGTTTAATCTGTTCAGCCAGCCAAAGGGCGTACGGCAGAAAGTGCTTTTCAGCGAATTCAAAACCGCTCTTGACCGCGGCGAGATTCAGGAAGCAAATATTCAGGGCAACAATATCTATGGCCGGTTCACCAACAACAAGGAATTTAAAACCTATGCCATTGCCGACTCTGATCTTGTGCGGGAAATGGTCGGCAAGGGCGTGACCGTTGATGTGCGGCCCGACGAGCAGTCTTCGTGGTGGATGCAGCTTATGATTTCGTGGTTCCCCATGCTGCTGCTTATCGGCGTGTGGGTGTTTTTCATGCGCCAGGTCCAGTCGGGCGGCGGCAAGGCCATGTCCTTCGGCAAGAGCCGCGCCAAGCTGCTTGCCGAAAACCAGCAGAAGATAACTTTCGAAGATGTTTCGGGCATCGAAGAGGCCAAGAACGAGGTTGAGGAGATTATCTCGTTTTTGAAAGACCCGAAAAAATTCACCAAGCTCGGCGGCAAAATTCCCAAGGGCGTGATTCTTATCGGCTCGCCGGGAACCGGAAAAACCCTTCTTGCCCGGGCCATTGCCGGTGAGGCGGGCGTGCCGTTTTTCAGCATCAGCGGCTCGGACTTTGTGGAGATGTTTGTGGGCGTAGGAGCTGCGCGCGTGCGCGATCTGTTCACCCAGGGCAAGAAAAATGCCCCCTGCATTATTTTTATCGATGAAATCGATGCCGTGGGCCGGCATCGCGGAGCTGGCCTCGGGGGCGGGCATGACGAGCGCGAACAGACCCTGAACCAGCTGCTCGTGGAAATGGACGGCTTTGAGTCAAACGAGGGCGTTATTCTGGTGGCCGCGACCAACCGGCCCGACGTGCTCGACCCGGCGCTGCTGCGCCCCGGGCGGTTTGACCGCCGTATCATAGTGCCGATACCCGATGTCCGGGGCCGCGAAGGCATACTGAAAGTGCATACAAAGAAGACCCCCCTTGCCGAAGATGTTGACCTGACCGTAATTGCCCGGGGCACGCCGGGGTTTTGCGGAGCGGATCTTGCGAATCTCGTGAACGAAGCGGCCCTTCTCGCCGCTCGCGAGGAATCTGACAAGCTCGGCATGCGGCATTTTGAGCATGCCAAGGACAAGGTTCTCATGGGCGCCGAACGCAAAAGCCTGATCATCAGCCCGCAGGAGAAAAATCTCACTGCCTATCATGAAGCCGGGCATACGCTTGTGGCAATCATGCTTCCCGGCACCGACCCTATTCACAAGGTCACGATCATCCCCCGCGGCATGGCCCTGGGGCTCACGCAGCAGCTTCCTATTGATGAGAAGCACACCTACAAGAAGGACTATCTCAACAACCAGATCGCCATACTGCTTGGCGGCAGGGTGGCCGAAGAGCTGATTTTCAACGATGTGACAACCGGCGCCGGCAATGACATCGAGCGCGCAAGCGATCTGGCCCGCAAGATGGTCTGCGCCTGGGGCATGAGCGAAAAGCTCGGGCCGATCACCTATGGCAAGAAAGAGGAGCAGATATTCCTCGGGCGCGAAATCGCACAGCACCGCGATTTCAGCGAAGCAACGGCGGTCGAGATCGACGCCGAGGTCAGGCGTATCATCGAGGAGAGTCACACGATAGTCACAAAGCTGCTGAGTGAGAATATCGAGACCCTCAAGCGGCTTGCGGAAAATCTTCTTGAACGCGAATCGCTTGATACCGATGATGTGAACGCTATCGTCAGCGGCAAAAAGCTTGAGCCGAAACCCGTACCCGAAGAGAAGCCTGCGCTCAAAGAGCAGCCTGCACCTGAAGAGAAACCGTCAGTGCAGGCCGTTGATACGCAAACCTGAAATGATTTGAGTTGTGTAGAGCGCAGCTTTTGGACTGCAAGCCGGCTGTGCTAGTGCGGATTTCGGTGTGAAGAAAACAGATTGAACCCATAATGACAAGCCAAAATCCGCAATCCGCAATCCGCAATCCGCAATCGCCCCCTCCCCTGGTCTGCCGCAGCCGCACGTTCGACTTTGCCCAGGGCCCGTTCATTATGGGCATCCTTAATGTGACCCCTGATTCTTTTTCCGATGGCGGAACCTATCCGGACGCGCAGGCAGCAGTCGCCAGCGGCATTGAGCTTGCCGCCCGGGGAGCTGACATTATCGATGTCGGCGGCGAGTCGACACGGCCCGGCGCTGCTCCCGTGCCGCTTGCCCAGGAGCTTGACCGCGTGCTGCCGGTGATACAGGGGCTTGCAGAAAAGACGGCTGTGCCTGTTTCAATCGATACCACGCAAGGCCGAAGTTGCCCGGCAGGCGCTTGCCGCAGGCGCCCAGATGGTGAACGATGTGAGCGCCCTGCGGTTTGACGGGGCCATGGCCCGGGTGGTGGCCGAAAGCGGCGCGCCTGTCGTCCTCATGCATATGCGCGGCACTCCCGCAACCATGCAGCAGAACACCTCTTATGCAAGCCTGATCGAAGTGCTGACAGCCTTTTTTCATGAGCGCCTGACAGCGGCGGTTGCGGCTGGAATTGCCGAGGATAAAATTATTATCGATCCCGGCATCGGCTTTGGGAAATCGGTCGACATGGATAATTTTTTAATTTTGCAGCGGCTGCATGAATTTGCCGGTCTCGGCAGGCCGGTGCTCGTAGGGCCATCGCGCAAAGCATTCATCGGCAGGGTCACGAACAGGGAGGCAGCGCAGCGCGATGACGGCACGGCTGCGGCTGTTGCCGTGGCAGTCTATAACGGCGCGCATATCGTGCGTGTGCACAATGCTGCCATGATGCGCGATGTTGCGCGGGTTGCGGCGGCTATAAAAAAAGCCCGGTGATGTACCAGCGTACTTTACAGGAGATATGCTATGGCGAAACTTTCAGTCAATGTCGATCATATTGCAACCGTGCGGCAGGCGCGGCTTATAAATGAGCCTGACCCGGTCACGGCAGCGGCGCTTGCCGAGCTTGCGGGCTGCCAGGGCATTATCGTGCATCTGCGCGAAGACCGGCGGCATATTCAGGACCGCGACGTGGAGGTCCTTCGCCGGACGATTACGACCAGGCTCAACCTCGAAATGGCCGCGGTTCCGGAAATGGTCGAAATTGCGCGGCGCATCCGGCCCGACATGTCATGCCTGGTGCCGGAAAAACGGCAGGAGCTCACCACGGAGGGCGGGCTTGATGTTGCGGGCGCCTACAAGCCCATAGCCGAGGCGGTTCGGGGGCTGCAGGAGGCGGGCATTATGGTGAGCCTTTTTATCGATGCCGAGGCCGGGCAGATCAAGGCTGCCCGTGAAACAGGCGCTGAATTTATAGAAATTCATACGGGCCGGTATGCCGATGCCAAAAGCCGGGCGCAGGAAGATGCCGAGTTTGAGCGAATCGAACAGGGCATTGCTCATGCCGTTTCCCTGGGCCTGGGCGTCAATGTGGGCCACGGGCTTAATTACCGCAACACGCAGCGCCTGGTTCCTCTGAAAGAGATCCAGGAGTACAGCATCGGGCACAGCATTATCGCGCGGGCGGTGCTGGTCGGCATGGAGCGCGCGGTGCGCGAGATGCTTGCAATCATCAACGGCTGATTTGCGGGACCGGCAGGAGGGTAACATGAAGCGAGCAGGGGGATTGTGTGTGCGGCACCGGCAGCTTTCGGCCATACTGGGCCTTGCTGCATGCGTGGTTCTGAGCTCAGGCTGCGCCAGCATGCACATGCTGGGCAGCATCGTCAGCGCAGAGTTTGCAAAAGCGCCGGCCGGGGAACGGTCGGTAGCGCGGGTTGACAAGACTGAAATCCCAGGACCGGAGGCGCCGATTCCGGTGCGGATATATACGCCCGCAGGCACCGGGCCCTTTCCCGTGCTGGTGTATTTCCATGGCGGCGGCTGGGCTGCCGGAAGCCCTGCAACCCATGACGATGTGTGCCGTTTTTTATGTAACCGCGCCGTGTGCGTCGTCGTGTCCGTTGATTACCGGCTCGCGCCCGAACATACATTCCCCGCAGCATTTGAAGACGCCTATGCTGCGACGCTCTGGGCTCGAAACAATCCTGGACGGCTGAACAGCGACCCGGAGCGTATTGCCGTTGCCGGTGACAGCTCCGGAGGCAATCTTGCAGCGGCCGTTGCGCTTGCGTCGCGCGATCGCGGCGGGCCGCGACTTGTTTTGCAGGTGCTGGCATTCGCCGCAACCGATCTGGCATCACTTGATACGGACTCCTATCGTCAGAATAATCCCGGCGCCGGCCTTACGCGCGAAAAAGCCGTCTATTTTCGCGATCAGTATCTGCCTGGCCCCGCAGACCGCATGAACTCGTACGCATCGCCGCTGCGGGCTGCCGACCATCACGGCCTGCCGCCGGCTCTTATAATAGTTGGAGAAAAAGATGTAGCCCGTGATGACGGGCTGCACTATGGGGCGGCACTTGAGAAAAGCGGGGTGCGGGTCCGAACAGTGTTGCTTTCCGGCCAGGGGCATGCGGTTGTGCCCTGGGCGCTGGCATCGGAGAAAGCCCGGGCGGCTCTTGATGCCACGGTGCAGGCCCTGAAGGAATCCTATAGTGCTAAACCGCGCAATACGGGAAGCTGAGGGCCGTGCCATCCTCTTTGAGAACCTGCCCCGGCCGGCTATTGGCCGGGCCATTACAGGCTGCGTCAGCAATGGCGTATCTCTGCAGGTTCCCTGCGCCAGTGATTCTGGTGTCTGAAGAAGCGATGCCGCATATCTGTCTGTTGAGATAACCTGTCAAACCAATCAGAATCAATGAAACTTTCGAGCGTTCAGCCAGCATCCCTTGTGCGAAAAAAATACCTGCATATTATTCTGCCGGCCTTTATCGGCTCAGTCATCGCCTATCTCGACAGGGTCAATATCGCCTATGCAGCCCTTACGATGAATGCGGACCTGGGTTTTTCGGCGCAGGTCTACGGCGCCGGCGCAGGGGTTTTTTTTATAGGCTATGTCATGTTCGAGGTGCCGGGCGCCATCATCGCCGAGCGCTGGAGTCCACGCATCTGGCTGTCCCGCATACTTATAACCTGGGGCATTATTTCATGCTTCATGGCTTTCGTGCAAACGCCCCGGCAGTTCTACCTCGTGCGTTTTTTGCTGGGCGCGGCAGAGGCAAGCTTTTATCCTGTCATATACGCAAGCGTCATACCGCGCTGGTTCACACCGCAGGAGCGGCCTCAAGCCATTGCCCTCATGCTCACCTCTCTGCAGATCTCGACGATCCTCGGCGCGCCCCTTGCCGGATGGCTTTTAGGCACTGCGGCTTTCGGACTGCATGGCTGGCAGATGCTTTTCCTGCTTGAATCCATTCCCGCAGTGGCTTTCGGGGTCATTATACTCTTCGTGCTTGCAGACTGGCCACGGGATGCCCCATGGCTGACTGAGCAGGAGAAAGAGCATCTCAGCACCTGCTTTGAGCAGGAAACCGCTGCCAAAAAAGCCGCGCGCCACTACACCCTGTGGCAGGCCCTGCGGGACCGCGACGGTGCTGAAGCTCTGCTGCATCTATTTTTTGTGGTGCACCGGCTTTTGGGGATTCAATTACTGGATGCCCACAGCGCTCAAAGAGCTGTCGGGCTGGTCGAATCTTGCTATCGGCTGGCTGATCGTCATCCCCATGGTGCTATCGATGTTTACCATGATGTATATCGGCGCATCATCATCGCGCACGGGCGAGAAGCGCTGGCATGGCGCCGTGCCCCTGTTTGTGGCAGCTCTGGGGATGGGCGCCGGGGCTTTTATCCAGGACCCGAAGGTTAATTTTTTGTTTGTCTGCTGTACCGCCATAGGCGTATATGGCGCTTTCGGCCTCTGGTGGTCTTACCCCACGACCTTTCTGTCGGGGGCCGCAGCTGCCGGCGCCGTGGGGCTCATCAATTCCTTCGGTAATGTGGGCGGCTATGTCGGCCCGTATCTGAACGGGTATGTCAAGGATGCAACAGGCTCCTTCCTCTGGGCATCGGTTGTTCTAGCCGGCATGCTTGCCGCCGGAGGCGCGCTTATGCTGACGCTTACAAAAAAGCCGCCTCGTATTTGAGGCGGCTTATGAGCACCTCTTATTTTTCTAGAGCCTGCCGCATCTTTGCGCCAAGTTCCCGGGCCTGGTCCATAATTTCCTTTTTATCCCGCACATCATCCATGCCCGCCACTGCGCCGAGTTTTCCGACGATGTTCATTTCGCCGTAGCCGGCATAACTCTCCATTATTGCAAGCACGCTGTCCGCGCCATGGCCCGCCACAGCCGATACAAGGGCCGCGGGTTTGCCGGCAAGGGGCTTGCGGCCGTGCATGGCAATTTCGGACTCCTTGCCGATGCCCATATAGCCCAGGGCGATGCTGCGGTCCATAAAGCTTTTAAAAAGCCCGGATACATTGCCGTAATAGCAGGGCGATCCGAACACAATGGCGTCGCAGTCGATGAGCTTCTGGTAGAGATCTGTCATGCCGTCCTGCTGCCAGCATTTGCCTTCAAAGGCGCAGCGCAGGCAGCCCGTGCAGTACCCGATGTTCAGGTCGATGAGCCAGATAAGCTCTGACGGGCCGCCCGCCCCCTGCACTACCGCCTCGACCAGAGCGCCGGTATTGCCTTCTTTTCTTCCGCTGCCGCACAGTCCGAGTATCATAGAGACCTCCTTTATATTGGTTTGATGCATGAGCGGCTTTAGAACATTTTCCTTTTTGCCATCGCCCTGCATGTGCATGGAGTCAGTTTGTGATTCGTTTGCCTGTGCTAAGTTCTCGCAGGAGAACGCGGCATTGCAGGAGGGTGTAGCGCTCGAACCGCACAGGCTGCTCTCACCACAAACTCTCCTCATGCCCCTGGCTGGAACATTTTGAAAAATCCCCTAGCCGCGATTTTCTCTGCCTTGCCAGCTGCTCAGGGCCGCTGCGGCGATGCTGCCGTCGGACCGGCATATGGCATGGCGAAAGCAGCCGCCTGCCGCGCTGTCATCAGGGGCGCATTTCGAGACAACCTGCTCATCTTCCCTGCATTCGGCCAGAAATTCGATCTGCAGCCGGTGGAGGCGGCATGAGCGCCGGGTATCCGGCGGCACGGCTTCAAGTGCCCAGTCTATATAATTGACATTGTTGACATGCTGATTCATGTCAAGATCGCTCGTGCGCACGGTGAATGGCCGCTGCCACGGGCACTGGCCCGGCGGCTCCACCTTACCGGAAAGCATTGCCGCCAGGCCCAGCTCAGGGCCCTCCACGGCAAGATCGCGGACGAAGTCAGGGCGCAGGGGCCTGCGGCGGTCAAGATCAAACAGCAGCCATGCGCTTGATCCGCAGCCGATTATCCGCTCGCCGCAGCGAAGCCTGAAAAGGCGTATGGCAAACATGCGCTCAATGCCTGCGGGCCAGGTGTCAACCGTCACCTCATCGAGCCAGCCCGGGAAAACCGACATCTCTACCAGCATGCGCGACAGAACCCAGCTCCGGCGCTGCTCCATAAGTTTCTGCATGCCCACGCCCAGCCGGGTGGCATGGTTGCCTGCCGCTTCCTGAAAATAATTGCACAGGGCCTGGATGGTCACGCAGCCGTCAGGCCCGACTTCATAATAGCGCGCCCGGAATGTTTCAGACCATATTTTATCGTGCATGGTGCATCACAGCATGAAGGTTCACGTGCCGGAAATCCGCTTGAGAGGGCCTGTCATCAGCCGCAATTATCCGAGCCATAACAAAAAAAAGCAAGTGATATGAATGTGCCCGTTTTTTTGCGAAACGCAAACCCGGATGGCGCAGCAGCGGCTCTGTTATGGAGGGGCTTATGCAGGCTGAGCTGGAAAGAGAGAGGATAGCTCTGCAAACGGGTTGTCGGTTTGGTTCAATCATGGTACGTTGCCAGGATCGGATTCAAACCTTCCGCCCGTGTTTGATTTCACCCTTTTGATTACTGTCATAAGTCAAACGTAGACCTGACACCTTTTTCTCCCTTAACAAAATCTGAAATGAAGAATTGACCTCCTCAAGGCTCGCTCAGATTCCCAATAATATGGCGGCGAAAGAGAAGCGAGTGGGAGGCTGTTTGCGGGTTGGTAAACGAGTCTACCTTGTTTATGTGCCTTTACAAGGATTTGACGAGATATAACATCGCTTCGCGTACAGTAAGGCAAATCTCGTCCAGTAAAGGATTCTGCTGGTAAACAAAGAATAAGCTGTCCTTTAGGTCGAATGGATGCGATTGCTTTATCAATAAATTCGGAATATAACTGCGCTAATCCGCTATCATCTTCAGTTGTATTAAAACCATAAGGAGGGTCGCAAATTATCAAATCATTAGACGCACGTTTTAAATTGCGTGCATCGAATGAAGAAAACACTTCAAATTCAATGCCGCTCAGGAGGTTTTCTGGCTTATTGAATATAATGGCTGGAGTCAGGCGAAATGAATATGTTGCGATTGATTTTATATACGAATTGTTTTGTTGACCATTATGGCTAGGGCTAACTTGAAATTCAACTTTTCTTTTTAAATCAATAAGCATGTGTATTTGTTCTATAAGCTTGTTAAGTGATTTCGCAAATGCATCTTCATATTTAAGCGATTTTCTTTTAAAACCGCTTTGATATCTAAGTTCAGCCCTCAATCCAATATAAAAAATAAGTCTTGTTAAAAATGGAAGCCCGATTAATTCTCTAACTACTGCCTCTGGTAAAATAAATTCTCGGTCTTCATCCTGTGCTTGTTTCATTTTCAAATTATTCAGCATACGAAAAACGATATCATATGAAGAAAAAATTGCTGTATCATCACCGAGATCAAGTCGCACTTGGCCATGCGAGAGCATCATAAATGATGCTTTTGGTTGTCCACCCGTTTGATGAGTTCATTTGAGGATAAACTAAAAAAACGAATATTGTCAGATAGTAATAATTCCGTTGCAGGAGAGAGATCGGATGAATGCACCTTATTGGGTAATTGTAGTCGTTTGACCTCTATCCAAGTTGTGCCAGTTCCGGCAAAAGGGTCACATATGACGCCTTCTGTCGGTATTGGTCTTGCAATATTAATAAGGGCAGATGTTAAACTGTGAGGCAGAGTTGTATGTGATTTCCATGCTGGTTTGTTTTCGTCAAAGAAGAAAAAAGGAGAGTCATTCTTGAGGGACTGCTCATAACATATATAGTATCTGTTATTCCCTGGGTTTCTGGTTTGCCCCCCTGAAATCGACCTGTCAGTGATTAGCCATAAAGTTCTGCCTTTGTTAAAATCATGGTTTATCTGGTAATTGCCAGGTTTCGGAACAAATAATTTGCCCTTATATTTAACTAACTGCATATCATTTATGATCGTAGCTAAGCGATGACTGCCCATGCTCATCTTTTCAACATAAATCTTACATTGCTCTATTCCCCTATCAATCAAGCGGAGAAATGATAGCTTCGCAGCCCGGCCAGCACTCCCGTTAAGGGACTGCCTGCACTATGCGGATTTTCTAGTATTGCAGGCATTCGTGAAAGATATCTTTTAGCACGTGCGATACCCCTGATATGACGATCTCTGATTTGCAGCCGCACAGGCTTGTCAAGCCTTGATAGATCTTTATCGACCTTCGGATGAAAGGTTGCCTGGCAGATCATAAATTCTGAAGGGACTTCATGTTGCGAAGGGTAACTGTTTTGCCGGCCCGCGCTTCCTGGCGGCGTTTTTTTATCTCGGCAACAGTTTTTTTATCCAGAAGAAGCTCAAGTGAATCAAGCTCATCCTTTTTCATGTGAAGCAGCGTATCTGCAATCTGCTCAATTGTCAGCTGGACTTTTACAGCCATTATTTATTTGCTCCGTCTATATTTTTTTATATTTATCTTAATGTATCATAATGAACACGCCTATGCAGGCGATGACTTCATATTTTGGGTTGTCTGCCGCACGACCGGCAAGACTCAATTCGCCGAGGTGCTGAATGCGCGTCACCTTGTCCCGAGCCGTGCCGTCGTCTTCGGTGATCTTTGCTTCAATGATGACCTGCGGGTTGAACTCGCTGGGGATGATGAAATCGGGAGTTTGATCGAACCCCTCGATTCGTTCCGCCCGCTTCGTTTTGCGATAACTGATCCCGGCTTTGAGAGCACATCCTCGATGGCCGACTCGAGGCTGTCACCAATCAATTCGCTGACCGAATCGCGATGACCGGCAAAGGGCCGCCCGAGAAAACGTTCGTACAGAAGCATGGCATAGGGCACACCCATAGCGGCAGTATTCTTTATGCTGTCGAGCCCTTGCCTGGTATCGGCCTTATTCAAACGATGAAGTTGGTCAGTCCTCAACTGTGGGCAGAGCCTTCCGTGAGCATGAGACAAGCTGTTTCCACAGGCTTTCAGCTTTCCCCGGTTTCTCCGTTTGCCTTGAGCGGAGTTTCCGGCGACATCCTGATCTTTCTGTCGAGCGTTCTGACAAAGCCTTGCGTAACGTTCACCCCGGTCCGCTGGGTCGCCACGTAAGCCCATTCAGGCGGCGTAAAGCCGAGCATGGTGCGAAGAACCACAAGAGAAATCGGCTCGCTGCTACAGGTGCTGTCAGTATTTTTGCCGGATCGAGCTTGGCAAAACTTTTTGTTGCGATTTTTAGGCTTCATAGCCGCGTTCGAATGCCGGATACTCAACGAATCCAACGCCCTTGGGCATTACGAGAAATTCCGACTCAAGACACGAGAATACAGCATCAACGTACGCTTCCGCATTTCGCTGTATTTCGGCAAAGGTCGCTTCAAAAGGATATTTCTTCATACGTGGCTCCATAATGTTCGTGATCTTCGCGTACGGCGTAGCAAAGGCGCATTGTGGATAGATTTTACCGGCTGTGAAAGGCGTTTCTCGATTTCCGGCCATCCGCCAAATCCCTGAATCCATGAGGCAACCGCCGACAAGCGTTTGTTGATATCGGCATTTTTGTCCCAGGTCTGCACGAAGATTCCATACTGCCAGACGAATGAGATGGCCGTAGGCAATGCACCGCATGTCTCCGGCCGTTGGCTTGACATTGCCGGAGCGCAGTTTTGCCAGATCCTCTGCAACAAGTTCAGCGACCTTATCCAGTGAATCGACAATCCACTTTCGCGGGAAAGGTGCCGGTCGACCGGCAGACAAAAACAGTGTCGATGATTGAGAGCCTGTACCGTTAATGTGAATTGAAGCACCCATTTCCGCCGGGCAGGGCAGCGAAGCCGAGCAGGTCAGGCCGGCATCGAGGATGGCCACGGCAACCGGGTAGTAGGCCTCGAGGTCGTTGTGGTGATAGGTAAATGCCAGCGGCGCACCGGGCTTCAGGGCCTTTGCCATCTTCTGAAAGACCGACTGACAGCCCTTGGGCAAAGTGATCAATTCCCCTGCCCATGTCTTCGTTGCCCGTCAGTTCCTGGGGATGGCGTGTCGAAGGATTGGCAAATGCGCCGGGCTCGGTATGGATCAGACGTCGGAGCCAGACATAGCAGAAATCCATCAGTTCCGCATATTGCACGTTGCCGAAATACGGGGGATCGGTCAAAACCGCATCCAGTGAGGCCGGCGCCAGGGCCGCTTGGGCCGCGTCATCGCAGTGCATCTCCACGATGCGGCTGCCCGACTGCATGTTGCCCGTTTGGGTTGTCGCCGATCCATTCCCCTTGATCGGAACGATTTCCTTTTTTCCCCTCTGATGCCTGATTTCAAACGGACTGTCGCAGTAGGCCTTGCCTTGCGAAACTTCTCGATGATATTCGCCCAGCCGCCGCTGCCCACGCAGATACTCCGAGTGCTCCTGCACTATGCCAAGGAAATTGGATTCACATTGAATGAGCCCCACCGGAAATCCGTGAACCGAAAAAATATCCAGTGATTTCAGCGCCATGGTGTCATAGCGGCAGAGCATGTTCTGATAGCGCAGCAGATCGGAGAGATTGGTTGCCAGAGCGTTTCGAACGCGTTCGTTGGTTGTTTGCGCTATCATCCGGGCCGACAGTTCCAGGCCCAGGAGTTGCCGGCCATTGAACATTTCCCGGTAGTGGTTGTACCCCCAGCGATGGAGACGGTTTGTCTCGTCGCCGGTCGGGATTTCGTCATCCGGGACATACCGTGACCGCGTTTTTGACCATCGTTCTTCCGCCTGAGTGGCCTTGGCTACAATCCTCGGAATCCGGGACCTTGAAGAACCTGCCGCTATGGCGCCCTTGCAGGACGGGCAGTAGAATTCCAGAGCGAAAAGCCGATGCCGTGGCGGCCCCAGGGTCTTGTTGGGAAATGTATTGGTTGTGCCGCAGTCGGGGCATTGGCAGTGACTGCGTTTTGCGGGACCTTCCACTGAAAGCACGGTGCCGCAATGCTCGCAAGCCCCGGGACTTCTCCGGTCGATTGTTTCCGTCAATTGCCCGCATGCGTGGCAGACAAAGACGTTCTTTGGATGTCGTGCATCGGTTGCCACCAGGTAGCCGGGGAACAAATCAATTGCGGTATTGCATGTGCGGCAGGCTATGGTTTTGACCCACAGAAAATACTTAACATGGGCATCCTGATTGTTGCAAAAAACACAGCGTGTACGGTACAGCTCTCCGATTTCCTTTTCCAACTGGCCGCGTAAAGAATTGGCTGCCTTGACATAGCCAGGTAAATCGAGATGCTCGATTTCCTGTTTGACGATCCAGTAGGACATCGGGTTGATGTCGAATCCGGCAGTATCACAGCCGAGCCTGTTTGCTTCTATAAGTGGCGTCCCGCCACCCATGAAGGGATCGCCAACCTTCAGCCCTTGCAGACTGTTTGCCGTATAAAATGCCTCGTGAAGGGGCCTATCGAGAAATTCGGAAAGCAGCAAGCCTCGGAACAGTGTTCCGGGTCTTCGAGCAAACCACTTGTGAACCGCGATAATCGGCCGGTAGTTCTGCTGAATCTGTTTTTGCGCAGTGCAAGGTCGGCTATGAACGAGATGTCGAAATCTTTTTCTATCAAGCTCGGAGCCTTTCATTGCTGGATGCTTTTTAAACGGTATAAACATATTAAACTCTCATTTCTGGTCTGGAGCCCAAAGACGTTTATTGCAAGTTTTAGCAAGGTTGTCGAGCAGTTTGTTTTTAGCTGAATTTTTTATTACTATTAGGAGATTGTATAGGCTTTTAGCAGGAAGGCTGTAAAGACAACGGTGCGTATCCTATCGCCTGGAGTCGCAGAAGACAGGTTTGCTGTGCAAACGGGTTGTCGGTTTGTTGTCAATCGTGGTATATTCCCTGTCAGATACAAACCGTCAGCCCGTTTGTGGTATATGATACCCAAAACAATGCTTGATGCGGCAAAAGCTTTTCTGTGCTGGGACGTGTTCCCTGATCTTGCCATCCAGCTTGTAGAGCTGCAGAATGCCGCAGCATACTATTATCCGCCGGGAGGCGGCCTGCAGTCGATCGTGCTTTTTTATGACCCGGTGCAGCGTGATTTTTCCGAGCCGCTGTTCCTTCTCTTTCATGAAGCAGGGCATGCATGCCAGTGGCGGCAGATGCAGGCAGGCGGCAGGGGAGAGCTCTTTGCACGTCTTATGGCTCTTGATACAGGCCCGGAAAAAGTCTCTTTTGAGGCCGAGGCATGGCGCCTGGGGCAGGATCTTTTCCTGCGGTTTGGAGAAAAAAGGGGCCTCGGGCCGAAGCTTGCAGAGCGGCTTGCCGCCTATGGCAGGCGCTGCACCGAAAGCTACGATCATTAATAGAGCATTTTTCTTTTTGTCGTAATCATGCAGCCTTATGATGAGCTTTTGATTCGTTTGCCCGTGCTATATTCTCGCAAGAGAAGCCAGTCATGATGGAAAGTACATCGCTCGAACCGCACGGGCTGCTCTCACCAAAAGCTCACCTGTGCATATATGGCTATACTATTTTGAAAAATGCTCTAGCATGAGGATCGTTGCATGACAAAGGGGAAAAAGATTCGGGAGCCTGCGAAGAAAAAGACGGTCGCAGACTATGAGCGCGACCGGCGGCAGATACTTAAAATGGTTCCCAAATTGCGCAAAATTAAAAAAGGCTGTTCATAGAAGGGGGGATGTATGGTGAAGAAATATGCTTTGCTGCCGCTGCTGCTTGTGCTGGCCGCCTGTTCGGCAAAGAGCATCGCGCCGGACATGCCTGCGCAGGTTGACCCGCGCGAGCAGGATGCGCGCAGCGTGGCGGCCGAGGCTGAGCCGATCGCAGGCAATATACTGGCAGGCCTGGCTGCGGGAGATTATGCCGCCTATAGCCGGGATTTTGACGATAACCTGCGGGGCGCCATAACCGCCGGGAAACTTGCGGCTTTGAAAGAGCAGTTTGCAAAGACGATCGGGGTGTATGAAACGGGAAAGCTCCAGGTCAACAAAATTGAAACATATCCGGACTGCTACAAGATATATTTTTTTGTGAAGTTCAGCAGTGTGCAGGCCTCTGATCCGGTCATTATGACAGTGAAGGTTGTAAAAACGCAGAACGGGCTTAAGGTGTCGGATCTGGCATACAGCCATGCATTGCTGGGCAAGTGAAGCTTAAAGCACACCGATGGCAGTCCCTCATCTTAAAATTTCGACTTCCTCCTGCGCGGCAGTACTGCCCGGTGCAGGCCTGAATGATGTTTCTTATGGCGCTTTGCCTGCATTGAGAAGCTCCAGCGTTACCGCCAGTCTTTGTCTGATCATCTCTGATGCCGGGTTCAGTTGTAATGCCGTTTGAAAGCTGAGCACGGCTTCAGACAGCATACCCTTTAAGGCATATGTATTTCCGAGATTATAATACATGTTAGAACTTGCGGGCAAAAGCCGAACAGCGTTCAGGTGGTGCATCAATGCCGTATCAAAGTCCTTCAGCATTGTAAAGGCATTGCCGAGATTGCTGTATGCTTCGGCATAGACTGGATTGATCCTGATCGCAAAAAGAAACTGGTCGCGTGCTTCAGCTGGTTTATTCATGTAAAGAAAGACGGTCCCCAGATTATTATAGGCTTCGGCATAATCCGGATTGCGTTGGATCGCCATGGTAAAATGCTCAATCGCCTCTGCGGTTTTGCCCTGCTGCCCCAGAATATTACCCAAATTATTATGGGCTATGGCATAGTCAGGCTTCAGCTCCAATGCCATGCGGTAATTATGAATTGCCTGTGCCCGGTCTCCCTGCTGAGCAAACGCGAGACCAAGATTCACATATGTTTGCTCACATCGGGGATTTATAGCAAGCGCCAACCGGCACTGAGTGATAGCGCCGGATGAATCTCCTTGTTCGGTCAGCGCCTGTGCCAAATTGTTATGGGCGATAAAATTGTTGCGCGTTACCGACAAAGTATGTTCGAAAAGGGTAATGCTCGTGCGCCAATAGCTTACTTGCCGATAACTCAGCAAGGCGAGTAAGCTGATCAGAATGAGACCCGCCGAAAACTCCGAGAGCCATTGCCCTGCCTGCCCGTTTCAAGAGAAATGAAATTCCCCATATAACACCGAAACCTATTCCAATAAGGGGCGCATAGGTGTAGCGGTCAGCCCGCGCCTGCAAGCCGATTTTGATGATGCCGATTACCGGCAGCAGGGTCACGATATACCACAGCCATCCAACCGCCAGCCATGGCTGCACAGCACGTTTTCTGAGTACGCCCAGGGTTATGGCCAGCAGTATCATGCCTGAAATCAAGGTCCCGGTTAAAGGAATATCCTGCGGCAAAGGGTAAAAGACTCCGAGCCGGAAGGGCGCAATCATGTCTTTTAAATAGACACAATAGGCAACAATTGCATTGGCAACTCGAAGCTGCAGGGGTGCATCCGTCAGTGAGGCTACTGTTCCGCCCTTGAGCTGGGCTATAAAGGCCATTACCGTCGCAAGGGCGGCGCATGCGAACAACGGAACCTTTTCCATCAGCAAAGCCTGAGCGCGTTTTGGCCAGGCTGTTTTGCTATCGAGCCTTTGCAGCGGCCAGTAGTCCAGAAGCAACAGGATAAAGGGGAAGGTTACAACCATGGGCTTGGATAAAAGGCCGCATATGAAAAAGCCGAGTATCGGCAGATATCTGATGAGGCCGGGCTTTGCCGCATAGCCGACATAGCTGTTCATCGCCAGCAGCATGAAAAAAGTGCTCAGTACATCTTTGCGCTCTGCAATCCATGCAACGGATTCAACATGCAGCGGATGAATCGCAAATACGGCGGCAAGAAAAAAACTTTGCCAGCGTTGTCCGGTCATTCTGCTGAAAGCGGTAAACAGCAGAATCGCATTAAGAATGTGCAAAAGTACGCTTGTCAGGTGATGGTTGCCCGCATTCGTGCCATAGAGCTGCATGTCGATCATATGCGAAAGCCAGGTGAGCGGATGCCAGTTGCCTTCATGTATCTCTGTAAATGCCCATGCGATATTTCCTGCGGTAAGGCCGCCGCGAATTCTGGGATTTTCATATACATAGACATTATCATCATAGTTGCAGAATTCGAAGCTCCTGGTTTGCAAGAAGACGGTAAGCGTCAGACAGACAAGCACCATCAGGATAATAAGCTCCGGGCGAACATATAATGATGTCATTTTACGGTTTGTGCCGGTTGTCATAGGCATCCATTCAGGCTAAATTTTTTCTGTCAGCATGTCATGAGCGAGCGACATGATATATATCAATCATGCCGGTTAAAAGAAATCAAATGCATTACAACAAAACATCCGGCGCACGGGCTTTGTGTCGCCTGCAGGAATCGAACCCTGGACGGACACCGGACCGACATGAGCATATCTGAACAGGCCTGTTTTCTGTAAAATACAGTTTATCATATCCGCAAGAGTTTCAATTCCATAAACGACGATACTGCTCTGGAGATTGATTGAAAAGGCCCCGGCAAAATAAGGGGCGGATATGGTCTCCCCGCCGATTCAAAAGCCGTACCGGGCTGCCCGCGCCGGAAATTCTGTATCAAAGACAAAAATAGTGGAAATTTTATGATAAGGTAGGGGTTCTAAAAAAACCACGTGTGTATCCCCTGAACCCCGGTTGGAAACACCCCGGATTGTGTCCCGAAATAATAGTTTCAATAAAGGTTAAAACGCTTCATTTCGGGAATTTTTTGCTGCAACGGCTGTACTGCTATCGCGAAACCGCGCAAGCAACCCACAGTGTTTTTCTCCCCGGGCCATGCAAATAAAACGGCGTTCATTTTCGGAAAGCCATTCAATCCGTACCATGATAACTTCATCCGGCAGGGCATCCTGGATACGGTCCGCCCATTCAATGACAGCGACCCCGTCGGTGCCGACATAGTCCTCAAATCCGATTGCTTCCAGGTCATGGCTTCCCGACAGGCGGTAGGCGTCGAAATGGTAAAGCGGCACCGGTCCGGGGTATTCCTGCAGAATGGTGAATGTCGGGCTTGTCACCTCGCTTTCGGGGGTGTTGTTGAGCCCTTCGGCTATGCCCTTAATGAAGCAGGTCTTGCCTGCGCCAAGCTCTCCCACAAGGCCGATAACGCAGCCTGCGCCCAAGTGAGCGCCAAGCTGTTTGCCGCTTTCAACAGTGCTGCTGCTGCTGCGGGAATAAAAAGAAAATTCGCAATGTTCAGTCATTCGTGCCGCCTTTGCCGATGTGCATACCGCCCTATAGTAGCACAGACTGCGCTATTGTCAAAGCGGGTTGAAATAATTCTAAAAAGCCCGTGACTTTGTTCTTGTCTTTTCCCTTGACCGGGCTGTGCCGGCTGTGCTACTTAAAGACAACTTTTTCAGGCAAACCGGTAAAAGCAGAAAATGGCGAATCAGCATGTGGGCACACAGCCAGCGGCATACTCAACCTTCTCCAGCAACGGGGGAGGTTTTTTTTTGGGGTAGGACATGACCAGACAAAAAATAATCATGGATGCAAGCGATATCGACCGGACGCTCAACCGCATTGCTTTTGAATTGCTGGAGCATAACCGGGGGGCGGAAACATTTGCTTTCATAGGCATACGCCGGCGCGGGGTGTCCATAGCCAACAGGCTTTCCCGGAAGCTGCAGGAATTCACCGGTTTTCGCATACCGGTGGGCGCGCTTGACATAACCCTGTACCGGGATGACCTTTCGGAAATAGCCTCCCATCCGGTGCTGAAAAAAACCGAAATACCCTTCCCCATCAAGGGCATGAAGATTTATCTGTGCGATGATGTGCTGTATACGGGCAGAACAATCCGGGCGGCGCTGGACGGCATTCATGACCTGGGGCGGCCCGAGGCGATACGGCTGGTGGTGCTCATAGACCGCGGACACCGGGAGCTTCCCATTCAGCCGGACTATACGGGCAGGAATATAGCTACCACGAAGGGCGAACGTGTTGAGGTGCTGCTGCAGGAGGACGACGGTATCGATCAGGCCTTCATTACAGGAGGTGCGTAATGGAGCTGCGCTGCAAAAATCTGCTGTCGATCGGTGATCTTGTGCCTGCGGAGATTACCCATATTCTGGATACCGCGGCTTCCATGAAGGAAGTGTCCGAGCGGGACATTAAAAAAGTGCCCACGCTGCGCGGCAAGACGGTCATCAACCTTTTTTTCGAGCCCAGCACCCGAACCCGCACCTCATTTGAAATTGCCGGGAAGCGGCTCAGCGCCGATGTGATCAACATCTCCGCCAGCAGCAGCAGTGTGGTCAAAGGCGAAACACTCCGGGACACGGGCGAAAACCTTCAGGCTATGAACCCGGACCTCATTGTTATCAGGCATTCCTGCGCCGGGGCGCCCAAAATTCTTGCCGACGCTCTGCCCGCGGCCATTATCAATGCCGGCGACGGAGCCCATGAGCATCCGACGCAGGCCCTGCTTGATGCATTCACCATGCGGGAGCGCAAGGGGTCGCTGGCGGGGCTCAAGGTGGCCATCATCGGAGATATTGCCCACAGCCGTGTCGCGCGCTCAAATATTTTCCTGCTCACCATGATGGGAGCGCAGGTGTATGTGTCCGGGCCGCAGACTATGGTGCCCCGTTTTATTGAATCCCTGGGCGTGACGTTTATCCCCTTAATTGCCGATGCGGTGCGTGATATGGACGTCATCATGATGCTGCGCATTCAGCTTGAGCGGCAGGCCCAGAGCCTGTTCCCGACCATACGGGAATATTCGCGGTTTTTCGGGCTCAGCATGGCGGTGCTTGACAAGGCGCGCCCCGATGTGCTCATCATGCATCCGGGGCCCGTTAACCGCGGCATAGAAATGTCGGCCGACGTGATCGATGGCCCGAAATCCATAATTCTTGATCAGGTGACAAACGGCGTTGCCGTGCGTATGGCGCTTATGTACCTTCTGATAGGAAAATAAATTATGTCGCTGCTTATTAAAAACGGTCGCGTGCTTGATCCTGCATCGGGAACCGATGCGCGTCTTGATGTGCTGATCGATGACGGGAAAATAGTTGAGCTGCGCCCCCAGATTGAGGAAGCCGGCAGCATGCAGGTCATTGACGCCGCAGGGCTGCTTGTGGCGCCCGGCCTTATCGACATGCATACGCACCTGCGCGAGCCCGGGCAGGAGTACAAGGAAACCATACAGACAGGAGCCCGTGCCGCGGCGGCAGGCGGGTTTACCGCCATAGCGTGCATGCCCAACACCAGCCCCGTCAATGACAATGCCTCGGTAACCAACTTTATTGTGAATAAAGCCCGCGCAGAGGCATGCGTCAACGTGTATCCCGTTGGCGCCCTTACCAGGGGCCTGAAAGGCGACGCGCTTGCCGAGTATGGAGATATGAAGGAGGCTGGCATTGTCGCGCTTTCCGATGACGGGAAAGCGGTCAAAAGCGCTGAGGTCATGCGGCGCTGCATCGAGTATGCAAAAACATTTTCTCTCCCGGTCCTGTGCCACTGCGAAGACGCCGATCTTGCGGCCAGGGGCGTGATGCATGAGGGCATCGTTTCGACCCGCCTGGGCATGCGGGGTATAGCTCCCGCCGCCGAAGAGCTGATCGTGGCCCGCGAGATAGCTCTTGCCGAGTGGGTCTGCCACCCGGTCCACATAGCCCATGTGAGCACGTCCGGCTCGGTCCGCATTATACGGGAGGCAAAAGCCCGGGGCATTGCCGTGACCGCAGAAACAGCCCCGCACTATTTTACCTTGCTTGATGAAGCTGTGGCTTCCTTTGATACTGCTACGAAGGTCAATCCGCCTTTGCGCACGCAGCAGGATCTGGAGGCTATCCGGCAGGGGCTCCGGGACGGGACCCTGGATGTTATTGCAAGCGATCATGCCCCGCACTCCTCACTTGAAAAGGATGTGGAGTTCGACAATGCCGCATTCGGCATGATCGGTCTTGAAACCTCGCTGCCCCTGACGCTGTCGCTTGTTGCTGAAGGAGTGCTGACGCTTATGCAGGCCCTTGAGAAATACACGATCAACCCCGCGCGCATTCTGCATCTGCCGAAGGGGCATATTCAGTCCGGTTGTGATGCCGATATTACCATCATCGATCCGCAAGCAGAGTATGTGTTTGACAAAGAACGTCTGTGCTCGAAAAGCAGCAATTCACCTTTCTTCGGCAGACGTTTTAAAGGGTGCGCAGCCTATACTATCGTCGCCGGCTCTATTGTTTATTCCTGTGCGGGCTGATACCGCGACTGTATTCATGCCGCTTTCTGTGCTATGCTGATGGCGGGTACAGGGGGGCCGGCGCTCGACCCTTCGGCCGGGCAATTTCGCCCGTCATGGAAGACCTGCATATGACAAAAATTCTGGTTGTTGATGACGAAAAGAGCATACGTGAGATGCTGGAGATATATCTCCAGCGTGAGGGCTATGACGTCTCGTGCGCCTCCGACGGCCTGGATGCGCTTGCCCGCTGTGAGCAGGAGCCCTTTGATGTCGTTATTGCCGATATTAAAATGCCCAGGATGGACGGCATCACCCTTCTGCAGCGTGTGCGGGATTTTTCACCGCACACGATTTTTATCATGATTACGGCATTTGCATCTTATGAGACGGCCCGGGAGTCTATGCATGAAGACGCCTATGACTATATAACCAAGCCGTTTTATGTCGAGGACATAAAACGCAAAATTGATGCGGCTCTTGATAAGAGAGCACAGGCAGTCGACCCACGGCTTTCAGGCGAAGATGCTTCCGGGAATCAACAGGACAACTCCTGCGGCATGATCGGCCAGAGCCCGTCGATGAAAAAGGTTCTTGACCTGATCGGACGGGCGGCTTCGGTAAAGAGCAATGTTCTCATCACCGGCGAGAGCGGCACGGGGAAGGAACTGGTGGCGCGGGCTATTTACAGCAGGAGCAATCGTTCCGGGCTGCCGTTTATCGTTATCAACTGCGGCGGCATCCCCGAGACGCTCCTTGAGAGCGAACTGTTTGGTTATAAAAAGGGGGCTTTTACCGGGGCCATTAAGGATAAAATGGGTTTTCTCGAGGCTTCTCACGGCGGCACGCTTTTTCTTGACGAGGTGGGCGAATTGCCGCTTTCGCTGCAGGTGAAGCTGCTGCGCATGGTGCAGGAAAAAACATTTACGCCCGTGGGCGGCACGGAAGAAATCAAGGTTGACGTGCGGATAATCTCGGCTACAAACAAAAATCTTGCACAAAAGGTTTCAGAGGGGTCGTTTCGCGAAGACCTGTACTACCGGCTGAATGTCATCAATATAGCTCTGCCGCCTCTTCGCGAGCGACGGGAAGATATTCCGCTGCTGGCGCGGTATTTTCTCGAACGGTCTGCCCGCGAAACCGGGAAAAATGTGAGCGAAATATCGGATTTTGCCCTTGACTGCCTGATGCGGCATGATTTTCCAGGCAATATCCGCGAACTTGAAAATATCATAGAGCGCGGCGTTGCGCTGTCAACTACCAGTATTATGCTTCCGGAGGGTCTCGGTGTGTCATGCTCAAGCGGCGCCGGGGAGAACCGCCCGGCAACGGCTTCTGCCGAGGGAGAATGTCACCATTCCGCGGGACGGCGTTCAGCTTGATGAGCTCGTCGAGAGCTATGAAAAGGGCTATGTTGAAGAAGCGCTGAAACAATCAAAAGGGTCTGTCAAGGGGGGAGCGAAGCTTCTGGGAATAACGCTGCGGTCGATGCGCTACCGGATTCAGAAGCTTGCCATTGATGAGAGCCTTCTCAACAAGGACTGATAGCGCCTATGCCGGGTGAAGATGGTGCGGCTTCTGGTATTGTATGAAAGCACATGAAGATACCCATAGCCTGAAGAGCAAGCTCCAGCTGCTGATGCTTTTCAGAGTTCTGGTGGCAGCTTTTTTTCTCGGCATCGCCACAGTAACTCAGCTCCGCCGAAGCGATTCCTTTATTACCCCGCATCTTATTTACCTGTATTCGCTTACCGGCTCGGCATTTGCCCTGACCTTCATCTATGCTTTTCTTCTTTCTTTTCTGAGGCGGTTTGTTCTTTTTGCCTATGTTCAGATTATTGTTGATCTTTTTTTAATTACGACGCTGCTTTTTATTACCGGCGGCATCAACAGTATTTTTGCATTTCTCTACAGCGTCGAGATCATTGCAGCCAGCATCTGCCTTTTTATTTCAGGCGGCCTGTTTGCGGCAACCGCAGCAAGCTTTCTTTTTCCGCTGCTCATTACCCTTGAGCATTACCGTATTATTTCACCGTTTCATATCGGCGCTTTTACCGCGACAGGATACGAACAGGAATCTTTGTTTTTTCCCATCGTCATTAATGTCGCGGCTTTTTATCTCGTTGCTGTTCTGAGCAGCTTTTTGACCGAGCAGGCACGAAAATCAAGACAGCAGCTTCAAAAAAAACAGGTCGATCTCGAGCAGCTTGAAGCTTTAAATGAAAAAATCATAGAAAATATTCCCAGCGGGCTCGTTAGCCTTAATCAGTTTCGCCAAATCATTACTTTTAATCGTGCAGCCGAAGCGATCACCGGCTATAGGTTTGACCAAACGTATATGAAAGGGATAGAGGATATTTTCCCGGGAATTTCCACTGCCGTTTCAGCTCATTCGTCAAATTTTCCCGGCAGTTCCCTGACAGCAGGTTTTGAAATGACGTTTCTCAGGCGCGACGGCCGGTCCCTGTGGCTGGGTTTTTCGGGGGCCAGCCTCAAGGACGGATCAAATGACGAAATCGGCACAATACTTATTTTTCAGGATCTTACCGATTTTCGGGACATGCAGGAGCATTTAAAAAGAATAGACCGGCTGGCTGCCGTGGGCAGACTTGCCGCCGGCATAGCCCATGAAGTCAGAAATCCGCTCGCTTCGATCAGCGGATCGATTCAGGTACTGCAAAAAAGCCTTCAGCTGGAGACCGCAGATAAACGCCTTATGGACATCATTATCAGGGAGAGTGAAAATCTCAGCAGCCTGATTTCTGATTTCACGCAATACGCGCGCGCAGAACTTCCGGGGCAGGAGCGCGTCGTCTTGCACACGGTTGCAGATGAGGTTATCGATCTTTTTAAGAACAGCATTGAATGCAGCCCCGGTGTATCCATCCGCCAGCTTATTCCCCGGCAGATCACCATTACAGCAAACCGTCAGCAAATAAAGCAGGTTCTGTGGAATCTTATTTTGAATGCCGCTCAGGCTATGACGGACAAAAGCGGCGCAATCACGCTCACTGCTGCTGCGGTCGAGCATGGATGTGAGCCTGTTGCGCTAAAAAGCGGCAGCCGTGAACCTGCCGCCGCCCCCCCGCTGCGGCATGGGTTGTGCTTAAAATAGCCGATGAGGGCTGCGGAATAAAGAAGTCGGAAATCAACAGCATTTTCGATCCGTTTTTTACAACCAAAGATTCGGGGAGCGGCCTTGGTTTGTCCATTGTCTATAAAATTATACAGGAGCATAAAGGCACAATAGCCGTTGAAAGTGAAGAAGGCAAAGGAGCTGTCTTTTCGGTTTTTTTTCCTGCGTAAGCTCAGCATGCCCGTCGCGCAGGCGCCGTAGCTGTAGAATCCCGCCTCGCATACGTTCATGTCTGCCCGCCTCAAGCCGCTTTGATATACATACAAACCGGGAATCGCCGCCGAACCTTTTTTAACAGACCCTGCTGAAACTTAAAGCACCTGTTCTCAGTCACCTGCTTCCCTGTGCACCACATCCCGGGTAAGAAGAAATTGGAATTGCGCGAGGTTGTTTACTTGAAAGCGCCTTTAGAGCATGTAACAAATCACTATAACCAGTATTCATGTGTTTACGAGCAACATAGACCTTGGTCTCTGGCTTGTCCGGAATCATTCTTCAGCACACCAAAAAAGATTCCCGTCAAGCGGGAATGACAAGATATGCCGTTATACAGCTAACGCACTCAACTGTTTTCTGATGTTCGGTTACAAGTTTTAGTTACATGCTCTAAATAAGCTGTGCGAACAGCGGGGGTGACGTTTTTTGTTCCACCGTGACATTTAAAGGCATTAAGGGATTATTTTTTTTATATTTTTATTACTTTTTAAAATAAATAATATGATTTAATTTTTGGCATTGGTTTTGCAAATGCTTAGATGCATCGAAAGGAGGTGGAACAAAACCAAATAATAAATTCGATTTTTAAAACCCTAAAAACTTTATTAAATATAAACATGGAAGGAAGACACAATGATGCTCAAAACAAGAAATGAAAAAGGTTTTACTCTGATCGAACTCATGATCGTCGTGGCCATTATCGGTATTCTGGCTGCAATTGCAGTGCCTAACTTTATTGCCTATCGTAATAAGTCTCGTGTTGCTGCATGCGTGTCAACATCTGAGTCTATGAGAGGCTGCCTTGCCGGTTATGCTGTCGACTCTCCGGGCAATCAGTTCCCGACGGCGGCTTTAGCAGGTACTTATACTGATTTTTTCCCGATATGCAATAATAACGGCGGTACGCTTGCAACTACGTCAACTATACAGGGCTTCGGGACTTTTGATTATCGCGGTTTACAAGGTGATGGTGCAACAGCTTGTGATGGAACTGCTGCTGCCGAGTGCGCAACGTATGAGATCCAGGTAGTATGTTTAGGTGTGCCCGATGATATGAAGGGCTCCATGATTGTCGTTACCTCGACTGGCGTTACAAAGCAGTCCCAGTAAGAACAACAATCAGTATGAGGTTTGTAAAACAGAGGCCCTCTGGGCCTCTGTTTTTTTTTACAGCATGAGGCGCTCGAAAAAAATCCAAACAACATCATTACTGCACCCGCCCATGCCGGCTGTATCCGCGCACCGCAGATACAGGGGATGCAATTGCCGTATGCCTGCCGCCACGGCTGAATGTATCTGAGCAGAGGGATTCTTTTTCATTTTTCGCATACAAACATTTTGGCTGTTGACATACGAACCCGTCGTTTGTATGTTCTTACCAGGGAGATCGGGCAGCTTCAGCCGGGCTTTGTTCTAAGGATTTCCCGCGTGCAAAATTCTGTCGTGAGTGAGCACCTGCTATGACTTCCCTGCATATGATTCTACAGAGCATAATTAATATCTGCCTTTTTTTTCTATTGGTTCTTGTTCCTTTGATGGTCAACCCTACTGCCTATGATTATTTCTACCAGCCCAAAATTGATTCGGTCTATGGATTGATATGCATAATCTGCACTGCTGTGATTGCACGATTTTGTATTTTCAGGAAGGCGTTCTCCCTGCCAGGGCTTGCGGCCACTGTTTTTTTGATTTTATACGGCTGTTCGGCCGTTATATCAACCGTCCTGTCAATTGACTGCAATCTGAGTCTGCGCGGTGATTTTTTGCGATATGAGGGGCTGTTTACGCTGCTGGCCTATGTAGCTCTGGTTGTCATTTTTGCCGGGCTTGTTGAATCCCGCCTGCAGGCCGAGCAGCTTGTAAAATGGCTGCTTGTGAGCGCTTTTTTAGTGGCGCTCTACGGCCTCATGCAATACCTTGGCTTTAATCCGACACGACATTTTATTGACTCATTTAACGTGAACAATGTGATCAACAGCACCATGGGTAATGGAAATTTTCTCGGCAAGTTTTTAGTGCTTACGGGGCCCCTTTTTGCTGGATACTGCCTGTATAAAAATGAAAAAAAAACATATTTCACGTGCTCTTTCGCGCTTGCTTTTATCGTGATGGCGCTTGTGCTGAGTATGGCCAGGGCAAGCTGGGTTGGTTGTACCTGTTCAGCGCTGCTTTTTTCGTGCCTGGTTTTCCGATATGGCGGCGCCGGGCAAAAAAAGCATCTTGTATGTATGGTTACTGCGATTGCCGGCGCGGCTCTTGTATTGGGGCTTGTTACCGCCAGCGGTTTGGGCTCATTCAATATCGGCAGCAGGATTGCCGCCAAGGCGCAAGCGGCCTTCAATCTGCAGCAGGGGCATGGCTCGGCAACAAGGCTTTTTGTATGGGGGAAATCCGTGCCTTTGATAGTGGAACGGCCCTGGTTCGGCTACGGCCCTGATACGCATGAGAAAGTGTATAAGGGCGTTTCTGTTGAAAGTTTCAAACGGTTCAAGACCCCGGGGGCCATTGACCGCGCGCACAACAATTATATCGATATAGCCATTGGGCAGGGACTTTTCGGCTTGTTTGCCTACTGCGGCGTTATGGCATCTTTTTTTGTGATGCTGTGGCGCAGGCTGAAAAGCGAGCGGGATAATCGGTTGAGAATGCTTTTATGCGCTATCCTGAGCGGATATGCGGGGTATATGGTCAATGATTTTTTCAGCTTCAGCGTTGTCAGTGTTTCTCCAACCTTTTGGGCTCTTATGGGCTTGACCTATGCTTTACAACTGCCTGATACCCGCGGCGATATGACGTCCGGTATGGCTGCCGTTATATGATGGCAGCCTGTACAATGCATACAGCGAACGAGAGCCCGTATTTTGCAGCAACTTTTTTTAGCAGCATGGCAGCGCTGCATGGATACCTATGATGGTTTCTAATGCCGCCAACGGCAGGGTGCTGTTTGTTATTCGCTCTTTTCACCCTTTTATCGGGGGCATGGAAAAGCAGGCGCTTACTGCAGCCTCAGCACTTGTCAAGAGGGGTTGGCGCGTCGAAGTTATAACAAGCAGGGTACACCTCTCATGGCCTGCACGGGAGAAAATAGGCTCTGTTTGTATTACCCGTTTGCCTTCTCTTTCATTGAAATATATCGGCGCCGCAGTGTTTCTCATAAGCCTTGTCGTGTATCTTTATAAAAAAAGATCATCCTATGATATTATTCATTCATTTCAGGTCGGGTACACGGGCGCTGTAGCAATGATGATGGCCAAAGCGCTCAGGAAGGCCTCTGTTCTCAAGCTTGCCTGCAGTGGCAAGGGAGGTGATGTTCAGAGGAATAGCCGGTCATGGCTGGGCAGGCTGTTTTTGGCCGGATGCAAAAAGTCCGGCGCTGCTATTGCTTTAAACGAAGAAGTGCAGCAGGAGTTTATCAGTATCGGATATCCTGCTGAGCAGGTATGCGCTATCACCAATGGCGTTGACACGGCAGCCTATTGTCCCGTTGAAAACCGGGCAGCTCTCAGGCAATCGCTGCATATGCCTGATGGAAAGATTATTGTGTATACGGGGCGCATACTGTTTGCTCAAAAAAAACTTGATTGGCTGGTCACTGCGATTTCAAAAATCAACTGTGACCGGCCTTTCTGCCTGTACATAATCGGCGAAGGCCCGGATGCCGTTTTTCTCCGCAGGATGTGCGAGCAGTTATCTTTAAATGAAAAAGTGCATATTGTAAATACGGTTGATACTATTGCGCCTTTTTTACAGGCAGCGGATGTTTTCATACTGCCGTCTGAATATGAAGGGCTTTCAAACTCGGTTCTTGAAGCGATGGCATCCGGTCTTGCCGTTATCGCAACCGATATTCCCGGAAATAGAGCGCTTATCGAGGATGGCGTAACAGGGGTTCTTGTGCCGTGTGGTAATGATGAGCAATTGATCGGAGCTCTCGAATCCCTTATACAGGATGATGCGCGGGCTGCCGATCTCGGGAGAAATGCCCGGGAAAAGGTCTGCCGGCACTATGCAGTGGCAACAGTGGCACAGAAGTACGGGGAGCTCTACGATCGCCTGGTCAAAGGCCCGGCTGCATAGCCGCGGTTGTTCCGCAGTACGGCTGGAGCCTTTCTGCAACACGCTGCAGATGAAAAAGATGAACTTTTAACAAAACCGGCACGGGGGATGTGTATGCGCTATCGTCTGCTTAATTTTCTGGTGTGCCCCCTGTGCGGGAGGCCTCTGCAATTGACTGTTTTTGAAGAGGCTCGCTGCGTGCAGGGAACAGGCGGGCCTGCAGCACGGTGCAAGGCATGCTTTCTGGCTGCGCAGGATTCAGCCCTTGAAGGCCGCTGTGAGGACTGTGCCCGGAGGGAAATCCTCCATGGGATTTTGAACTGTGCATGCGGCCGGATGTTTCCGATAGTGCGCGGGGTTCCTGTTTTGCTGCCTTTTGATAGCGCGCAGCTGCTGAAGCTTCACGCTGCATATCCTGAGCGCTTTGCAGTGCCGGCATATGTCTCCGGAGGCTCCACACCTGTTTCTCAGGAGGGGAAGAAAACTCAGGAGCGCTTCGGCTATGAATGGATGCGCTATCCTGCCTGCTTTGAAGATGAGGAGCGCGGAATTTTTATTGAGGAAACGCAGCTTTCGCCGGCCGACTTTGCCGGCAGGCTGACGCTCGACGCCGGTTGCGGCATGGGCCGCTTTACGCGGGTTGCCGGCGCGCATGGCGGTGAGGTTATCGGCGTGGACCTGAGCGAAAGCGTGTTCCGGGCCAGCGAGCTTACCGGGCATATGCCCAATGTGCATATCGTGCAGGCTGATCTGATGCGCCTGCCCTTTCATGCCGAGTCTTTTGACATTATTTACAGCCTTGGCGTGCTGCACCATACGCCCGATACGCGCAAAGCCTTTGCGTCAGTAGCGCGGTATGTCAGGCCGGGCGGCATGCTGTCCATCTGGGTATACGGCACTGCGGGCGGCTATGCTGCTTTTGAGTCCAACCCGCTGCGGCCCGAGAGGCTCCGGTTCGTAGAGTCTGCGTGGGCAAAAAGACTGTACTGGCTGCTGGTGCTGACCAGGGAGAAATGCTCGGATGCGCTCCGGCGCTTAACCGTCCTCCTGCCCCACAGGCTGCTGTATGCCTGCTGCTACCTGCTTGCGCTGCTGGGCACAGTGCCGCTTTTAAAATATTGCACCTTTTCCGCCCACCCGGACTGGCGCGTTCGGCTTCTTGAGAATTTCGACTGGCTGTCGCCGCCTTTCCAGTATCACCACACCAAGGAAGAGGTCACCGCCTGGTTTCGTGAAGGCGGGTTTGCACAGGTAAGCATGTTGCGGCATGGATTTATTCCCAAGGTGGGCATTCTTGGCAGAAAACTGTCGAACAGATGATACGGAAGGCAGTGCTGCCAGCAGCCGTACGGGCTCTGACAGTTTAAAATTATGAAAATCCTTCAGCCTCAATTTCCAATGTACAGAGACAGATATGCTTTTGTTCTCTTTGCGATAGTGCTTGCGATTGCAGCTGTCATCATCAGCTATATTTCTACAAAAAGCTACTATGCGCCGGAATCCGTTTTTGCCGGGCTCGTACATGCCTCAGAACGCACTTCCGCATACCCGCCAGGTGTTTTTCTGCTTGTAAACGGCTTTCAAGCAATAACAGGGCTTGCCGTCAATCATTACGTTTATAAAATAATTATGCTCATGCTGTGGTTCTGGACAGCGTACGCAGCTGCACGATATGTTTTGGGTAAAGGCTGGCCCTGTTTTTTTGCTGTTTGTGCAATGCTGCTCAATCCGTATTTTATCTGGTCCTGTCTCCTGTCGCCGGCTGCGGCCAGCGAATGCTTTTTTTTATTTCTGTCATTTTATATGCTGATCAGGCTGCATGATAGCGTCTCCGACAGTGGCGGCCAGAGCGCTTTTTATTGCATACTGGCGTTTGTTCTTGCGATAGCTGCACTTATGCGGTCGACAAATTTTGTAATTTTGCTTTCACTGCTGGGCGTTTTTGTTTTTGCCGGGAGGAAGAAAGCAAAAAAGTGTTTTGCGGGATTTCTTCTGGTTTTTTGTATCTATACAGCCCTGTTCTGCTTCTATAACTATAAACGCTCTCTGTCTTTTGGGCTGGGAACGACCTTCGGGATTAATTTTTTTATAGGGAACAACCGCGCCTACCTCCACGGCCATCCCAATTATGATATTGATGTCTTTTTCGAGAAAGAAATTCTTGCCGGCATGAAAAGTGAGATCAAAGGGCTTAATGAGGCGCAGCAAAACGAGTATTTTTTCAGGGCGGGCATGAAGGAAATACGTCAGGATGTGCCGGCTTTTCTGTATCGATGCATGGTGAAGTCATTATGGCACTGGTTGAATTTCGAAAAGATACCACGCTTTACCGCCCCGGACACATATATCGCCGGCGATGGAAAAACAGCGCATCTGGGCGCCATTGTGATTCTGCCTGCCATGATGTATCTTCTGTATAAGCTTTTGTATGTTCCTCTTTTTGCGGGCTCGCTGCTTCTGCTTTTTTGCAGGAAACTATCGTTAAAAGAAGCGGTTTTTTTTGTTCCGTATTTTGCATTATGGCCCGTTGTTATGCTGCTTTTTCCTGATACGCGATTCAAAATATGCGCAGAGATCATGGCGGTTATCCCGATGATGCAGAGCCTGCGCTATTTTTTCCGGAGACGGCATGATGGCTGCACGTAAGCTGTGCGATGGTACAATGGATGGAGCCAGACAGTTTGTGTGGCCGGCGGCTACCACATATTCTGAAGAAACTCGCCATAATTAATATCAGGGATGAAATCATAGGGCGGGTGGAATCTGCCATGTCTTGAATAGAGCCCGTACATAAAAATAAATGGTTCCCCGTAGATTTTTGGTGCGGGCTGCATGCTCCATTGGATAGGATGAGATGTGTCTGCAGCCGACTGTATATCTTTAATTGATACAGGGCGAAGGTTTTTATCAGTTGATACCCAGGGCGCGTTCGAATCAACGACGAGCCAACCCTGTCCCGTTAAGACCTCAGTAATGGAATGAGAATCAGTGTCCGGCGTTGCAAGTAATGCGGCAGTCGATTCAGAGCCTTTTTTTGAGTATAGTGCAACATGCCGTGTTTTGAAACCGGCATACATTAAAATTTTTTCAATAACCCTGCTTCTGTCATAGCATAAGCCGGTTTTAGCAATATACAATTCCCTGGGCTCCCTTTTCTGGTCGAGCGGCAGCCCCTCATTTTTTGGTGCGACGTTGAGAACAGAGCTCTGAGCCGAAACTATAAAATTCAATTCTTCTGCATAGGTGGGCGCTTCCGGCAAAAGCGCCATGCCCCCCAGATATTTTGGTATGTAGCGTTTGTCTTCTTTTGACAATGAATTATCAACTCTGTGAGCATACAGGGTCACGAGAGCGCATATAAAAAAGGCGCCAATTGCGCAGGCCAGGGCTGTTTTTTTGGTTAATTTCATGGGTTTCCTGAAGCAGGTGAACATGTTTTTATGTTTCAAAGGAATTTTATCAGAAACCGCGTGCCGGTACAAGTGATGATGAAAGGCTGTTCGGACTAGATATGCGAAGAGCAATGAAAAATTTCTTATTGGCCTGCACCAGTATTGCTGCAGCTTTAATTGCCGTAGAAATTTTTTTGAGATGTATCGGTTTTTCGTACCCGGGCTTTTACCGGTATGACAAAGCTGCGGGGTCGGCCCATCGGCCGGGTGCTGAGGGCTGGTGGCGGGAGGAAGGGGAGGGGTTTGTTAAGATAAATCGTTATGGCATGCGGGATGACCGCGAAATCAGCAGAGAAAAACCTTCCGGGGTCTATCGTATTGCAGTGCTGGGAGATTCATTTGCGGAAGCTTTTCAAGTGGATGTCAGGGATGCTTTCTGGCGCATTCTGGAAAACAAGCTGAATGCGTGTGCTGCGTTTGATGGCAAAAAAGTAGAAGTGCTGAATTTCGGCGTAGCCGGCTATGCAACTGCACAAGAATTGCTCACCCTTCGCAGCAGGGTCTGGGGTTTTCACCCGGATATGGTCCTGCTGGCATTCCTGTCGGGCAACGACGTGCGCGATAATCATGCATCTCTCAGCCCACTGGATTCCCGTCCTTTTTTTCTATTGAAGGACGGCTCATTGTCCCTGGATACCGCTTTGTTTCAGTCCCCTTCATTTCGTTTCAAGTCCAGCCCGCTCTATGAAAGGATCGCAGCTGTTTTAGACTGTTTTCGTCTCTATCAGTTTGTAAAGAAAACCCAAAGAGATTTTATTGTCAGGCAACAGGCTCCATCGTCTAAAAAACGCCCTGCACAGACCGGCTCTGAGCCGGATCGCATTGTGCAAAAGAGTACCGGCAGCAGCGCGAGCCGCTGCCGGTAAACAGCCCGGCACTGACATTGGACTGGACAACCAGATTTATCTACCCCCACAGTCGGAAGACTGGGCTGAAGCCTGGCGGATTACAGAGGCTTTGCTTGCGCAGATGCACCGGGAGGTTATGGAGCAGGGGGTGAAATTTCTTCTCGTCACATTGACAAACGGCATACAGGTATATCCCGATCCAAAAGCACGAAAGGCCTTTGCTCAATCACTTGGCTGTGAGGACCTGCTGTATCCTGACAGGCGAATCGCATCTTTTGCAGCTGCTCATGGAATTGAAGCGCTTATTCTTGCCCCCATCATCGGCCGGTATGCTGAGCAGGCGCAGCAGTATCTGCACGGCTTTCCTAATACCGATATGGGTTTCGGCCACTGGAATGAAAAAGGGCACCGTATAGCCGGTGAAGCAATTGCTGAATATGTATGCAATCAGGAGAACAACAAAACCGAACAGTAATAATATACTCAACTTGACTGCCTTTTTAATCCGGTGCGTAGCCTGTTCAGGGGCACGCCGCTTGCGTCGGGCTACGTGCTCATAAAACCAGTTTTTTCTGTGATACGACACCTTCATTCGCACCGCCCCTGCGACGCTTTGTGCCCCTGAACAGGCTGGCCTGGGCAAGAATAATACAAGGATTTTCCATGATTCTGTTAAAAGTCAGTCAAGTTGAGTAATATACTGTGCAGCAGCAAGGTGCTTTTTAAAATGCTGCAGCGGGGGGCTACTCCTGTTGCCTGATGATGTCCCGGTAGAGCGCACGATAGGCATCGGTTATCCGGTCAAGCGAGTACAGCGATTCGGCCTCCATCCTGGCCCGGCTCCCCAGTGCTGCCGCCAGATCGGGATCGGTGAGCAGCGAAGCAAGGGCTGAGCTTAAGGCCCGGCTGTCATCGGGGGCGACAAGCAGTCCATTGCGTCCATTTTGGATGATGTCGGGAATGCCGCCAACCGACGTGGCGATGACCGGCACTCCGCAGGCCATTGCTTCAAGTACTGCATTCGGCATGCCTTCAGAGCGTGATGGAAAAACGAAAACAGCGGCTGTATGTAAATGCCGGACAATGTCTGAACACGTTCCGGCAAACACAATCTGATTTTCTATGTGCAATTTTCCGGCTGCGTTCTGCAGATTCTCTTTGCCTGGACCATCGCCGACAATGGTGCAGGAGCATGTAATGCCGTTTTTTTTGAGCTCGGCGATGGCTTCCAGCAATATATCGACACCCTTCATCTTATCCAGTCGTCCGACAAAGAGAATATGCCTGGATGCGGCAGGCGGCCGGGATGCGGGAACGAAAACGGACAGGTCGACACCATTTGGAATATGAATGATTTGTTGCCGGCTGAATCCCGCAGCTTGCGCTTCCTGTTGTGACTGGCTGCACAGGACGATTATTTTATCAGCCTTTCGAACGCATTTGAGAAAAAGACCGCCTGCGGCGCCTCGACGCAGCAGCAGAAAATCGCTCAGCGGGCCTGTTGCCGATACGCGAATAATGATTTTTTTTCTAAAAAGGCGCTGCATGACTATGGCGGCAGGGGAATGAAACCCCTGCAGTATATAGCATTGAATGACCGTATATGAATGCCGGTATTTTACAAGGAACCACAGGCATGAGAGAAAGTAGCAGATGCCGAAAAGCTTGCCCCAGGGCAGGGTGTAAATAGAGCGATAGACCTGAACGCCGTCCACCAGCTCCGAGCGCGGCAGGCCTGGAAAATGACGCGTAAGCACGCCGAACAGCAGCCCCTGCCGCTGCAGCTGTGTGCTGAGCAGCAAAGCCTGCTGTTCGGCTCCTCCCCGGTGGGGGTGGAAATAGGGAATAATGATGAGGACTTTAGGCTCAGGCATGCAACTGTGCGGCTGTTTGCATTTCGGGATCATTGAGCATATGCAGGTCAGTTGAAAATATCCAGATACTTTTGAATCACTATATCCAGGGAATACGTTTTTGTAATATGTTCGCGCGCATTGGCGCCGAGGCGCTTGCGCAAATCGGGACTGCAGAGGAGGTGCTGGATAGCTTCTGCAAGCAGTTCCGGATTTTCCGGCGGAACCAGAATGCCGCTTTCGCAGACGGCATAGGCGGCAGGGCTGCTTCTCGTCTGTCGAGGATCAATGACATCGGGTATACCTCCAACCGATGATGCTATGATGGCAAGGCCGCTGGCCATCGCTTCGAGAAGCACAAGCGGCAGCCCTTCAAAGCGGGATGGCATGACCAGAATATCTGTCATGCGAAAATACGGCTCAACATCCTGCTGCAGGCCCGCAAAGGTTACGGAATCCGAGAGCCCCAGCTGCTGCACGCTTTCAATGAGTTCAGGGCGCTGGGGGCCGTCTCCTGTAATACAGGCTGAAAAGGTGATCCCCCGATCGGCAATAATCTTAAGTGCTTTCAACAGCAGATCTATGCCCTTTTGCTTCTCCAGCCTTCCGATACAGCTGATACGCGGGATATTGTTTTCTTTTTGGCAGGTCCCCGGCGCAAAACGGCGGACATCAACAGAATTTGAAATGCGCTGTATCCTTTTTTGGGGAAACCCGTGCGACAGAAGCTCTTTTTCGATTTCGCCGCTTATTGCCAGAATGCGGTGCGCCCGTTTTGAAAACCACATGATGAGATTTTTAAATTTGAGAGGAGAAACTCTTTGGAAGTCACCATACGCTCCGCCGCATTCAAGGCGGAGAAGGACTTTTTTGCCGGTGCAGAATCCGAACAGCACAGCAGGCGCTGTGTACAGATACATGCCGAAACAGAGTATGTGGTCATAGCCTTTGCGGTGTTTCCAGAGCAGCATGAACACGGAAAGCATGTAGGTGAGTTCAAAAAAATGCCAGCCTCGAATTTTCCTGTAGACCGGAATTCCGTCTATAATTTCAAATGGCGGCAGCCCCTCCTGATACGCCGTCAAAACGGTTGCCGAGTGCTTCAGTGAGATCAGCTTTTTTGCCAGATTCCGGCATTCCCTTTCAGCACCGCCGACAAAGGGGTGGAAAAGGCCGATGATCATGAGGATTTTTTTTTGTGTCGGCTGTGGCATGAATTTTTCTGCTTGGGCCCGGGTCCGTCAGGCTGCAATGCTTTGATAGACACGGCGCATTTTTTCCGCAACGACAGACCAGTCGAAAGATTCGGCTGTCTGTCGAGCAGCCTTCGACATAGCTGAAAGCCGCACTGAATCATGTATGAGCTCAAGCGTTGCATGAGCCATGAGCTGCGCATCGCCTGCTGCCAGCAGGAGCCCGGCTTCCCGGGGCAGATACATGGCAATTCCTCCCACATCAGTTGTAATTACCGGCAGCCCGCAAGCCATAGCCTCAAGGATTGTATTGTTCGCCGTACCGTCGATCAGAGGAAGGACAAGAAGGTCTGCGGTGCTGTACAGATCTACAAGCTGCGCTTCAGAAATTGACGAATACATCTGTACATTGTTAAGCCCTTCGAAAAATTTGAAATTTTCTTCAAAAGTAACAGCTGTAAAAAAAATTTCAGGCTCGGTTTTGTGAATTGTTTTAATGACCGCACGCAGCATGCCTACATCACGAAGATGCGAGCCGACAAAAAGGCAGTGGTTTTTTTTCTTCTGCACAGTTTCCCGGGGATGAAAAAAGCCCGTATCCACGCCATGGGGGATGAGGTGAACCTTTTCAGGATTAACCAGATTTTTGAAAAGGTCTTCCTGGTTGGGAGCAATTATGACAAGGGCATCCAGAGCCCGCAGATGCCGTGATCCGCGATTGATTTGCAGGAATTTTTCCGGCGGGGTGTGATAGCTGGCTACAAACCTGTTTGATTTTTTCGGATTAAGATAGCACGAGTAATGATACGTATCTTCGCCATATAGAAAATGATAAATTTTGTTTGATTTCAAAAAAAAATCAGGAATATTTTGCAGTTCCTGCTTGAGAGCGCTTGAATTGTACCAGTGCCCTGCACTGCGGCGCACGTGCGCAAGCACCCGCTCCGGTACTGCATTCAGGATACGGTGCAGCGTATTCGGCCCGACATATCTGCCTGGAATGTATTTGGTAATCTGGTCATATCCGGAGTGTTCAGAATGATGCTCCATTCTGGTGAATATATATTGAATCGTTCCCTCGTGTTCGCTCATATGCCTCATGGATTACTATTCGAATATTTTTATCTTGAGAAAAACCATAGTCATCGATGGCGGTTTTTCTCAAGAGGGCAGCTCAAACACTGCGTGTTTTTGATTGCGCCCTTTTAGGGCGAAGCCAAGCCACCCGCTGTGAGTGCTGTTGTTGGCTAACTCTTCAGCCGCAGCGCTCTGATTGCTTGACGAACCCTGCCTTTAATATCATCCCGGAGCGGGGCATTCGTAACGGTAGGGACAATATATTCCTTTATTGCGATAAGGCTCTCAATAAGCTCAGTCACTGTTTTCGCGGTATGCGCTTTTCCGGTCTGCAAAAATTTCATTGCTCAGGATATCTATATTGCTGCCCCAGACATGCTCCTTTGCCGTTTTCAGGGCGTTTCCCTTCAATTCCTGTAAAAGCTCCCGGTCATTCATCAACCCGATAATTGCCTGCCGCGCCTCCTCCGGTGAATCTTTTCTGACAACAAGGCAGTTTTTTTTATGTACGCAGTATTCGTCATGCCCGGAAACATCCCCCACAACACATGTTCCACCGCAGGCCATCATTTCAAGAGGGGGACCGAAGAACCCCTCAACTTTGCTCATTTTCAGCAGGACATCACACTGGACATAAATATCCCGCATGTGTGCATACGGGACTGCCTTAAAAAGGCGATCGATGCGCCATGCCGGGTCAGGGTCTCCCTGTGCTGTCACATACCATACTTCAATATCGAGGCCGCTGACTGCCGTAAAGCATTCAGCGACACCCTTTAACGGCCTGTCCGGGGGGCCCTCGATCAGCACGCGCAGCTTGTCCCGCTTATGCTGTCTGCCTTCGGACGGATAAAATATTAAAGGGTCAATGCTGTTGCTGATGACGGGCGCATCAATGTGCATATGCTCCTGCAACCATGCCCGTATCCAGCTCGCTTCGGTAAAAATGTTCAAATCAAGTAACAGTGACAGGAAAAAGGTGCTCTGAAGAATATGGCCTTCGGGGTACAATCTGTTTTCAAGTGACTGGAGGAAATAGTGCCTGTTTCGGGCGCCGGCTTTTGCGACATCAAAAGCCGTCATCCACCAGGTTGCAACAAGATGCTGTGCGCCGCTGCTGCCGCATACTGTATAATAATCGTTAAATGGAAATGCCGGGACCTCCTGCAGCAAATAGTGCCACGGCCCGTCTGACGAAGGGCTCTGAAAAAAAACGACCGCATTTCTTCCACGCTTGCGCAGCTCGGAAATATGGCTCAGGACAATGGCTACCCCCCCTGCTATTCCCAGGTTTGGCAAGAGGTAGGCTATCTCCGGATGTTTTTGCAGAGCCATACGCCCCTTCTTCAGATCCATAGCCTGCCGGATCGTCTGCACCGGGCATGGTGCCGTCTGACCTGGAAAATCACTGGCAGCACCTTTACGCAGGCAGCGAGCATGGCGGCAAACTGTCTAAAATCTCCATACGCCAAAACCACCAGAGATCTTTGAACCCATGTTGCCAGAATGCCTGATAAACTTAAAACAAAAATATGGTCAGGGCGCTTCAGGCGGCAGAGTATCTGCGCGCAGTGCCGTAAGCACTGCTCTTTAAAAGGCCTTTTTTTCAAAAACTCGCCGCCGCCGTGCCAGTGATAGGCTATGGCTTTTGGCGCTACGCCCGTTTTGAATCCATGAAACCGTGCCCGGTGGCAATAGTCCTGGTCCTCTCCGTACATGAAAAATATCGGATCGAATCCCCCGATTTTTTCAACCAGAGCCCGGGAGATCACCCAGACTGCTGCATTGATAAACGGCACCTCGTAAATTTCACGCATTTTTTGCGTGAGAGCATCTGATAGCATGAAATCATTTTCTGAAATAAATGACAGAAAAACCGGGTCAACGCACGTGCCCTCATAATTCATGTGCAGCGGGCTTATTATGCCAAAAGCATGGTTTTTTTCGAAAAGACTGACAATTTCAACAAGCATCTCCGGTGAAATTTTCGCATCCTGATTGAGCAGCAGGATATACTCAGCGCCATGCTTCAGGGCGGCACTGATGCCGGAATTGTTTGCAGCGGCAAAGCCGGCGTTTTCAGGCAGCTGAATTATTTCAACATCAGCATATTCATTCCGGACAATGCTTACCGCAGCATCCGTTGAAGCATTATCAACCACTATAATGCTGACCGGAATTGCAGAATTCTGCAAGCTTTCGATAGCAGGCTGTATCCATTTCCGGCTATTCCAGGAAACGATAACAGCGTAGATTAATGGTGCTTTCACGTCCACAGCTTTTTCCGCGCAGTATGTACAATGTCGGACAGGTTTTTTCCTAAAAACGATTTACACAAAGAAAGAACAAGCCTTAGTGGAATTCTCGGGAATGAGTATTTGAAAAAGCGCATGAGGCATTTTCGAAAATTATGCATATCATTATTATTATAATAGTGCCATGCAAAATTCAAATAGTGCTGCGCATAGGACTTTTTTTTTGCAGAAGGAAACAGCGGCGCCTCCGGACTGCTCCAGTAAAGATTGCATGCAGTAAAAAACGCGTGTTCTTCTTCTGATACATCCCCCTCGGGAAGGGGGATCGGATCGCAGGAATTGTAGCGGAGGGCTTTAAAAATCATTCTGTTAAACTCCTCTGTTTGTCCCGCCTGATAATACTGCCAGGCAAAAAAAACGGACTGTGACCGCGCAATTTCGATCCTCCTGGCGGTGTCGATCCCGGCCTGGTATTTTTCAAGAACTAAAAAGGTGTTCTTTTCCATTCTGGAGATGTCTTTATGCATGTTATGCGCATGCACCGTGCACGTTACTAAACACTGATCTATAAAAGCAACTTCGCTGCACTGTGAAATTCTAATCCACAGATCCCAATCTTCACAGGCGGATAATGAAACATCAAAAAAACCGGTTTGTTTCAGGATGTCCTTTCTTATAAGTGCGGCAGAGGCCGATCCTGTAATGCAGTTCCAGCAGAGAATATCTTCGAAAATAGAGCCTTTTTTGCTGGGAGTAAGGGCCCGTAAAAAATTGTTATTATCATCAGCCAGGACAGCTCCGCAATATACCAGGCCGACTGCAGGCGCATGCCGGATTAATTCTATTTGCAAAGACAGCTTATCTGAAAACCATTCGTCATCGTCATCCAAAAAAGCAAGGTATGTCCCTTGTGCAGCAGCAATGCCGCTATTGCGTGCAGCCGAAAGCCCCTGGTTTTCCTTTTTTTGAATATACGTGATTGTATCCTGATAGCGATTATGCAAATAGCCGCGTGTGTCATCGGTGCTGGCATCATCAACAACAATGATTTCATAATCAGTAAAGGTTTGGCGCAAAGCACTGTCAACCGCCCGGCCAACAAGGCCGGCCCTGTTATATGTCGGAATGATAATGCTTACCAGCGGGGCAGGGCGAGGTGTCATATGCTTGTGTGATATAAAAAGCTCAGCTGCTGCTGATTTTTTTTCGCAGCCTGTGTATCGCTTCGAATGCCGTTTTGCCGAAAAAAGATTTTATAAGAATTAAGATTAACGGAAGTGACGCCGGCCAGGAGTGATGCCGTATTGATTCACGTAACTGGCGCCGAAATGCACAGAGGTCGTTTTTCTGATACTGCTCCCAGGCCCGCTGCAGGAAAAAATTTGCCAGCCTGGCTTTAAAATTTTTGGAGATGCACGCCTTCTTTTCAGCCGTTAATCCCGATGTAAAATCCGAAGCGCAAAAGGCCCGGAATATGTTCCTGAAAAGAAGCTCCGCTGCTGGAGCATCATGCAGGGCGCCGTTAAAAAAGAGAAATTCACAGAGCTCTTGAACCCCCCCGGTAAGCTCTGCCTCAATCCCCAGCTTGTGAAGATTGTTGAGCCGTATCAAACCGGCCGCGGTCGATTGTTCATTTTTTTTATCATGCGAAATGGCGCCCTTGTCAGGAAGGCGGTATGACATGAGCGGTTCGCTGAGAGCCTCGATCCGGTACAGCTCAGCCGTGCGCAGCCAGAGGTCATAGTCCTGGGCATACTGTATGTCTTTATTATATCCGCCCAGCGACATAATTTCTTTTTTCCTGAACATGATTGAGCTGTGGGGGAGGCAGTTGTAAAACAGCAGACGCCACTTGATCTCATGTTCGCTTACGGGTGGGTGGATAGTACCCGTGAGATTGCCTGCCTCATCCACAATATGACAGCCTGTTGCCAGTACGGCAGTTGCAGGCCTGTCACGCAGAAAAAAAACCTGCTTTTTCAGCCTTTCGGCATGGGAAATATCATCGGCGTCCAGTCGTGCGACATATTCACCCGCTGCTAAATCGAGGCCGAGATTCAAGGATGCAGTCAGGCCGATATTGCTGCTGTTGTCAACTAATCGTATGCGTCTATCCGGGTAGGAAAGCAGTATATCCCGGCTGCGGTCCGTGGATGCATCGTTGATAATTAAGAATTCAAAGTCATCGAAACTCTGATTCAAAATGCTTTCAATGGCATGCCGCAGGTAGCGCTCACCATTAAAAACAGAAAGAAGGACGGTGACGGTAGGCTGCATGATTATACAAGCTGCTTGCTTACATAGTTTTGGAAAATTTTGAAGCGGCTGTAGGTCTTATAATATGGATTATCGCCGTAATATTTGCGTACATTTTTCAGATATCCCTTTGGATATAAAATATGCAGCTCGTCTTCATATTCATATAAATTATTTAATTTGATCTGGTCATATAGTTCGCTTCCGGGTATCCCGAGAAAAATATTTTTAGATAAAAAGTCGGGCCTTATTTCCTTAATCAAGTCATCGGTGAGGCGCTCGTCATCGTCTGTTTCAAATGGTGTCCCGACGACAAAACTCGCATAGGTTTTTATCCCGGTTGTGCGGGCAATTTCAAAAGCTTTCACGAACTGCTCTCGTGTTTCACCTTTTTTAAAGAGGTTGAGCATTCTGGGGCTTCCGCTTTCAACCCCGATATAGAAAGCTTTGCAGCCCGCATCAAACATAAGCTGTTGATATTCAGGATCGTCCAGCTGGTCGACGCGGGTTTCGCATATCCAGTCAATGCGGATGTTTTTTTTCAGCAGGGCTTGGCAGAAATCAATGGTTCTTTCTTTCTTGAATGTAAAATGGTCTTCGCGAAAATAAATGCCTTTGGCTCCATAGTGTTTGACCATATGCTGGATATCGTCAACGATTCGTTCTGCCGACATGCAGCGATAGGATTTACCCCATAGGGACCGGACAGAGCAGAAACTGCAATGAAACGGGCACCCTCTGCTTGTATTCATGGTGTACACGGGAGAACTGGTAAGCCATTCGTGCGTCCAGGTATATGGCAGGTTAATGAACTTCTCCCATGCCGGCATCGGTAAGGAATCCATATCCTGCACTTTTTTACCTGTAACGATTCGTTCCGTGACCTCGCCGTCAATAATTCCGGGCAGTGAAATTTCTCCTTCTCCGATTACAATATGATCGACTGATGGCGGTATTTCATCAGCGCCGAACGATGTATGCGGCCCTCCGACCAGTATTTTGCCTCGCCACTGGCCTGCATCCCTCTTTTTTTTGAGCAATCCGATCAGCGCAAGGGTGGATTGGTAACAGATTGTGTTGGCATAAATACCTACATGCGTTATGTTGTTTTGCTGCAAAAAATTTCCTGTTAGAACTCCTGAAGGCTGTAGATATTCATCGCTGAAAAATACCCGGTGGCCTTTCTGTTTCAGAACGGACATTAAATAGCCCAACCCCAGGGGGGGCCTTTTTTCGCTGGTTGAAAAACCAGCCTTAGCGGGTGCAGCAGATGTTAAAAAAAGAATATTCATTTTTAAGTAAGAGGCTGATCGGGTATGTGCATTTATTTTATCCGCACCGCTGGAAATGCTGAATTTTCGGGGGAGGCCATTGGAGCCGCTGCGTGCAGCATTATTTTATTTATAGCAGGCGAGATAGGTTTGTGTGTCAGTTGATGCAATGACTTCTATTCTCTTAAAACCGCTGCTGCCGGCCATGTCAATCAGCGCCTGCGGCGTTGGAACAAACCAGTTTGTATAACTGCCTCGCCAGGTGTCGTTATAGTAGAGCATAGTGTTTGCATACGGCGCATACCCGTTGAATATCTGTGAGCATATAAAAAGCCGGTCCTTTGTGACAGCGGCAATGCGATCCAGGGCTAACAGAGGGTTGCGGAGATGATACAAAAGCCCAAAACAATAGACAATATCAAACATGCCGTGTTTTGACGGGGAAAGATCATAGACCGCTCCGGAAATGCGTTCTGCATGTGAATGCCTGACTTGTCTGCACAACTCAAAACCAAAGCGTTTTGAGTTCAAAAAAACCCATTCGCTTTCGGGCCCTTCCTGTTTGGCCTGCAGGTAGCGGTCTACCGTATAATCCCATGCAGCGTTCAGCCCTGAATCATAGTCAAAGTAGTTGTCTACATCCAGCGCAGTGACAGATGCCGCACCTGCATCTTCGGCGCAAAATGTGTCGCCACCCTCCATCGCTCCAATATCAAGAACGGTTTTGCCTCTTACTGCGTCAGGGATTCTAAAAAGTTCCCGCCGCTCCTCCCACCCTCTGCCCCCCGGTGTGGCTATGCCATGTTTTAAGTCTACACTGTGAAACCAGCCTGCTTTTTCTTCTACCCAGGCGATGGCGGCTTTGACATCAGAGAGCGGGGCATCACGCAGATGCGAAAAATCGATGGGTTTAAGCATTTTGCCAGTCATGTCAGGCCGGAATTCGCGATGGCGTACCGGCAGATCAACGCAGGCTCCATGAGGCAGGGGAGGCGTATCCCGCATGATGGCGCGGCCTATTTTTGTCCGCAGTCTGCGCAGCCATGTTTCCCAGTCACGCGGGGCGGGCTGCCCTCCGGTGTACATATTGTTAAAGTCTGTCATAGCGCCAACCTCTGTGTGTGCAGCTGTCAGTTGATGAGTGCTCTGTAATAGTCTATCACGGCCCCAACCGTTTTTGAGGGAGCAAGATCTTCGATTTTTTTTGCAGCCCGCTGCCCGATGGCGGCAAGTTCAGCATCGGAGCATTGCCAGGCAGCAGTTATGGCAGCAGCCAAAGCAGGAGCATTCCCGGGCTGAACGAGGAAGCCTGAGACGCCGTCTTCTATCATTTCATCAAAGCTGCACCCCGTCGTGCCTATGACGGGCTTGCCCACCCCCATGGCTTCAAGCAGGGTGTTGGGCAGGTTGTCGATGAGGGAGGGCAGCACAACGAGGCGGGCGTGCTTCAGAATGGGGTAGAGTTGATTATGGTGAACTGCGTCAATAAATACAATGCGGTTTGCCGAGCCTGCTGCCAGTTTTTTAATATGGTCGCGCATGGAGGCGCCCGACGGAGACTTTCCGTCAAGCCCCACGAAAGCGACGTGCATATCCGGGCAGCTTTGTAAAGTGGACGGCAGAGCCTCTCCCAGAATATGAGCGCCTTTATGCATCTGGAGGCGGCCAAAAAACAGGATATATTTTTTGCCGCCCAGAGTTGTTGTGTATGCGGAATCATCCTCTGCATCAACTTCAATATAGAAGGGTGTTCTGATAACCGGTATGTTTTTTTTATTAAGTTCCGCGGCAAGTATTTTTTGCAGATTAGCGCTTGGTGAATAGATATGCCTGCTGAGGATGAAGAACAAGGCTTCTGTTTTTTCGTCAAGCCAGACATCCGGGGTTTTTTCAACGCCCGCCAGTGAATTCCAGAGAGGGCGATAGCAGGAGACGGTTACGAGCTGGGGGATGTGCGGAATCAGCAGCGGCCAGAGCCCGATACCGTGAGAGTTGAAACAGTGAATAATATCGACAGGGGTTTTTTTTATAATGGACTGCAGCTGCCGCAGACATGCAAAGCTGAACCGAAGGTGGTCAATGGTTGAATCTATTTTTCCAAGCGCGAGACGTTTCATGGTTTTTCCGAGGGCGCCGGCGCCGTCTACGCTGATTCTGTATACGTGCAGCCCCTGATACATAAAACGTGCGGTTTCATGTGACCGGGTAATAACATGTACGGTATGCCCCTGCTCCGCAAGGTATTTTGCTATGCGAAAGAAGTGCTGTGCGACACCACCGCTGAAATACGGCTCCGTAACAAATTCAGCAGTAAGAATAGCTATGGAAAATTTTTTATTTTCTATCATGTTGATTGAAAAGCAGAGAAGGGCTACTGGTACAGCCGCTCATACCGGGGCGTAAGAATTTTCCATGAAAGATGGTTTTCGGCATGCGCTCGCGCAGCGCTTCCCATTTCCGCAGCCAGTGCAGGGCTGCGGGCAAGGTCGGCAAGGGCATCGGCATAGCCGTCTGTGTCAAGAGGCGCAAACAGCATGGCGCACGATTCACCGACATAATCCCGGATCGCGCCGACATTTGTTGTCAGGACCGGCAATCCGCAGGCCAGTGCCTCAAGGACGACATTGTTTGCGGTTGTATCAAGCAGAGGCATGGTCAGGACATCAGCCTGTCGATATGCCTCAAGCAGCCCCTCATCCGGCAATCCTGCCTCTATCCGGACATTATGTAACTGATGCAAAACCGGCACGTCGCATGCAGGTGAAATGACTCTGAATCTGATGCGGGAAACCCCCTGCAGTTTTTCCGCCACCCGGGCAAGGAATGCATAATCCCGCAGGTGCGATCCGATGCAAAGGCAGGTGAACAGTTCAGGGTCGTGGGGCCTGGCGCTATGAGGCGGCGAAAAAAAACCGGTGTTGACGCCATGCGGTATCACGGCAATCTTCTCGGCGGAAACGTATTTTTGAAAAAAATCGTATTGGTTGGAGCCTACCAGAACTATTTTATCAGCACGCGCCAGGTGGTCGTATCTGGTCATCCGCGTGAGAAGACGCTGGGGAGGCAGGTGATACGAGACTATGATATGAGGTCTGCCGCCCCGCAGCAAGCGCAGCGGCTTTATAAGAGAGGTGAAGTGGCAATAGCCGTGTTCTCCGTCAAGAAAGTGCACAGCTGCCGGCCGGCCGGCAGCTGATTGAAAAAACAATTTCACTTCTTCTTCAAAGTCATTGGCGGAATATAAGGCCAGGCCTGAGTTTGTTACCGCCTCCCCGATGATTTTTTTGAGAACGGGTGATGTGTGATAGCTTTTTGCGCCGTAGGGTATGCGGACATGCTGTGCATCATAGCCCCTGTGCAGCAGGGGTATGAAGCCCTGATAGCCTGAATAAGCCGACCAGTGGTCATAGAGCGTTTGCACTGCGAATATCTTTTTCACCGCCATGGTTTTTTATCAAACGGCTCGTTTTATAAGAGAACCCTACGGGGTTTTTTTAAAAAGGCTTTTTGCCCATGTGGCAAAATGATTTTTTATCCGGGGACCTTTTTGTATGGCGCGGCTGACCCCTGCAGACGGCATGACATGCTCATGCGCCATGCGGGTTACTGCGAGATGCTCCCGGTCTGTTGTTCCCGTAGCAGTGTCATAGTGCATGCAGGGTTCCAGATATCTGTCGTAGATCGCCGCCGGCTGAACTCCGTTTGCGGGGATGAGATACTTTTTCAGCATGAATGCAAGAAAGTACAGAAGCGATAATCTCTGTTCATCGCTCTGCTGCCAGCCGCTCAGCAGTGCAGGCATCAGGGGCGGCAGCATTGCCACGTCGGTGATGTCATAGGTGAAGCCCTTTCGGGAGTACAGGGCAGGCGCGCAGACTGCTACGGGTTTCCCCAGCATGGCCGCTTCCAGTCCGACCGTGCTGTTGAGTGTTATGACAGCAGAACATGCTTCTATTGCAGAAAACGTATTGATGTTTTCTGTCCAGATGCCCCGGTCCGCAATGATGTGCTGTATCTCGGCCTGTTGAGACGGCTCTTTGGGATGCTTTTTTATCAGGAAAAAAAGGTCGTTGCGTTCTCTGAGCTGAACAAGAAAAGCTCGTATGAAAGCGGTATTATCATGAAATGCGCCATGATGAAGGATCATGTTGCTGTCTGCAAGAACCTGCGTCGGCACAAAGATGATTTTCTGCTCCAGCCTGATTCCAAAACGTTTTCGCAGATTCTCCGGAGCTTCATAGCCGGGCTGATCCCACCCCGACTCGTATGACCGCACATATGAGGCAAGGTACTCTGCCGCAGCAGCCAGGTCAAGCGGGCCCCTGTGGCGGCCAACGGTTTTGCTCCAGGTGTCAGGATCCGCATAATAGCTCGACCCGTTCATTCCGCAGGGATCCAGGAAGGCCGTCTTGCCCAGAAGGCCCTTGTCTGTTGTGAGAGTCGGAATGTTTTTTTGAAGGAGTTTTTCTCTGACCGTATTGAAGGGAGGGAAAAAATTCCATACGACCGCAGCGGACGGCAGTTGCCGTGCAAATATGTTCTCCAGGATTTCCGGCAGGATCCGGCAGCAGAAGGCATTTCTCTGGGCGTTGCGCAGGTTGTCAGGGCTGAATTGCCTGCACAGGGTCATAGGTGCCTGTGTTTTCGGCATGTGCTGCCGCAGCTGATTCATACATATCTTCTTTAACAAAAATTTCCGGGCAGAATACGGTTGCGCCGCTTTGGGCGAAAAATTCCATGCTCGAATAATAGTTGGTAAAGACAAGCGGGCGCCTGCCCGTTTCCGTCAGATACCGCAGCAGCCCCTGGAAAAATTCCGCCAGATACGGTACATCAGGCTTTGGCAGGGCAAAAAAGATCATGGTCAGCCATTCCGCACAGCATGTTGACGGGCCCAGACATACACTGCTTTACCGGCATCTTTTTCAAGCCTGTTGTATGTTTCTGCTATTTTTGCCTGCAGCTCATGATGGTTTTCGTGCAAAGAGAGAACTTTCTGTTGTACCGCATCGCCAAGCTGTTCCGGGGCGCACTGCACAATGCAGTTTTCCATGCCGAATAGTTTTAAAGCCCCCCTGTTTTTATGATGATAGTAGTCATCAAAGGCTATGGCAGCTGTGGGCACGCCTCCGCCCATTGCAAAAATAATCGGGTGATGTTTCATGGTCAGGCACAGTGCCGCCAGCCGGATAGCGCCTATAGCTGCGTCCATATCGTACTTGTGATCAACCATAACGGATGGCCGGCGCATATTCTCCATAACTTCCCTAATGGCCGTTTCATCAGTGCTGACCATGGGCACGAAAGCGATCTGAACCGCGCATGTGCTGTTGATCGCATCCAGAGCATGGGCTATTTGACGCATTGCCTCGCGGGAAACCTCAGGGGCCTGGCCCCAGTAGTGCACATTGACGCTCATATATGGCTTTGCCGGATCAATACCGCTCTGTTGCAGTGCCTCGCGGGGTGCTGCCTCAGACGCCACCTTGTAATACAGTGCGTCATCAAAGGTGCATTCGTAGGAGGCAGCGTCTATGCCCAGTGACCCAAGGGCCTCTGGAGAGCCTTCAGCGTCCCGCAGATATATTTTGTGAGCTTTTTTCAACCCCCAGCGCGCCAGATTTCTGCTGGTGCGGTCTTTGAAAATGCCTATTGTCTGTCCGGAAAGAACCGTTGGTACGCCAAGCAGATGGGCCAGCCGAATGAGAAGCATATTGTCCCAAAGGCGGGTGAGCGTCATGCCCGTGAGGTATCCCCCCCCGGATAGAAATACTATGTCGGCGTTCTGGATCGCATCGAGCAGCGAGGCCTGCCGGGCGGTTATCCCGAACAGAGGAAGGCCTGCCCGCATCAGGCGCGCATTAAAAAGTAAAAGGCCGGCCATGGGGAAAAAGAGCTTTTTAAATGTTGTTTCATCACCAAAATACATCCTGCCGCCCCGGCCAAAAAAAGCAATACGGGGGGCGAGCCGGGTATGTACGCCGGCATGGGTTTTTTGCGTATAGTTCAGGTTCGGGGTGAGCACGGTAATCTGAGCATCCGGCACGGCCATGCGCCAGTGCTGGATATTGGCGGCCAGCTGCGCCTCATCGCCGATATTGCCGTAGCCGTAGCCGCCGGCGATCAGCACATGCAGGAGAGCCGGTTTATCCGGACGTTTTGGATCGAAGGCGCCCAGAAAGCGAAGGGCCGTTCTGGTCAGAGACTTCAGGGCTGATGCGCAGCGTGCGACAAAACGTATGTGCTGCTCGCCGACAAACCTGTAACAGGGCGATTGTCTGTTTGTCGAGTGTGCTGCAAAAAAGTATGCTTTTGACAGGAACGCTCCCGAATCGCGCGAAACAAAAATTTGATATTTTAATAAGCCCTAAAATCCGGAAATATCTCCAGGTCTGGCGGTTTGATATCAGCCATGCGGCGGCAGGGATGGGCCCGGTTTTTTTTAAAATATTTTTGACGGCTTTTTTCCATAGTAGCCTTGTGTGCACCTCCGTCTGCTTGAATGCCGCCGATTCCGGCTGCGACTTACATATTTCATCCTCATCACACGGCTCAAGATGCAGCAGGCCGGCATGGGAGAGCTTCTCGATAAAAGCCAGCAGCGCACTGTTTCTGACAATAAGCAGCGATGTCCCCAGCGGGTCTTTGCTGAGCCGCCCCCAGGCATCTTTTACGGAGAGGTCCCCATCGGCGCCATAAAAATCGGGGCAGTAGAGGCAGCTCTCCAGAGCGAAAAAATAATTTCTCCACATCACAGTAAATGACGTAAGAAACCTGTTTTTTCGGATTTCACGATCGGAAAGCTTGAAAAAAGTATTAAAGTTACTGGCATCGCTGATGTTGAGCTTCTCCCTCAGATTAACGGAAAAAATTTCTTTCTTCGTGATGCCCTGCTGCAGGGCCAGCTGGTCGATGAATGCTGCCGTCACATTGTGGCTGCATGCAAGGGCAATGGTGTATTTTATTTTTTTTCGCAGCGCAGGGGGAAGAAGTTTTATTCCGCGGATCACGCAGGGCACGCCAACCACTGCATATGCGCCGCCGCTGTTTTTTATGTGCTTGAAAGCCTCGTGATATGTCAGCGGATGATAATGCGAGCTTCGGCAGCCGTGTATCTGTCCGGCTGTTGTCATAACATCGAGTTTATAGTGGGGCGCCCCGACGCCGGCGCACAGAGGGGTTGAGCAGAGGACTCCGTCAATATCGTGTGATTCAAGAAGACGGGTCAGAAGCAGTGAGACAACCCCGCCCGAAGAGCTTTTCACGCGGCTGTCTGTATCGAGGTCAAAACTTATGAAGTGATCGGCGTTTTTCAAGCCGTATCGTTCCCCGTCAACCGCTGCCTGAGCGGCATACTCTACGATGACCTCAGGCGATTGCGGGCATGATGCATAGCACGTGCCGCAGTGCGTACAGCCGGAAGCGGAAATTGCGGGCGACCATATGCAGGAGGGGCTCCATGCCATGGCAATGCGCTCTCCCGGGCATGCAGCAGCGCATAATCCGCAGCCGGTGCACAGATTGTTTTTTGTGATTTCTGTTATTGTGAAGGGCATTGTTTTTTTTCAATAACCGACACTAAGTGCGTGCCCCCGTGAATTTTTGCAAAAAAATAAGTGCCGCACAGATCGTAAGCCCTGCCGCCCAAAGAGCCCGGCCTGTAGTACGGAGAATAGATCATATCGGTTAAGGGATGGGTTGTGACAGTTGCTTTATAGAGCGTCCCATCAATGAGGCTCTGGATGCCCTTTTGCGTGATTGCCCACAGATGCCGCGGCGGATCTATGCCATGAAGGATATCGCCGCAAAGAAACCGTTGAATCACCTTTGATTTGGCCATGCGGCTTGATTGACCGATCGTATCGATCCGCAGTGTGATATTGGAGCGGGGATATGCAAGATATTCCAGGGAATTGCCGTTTGGACACATCAAAAGCAGCCGGCCTTTTTTTGAAAGAGCCTTTAAGATTTCCATGATAAAGAGAGCAGGATTCGGCAAATGCTCAATAAGATGCCGGCACAGTATAAGGTCATATTTTTTACCGCTGTAACGCAGGCTGGCTGCATCTTCATGCAGCACAGTGCTTAAGCCGATATTCCTGGCAAAATCGCATGCCCTGTTGTCAAGATCGACATAGGTGCTCCGCCCATAGCCGAGTTCCTCAAAAGCTTTTGCGTAAAAACCGCCTCCGCCCCCTATGTCAAGCAAGCTGGCGTTTCCCCCCGGAGATAATCCCAGCAGCGGGTAGAGCTTTTTTGCGCTGGCCAGCACCGGCTGGTAATTTTCTTTATTGGCTGCAAACAAAAAACCGGAATAGTATCCGGTCAAAAAGCCTGCCTCCGGCATTGGGGAAACCCGGCCTGTGCCGCAGCGTAAACATTTATAAATGCGATACTCGTGCATGTTATAAACAAACCGGCATGCGCCCTCGCAGAAGGGGCAGTATGCTGCCTCGGTCGTCACTGTGATGTTTGTTCCCATGCAGCACTGAACTGTATTGGCGCTCCGCCATGGAAATCGCCTGTAACGATTATTTTTTTTGCGCTGTACAGCCACAGCAGGTGCTTCGTGTTGTTTTTGTCAAAAACAATTATGTTGATATAATATATTCCCGGGTTCAGCGGAAGGTTCTGTATGCTGACGCTAACCGTGCCCGGTTTTTTTGTGTTCGTCAAGGTCACATTATTGTAGCGTGAGTGGCATTGCGCCAGGAGGTTTGAATCGGCATTCATAAATGTTATCGATATGACATATTCCTCATGGCAGTCCGCCACTTCCAGGTTGAACCGTATGCGCATCGCCTCATTGTAGGCGAAAGTTTCTGTCGATCGATTGTGGCTGTCAAGAAGCGTCAGCTGCTCAATTTTTGCCTCGCCGGTGCCCGCAACGACCGTCTGCATGTCCGGAAACAGGCTGTTGTATCGCTCAATGCCCTGCGGCGGTTCAGACAGTGAAATGCCCCTGCAGCGATCCAGCACCAGCACTTTGCTGCATAACTTTGCTATCTGCGACATGTTGTGCGAAACAAAAATGACAGCGCAGTTTTCTATGAGTTCTGATATCTTTAAATAACATTTAGCGCGGAACCCCACATCGCCCACCGCCAGCACTTCATCGATGAGCATCACGTCCGGCTTCAGGTGCGCTGCAACGGCGAACCCCAGCCGAACTTTCATGCCGGAGCTGTAGCTTTGAATAGGAGTATCGATGAATTCTCTGATTTCGGCAAAATCGATTATTTCGTCAAGCTTCCTGTCTATGTCGGCCTTGTGTATGCCCAGGACAGCTGCATTATTATAAATGTTTTCCCTGCCGGTCAGGATCGGGTTGAACCCCGTCCCCAGTTCAATTAAGGCGCCTGTACGGCCCCGAACGATTATCCTGCCCCTGTCCGGCCTGAGCAGGCCATTGATGATTTTAAGCAGTGTGCTCTTGCCTGAGCCGTTCGGACCTATAACGCCCAGGCATTCCCCCCTGCGCAATTCGAATGAAACATCCGTAAGAGCCCAGAACTCGTCCGGGCGCAGATCATGCGAACGCTGCCTGCCGCTCACTTCGGTATAAATATCCTGAAGGCCGTACCAAAGGGATTTTTTCAGGCTTCGGCAAAATTTTTTGCCTACGTGTTCAACTGTTATAAAAGGCTCATTTTCCTGCATGGCTGCTGGTACGTCGATGTTCCGTTATTAAGCAGGGGAGGGGGGCTATGCATTCATTCTTTCGATCAGTATCGGCATGGCAAGGCGATAGATGATCCATGCCGCAATCAGCAGAGCGATCATCAGCGAGGTTACGATAAAAAAAGCTTCGGGGTTGAGCAGCGCCCCGCGGGTCGCGAGATCCCTGGCGCCTATGAGCACGGGGCTGACCGGGTTGAGTGTTGCAAGCATTGAAAAAGGCAGGCCCTCCGGCGGCGGGTAGACAGCGGGGGTAGCAAAAAACCATATGGTTATGAAAAGGGTCAAGCCGTGTGAAATATCAGAGTAAAGCAGGCCGATGGGCGTCAAGAGAAGCCCTATCGCCATGCCGAGGAGGGTCAAAACGACCATTGCCGCCAGGGAACAGGGCAGCCCCCATGTCAGTGGGACATTGAAAATTATCAACACCGGCACCAGAATGGCCGTTTTAATAAGCAGATTGAGGAGCGATTGCCAGAAACAGGATAAGATAAGAGCTTCCCGGGGGAAATTGATTTTCGTAAGCATGGGTTTTGCTTCGGCAACAACCCGCAACGGGGCCTGCAGGCCATAAACGAAAATCTGCCACAGGACAGTGCCATAGACCGCGAATACCGGATAGGGAATATCCGTGTCAGCGAAATTGACAATATTGCGGCTGTTGAGAAAAATAAAGATCAGAGCCGTTACAAGGGGCGGCAGGAAAGCCCAAAAAATGCCCAGCAGCGACTGCCTGTACTGGGCGCGGATGTCTTTAATGGTGAGTCTCCATGAAAGTTCGCGGGAGTCAAGCAGATCCCGCCACATGGAATGGAGTATTGCTGCATATGGCTGATTTTTAGATTCCGCTGTATATTCAGTAATCGGCAGCTTTTTTTCCATGCAAGGACTCTAAACCAGTACTTTAAATTTAAAGAATCGCTCCGTTCCAGTTGCAGAGCATCATGGGGCAACAGGGGAGAAGTACATACAGCTCCGCCCCCTCGGCTACACTGTTTAGGCACGAAAGGGATCGGGATGCATCCTGTTCACGCTGCATCAGCCTACTGATGTACATGCTTTGCTGAAGATACAGTTTTCTTAAAACTATTTTATATCAATATTATCATAGTAGAGTGAATTTTAGTCAAGCACTCAAATAACGAAATACAAATACATATTTGTTCTACCTTCGGCAATGACGCTGAAAGCGCCGGTTTTCGAGACCTGCCAAGTATTGTATCTTTAGAGCATTTAACAAAATAGTATAGCCGAAAACACAGTGGTGAGCTTTTGGTGAGAGCAGCCCGTGCGGTTCGAGCGATTGACCTTCCACCATAGCATGGCTCTGATGCGAGAATTTAGCACGGGCAAACGAATCAAAAGTTCACCGCTGCGCATGGCTACGGCAAATAGTTAAATGCTCTAGTAAAAACATTCAAGGCCCGCTGCTGAATCATGCACCTTTTTCCCGTATGTCGAACTTGTACGGATTTGGTAACAGGGCCTGATGCGATAGAGATCGAGCCGGCACCGCGCAAAGTTTTTACAGGATTACAGAAGCGGCATTCGGGCGGAGAAATATAATGATCCGGCAATTCCCGACAGGAGGGGGATGCTTTCTGCAAGGTTGCACAGTGGCTCTGCAATCGGCAGCAGAAATCCAGGGATCGGGCGGGTGTCAAAAATCAGACCGGTCCGGCCCCAAAAATCAGGTCAACACCTGTAGAGGATAAAACAGTTTTTGAAAAGTGCGGCATCAATAAGCTGCATGAGCCATAAAAATGCGCGATTTTTTTATTTTTAATACTGCTCATGCGGTCTGTTCCGCAGCAGGAAGGCTCATTACGTAAAAAGCAGTTTCACATAGGAACATGCATAGACAATAAGCGACAAGCCTATGATTGCGATATTCCTCAAACGGCCGCTCTGCCTGCCGAAGCACAGATCGACGCACAAGCAGATGCCGGCGCTCTGTGCCAGCACCAGGACGGGATAGGCGTTGTTTGATCTCAGGGCGGAGATAAAAGCATCGCCGTATTTTATCTGTGGCGGTATGGCGGCAGCCAGAGAAGCCACAAGCGCAATAGAAAAATTGGCAGTATAACAGGCATACAGGCCTTTGAGATATCGCCTGTCAACATATCGGGGGAGGAATGCAAACAGGGAGACAACACCCAACAGGCCCAACAGCGGCCAGTATTCAATATCTTTGCTTGCAGGGTTTGTAACAAGAAGCCTATAGGCGTTTTTATTGACAAGAGCGGCAAAGTCCCAGAAGTTTCTGAAAATATATTCAGGCAGAAAGAGCAGCTTGTCCAGAAGGTCATTGCGCGCGTTGACGTTATCAGTGCCGCCGAGCAGCCCATAATACTTTAAAAGGTTCTCCCAGAGATACTGGCTTAAAATCGGTACAGCTGGAAAGATGACGGCCTTAAGCAGGGCTTTGTCTGCGGCTGCCCTCTCGGCACGGTACTTTCCACAAAAAACAAACAACCCCCAGAAGAACAGCATGGAGCTGAACGGGTAGGGATCATAGGTCAATCCGCTGCAGGCAAGAACGGAGAAAAACAAGAGGGTGTCGGAGGTTGTCTGGGGCGCTCCAAAAAAATCCTGCTTAAAGAGCAGATACATAATCAAAAGCACAAATGCGCAATAGGGCAGGTAAAAATACGGCACGACTGTTTGGAACACTATATACATGTTGGCCGACAGAAGAATGGAAAAAGAGACGGCAACTATGCTGCTTGCGGTAATATGCCGGGCAAGGAAGAAGCCTCCGGCAATAATCAGGAAGTAAAAAAAACAGTTGATGGCCATGGCAGCCAGGTAGGGGTTCATGTAGTGCGCTATGTGCGAATAGAGATACGGCCCGAGGCCGCGGCGATTGATGACCAGGGCGCCGTAGCCATCAGTGCTGACCCCTTTAAAGAATCCGCTCGGAACCGTATGCTGCAGGGCGTCGTAGCCGCAATAATGATAGCCGTAAAATTTTTCACAGGGAACGCCTGCAACGGCATACGGCTGTTCAGCCCTGTGGGCATTATATAAAACGCATTTGGGTGAGTTTTGTCCGAGGCGGGGGATGATTTGCAGGAGCGAAAGGGAAAAAAGAAAAAACAGCACCAGGAATGTTCTGCCGTCCAGATTGCACAGAACCGCTTTTTTTGTTTGCCGCAGGCTGCGATAGAGAAAAGCTGCTGCCGCGACGAGAAACAGAATGAAAATATAGAAAAAGCCGTTTATGCCTCCAACTGCGTCCGGCACAGGTTCAAAGAAAATAGATGCAAGATCAGTTTCCTGACGGTAAAAATATTTGTAAGGAAACACAGACAGCAGCATGAAAAAAATTGCAAACAGCCAGGCAATGCCCGATCCGAACATCGTCTTAAAACAAAAGAATAAACAGGGCAGGATCAGGAAGAACAGGTACAGCGAAAGCACGGTGGTTTGTATTCTTGCAGGATGCAGGAACGGATAATTGCCGGGCACACGCACGTGTATGCATGCTGAACAGACAAGGGCGAGCATGAACAGTCTGATTAAATTGTTTTTATAAACCCTTCTCAGCATGTCCATAACGCGACCAATTAAACACTATGGCTGTGATACTATCACCCCGGTTCTTTCTGCATATGTAAGCAAGATGCTTTTTTCCGAACCGGTCACGGGCAGTGAAAAGCGCACACGTGGTTGCATCCAAAATGGCACAAGCGCATATGCCGCGAAGCCGCTTAACCTGCAAGCACTCTTTCAGCGTTTTTCAGCGACTATAAAGCATGATGTTGTTTTCAGTTCATCTGCTGAATACCTTGTAAAGCTTGAGGCAAGGCTTGCTTGCGCATCGTTGACTGTTTGATCGGATGCAGACGCGTTCGGTGTGAACTCACGTATGCGAAACCCTGCGCTTTCAAAAATGGTGATAAAATCCTGAGCCCTCAACCGGTTCATGTAGCGTAGCGGATCGCGCGAACAGTAGTTCTTCATTATAGTCTGCCATTGACTGTCGGAGTAGCGGAGAAAATGCAGCGGATTGCTGAAATCACGGTGATCGCGGAGGTCTATCTGGTGCGCAGTAAGACCTTTTTTTGTGAGCACCCGATGCGCTTCCCGGATGCATTGCAGGGGGTCCCGCACATGCTCCAGCACTGCATTTGAAAACAGAAAATCCACGGATTCATTCTGCAATCCGGTATTCTCAAAGGTCCTGTTCGGGAAATGCTGCATGAGGCTTGAACCAATGCGGTATGAGCCGTCAGTTTCCATGGAATGCGCAGGCAGGCTTAAGGGGGCGGCGGAGCAATTGTGAATTGTTTGAAGAGAGTTTGTAACAGTATAGAGTTTCTGCAGCGCGGCGAAAAATGTGCTTAGATTAAATGTGAAAGAGGCGGATGGATCAAGGGTCCATGCTTTTTTAATGCCGCTCAGGCAGAGGAGAACTTCACAGCCCAGTGAGCCGCCCGGTCCGATGTGCAGCGTCGTTTCGGGCAGGCTTTCAGCATAGGTATGAACTATGCGACTGAATTTATTGAAAATGGAAACATCGTAGAGGATGCTTGGGGTTTGACTGAGTCCCCTTTCGAGCATTTCGGAAAAAGCGGAATTGTAATTTTCGTCTTTATACAGCGCAAGAGTATGGTTTCTAAATTTTATAAACATAGTTCGCAGTACAAAAAAATTATATAAGCGTCAGAGAACAGCTCGCTTTGTTGAATTGCATTGTTCGATGATTTGTTCTGGTTGTTTTTATATTGAGATCGATCCCGGCCTGTCTGGTGTGTTTGCAGCTTCGCCCTCTCGGCTACAGCCTTCACTGTACAACAGGAGCGGTAATCTCTTTGTTGTGTTGGAATAAGACTATATCTATATATATTCTTTTTGAAAGCAGGCTGTAAAACAGTAAATTATTCTATCCATTATTATCATGGCATAGAGGATTTTAGTCAAGTATTCAGATGCAAATCTCAATAAAGATTTTTATGGGTTGTACAGCAGGAACCGCAAGGGTTTTTGAAGTGTCAGTAACGGGTACATCGCTTTTAAGCGCGCGCAGGGATGGAGAAATCCTGAATGCCTGAATTTTTCACAAAACAGCACATTTTTCATTCGGGCCTGTTACATGGCAGTGCTACTTCGCCAGGGCAACTTGTCCCGTTTCGGGATTATAATTGTAGAGATCGGGATCAATGTCCTTCATTCTGAGATCATTCAGGCCTGGGGGGAATGCGCCATTTTCGGCTTTGTATTGCATGATCTCAGATCTGATCGTAACCATATCGGCCAGGACTTTTGTTTTTTCAGCTTTTTTGACTGCTCCGGTGAGCGTGGAGCCATATTCCCGAACGGGGTTTTTTTCATCCGAGCAGCTTGCCCCGATAAGGATTGCCAGAGTGATGACCGCCATGATGCGCAGCATACCACTACCTCCCGTAAAAAAAGTTTTTTTGCTTCTCTACGTCACAGACCATGAGCATGTACGGTGGGCCGGATGCGATTTTTTCCATTGTAGTCTACGGAACAAACACTGTCAATACGGCATCATGGCCGGGCGCTCAGGCAAGCCGGCGCTCGCCGGCCGCAAGTTCTTCAACGGCAGTGCGGTTGCAGATGCGGATATGCCGCTTGTCGTCGGACTCAATGATTTCTTCCCTGGTCATACGGGCAAGAATGCGGGAGAGGGTTTCGGGTATTGTGCCCAGTATGCTTGCCAGCTGAGTTTTGGAAATTTCAAGATTGATGTCATCCGTCCCCTTGTCGCGCTCGCTTAAGTATAATAAATACGCGGCGAGCCTGCCCGGCACCTCCCGCAGCGATAAATCTTCTATAAGGCTGGTGAAGCGCTTGAGGCGAAGGGAGAGAACGGAAAGCATGCTGAGCGCCACCGACGGTTCGGTGCGGATGAGATTGATAAAGTCATTGCGGGGTATGAACAGCGTAGAGGTGTCGGCGATAGCTTCGGCATAGGCTGGAAAACGCTGGCCCGTGAATACCGGCACCTCGCCGAAAGGCTCTCCCTGGCTCATGATGTGCAGGATCTGCTCCTTGCCGTCGGGCGAGGTTTTGTAAACTTTGACACGCCCCGTCGTAATGATATGAAAACCCGTGCCGGGGTCGCCTTCGGCAAATACGGTTTCACCCCGTTTGAAGAACTTTTTGACGGCGATGCGGGCAAGGGTTTGCAGGTATTGTGGCTCAAGGCCCTGAAACAGAGGAATATGGGAGAGCTGTTTTGCAATGTCCATGGGTAGCTGCTTATTAAGTAGTAGAGTTTAGACGTTTATCGGCCTGATTTTCGACCTTCTTTTCTCCAGCAAGCACTGCAGATGCGAATTTTTATCAGGGTATGAAAAATAGCACTTTCTTTTGACCTGCGTCAAGGTTTCTCGGGCCCGGGTCGGCTATAGTTAACTCATAATATGACAGCGGCGGCCGTCATTTTTATGCTATACAAAATACTATCCCCGCTCAAAACCATGCACTCAAACATATAAGGAGGTTAGAATTATGGCACAGAAAAATATGTTTTGTTACCAGTGTGAACAGACCGCAAAAGGCGAAGGCTGCACCGTCGGCGGCGTCTGCGGCAAATCTCCCGACGTGGCGGCACTTCAGGATCTGCTCGTGCATGCCCTGCGGGGCCTTGCGCTTTATGCCCTTGAGGGTATCAAGAAGGGCGTTAAAATTCCCGGCCAGGACGTATTTACCGCCGAGGCCCTGTTTGCCACCCTCACAAACGTGAATTTTGACCCCGACCGTTTTCCGGCCTATATCAAAAAGGCAGTGGAGCTGCGCGAACAGCTCAAGGCCAAAACCGGCGCCGACTATAACGGAGCCCGCTGCTGCCTTTAAACCCGCGGCTGACCTGAACGGCCTGATCGAGCAGGGCGCTGCCGTTGGTCTCAAGTCAGACCCCTCGGTTCCGGCCGACCTGCTGTCGCTCCAGCATATCGTGCTGTTCGGCATCAAGGGCGTTGCAGCCTATGCCGATCATGCACAGGTGCTCGGGCAGGAGGATGAAAAGGTCTATAATTTTCTGTATGAGGCCCTTGCTGCCCCCTTCAATACAGAGCCTTGGCGCCAATGAGTGGGTGGCCCTTGCTCTAAAAACCGGCGAGATCAACCTGCGCGCGATGGAGCTTCTGGATGCGGCCAATACGGGCGCCTACGGCCATCCCGTGCCCACAAAGGTGCCCCTGGGTGTAAAGAAAGGCAAAGCGATTCTTGTATCGGGCCATGATCTTGAAGGACCTTGCGGAGCTTTTGAAGCAGACCGAGGGGAAGGGCATTACTGTGTATACGCATGGCGAGATGCTGCCCTGCTCACGGCTATCCGGCACTGAAAAAATACAGCCATTTTTACGGCCACTATGGCACGGCATGGCAGAACCAGCTCAAGGAGTTTACGGAATTTCCGGGCGCTATCCTTATGACCACCAACTGCATCCAGCGGCCTGCCGAGAGCTATAAGGGCAATATTTTCACGACCAGCATGGTCGGCTGGCCGGGTGTGGCGCATATCACGGGGCATGACTATACCCCGGTTATCAAAAAGGCGCTGGAGCTGCCCGGATTCACCGAGGACAAAGAGGGCAAATCGGTCATGGTCGGCTTTGCCCGCAATGCTGTCATGGGCGTGGCAGGAGCGGTGATCGACGCGGTAAAGAGCAAGGCCATCAGGCATTTCTTTCTGGTGGCGGGCTGCGACGGCGCCAAGCCCGGCCGCAACTACTACACCGAATTTGTGGAGAAGGTGCCCAAAGACTGCGTGGTGCTGACCCTTGCCTGCGGCAAGTTCAGGTTTTTCGACAAAGACCTTGGCGATATCGGCGGGATTCCGCGCCTGCTTGACATCGGCCAGTGCAATGACGCCTACTCTGCGGTGCAGATTGCCGTGGCCCTGGCAGGCGCTTTCAACTGCGGGGTGAATGATCTGCCCCTGTCGATGGTGCTGTCATGGTATGAGCAGAAGGCCGTGGCCATACTGCTGACCCTGCTGCATCTCGGCATAAAGGACATTCGTCTGGGGCCGTCACTGCCGGCATTCATTACGCCGGGGGTGCTGGATGTGCTTGTAAAGACTTTTGATATCAAGCCTATCAGCACGCCCGATGCGGACCTGAAGGCGATACTGGGATAACACAACTGCGGATTGAGGAATGCGGACTTCAGGGATATTATAATATTCCGCAGGGGCGTATGGCCATACGCCCCTGCAATCCTGAATCTTGAATTAACGGAGAGATGCCAATGAAATGCCCCGGTCAGGACACACGGTACTGGAAACCGACAGACATATTTGAAGCCCCATGCCCCGCATGCGGCAAGACCGTGGAGTTTTTCAAGGACGATGCCGTGCGGCGGTGCAAGGGCTGCGGGGCCAGGGTTACAAACCCGAACCTTGACTTCGGCTGCGCCACGTACTGCAAGTTTGCGGCGCAGTGCCTTAAGGACATGCCGCCTGAAGTGCTTGCAAAGCAGAAGCATCTTTTTGCCGAGCGCGTGGCCTGCGAAATGCGGGCGTTTTTCGGCGACGACGAGCGCCGCATCAGGCATGCCGAAAAGGTGGCTCATTTTGCAGAAAAGATAGCCGAGGGGCAGGAGGCCGACGCGGCCGTGGTGCTGACAGCCGCCTATCTCCATGACATCGGCATCAAGGATGCCGAGAAGCTCTACGGGAGCACTGCCGCAAAATACCAGGAAGAGCTCGGCCCCCTCACGGCGCGGGGCATCCTGATGGGGCTGCATGCTGAGCCCGCGCTCACCGATGAGGTGTGCGACATCATCGGCCACCACCATCATCCGCGGCCCGGTTGAGACATCCAATTTCAAGGTCCTCTATGATGCCGACCTGATCGTCAATATTCAGGAGGGCGATATTGAGAAGCCCCGGGAGCCGGAGAAGCTGGCGGCGCTTATTGAATCGCGTATGCTGACAGCCTCCGGAAAACGTGTTGCCAGGGAGGTTTTTGAGCTGCAGGTTCCTCGCAGGCTTGAGACAGTAGCAGATTTTTTTCTAAACTTTATGTGCGGTATGTAAGATACAGCAGAAAGCAGAACCCGATGAAAGTAAAGCGCAACATCATCGAAATTGATCGGGAGCGCTGCAATGGCTGCGGCGATTGCGTGAGCGCCTGCGCCGAAGGAGCCATCGCCATTGTTGACGGCAAGGCGCAGGTGATTTCCGATGTTTTCTGCGACGGCCTGGGCAACTGCATCGGCGAGTGCCCGCAGGACGCGCTGAAAATTGTTGTGCGTGAAGCCGACGATTTTGACGAGGAGGCTGTTGCCCGGCATCTGAAAGTTCACAGCGCTCGTTCAGGCAGCCCCGGCCCCTCGTGTCAATGCCCGTCGGCTGCTGTGCGGCATATTGAGCCGAAAGCCGGGCTTGCAGCGGAGCCGTCAGTGAGCGTATCGGCGCTTTCCACCTGGCCGGTTCAGCTGCGCCTTGTGCCTCCCCATGCGCCGTTTCTCAAGGGCGCCGACCTGCTGGTCGCCTCGGACTGTACGGCGTTTGCCCATGCGGGATTTCATCGCGACTTTCTGCAGGGCAGGGTTTTGCTTATGGGTTGTCCGAAACTTGACGACCGGGAGCTGTACGTTGACAAATTTACAGAAATTTTCAAACAGAATGATATAAAGAGCGTCACGGTTGTCGTTATGGAGGTTCCGTGCTGTCAGGGCATGCCGCAGATCGTCAAGGCGGGCCTGAAGGCGGCAGGCGCATCAGTGCCGCTGGAAACCGTTGTTGTGAGTGTTGGCGGCGATATTGTGGAGCGGCGGCAGGAATAAAACATCGGCACGCTGCAGGAGCATGAAAGCATGGAATGGGAAAAAGAGGCTGAAGACATACTTGCAGATATTGCCGTACCGCCCATGATGGCGCAGTTTGTGCGCCTTGATGCAGAGCGCCGGGCGCTGCAGAAGGGGCTGGCTAAGGTCACGGCAGCAATTGCTCAAGCAACCGAAAAAGGCTATGGGCGCGTCTTTGGGCCTGAGGCGACCGAGGTGGTTCGCCGCATGGGACGGGGCGAGGATGTCGGCCTGCCTGATGCTTTTTTTGAAGATGATGACGGTGAGCTTTTCAAGATCGAGCTCTGTCCGGCAAAGTACGGCGCCTGCACGGCCGAGAAGCGCGAGATGATGCTTGCCGTGCTTGTGCCCCTGCGGGAAAAGCTCAGGCAGCTTAACGCTACCCGTATTGTTATTGAAAAGGCGCGCACCCCCCTTATGTCGCACCACGTGTTTCGCATAGCCATTATCGGCTGCCCCAACTGCTGCATGTCCCCGTATTTTAACGATTTCGGCATCATCTGCCAGTTGCGGCCTGCGGTCAAGAGCTGAGGGCTGCACCCAATGTCAGGCCTGCGTCAGGTATTGCACTGAAGGCGCCATAACGCTTCAGGACGGCAACCCCGTCATTGACTATGCGCGGTGCGTTCTGTGCGGAGGCTGTGAAAAAGAATGTAAAAAAGAAGTTATTTTCACGAAGGAGAAAGGCTACAAGGTCGTCGCCGGCGGCACGGGGTCGCGGCATCCCCGGATTGCCCGGACCGTTGCTCAACAGACCGATGCTGGAGGGGTTGTGCATATTCTTGAAAAACGCTTGGACATATATCGACAGTATCCTGTTGATAAAAAAGAAATATCGTTTCATGAAATGGTCCGCAAGGTCGGCGTTGAAGTCCTTGCCTGATTGCAGTGGGGACATGCCAGATAGTGCAGTTCCACCCTTTGCCGGTAATGCTGAGAAAACAGCAGCTTCTTTGTCGGAACTGAATTCTGAACGGGGTAGCTTTTAGTTTGGTAAACACAATGCCCGGTGATCTGTTTTGAAAGATATCTTTTGTTATGTAAGCATGCTGGCTGTTTTTGGAGGATTTTTTTGTCTTCCATCCAGTCATGGGAGCAGATCAGCCCTCAATCGCTGCATCATCTGAAAAACCCCTGAGCTTTGCCGGGCAGCAAAACTGGCTGGATACGACGCCGGTGCGGGGGCTGCCAAAACCGCTGAGCCTTGATCGCACCGGCTTTACCTACCAGTGCAGTGAATGCCATAAAGATTTTAAGACGCCCGTTAGATCAAACAATCCCGCCGGCGAACATACACATATAAAGCTCAATCACGGCGAGGACCTGGGGTGTCTGGCCTGTCATCACCCGGACATACGGGGATCATACGTGGATCACGAGGGGCGCGAGATTCCTCAGGACAAGCCGGTCCTCCTGTGCGCAAAATGTCACGGCACCATATATCGCGACTGGAAAGAGGGCGTTCATGGCAGGATGAACGGCTTTTGGGATATCCGGCAGGGCCCGTCAACAAAGCTTGTCTGCATTCAATGTCATGATCCGCATCAGCCGGCTTTTAAGGCTTTGGCGCCCATGCCGCCACCGGTAAGCGCCGGCTCGCCGCACCTGAAGAAAGGGGCCCTGCATGAATGAGCGTGAACGTGCGCAAGGCTCAGGGCGCCGGAATCCGCTCAATCGAGCAGATAACCACCGCCCCCCTCACCAGGCGAAGCTTTATGAAAATAGGCGTCAATGCAACCGCCGCGGCAGCTGCGTTGGGGTGGGCGCTGTCGCCCCTTCGTGAGTCTGCAGCGGCACGATCAGCCTGGATGAGTTTCTGCAAAACCATTATGAGCGCCTCACCCCTGATGAGATGAACAACATACTGCGACGCATCGAAAAAGAGATTGAGGCTGATTACGGCGTTACGGCAACGGTGGCTGACCCTAAGCCCCTGAGCGGAGTGGAATATGCCTATGCGCTGAATCTTGGCCGGTGTATCGGCTGCCGGAGATGCGTGTATGCCTGCATGAAGGAAAACAACACCTCCCGCGATCCGGCGATCCAGTACATCAGGGTTCTTGAAATGGAAAAGGGGTCAATTGATCCGGAAAAATCCGACCATTACTTCAATCCTGAAACAGTGCCGCAAAAAAACAAATACTATATGCCGGTTCAGTGCCAGCAGTGTAAAAAGGCGCCCTGCACCAAGGTGTGCCCGGTGAAGGCCACCTGGAAGGAGCCTGACGGGATTGTTGTCGTTGATTACAACTGGTGCATCGGCTGCCGCTACTGCGAGGCCGCATGTCCGTACTGGGCCCGCCGGTTCAACTTCAGCAGGCCCTCTCTGCCCGGGGAGGACATTACCCTGGATATGGCCTATCTGGGCAACCGCATCACGACCGCGGGGCGTGATCGAAAAGTGCACCTTTTGCCTCAGGCGTGTCCGCACAGGGCCTGTATCCTGCCTGTCTGGAAGTATGCCCCACAGGCTCGCGGGTGTTCGGCAATGTGGCCGATCCCGCAAGCCCTGTTAATTATATTTTAAGGGAAAAACGCGTCTATATTCTTGAAAGAAGAACTCGGCACCATACCCCGGTTTTATTATTTTTTCGACAAGTAGACGGATCAATCATGATGCGCAGTTACCAGATGTTTTTGTGGAGGGCGATACGGCTGAGCTTTCTACGGCAGCCCGCGGTATTACTGCTGGATGACCTTTTCTGACCGTGCTCTGCTTCATCGGCCTTCATGCCTATGCCCGGCAGACGGTTTTCGGTCTGGCCTTAACCGGGATGACGGATCAGGTGTCCTGGGGCGTCTATATCGCAAATTTTACCTTTATTGTCGGCCTTGCGGCAGCAGCGGTCATGCTGGTAATCCCCGCATATATTTATAAAAACGAACATCTCCATGATGTCGTCATTCTGGGCGAACTGCTTGCCATTGCCGCCATCATCATGTGCCTGCTGTTTGTTAACGTTGATCTGGGCAGGGTAGACCGCTTCTGGCATCTGGTGCCGGGTATCGGCGTATTCAACTTTCCCATATCCATGCTTTCCTGGGATGTTGTTGTTTTAATCGGTTACCTTTTTTTGAATGTGCACATCTGCGGGTATCTGCTGTACATGAAATACCTGCAGCGAAAGCCGGCAGCGCTGATGTATCTGCCCTTTGTGCTGATCGCTATTTTATGGGCCATCAGCATTCATACGGTAACGGCTTTCCTGTATGTAGGCCTGGTGGGCCGCCCGTTCTGGAATGCCGCTATTGTCGCCCCGCGGTTTATCGGGTCCGCCTTTACCGCAGGGCCGGGCCTCATGATTGTGGCCTTTCAGATCGTGCGGCGGTACACAAAGTACACGATACGTGATGAGGCGCTGCAGATGCTCCGCCAGGTTGTAACCGTATCGCTGCTGGTAAATCTTTTTTTGCTGGGATGCGAGGTGTTTAAAGAGTTTTATTCTGATTCCGTCCATACCAGCGCTGCCCGCTACCTGCTGTTCGGCCTGCACGGTCACGTTGCGCTGGTTCCGTGGATATGGTCCGCCATTGCAGCGGAAATAGTCGCGGCCTTTATTTTAATTGTTCCGCCCCTGGCCAGAAAGATGAGCTTATTAAATGTCGCCTGTGTTTTGGCTTTTCTGGGGATTTGGATCGAAAAGGGCATGGGGCTGATTGTTCCCGGTTTTCTGCCGACCCCGCTGGGGGAGATTGTTGAGTACTTTCCCACCTGGAATGAAACATGGATCTGCATCGGCATATGGGCCTTCGGAATTTCTACTGTATTCATGGATGGTCCATCTTGCCGTGCCGATTTTGTCAGGCGAGTTCAAGCATACGGTGCATACAGGATAACTTTATATAAAGGGAGAGCTGGTGCGATGATAAAAAATATCGGTACACTGGTTGCGGTACTGCTTTTTGTGGCGCAGGTTGCGGCAGGCACGTCGGTTGCCGGCTATACGCTGACCGAGCTGTCGGCTGAATCGAAAAAATGTATTGAGTGCCATAAGAAAGAAACACCCGTCATCTATGAGCAGTGGGGCGCAAGCAAGCATTTTCGCGGCAATGTGGGCTGCTATGAATGTCACAAGGCTGAGCCCGGAGACAAGGATGCGCAGAAGCATGAAGGCCAGATCATAGCGGTTATTGTGAGCCCGCGCGACTGCGCGCCGCTGCCATGAGCAGGAAGTGAAGGAGTTTGCCGGGTCTCATCATGCAAAGGCAGGCAGGATTCTCGGCTCCCTTGACAATACCCTGGCTGAAGTCGTTGAAGGCAACAGGGCTTTTAAAACGCCGGGTTTTCCGGGCGGCAATTCATCAGCCGCAGTAAACGGCTGCTGGCAATGCCATGGAAGCGAGGTGAAAGTGCTGGAAAACGGCAAGCTTGACCCGGCAACCTGGCCCAACACGGGGATCGGCAGGATTAATCCTGACGGCTCAGAGGGATCCTGCTCCGCGTGCCATTCGCGGCATATGTTTTCTGCGGCCCAGGCCCGCTTTCCGGATACCTGCGGCAAGTGCCACCTTGGCCCTGATCACCCTCAGATGGAAATTTACAATGAATCAAAGCACGGCATTGCCTTCAGAGCCAATGTCGACAAGATGAATATGGAAAACTCCAAGTGGGTGCCGGGCGAAGATTACAGCGCCGGGCCGACCTGCGCAACCTGTCATATGAGCGCAACGATCAAGCAGCCGGTCACCCATGACGTGGGCCTGCGTATCAGCTGGAACAACAGGCCTGTATTGTCCATACGGCCGGAGGCGGCCGATGAAAAGCTGGGGCTTGAAACCGCAAAGATCGGCTGGGAGAAAAGGCGAAGCAGCATGCAGGAGGTGTGCATGAGCTGTCATGCCAAGCCCTGGGTGGACAATTTTTATATACAGTATGATTCCCTTATCGAACTGTATCATGATAAATTTGCAAAGCCGGGAGCGGCTCTTATGGAGATTGCCAAGCCGCTGTTAAAGAAACCGCAGTTTTCAAGCAAGCTTGATTTTGTCTGGTTTGAGCTCTGGCATCATGAAGGCCGCCGGGCGCGGCACGGAGCTTCCATGATGGCGCCTGATTATACTCACTGGCACGGAACCTATGAGGTCGGTCGTAATTTCTATACGGAGTTTCTCCCCGAGCTTGAGGAACTGGCGGAAAAAGGACTGCATTCAGATGATCCGGTCAAAAAAGAGGCGGCAGGCAAACTGCAACAGAAAATCAGCGAGCTGCTGAAAACCGATAATCATAAATGGTTGAATGCATCAGGGGGCGGAACTATGGCAAAGAAGCACGAGCCTCAAAAGGAGATAAAAAAGCCGTAGTCGCACCGGCAGGGAGAGCATGTAGGTTATAAACGGCACTTTTTTGAGATTGAGTTATAGCCCAGCGAAATCATGGCGAGGGTTTTCGTCAGCCACCATTAAACAGGGAGAGCTGTGGCCGACACAGACGTTAGCTTCAGTGACTGCATTCAGCAGCGCTCTTGCCGAGCATGCACGCTGCGCGGCATTGCGGGCACGGCATGCGCTTGGGCAGGGGCTGAATCCGGCAAATCTGCACAGATTTCTCACTGATCCGCACTGCCTGCGCTATCCCGACGGAGCTTGTGTTCAGCCGTGAAGGCCTGGAAGCGCATCAGTTCGCCGAGCCGTTCCCTGCTGGCCGGGGTGCGGAGCAGCAGTGCCGCCTGCATGTTGATCCACGGCTTCAGGAGAACCTTGAAGCGCTGTGTCTGGTAACAGCCTATATGGCAGCGGCGATTAATTATGGTCAGGCGGCAAGAGCGGAAACAGCACTTCTGCAGGGAAGCATTGTTTCCGGCCTGCCTCCTGCGGAGTTTTATGCCAGAATTTGCCGCCTTGCCGACTCCCTCGGCCTGCCACATGTCAGCCGGGATGTTTCTGAAGCGGCACAGAGCAGGGCGGTATCGGGATGTTTCTGATTATGACGCAGGTAATGGGCATAACGAGGCATTCGATGTTAAATGTATATAAATGTGTTCACCGTGGCCAAAAACTTGTGTGGTTTAGCCATTGCGACTGATAATGCAGTATAGTAAGATCAAACCGGGATACAAAAACACACAAAGGGAGGAGTCATGCTGAAGAGAACGACAATGAAAATGATGTGCGCCGCAGTGCTGATGCTTATGTCCTTCTGCGCAGCCCATGCGTACACCCCGGGCAGCGTGCAGGTGTCGGTGAAGGACTTTTACAGTTCCGAGCCCGGTTGCAGGCGCGACGGTGCTCATGCAGCCGGGCAACTACAGCGCAGTCACCGATGATAACGGCACCGTGCTTTTCACCGATATCATTCCCTACCGCAACTACAGCGTGACGGTCACGGCTGCGGGCTATACCGAAGACAAATACGGCACCGGCCGCACCGGTTTCATCTGGGTAGAGACCGGCGCAACGACGCAGGTCAGCATGCCCATAAAAAAATCGGTCTCTGTCAGCGGCACGGTAACCGATATACAAGGCGCACCCGTTGCCGGCGCCATGGTGGCGCTGGTTGAAGAAAGGCTGGGAGCCATGGAAACTGTTGCGGCAACCCATACGGACAGCCTGGGCCAGTACGAGCTGTCGGCATCTGAGGGGGATTACAGCATACGTGCGGTTGCAGATAGCTATTATCAGGTCTCAGAAGACTTGCCTCTTGCCGCAGGCGACGCTGTCCTGCGTGATTTCAGCATAAAAAAAGGCAGAACATCCCTGCGCTTCAAGATTAATCCAACCAAGAACTTCTATGGCAATTCGGTTGGGCTTGATCCAAGCAATCTTCTTCTGAAATATTTGAATACAATTTATGTTGCCCTGGTTGATAAGCCCGACGGCGCCGAGCTGATAAAATCATCGAGCACCAGCTTTATCCCCACCCTTCCCGGCGACTACACCTTCGCCATGATGATTATCGACAGCAAGGGCGTGGGGAGCGAGGCGATCGATACCATTACCATGGTAAATGATCTGCCCCTGGCATTCCCCTCCGTCATTCCCGGCCCCTCTGAACTGCCCCTCATTTATAACGGAACGGTTCTGTCCGAGACAAAGGGCCTGAGGGCTGTCAAGCCCGGAGACAAGGTGTATCTGCGGGGCTGGGGCGAAGACAATAATATGCCGTCGCCGGAGGACTACAACCCGAGAGCCTACAGCCATGAGACGGCAAGCCCGCTGTTTGATGTTTACGGAAACAAGAACGGCGACTGGAGCCAGTCTGATTTCGGTTTTGCCTGGACGCTTGCGGACAGCGCAGGGACTGACCGCACCGGCCTTCTTGATAATGCGTCGTCTGAAAATACATGGTTTATGGTTCCTGCCGATGCGAAAAGTGGCGACATGTTTACGGCAAGTCTTGTCGTCACGGGCGATGCCGGCGACATGAGCCAGCCGGCCACTGTCACCGTGTACATTGCAGAGGACATCGGTACGGAGGCCTGCGCCAAATGCCACGGCGACACCTACGCAACCTATAAAGACACCAAGCATGCCGGAGCCGGCGTAGGATGCGAAACCTGCCATGGTCCGGGCAGCCTGCATAAGGGCGATCCCGCCGCGCATTTCCATAACCCACTGGCCCGGCCTGTGCGGCACCTGCCACCAGGAGTTTGCCCAGTGGCAGAAATCGCGCCACTCAGACCCGCTGGCCTTCGGCCATGCCGAAGTGTCATCCGCCCTTCGGGGCAACTGCTATAAATGCCATTACACGCAGGGGTTCATCGGCGCGGCAAACTCCCGCAAAAGCTTCGACAAGTTCCGCTATCCCATGCTTAGCACCGATGTGCCCTCTGATACGCCCAATGTGGGCTGCGACGTATGCCATGATCCCCATGTGCAGACAGCTGAAAACCCCTCCGGCACCCGCAAGGCCAGCGCCGAGCTGTGCGTGACCTGCCATGAAAAGAAATGGCAGAACGCGACCTATACCGGCACAGCCGATGAGATCGGTAATGGCTATCACTGGGGCGATTACTCCGAGTATCAGGAAGAAAAAAACCCGCACCATAATGACCAAGGGCTGCGTTTTGTGCCATATGGCCGGGGATATTGCCGCTACGGACAACAACAGCATTCGCATTGTGGGCAGCCACGGCATGCGGATGCGCGATGTGGGCCCGGACGGCGATCCGGGCACAGCCGATGATATGCTCAATATAACGGTGTGCCAGCAGTGCCATCCCGGCCTTGACACCTTTGACCGCAACGGCCTGCAGTCGAGCCTCAAGACCAAGCTCAAAGAGCTTGAGCAGAGCCTGAAAACGGCCAACAGCGGCTTTATGCCGCCGTTCCAGCCCGGCAAATGCGCAACCTGCCACCGCGGCAGCAATCTGCCCTTTATCGAGGAGTCGACCGATGAGGTTCTCAAGCATGCCTATCTGAACTTCAGCCTTGTTCTGAATGACCGCAGCTTCGGCATACACAACCCCGGCTATATGGAGCGCCTGCTTGACGACAGCATTGCGGCCATCGATCATTTCAAGGACGTGAGCCTTGCCGCGTTTACCGCTCAGGCGGGACTGTTCAAGGTGACACTGAAGTGGACGACGGCCCGCGAGAATGATATTTCGGGCTTTAATGTGTATCGTGCAGTCGGCAAGAACGGCACGTTTAAAAAGATAAATGACGAGCTGATTGCCGCCACCGGTAGCGGGCGGTGAGGGTGATTCGTATGTATATGAAGACAGGGGAGCGCTAAGCGGCATTAAATATTATTATAAAATTGAGGATATTGCTGCAGACGGCACTGCAACGCTCCACAACGCCGTTGCCGCCCGTCCGGGTATTTTTGCCCTGCTGAAGACGCTGCGTGCCGGCAGCAGCAACCGCAGCGACAGAGCCGGTTGGAAAAAGTTGTGTTTTCCAGTGACCAGTAGGCTATAGATGTACAGAACAGGGGATGATGCTTCATCCCCTGTTCTGTTTTGAACAGAAAAAAAAGGAGCCGCCATGGATATTCTTGATGTTATGCGCCAGCGACGAAGCATTCGCGTATTTGACCGGCGCATGCCGCCCCGGGAGCTTATAGCAGAATGCCTGGAGGCTGCCACCTGGGCTCCCAGCGCCACCAATCAGCAGCCCTGGGAGTTTATTGTGCTGACCGGCTCCGCGCTTGAGGCTGTCAATGCCATTACTGAGGAGAATTTTTTTAAGCGCTTGCAGGATGGCAATGCCTTTGGAGATCCCCCCGAGCCGCTGAAGTCGCGGCAGCAGGAGGTGCTTGACGTGATGATCGCTACGGCTGAAAAGGAGGGCATCAACCCCAATGAGATATTTGAAAAAAGCCTCCGCTTTTTCGACGCCCCCGTTGCGGTGTATTTTGTCTCCTATAAAGGCACAGATAACCAGTATCAGCTCAGCACTGCCGCTGCGCTTGAAAATTTTCTGCTCGCAGCCCATGCCCGGGGCCTGGGCGCCTGCTGGCTGACGGTAACGGTCATCTGCGCCGGGGATATAAAAAAGCATCTCGGGATTCCTGCTGACCGAGAGCTGCTGGGCGGCGTTGCGCTTGGCTATCCCGCTGATGAAGCGCCGCTCAACAACTTTCCCCGCAGTGCGGGCTTCTGTTGACGAGGTGACGCGCTGGCTTGGTTTTTGATATACACAGCAACTGAAAAGGATATGCCTGACATGACCATACCCGGCAATCTTCTCACAACAGCAATGGCCGTCATGCCGCATACGGATGTCGATCAGGCGCTGAAAGCAGCGCTTTCTCTTGATGTGCCGTTCTGGCCGCAGCTTCCCCTGCTCAGCTATTATGAAGATATGTATGTGCAGGCATCAGAACATTTTCCGGGCATACAGTTAAACCTGACGGACCGGACGCTGAGTTTTTCCTTTGAAAAATTTATTCAGGAGATTGAGCAGACAGCCGCTCATTTTGAGACGCCGGAATACTTTGATATCAGCACGAACTATTCAGCGGTATACCACCGGTTTCTGGCGCTTGACCTTGCAGACAGACCTGCCATTCGGGGGCAGATTGAAGGTCCGGTAAGCCTTGGAATGAATATTCTCGATCAGGATAAACGGCCCATCATTTTCGACGATACTGTCCGGCCGTTCATGCTTGAGTTTCTGGCCCGGCGCGTGAATGTGCAGCTGCAAAAATTAAAAAAGCTTAACCCCAATGCGTTTATGTTTATTGATGAGCCGGGGCTGCAGTTTGTTTTCAGCGGCATGTCCGGCTACAATGACATGGCGGCAAAGCGTGATCTGGAGACTTTTTTTTCTCTTGTTGAACGGCCTGTCGGCATCCATCTCTGCGGCAATCCGGACTGGGATTTTTTGCTGACAGCTCGATATGAATGTGCTCTCTCTTGATACCTACAGCAACGGAGAAATATTTACCTCCTACCCCGCATCAATCAAAGCCTTTCTCGACCGGGGCGGCATTATTGTCTGGGGCGGCATACCGACAAATATCGAGCCGTTTGAAAAAGAAACCCTTGCCTCCATCGAGAGCCGGCTTAAAAGCTTATGGGAATAAACTCACAAAGAGCGGCATCGACAGGGATCTTCTTTTATCACAAAGCATGCTTTCGCCGGCAACCTGCTGTCTGGTGAACGCTGACCGGGAAAGAACGGTAGAAAAGGCATTTGCGCTGACAAAGAAGCTTTCAGCTAAGCTTCGCGCTGAATATTTGTCTGAATTAAATAAAACTAACAAATATTGGTGAAGGAGGAATGACAGATGAGCTTTAAAATTAAAGACAACATTACCTGGGTCGGCAAGATTGACTGGGAAATCCGCAAATTTCATGGCGAGGAGTATTCCTCGCACCGGGGTTCAACATATAATTCATATCTGGTTCAGGATGAAAAGACAGCACTCATCGATACGGTATGGGCGAGATTCGGCAAAGAGTTTGTTGAAAATCTTAAAACAGTGCTGCCCTTGGAGAAGATTGATTATGTCATAGCCAATCATGCCGAGCCCGATCACAGCGGGGCGCTTCCAGAGCTTATGAAGGAGATACCTGACAGGCCGATCTACTGCACGGCAAACGGTCTGAAATCGTTTAAGGGATATTATCATAAGGACTGGAATTTTCAGGTCGTCAAGACCGGCGACAAGCTCAACCTTGGCAGCCGGGATCTGATCTTTGTCGAAGCGCCCATGCTGCACTGGCCCGACACCATGTTCAGCTATCTCACCCGCGACAATGTGCTTTTCAGCAATGACGCTTTCGGCCATCATTATGCAACTCGGAGCTTATGTATAATGATCTTGTTGATCAGGCAGAGCTGTATCAGGAGTGCATCAAGTATTATGCAAATATCCTGACGCCATTTAACATGATGGTGGATAAAAAAATAAAAGACGTGCTTGCCCTTGGTCTGCCGGTTGACATGATCTGCCCCAGCCACGGTGTTATCTGGCGCACAGACCCCCTGCAGATTGTGCAGAAGTACCAGCAGTGGGCCGCCGACTATCAGGAGAACCAGATCACCATAGTCTATGACAGCATGTGGGAGGGCACGCGCAGAATGGCCGAGGCCCTGGCCAGTGGCATTACCGAGGCCGATGGAGCAGTTGCCGTGAAGCTCTATAATATCTCCCGCTCGGACAAGAACGACGTGATAACCGAGATATTCAGGTCAAAAGCAATACTTGCCGGCTCGCCCACCATCAACCGGGGCATACTGTTTGCCATGGCCGGGCTGCTTGAAATGATAAAGGGCCTTGGCATTCAAAAAAGAAGAAAGCAGCCGCTTTCGGCTGTTATGGCTGGAGCGGCGAGTCGGTGAAAATTATAACGGAAAGCCTGCGGGAGAGCGGTTTTGAATTGTTGAATGACGGCATTCGGTCAAACTGGATGCCCGATATTCAAAGTACGGAAGACTGCGTACAGTTCGGGAAAGATTTTGCCGCCAGGCTGAAATAATTTATTGTGAGCGTGCCGCATGGTGTCGAGCATAAAGACTTTTGAGACTGTTTCTGATGCAAGAAGGTTTATGCTTTTTGTCTGCCTTATCCTTTTTGCCGGGATAGGGGGTTCCCTTTTTTTTAACATAAAAAACATTGGAGATGAGTATAAGCAGTTGGCTCTTCAGAATGCCCGCTCTGTTTATGAGACTATTGTTGTTGCCCGGGAATGGAATGCTTTTCATGGCGGCGTATACGCACCGGTACATGGAGAAACACGGCCCAATCCTTATCTTGATAGCCCAGATCGTGACATAACGACAGAAAATGGCCCGCTTACAAAAATAAATCCAGCCTTTATGACGCGGCAGATATCCGAGTTGTTGCGCCGGAAGAAAGGCATTCAGCTGCGCATTACGAGCGCTAAACCAGTTAACCCTGTAAATAAGCCAACTGATTGGGAGCAAAAAGTGCTTGAAGGATTTGAAAAGGGCGGAAGAGAGGATTCTATCCTTGATGAATCAGGCGCCCCCCCCTTCTTCCGGTATATGGCGCCTTTGATAACAGACGCATCATGTCTGAACTGTCATGCAAAACAGGGCTATAAAGTTGGGGATATCAGAGGGGGGATCAGTGTATCGTTTTCCTATGCTCCTTTTATTGCAGCAATAGAAAAAATGAAGCTGCGGCTTATCGGCGGGCACATTTTTATTTTGATTATAAGTTTGTTCATTGTCTTGTTTTCCGGCAGCAAGCTTGTTGCGGGCATTGCTGCGTTGAAGGATGCGCTGCTGCAAATAAAGACTCTGGAGGGCCTTTTGCCGGTCTGCTGCAACTGCGGAAAGATTAGGGTTGAGGATGGAGATTATAGGGACCAGCAGGCCTGGGTGCGTTTTGAGCACTATATCAGCGAAAGAACAGATGCTGATTTTTCTCATGGCATTTGTCCTGAGTGCTCTCAAAAGCTGTATCCGGGGTTGTGTGATAAAAAGAAGCCGGAATGAGGAAGCAGTCGAGCGTGCAGCGCGGAAAAACGGTAAAAGGTGAAAAAACTAAACGCCACAGGCAAGAGGGGCTTCATTTAAAACAGGTATTTTAAAACAGTATGGAGGGTAGTATGACCGAAAACATGACTCAAGAAACAGGAAAGGTTTTTTCTATAGAAGACATTGTTGCCTATCAGCAGGGCTCCATTGTCAGCCGCGAGGTTATCCGCAAGGATACGGGCACGGTCACGGTTTTTGCCTTTGACCAGGGGCAGGGATTGAGCGAGCATACCGCTCCGTTTGACGCGCTGGTGCAGGTGCTTGACGGCACGGTGCAGATAAAAATAGCAGGCGTGCCGCATGACCTCAAAGCCGGCGACATGATCATCATGCCCGCAAACAAGCCCCATGCGCTGCAGGCGCTCACACGCATGAAAATGATGCTCGTGATGATAAAGTCCTGAGAGCGTGCACGAAAAGCCAAAGCACCTTTGTGTTGTCATTCTGAGCGCAGCGAAGAATCCCGTAGTTGTACTGAATTCATGGATCCTTTACTTCGTTCAGGATGACAGTACATGACTTTTCATACACGCTCTGAGAAAAAAAATAGATGAGAAAAAGAACTGCGCTGTGTTTTGTTTGTGTCAGGTTGAATAAACGGGAGTCATTATGGTGTGCTGAAATGATTTTTTTGAGGGTCGCCCCGGTTTTTATAAGTATGCTTCTTATCGCAGCTCATTTTCTGCGTTCGGGATTTTTTATTCTTGCGGGTGTCAGCCTGGCCGTGCCCCTGCTTCTTTTTATTCCAAAACGCCGGTCAGCTCGCATTGTTCAGTTTTGTCTTGTCTTAGCATCGCTGGAATGGTTCAGAACGTTGTATGATCTGGTGACGCAGCGCATAGCCGCTGGAATGCCATGGTCAAGACTCGCGGTTATTCTTGGCGTAGTTGCTATATTTACAGGCATGTCTGCCTGTGTATTTTATACGCAACCCTTGAAGATACGGTATAAACTCAGCAACGATCTGAAAATATAGCAGCTATTCAACCTGTTAATATGATTTTTCCTGCAGCGCTCTGGTCGTAAACTGCTTCAGGGGAATAGTGATGCCCACGCCCTTTATCTCCCTGTTGCCGGGGCTTCCATGGCGGCGGATAAAGTCGACAATGTGCTCGGAACTGGGCATTGCTGTTTCTCCCCGCCATACGACGGAGCTTCGTTATAGGTTATTTCATACATTTTCCAGAGCTCCCCTGGCGGTTGTACATGACCTTGAAGTTCATCTGCCATGTTTCCGGGTCCAGATACCATATCTGCCTGCTGTAAATATAGCTCGGGTCCTTGTCGATAACCTCAACAACCCAGTGGTTGGCACGCTCTCTCTGAAAGCCGTTCCAGAATCCCTGGCCATGCTCGCGCTGCACGTTTTTCGGGTCCTGATGCCTGCCAACCAGCAGATCGGCCCTGCCTTTGGCAGCGTAGGTGTTGCGGGTAGGATGCGTGTACCATCCTTCCTGATCGTCATAAATCATGTCCGTGCCGTCGATCGTGTCCGTCCGCTGGCTGGTTGCATAGCGCCGTATGCGCCTGAACATCGCCGTATACACCCACATATCCTCTTCCCTGTTATCCTTATATCTGACCTCAAGCATGGTGGTATCAACAAAGTCGGCTGGCGCTGTGTGGCGCGCAAAGAATGTACGGGCAATGTCGCGCGTGTTTTCGCTGTTTGGTATTTTAGGAACCGGCGGCACGTCGCAGCGTCCTATCCAGGAAAGTTCCCACCGCAGGTGACCTGCTTCACGCTCATGATCGGTTCTGCAGTCGACAACGGTACCGCCATGAAACAGGTGGCTGCTGTCACCCCGGGTATTGGAATCAAAATTCCATGCCATTTCAATACCGGTTTTCGGCTGCGGGAAGGGGTAGCCTGCAACATCTCCGTAGCCGACAAGATCTTCTTTTGCGTCGAGTTTACTGGAAGGGGCATAGTTCTGCGTCGCTTCAATAAGCCCTTTTGATACCTCATAGGGCCGGTACGGAACTATATCAAACCAGAGGGATTTCGCCCCGAAAATCGATGGATCTTTCATCGCCTTGTACACAGCTTCATGGAGAAACTCTTTTACCTGATCAACATTTTCCGTTGTTACCTTCTTGCCGGCCCAGGTCTTTTCCCATTCCTTCACTTCGGCAAGCTCTGCGCCCTCATAGGAGAGGGTCGGAAATTTTACTTCTGCTGCGCTGCACGGCAGGCTGCAGCAGAGCATCGCGGCGATAAGATACGTCAGTAGAGCGATGTGTCTTTTCATGACCTTCTCCTTTGTGTTAGAACTCATAGCCTATCCTGAAACAGGCAAAATTTTAATTTTCACTGTTATGCTTCACAAGGATCATGAGGACAACAGCCGTTAATGCCATAATTGAGACAAATATTTTTTCACTGGTACCTGCTTATATCCAGAATTCCGGATATCTCCGGGAATGAGGTATATTGTTGACCACGAGTGCAACTGCCAGCATCAGAAGAGCTCCGAAGCCCACGGGAATAAGCGCGTAAAGATAGCCCAGGCTATGGATTTGCTCGCTGCCGATAACGGCTATGAGGGCGGTCGCGCCGCCGGGCGGGTGCAGCGTTTTGGTTGCATGCATGACGGCTATGGCCGTTGCCACTGCCAGTGCGGAGGCAAGCCAGGGGTTGGAAGAAAAGCACTGGTAGCAGGCAACGCCGATAACAGCGGAAAGAATATGTCCGCCGATAAGGTTCCGGGGCTGAGCCAGCGGGCTTTTAATGGCGCCGTAGATCAGGACCGCCGAAGCGCCAAACGATCCGATAAGCAGCAGCAGGTCAGATTGGTCAAGAACCGTGAAGTTGCAGTACGCGACTAAAGCTATTCCCAAAAAAGCCCCGCTCCATGACCAGCATATTTCCATTAACCCGACTCGGGGCGGGCTGTGCTCCGAGCCCTGCATTTTTTTAAAATAGTTTTTTACAGCCGGGCACAAGCCTGCCGGCATGGCAGGCGGCACGGTTTTTTGATAGTCACTGCCGCAGGGAACCGCGGGCACAACCTCTGTTTGATCTGCGGATCGTGCCAAGGATACTTTTGTGGGCATGCTGGTAGGCATGCCGGTATATCTCCCTGAAATCCTCCAGCGTAATATCCACATATCCCGACATTTCTTCCATAGCCTGATAGATATCGCTGTCCGAAAGGTCTTCGGCTTTTTTCGCAGCAGTCGTTTTGGTATCGCCCATGTTTGTGCCCCGGCTGTTTTTTTAAAAATCGTTTGACAGTCTATGTATTGATTATAGCGACGCATCAGAAATTATCATTGATGTAAGTCAAGGTATGGCCATTGAAGTTGTGCCTGGAGTGATAAAATTCTCAAAAAAGCCGTATCCGGTTTTTATATATTCAATCCTCTCTGCTCTGCATGCCGTATCCCCGGAATAAATATGACAGCCCTAGCATAAATTTTTAATTGAAGTTAATTAAAAATTAAGCTAATTATTATCTACATATTTTAATTATCTAACTAATTATTATTGTTGGGGGTGGTATGAAGCAGGGGAAAAGAGGTTTTACGCGTTGTCGAATTGATGGTCGTGGTTACGATACTCGGCATACTGTCTGCCATTTCAGTCGTCCAATATTAATGAAGCTGTTGAAGCCTATGGCTGACAATGGCAACCCATGATTTTTCTTCGCTGCTGCGCAGAGCACGGTCGAAGGCCATAAAGGAAAAAAGAACTGTTGTCATTGAATTTGAACTCATAGATACAGGTGGAAAGTTTGATGGCCATTATGTTTTTGATGCGGACGGACAGAACAAAACAATCATTCCCGGCAAGGAATACGGCTCACTGAGCGGCCGGTACCGGCGGCGTGCAGTTCGGATTCGGTAAGGCGACGAAAAGCGCTGCAGCATCAGGCGGAGATCTGCCTGAAAGCCCGGTTACCTTTCAGGGCATGCGGGTATCGTTTAATCCGATGGGCCTGAGCAATGCCGGATACGTGTATTTTACAAACAAAAAAGGCTCGGCCCGCGCCGTAGGCTTGATCAGCACCGGCGTTATCCGGTATAAGAAGTGGAACGGGTCTGCATGGAAGTGAGTCCGGCCAAAGCCGGTGCAGGCGCTTACGGGTCGGAATACCAGCTTCGGACGCTGCCCGCTTCAGGCAAAGCAGGCTCAGGAGAAGATGCCTTTCGGCAAGGTCCTGCAAGCGCCTTTCTGTTCCCGGCGGTCTGCCGCTCGGCACAAACGGCATGATGCCCAGCAGCGGCGCATCGGTAAAACGGCATATGACTTCAGGATTGGTCTGCTCGGCAAGGCCCTGCTCCTGAGCGGTCTGGTTGAGTATCATGCCGGCAACCGCCACCCCTGCCCGCTGCGCTTCGCGCACCGTGAGCAGCATGTGGTTGATGGCGCCAAGAGAGAGCCGACCGACGATGATGAGAGGCATGGCAAGCAGTTTTACCAGGTCTATGGTCAGAAGCCGTGTCAGTTACCGGCACCAGAAGCCCTCCGGCCCCCTCCACCAGCACGATGTCATGCCTGCGGCAGGCAGCGGCAAAAAATGCTTCAATCCGCGTCGGATCGATGACAATGCCTTCACGCTGTGCTGCCACGCCCGGCGCCAGCGCAGTCCGCAGGCGATAGGGGCAGACGGCATCAAGCCCGTCAGCGCAGCCGGCCATATCCCGCAGAAAAACCGCGTCTGCCGGCACAAGCTCGCCGTCCTTTTCATCGCAGCCGCTTTCGCAGGGCTTCAGTACGCCCACAGAAAGCCCCCTGGCTGCCAGAGCAGCGGCAATGGCGCCTGTCACCATGGTCTTGCCGACGCCCGTGTCAGTGCCGGTTATAAAATATGCTTTCATGAAGTCAGTACGCTGTGGTTGTCGTGGTTGTTGCGGCATCATCTGCCGGGGGCTGATAGTACTTGAAGCCCTCAGTGGGGGTGAGTATTTCGATGTTCGACCAGGATACGCGGGCAATGGTTGCAGAGGAATCGACATCAACAACCGAAAACTGCGGCGGATGGCCGATTATTTCACGGGACCGGGCAAGATTTTTCAGAAATTCGCCCTGCTGCGTAAAGGTCAACTCATACCAGGGCTTGCCTGCAAACACCTGAAAGCCGTCATCCTTTGTGCTGATTTTGACAATGATGCCCTTTTGCATAAAGTTGGGCAGGGCATTGTTGATCCAGGTTGTGGCCCAGTTGATCTCCGCGCGGCTGAACTGGCTGCGCTGCCGGCTTTCGGCCTGCGCAAAGCTTGCCGGTGCCAGCAGGCAGCAAAGCAGCCATGCGGCACACACGAAAGCCAAAAACATGCGCCGCAGGGAAAGCCTGCAGAATAGCCCGCGTCAGTTTTCAAGCTTGATCTCCAGTTGCCGGTACAGGTCATCAACCGATGTCAGATTTACATCGGTTTTTTTCCATCCGCTTGTGGGCGTTGCGGCGTTGTCCTTTTTTTTGTTTCTGTATTTATCGATGCTTTTGCTTACATCGTCCTGAAGCTCGACTTTTTTGTACAGAACCACTTCGACGCCGCCTTTCACGTTGCGCACATGTGGCGCGGATCATCCAGCGCTTCTTGCCCTCCGTATCCATGCGGTGAACCCACTCGGTTTCAAGAACGCCGTCTTTTTTATCATTTTTTTTAAAAATGCATTTGAGATCATGGTGCAGCAGGTCCTCAACAGAAAGCCAGACCTCATCGTAGGGTCGGTCAAAAACCCGGGCCATGGACTGCATCTCCTTCCTGCTGCGGCAACGAGGTGCAGGCCTGCAGCAGCACGGCGCCGGCCATGATACACAGCAGTGCAAACAACAGGATTTTTCCTTCTCACGGTAGCGGTCTCCGAACAGGTAAAAAAATAATGTTTATTTTTTGTCTGAAAATGCAGTAATGTCAAGCAAAAGGTGGCCGGTGGCCATTATACTGATCCCGTGGTATATATGTAGGTAACTAATACATGAGAGGACCAGCCATGAAACGATACATCATAACCGGCATACTGCTTTTGCGCGCTGTGCAGCCATGCCCACGGCGCAGCTGTGCGCGAGCTGAACCTTGAAGGCCTGTGCCGCAGCGCAGGAAAAATTGTCTGGGGCGTCTGCACCGGCGTTGAAACCCAGGACGCACGCCCTTGTCTATACCTTTTCAGCCCACCGTATGCTCAAAGGCGATGCGGCCGACACGGTGACCCTGCGCATGCACAGGGCCGCAAGCATGTATGCCCGCGCCCCCCGGTTTGTCGAAGGGCAGGAAGTGCTGCTGTTTCTGTACCCCGAAAGCGATCTGCGGATACTCGCTCGCCGGTCGGTTTCGGGCAGGGGGTGTTCATGGTTGCAAACGCTGCGCGGCGGAGAAAAAACGGTTGCCAATGAGCGGGGCAACAGCCGCCTTTTCAAGGGCATGAACATGGAAAAAATCTGCCCCGGCGCGACCTTCCCGGGCATCAGGCAGCGCAGCCTCGACGGGGCGGCGGCGCCCTGCGGCATCAGGAGCTCATGGATCTTATCGCCGTGATAGTTGCCGGCAGGCAGGTGCAGCCATGAAAAAATCAGCGCTTTCTGCTTCTTTCGGCCATAGCTCCTGCTGCAGGTCTCGCCTGCGGCCTATGCCGGCGGCCCTCTGCTGACCAACAGGAACTGCACCCCGGTCGTGTTTCCTGCAAGCGCCATGCCCATACCCTATTCGATCGACCAGGGCGCTTCTGGGCGATTTTTCAAACAGTCAGGCAACGGCTATAGTCGATGACTGCTTCGGCGTCTGGCAGGCAGTTCCCACGGCCGCATCAGCTTTCAGAACGCTGGCTCTCTTGCCGCCGATGTAACGCAAGATAATATCGAGGCATTTATCGATGATACCGACGGGATCAATCCGGTTATTTTCGACTCCGACGGCGGCATCATCGACTCTTTATACGGCAGCGGGGCAAGCGAGATTATTATCGGATTCTCCGGCTCGGCCTCTGACTATGATTCCGTCGAGGGCTGGTACTATACCGAAGGCCTGTCGCTGCTCAACGGCCGCTTTACCGGGGTTTTCACCCCTGCGGTTTTCAAGGCGACCTTTGTGCATGAATTCGGCCATTTTATCGGCCTTGACCACAGCCAGATCAATCTGCAGTATGTGCATGACGATGTCACGGAAAACGATATCTATATCCCGACCATGTTTCCTACAGCAACCGACGACGATTCGCCGCTTGGGGACCTCAACCCCGACGACAAGGCCGCCCTCACGATGCTCTATCCGGCTGAAGACAGCATTGTGGAGGCTGCCTACGGCCGCATCAGCGGCGAGCTGTCACTGGCTGAGAGGCCTGCCGGCCCGGGGCGCCAATATTGTTGCGGTGAAAGAGGGCGATGAGCTCATGAGCCGGTTTTCCAGCGTTTCCGACTACTGCATGCAGGGCGACGGCTCATTTGAAATGTACCTGACGCCCGGCACCTACAGCTTTTTTGTGGAACCCGTCTATCCGCTTTTTACCGGCGGCTCCAGCGTGGGGCCCTATGCCGAAACCGCGCTTTCGCGTCTTTTATCTTTCCGGTTGTTGCCACGGAATATGAAGAGACCGTGACCGTTGCAGCGGGAGAAATGAAAAACGTCGAGGCTGTACGCCCGGCGCAACTGGCTTCGGCCTGTGCCGGGGCTGGTTGCCCGCCTGCTGCAGTTTTTGAGCAACCTGGGTCTTCTGCAGCACTGCAGGCAACTGAGCCTAGCCGCAGGGTTCGTCCCGCTCACGGGGACTGGTGTTTCTGGAATGGCTGTGCAGGGGCGGTTCGCGAACCGCCCCTGTCGCACAATAACCTCAGAATGAACCGAATGGACAGCACCTATGGCATTTACTGATCTGCAGGACTATCTTCACAAGCTCGACGCCGCCGGCCAGCTCAAGCGCATACAGCCGAGGTTGACGCCGTGCTTGAAATAACCGAAATCGCCGACCGCTGTGTAAAGAGCGGCGGCCCGGCGCTGCTGTTTGAGCGCGTGAAGAATTCGCCCGTATCCCCTTGCAATAAACCTGTTCGGCACTCTTGAGCGGGCCTGCTTTGCCTTTGGCGTTGAGAGCTTTGACGAGATTGCCCGGCGGGTCATGTCCTTTATCCCCACCGCCATGCCCGACACGCTCATGGACAAAATGAAGCTTCTGTGGAGCATGAAGGACATAAAAAATTTTCAGCCCAGAAGCGTGCGCTCGGGGCCGTGCCAGGAGGTCATAGAAAAAGACGGCCCCCTGCTGAAAAGCCTGCCCGTGCTGCAGTGCTGGCCCAAAGACGCGGGCCGCTTTGTGACGCTGCCGCTGGTCATTACGAAGCATCCCGAAACGGGCGTTCAGAACATGGGCATGTACCGCATGCAGATAATCGACGAGCGCCGCGCTTTCATGCACTGGCACCTGCATCATGACGGAGCGGGCCATCACCGCTTAAACCTTGCACGGGGCCGTGATACCGAAGTCGCCATCGCCCTGGGCTGCGATCCGGCAACGCTCTACTGGCCACCGCGCCCCTGCCGCCGGGCCTTGATGAACTCATGTTTGCCGGATTTCTGCGCAACAGCCCCGTTGAAACCGTGAAGGCCGCAACCGTTGATCTCATGGTGCCGGCCCATGCCGAGTTCGTGCTCGAGGGCACCGTGAGCGCAGAGACCAGCATAGAAGGCCCCTTCGGCGACCATACGGGCTTCTATTCCGATGCCGATCAGTACCCGGTGTTTACCCTGCGGGCCATCACGAGGCGCCGCTCGCCCGTGTACCCGGCAACCATCGTGGGCAAGCCGCCCATGGAGGACTATTTTCTCGGGAAGGCCACCGAGCGCATTTTCCTGCCGCTTATAAAGCTGCAGCTGCCGGAGATTGTTGATATCAATTTTCCCGTGCGAGGGCGTTTTTCACAACTGCGTGCTGGTGTCGATCAAAAAAGAGTACCCCGGCCATGCGCGCAAAGTCGCCTCGGCCCTGTGGGGCCTGGGGCAGATGATGTTCACCAAACTCATTGTGATTTTTGATGCAGACGTGGATGTGCAGAGCTGCTCCGAGGCTGCCTGGAAAGCCTTCAGCAATGTCGACCCCGAGCGGGATCTGTTTTTCACCAAAGGGCCGCTCGACGTGCTTGATCATGCCGCCCCTGTGCCGGTGTTCGGCTCCAAAACCGGCGTCGATGCCACGCGCAAGCTTCCTGCCGAAGGCCACAGCCGCAGCTGGCCCGAAGAGATCGTCATGGATGAGGCAACGCGCGAGCTGGTGACCCGCCGCTGGAAGGACTACGGCCTTGGGTAAGCTCGCGACCCTGCTCGACATGATAAAGTTCGAGCACACGATATTCGCCCTGCCTTTTGCCTATATCGGCATGATACTGGGGGCAGGGGGCCTGCCGCCGGTTTCAACCTTTTTCTGGATTACCCTTGCCATGGTCGGCGCCCGCAGCTTTGCCATGGCCCTCAACCGCCTTTTTGACATCGCCATCGATAAAAAAAATCCCCGCACCGCCGGCCGCGCACTCCCTGCGGGGCTGGTGAGCGTTCCGGAAACTCTGCTTTTTGTTGCCGCAGTTCTCTTGCGGTTTTTTTTATCGCTGTTTTTTTTCTGCCCGGCCTGTGCCGCAGGCTCTGGCCTGTTGTGCTGGCGCCCATGGCATTCTACTCGCTCACCAAGCGCTTCACCTGGGCCTGCCACGGCGTGCTCGGCCTGTGCCTGGGTCTTGCGCCCATGGGCTCCTGGGTTGCAGCGACCAACACCCTGCCCACAGCAGGCATCTGGATGCTGTCGATCGGCGTCATGTTCTGGACCGCCGGTTTTGATATTCTCTACAGCTGTCAGGATTATGAGTTTGATGCACGGGAAGGGCTCCATTCCGTGCCCGTTCGCTTCGGCATACCGCTGGCGCTGCAACTGACCAAACTACTGCATGGCCTCACCGTGATTTTTTTCGGCCTTATGGGGTTTTTCTTTTCTCTCGGGGCTGTTTTCTATGCGGGCCTGTGCCGTCATCGCCGGTTTTCTCTGGTATGAAAACAGCATCGTCAAACCTGATGACCTTTCCCGCATGAATGCCGCATTTTTTACAGCCAACGGCTGCGTAAGCATTCTTGCCTTTGCTGCCGTTTTAGCGGCAGTGGTGTTTCATGGGTGAGCGGCGATTTTTACAAGCCGGCGAGCAGGGCATCCGCCGCGGCGGATTTTGCCCGGCCTGCACATTACGACTGCATGGCATACATGAGCAGGCAAAAATGAGCCCGGGCGCTGAATAGTTTTGCTGTTCTGCGGCATGCTGCTTGCGGCGGGATGCGCGCATGTCGAGCGCACCATGGAAACGACCGCTTACTGCGGGTGCAAAAAGTGCTGCGGCTGGACGCGCGGCAGCTGGGCATACCTGAAGCTGAACTTCTGGAACCGGTACTACGCAAGCGGCCCGGACGCGGGCAAGCCCTATCACGGCAAAACCGCCAGCGGCGCGACACCGCGCCAGTATTACCCCGGGCTTTTTTCAGTCGACAGCCTGAAGCGGCCCTGGGTCATCCCGTTTCGCATCGTGTTTTTCCCCTGGCTGCTGTTTCCACATCCGGGAACGATTGCAGCCGACACCGGCTACTATCCCTTCGGAACGATCATGCTCATACCCGGCTACGGTGAAGGGATTGTCGAGGACAGGGGCTCGGCGATCAAAGGCCCCGACCGCATTGACCTGTTTTACGATTCCCACGACGACGCCCTTGCCTGGGGCCGCTGCCGCGTTCCCGTCACCATAGAAAAAAAGTGATGGTGCAGCCCGGAGCAACAGCTGCCATGCAATAAAGACCCGGAATGCACCGCCTGCCATTTTGCATCCGCTCCAACGGCGGAAATCCAATCGGCACGGGAGCTCGCTGCGGCCGACATGCCCCAGCTTTGTATGTCTGCCAGTGAATTGGTTCAGCTCATGCGGAAAAGGTTTTTTCAGCAGCCCGAGGGGCTCAGTTCTTGCTTGACGCACTTTTTTCGTTCTACTATAGTTGCCCCATGCCGAAGCGCATTTCTGTCAATGCAGTAAACGTCGAAAATTATTGCGGTCGATAATCTGCCACGAAAGAAGGGAGACACTGTGCGTGCGAATTCATGAAGAATCTTCCCGTGCTTCCTTGCGGCTCAAGTTTCCGGTTAGCTCACCGGACAAACGGCTTCAGATGCCGGCAGGAACCGTCCTGTCCTCCAGGAACTTAACTGACCTCATCCCTGCAAACAAAGCAGCATCGCAGACAGAACCGGTATTTGTTCAAGCATGCAACGATAAAGCGTGATCTCCTGCATCAGCTAAAGCGCCCGCCCTATGATTTGATCTTCTCCAAGGCGCCGGGATGCCGCGAAGTCATCAGCATGCTGGAAAATTTTCAGCTGCCCGCGCAGGTGCTGGAGATGCTTGATTATTTCAAGACCGCCAACTATTACACCTATTGCCACCTGCTCAGGGTTTTCACTCTTTCGGCGCTTATAGCCAGGCAATTGCTGCCCGATGACCGGCAATGGCTGAAATTTGTTTCAACCGGGCCCACGCATGATATCGGCAAAATCTGCGTGCCCCTGTATCTTTTGAAAAAAGAAACCCCGCTTACAAGGGCCGAACGAAGCAGCCTGGATCATCACACGACAGCAGGCTATGTGCTGCTCAGCTGCTTTTACCGGGACCCGAGGCATCTGGCTGCGATAGTTGCCAGGGACCATCACGAAAGAAGAGACGGCTCCGGCATACCCCGCGGCATACACCTCAGGCCGATCATGGTGGAAATAGTCATCGTCTGCGACATCTACGATGCGCTGATTTCATCCCGGTCATACCGCCCCGACCCCTACGATAACAGAACCGCTATCGAGGAAATCACCGGGCTTGCGGAAATGAAGCAAATCGGATGGAAAGCGGTCAGGTCCCTGGTTGGGCTTAACCGAAAAATCAGGCCCGATAGAGGCGTTACCGTATCAATTGAAAAAAGAGGCACCCCTCCCGCGCGCAACTGCTATGGGGTTTTTGCAAACGGGGATAACAAGTAGGCCGGGCGGGAAAAGCCGCCCTGATCATGTCCGTCCGGCTCTGCCATGTCGATTTCCTCCCCTGGCCATCGAGCTAATAATCAACACAGCCGAACTTCAGCGCATGGGGCGCATGCAGAGCAATTACCTGAATGCTGTAAACAGAAATAAAAGCCGCAGGATGACTGTGCAGCCTGCCTCCATTTCCTGTCATTCCCGCCTGGCGGGGATTTCTTGTAGTGTGCGGAACATGATACCGGACAAGCCGGGATGACTGAGATGCTTTTTCTACCGGCTACAGGCAAAAGATACATGCACCCGTATGCGACCACCTGCCGTTGCCGATGAACGATGCCCCCCTGCTTTAGACCTGCGTGTTTCCCCTGCGCAGAACTATCCTGGTAATTTCCCGCGGGCAGTTGATGCGCAGGGGCGGCCCGACAACGCCAAGGCCCCTGTTGATATAGAGATAGGAGCCGTTCCGGTCATACAGGCCATAATCCCGCTCATAAAAAAGTTTTGCAAATGACCAGTTGCGCCCGTTGCCAAAGGGCGAGATCATCTGGCCGGCATGGGTATGGCCTGCAAGGGTGAGGCGCATGCCCATATCCGCAGCCGCATCAAAAACAGTGGGCCGGTGGGAAAGCAGAATCCTGAACCCTGCGTCAGGCGCCTGATCAAGCGCTTTTTTCAGGTTGCCGATATTGGGGTCGCGTCTCAAGCGGCCTCCCGGATCGTCGATGCCGGCAAGCTGCAGCAGGCCGCCGCCTTCGGGCCTGATCTCCCGCCACCCGTTGCGCAGTATCTGCACACCTGCTTTTTCGAGCTTGCTGCACAGGCTGACGGTATCGCAATAAAAATCATGGTTCCCGAGCACGGCATAGACACCGTATTCAGCCTGCAACCCCGCAAGGCCGTCAGCCGCGTCGTCAATGTAGGCGGAGCCCCAGTTGATGATATCGCCGGTAACAGCTACAAGATCGGGCGCCATGGCATTGATGCCCCTGACAATCGACTGAAGCATCGCGCTGTCCATAAACGGGCCCACATGCAGGTCGCTTATCTGGATGATGGTGAAGCCGTCGAGCCCGGCTGGCAGGTCAGGGAAGGCAATCGATACATCATCAATTTTCATCTGCGCGCTGCCGACATACAGGCCGTACAGCGACGGAGCGGCAACGGGCAGGGCGATGCCTGCCGTCATCATTTTTAAAAATTCCCTGCGCTGGCCATTGTAATCAGGCGCTGGCTGCGCCGGAGGGATTGTGCCGCCAAAGCGGGAAAAAATTTTCCCCATACCTGACACGGCGGCTGCGGCAACAAACAGCGGCGCAAGGGCCATGCAGATAAGCATGTAGGCAAAAAAGGGATAGATGAGAGCGTAATCGATTGCTGCGCCGAACTGCTGCCGAAGCTCGACAGGAGTGAAAAGGAAGAGATAGGCGCAATTCAGGTACAGCATGGCTGCAAGAACGGCAAGCCAGGTCCGGCTGCTTCTGTGCTTTTTGAAGGCAAAGATACAGCCTGCAACGGCAATGGCCTGAACGGTCACGAATGAAACGACAAACCGAAGAACAAGGGATAAAAAATCGTGCTGCATAAAACCCTTATGTGCCGGCCTTCTCTGGCGGCATTCTCTCATAATAACGCGTTTTGCTGAAAACGGCAAATGAGGTGAGAATGACCAATTGATTTAATTAGTGTCTGAACGAAAACCCCTCTGTCAGCGAAAACTGTCATTTCGAAGGAGCGGAGCGACTGAGAAATCTTAAGCACATGCAAAGATCTCTCCCTTCGGAGACTGTGTCGCAATTGATTTATTAAAGTCATTTCGAATCCGCCGCAGGCGGTGAGAAATCTCAAGCCCTTGATTTTACTTACTACAAAGATCTCTCCCGGAGCCTGCCCTGAGCAAAGCCGAAGGGGTCGAGATGACAGCAAAGTTAATTGCGACACAGGCTCTCGGTCGAGATGACATGGATATAAAAACAGAGTTTTCGTTCAGCCACTAATTCTGAATTGATGAGCGGATCGGTTAAATAAACCGCTGCAGCCAGCAGCCTATTCATAATAATCGCGAAACGGCTGTTCCCGGAGGCTTGCGCTTGCATGAATTATTCTTGAGATTCATGAACTGCTTGACGCGGGTGAATATGTCAGCGGTAGTGATTCATTGCTGTCATTCCCGCTTGACGGGAATCCCTTCCGGTTCGCGGAAGAATGATTGCGGACAAGCCGGAATGACCGGGGTGCGTGTTTCTCGATACTGCATGAATACTTGTTTATAGTATTCTGTTAAATGCTCTAGCCCTCGTCATCGGCGCCTGCAAGAACCTGACGGTGATACTCGTCCAGCTTTTTGAGCGCTTCTTCACCGCTTGCGCCCGCATCCATAAACTCCGAGACCTTCCGGGCAAATATTGCCTTCAGCATATCGATATTGTTGAGATTGGAATCCCGTATGAGCATGAGATACTTCAAGTCGGCCTTTATGCCCATCTGTTTGCAGTGGGCAAGCAGCTCGCCGAGCTTGCGCTGCGTGGCCGTGCAGTAGCAGACATCGTAGGCAAGCTGATATATTCCGTCGAGGTCCGCTTTATCGTAGTCTGAAAAATTTTCCTTCACTTCGGCGTACAGATCTTTTCTGAACTCTTCAAGGCTGTAGGCCACCTCACCCTTCACAACCTGAGCACCCGTAAAATCCCAGTTCATAAATTTTTGCTCCTTTTATTTTTATTCAGTATGTTTTTTCACGTGAAAGGCAAAGCGGCAAATTCCGTGTTGTGCGCAGTCGCCGTGCTGATGATCTATTGAAATGCTTGTGCCGAACTCGGCGGTGAAGGCGCCGTATTCAGCCGGGCAGATTGACGCTGCTATGCGCTCAATGAAATGGGCTCTGCCGGCCTTTTTTATATGTTTTACCCAGGGGCAGTCATGAACGTCAAGGGTGAAAGCCTCTGCGCGGACGGGTGACAAAGTATGGCTGTAAAGCTCGGCCCTGAGCTTGAAGTCAAGCGCCCTGTGCAGCGCCTCGATGCCCTGCCCGAGCGTAAGAAGCTCCTGTATGGTGCGTGCCTCGATTTTGGGGAGCACCTTCCAGACCGCTATGTCGATTTCCAGAGCTTTTTCAAAGCCGGCATCTTCTTCGATTTTCATAAACCAGAGGCCGTCGACGCTGACGAAACATTTTCTCAGGTAGTCGGCAACAAGCTTGTGATCCGGCACGGGGAGCTCCTTTACCTGCTGGAAGCAATCGAAGAACAGTATTAATGATAATCATTGCATGGAACAGCCCTGATGGCAAGTCCGGCCCGGCAGAAAAAGGTCTTGTTGCGCAGCCTGAATCTGCGAAAGAATAAAAATATTATAAATGAACACTGAATGAGCACTATTTCCCTTAAGCGCGCAAAACCCTTTAATTTTTCTATAATTTTTAATTTTGTGCTTAACCAAACTTCTTGACACTAAAGGTCAAAAATACTATTAAAAGATACTTCCAAAAATGGATTGCCATACGTAGTGCGTACCCCATGAACTAGCGAGAGTGGCGGAATGGCAGACGCACTGGAATTAGGATCCAGCGGGAAACCGTGGGGGTTCAAATCCCCCCTCTCGCATGAAAAGAAATGAAATGAGGAGATAATGAAAGTAGACGTAACCCATGTTAGTGACATTGAAAAAAGATTGACCGTCGTCGTGCCCCAGGAAACGGTAGCAGGCCAGTTTGAGCAGGCATACAAAGAGCTTAAAAAGAATGTGCGCCTGAAGGGCTTCCGGCCCGGCAAGGCGCCCATGTCTCTGCTTGGAGAAGTATTTCAAGGCCCAGGTTGAAGAGGATGTTATATCCAAGATTCTGCAGGAGTCCTATCCCCGGGCCATTGATGAAGCAAAAACAGCCCCTGTGTCGCAGCCAAAGATTGAAAACGCCGGCATCGAGCGCGACAAGGAGTTTTCCTATACGGCTGTTTTCGAGGTGAAGCCCGCCATAGTGCCGCAGGGCTATGAAGGCCTTGAGCTTGAGCGCGAGAAGATCGCCGAAGGTGGAGATGAGGAGCTTGCGTCCGCACTTGAAGGATTGCGCAGCACATATGCTACACTGAAAGATGTTGAGGGCCGCAGCCTTGCGCAGGGCGATTTCGGCATTTTCGATCTCGATGCCAGCTGCGAGGGAAAACCCTATGGCGGCGGCCCCCAGAAGGACTTTTTTCTGGAAACCACCGACACAGCCTATCTGCCCGGCTTTGCCGCACAGGTTGCGGGCATGCAGGCGGGCGACGGAGCGGAGCTTTTCGCTGCAGCTGCCCGAAGACTTTGCCAATAAGGAGTATGCCGGGAAACAGGTGGATGTGAAGGTCCTGCTGAAGGGCATTAAAGAGCGGGTGCTGCCCGTGCTTGATGATGAATTCGCCCGGGACCTGAGCCAGAAGTATTCCTGTCTTGATGATCTCAAAAAAGCCATGTCCGAGGAGATTCTTACCCGCAAGCGCAATCAGGCGGAGCATGGCTTTAAAGAAAAGATTTTTGATGCGCTCATCGAGAAGAACGCATTTGATGTGCCCAAAGCCCTTATCGACATGCAGGCGCGCAATATGGTAATGGAGACCCAGCAGATGCTGGCGCAGCAGGGCATCAAGCTTGAGAGCCTGGGGCAGAATGCGGGCACGCTGCTTGAGCGCTACCGGGGCGCGGCGGAGCGGCAGGTGAAGGCGGCGCTTATTCTTGAAGCCATTGCCGCAAAAGAAGGCCTGACAGGTTGATGATGCCGATATTGAGAAAAAATACGATGAGCTTGCGGCTCAGTACGGCCAGGATGTGGCAGCGGTAAAGGCCGCCCTGGACCCCGAGGTGCTGCGGCCGCAGATTCTTGAAAAAAAAGCGATAGATTTTATTACAGCAAAAGCACAAATAACCGAAAAGTAACGGGGGGCCATCTTGCACACTACAGCACAGCAGGGAACATGATATGAATGGTGTACCGCAAACGACCAATCAGCTCATTCCGTTCGTGGTCGAGCAGACCAACCGGGGCGAGCGGTCCTATGACATCTACTCGCGGCTTCTGAAAGACCGCATCATTTTCCTCGGCAGCGCCATTGATGATCATGTGGCCAATATCATCATTGCCCAGATGCTGTTTCTGGAGTCCGAGGACCCGGAGAAGGACATTCATCTCTATATCAATTCGCCGGGCGGTTTGGTGACCTCGGGCATGGCAATCTATGACACCATGCAGTACCTCCGGTCGCCCATATCAACGCTGTGCTTCGGCCAGGCGGCAAGCATGGGCGCCGTGCTGCTCACTGCCGGGGCTCAGGGCAAGCGCTTCGCCCTGCCGCACTCGCGGATCATGCTGCACCAGCCCATGGGCGGCTATCAGGGGCAGGCAACGGACATCGACATTCATGCCCGCGAAATCATCCGCACGCGCCAGGAGCTTGAGGAGATTCTTGTGCGCCATACGGGCCAGACCATGGAGAAAATCCATCAGGATACCGACCGCGACTATTTTCTGAGCGGCGAGCAGGCGCGCGAATATGGTATAGTTGATAAGGTCATAGAAAAACGGGAAATAACCACCACCTGAGGGTTGAGGTAGATCATGGCCACGAAGAAAACGCTGGGAGGCAAAGGCAGCCATCTGTTCTGTTCATTTTGCGGCAAGAGCCAGGAAGAGGTCAAAAAGCTGGTCGCAGGGCCGTCGGTGTATATCTGCGACGAGTGCATCGAGCTGTGCAATGACATCATAGCCGAAGAGCAGGAGCGCGAGTCGCTTTCGGCGCGCCAGACAGCGGTGCCCAAGCCCTATGAGATCAAGAAGTTTCTGGACCAGTATGTCATCGGGCAGGACAAGGCCAAAAAGATCCTCTCCGTTGCCGTGTACAATCACTACCGCCGGATCGACTATCGCAAGGGCAAGGATGACGTCGAGCTGCAGAAGAGCAATATTCTGCTGATCGGCTCCACGGGCACGGGCAAGACGCTGCTTGCCCAGACCCTTGCGCGCATGCTGCATGTGCCCTTTACCATAGCCGATGCCACGTCGCTGACCGAGGCGGGCTATGTGGGCGAGGACGTGGAGAATATCATACTGAGCCTTCTGCAGGCTGCCGACTATAATATCGAAAAGGCCTCGCGCGGCATCGTCTATATCGATGAAATCGACAAGATATCCCGCAAGTCCGACACGCCGTCCATCACGCGCGATGTGTCGGGCGAAGGCGTGCAGCAGGCGCTGCTGAAAATCATCGAGGGCACCGTTGCCAATGTGCCTCCCAAGGGCGGCCGCAAGCACCCGCAGCAGGATTTTCTGCAGGTTGACACCTCCAATATTTTATTTATCTGCGGCGGCGCTTTCAACGGCCTTGAGTCGGTGATTCAGCAGCGCACGGGCAAAAAGACCATCGGCTTCGGCGCCGAGATGAAAAAGAATATAAAGCGCACTATCGGCGAGGTCCTTTCTGAAGTGCAGCCCGAAGATCTCATTAAATACGGCCTCATACCGGAATTTGTGGGCAGGCTCCCGGTGCTGGCAACGCTTGACGATCTGGACCGGGCAGCGCTTATTGAAATTCTCACCCGCCCGCGCAATGCCATTACCAAGCAGTATGAAAAGCTCTTCGAGCTTGAAAACGTCACCCTGCGTTTTACCGGCGAGGTGCTCGGGGCCATTGCCGACCTTGCCATGCGGCGCAAGTCGGGAGCGCGCGGGCTGCGCGCCATTCTGGAGGAAATCATGCTCGACGTGATGTATGATCTGCCCTCCTCGCACCGATGTCGAGGAATGCCTCATCAGTGAGGATGTGGTGACCAAGGGGACAAAGCCTCTGCTGGTGTACAGCAAGCAGAAGGAATCAGCGTAGCTTTTTTCGATGGAGCATGGATGCTGAGGGCTGTGGACTGCCGGCAGACGGGCTCCCTGCCCTCAGTTTTTTTTTGAAAGGTCCGGCCATGATTTTTAAATCACAACAAGGAACATGCGGTTGTCTACATGATGATGCCCCTGCGGGACATCGTTGTTTTTCCCCATATGGTGTCGCCGCTGTTTGTCGGGCGGGAGCGCTCCATCACCGCTGTTGAAAAAGCCCTTGAGCAGGGCAAGACCATTTTTCTGGTGACGCAGAAAGATGCCTCCATCGACAGCCCCAGCCAGGACACCGTCTATACGGTCGGCGTGCTGGCCACGATTCTTCAGATGCTCAAGCTGCCCGACGGCAGCATAAAGGTGCTTGTTGAGGGCAAAAAACGCGGCCGCATCACCAGATTTCTGGTGGAGGATGAATCGTTTTCAGCCCTTGTCGAAGAAATTGATGACACCTGCCGGGACGCAAACGAGGTCAAGGCGCTCAATGCCATGATTCTCGAGTCTCTTGATAATTTCGCCAAATTCACCAAGCGCATACCCTCTGATCTGGTGGCAACAGCTGCAACCGTTGATGACCCCTCCCGGCTTGCCGATCTTATCGCGCCGCAGCTCAACATAAGCCTTTCCGATAAACAGCAGATTCTTGAGCTGACCGATGTGTGCGAGCGGCTTGAGCGGGTATATGCCATCATGGAAAGCGCCATGGAGCTCATTCGCACCGAGCAGCGCATCAAGACCCGCGTCAAGCGGCAGATGGAGAAAACCCAGAAGGACTATTACCTGAACGAGCAGATGCGCGCCATTCAGAAGGAAATAGGCGATACCGATGACCGGCAGGCGGAAATTGATGAGCTGGAAGAGAAGCTGCAGAGCAAAAAGCAGCTTTCCGAGGAGGCCCGCACCCGGGTCGAAAAGGAGATCAAAAAGCTGAAGATGATGCCGCCCATGTCTGCTGAGATTGAATGTGGTGCGCAACTATATCGAGTGGATTCTGTCGCTGCCCTGGGGCGAAAAGTCCGAGGTGAAGATGGACATAGGCCCTGCCGAAAAGATATTAAACGACGATCACTACGGCCTGAAAGAGCCCAAAGAGCGGATACTGGAATACCTGGCCGTAGAAAGCCTGGTGCAGAAGCTCAAAGGGCCCATACTCTGCTTTGTGGGGCCGCCGGGCGTGGGGAAAACATCGCTTGGGAAATCCATAGCCCGGGCGACCGGCCGGCGGTTTGTGCGCCTGTCCCTCGGGGGCGTGCGCGACGAGGCCGAAATCAGGGGGCATCGCCGCACCTATATCGGGGCGCTGCCGGGCAAGATTCTGCAGTCGCTCAAGAAAGCAGGCACTGATAACCCGGTGTTTCTGCTGGATGAGGTCGATAAGATGAGCACCGACTTCCGCGGCGACCCGTCGTCGGCGCTGCTGGAGGTGCTGGACCCCGAGCAGAACGACACCTTCAATGATCACTATATCGATATGGACTATGATCTTTCCGGGGTCATGTTCATAACAACGGCCAATACGCTGCAGGGCATACCCCCGGCGCTGCAGGACCGCATGGAGATCATCCGCATTGCCGGCTATATGGAAAGCGAGAAGCTCGCGATTGCCAAGCAGTACCTTGTTCCCAAGCAGCTTGAGGCCAACGGCCTGAAGGCCGAGCAGCTTGACTTTTCCGATAATTCGGTTCTGCATATCATCCGGCGCTATACCCGGGAGGCGGGCGTGCGCAACCTTGAGCGGGAACTGGCATCCATATGCCGCAAGGTGGCAACCGATCTTGTCCGCCAGGGCGCGCAGGAGGCCGGAGAGCGGAAGGTGAAAGTTGATAAGACCTCGGTGGAGAAGTATCTGGGCGTTCCCCGGTTCCGCTACGGCACTGCTGAAGAAAAGAACAAGGTGGGCATCTCGACGGGCCTTGCCTGGACCGAAGTCGGCGGCGAGCTGCTGTTCATAGAGGTGGCGGTCATGCCCGGCAAGGGCGATCTGATCATCACGGGCAAGCTGGGAGATGTGATGAAGGAGTCGGCACAGGCGGCCATGAGCTATGTGCGCTCGCGGGCGCAGCTGCTCGGCCTTGAAAAGGATTTTTATCAGCTCATCGACCTGCATATACATGTGCCCGAGGGGGCCATACCCAAGGACGGGCCGTCGGCCGGCATTGCCATCACAACCGCCATCATATCGGCCCTGACCCGCGTGGAGGTCAAAAAGGACATTGCCATGACCGGCGAGATTACGCTGCGCGGCCGGGTGCTCCCGATCGGCGGCTTGAAAGAGAAAATTTTTGCCGCCAACCGCGGCCTTATCTCCACGGTGCTTATTCCCCGGGAAAATGAAAAAGACCTGAAGGATATCCCGGAGAAGATTCTCAAAGACCTGAAAATCGTCATGGTCGATCATATGGATGAGGTCATCCGCCTTGCCCTGGTGCCGGCCTCAGCCGAGGCCTTTGCCGGGCAGGCGGTCGATGAAAAGCAGTTTTTTGCGGAAAAGGCGCCGCAGAAAGTTATCCTCCCGCCGGTGCAGCAGTAAAAGACGGGGCAGGGCGCTGTGCTTTTTTTGTTTTCTTGTTTGACTTTTGAAATTATTTGAGATAAGTTATCTCTTTTAGGGCGATTAGCTCAACTGGGAGAGCATCGGCCTTACAAGCCGAGGGTCACTGGTTCGAACCCAGTATCGCCCATAAATTTGACAACAGCATATGATACGCGGGGGCGTAGTACAGTTGGTTAGTACGTCGGCCTGTCACGCCGAAGGTCGCGGGTTCGAGTCCCGTCGTCCCCGCCACATTTTTCAAGCACTTAGCCTCATCGGTTAAGTGCTTTTTTTAGTTAAGGGTAAGAGCAGAACCTGAGGCCGAAGGTCGTCCCGATTGCAGTCGGGATTCGTCCCCGCCATAATGAGCAATCTTCTGCCTCCGTAGTGCAGCAATTTCCAACTTGCCGGTTTTCTCCCCCTACGCCACTGAGAGGCTGTGTCACAATTGATTTATTAATGTCATTTCGAATCCGCCGCAGGCGGTGAGAAATCTTAAGCCCTTGATTTTACTTACTACAAAGATCTCTCCCTTCGGTCGAGATGACAGCAAAGTTAATTGCGACACAGTCTCTGATGGGGGAGAGGTGGCTGTTTTTTCTGACTCCCGGCTGCTGAATTTTTACTCCGAACTCCGAACTCACGACTCCCAACTTTACGGCACGCGCACCGTGCCCCTACGCTCCCAACTCCCAACTCCGAACTTTACGGCACGTGCACCGTGCCCCTGCGCTCCGAACTCCGAACTCACAACTCCCAACTCACGACTCCCAACTCACAGCTCGCAAAGATTTTACTGATTTATTTAAAAATAACAAAAGAGTAGTTGCTTTAGCCTTTTATTCTATTTTATACTCTTCCTGCTTCACAAGAACAGTTCAATAATATTCATTATTACATGAGCTGCCATGCCTGATCTTGAATACTACATACACGCCTTCTCGAAGCTGCATGTAAACCGTTCAGGGGAGCATGTCAGCCCCCACAAGCCGGTCATGCTGCTGGCCGTACTGGCCCTGGCCGAGGCAGGGTTTCTCAAAGAAAATAAAATCCTCTATAACCAAAACCTTCTTGATATTTTTAAATCATTTTTCCAGACAGTGCAGCAGCCAGGCGATGCCTGCAATCCGTATTTTCCATTTTTTCATCTATACAAAGGGGAATCCTTCTGGCATCTCAAGCCGATTCCCGGCCGCGAGGCTGTAGTCGCAGCGCTGTCAACCGTGCGCGGCCCATCGCAGATAACGGAAAATTTTGAATATGCATTCCTTGATGATGATCTGTTCAGCCTGATCTCCTCTGCCCCGGATCGCGATATTTTGCGACAAACTCTCATAGACCGGTGGTTCCCGGCAAGCCGCGAACAGATCCGCACCGTTGTAGCCGAAGAGCAGCAGATAGCAGTATATGAAAACTGCCTGAAGGAACCTGAAAAAGTGGCTGAATGTTGCAGCACCTACAACGACAAAGTCCGCGATGCGGCGTTTTCACGCGTGGTGCGCGAAGCATATGACTACCGCTGCGCCGCCTCGGGCTGGCGGGTGATCCTGCCCGATGGGTCGGTCATGGTTGAAGCCGCGCATATTATCCCCTTCTCCGAATCACGCGACAATGATCCCTGCAACGGCATTGCCCTTGCCCCCAGCTTTCACTGGGCGCTGGACAAAAACATCCTTTCCCCCGGCCCGGATTTGAAGTGGCATGTTTCAAAGCTTCTCGACAAACGCAACCGCGATTACCAGGAATTGCTCGATCTGGATAAAAAGCCCATCATCCTGCCGAGGGATAAAAAATATTATCCCCGCATGGACGGGCTGGAGTGGCGATTTAAAAGGCTGACAGAATATAAGGAGTTGGGGTAAAATACACATGCAAAAAGGGGGAGTTTGTGCACTGTGTCAACAACGGAATTTTTGCGGTGAAATAAAAGCAGAGGTCTATAAACAGCAAACAGGGAGTCCCTGATTAGCCAGGGGTGGATACCCGGACCCCTCTAAATTAATGGCGAGGCATGTATGTCGAACATAATCGATCAGCGAATTTCGCGTGACCGGCTCATTGAATTCTGCCGGCGCAATGGCATTAAAAGGTTATCTCTTTTCGGCTCTGCCCTGAAAGGGGCGATGAGGCCGGACAGCGATATTGATCTGCTGGTTGAATTTTACGATGAAATGCTGCCGGGTTTTTTTTCTCTTTGCCATATGGAAAATGAACTCAGCGATTTGCTCGGCAACAAGGCCGACCTTCGCACCCCGCAGGAATTAAGCCGGTACTTTCGCAAAGAGATTCTGAGTACGGCCGAGGTGCAGTATGAGGCCTGATGACAGAATAAGACTTCAACACATGCTTGATGCCGCTCAGGAAGCCGAAGGATTTGTCGCCAATAGTTCCTTTAAGTAAAAGGGGACGGTTCTATTTAATCCTTTTCAAGAAAATTTTTTAGGGAGCATAACGTTGTTGAATTAGTTGAATTGCTTGAGTAGGTCTGCGAGGCGTTCATATTGTAGCAAATTGAAATCGCTCAGTCCGTTTCGTTTTCTAGCAAATCTCCTCAGCTGTACCTTCCAGCCATTCTGGCGATCTCAGCCTGAATCTCCGAGACAAGCGATGCGGGCGCAAGAACCATCGCGTTTGATCCCCAGTTTAAAATCCAGTTTTTAAATTCTTCATTTATTGCAACGTCGGCCTCAAAGATAATTGACCCGTCAGGTGCCCGGGTTATGCGCTGGCTGCTGTGCCACACCTTTTCTTCAATATAGCCGGCCACTTCTTTCTTAAACTGTATCCTGGATTAAAGGGTGTTTTGTTTTTCAGGCAATAATCGTGGACAGCTGAACTTACCCCTGTTTGACAGACACTTCACGGAATTTATCCGGGACAACAGCCACTAATAAAATGAAGCGGTTTATTTACACTTGCAATGTATATAAATATGTATACAATATAAAATATGAAAAAGAAAGTTCTCATCAAGCGGTTGCAAGAACTTGGCTGGTGGAAATACGGCGAGGGCGGCAGCCATGAGAAATGGACAAACGGAGAGCAGAAAATTCCGGTGCCCCGGCACACAGAGATTAATGAATATACCGCTGAGGCCATCGTAAAAACAGCGCTGGCCAATCCGGGTAACAAGAGAAAGGAGAGCACATGAAAATAGAAGGCAAACTTGTCCGGTCAGGTAAATGGTGGGCAGTAGAAATACCCTTGCTGAAGATTTATACTCAGGGAAAGAGCCGAAAAGATGCTTATTTTATGGCAAAGGATGCCATTGAATCAATCATTGATGAAAAAGGCTTTACTGTTTCCGTTACAGAGGGGGCGGCAGATACTTTCATGGTGGGCTCCAGCAATGACACCCTGCTTATGGCCCTGGCGCTCAAACAGCAACGCAGCAGCCTTCACTTGAGCGTACGTGATGTTGCGAAAAATCTTGGTTCAAATTCACCGGCTGCCTACAGCAGATATGAACAGGGTAAAGTAAAGCCATCCCTGGATAAATTTTCCAAACTTTTGAAAGCCATTGACCCGCGTCTTGAGCCGATTTTAAGTATTATTTAAAAATAAACCCCGGCGGCCACCCAAAACCCCCTAGTCGTGGCCACTTGGAATAGGGGTTACCTGCATCCCCCTCTTTATTAGCTTCATATTGGGAGCATAAAGGGCGTTGTTGAATTAGTTGAATTATCTGTGCTGCAGGAAATATCCTGGGGGCATCCATCCATAAATCAGCTATACCTGTTAGCCATTTTGGCGATCTCTGCCTGAATCTCCGCAACAAGCGATGCGGGCGCCAGAACCATCGCGTTTGATCCCCAGTTTAAAATCCAGTTTTTAAATTCTTCATTTATTGCAACGTCGGCCTCAAAGATAATTGCCCCGTCAGAGGCCCGGTTAATGCGCTGGCTGCTGTGCCACACCTTTTCTTCAATATAGCCGGCCACTTCTTTCTCAAATTGTATCCGCACGGATTCAGTCGGGCCGGTGATAACGCCGAAGCTGCCCTTCATCAGGGCATCAAAATCAAAATCTTCAGGGATGACAAACTCCTCATCAGTAACGGTGAGGGATTTGACCCGGTCGAGCACAAAAGAGCGGAGCTCCTTGCGCAGGTGGCAGTAGCCGATCAGGTAAAAGGTCTCATTGAAAAACCAGATGCGGTAGGGATCTACGGTGCGCCGGGTCTCTTTTTTCTCCGGCATGGAGCAGTAGACAAGTGTGACGCATTTCTGCTTCAGCGCGGCATCTGAAGCCTTGTTGATTATCTCTTTGAAGCCGCCGTAGTCCTTATAGTGCTTCTTCTGAACAGAAAAAGTCTTGCGCGCGTTTTCAAGGAATCTGTGCGACTCGGGAGGCAGGATGGTTTTTATTTTTTTAGCCAGTGAGTCCAGGTTTTCATAAAAAATTGTATTGTGAAGGGCTTTGAGCATATCGGTTGAAAAATACAGAGCCATGAGCTCGGTAAATGCGAACGGGACCGGGATCTGGTTTTTAATGGCATCAAGCAGTGTCCAGCAATTTTTATCGCCCACTCTTTCCGTGTATATCGGAAACCCCGCTGTCTGCAATGCCTGAAGGTCGCGGTAGACGGTTCGCGGGTTTGCTTCGAGTTCGGTTGCCAGCTCGGTTGCCGTTTTGCCTTTTTTTGACGAGACTATGGTCTGAATAATTTTCCACTGACGCGCCAGCTGATCTCCTCGTGGCATAAAATCCTCCCTGACGTAAAAAAAGACCACAATGAAATTAAAATATATCAATTTTTTACAATAAATAACAATATTTTTTAATTCGTTTTGACCTTCCCTGACACAGTGCCCTGCTATTCTTAAAGGTAAGATTAACCGGAAAAGTCAAAGGAGAGGCCATGAACGAAAGTCTTAAAACCTATATCACAACCATCACCACGGGGCCGGCTCAAGCCTATAAAAATTTGAGCATGGTGCCGCTTTTGACCAGTGGTACGGAACAGGCCGACTACCTGCTTCTTGACGAGGCGCTGCAGGGCGGGCTCATCGAAGTTGGAGAGGTGAGCACGGGAGGCTCAGTGCCTGAGCTGCAGGTGATCAATAAGGCAAGCAAGCAGGTGCTCATCCTGGACGGCGAAGAGCTGGTAGGGGCCAAGCAGAACCGTATCGTCAACGCCACCATTCTCATCGCTGCCATGTCAAAGGTGATAATCCCGGTGAGCTGCGTGGAACAGGGCCGGTGGTCCTACGCCTCCGGCAAGTTTTTCAGCCATGAGCGCCTGCTCTGTCCGAATATCAGGGCGGAGAAGGCCGTTCACGTAAACCACTCGCTCAAAATTAATGCCTCCTATTGTTCTGACCAGGGAGAGATATGGAATTCCATAGACAAGAAGGCGCGGCGCAGGAAGGCCGTATCCGGTAGCATGGCCATGTCAGAAATTTACGAAAAGGACAGAATTTCCCTTGAAGACTACCTGCAAAACTTTACCAGGGCCGAAAATCAGGCCGGTGCTGTATTTCTGATAAACGGGAAAGTTGCAGGCCTTGACAGCTTTGCCGGACCCGACACGTTCGGGAAGGTGTTTGCAAAGCTTGTGAAGAGCTACGCCCTTGATGCCACGGACTGGTATGATCCTGATCTGAAGCTTGAAGGATCTCATGGTGACGCAGCAAGGCAGTTTATCGCCGGCATGGCAGATGCAACAGCAGAGCATCGCAAATCCGTATCTGAGGGTGAAGACATACGGCTTGAATCGGACTCGGTGATCGGGTTTGCCTTTGAGCACCAGGGGCACATACTGCACCTTGCAGCTTTTGCAAAGCCCGCAGGCAGGAAGCAGGATGACGAACATTCGCGCATGGATCGGCATTCAGCCAGACGTCGCAACCGGCTGTAAAGGGGTATTTGAAAAAGGGTTTTATCATCTACTAACATAGAGCAGAAAGGTCTAACTAGGGGGACGTTGTTGACTTAGCTTTTCCGCAGCTCCTGAATACATATTTTGCACAACGTGCGGGAGTTAGAGCAGGCAACCACTTACTAAATCCCCCCACCCAGGAAGTGCTTCCTGCGGCAAACTTTGTATTGAACAACCCTCATCTCTAGTCTGCCCAGCCCAAAGCAAGGATCAATCAATTGCGGAGATTAGCCGCTTTATTCTCCGCAATATATGCGGCGAATATGATTGCTTATGCGGAGAAAAAGTGCTATAATCTACGCGAAAGGTGCGGAGATTATGACTACCTACATATATCAAAGAGCCGATTGGCCCCATTTTCGTTGGGATAACGACCATCTTGCACAAAAACTCGCTGCTGTACGTTATCGGCAAGGGCAGCTCTTTGGGCGCATAGAGGCTTTCGGCATCAAGCTGCGCGACGAAGCCGTTTTGCGACACCCTGACGGAGGAAGTCGTAAAATCCAGCGAAATTGAAGGGCAGCAGCTCAATCGGGATCAGGTTCGTTCTTCTCTCGCGCGGCGGCTTGGCGTCGATATCGGCGCACTGACACCGTCAGACAGAAATGTCGATGGTGTTGTTCAAATGATCATCGATGCAACACAGAACTACGATAAACCGATTACAAAAGAGAGGCTCTTCGGTTGGCACGCAGCATTGTTCCCGACAGGATACAGCGGCCTTTTGAAGATTACTGTCGGCAAATGGCGAACGGCTGAATCCGGGCCCATGCAGGTTGTTTCCGGCCCCTATGGACGCGAACATGTTCACTACGAAGCGCCTGCCGCAACGCGTATCGATAAAGAAATGGGTGCGTTCATAAAGTGGTTTAATACAGAGCAACCCAATGTCGATCCCATTCTTAAAGCCGCCACAGCGCATCTTTGGTTTGAGACCATTCATCCCTTCGACGATGGAAACGGTCGCATCGGTCGCGCGCTCGCTGACATGATGCTGGCTCGCTCAGAGCGCAGCGCTCAGCGCTTTTACAGCATCTCTGCCCAGATAAAGGCAGAACAGGGAAAATACTACGACTCGTCTGGAAGAAATGCAGAAAGGCGATCTTGATATCACGGAATATCTCGATTGGTTCCTGAGCTGCCTCAATCGAGCGTTCGATGGCGCCGAGACCATATTGGCAAATGTCATCCGCAAAGCAACTCTTTGGAAAAAACTTGCGCAGCAGCCGTTGAACGATCGCCAACGACATATGCTCAATCTATTGATTGATGGATTCGAAGGAAAACTCACGTCGTCAAAATGGGCAAAAATCACAAAATGTTCTCAGGATACTGCCGGTCGCGATATTGATGACCTTGTGAAACAGAACCTGCTGAAGAAGGATCCCGCAGGAGGCAGAAGCACAAGCTATTCACTTGTTGAGAATGACGGCACTTAGGGGCCATCCTACAAAGTACACAAACGCCCTCCCCCCCCCAGGTTGCAGAAATTGGCTGTAAACATCTAAAAGGGGACGGTTGTATTTAATGCTTTTCAAGAAAATTTTTTAGGAACTTAACGTTGTTGAATTAGTTGAATTGTTTGAGTAGGACTGCGGGGCGTTCATACATAAATCACTATCTGGCCTGCACCGCCTGTCTGTCTCATGCCTTCACAGCCGGTATCTCGCCCCGTCATGTGGTAAAGCACGGCGATTTTTGCGACTGCAGCATTTTCCAGCGCTTATCTATGCCCGATGATGCAAACTGAACCGTGTTGCGGCCATAGCGTTGATTCAGGGAATCTATTGCCTGCATCATGGCTTTTTGATCTAATAAATTCCCTCTCCGCTCAGCAAAAACAAGAACAGGGGTCAGCGCCCTTTGTTTTGAAGCCAGCGTTATGCCGCTGTTTTCAAGCTGACATGCATGCCCGCCTTTGTTGCAAGCGTAATGAGCATTTCAAGACTGAATCTCTCCCATTTGCCGCGCATGAGATCTGATACCCTGGACTGCGTCACCCCGAAAATTGTTGCCGCTTTGGCCTGCGTTAATTTTTTCGCTTTGATGAGTTTGCGCAGATCAGCCATAAGGTCGGCACGCATCTGAAGAATAGCGGCTTCATCCGGTGGAAAACCGAGATCAGCAAAAACGCTGCCGGAAGATTTAATAATGTCATCGTTCATTACTTTAACCTCCAATGCGGTTGTACCTTTGACGCGCCAGTTCGATATCCTGGCGGCTCGTTTTTTGACTTTTTTTCTTGAATGCGTGCAGCACATAAACTGCGTCGCTGAACTGATTTCAGAAACATGCGTTTCTGAAAAAGGCAACATAAACACTATGTGTTTTTTGATTTCGCTTTAGCGAAATCCCCCCCCCGCTATGAGGCTGTGTCACAATTGATTTATTAATGTCATTTCGAATCCGCCGCAGGCGGTGAGAAATCTTAAGCCCCTTGATTTTACTTACTACAAAGATCTCTCCCTTCGGTCGAGATGACAGCAAAGTAAATTGCGACACAGGCTCTATGCGGGTGGTTGTTGGCTAAGCTACATAGATAACGCGCCACTCGCCCAGCACATGAATACGAATCTCTTTTACGCCGGGGCCGATGGCCTGCATGGGCTTCCAGTCGTTTGGATCAAAACCGCTTTGAACCGCATGAAACTCAAATCCGGCAGCCCGCCGGGCTTCATCCGGGAAATTCCGTAGATCGTCCAGACTCGACCCAATGAACTTAAGTGCTTTCACGACAGTATTCATATTTTCAATTATATAAGTTTTTATATATTATGCAACCTGTATTTTAGTGGGTCTAAAAAACAACCGGGAACATCCATCGGGAAAACCATAGAACGAAAAAACAAGAACAGGTGTCAGCACGCTTTGTTTTTACTATCCGCGCTATGCACAGTTTTCATGCTGATCCGCATGCCAACAGCAGCATACACTGGCAATTGCTAAAACTGCTTGTAACGCATTAGGTTACATGTTATATATGGAGACATGATTAAATCATTCAGGCATAAAGGGCTGGAAAAGTTTTTCCACCATGATGACTGCAGTAAAATAATGCCGGACCATGCCCCCAGGCTGGCCCGCATACTTGACCGCCTGGACGCATCAGCATGCCCCGAGGACATGAATCTGCCCGGCTTTAAACTGCACCGGCTGCCGGGCAAAGAGAAGGACTCCTGGTCGGTCCGGGTAAACGGCAACTGGCGGGTTACTTTTCAATTTGAAGGGGCAGATGCTGTGATCGTCGATTACAGGGATTATCACTGACTATTTTCAAGGAGCACACATCATGATTAACAAACGCAAACCCACACATCCCGGAGAAGTTTTACGGGAGGATGTTTTGGTCCCCCTGGGACTTACGATAACGGAAGCCGCAAAACGTTTGCGCACGTCGCGTAAAACACTGTCTGCAATTTTAAACGGCAGGGGTCCTGTGACACCGGACATGGCCGTAAAAATCGCCCTTGCAACAGGCACCACGCCGGAAAGCTGGTTGTATATGCAGTCAAAACTCGACCTCTGGCATGCCGGGCAGAAGAAAATAAAAGTTGGAGAACTGCGTGCCGCAGTTGGCGCATAGGGCTGACCAGGGGACGTTCATACATAAATTACTATCAGGCCTGCGAACAACAATAGGGGGACAACAGCCGCTGATTGTTTCTTGACTTTCTGGCTAAACATAAAATTTCAGAAGTCGGTAGTTGCCTGTTGCCAGCAATGCAAAGGAGTTCAAACGGGTGCCGCATTTGCAGGTGGAAAACCGGGTGCAGGTATTTTAAATCGGCATCAAAAGAGTCAGATGATACAGGGCGGATGTGCACGACACGCACAGCCGCTCTTTTTTATCGTTTTGTTCAAAATATTCGAAGGGCTGTAAATCTCGTAATGCCGGTTCGGGAATGTCTCGCCCGAAATGCAGGCACCGGTTCAGGCCCGCAACAGACATGATTGGCAATATTTTTTCTGCCCCCGCTCCTCAGGCCCCTTAGTGCCTAAATAATAGCCTCTGGTGCTATTGCTTTATGGGGTGTTTTTTTCTATTCTTCGTCCCACAGGCAGATGTCGGATAAAAAACAGAGCAGGCTATGTTGTCCGGGCAGACCTCTTTTAGTCTGCATTTTTACTTTTTATTACATACAATTTAAAATCGGCACAGGAACAATTAAAATATGGGAAAATCTTCATATGCACATATGCGCGCCAAGGCTCGTTTTGATGTTAACCTCAAAACGCGCTGCTCCATCAGGGAACAGGACACGCGGCAGTATGAATGCCGGATTATAAATCTGAGCTCAAGCGGTGCGACTGTAAACTTTCCGCAGACTGAAAGCATTAAGCGCGGAGTTGTTCTTGTAATGGAAATTTCCATACCAAACACGATCCTGCATATTCCTGTTGAGGCCGAAGTCATGTGGGTAAAGGAAAGCCCATATAAGGTAACAGGCGGCATAAAGTTCACGAGTATATTAAGCGACATCATGATCCGCCAGCTTGTTAAAAGAAATCCGGAAGTATCCCTTGCGTTCCAGTAAAGCTTAGCAGTTTGGAATTTTCGCAGCCTTGCCCCTCCCCGGTCTTGCCTTGTTGCCGCCTGCACCTGCCGGAACAGTATGTAAACCATCGGGCCTCTGGCTGCCCTCCGGCCTGACCTGTCGTGGCCGGCTTTTCAGTTCACATCTCGGGGGGCTGTTTTGTACTGTTGTTTTTTGATGGAGAGAGATACGGTTTTTTACAGCAGCATGTCGTATTCATTATGAGTAATTTTATTTGCCAATTATTACTCATTTTGAATAGATGCCGGCTTTAGCCATCATTTCTCAGGACTGAAAAAGAATCCTTCCAGATATTTTTCAAAAAAAATCATTTAATTTAGAATGATTTTTAAATTTTTTATTGTCAATGGAGTTGCAAGCAAAGACGGCATTGTTGTTGGCACAGTATATGTAATAAAAATTGAATAAAACATGTTTTGTTCTCTATGGCCGGAGGTGCTCTCTGTATTGAAAACATGCAGAGAAACGCAGCGTCGCAGACAACCGAAAAGAGCGCATGAGGGCATAACGGCAGACAGCACAGGTGCTGAATAATCAGAGACTGCCGGTAGTGAAAATGTATGTCACAGCCGGCCTTTTTTCAGCTTCAGGAAGGGGTTTTTTTGCACGAAGGACAGGGTTGTACTTCTGTAGAGTTAATCCAATGAAAGAAGGGGACTGCTATGACTGCAATGTCTGGAAAGCCGCGCATACTGATTGTCGATGACACTGCGCATATCCGTGAGCTGATCAAATTGTTTTACGATGAGTACGACTTTGATCTGATCGAGGGAGCTAATGGCCGGGATGCTGTTGATATGGCCCGCGCGTGCGCGCCCGACCTGATTCTGCTGGACATACAGATGCCGGTGATGAACGGCTACGAGGCGGTCGTCATTTTGAAAACTGATAAAGCTGTTAAAAACATTCCGCTGCTGGTCATGACCGGCCATGCCTCCGGTGACGTGACGGAACGGATAAGCGGCATGTTTGACGGATATCTGAGCAAACCTTTCCAGCAGGAAGATCTGATCAAAGCGACCATGCAGTGCCTGCCCAATGCGCTGTATAAACAGCAGGCGGTGCTGTAGCAGAGGTGGCGCACACAGCTCTGCTCATGGCTCATCCTCAGGGCTGCAGGGGATGGGAGAAAAAGGGAGGCTGTTTAACACAATAGCTTCTTGCACGGCTTGGTCTCAAGAGCATATAAAGACCATGATTAAATCACTATCCGGCCTGCGCCATCTGCCTTAACTATCGCCTTCCCTCCGGTATCCCGCTCCAGCTTGCGGTGTGGCACGGGGATTTATACGACTGCAGCATTTTCCTGCGCTTAGCAATCCCAGATGATGCAAACTGAACCTTGCTGCGGTCATAGCATTGACTCAGAGCATCACTGTAGTGACATCTCCTGTGGACTTTTACAAAAAAGGCCCAACCACCATCTCTGGTAGTTGGGCCTTGATGATTCTTCAGAGGATTAATCCGTTACCCCATACTCCGACTACTGCCCGCACACCGTATCACATGTTGCCTGTCCGTCGCCGCCGCAGCCGGGTGCCGGGTCGCAGCAATCTCCTATGTCGTTACCATTCGCATCCAGCTGATTGGGATTGAAACCATTCGGGCAGTTATCGAGCGTATCGGGCATACCGTCGCCATCGGTATCACCTGATACGTTGCAGGCACTGGTAGTGGAGGTGGTTGGCTTCGGCGGTGCAGAGGTTGTGGTGGACTTCGGCGGAGTAGTAGTTGTTGATGAAGCAGCCGATGATGATGTTGTGCTTATACTCGTTGATGCGGACGTCGTTGACGTGGACGGCTTCGTCGTTGTGCTTGCTGGCACTGTCGTCGCTACCGGCACAGTGGTGCTGGTTGACGGAGGCGGGTTAGACTCCTCCGTTGGATAGCCATACCACGGATTGGTAAACCCCGTGGCTCCGGCAGTATAGTAAACGGTAAAACCGCCTGCGCAGTTAAGGAAAACATTCGGCCCCATCGCCGGCGCATTTCCGTAAAAATATGCACCGCTCAAACTGTCGCAGTATGAAAACGCAGAACCAGCAATGCTTCTCACACTGCCCGGTATGGTTACGCTTATTAAGGCCGTGCAATTTCCAAACGCACTGTAGCCAATGCTCGTAACGCCATTTTGTATGGTAAGGCTGGTCAGGCCGCTGCAAAATTGAAACGCATATGTCCCAATGCTCGTAACGCTTCCCGGTATGCTAACGCTGGTCAAACCGGTGCAGTTTCGAAACGCCTGTGCTCCAATCCTCGTAACGCTGTTCGGGATGGTGACACCGGTCATACGGGTTTGACAATAAAACGCACTATCCCCGATGCCGCTTACCGGCATGCTGGTAATGGTATCTGGAATTGCAACTGCTCCGCCGGGACCGGAATAGCCAGTGATTGTGACCGTTTGGTTTGTTACCGTGTACGTAAAGTTCCCCGATTGATAGGCAAAGGCAGATGAGCACAGAAACAGAGAGCCGATCACAGACAGCAGGGATATTGATTTTATTAGCTGCATAGAACCCTCTTCTGCTTTATACGTTTAACTTCATTTAACTCTATTTGTAGATATGATAAAAAATTTACAACAAACTCTGTGCTCCACAGCGGGGCGGAGGTCAGACGAGACTCCTGACCCTGAAGTGTCTTTAGCGCACTATCTTGTGCCCGTGCATTGCTGCTTAAGATTTCTATATAGCACGCAAAAAATTTTATTCATGATTTTTTTTGGTGGTGACGGCTTTTGCGGACAGGAAAACAGGGGATAGCCATGGTTTTCAGGAGCGCATCTGCAAAGTGAAGGTCCCATTCGGGCTTAGAAAATTCAAAAAGATAGAGATTCTTCGCTGCGCTCAGAATGACTTAATGGGGTTTTTCAACACCCCCACAGCACTGTTTTTCAGGTGTTTTGGCCGGCGGTTGTTGCAGCCGGTTTTTTTTTGTCAATGAATGCCTGTTTCAGGCCGCCTTTCTTTACTCAAAACCACAGCAGCAATGGCCGGAAACTCATTCAGATTTATTGCAATAATGCCGAAAATATCAATGAAGCCCTTGACGGCAGCCTGACTTTGACCCTATTAAACAAGAAGAGACATGCGATGGTTCGAGCCGGTGGCGGGGAGGCAGGCAGCAACCGCCAGCATAGAGGCTGTGTCATAATTAGTTTTGTACTGTCATTTCGAATCCGCCGCAGGCGGTGAGACCGCAGGTTGCGCCACCGCGCAGCAATCTTAAGGCTTTGCTTTTGCTTCAGGCAAAGATCTCTCCCTTTGGTCGAGATGACATCTTTTTTTAATTGCGACACAATCTCATAGAGGGTGGCTTGATTGGCTGCCTTTTTCAGGGAACATAGCCTGTGGCGCTGGTGTGCTGACGACATTAAGAACACTACCAGGGGAGAGATTAGTATGCTTAAAAAATATTTTTTCTTTATTGCAGGGATTATGCTCCTGGCCTGTCCGGCCTTTGCCGAGAACTTTAATGCGGTCTGCGAGACGGTGGTAGATGCTGACACGCTCTTGATACGTGCAAATGGAAAACAGTATACCGTGCAGCTGGCATATATTATTGCTCCGGAGCCTCAACAAAAATTCGGGGCTGAGGCAAAGCGCTATCTTGAAAGTCTTGCTTTAAACCAGATGCTCAGAATTACTATGATCAGTTCTCAAGAAAATATCATAACCGCAGAAGTTTTTTCTTCCAAAAAGCAGGATTCCATTAACCGGGAGCTTGTCCGGAAAGGGTTAGCCTGGCCGTTACTGGAGAAAAATAAAAAACATCCCTACGATTTGTCTGTAAGCCTGGCCCAAAAACGTTCACTGGGGGTTTGGTCAGATCCACAGCTGAAACCGCCGGGTCAAAATAGCAGCACTGTTACAAAAGCTGTAGTAACACCCAATAAAGCGGGGGCTGCAGGGGATGCATCACCAGCGCCATCCACCGGGGCTCCGAGCAGCAATTTTTTAATACGCCAGCGGCAGAATATAGACAGGGTGAATGACGGCAGGGAATGACCAGGGTGCGTCCCATAACTATATCAATAACTTCAAGGGGCAGCCAGGGAACGTTGCTGAATTAACTGTATTGCAGGAACTATTCAGGGTGACGTCCCGCTTTTTCGCGGGCAACTCTTTCAATACCTGCTGTTTCAGTCCGCCTTTCTTTGCCCGAGGATTTTCATCTTTGCGTCAATCAGCTTTCCATGATCAAGGTTGAGCACTGTTGCAAGCTTGTGCACAAGATAGTCTTCGTGGGCATGCAGCGAGTCGTCAGTGTAAATAACAGCCCACAGCATCTCGATAATTTTCTCTTTTTGCCGGTAGGAATACTGCTCTTTTATTGTTTTGGCAAACTGCCACAGGTCGATGCTGCCTTTGAGCTTCTGCTCGGAGAGCTTTTTTATTTCAAGAAAAGCCTCTTCCGACAGCGCGAAATGACCGCGCATAAGCTGCTCTATTTTCAGCTCCTCTTCCGGTGAAAACTCATTGTCAGCATGAGCAATGTCAAGAAGAAGCGCGCAGGTTGCAATCTGCAGCTCTCTGTCTGCACTGCTGCTGCGGCCGGTATCCGTGCCGCCGGATTTCGGCATTGCTTTCAGTATTGCTTTAAATATCTTACGGTGCATAGCGGTATAATCTCCCTTCGTACAGCAGGCAAAAGCCCTCCCCCGGCAGGCGGGTGCTTGAGCAGGTAGTATGTATCAGAATCCCCGGGTGGCGTCCATGATAAAATCAATATCCGGCCTGCGATACCTGACCGACTCACGTTTTCACCGCCGGTATCTCGCCCCGGTGTGTTCTAAAGCACAGTGACCTATCCGGCTGCAGCATGTTCCATCAAGTATCAATCCCCTATGATGCAAACTGAACCGTGTTTCGGCTGCACCGAAAGACAGTGCGGTACATACCGCTTAAAGCCGGAAACCACGCCGTACCTTCGCAGCGTGCTGCTTTTTCAGTTTTTACGTACCGCCCTCTGCGGGCACTTGCTTCAGGCAGTACCCTTGACTCACAGCCGGCCTCGCACTATATCCTTATGTAGAATATTCCACAGTGAGTTGCTGCCGGATTTCGTACTTCTTGAATCGCCGGTGCCTGTATCTGTCAGGAGATGCCATGCAAAAGCTTTGCCTGAAACTGCTCGCGCTCATGGTGCTGGCCGGCAGCCAGACTGCGGGCATACTGTGCCCTGCCGCCCATGCGCAGGATTTAAGCTATCTTCTTGATCTTGATCCCGATGCGGTCAGCAACGGGGATCTGTATGCGCGGGCAGCCATGCTTGAGGAAAACTATCAGGCGCATCACAGTGTGAACGGCATTATCTGGCAGGGCCGGTATGCTGAGGAGGCGGATGGAGAGCCATCCCTGTACGGAACAGGCGGCGACAGCGCCATCTTTACCGGATTTTATCTCGCCGGTGCGGTCTACCGCTTCATCACGACAGGCGAGGCTCGCGATCTTGACGCGGTGTTTGAAGCTGCGCGCGGCCTGCATATCCTGACCCATGTGAGCGGTACGCCGGGCGTGATTGCCCGGTGTGCGTTTCCCGCTGCGCAGGCCGCGCAGTGGCGCTATCCCGAGGCCTGGCAGGACCGGATCGACCGCGGCTATGTATATGAGAGCCCAACTGATATTCCGGACATCGGCAACCCGTCGGCCTGCTATCCAGCGATGATCTATTATACCCGGGCTACCCGAGACCAGCTGACCGGCATTCTGTATGGTATAGGCGTTGCTCTGGCAGAGCTTGAGCCTGCCGGCTACAGCGCGCAGACCGCAGCCGCTGTGCAGCAGGTCAGAGACATTCTGCAGGCCGTGATCCGCGCCGTGTGGGGGCGGCTCCAGGCGACCGGGTTCGTGATCAAAGACCATGAGGGCACAACAGGAACCACAGCCATTCTGGTGTCAGGGCTGCTGCGGGTGCAGCTGCTGGCGGTGTACCGGGCCGCGCTGGAGCAGCGCGAAGGGGTTGGCGGGGCTGAGTACAAGCGCATTGACCGGCTGTACAAAAGAGCTTTTGCCGGGGCCTTCTGCCTGAACGACGGCAATGCCGAAGCGCTGTTTAACCGCAGGAGCCTGCTTGACGGCTATTTTTCCTATAACCTCAGGTTCGCCCGGAGCTTTACCGTACACCTTTTGGACAATGACCGCCGGCGCAGGGCTACCGTTGCGGACTATATGGAAAAGCATATCTGGCGCTATGTGCAGAACCACAGGAACACCCATTTTAACTTTTTGTATGCCGCTGCATCAGGTGATGCGTCCAGGCTGGATGAGGCAACCCGCAGCCTGCGGGAACTGTCGCTGAAGCCGCTGCGCGACTGGAGCTCGCCGCTGCACGGCAAAGACTATTATCCGCCGCGGCCGGTGCTGCTCTACGGCGATGTGAGCGACTTTGTCGTACCGGTGCATCTGCGCAAGCCGACGGAGTATTTCATCTGGCAGAAGGACCCGTTTGGCACGGGTGACGGGGAGGTGAACACCGGGGGCCTGAATGAGGCCACCGGACTTGATTTTATTTTGCCCTACTGGATGGGGCGGCATTACGGTTTTATCGATGCGCCGCAGGTATCCGGCCAGGTTGTATTCGAGCAGCCGCAGGGCAGGGCGGCCTGTGCCGGCAGCGTTTGCACGGGCAGCTTGAAATAGTTTTATGGCAGTGTATCCATACCCCAGAATATCTCTCTTCGTGAAGCGAATCGTGATGCTGTTTTTGCCTGTACGGAGGCCCTTCTCCAGCAGCCCGGAGCTATATAGTGGCTGAACGAAAGCTCTGTTTTTATATTCATGTCTCGACCCCTTCGACTTCGCTCAGGGCAGACTGCGGGAGAGATCTTTGCATGTGCTTAAGATTTCTCAGTCGCTCCGCTCCTTCGAAATGACAAAATTTTGCGATGAAATTAACGACCACATACAGGTTCAGCATTGGAGATAACCAAATAAATCAATTGCGACACAGGCTCCGGGGGCGAGGAACTTTTTTTACTTAATTCCTAAATATTGAGTTTCACCCACCCGATGTGAGCTATGCATCCTGCCGGAAATAGCCGCGCTTGAGATAAATATAGATAACAAGCCCCCACCAGCCCGCCAGGAACGAAGCCGCCATCACCACCGCCACCTGATCAACCATTGAGTCCATTCCCGGGCCCAGGGAATTAAGCAGCTGCGAACCATCTTTCAGTGATGCGAGCCGCGCGGGAGTATCGAAAATAAAAAGCACCTTGTCCAGCGTATAGGCGGCAGTGGCGGCAGCCGTTGCCGTAAGAGCCCATGGCTTGCGGCCGGCCAGAGCATATCCCATGGCCAGCATAAGCACGCCGAAAACACCGTTGTACAGCACAGCGACGATACCGCCGCGCACCGAGCCGAACAGCGGCACCGGGGAGTTGCACATGACCAGCATCCACGCACCGGACAGCGCCAGCAGCCAGCCCGTGGTGAGCATGGTGAAGCTGCGCCGGCCTGCGGCTCCCGCCGGTGCGGAAGGAGGCTGCCACTGGCCGTCAGACAGGCGCGCTCCGCAGAACCGGCACAGCTTCGCCTCGTCTTTGATCTCCTCGGCGCAGTACAGGCACTTCATACATACTCCCGTCTCAATAAAAAAACGCCCCTGCAGGGGCGCTTCATTTTTCTATAAAGATTTAATAAATTTTTCCATCCTCGCCACAGACTCCTTCAAAAGCTCAAAGTCGATGGCATAGCAGATGCGAACGCGGCCCTCGCCGCCAAGGCCGAATACATCACCGGGAATAACAGCCACGCGCTGCTTTTCCAGCAGCCCCAGGGCGAAATCCTCCGAGGAGAGCTTTGAGCACTCGATGGAAGGAAAGATATAGAACGCGCCTTCGGGCCGGTTCACCGTCATGCCTATTTTATTGAGCGCTTCGAACATATAATTGCGCCGCCGCCAGTAGCTTTTTTTCATCTCTTCCATTTCAGGCATGCCCCGCTGCAGAGATTCAATGGCTGCGTACTGGGCCATGATGGGAGCGCACAGAGCGGCATACTGATGGATTTTTACGGCCTGCTCAAGAAAATCGTTTGACGCTGCAATATAGCCAAGGCGCCAGCCTGTCATGGCAAAGGCCTTGGAGAATCCGTTCATGAGGATAACGCGGTCCTTCATGCCCGGTACCGCCGCTATGGAGAAGTGCTCTTTTTCATAGGTGAGCTCGCCATAAATTTCGTCTGAAATAATCCACAGGTCATGCTTCCGGGCAATCTCGGCTATCTTTTCGATTTCGGCCCGGTCGATGGTGTAGCCCGTTGGATTTGAGGGATAGGACAGTATTATCACCTTGCTTTTTGGCGTTACGGCTTTTTCAATATCATCTGCCGTGATCTTGAAGCTCGGGTTGCTCACCGCCACGGCCTTTGCGCCCGCAAGCTCGGCAAGGGGCCGGTAGCACACATAGGTGGGCTCGGGCAGAATTACCTCATCGCCCTCGTTTAATATCGTGCGCAGGGCGATATCCACAGCTTCGCTCACGCCCACGGTAATCATAATTTCGTTGGCGTCATATGTCACGGCAAAGCGGTCTTTGAGATATTTTGCCGTTTCCTTGCGCAGCTCCATGAGGCCCCAGTTCGAGGTATAGCTCGTGCGGCCCTGCTCCAGGGAATAGAACACCCGCTCGCGCACATGCCAGGGCGTGACAAAATCCGGCTCGCCCACGCCAAGGGAGATAATATCCTTGGCGTCGATCACGAGATCAAAAAATTTGCGGATGCCCGATGGCGGCATCTGCTCGATGCGGTTGTTAAAGCGCAACATTGAGCCGCTCCAGCTTGTTTTGTTTGAACAGCATGGTGCCGTTTTCCTTGTACTTCTTCAGTAGAAAATGGGTGGCCGTGCTCTTGACATTATCCAGGGTTGAAAGCTTGTCGGACACGAAAAAAGCCACATCCTTCAGGTTGTCTCCCTCCACCACGACCAGCAGGTCATAGCGGCCCGACATAAGATACAGCGACGTAACCTGCGGAAACTGGTAAATGCGCTCGGCAATGGCGTCAAAGCCCTTTTCGCGCTCGGGCTGCACCTGTATTTCAATAAAAGCAACGACCTTGTCCTTCTGCTTCGGCAGCTTCTCTTCATTGATGACGGCGCTGTACTTAATAATGGTGCCGTCATCCTCCATCTGGCGAATCTTATCGCGCACATCCTCGACGCTCTTGTTGAGCATGGAGGCGATGTCTTCGGCTGTGAGCCGTGCGTCTTTCTGCAGCAGTTCAGCTATTTCGTTCATAAAAATTCTCCCGATACAATGATTGTAACTGAAATATAATCTATACTATCATATGTCAACCGTAAAGGTGAAGGATTAATAAAAGCAGGGTCCGGGGTCGGGGATCAGGAATCAGGGTACAGAAGCCGTAGGGTGGATTAAGCGCAGCGAATCCACCACATAATGCAAAACACAGAAGGTAGAACGTAGGGCGGGCGCCAACCCGCCGGAATCATACAAGCAAAAAATGGCAGATTGGCATACAGTCTAAAATGCTTCCTCGCCTTGACCAGCTCTTCCTGAACCATTGCAAGATCTGCGGATGTTATTGTTCGCTCCCTCCTGCGTTGCCCGTCCCCAAACGTCAGTTTCCATTTCTTGTTGGACAGTTCAAGGGATATGTACAAAACCTGCTTACCTGTGCTATCCTTTGCCTCGGTTTGGATCATTTGATAGTTCGCCATGTTTGTCTCCTTATGCTAAAAGTTATTGATCTGACTTTATAAGCATACCCGAGACTGACGCCTGTCAAATGATCCTTTCCTTCATAGTATCTACATCTGAGATAATTTTTGATAACAACATAATAAAAACGACGGATTACAACCGCCACGAACTGACACAACCCATAGAGGAGGAGACTGCCATCATGCGCGCTTTATTTGAAATGCCTTTCAATGTGCTGTACCTGATCACCATTTGCTGTCTTGTCGGGGCTATGTGGCGGCGCAGGCGGCAGGTTTCCGATTCCGACAGGCGCACCGCCGCATTCATCCTTTTGGCCTTTCTCTTTCTCGCCATCGGCGATGCGGCCCATGTGGGTTTCCAGGTGCTGGCGTTTGCCCTGAACAAAACTGCTGAGCCGGTCACCATCTTCGGCTCGAATTTATTTCTCGTGCCGCTGGGCGGCCTGGCCACTGCCGTAACCTTCACGCTGTTTTACGGGGCGATGATACTGGCCTGGGCTGCGCGCTACAAAAAAGATATCGGCATATGGGGCTGGGCTCTTTTTGCCCTTGCCGTCATTCGCTGTTTCATCATGATGCATCCCGACAACGGCTGGAACAAATCTTTCGGCGGTGGCCCCCTGTACATATACCGCAATATTCCGCTCATGCTCATGCAGCTCGGGCTGGCTGCCCTGATACTCCGTGACTCACTTGCGGCCAACGACACGCTGCTGCGGCGAATTGCCATACTCATACTGGTTTCTTTCGCCTGCTATGCCCCGGTTGTTTTCCTGTTCGACCGTTTCCCTGCCGTGGGCATGCTGATGATTCCCAAAACGATATGCTATGTGACCATGGGCATTTTAGCGTTTCGGGAATTCTATATTTCTCCCGACACAGCACCGGCTTCCAATGTTAGATGAAAATTGAGCACCTTATCAAAAAAAATTAAAAGGAAATAATGACATGCACAGACAATCCATACAAGCAGTTGCCCGCATTGCGGCACAAAGCCTGCTCTGCATAGCGTTCTTTTCATCATGCGCCGGCCCTGAAAAAGCGCCGGCGCCCAAACTGCCTGCCGCAATAGGCAGCCTTGCCCTTGCCCGCACGGTTGAGGGCGTTGAAGCCAATAAGCTTATCTACAATATGCATGGCAAGGCTAACAGCGGCTCCACCTCGGCAGTGGGCTACTATGGGGGCGCAGATTCAAACAATGTTCTCTATATAAGCGCCTTCATGAATGATGAGCAGGCACGCAGGGCCTTTGAGCGGATGCTCTCCAAAATGGCCGACGGTCCCGCAGGCTTCAGCCCTCCTGCTAAAAGGCCCGGCCCGGAGCAGGATATATATGAGACAACCGGCTCAGGACTGAAGCATTTCTTCTTTCAAAAGGGCATGACTGTTATCTGGTGGCAGGCTGCACCGGGCATCGCTGAAGAAACCTTCAAAACAGTTCTCCAAACCTATCTCAAATAATGGCAGCACTGGCAAGGATACCGGACATCGAAAAAACCGTACATAAGCTTAATTCCCCTGCATATGAAAGACGCTCAACAGCGGCCTGCAAAAACAGCATACGCCATCATAATGGTTCTGTATGCCGTTTTTGCCCTCACGGTTGACTCGCTATCGACGAATCACACCCAGTGGATCATTGACTGGTCGATATTCTACTGGCGATTAAAAAACGGATTTGAAATGTCGACGGCGATTTTGTGGCTGGGCATTCCCGTGCTGCTTATGTGGCGGGATCTTGACATCCGGGTCTTTACGTTCGCTCGATGGAAAAAAACCGATGCCTGGCTGCTGATCGCTTTAATGCTGCTGGGCGCCTGCGGCGTCTATCTCATCAAATTCATACCGGTGCTCAACCAGTACTATCAGCCCCAATCACATCTCAGCGGCGCAATGAAGTGGTCCTATGCGACGGGCTATCTTATCTGGCTGTCCTCGTGGCTGATCGGATGGGAATTTCTCCATCGCGTTTTTCTCATGAAGTACCTGCAGGCAGTGCTGGGCAAAATCGGCCCCTGTTTCATTCCGGCCTTTGAATTTCTGTTTCATCTGCAAAAATCAATTCCGGAGGCATTGGGCATGCTGCTCTTATCCATCGTTCTCACCTACTGGAGCTATAAGCGTAAAAACGTGCTCCTGCCCCTTCTTGCCCATCTATCAATAGAAATAACCCTGCTTGCCTACCTGATTATATAAACGCAGAGTTGGGGGCCGTCTTTAAACATGCGGACCACTGCCCCGTCCTACTGCACCGGCGCGGGAGTTGCAGCAAGGCCGCGCAGCTTTTTTTCAGCAGCTTCATTATAGGGATAAATATGGGCGCTGTTTTTCAAAAACGGGAAGGGGTTTTTCTTTTTTAAAATTTCCTTGTCCCACGTTATATCAAGATACGAAGGCTGCGGCCCGTATATGCTGACAGCCTTCACCTGGGCCAGAACCACACCATCGCTTAATCCGGCATCGATACATAGCGTATTTGATTATACCCCGCGTCTTTGATGATCTCCCGGTGCAGGCCATAATACACCTTGATGCCGTCCCTGCTGTGTGTTGCCATAATGTCCAGCAGATTTTCAAGCATGACGGCATTCTGCAAAGTATCATCTGAAACAATAAAAGTTCTGGTGACCGCAATCCCCCTTTTTACCGCTGCCACATTTGTCCGGTACAAAAACTCAAGCACATCATTCCATCCAAAAACATCGTAGTTGACCGCATGATAGCTTGATTGCGTTGTCTTAACAATACGGATAAGTTCATACAACGATTGCTCTTCATTTTTTGCGCTGATTTCGTTCCGGGGAAAAGAAGCAATCATGCGCTTTATTTCGTCAAGCTTGCCGGCGGCGTAGCGGGGCAGGGCTGCCGCATCAACAGAAGATAAGCAGTCGCGGGCCCGATCAGTATCGGCGTAAGCACGGCTGCCCTGCAGCAGCGCCAGCGCGAGTATAAAAAAGAAAAAAGTGCTGCGCGTAGGACTTCTCATCATGCCTCCGTACGGAATATATTCCAGTTGTTTTAAGTATAGCTTTTTTATTCATATTATGAAATATTTTTTATTGCGCTTCACGTGGTGCGGACGAGAGCCGTTTTCATTGACGGGCCTGGCGTCACAGCCTCAGGGGCAGGCGAGGTGCTCGGCCGCATGCCGGAAAAAAGGAATTCAGTTTTTTGAATGGTCGCGGGCGATAAGCATGTAGATCGAGGGGATAACAAAAAGGGTAAACAGGGTGCCGATGGCCATGCCGCCCACAAGCACGAGGCCGATGGAGTTTCTGGCTGCGGCGCCGGCGCCGGTGACCAGCGTCAGAGGGAAGTGGCCGGCAATGGTTGCAACACTGATCATGAGAATCGGGCGGATGCGGGTCTGGCAGCCTCGATTACGGCCTGCGCGCTTGGCAAGGCCCTGCTCCTGCAGTTTGTTGGCAAACTCGACGATAAGAATGCCGTTTTTTGAAACAAGCCCGATCAGCGTCACCAGCCCCACCTGAGAGTAAATATTGAGCGTCGTGGTCCAGCCGTTTGTGAAAAATGGTACATTGGGGCTGGGCATTTTCAGAAACATGAAGATAAGCGCGCCGAACATGGCCAGGGGCACTGAGCCGGCAAGAATGACAAGCGGATCGCTGAAAGCTGTTAAACTGTGCTGCAAGCACCAGAAAAATAAGCACCATGGCAAGGACGAAAGGCCGGCAGAAATTTCTGCCCTTCGGTCCTGAGCTGGCGCGACTCGCCCGTATAATCGATCGTGTAGCCGTCGGGCAGAATTTTTGCGGCTTCGGCTTCAAGAAAACCCAGCGCCTCATCAAGAGGGCGTATTGCCACGCCGCTGATTTTCACGCTGTTGAGCTGCTGAAAGCGGTTGAGCGACCGGGCAACCGTGGAGTTTTTTATTTCCGCGACCGTACGGAGCGGCACGAGCTGGCCCTTGGGCCCGTTGATATACATCTCCTGCAGCTGGTCCGGGTTGAGACGGTCGCTGCGCTGGATCTGCGGGATGACCTTATAGCTGCGACCGGCAATATTAAAGCGGTTGACATAGTTGCCCCCGAGCATCGAGGCCACATCAGCGCCGACCTGCTGGAGATTGAGGCCAAGGTCCGCCACCTTGTCGCGATCAATGACAAGCTCGGACTGGCGGCTGATCCATTTTCAGATCAATAAGCGGCGGAAAAGCGAACATGCGGCTCTCAATAGCCTTCAGCTGCATCTGCTGGGCAATGGCGAGAATCTCTTCAGGCCTGGCTGTCGAGGTTATGACAAACTCGACCGGAAAATCACCTCCGCCGGGCAGTGGCGGCGGGGTGATCGACATAAGCCGTACGCCGGGTATAGCAGCGCAGCTTCTGCTGCATCTCGGCCAGTATCTGCTGCACCGTGCGCTTGCGCTCGCTTCCAGGGTTTTGTAATCACACCGCCGAAACCCGAGCTGGGGAATATAACCTCAAAGGTAAAGTCCGTTTCAGGAATGGCCTGAAAAATTTTATCTGCAGCATGGATAAAATGAGCGGTCAGTTCAAGGGCCGAATTTGCCGGAGCATCGACAATGCTGAATATGGCGCCCTCATCCTCCATGGGAGCAAGCTCGGCGGGAGACATGATAAACATGGGTATGGCCGCAAGGCTCAGCACCAGCCACACCACATACACTGCCGGCCGCGCATCCAGGGTTACGTTCAGCAGGCGGCCGTACAGTTCCTTGAACCGGGCAAAATCGCGCTCGATACGGCCCGCAAGCCCATGCTCGCTCAAGCCCGGCTTGAGCATTTTTGAAGCCATCATGGGCGACAGGGTGAGCGCCACAATGCCCGAAATCATGACCGCGCCCGGCAAGGGTAAAGGCAAATTCCCTGAAGAAAGCGCCGGTAAGGCCGCCCTGCAGCCCGATGGGCGCATACACTGCCGCTAAGGTGACCGTCATGGCGATAATCGGGCCCACAAGCTCGCGCGCCCCGAGCAGCGCCGCATCAAGGGGGGATTTGCCCTCCGCTCAAATGGCGCTCCACGTTTTCAACCACCACGATGGCGTCATCAACCACCAGCCCCACCGACAGCACGATAGCAAGCAGCGTCAGCAGGTTAATGGTAAAGCCGAAGGCCTGCATTACAAAAACAGCGCCGATAAGTGACAAGGGAATGGCAACGATCGGGATAAACACCGGCGCGCATCGACCCGAGAAACAGAAAGATAACAACCATGACGATGAGCAGGGTATCGATCAACGTGCCGAGCACTTCGCTGATCGCGTTTTTAATGTAATCGGTCGCGTCATAGCCGATGCGCATCCGGATGCCGCTCGGGCAGATTTTTCTCTATTGTTTCCATCTCCGTGCGGACGCGATTTATAACATCGAGGGTATTGGCAGTGGGCAGCGGGTACAGGGCCATAAAAACCGCGGTCTGGCCCGAGAGCGTAACCTCGGATTCATAGTCCTGGGCGCCGAGAGCGATCTGGGCTATGTCCTCAAGCCGCACGATTGCGCCGTCCTGTTCGCGGATCACGAGTTTTTTAAACTCCTCGGCCGTATGCAGATCGGTATTGGCCGTCAGGTTCACCTGAATGAGCGCGCCTTTTGTCTGGCCGACGGCGGCAAGATAATTGTTGGAGGCCAGAACCTGCCGGACCTGCAGCGGGCTGATATTGAAGGCGGCCATGCGCTCGGGCTGCAGCCAGATGCGCATGGCAAATGTGCGGTCGCCGAGGATCTGGGCCCGCTGCATGCCTTCAATGGCCGAAAGCCGGGGCTGCACCATGCGGATGAGATAGTCGGTTATCTGGTTCTGATCCAGAATGTCGGACTCGTAGCTGAGATAGGCTGCCGCAAACTGGCTGTCCGCCGATACGACATCAATGATCGGCACTTCTGATTCGGGAGGAAGGTCCTGCCGAACCTGGTCAACCTTGGAGCTGACCTCGGCAAGGGCCTTGAGCGGATCATAGTTGAGCTTCAGCCGGATGGTGATACTTGAAAGACCCTGGCTGCTTTGGGACTGCATATAATCGATGCCGTCGGCAGAGGCAATGGCGCGCTCAAGGGGCGTGGTGATAAAGCCGCGCACCAGCTCGGCGTTTGCCCCGACATACACGGTCTTGACCGTGACGGAGGAGTTTTCATTGCGCGGAAACTGGCGGACATTGACAGAGCGGATAGCCTGCAACCCAGCGATGATGATTATTAAATTAATAACCAGCGCGAGAACAGGGCGGCGTATGAACAGATCGGTAAATTTCATTCTATAACCATTAAAGGAAGTCCGTAGGCAGAATTCAGAATAAATAAAAAATTTTTATTGCTCCAACTTCCGGATACTTAGTCTTTTCTTCCGGGTTCCGACTCCTGGATTCTGGATTCTGACTTCATCTGTCCTTGGGTGTGGGCGCAAGTTCGAATTTGGGTGCCAGCGTATTATCAACAGCAACAGCCTGGCCGTTGCGGAGCTTAAACACTCCGGTGCTGACAATCATGTCGCCCTGTTTCAGCCCGGCATGTACCGCTACAAAATCGCCCTGCCGCTCGCCGAGCCGCACAAACTGCTGGCGAACCACCATGCCGCCTGCAGCGGTGCTGTTATCAGGGGCCTTTTCCACAATAAAAACCGAATCGCTGTAGGGCGCGTTTAAAACCCCGGTTGCGGGTATGGCAAGCACCGGCTGCTGCTCCGGCAGCACCAGGGTTACGGTTACGAACATGCCGGGCCGCAGCAGCAGTTCGGAGTTTTTTATCGTTGCCCTGCACCATGATATTGCGCGTTGCAGCTTCAACCTGCGGATTAAGAGCCGTAATGGTTCCATCGAGAACCCGCCCCGGCAGCGCATCGGTCTTGATGCGCACGGTCAGGCCGGTTTTTATTTTTGAGAACTGCTGCTGGGGAAGGGAAAAATTTACAAATACCGGATCAAGGGCCTGCAGCGAAACGATGGCGTCTCCGGCACTGAGCATCTGCCCGAGATTTATCAGCCGTATCCCGAGTACGCCGGCAAACGGCGCCCGGATGGTTTTTTTTGCAATGACAGCCTTTAAGTTATCAGCCTGTGCCGCGGCCTGCTTGAACTGGGCATCTGCGCTGTCATACTCTGACCGGGAATAGGTTTTCTGCTGCAGCAGTTTTGTGGCGCGCTCGAAATTTACTTTGGCAAGGGCAAGGCTTGCTTCCGCCGAGCGCAGCTGCGCGGTCTCGGCTGCTACATCCTGCTGCACGAGCAAATCGCCCGCCTGCACCGCTGGAGCCGGGCTCAAAAGCAATACTGGCCACCTTCCCCGCCATTTCCGCGGATACTGTTACTCCCTGCACCGCGACCAGCGATCCGACCGATGAAAGTGTTGATTCCCAATTCTGAGTGCTCTACTACGGCTGCGGTAACGGTCTCAACAAGTACGGGCCGCTTCTGGCCCATCATCTTGCCGATCTGAAGGCCTTTGATGCCGGCAATAATGCCGATCAGTACAGCCAATCCAATAACAACAATAATTATTTTCTTTTTCATAATTCGGCAAACTTCTTAAAGGTTTTTTTCAGATATACTGCTTTAAATGAAATTATGCAAGAGGTATAAATAATATTTTTTGAAAAATGTGCGTGCAAACAACCATTGATTTGAAAGGACGCATGTTGAAAGCCACACTGTTATGTTCGTTACGGCATGAAAGACCGGGGATGAGCGGCAAACAGCCAGGCTTCTATGCTGTGTTTGCGCAGACTATCTGCATGTTTCCGCTAGGATACCCCACCTGCACAGATTGCTGCGTGCATATCAGGAGGTCTGAGGACTGTTCGCATTTTTGATCCCCAACGGATACGTTTAAACCGGGAAATTGCGTAATGGAGTATTTGAGGTAATCCGCGGGGAAAATATAAAAGCATCCATCTTCGGAATTCGAACACGTAAAGATTTTTCTAACTTGAAACCATCAAAATTTCTCAGGCTCTCCCGAAATCGTCTTCCAGCCGTTCTATATCGTCTTCACCAAAATAATCACCCGTCTGAATTTCAATAAAGGCCAGTTCATCGGCTGCGGTATTGGCAACACGGTGTTTTGCCCCGCGGGGAATATCCACGGCCTGACCGGCAGCAATATGCAGCACCGCGTCATCAAGCGTCACCGATGCCAGGCCCTGAACGATAAACCAGTGCTCGCTGCGGCGCCGGTGGCGCTGCAGGCTGAGGCGTTTGCCGGGATACACGACGATCTTCTTTACCTTGCAGAACGGCTCATCCTTCAGAACTTCATAGTAGCCCCAGGGGCGGTGATCGGTTTCTCTGTTTTCCATGATCATCCCCTGTTATAGAGTTCAAGATTCTAGGGGCTGTAAGGATGTTCCCGTGCTTAAGTTCGAAGTTATAAGTTCGGTGTTCAGGATCGTAGGGAGCGCGATGACCGCACCCGTTAGATTCTCATTTTAAAATCCGCAATAGCTCGTTACCGCAACTCCCGCAGCCGCTGAATGCGCTCCTCAATAGGCGGATGGGTGCTGAACAGGTTCATGATGCCGCCGCCGGTAAAGGGCTTGACAATGAACATATTCTCCGTGGCGGGATTGGCCTTGAGCGGTACGCGCTGCGAAGCATAATCGAGCTTTTCAAGCGCTCCGGCGAGCCCCGAGGGGGTGCCGGCAAAACGTGCGCCGGTTTCATCCGCAAGATATTCCCGGGAGCGCGAAATCGCCATCTGAATAATCAGCGCGGCTATGGGAGCGACAATGGCAAGAATGATGGTGCCGATCAGGCTTCCGCCGCCATCCTCATCATCATCGCGCGAAAAACCGCCGAACATGGCAGCCCACTGAGCCATATGGGCTATATAGGTAATAACACCCGCCAGCACGGCTGCCACAGTGCCGATAAGAATGTCTCGATTTTTTACATGAGCAAGCTCATGGGCAAGCACGCCCTCGAGCTCATCGCGGCTCAGAAGCCTCAGGATACCCTGTGTGACGGCCACAGCCGCATGCTCAGGGTTTCGGCCCGTGGCAAATGCATTGGGCGACTCATCAGGGATAATATACAGCTTGGGCATCGGAAGACCGGCTGCTGCCGTCAGCCGGTGCACTATGGCAAAAAGCTCGGGGGACTCTGCCTCGGAGACTTCCTGTGCTTTGTACATCCGCAGAACGATTTTGTCGCTGAACCAATAGCTGAAAAAATTCATACCCAGGGCAAAAACAAATGCTATCATCATGCCGTTCTGGCCGCCCACAGAGCTGCCGAACATGATGATGAGGGCTGTCAAAACGCCAAGCAAAACTGCGGTTTTAAGCTGATTTCCCATTGCCGTTCCTTTCAAAAGCGTTATTTAAGATAAACATAAGAGCTTCCTGTCTTCAAGTCAAGCAGGCTTTCTCACGCATTTTTTAAAAAAAAATGACCACCCTGCCTTGACTCTGTTACGATATACCTTATATTATCAAGCATTTGCTAATGCGCGGTGCACTAAAACACCCTAAAAAGCCTAACTATTTGAATTTATTCAAGTTTAAGGCAACCATTAAACAGTAGTCAAAGGAGGAAACGTATGAAAATCAGACCACTGCAGGACCGAATCATCGTTAAAAGACTGGAAGGCGAAGAAAAGACCAAGGGCGGCATCATCATCCCCGACAGCGCCAAAGAAAAGCCCATGGAGGGCAAGGTTATAGCCGTAGGCCCCGGAAAATTGAATGAAAAGGGCACCCGCGTTGCACCCGAGGTGAAGGCAGGCGACATCGTGCTGTTCGGCAAATATGCAGGCACCGAGATCAAAATCGAAAATGAAGAGCATCTGATCCTGCGCGAAGACGATATCCTGGGCATCATCCAGAAGTAATTTAAATAAACAATTAATATATAGTGGAGGCTAGACAATGGCTAAGGAAATTAAATTTCAGGACGGAAAAGCTGCGCTGCTCAAGGGTGTCGATACTCTTGCCAATGCAGTCAAAGTGACCCTTGGTCCCAAGGGCAGAAATGTCATTATCGATAAGAGCTTCGGCTCCCCCACCGTCACCAAAGACGGCGTGACCGTTGCCAAGGAAATCGATCTTGAGGACAAGTTCGAGAACATGGGCGCCCAGATGGTCAAGGAAGTGGCCAGCAAGACCAGCGATGTTGCCGGCGACGGCACCACCACCGCAACCGTGCTTGCCCAGGCAATCTACCGTGAAGGCGTCAAGCTGGTGACCGCAGGCCACAACCCCATGGAACTCAAGCGCGGCATCGACAAGGCCGTTGAAAAAATCATTGAAAATCTGAAAAAGCAGAGCAAGCCGATCAAGGATCAGAAAGAGATCGCCCAGGTCGGCAGCATTTCCGCCAATAACGATTCCACCATCGGCGACATCATTGCCGAGGCCATGGACAAGGTCGGCAAAGAAGGCGTCATCACGGTTGAAGAATCCAAGACCATGGAAACCACGCTGGACGTTGTCGAAGGCATGCAGTTTGACCGCGGCTATCTGTCACCCTATTTTGTGACCGATCCCGAGCGCATGGAAGTGGTAATGGAAGACTGCTACATCCTGATCCATGAGAAAAAAATCAGCAATATGAAGGACCTGCTGCCCATACTCGAGCAGGTTGCCCGCTCCGGCAAGCCCTTCATGATCATTGCCGAAGACGTGGAAGGTGAAGCACTGGCAACACTGGTGGTCAACAAGCTGCGCGGCACACTGAAGGTTGCTGCCGTTAAAGCTCCGGGCTTCGGCGACCGCCGCAAGGCAATGCTTGAAGATATCGCCATTCTTACCGGCGGCAAGCTGATAGCAGAAGACCTTGGCATTAAGCTTGAGGCCATTACCATGGAAGACCTCGGCCGCGCCAAGCGCGTCACCATCACCAAAGACAACTCCACGATCGTTGAAGGCAATGGAACAAAGAAGGCTATTGAAGCCCGCGTCAAGCAGATTCGCGCACAGGTCGAAGAGACCACCTCCGATTATGACCGCGAGAAGCTCCAGGAACGGCTTGCAAAGATCGTCGGCGGTGTAGCCGTGATCAATGTCGGTGCTGCAACCGAGACCGAAATGAAGGAGAAAAAGGCCCGCGTCGAGGATGCCCTGCACGCAACCCGCGCAGCAGTTGAAGAAGGCATTGTGCCCGGCGGCGGCGTCGCCCTCGTGCGCTCGCTCAAGGCTCTTGAAGGCCTGAAGTTTGACTCCGAAGAGCAGCAGCTTGGCCTTGAGCTTGTTCGCAAGGCGATTGTCGAGCCCCTGCGCTGGATCGCCATCAATGCCGGCTTTGACGGCTCCATTGTTATCGAGAAGGTAAAGGAAGGCAAAGACGCTTTCGGTTTTAACGCTCTGACCGAAGTGTATGAAGACCTCATCAAGGCAGGCGTTATCGATCCGAAAAAGGTCGTGCGCTGCGCCCTGCAGAACGCCGCAAGCGTTGCCTCGCTGCTCATCACCACCGAGTGCATGATCGCCGAGAAGCCCAAGAAGGACTCCGGCATGCCCGCAATGCCTCCTGGTGGTATGGGCGGCATGGGCGGCATGGATTATTAATCCAAACTCACCCGCTACAAGCAAAAGCCCCTGTGCCTTATGGCGCGGGGGCTTTTTTCTTGCTGGCAGCTTAACGAGAGCATTTTTCTAAATACTGTAGCCTGCAAAAAAAATATCTTCAAAAAAAACTCCTATCCGTTCGCCCTGCATCCTGAGCCTGTCGAAGGATCGAAGGGCCGCCTTTCCGTTCATGGTTCGACCCTTCGTCAAGCTCAGGGCTCACCACGAACGGGAATGGCAGCTATGGAGAATTCGGCTGCAAAATAAAGAAAAATACTCTATCCATTCACATACCCCCACTGCACCAGGCGCTGGTAGGCATACCGGGCCTTGTCACCCTCCTGCACCTTCTGGAGATACCGCTGGTACTCCCTGGCAGCATCAGGCTTGCGGCCCATCTGCTCAAGGCAGTATCCCTTGCTGAAAGCATTATCCGGATTGCCGGGCAGCAGGCGCTCGACGGTTGAAAAATCCTGATACGCCAGGTCATATTTTTTCAGTTTCATGCAGGCATACGCGCACACCTGGTGGCCCTGCGCCTCGCCGGGGTAAGCCTGCTTTGCCTGCTGCCCGTAGCGCTGCGCCTCGCCGTAGCGCTCCTGCATAAACCGGCACTTGGCCATGATGAGAAGCCCGGCATAATCATCAGGGGCAAGCGAAAGAGCCCGGCGCAGCAGCGCCTCGGCAGGGCCGTACTGTTTTTTGGCAAGCTCCTCTTCTGCCTTCTGCATCGACTCGATGGCAGCCTGCCGGCTGCGCAGGCGGGACGTGTTATCCATATACCGCTCGCGGTACAGGGGGTTTGTACGGGCTGCGGCGTATTTCTGCGATGCTTCCGCTGCCATGGCCTGATAGCGGTCTTCGCTCATGGGATGCGTGGAAAACAGCAGCTCAACAGCCCCGGAGCGGCTTTTGGAAAGTCCTTTCAGCATGTCCATGAGCCCGACACAGCCCTCGGGGCTGTAGCCGGCGCGCACGGCATAGTCCATGCTGAGGCTGTCTGCCTGCCTTTCGGCTTCACGGCTGTAGGAAGCAAGCAGCACCCCCGCGCCGATCATGCCCATTTGCGAAGCAATATTTCCCAGAGCCTGGCTTGTTGTGCCCGCAATCATGGCAACGCTGCCCAGCACTGCCTGCGCAATCATGCTTTTTGAGGCCTGCTGCGCCGTATGCCGTGCATTCACATGCCCCAGCTCATGCCCTAAAAGGGCCGCTAGCTCCGCCTCATTCCTGAGTTTCAGCAAAATGCCCCGCGTGGCGGCGATTGTGCCGCCGGGAAAAGCATAGGCATTGACATACACGGCATTGACCGTGCGGAAGGCATAGGGCATCTGCGGCCGGTGGGTAAGTTTTGCAAGGCGCATGCCCACCCCGCTGACATAGGCAGCAAGAGCGCTGTCCTGCACCATGCCATAGTCTGCCGAAAGCTGAAACGGCGAGCTCTGGCGGTCGAGCTGAACCTCATCCCCTTCAGACACAAGCATCAGTTGCGACTGCCCGGTGACGGGATTGACCGCGCAGCCAAGAGCGAGCCCCGCGGCAGTAAGGCCGGTCAGTTTAATAAAATCGCGGCGTGAAAAAACTGATGTATGCATAGCTTTTTGCTTTCTTTCCTGGACATCCCGGCTTCAAAACAAGAATTATACCGCTAAAGCTCAGCCGCCCCGCTTTAGCGGGGTCGGCTGCAATATGATTCGTTCTGTGTGTTCAGGGCGTAGGGTGCGCCGTGCGCACCGATAATTAAACAAAAATCAAATTTAAAACCACGTCGCCTATCCGGTTTTTTACACCGCGGGCATAGCAACACAATAACCTGCCGTCATCGGTGCGCACGGCGCACCCTACCAACTCGCAACAGCGTGCAGAACCCTCAGCGCATATCATTGCAGGATGGTAAAAACAGCCTCCCGCGGCATATCATGAAATGCAGCGCGGGCAACGGTTCCGTCGACAAAAACAATATCGCCGCGCTCAGCCTGGTCAAAATCACTGTTTGTCTCTGAACAATTGCGTTCAAGGCGGCGCAGCAGCAGCCGCTGCCGTCCATTGCAGACCCACAGCCGATGCTCACCTTTATTTTTTATCACATAGCTGCCGACCCGCCAGATCTTTTCCTGCGCCATGCCGGCATACAGGCTCAGCCGTGTCAACATCCTTCTTTACAAAACTGAGAAATGAATACTTGATCCCTTTTTCTTTGGTGAAACCAAGCACGCTGTCGATCAGGCGAACAGCCTCCGTGGGCTGCCAGAACAGCTTTTCATGGCACCACTGCCCGGGGTCATCCTGCAGGGGGCAGGGCGCGGCGCAGAGGCAGGGGGCATACAGCCGCAACCCGGTATTCTGAAGAAGCATGTTCCTGACATCAAGCAGGCGCTGTGCCGCGCGGCGCGTACCGGGATCTACAATAATGAGCGCTCCGCCCGGGGCCAGATGCTCAGTGATTGCAGCCAGACAGGAGGAAAGAGCTTCTCCCTGCAGCTCTGCAAGCACATTGCCGGCGATAATGAGATCATACAGTTCGGGGCTGTTCAAAAAATCCGGTGAGAGCACGGAGCCCTGCCTGAACGATGCCGTGACCGTCATGCCCGGAGGCAAACAGCCGGGGCTGCAATACTGCCGGATGAGCCTGTCTGCCGCAGCCAGGTTGTCTTTGCTGCGGTCGATGCCGGTAAGAGAAATTGATACAGGGCCGGCAGATTCCGGCCTGCCGGCCCGGCAACAGTATTCAAGCAGACCGAGCATGAAAGTGCCGGGGCCGCACCCGATATCAAGTACGGACATATGCTGCCGCTGCGCGACATCGAAAGCGCCGCCTTTGGCAAGCTCATCCAGCAGCGGAAAAAGCTTGACCAGATTTACCGGCAGATAATAAAGCAGGTAGGCATGGACGGCTGCTGTGTTCTTGTAGAGCGCTTTCCAGTCACACTGCTCCGGCTCAACATAGGCATCCGAGAGCGCCTTCACTGCTCCCGCCAGTTCCTGCAGCAATTTTTTGTTTTTGCGCAGCCCGTCTTCCAGGCCCGCATTGCTGCTGAGCAGCTGCTCGAGCTGCGGTGACAAGCTGACTGCCGTTCTCTTTTTTTTCATAATCTGTGGACAGCACCTCCCTGATGCATTAAACTGCGGCTACAACAACTGCTACTCTTATAAATAAGTCGCGATGACCGTCATTGCAAGGAAAGAGCGGAGCGACTGACGCGGCAATCCCGGTCCTGCACCGGCACATGAGATCGCCACGGCCTGTGGCCCCGCGATGACAAAAAAGCACCTGCTGTCATTGACCGTTTTTCGAGCCTTGCATCACATCTCTGTTTTTCGCAGGGGCTCAAAATCTTGAGCCCCTACTTCGTCCGCAATGACTGTTTTTTTAACTTTTTGCGTGAGCATCACAATTCATTCAAAAAAGGCGCAGGCATGTCAACAGGCACACTCTATATCGTTTCAACCCCTATCGGCAATCTCGAAGATATCACCATGCGGGCGCTGCGCATTCTCGCCGAGGTTGATCTCATTGCCGCAGAGGATACGCGCAAAACCTCCATCCTTTTGAATCATTATACCATAAAGAAGCCCCTTACCAGCTACTTTGAGCATAATGAGCAGGTAAAAACCGGCTGGCTTGTAAGCCGGCTGAAGGAGGGGAAAAATATTGCCCTTGTTTCAGAAGCAGGCACGCCCACCATTTCAGATCCGGGATTTCGCATTGTTGCCGCGGCTATTGCCGAATCGATAACCGTCGTGCCCCTGCCCGGCGTCTGCGCTGCCATTGCAGCACTGAGCGCCTCGGGCCTGGCCGTGCACCGTTTTGCCTTTGAAGGATTTCTGCCGCCCAAGTCGGGCAAGCGCAAGAATCTGCTTAAAAAAATAGCCGGCGAAGAGCGGACGCTCATCTTCTATGAATCCCCCTATAGAATTCAGGCAGCCATTGCCGATATGATGGAGGTGCTTGGCGAGCGGCGCGCAGTTGTTGCCCGGGAGCTCACCAAACTGCATGAAGAATTTATATACGGATCGCTTTCCGTGATTGCAGATAAACTGGGCAGCGCTGTGATAAAAGGCGAATTCACCGTCGTGGTTGAGGGCTGCCCGGCCAAAAAGAAGCATGATGATCAGTAATGGTGGGGCCCGGCATGCACCCGGCCGATGAAGGAAAGATCAAAAACCTCCCGCTCCTCAAGCTCCCGGTCTATATACCCCAGTTCCCGCAGCACCGGAACAAATGCCATGGTTGCCGCGCGATAGGGCTCGGGCAGTGCCGAGCAGTAATGCGGCGAAACAGCCAGCACTCTCTGCACAAAGGCCGCATCGACGACTTTCACTGCCTGGGATAGAATCCGTGCGGCCTCGCCCGGCTGCTCGCGCATGCAGGCGCAGGCCTGCTCATGCAGCCCGATAAAGCCATCCAGAAAATCTCTCTCATTCAGCAGATCCGCATGCACGATAATGCCGTAGCTGGGATTGAAAGGCCATACAAGCCCGGGCGGGATGATGATGCTGTGGCCGTACCAGGCCTGCGCCACTGCCGCAAGGGGCGGCGTGCCCACTGCCGCTGCAATCTCGCCATCGGCAATGGCCTGCGGCATAAGATCGGCCCACGGATAATTGACCACAGAAGCGCCGGCAACGCCCTGTGTGTGCAAAAGGTGGCGGATGATAATATCATGAATCGAGCCGCGGGCAGGCGCGCCGATCTTTTTGCCTGCAAACCGCGCAAGAATATCGTTTCTGTCGTGCATGTCCCGGGCAGTGCCCAGGTCAGCAGGGCCTACCATCACCGTACCCTCAATATGCCCGCCGGCGATGCACTTCAGGGGAAGCCCCCGGCTGATGCCGATCATGGCAGGCGGAAGACCTATATAGCCAAGGTCGAGCTCTCCCCGGGCAAAAGCCTCGACCATGGCAGGCCCTGTTCCAAACAGCTGCCACTGCGCCGCAACGCCAAGCCCGGCATCAATGCGGCCCTGGTGCTTCAGGATATGGGAGGTATGATACAGCGTGGAAAGATAGCCGATGCGGAGCTGTTTCATGCAATTTCAGATAAAATTCTTTATAAGATACAGCTGGTGATATTTTTAAAATGCCGGATAACCTTCGAGCATTTCTCAAAATAGTGCAGCCGCATTGTCATTTCAAATGAAGGAGTCTGCAGGCTGCGCAGTGCGCATCAATCTGAGTATAGCGTCCCATAAACAAGAGGGGCAATAGTATGTATACAAAAAAATATGCCTGTTTTCATCCCCCTTTGGAAAAGGGGGATACAGGGGGATTTTTTGCAATCTGACAAATCCCCCCAACCCCCTTTGCTAAAGGGGGAATAATAGCTCATGCCGGTTTTTTTAAGGCACCAGTCAGGCGGCCCACAGTTCCTGCTGGAGCCATTTTATTGTGCAGCATTAAACCAGGCATGATAACTGCCATTGGGCAGCACCAGATCGCCGTCAAAACTGGATGAATTATCAGGGTCGCCCGCGGGGTCGGGCGTTACGGTTATAGAGTAATTAACTCTCGTGACAAAAGCCGGCAGATAGGTAAACGTCATGGTAATATCTGCAAAGGTCTCATTATCATTGTTGGTTATTGACTGCTGGATTTGATTGTCCTGGCTGTTGGCTTCATCCACCCATGTGCCCTCAAGCTTCGGCAAACTAAAATCAAACACGGCCTTTGTTTTTTTTCTGGTCAGCAGCAGCCGTATATCTGCATCATTGCCCCTGGTCCATAAAAACCATGGGCGAAAAAACTTTATTCTGAGGCCTCCGTCTCCAAAAGAAACCGGAATAGTGCCGGATTTCGGTGAAGACGAAAACCGGCTTGAAATATCATAGCGCAGCGTGAGATTGGGCTGTTTTGCATCAGGGTTTACAGAAGCAATCGACAACTGTATGGTGGCCAGTTTTACAAAAAGAAACCGGATGTTGATAGCCTCCGGCGGGTCAGCCGGGTCGGCCAGATTCACCCTGCCAAAGCCCAAAAAAGGTATGCGGTATTTGAACTGGAAACCATCCTGGCCGGCAGAATATTCAAAACGCATCGCTTCGGCATATCCTGGCGCCGCAAGCAGTATGCAAATGAGTGCAGCAGAGGCACAGGCCCATCGTTTCGTGAATATACTCATGACTGATCCTCCTTGAAGATGAGTTTTAGCATAGCTGACGGCATGCCTGCCTGCCCGCAGTACAATCGCTGCCGGCTATCCGGTGCGGGCCAACACGGCTGTCGCATACGGTTATGGCACAAGCAGTTATCGTTTTTCTACCAGCGCATAGGCGCTGTGATTATGTATGCTTTCGAAATTCTCCGACTCGATCATATACCAGATGACATTGCTGTCAAGCTCCAGCCGGGCGGCAACAGAACGCACTATATCCTCAACAAACATGGGGTTATCATAGGCCTTTTCAGTTACGAACTTTTCGTCCGGACGCTTGAGCAGGGGATAAATTTCATTTACAGCGCACTGCTCAATGAGGGCTATCAGATCCTCTATCCAGAAAAATTTCTTGAAGCGCCCCTGAACCCGCACAAGGCTGCGCTGATTATGAGCCCCGTAATTGCTGATTTCCCGTGAGCAGGGGCACAGGGTTGTGACCGGAACCTCTACGCCGACGATCAGATCGAGCTTCTCGCGGTGCGATCCAACGAGATGACAGGTATATTCCATAAGGCTTGCAGCACCGGTGACCGGTGCTTGTTTCTCGATAAAAAAAGGAAAGAAAATTTCGATGTGCGCCGATTCGGACCGGAGCTTCTCCTTTATTTTTATAAGTATTTCCGAGATATTCTTCGTGCTGATGCCGTGGCGATAGGCGTTCAGGACCTCAATGAAGCGGCTCATATGGGTGCCCTTAAAGTGATGGGGAAGGCTCACATACATGTTGATCGTCGCTATGGTGTTCTGCACCTTGTTCATTTTGTCGAGCACGACTATGGGATAGTGTATGCCCTTGACGCCGACCTTGTCGATTTCTATACGGCGATGGTCATTCTGGCTCTGTATATCCTTGAGAGACATGGCCGTATTACCCTTCAGAATAGGTTGCCCAGGCATTATCCGATTCCCAGACGGAAATCTTTACAAGGCTGACGCCACAAGCCGCAATGCCTGCTTGCATGCCTTCAAAAAGCACGCGGGCGATGTTTTCCGATGAAGGGTTGATATCGCAAAACGGAGCAATATCATTGAGGCAGGCATGATCCAGGCGTTCCAGCGTTTCATTGGTGATTTTTTTCAGCATTTTAAAATCAATGGCAAGGCCAAGGTCATTAAGCGCAGGGGTTTGCACGGTCACTTGAACCTTCCAGTTATGGCCATGCAGGGCTTCACAATCGCCCTGATAATTCCGCAGCCGATGCGCCGCTGAAAAAACCGTCTGAATTGATATCTCATACATACGCATTCCTCTTGTTGTGCTCTGCTTGCACCTGCATTTTCGCTTACCGGCGTTTTATCCTGTCGTGTGCGCTACTTAAAAAAATCAAAATGGCTGCATGTTGCCCTGCTCCTGACAATATAATCAAGCATCAGGCGTCATTTTATTATAATCCCTTATACCCTTATTTGCAATGAACGTCACAGAGCCATTGTTTCGAGCCTTTTTATAATTTATTAACAGATAATCAACTGACTGTATATTGAATAGTACATCCGGCGGTTGCAGCCGATACTCAACTGTGCTGCTTGTAAAGCAAAAAAAGTCATATAGAGCAGTTGCAGAAGACTCCTTCGCATACTCTCCCCATTCGGTAATGCTGACAGGAAACTTTTAAGCAAAACGTTTTTTCATCTAAAATCTTTTCCGGCTATCAGATATGGTGTATTTCGAAAAACTCTATATGCCACTGCCTTAAACTCGATGGGGTCATTTTATTATTATTTATTTAAATTGTGCTATAATAAATTTTTATTGATTTATTTTTTTCTATGTGTTATAAAAGATATTAATAGGGTATCTCAAAATGTTGAAGCATTAAATCTAATCCTTTTAATCATCAAACAGTTTAAAAAAAATTTCAGGGGAGCAGAGCTTTGCTATGACAACATCAAGAGAATCTTCACAAATCATGACAGTTGAAGAAGTGGCCGAATTTTTGAAGCTTTCAAAAATAACGGTCTATAAACTGGTCAAAAAAGGCGACCTGCCGGGATTCAGGGTCGGAAACTCGTGGAGGTTTCGCCGCGAGATGATAGCGGGCATCATATCAAAACAGCAGGACCAAAAAGCTTGATGTGCTAAAGAGCATGCGTGCTGCGTATTGAGGCGTCATGAAAATTTTTCTTAACACCTGCGGCATTGTTGCGGTTCTTTTTGCTCTTATCTATTTTGCCATGCACAACAACCAGGCCGTAACGCTGACCTATTACAGCGACATGGCAGATACATTCCCCCTCTGGGGAATTGTCATTGCGCCGTTTTTTATAGGTGTTCTGGCAGGTAACCTGCTTGATGTCGTACAGCGGTTCAGGCTCAGCCGTGAGGTAAAAAAACTCCGGCGGGAACTGCGGCAGACGCAAAACGGAATAAACAGATAAAAGTTCGGGGCCTTGTCTGTAGCCAGACAGCATAAAGCCGGCTCCGGGTTACCATGCACAGCATACCGGCGAAGTATCCATAGATGCACCGTCGTTTACCGGCATGCACATAAAAACATTTTTAAGCCTCTCCGGAGAACCCCATTCAAAGTCCTTAATTTGCTTTATTTTTTTTCAATCAAGCCCTAAGCCCTCCCCTAGCAGTTGATATTTTTCATTGTCTTTTTTTTAAATTTTTGATATAAGATTCATGGTTGATTCTATTTTCTGTTCCGCACGAAAAAAAACCGTTTCGTACTGTATTATGTATAACAAATCCTGCACTTGGCGTGGGGGGCCACGGAACAGCCAAAGTTCTTAACTTTTTTATTATATATTTTATTTTATTGGGAGGATTGCTCTATGTTTAAAAAAGGCGATATGGCGGTCTATCCTACCCACGGCGTAGGTGTTATAGAGGCTGTTGAGGAAAAGGATATGTCCGTTGGACACGATAAAAAACAAAAATTTTACATAATGCGCATACTGGGCAATGGTATGACCATTATGGTGCCGACTGATAATGTCGAGCAGGTTGGCATTGAGAAGCGTTATCAGCAATAAAGATGCAACAAAAGTTTATAAAATACTAAAAGATAAAAAATCAGCGCCTCCGGATGCTCAGACCTGGAACCGCAGATACCGCGATTATATGGATCGCATTAAAACAGGATCGGTCTATGAGGTGGCGGCTGTGCTGCGTGACCTGTTTCTTCTGAAAATCGGCAAAGACCTTTCTTTTGGCGAACGCCGTATGATGGATATCGCAAAAGGACTGCTCGTCAAAGAGCTTTCAATAGCCCAGAAAACAACAGAAGATCATGTAGAGAAAAATATCGCGGCCATCTTTGAAAATTAGCATTTCTTTTTATGTAAATTTGGATAATATTAAAGCAGGCCATATCATTCGGGCCTGCTTTTTTTATATGGAGATGCAGGTGACATGAAAGCCGCGGCAATTATCACCGCAGCCGGGAGTGGTGAACGCATGGGCGGCAGCATCAAAAAGCCCTACATCATGCTTCAGGGCATGCCGCTGCTTGCCCACACCCTGCGGGTGTTTGCACAAGCACCTGATATTGCAGAGCTGATTGTTACGGTGAGCCCGGGCCAGGAGGATTTTTGCCGGCAGCAGGTTGTGAAGGGCTGTGCCATAGCAAAACCGGTGACCGTGGTGGCGGGCGGCGACCGGCGGCAGGACTCGGTTCGCAATGGGCTTGCCGCTGTATCCGGGGAGGTCGATCTGGTCATGATCCACGACGGCGCGCGCCCCTTTGTTACCGTGCGGATGATTTGCGACGCGCTTGAGATAACCAGGCGCAAACGCGCCACGACCATGGCTGTGCCGGTTAAGGATACGGTTACCATAGTTGCAAAAGATACGGCTGTGATCGAGCAAACGCTTGAGCGCGACCGCCTGTACCTTATCCAGACGCCCCAGACCTTTGAGCGGGAGCTCATCTGCGAGGCGCACCGCAGAGCCTGCGCAGAAGGCTTTGCCGGGACTGACGATGCTTCGCTGGTTGAAAGGCTGGGCGTGCCCGTGTCGGTCATCATGGGCTCCTACGATAATATTAAAATCACCACGCAGGAAGATCTGCTGTTTGCCGAAGCGATACTGCACAGGAGGCTGCATACGTGAGAGTTGGCATAGGATATGACGCACACAAACTGGTGGAGGGCCGGCCCCTTATTCTCGGCGGCGTACATATCCCGTATGAAAAGGGTCTCCTCGGGCATTCCGATGCAGATGTGCTGCTGCATGCACTATGCGATGCCCTGCTTGGCGCCGCCGGCCTGGGCGATATCGGCAGGCATTTTCCCGACACTGACGAGCGCTACCGGGGCATCTCAAGCATCAGGCTGCTTGTTGAAGTCCGGAACAAGCTTACTGAAAAAGACCTGCGCTGCGGCAATATCGATGCCGTGATCGTGGCGCAGCAGCCAAAGCTGGCTCCGTACATGGACCGGATGCGCTGCACTATCGCCACTGCCCTGCAGATAGCCCCTGATGCCGTCAATATTAAAGCAACGACGACCGAAGGCATGGGCTTTGAAGGCCGCGGTGAAGGCATATCGGCGCAGGCCGTGGCACTGGTTGAATAAACAACCTGCAAGCCTGCAGGCTGAAAATAAAATGCTTTTGTGAGGATGATCAAGCTATGGCACTGAAAATCTACAATACCATGACCCGTAAAAAGGAAATTTTTGTGCCCCTTTGCGAGGGCAAAGTCGGCATGTATGCCTGCGGTGTCACCGTTTACGACTTTTCCCATATCGGCCATGCCCGCGCCATGGTCGTTTTTGACGTTATCCAGCGCTATCTCAAGTCAGCAGGCTATGATGTCACGTTCGTGCGCAACTACACCGATATTGACGACAAGATCATCAACCGGGCCAATGAACAGGGCATTGCCTTCAACGAGCTGTCCGAGCGCTTCATAAAAGAATTTGATAATGACATGCAGGCGCTGGGTGTCGAGATGCCCACGCACACGCCGCGCGCCACGCACCATATCCCCGAGATGATCACCATGGTGCAGGCGCTCATCGACAAGGGCAAGGCCTACGAGGTTGACGGCGATGTCTACTTTTCGGTCCGCAATTTTTCAGACTACGGCAAGCTGTCGGGCAAGAACCTCGATGATTTGCTGTCGGGCGCACGGGTCGATATCGATGAGCGCAAACGAAGCCCTGTTGATTTTGCGCTGTGGAAAAAAAGCAAACCCGGAGAGCCTTGGTGGGACTGCCCCTGGGGCAAGGGCCGGCCGGGCTGGCATATAGAATGCTCTGCCATGAGCCAGAAATACCTGGGCGAAACATTCGACATTCATGGCGGCGGCATGGATCTGGTGTTCCCGCATCATGAAAACGAAATCGCCCAGGCCGAGTGCACAACAGGCAAGCCTTTTGCCCGGTACTGGGTTCACAACGGTTTTGTGAATATCAACCACGAAAAAATGTCAAAGTCGCTCAAAAATTTCCTGACCATCCGCGATGTGCTGCAAAGCTACCATCCCGAAGTTGTGCGGCTCTTTTTGCTGTCCAATCACTATCGAAGCCCGGTTGATTTTTCCGACCAGAACCTTACCGAGGCAAAAATAGGCCTTGAGCGGTTTTACACACTGCTGCTTGACCTGCAGACCATTAAAACAGCGGCAAAGGATGAAGGCGTACTTGAGGCGGCTGAAAAGGCAGCGCTTGATGAAGCGCGCGGCCTGCCTGAAAAATTCAAGGAAGCCATGGATGATGATTTCAACACGGCAGCCGCGCTCGGGCATCTTCACAGCCTGACCCGTACGCTCAACGGCATTGTTGACCGGTGTAAAAAAGACTCAGGCTTTGCTCTTGATGAAGCCCTTGCCCGTGAGGCTCAGAAAGTTTTTGCCCGTGCCGGCAAGGTTTTCGGGATTCTTCAGAAACAGCCTGCTGCCTATTTTGAAAATTTGAAGGAGCTGGGCAGCGCGTCGCACGGCATCAGCAAGCAGGAGATCGAGGAGCTTATTGCCGAGCGTTTGCAGGCCCGCAAAGAGAAGAACTGGGCCAGATCGGATGAAATCCGCAATGGCCTTGCAGAAAAAGGTGTTATTTTAAAAGATTCAGCCCAGGGAACACAGTGGAGCTTTAAGGAGAACTAAAGAAGTTCAATGGATCTGCCGCCAGAGATAAAAAAAGAGACGGGCCGCGGCTTGTCTCTTTTTTTATTCAGACCACTGCTTTATATGAAATGCTTATAAGGTTGTTAAGACTGCATGTCTCCTGCGCTTTCATCAGCAGATCAATAAGCCCTTTGAAATCATTGCGCCCCAGATACTGCTCAACAATAAATGTGCTTGCAGGCAGGCCCGCATCCCGGAGCCCTGAAGCAATGCAGGTATATATTTCATTCATGACAATCTCCCTTCGCACATCGTCTTTTTTAATATCAGCATATGGTTTTCTGCAATACTCTAATATTTCAACACGGGAGTTTCGAAAAAGTTACTCGCAACATTTTCTACAGGAAACGTTAATTGCAAACAAATATATGCTAAAATATACATAGAATAAAAACTGTCACACATACCAAAGGAGGATATGGCATGGAACATATCAAGCTTGCCATCAAACCGGGCAGTTCCGTGAGCGCAGGCCTGTGCGCCCTGTGTGGAAAAAAAACCGAGCCGCAGCGCCCTTTTGACCTTTTTCTCAACGACACCCAGCAGTTGGTCTGCAAAAGCTGCGGCGAAAAAAACGCCCCCGATCTCGTCTCGCTGCTGGACTATTTTTACAAGGGCCACTATATCGAGCCGGGACATGAAGCCATTGAAAGCGAGGTCAGTTCAATAAAAACCATTGCCCAGAATATGCAGATGGACAACCTGTACATGCTGGAGCAGGACCTCTTTAGGATTTCGCGGCAGGCCTATCTGCTGCGCAAATATGTCGTAAAGCAGATAGAAAAACTGGAAGGGCATTCCCCCTCCTCCTGACCTGCAGCTGCGGCAGCAATAAAAAAGGGACGGCCTGCAGGCCGTCCCTTTTTTATTTTCATGCACGTTTAGTTTATTTTTTTTCAAGCATTTCCACGGCAGGCTCCTGAAACAAAACTCCGCCTGAATAGAGCGCATCTATCTGCTCCTTGCCGTACTTGAGAACATCTCCGAGCACTTCCCGCGTATGCTCGCCCAGCAGGGGGCCATGGCCGCGTACGCAGCAGGGCGTTTCGGACATCTTCAGCGGGCTGCCGTACATTTTCATTTTCCCGACAAACGGCTGTTCGATCTCAACCATCATTTCGCGTGCCTTCACATGCTCATCATTGTCGGCAAGCTCCTTGATGGTGCGCGTGCGCAGGCAGGGTGTCTCGTGCTTTTCAAGAATGCGCTCGGCCTCTTCCGCTGAAGCGCATGACATGGTCCACTCTTCAACCACCTCATGAATAAAGGGGGCGTTTTCCTGTGTGCAGCGTGTTGAAACGGTGGCTGCGCGGGGATCATCAAGCAGCCAGCTGTACTTTTCGCCCATGGCCTTCACGATGCCTTCCCAGCGGGGCTGGGTGAGGGAGGCGATGACGATATAGCCGTTTTTGCATTTGTATATTCCGTACGGGGCATAGCCCGGATGCAGGCGGCCGATCCGGGGCGGCTCCACAGGCTTGCCGATGGCGCTGGTCAGCAGATACCACGGCAGGGTGTTTTCATGAAAAGAGAACAGGCAGTCCATCATGGAGATATCGATGTTCTGTCCGATGCCGGTCTTTTCGCGGCAGTACAGAGCGCCGCAGATGGCAACGGCTGCATGCACTGCTGCATTCATGTCGCCTATGGAGACGGGCGCGATCTGGGGAATCTCGCTCTGGTCGGTCCAGCCGCTTGCGCCCTGGGCGATCATGTCATAGCCTGGCTTATGGGAGTACGGGCCCCAGTGGCCGAAGCAGGAAACCGAGCAGTAGATGATTTTGGGATTGAGCTTCTTTACTGAGTCATAATCCAGCTTCAGGCGGTCCATGACGCCGGGAGCGAAGTTTTCCATAAGCACATCGCATTTTTTGATGAGCTCGTGAATCAGCTCCATGCCCTTGGGATCCTTGAGATTGATACAGATACTTTTTTTGCCGCGGTTGCAATTGATATTGTAGGAGCTTTGCTTGACACCTTCATTTTCAACGATCAGCGGCAGATGCCGCTCATTGGTGCCGTCTTTGTAGCGCTCCACCTTGATAACATAGGCGCCCATGTCGGCGAGTGTTCTGGTGGCGAAGGGACCTGCAAGCACCCAGGTGAAATCAAGAATGGTCACGCCGCTCAGTGGTCCGGGTTTCATTTCTTCCATGGCAAACCTCCAATAAGATTGTATGGCACATAAATGCAGATATTCAAAACCTGGAAAATAATTGTAAGCATACTAAAAATTAGCCTCAAGGTCAAGTTATTACAGTGCGTTGCGAGCCCATAGGCAGATGTTGCGGCACCGGTTAACCTATAAAAAAGGTCTGCTTTTCAGCAGACCTTGAATATATGGCAGAGACGACTCCGGCTTTAATCGGGGCGACCTTAGAGGTGAAAAGCTACAGATAAGCCAAGGCTTTTAGTTATTTCAAAGAGTTAGGCGTGCAAGAAAAATACATTAAATCACATTTTGTCACGACGAAAGGCGACCCGTACGCAACATTTAAAGCTCTGTGCGAGGCCAGATATTGCTGGCGGCTGGGAGGCACAACATGCGGCAACTGGCCGCTCAAAGCCTGTAGATACTGTGAAGGAACGGATCATTTGACAGGCGTCACGTCTCGGATATGCTGAAAAAGTCACGTCAATAACTTTCAGCATAAAGGAGACAAACATGGCGAACAATCAAATGATCCAAACCGAGGCAAAGAATAGCACAGGTAAGCAGGTTTTGTACATATCCCTTGAACTGTCCAACAAGAAATGGAAACTGACGTTTGGGGACGGGCAACGCAGGAGGGAGCGAACAATAACATCAGCAGATCTTGAAGAGTTTAAGGAAGAGCTGGTCAAGGCCCGGAAGCATTTTAGACTGGATGAAGATTGCGCCATATACAGCTGTTATGAATCGGGACGAGACGGGTTTTGGATACATCGGTATTTGGAGAGCATAGGGATAAAGAATATCGTGGTGGACTCGGCCAGTATCGAAGTGAACCGGCGGCATCGGCGGGCCAAGACGGACCGGGTAGATGGGTTAAAGTTGTTAACCATGCTGATACGGCACTTGGGAGGAGAGCAGAAAGTCTGGAGTGTGGTACGGGTTCCGACACAGGAACAGGAAGATGAACGGCGACTCAACCGAGAGCGGGATCGGCTGTTAAAGGAACGGGGAGCACATGTAAGCCGGATAAAGTCATTACTTGTATTGTATGGGATACATGCAGAGGTAGGCAGTAAATTCCTGAAGCTGCTTGAGGAAGTGCGAGCCTGGGATGGCAGCAAACTGCCAGAGCATATCGTGCAGGAGATGAAGCGGGAGTATGAACGGATAGGGGTGCTGGACCGGCAGCTGAGGCAGATACAAGAGGAAAAGAAGCGGCAGCTTGCGGCAAGTCCTGAACAAATGCGCAAGGTAAGCAAGCTTGCCCGGATACGGGCAATTGGGCCGATCAGTTCATGGGATTTGATCTATGAGTTTTTTGGCTGGCGGGAATTCAAGAATGTGAAGCAGGTGGGAGGTGCAGCGGGTCTTGCGCCAATGCCCTACAGCAGCGGGGATATGCAGATTGAGCAAGGGATAAGCAAAGCGGGCAATCGGCGGATTCGAGCTTTGCTGATAGAGCTAGCCTGGGGATGGCTGAGATGGCAGCCTGGCAGTAAGCTAAGCACGTGGTTTCATGAGCGCTTTGGAGGGGGCAACAAGCGGATGAGGCGAATAGGGATCGTGGCGCTGGCCAGAAAACTGCTCATAGCGCTGTGGAAGTATGTTGATCACGACATCGTGCCGGAAGGCGCGATACTGAAGATGGCATAAAGGACATACAACAGGAGGAAAAGGATTTGATAGGCATTCCAGTTGGTGAAGCCCTTCGTACCCGCCCTGGGTCTAAAAGCACCGTCTTTGTAGATTGAAGGCTTCTTAAACTGGTTGGACTGACGCCAATTGGCGCACGCAGTATGTGGATGCACGGTTATAATACCGGCACGGATAGAAGGTGGTTCCGGGCAAGGTTCCCGGAAAACGACAAGCCCAACCGGCCAAAACGGAATGAGTATCAAAAGATAAAGAAAGAAAAAAACAAAAAAAATTAACCCGAGGCTTGACAACGGTCCTCATAGAAGGACGGGTGCTAACCCGCCGAATTCAAAATGCGAAAAATGGCGACAGACTTAAAAATTCAAGCTTACCAAATCTAACATGCAAAAAACTGAGTCTCGTATTGCGGCCAGGGCGTTTACATGCGAGTGTGGACTTCTTTTAATTTACTTGGACCACCATAATATAGACCGGTAGCCTCTGCTTTCTTATTCCACCATGCATTAAAAGCCCCGTTCAAAAGGATACAAAGTGAACGGGGCTTTTTATTGTTTCGGTTTCAGCAGATTAAAACCTCAGCAAACGCTGTCGGCAATCATCTCGCCCAGGTGATCTTGCCTTCGCAGCTGTTGACGAGCACACGGTAGTCCTGCATCTCAAGCGGCTCACCGTTGAACTTCGCCTGCATTAACATGAACCGTTTGAAAAACACATGCGTCTTAACAACCTCTATCGCATTTGACTCCCATCTGATCGTGGCGTTATCTCCGAAATCCATCCCCCGCTCCCCGATAATGAGCAGCCATCTGCTCTTCTCCTGGCCGCCAATCAGCCTGCCAAAGGTTTTGGGAATAACCTTTACCTGGCAGTCCTGGCAGATGTCGGTGTAAAAAACATCCGTATCGTCGCAGTCAGGCCCTGCAGCACAGCCTTGTCCATAGGTGTCATTGTCATTATCAATACAGGCCGCCCAGCCCAGCGAGTTGCCCATCAGCAGGGCGCCATCTGTTGTTGCATTCCAGAAGTCCGATCTGGCATCGCTGGAGGGTGGAAAAAAGTTCAAACCCACGATTTTTATCCCGGTGGCCTTCTGTTTCGTGGCAACCAGCGGAACGTCGTTGCTCCAATGAGCCACCTGGGTCGCGCCAGCCGTTAGGGTTACGACATCATGGTAGCTGTTAGATCCTCCGTCGAAGGAATTGACGCCTGCCAGAATGGGATGGGCCGGCAGGTCCGGGATCAAAGTGAGGAGTGTTCCTTCATTCTGCTCATTAAACGTAAAAGGCAGATAGCCGCCGCTTAAGATCCGCCCGCCAACACCCCAACCGGATGTGAAAGCAAAGGTGGCCACCACAACGCCGCCGCCAGCATCTGCATAATCTGCCAGAACATCGCCCATTGTAGTGTTGTTATGGAAATCGTCATCACAGAACACAAGCACAGCCTGATAACCTTGTAGTTCTGCCAAGGTCGGAGTGTATGCGCCTATCTCGTGAATATCCACCTGGCTAAAAAACCCGGTGCTGTTCAGTTTGCTCTGGATATCTGTTAAATAGCTTGCTTCAGTTGCGCCATAAATGCCAACAGTAAGGGTGCCGGCTGCAGCGGCTTGTTGAGGCGCTGAAGATAGTATTGCGAAACTTCCCAGGAGTGCCAGTGACAAGGCTAACGAAAAAGCGCGAAAAATACGATTCATGACATCCTCCCTTCACAGATAAAATTTTTATGAATAGAAATTTTTAGAAGAACAAGGAATAGAAAAACGAAAAATCTAAAATTTAAGAGGCTAATAGTATATTATTTAGGTTATTCAATAGCTAAAATCAATAGTAAAAAATGATGATGGGGGCGGAGGGATGGTGCGGTTCTAGAGTTTTTTTACCTTCGGTGAAGACGCGGAGTGGGGTGCTTGTGTGCCACGGCGGCATGTTGCTGCAAAAAAGTCAGCAGACGCCAGCATAGAGGGTGACTTGATTTCGCCCAGAAAGGGAGTAATTCAAAACACGCTGCGTTTGGCTTGCTATCTTCAGGAATCATCGCCATAAGCGACGGCCCTTCTGAAAGCAATAAATCCGTCACTTTTTTTCACCCTAAGATTACAAAGGAGTAAAAAGGAGGACAACTGACCGGCATGCATAAAAAAAGCAGGGCCTTTTACAGCCCCGCTTTTCATGTGCCACAACCACGTGCTTTGCAATGTCTCGGTTTTTGGAGGTTGACGCCAGGGCAGCCTGTTTACCAGATCACCTCGGTATAATCGCTCAACTGCTGAATATTGTTAACGACCTGCCGGAGCATGGCATCACTGAGCGCACCGGAAAACCTGATGCCGCTTATTAACTCATTGAAGCGCTGCCTGGTCCATATGATTTCCGCCTCAGCAGCAATGCGCATGCTCGTGTTCGGTATGGGTATATCCACTGCAATAACAGCTCCGTTCTTAAAGCTTTCAGTGTGCGGGAAGAGAACTTTCGCACCGCTTGCACTCAGATTGGCGATCCGGCAATCCTGAGGCTGCATGTCCAGCCCCATGATGCCATATGTGGCTTTGAGGTGGACATTGAAACGTTCACTGGTGCCCGGTGTGGTAGCAGTCACTCTGTATCCCCCTGAAAACAATATGCCATCAGCTCCGGCTTCCGGCACGGTTTTTTATCAGTCTGGAGTGTCTTGTCCATGGCTTACCCCTCATTGTTTGTGATCCACGGCTATCGCTTATGATTGCTTCTCTTTTCTTATAAGTAACGTATCGGACCAATTCTTAGATAATGTAGCTAAAAAATTACAGGGGGGGGTGTAAAGGCATTTCAACTCCCATCGCCCTTGGCATCACTGAGACGGACATAAACGCTGAACGGACGAGGGCGCAACAATCATTCAAAACCGGAAGACAAGATGCGGCTTCTCAGCCCGGCGGCACGGGTCACGGCATCAATCTCCGCAAGCAGCTTATTCTTCTCTGCCTTCAGTTCTTCAATCCTCGATGGCGATACACCATTGACGCGCATAAGCTCGATTGCCACCTTGCGCAAACGGTCCTCCAGGTCAAAAACGACCTGTCCCATCTTTGCTCTGTCCAGGGACTGCTGCTTCCCCCTGCAACACCTGTTGATACAAGCGGCAATGGCTGTCAAAATGGCTATTGCGATTTCTTTTACAGTTTGTTTAGCTGCAACGAGTGGCGCCATATTCGGCCTTCTTCTCTCCTGATAATCCGCATATAGTATCTGCACGAACCGTTTGAGAAATTGATTGGCTCTATTAATCGGACCTGTTTTTTTCAAAATACCTTCCTGAGACGTATAGGATATATAGAAATATCGGTTTAATCAATAGCCCCAAAGGCTATCTTTTAGGCCCAACAGTGCCCTTCCTGCGGGTGGAGTGAGGGTACCAGCAACTGCTACTATTGAAGGTGACGACCCACGAGAGAACTTTTTTGCAGCCCTCTGCACAGGTGCGCCTGTGGCTATGCTATTTTTAAGAATGCACTCAAGGGCACTGTTCAGGAATCAAAGGCCGAAAAAAAAGGGGGCGGGAACAAGAGGGTCAAGCGGCCTGTCGGCCTATTCTTGTTTTTCATTGACGATTTCTTCCATAACCCTGCAGTACCGGGGGAAAAAAAGGTCAAATATCACTGTTGCTGCACTATACCCGAGAGCCGCGCCGGAAAATACACCGGCACAGAACAATACAGCTCGCAGCAGTACAGGAAAGTCCTGAAAGAAAAGGGAATCAACTATTATCAATATACCGGAAAGGGCAAGAAACAATAGGGGATAAAAACTATATAAGAAGAAATTTTCCAGTCTTCCCAATAGGTCAATTTTTTTCACTATCCCTCACATGCGAGGATTTTTTGAAAATTGCAGTATGCGGCGTGCGGGGGTATCCTTCCCAGCAGGATTCATCCGCAAGGCCCCTCATCCCATTTTTGCATTAAACAACTATCAAAGCATCTTTGCAAGTGAAAAATCTTTGCTGCCTGAGGGCAATGAACGATTTTATCCGGAAGGCCAAAACTTCCATGCTCTATAAAGAATATATCATCTTATATAGTATCTGAACGAAAACCCCTCTGTCAGCGAAAACTGCCATTTCGACCGCAGGGAGAAATCTTAGACTGATGTGAAATTAGGGCGTTAGGATTTCTCATCCCGCTTTCAGCGGGATTCGAAATGACATCAAGGGCAATTACGACACAGTGTTCGTAAGTTGGTGTCCAGAATAAGGGTAAGTTCAGCTTTGGAGATAACCAGATTGATTTATTAATGTCATTTCGAATCCGCCGCAGGCGGTGAGTCCGCAGGTTGCGCCACCGCGCATCAATCTTAAGCCCTTGATTTTACCTGCTACAAAGATCTCTCCCGGAGCCTGCCCTGAGCAAAGCCGAAGGGGTCGAGATGACAGCAAAGGTGATTGCAACACAGCCTCTCAAGGGGAGAAGGAAATTTTAGTTCACAAATATTGTTGGTAAAACCCGCAATATATCCATTTGCATCAATGATGGGGTTCACCCATTACACATGTTGAGATGAAACGACAAGGTCATGCCCCGTCGTTTTTTTATGCCTGTGGAGCCTGCTGCTGCCCCCGGTCTTTCGTGCTGATCACGACGGTGCCGGCAAGCTTGTCATGCCAGCCCTGCTTCCGCTCATCGAAGGCCACCCAGATAAGCCCCAGCAAAAGCGGAATGGTTGAAACATAATACCCCAGATACCGGCCGATAAACTGGCCGGTGGTGGGCTTGCCGAAGGTCTTTGCGTCGACAATTTCAGCCTTGATGATCATTTTGCCCGGTGTTGCCGATTTGTATATCCAGAAAACAATGACTGCCACGGCGGGCAGGATGACATTGATGAGCACACTGCCGGTGCCGCCGCCCGTCAGCATGCCGGCAACCGGCGCCAGCACCAGCATAAGCAGAACGCTGTCGATGATCGAGGCAAGCACACGGGGCCAGAAGCCGACGTACTCAACCTGACTGAGCTGTGCGGTGTCCATTGTTGGTTCTCCCTCCGCAACAGGGCGCGCGGGTGAAAAAAAACAGGGAGGAGCGCCTGTGCGTCTCCTCCCTGTTTCGTATTTTTTCAGGCCTTGTTGGCCTTTTTCTGTTTCTTTTCGGCTCGTTTTTCTTTCAGGCTTTTTTCCGACTTCTTTTTGTCTGTTTTTTTGGCATCCATTCCTTTTGACATGACATACCTTCCTTTCTAGAGAAAATGGTTAACGACTTCCGTGCATTATTTATTAATCCTATAGTCGGCACTTGGCAACAGTTTCTTGAGAAAAAAATACATTTTTCCTCTGCACGCTTCCTGACTCTTCAGTGAATTTTTTTAGTGCGGTCAAAACGTGATTTTTCGCACGCCTTCAGGCCGCCAGGCAGGCGATATCACGCCCCCGTGGCCTTCAGAATCATCATGCTCAAGCATGCTGCCCCAGGTCAGCGTAAAATCACCAAAGCGGTTATTGATTTCATCCATCGCACGGGTAAGCTTGCGGCTTTTGGTTTGCTTTGCAAAAAGGGGCAGCTGGCGCGGCATCTCTCCCAGCTGTGAAAGCGCTACGCCCACCAGCCGCACGGCCTGCTGAAGCTTGATGCCGTCAAGAATGCCTTTTGCCGCGGCAAATATATCCGGGGTTTCGCACATAGGATGCGAAACAGAAACTCTGCGGGTGAAGGTGGTGAAATCCTTATAGCGGATAGTAAGGCATACGGTGCGGCCGGCAAAGCCGCCATCGCGCGCCCGGCGGCCAACCATTTCAGAGAGCCGCAGCAGATGGAAATCAAGCAGCTCGCGCCGGGTTATATCGCTCGGAAGAGTATGGCTGTGGCCGATTGACTTGGGGTCGGGCGTCTCTTCCAAAGGCACCACCGGGCTGTCGTCTTCTCCCCTTCCCATGTGGCGCAGCATGTCTCCCATCACACCGAAATGGCGGGAGAGCAGATTCGCGTCAGCCCTGCCGAGCTGGCCGCAGGTTGTTATGCCGAGAAGCGCCAGCTTTGCCTGCGTTTTGCTCCCGATGCCGCACAGGTCCTGGACCGGCAGGCCTTCAAGAAAGGGCAGCACGGTGTCAGGCGGTATGTCCACCAGTCCGTCGGGCTTTTCCCGGTCGCTGGCAAGTTTGGCAAGCAGCTTATTGGGGGCGATGCCTGCCGAGCAGGTAAGGCCGTACCGGCTTTTTATCTGCTGCTTAATACGTGCGATAATATCCCGGGCCGAGGAGAAAATCTTTAAGGAGCCGGTCACATCCATGAATACTTCATCAATGGAAAAAACCTCCACCAGCGGGGTAAACCTGCGGCACATGGCCGTGAACCCGGCGCATGTTTCGGCATAGCGCCGGTTATTGCCTTCCACGAAAATGATGTGCGGGCACTGCCGCTGCGCCTCAAATTTGTTCATGCCCGTCTTGACGCCGAAAGCCCGGGCCTCATAGGAGGCCGTGGTGACAACGGTGCGGCTGCCCCGGCCGACGACAGCAATAGGCTTGCCCCGCAGGGCGGGGTTAGCACTGCTGCTCCACCGAGGCGAAGAAGGCGTTCATGTCAAGATGGATGATAGTGCTCGGCATAGTTTAAATTGTCTGATGGAACTTGTTTGCGTATTTTTTTCGCGTTGTTGATTTTATTGGTTGCTCCAAATTGCGCAACTTTCCCAGTTTCCCGGGAACCCCATCGACGCAAGCGGTATTTCAGGATAACGGCTGAGAAGGTCGCTAAACCGGCACTCCCATTTGCTTGTAGGTGCAACTTTCCTAAGCATAAACTTAAGGATAGTCATTATGGCAAAGATGCGGTGATTGGCAATTTCTACAGGAGCATGCCACTGCGGATATTTCTGCCTGCGCGGTATGAAAGGCTTAAATCCGAGTTCGCGATTCCAGAGACGTCCATGATGAGCGCAGATGTTTCTAATGACGTTGAGCGAACCAAGCCAGGATTGAAGCACCTTATCCTCAAGCCCATATTCGCGGGCAATCAAGCGTCTCATGGCATCGTCAACGCCGTTAAAAAGGGTCAGCATTTTCCCGAAGCTCATGACTTCACAAAGCATCCAAAGAGGCGGTAGTTCATGATGATCGCCATATTTTTGACTAAAGTGCTCTGCAAATGTCTCCCGGCTGCGCTTGATTTCATCTTTCATGTCGACAAGCCAGCGGTTAAATCGGTCTTGGCTTAGCTTCGGGAAGTTGGTTGGCTTTAAATAATCAAACGCGCCATGTCGATGCGCAAAATGGTAGACAAGCTGAGTCCTCACCGCAACTTCGATACGCTCAATGGCATCCATTGCGAGGATTCGTAATTGACGGTCGAAGGTGTAGTGTTTCCAGACAAGATCAAGAGTAGTATTTTTTTGGAATGTATCGCTTGAGTTCTTACGAAAGGGATAAAGATAGGCGCTAAGCCGGTAATAATTAACCGCTTGCAAGCGAGCAATTAAAGCGTTTTTATCTGCCTGAAGGCCCCGTGAGAGGAGAAGCTCTGCCTGTGCCTCAAAGGAAAGCGGGGGCTTACAATATTCCATAAAGCCCCCCAGAAAAAGAAAAACCCACCGAATTTCGCATGCTAGGCAGAGGCGCGGCGGGTGTGCTGACTTCTATATAGTATTCCTTTGCAAAGATGTCAATATTTTTAAAAAGTCTGATCTGTAGAATTCGCTTCATTTTTTTTTGCCCGTTAATTCTGTTTTTTCTGAATATTTGAACAACTATACCTCAACCGGTAAGCTCGATTTGTGAGGCAGCAGAACTAAGCCTGTTACCTTATCTTTTCGAAGAAATGTCACGTTAAAGATTCGACCCCAAGCCCAGACCAAGCCCAGAGTCTGAAATCCAATATCCTCAATCTAAAATCCATGCTACTCCATTTTCCTCATGACGCCAACAACCTTGCCGATGATGCGCACCTGCGCGCCATCTTTCTGCTTAATCACAATCGGCTCATAGGCAGGGTTGGCAGGCTGCAGGCGTATAGCTGTTTTTTCTTTAAAAAAATATTTCAGCGTCGCCTCATCGCCGAGCAGCACGGCGGCAATGTCGCCGGAGGCGACTTCCGGCTGGGGCCGGATGAGGGCAAGGTCGCCGTCCATGACATGAGCATCGATCATGCTGTCGCCCTTCACGCGAAGGAAGAAGAGCCCTTCGCCACGGGCAAAAGACGGGTCCACTGCCACATGCTCCTCGATGTTTTCAAAGGCCAGCACCGGTTCGCCTGCCCGTATGGCGCCCACTACGGGCAGGCTGCGAATGGCTGCGGCCCGCAGGATCCCATAATTTCAATGGCACGCGAGCAGCCCGGCTGCCGCCGGATGCATCCCTTGCGTTCGAGGATATCGAGAAATTTTTTTGCGCTGTTGGGGCCTGCAAGGCCGAGCCTGTCGGCTATTTCACGAACCGTGGGCGGATAGCCGGTATGCTGCAGGTGGCCTTTTATGAAATCAAGCACCCGCGCCTGCTTTGCGGTCAGCTGTTCCATGGGTAGTGACCTCTGTCATGTAATTTGATTGTACATATGTTATACTTTTAGCCTAAGTCCGGCAGACTGTCAAGTGAGCATGTGCGGGGCGACGTGTTTCACATTGTAAAATTTGGCCTGTTGTTTTATAGGTTAGCTGTGCAATTATAAGTACAGCGCCTCTCAAATAAGAGGGCATATAATTTCATACGATAAATAAGCCTAGTTAATCCCCCTTTGCTAAAGGGGAATTTTTCACCCCTTTTTTGTGGGGCTCTGTACTAAGAACGAAGCAGCCGGTAGCAGTCATGATCGAAAAAATCCACGCCCCCCTTATCATCACATCGCCCGACAACAGGACCTTCAAGGCCCTGTGCAAATTGACCGATGGCCGCGGCCTGAAGAAGCAGGAGCGCACGCTCGTGTCCGGCACGAAGCTGGTGCGGGAGCTTGCCCTGGAGCGGCCGCAGGAATGCTGCGCGCTGATTGTCTTTGACGGCTTTGAGGAGAGCGGCATGGGCGATGTTGTGCAGCAGTTCAGCCGGGAGGGAAAGCTGCTTGTACTCAAGAAGGCGCTCTTCAACGAGCTTGATATGTTCAGGACGAACGGACCCCTGCTTGAGATGCTTGCGCCATCCATCCCGGAATGGGATTGCCGGCTGACCGAACCCGGCTGCGTTCTGGCCCTACCGTTTCAGGACCCGGCCAATGTGGGTGCTGCGGCGCGCTCGGCAGCGGCGTTCGGGGTGCGGCAGGTGGTGCTGCTCAAAGAAGCAGCCAGTCCGTTTCACCCGAAAAGCATCCGCGCATCGGGCGGCGCGGTGTTCAGGCTGTCATTTTTCCGCGGACCGTCGCTTGCCGGGGTGGTGCAGCTGCCGGATATGGCCCGGCATATCGTCGCCCTTGATATGCAGGGCGCGTCGATACGCGAATGTGCTTTTCCCGAACGCTTTCTGCTGCTTCCCGGCATGGAAGGGCAGGGCCTGCCCGATGTGCTGCGGCATCAGGCCGTGGCAATTCCCATGACCGGCGCGGTTGAATCGCTCAATGCTGCCGCTGCGGTATCGATAGCGCTTTTTTGCTGGAGTTCCGGACAGCGTATCGCTCAACCTTGATGTTCCTGTAAAAAGTCAAACCAACTGTCATTGCGAACGACGTGAAGCAATCTCTGCCGTTGTAGGGGCTAAAAATTTTGAGCCCCTACGAAAAAACAAGGGCCCCTACGTAATTATTTTATAGCAACGTCGATATCCCGCCTGCTTCGTCCCCGGCTTTGGATCACCCCCGCGATAACCCCGGCAGGATTTTTGCAGCCTGACAAATCCCCCTAGCCCCCTTTGCTAAGGGGCATGTTTCCTCCCTCTATTTTGGGAGCTGTAGTATCCGGGACAGGGCATAGCCGTCACGTGGTGCAGCCAGTCGAACCATGAACGGCACGTAGCCCTTCGACAGGCTCAGGGCGAACGGATGAGGATTTTCATTTTCGAAAAATGATTTTTTGTGTGGGCTACAGTATTTGAAAAATGCTCTAGCTGTTTATTCCCCGGACGGCTCTATCAATTCATTACATTGACGAGAGGTGCAAAAATAAAAAACGCGGAGCCTGTCGCGGCTTCGCGTTTGGATCATCCGGTTGTGCTCGTGGCGGCAGGTCTGCACAGCACGGTGCAGCGTGAGCCATATGCACCTGAGGCTATAATGCGGGGGTTGTCTGGTCCTTTTTTATTTTTACCCAGGTGATCTGCTTTTCATCGATGGAGCCGTACTTTTCTTTTAAAGCAAGCACTTTGCGGTCTTTTTCAGCCAGGATGAAATCATCTCCCTCCAAAATGCTGCCGTCGGGCAACCTGGTGAGTTCGATAGTCTGGACAGTTTCGCTTTTTGGTATGGATGTTATGCGAGCGTCCGACAGGTTGCGCTCAAGCCTCCCTGTTTTAGGCAGATATTTCATGCGACGTGATCCCCCGGTTATGTCTAAGGTGAACAAATAGTCTTATGCCTGCTGGTTAAACTGCGCTTTTTTTGCGCGCGCAGAGCCTGACGTTGCGCAGGCAAGCTATCCTTTAATCTGTTTGGGCTTGCACAGCAGGCTTTTCGATACGGATACTCTGCCGCAGGCATCGCAGAACCACTGCACGTCTACTACCTTTGGCTTGCAGATGTGGCGGGGATCGCTGCCTGCCGTGCCGCAGTACTCACAGGTGTAAACCGGTTCGTATTTTCCCGGGTTGCACAGGTGCTTTGCATCGGATGTTGTTTTGCCGCAGGTCCTGCAGGTGTAGACCTTCTTAGCAGGAGCTTTCTTTGCCGGAGCTTTTTTCGCTGCAGGCTTTGCCGTTTTTTTTGCGGGTGCTTTTGCTGCCATGCGGTTTCTCCTTGTGTGTTGTTTGGGTTTGTTTGGAAACCTTAACGTCTTTTTACCAAATAATGCCTGAAAAGAAAATACTATTTTCATTGCTGGAAACAGGTTGTGCTGAACTGCACAGCCTGTCAGTTTCCCCGGCCCCTACTTCAGCAGCTCTCTGCGCAGCTGCTCAAGGAGCCGTGCCTGTGCATCCTGTATGCTGCCAGTAAAACTGCCGCCGCCGGCATTGCGGTGGCCGCCGGCACGAAAGCCCGCCCTGCGGGCCACGTCGGCTATGGCTAGATGGCTGCCATAGCCCCGGGTGCGCCAGTTCAGGCGCACGCTGCCGTCGAGCTTGTCGGTGAGGATGATGCCGTAGTGGAATCCCGCAACCTGCCGCTGAATGGTTTCTTTGTATATCGTATCAAAATCAAGGAAGTCTTTGCCGAGGATCGCCTCAAGCTCTGCCAGCCCTTCAGCATCGATAACCAGCAGCATGAGCCCCAGGTCGCTGATGAACCGGTGTGCTCGATGGCCCAGGTCAGGTACTGTACCTCCCGCATGTCGTAGTTGACATCAACCGCTCTGGCATGGTCGGCGCCAAGGGCGATGAGCGCTTCGGCGAAACGGTAGGCGCCGGCATGCATCTCGTTTCTGAATCCGCGCGTGTCGTAGAGCAGAGCCAGGTAGAGGCAGTCGGCAATACGGGCAGGCGGGGTAAGCCCTGACGGCTCGATGAAGTATTCGTACAGCACCTGCGCGGTGGAGGATGTTTTGATGTTCAGGCACTGGCCGGGTATGGCCTGCATAATTTCATCAGCCTCATGATGGTCGATGTTGACAATGCGCGCCATGTCCATGCGGCCGAGTATGTTTTGCCACTCATCGCCCAAAAACTGGCCCCATGAACTGCCGTCCACGGTGATGAAGAGATCAAAGGGGGAAAAGTCAAACGAGTCGGGCTGTGCAACCAGAACCTCGTCCATGCCGGGGAAACCGGTCATGTTGGAAGGTATGCTGAAAAAACAGACTATGGAGGCGGCGTGCCCCTGCGCGGCAAGCAGCCACCGAAGCGCTTGAGCCGTGCCGATACAGTCGGGGTCGACAGGCCGGGAAACGATAATGAGCGCGGCGGTCGAGGATGCCATACGGGCATGTATCGTGTTGAGCGAAAAATCTGCAGCCATGACAGCTCCGTTCAAATTGTATGAGCGGGGTGCCTGAAGCGCGCGGTCAGAGCATCCTGTGCCGGCAGCGAATATCGGCGCCGATTGTTATCACGCCGTAGCAGCCCTCGTTGGCAGGCCCGGGGCTGAACAGAGCCACCGGTCCGTCGCGGAAAAATTTCATATGCGTGTGACCGAAGCAGATGATGTCAGCCTCCTGCAGAATGCCCTCTTCCAGCATCATTGCCATATCACGCTCGACCCTGAACAGATCGCCATGGGTAATCATGATGCGCCTGCCGTAGAGCTCTTCAATGAGAATCCGCTCGAAAATGTATCCATGGGAGATATCCACATTGCCGGTCACCTTGAGCACCCGTGTGCTGCCGGGAATGGTTATGTGCGAGAGATCCTCTACTCCGTCGCCGCAGTGCACCAGGACGTCGAAGGGCTCTTCGTGCCGCACGATAGCGTCAAGCTTGCGCACGGCGCCGTGGCTGTCTGAAACGATAAGTATTTTACCGGGCATAAAAAAGTCAATGGATAATGGTTAATTGTCTGAATTGCCTCAGAAGGTTGTAAGCATTCCAGCCGACGCTACAGGCTTGACAGCCTGTCCTTGCGGGCAAACCGGTCCTGCAGGGCGGCATTATGTGCAAGGTCGGCGCTGTGCTCATCGATCGCGCGGAGCATGGCGTGCCTGTCGCCGGGCAGTTTGCCGTTCACGGGAATATAATTTGTTATGTGATCGCTCAGATACTCTGATGTGACGTCGAGATTCGCAACCATGATGCGCTGCTCACTGAAGAACGGTTTCATGGGATGCTTTCACGAAGGCGCCGGCTGCCATGTCGTCGTACAGCTCGGAGCCGGGCTGGGGCTGCAGGGTGCGCACGCGGATGAAGTGCGGATCGATGCGGTTCAGCACCGCTGCCGTATCGCGGGCATGCGCTGCGGAAAGATGCTCGCCGCCAAGGCCCAGCAGCACGTACACCGACAGCTCGAACCCCGCCTCTTTGGCCTTGCGGCAGCCCGCAACCATTTCATCCGGCGTGGCGCCTTTGCGGATTTTTTTCAGAAGTTCGGCATTGCCGGTTTCAAGCCCCACATGCAGCCGGGTAAGCCCTGCCTGCCGGAGCTGCTTGAGATCATCGAGAGGTTTTTTCAGCAGCGTTTTGGCGCGCGCATAGCTCGTGACACGCTCAAGTTCGGGAAACGATGCAGTAGAGCTGGTGCAGTATGTCCGCGAAATCAGCGGTTTTTATTGAGGGGCTGTTGGAGTCGCCGATGAAGACGCGTGCGAACATCGGTCGCTGTAGAGCAGACGCAGCTGTGAGTATATCGGCCTTTACGTCCTCCACCGGCCTGCGCTCGAAGGTGAACTGCTTGTACATGGAGCAGAAGGTGCAGCGGTTCCAGGTGCAGCCCCGCGTTACGCGCACAAGCAGGCTGTTTGCCTCGCTGGGCGGGCGCCAGGGCGGAAAGTCGTAGGACATGGGTTTTAATCGTAAACGTCCGATGGCCATGATTTTAAATTTCAGGTTTCAAGTTAAGCAGGTGATATGCATAAAAATCCGCCCTCAGGGAAAAATCTGTAGAGCATATAAACTAGAAGTCAGAATCCAGAAGCCGGAATTCAGGAGCCGGAAGTCAGCAGGAAAAAACACCGGAAAACGATTCAGGATCTGATTTCCCGGAAGAAACAGATACACTCTTTGCAGCCTGTGTGTCTTCTATTCTGGATTCCGACTGCTTCATTCTGGCTTCTTTAATCTAACTATACCATAGTCTCACTCGACTTGAAGCCAATTTATTTCCCGCGCGGTGGCAGGGCCTATGACGGTTTCATCCAGACTGCCGGGCATCTCTGCTTTCGTTGCGCTCACCGGGATCGAACCCGCCATGATTTCAGCCTCAGTTTGGGGGTAGAGCGGACGGGCCTCCGGGTCAGCGTACCCTGCGGGATACACGGGCAGCTCATTTGCCGGATTGTATTTGTCAGTGGCGCCCGCCAGATGCAGGAGTTCGTGGGCTATGACGATATTGTTTTTATTTTTCATTGCAGGTGCGGCATAGGCATTCACGACGCCGATATAGCCTTTCTGCATGACATAGGAGTGATCCACGATGTTTCGGCTTTTGTCAAAGTACAGCACAAACAGCTGTATGTCCTGCACCGGAGCTTGTGCTTTGTCGATGCGCCATGCCCAGAGGCGAAGTTTCAGGCTCCAGACAATCATGCTCAGGGGTGTCGGCTGATCCGGTATCTGCGGCGGCACTGCGTCGAGCCTCGGGGCAAGCACAAGGCTGAAAGGCTCCTCGATTTTCAGGCTGTAGCGCTCGGCCTCGGCAGAGAAAAAGTCTGTCACCGGCTTGAATTCTTCAGGGGTCAGCGAGTCGATATACGCGCGGGTTTCGGGGCTTGCATCGCCGCAGATCGGATGTATGACCACCCACAGGGGGCGGTCCCAGGCTGCCACCCGCCACTTGGCAAGCCAGACATTAAAGGCCAGCCCGAACATCACCAGCAGCAGAAAGGTAATCCGCATGGCCCGAAAGAAGCCGGTTTGCTTTGTTGGGTGTTTTCAGCTCGCGCCCGGGCAGGGGGGCCCGGCTTTGCTTTCGGGATTCGCGAGAAAATAACCCCGCAACGCCGGCATTCGCTTCCCTCCGGCTGGTCGTAGCCGCATTTGGGACAGGTTAGTGTCTTTTCCGGCATGCTTTCCTCACTGCTGCGTGGTTCTGTGCTGCGCAAGAGCAGTTCATGAACACAAAATCCTCATATGTTCCGTGATCATTTTTCATGGCCGTATGCCCGTTCGCCGGGCAGCATCCTGAATCTTTCACGGTTTTTTTAAGAAGGCAGCGCAATCACTGCGTGTTTTTGATTATGCCCTTTCCGGGCGAAATCAAGCCTCCCGCTATTCGGATGGCTTGATGACTTGATTTTAACAGAAAAATTAAGTATTTTGGAGGTTAAATCAATTTTTTTTCGGTTTCGCCGGCATGAGCGCTCACGCAATCATAACACTTACCACGGATTTCGGCCTTGACGATATCTATGTCGGGATCATGAAGGGCGTTATTTTGTCCATCAACCCGGCTTGCACCATAGTGGATATTACTCATGCCGTAACGCCCCGGGATATTGCAGCCGGGGCTTTTGCCCTTGAGTCGTCCTGCCCGTATTTCCCTGCCGGAGCGATACATATGGCGATTGTCGATCCCGGCGTGGGCAGCGGCAGGCGTGCGCTCGTGGTGGAAACAGAAAGGAGCCTGTTTGTGGGGCCGGATAATGGCATTTTCAGCTTTGCCCTCTCAGCTCCCGGCCTGAAAGCGGTCTATGCGCTTACCTCTACAGATTATTTTCTCCCGGATATGTCAGCAACCTTTCATGGCAGGGATATTTTTGCGCCTGTGGCAGCCCATCTTTCCAAAGGCGTTCAGCCTGAGCATATGGGCCGCAGAATCGATGATCCGGTCATACTGCCGCAGGCTGTGCCGGTCATGCGGGGCGCAGGCATTCTTGAGGGCTGCATTGTGCATATCGACCGCTTCGGCAATCTCATAACCAATATCAGCCGTGTTATGCTGCAGGGTTTTTTTCATGGAGCCGGCGATACGGGTTGAAGTGAAAGGGGCGGCCATTACAAAAATGATGCTATCGTATGCCGCAGCGCAGGAGGGCGAACCGTTCTGCATTATCGGCAGCAGCGGCCGGCTTGAGATATCGGTGAAAAACAAAAGCGCTGCAGCATTCCTCGGCGCATGCCGGGGCGACAGAATTGTGCTGAAAAAAATATAGCCGGCATTCGGCAACCGGGAGTGAATATAAAACGGTTGTACTGCGTGTTTTTTTTATGCCTGGGCAAGAATCGGCCCGGCAATGCGGCCGGCAAATTCCGTAAGCTCCTGCTTGACGTTTCCGAAAAATGCGTTGACTGCCTTCTTGTCCTGCACAGAGTCCTTTATCAGCACCCTGCGTGCCGCGGGCAAGCACATAGAACTTGATTTTCGGTTCCGTGCCCGAGGGCCGTGCGATTATTTTTGAGCCGTCGGCAAGCACGTAGACAAGCATATTGGCCTCCGGCAAGCCGTGCGCGCTGCCCCGATTATTTTGTAGTCGCCATGCCAGAACAGGGGCACCTGAACGCCCTGCACCGGCTCGTAGCCCGTATGGGCTGACGCATCTGCCGGCTCGGCATCGCAGAACAGCACGCTGCCGTTGCCGGCCAGTGCTGTGCGGCTGCCGCCGTCGTCGGGGGCCTTATAATCGATGGCGGCGATGACCTGTCTGCCGCAGAACTGCTGCGGCGGACGCGCCCGCAGCTCTGCCATGATGGCCCTGATGACATCATTGCCCGCCGCGCCCGTATAGCCAAGGGATATGGTTTCCTCGCGGGCATAGCCGTACTGCACAAAAATTTCCTCAAGCCGCTGCATGAGGGTTTTGCCCTGCAGCTTGTAAAAGCCCGCCATTTCGGCAAACATGGCGCTGACGGTTATGGCGTCCTTGTCCTTGACATAATCGCCCACCAGCGAGCCGTAGGACTCCTCACCGCCGAACAGCACGCAGAGGCTGTGCTGCGAGAGCAGCTCCACGCGCTCCCGGCGCGACAGGCTGCGATAGGGCTGTTGCAAGGTCTGCTGCTGCGCAGGCATGCCTGGCATACCAGGCAAGCTTTTCTCCGAGAAACTTGAAGCCCACATGGGGCTCAATCGTTTTGACGCCGAAGGCATCGGCAATCGCTTTTCGCAAGATCGGTCGAGACAAGCGTTTTTGAGATGACGCTGTTTGCCGGCAGGGTTCCGTCGCGTGCAATGGTCTGGCTCAGGATATAATCGGTGAGCAGCACCAGCTGCTGATTGCCGGTGAGCAGGTAGTAGCCGTCCTTTACTGCGGCATCATCAGCGTAGAGGCTTTTTTCGCCGTCCTTCAGGCGCACGCCCACGCCCAGCCGGTCGGCATCGGGATCGGTGGCGATGAGTATGTCGGCCGCAGTTTCATTGGCAAGCTTCACCGCTTCATTGAGGGCCGGCTTTTCTTCGGGATTGGGCTTGGGGCAGGTCGGGAAATCGCCATCGGGCACGCACTGAGCCGCAACCGGAAACAGGTTGCTGCAGGTTGAATCCGCGCCGCTCAAGCACGCGGGGCACCAGGCGCTGCGATGTGCCGTTGAGGGCCGAGAATACAATCGTGAGCGACGGGTCGATTTTATCGGGCAGAAACCGGCCCGCGGCATCAACCCAGATGGCGGTCTGGTTTTCCTTTTCAATATAGGCCGCATCCACCTCGGGGCCCACCGTGACGATGAGCCCCCGGGCCGCGCCCTCGGCATAGTCCATTTTTTTTACCTCGCCGTAGTCGGTGATGCTGTCGGCTATCTGCTGCACGCCGCTTGTGCACGACCTGGCCGCCGTGGCAGTCATAGGGCTTGAACCCGTTGTCGGTTGCCGGGTTATGCGATGCGGTGAAAACGCCGCCGGCATACGGGGCAATGCCGTCAAGCTCTGCTATGGCAAATGACAGCTCCGGCGTGGGGGCAACCGTGTCGAACACATAGACCTTGATGCCGTGGGCTGCATAGATGCCCGCGGCTTCCCTCACCATAAAACCGGGGCCGTCGGTCTGAGGATCATAGGAGCCGCGGCGCGAATCATAGGCGATGATGACGGCTTTTTCCCGGCCCAGCCGCCTGCCGTTTTCAGCGTAGGCTTTTTCGATATAGCGGGCATGGGCTTCAACGCCAAGGCCCAGTATTATCTTATTGAAATAGGCTGTGCCGATGGCAAGGTTGCCCCTCACGCCGGCAGTGCCGAAACCGTTCATTTCAAAAAAAGCATTGTCGATTTCAGTCCAGCGCTGCTGTGCCGCCAGCCCGGCAATATGATCGCCCACCAGAATGCCGTCGATTTCAACTGCAGCAAATGACGGGGCAAGCCATGAGCAGGCATTGGCGCAGGATGATGTTTTTATGAGCCCTTTGTCGCGGGCTGCCTCAAGGGCCGCAATTGTATTTTTATAGTCCGGCATGGTTTCCTTTATGAAAAAAGAGTTGCGCAGGAGCGAACGGCCGCGCCCTTCTTGTAGTTAGTAAGTAGTGTCTGAACGAAAACCTTGAAAAATACATTTGTTGGGTTCGCCCTTATGATTAGTGCTGTTTCGTAAACCTTTGCTTTTTGCCTAGGTTGGGTTGAGGTACGAAACCCAACGGGTTCTTTCGGGCTTAACCCAACCTACAAAAAAATGACTTTTCGTTCAGGCACTAAGTAGGATCAGCCACACAAACCAATGGTGCAGCACCTCCACAGAGGCTTCGCTTCCCCCCTTTGGCTGATCTGTGGTTGCATGTTTTTTTCCCGCGGCTTGCGGCGTGGTCATGGTTTCGTACATGACTGCTACGTCCAGTTTATTCTTTAAAAGCATCCATATTCTTGCAGCAATGTCTGTACAGTATTAGAAAGACACCAGCCTAAGTCCATTGCTGAAACCAGCGATGTGCGGAGGAATGCAACAGATTCGGCTGCTTACAGAACATTCATTGACCGCCCGTCGGAGTTTAATGTAGAGAAGAAGGCCTGAGCCCGCGACACCGTCGAGCTATCTATCAAAAGAACAGAGAAAAATCTAAGCAAAAGTTCGGGGCTGCCTGCCACTGCTTATGATTATTGGCTTGACCAACAGGCTGATTTTCCAGTATTATTACAAAATGGCGACTATCGTGGCGAGTACTATTTGAAGAGAAGCTTGAAAATTCCTACCTTGCACTGCAGCTGGACGGACCGGAACAGGAGATACTTTTTACCAAAGGCCCGGATTTCACCAAGAGCATGGGGCCTTTTCCCGAGGCCTATGCCGAGGCTACCTTCCGTACCTGGAATTACTGCAAGGTTTCAAACCCGCCGCAGTGTGCGCGCTCATGACCCCGGCTCTCTTGCCCGGGCGCTCCAGCGGCTGCGGCCCGAGTCTGATACGGGTGCACGCTATATTGAGGAAGGCGGCTGATACTGCAGCCCGCCGTTTTGCTGATCGCTGCAGCAGCCCTTTGTCAGTGGCTGTAATGCGCAAATTCACAGAGAAAGGTTACTACATTGATGTTTTTCAGCGTTCTAACGAGGGGCAGGAACAAGGCGACTGATGCCGGAAAAAAAATGATTATTAATGTCATCCACCCCGAAGAAAGCAGGGTGGCGATCATTGAAGACGGCATTCTTTCCAACCTTGCCGTCGAAACAACCAATGTTGAAAAAATCAAGGGCAATATCTACAAGGGCGTGGTTCAGCGTGTCGAGCCGAGCCTGTATGCGGCCTTTGTCGAATACGGCGGCCCGAAACCCGGCTTTTTGCCCCTGGACGAGGTCCGGCACACCTACTACCAGGATCCCGACAGCCACCCCGGCAGAGGCAAGCTTCCGCCCGGCAAAATTTTGCACAAGGGCCAGGAGGTGATCGTGCAGGTCTCCAAGGAGGTCAAGGGCACCAAGGGCGCTGCGCTCACCACCTTCATATCGCTGCCGGGCCGCTACCTGGTGCTCATGCCCGGCTACAGCCGCACCGGCATATCCCGCAAGATCGAGGATGAGGAGGAGCGGCAGAAGCTCAAAGACATCAGCCGCGAGCTTGTGCTGCCCGAGGCCATGGGCGTCATCGTTCGCACCGCGGGCCTGAGCAAGACCAAGAAGGAGCTGCAGGGCGATGCCGACTATCTGGTTCGCCTGTGGAAGGCCATCGAGGCGCGGGGAAAAGAGGTTTCCGCGCCGGCCATGATTTATCAGGAAAGCAATATGGTCATTCAATCGATCAGGGATTATTTCACCACGGACACCACCGAGGTGCTGATCGACAATCCCGAGATGTACAAGCGGGCGCATGATTTTTTCAAACAGGTCATCCCCAAGCACCATAAGGTGGTGCGGCTGTACGAAGAAAAAACGCCTATTTTCCTCAAATATAAGATCGAGGAGCAGATTGCGCCCCTGCTGCGGCGCACGGTGCCCCTGAAGTCGGGCGGATCGATTGCCATTGATCCCACGGAAGCCCTTGTGGCCATCGATGTCAATACAGGCCGCTTCACGCGGGTGAAAGACCCCGAGGAGTCGACGCTCATCACCAATCTTGAGGCCGCCGATGAGATAGCCCGTCAGCTGCGCCTGCGCGATCTTGGCGGGCTCATCGTCATTGATTTTATCGACATGAAGAGCCAGAAAAACCGCCTGCAGGTGGAGCGCCAGCTCCGCAATGCGTTCAAGAACGACAAGGCAAATATCGAGATCACCCGTATTTCGCAGTTCGGGCTGCTGGAGATGAGCCGGGAGCGGCTGCGCACCCCCCTTGTCGATACGAACCAGACGCAGTGTGCGTGCTGCGGCGGCACCGGCAGCTTGAAATCACGGGAGACCATAGCCCTTTTAGTCTTGACGGCTGTTTTTGACAAGGCCTCAGCAGGGGACTGCGCCGAGATCAAGGTCTGGGTCTCGGAAGATGCGGCGGCGTATCTGCTGAACAACAAGCGCAGCGACCTTGTATCAATTGAGCAGCAGTTTTCGACCCGGATAGATGTGTACAGCGAGAAGCTCAGCCCCACTGACAGCCACCGCATGGAGACAAAGCCGAGAGCCTGATTCAGGGTTTAAGGTTCAAGGTTCAAAGTTCAAGGTTCTGGATTGCAAGGGTCAGGGGTAATCCCGTCCATAGCAGTAGGGGCAGACCTATGTGTCTGCCCGAAGTGTTGCCGCTGGATGACACAAGCCTCCGCTCTCCGATACATTCTTTGTCTGTCTTGCCTGGCCCCTGAAACCTGCATGCACCCTGAACCTTTGCTCCCTCAGGAGTGCCTGATTTTTGCTGCACCGGGATTGCGCAATATATAGTTATGCGGTATAACTATTTATGTCAAAAAATCCTAATTTATGTCCGGAAGGGTTCTATGGCACAGGAAGAAGCTACAGAAAAGGTCGTGCTCACCAGCTGCCCCCATGACTGCGGCGGCAGATGCGTGCTGAAAGTTCATGTGGAAGGCGGCGTCATTCGCGAGATCGAAACCGATGACGGCGGTGACCCGCAGCTGCGGGCCTGCTGCCGGGGCAGGGCCTACCGGGAGCATGTGTATTCGGAAAACCGCCTGCGCACCCCGCTGAAGCGCGTGGGAAAACGGGGCGAGGGCAAGTTTGAGCCCATTTCCTGGGCCGAGGCCCTGGACACCATCGCCGACAAGCTCAAGCACGTAAAAAACACCTACGGCAACGATTCCATTCTCTACATCGCCTATTCGGGCAATACGGGAACATTTCTCCACAATCAGCTTTCCGTGTTCAGGCTGCTGACCATGTTCGGCGGGTTCACGCCCATCTGGGGCTCCTGCTCGTTCTGGGGCAGCCTGTTCAATTCCGAGACCACCTACGGCACCGTCACTGCCGGCCACACATCAGATGATATTCCCAATGCCCGCTTCATCATCATGTGGGGCTGGAACCCGGCTGAAACCGTGCAGCGCACCACCACGGCCTGGAATCTTGCCAAAGCAAAAGAGCAGGGCGTCAAGATCGTGGCAATCGATCCGCGCTTCACCGATTCGGCTGCGGCATTCGCCACGCAGTGGGTGCCCATCCGGCCCGGCACGGACACGGCCATGCTCATTGCCATGGCCTATGTCATGATTACCGAGAATCTGCAGGATCAGCAGTTTCTCGATTCCCACACGGTGGGCTTTGACGCGTTTAAAGACTATGTGCTGGGCACGACCGACGGCCTGCCCAAAACTCCGCAGTGGGCAGGGGCCATTACCGGCGTTGAGGCCCGAAACCATCGCCTCCCTTGCGCGGCAGTATGCAACCATCAAGCCCGCCAAGCTTCTGACCCTGGGCGCGCCGGGCCGCACGGCCTTCGGCGAGCAGTTTCACCGGGCGGCATCAACCCTTGGCTGCCATGACGGGCAATGTGGGCATTTACGGCGGCGAGCCGGCAGCATTTAACCTGCCTGCCGTCGGGCCTGCAGCCTCTTGCCGGCACCGGGCTCATCTCCCGCCAGCTGTCGGGGAACCTTCCCGAAGGCGCCCGCCAGAGGCCTGCCATTCATATAACCAAGGTGTGGGATGCTATTTTAAACGGCAAGGCAGGCGGCCACCCTGCTGACATCAAGTTCGTGTATGTGACCAATTCAAACGCCGTCAACCAGTTTCTTAATTCCAACAAGGCATCCCGGGCGCTGCAGGAGCCGGAATTCGTGGTTGTGCATGAGCAGGTCATGACCGCCACTGCCCGTTATGCCGATATCGTGCTGCCGGTCAACACCCATTTCGAGCGCAATGACATTATCCGGCCCTGGCAGGGCGGGCCCTATTATATTTATATGAACAAGCTTATCGAGCCGCTGCATGAGTCAAAGTCCGATTTGCAGATCTGCGCCGAGCTTGCCCCGCGTCTGGGCATTGAGGACTACAGCGACTCACACCGAAGATGAATGGCTGCGCCTGTTCTGGGCGGATGCTGAAAAATTCACCGATTCAAAGCCCCTGCCCGACTATGAGACGTTCAAGGCCGAAGGCGTGCATAAGATACCCCTTGAGAAGCCTGTCATCGCTTTTGCAAAGCAGCGCGAGGATATTGCGGCAAACCCCTTTCCGACTCCTTCGGGCAAAATAGAGATTTATTCATCAAAAATTAAGGAGCGGAGTGATCCCAGACCTGCCGCCCCTGCCGACCTATATACCGGCATGGGAAGGCAGCGATGACGAGCTTGCAAAGAAGTACCCCCTGCAGTTCATCAGCACGCACTCAAAGCGGCGCATACATTCCAATATGCATAATAATCCCTGGCTGCGGGACCTTGAGCCGCATAAGGTCTGGATCAATCCGGCCGATGCAGGGCCGCGGGGCATCAAAAACGGCGACATGGTGAAGGTGTTCAATGACCGGGGCACGGTCGTGGTTTCTGCCAAAGTAACGGGGCGCATCATGCCGGGAGTGGTGAGCATGGGGCAGGGCGCCTGGTATCAGCCCGATGACAAGGGCATCGACCGCGGGGGATGTGCCAATACGCTGTTAAAAGACGCCTGCTCGCCCGCCGGGGCCTTCTGCGGCAATACCTGCCTTGTGCAGGTTGAAAGAATACCAGGAGAGCTAAAAGACGGAGGTTCACCGCAAAGGCGCAGAGGACGCAGAGAGGAATTGTGATCATGCAAATGGCATTTTATTTTGACCAGTCACGCTGCACAGGCTGCTATGCCTGCGCCATAGCCTGCCGCGACAAGCACGACATTCGGGACACGCAGGTGTCGTGGCGCCGCATTGTTGAAACAGAAACAGGCTCCTACCCCGGCGTGCATCTTTCCTATGTGTCGCTGTCCTGCTGCCACTGCGCAGAGCCCGCCTGCGCTGATGCCTGCCCGGTTTCAGCCATTGCAAAGCGCAGCGAAGACGGCATTATGACGGTTGACCGCGAGGCATGCCTTGGCGGCGATGCCTGCGGCGCATGCAAAGAAGCCTGCCCCTACTCAGTGCCGCAGTTTTCCAGCCGGGGCGACGACAAAATGCAGATGTGCACCTTCTGCCTCGACCGCCTGGCTGAAGGCAAACAGCCTGCCTGCGTGGCAGCCTGCCCGCTCTATGCCTTGGATGCCGGGCCGCTGGAGGAGCTCAAAAAGAAATACGGCGCGGTGCAAGAGATACAGGGGTTTGCCTGCTCGGCCGCAACAAAGCCTTCGATCATCTTCAAGCCGCGGTATTGAAAGCCTGAGCGTACCCTGCGGCCCCCGAACTTTTCACCGGCCGCTGCGCCTGCATTTTTGTCCCTCCTCGCCCCCGGTACGGGGGAGAGGATAGAGGTGAGGGGGGTGTGATTCTCGTCATCTCAGGCGAAAAATAAAACTTCTTAGCTCTGTGCCTTCTGCAACTCTGCAGTGAAACCTCCTGTCCGCCGCGGCGGTCTTTCTTTGGCTTTTATTTCACTTTGACAAAATTTAGAATTTTTATTAAATATTTAAAGAATATTTCATGACTTTAAAGCGCGGGGAGCTAAATAAACAGCGCCGCCCGACTTACTGATTTAATCCCATTAAGAAGGATGATGGAAGAAGTATGGAAATTAAAACCCTGGGTGATCTGTTAAAAAATTCCGCTCAACAATTCGGCTCCAGCCCAGCTCTGGGTTTTGTCGGAGAAACAGATGTTAACCTATGCCGATGTTGCCCGCACAGCTGCTGCGGTAATTGCGCTTCTGGAAAAGAGCGGCATTCAAAGCGGCGACAAAGTCGCCATTCTCAGCTCAAACCAGCCAAATTGGGGCATAGCATTTTTTGCCATAGCCGCTATGGGGGCTGTTGTTGTTCCGATTCTGCCCGATTTCAGTGAAAGCGAAATTGAAAATGTTTTGACGCACTCTGAGGCAAAAGCAGTTTTTGTTTCGGAAAGCCTGTACCGTAAAATTTCACCAATCCAAATCGAGACTTTAAAGCTGCGGGTTGTTATCGAGCAGTTTGCTGTCGTGCCCGACGGCAGCTGCGGCTGCTGATATAGCCGGGCTGCCAGGCGCGCTTAACGATGATGCAGTGCCTGAAAAAGAGTACCATGTTGATAAGCATGATCTGGCCTCGCTCATCTACACATCGGGGACAACAGGCAAGTCAAAAGGCGTCATGCTGACTCACCATAATTTGATTTTTACAGCCGAGATGTCAGGGAGAATCCATCCGGTAGATACAACAGACAGTATGCTTTCGGTTCTGCCGCTTTCACACACCTATGAAAACACCATCGGTTTCATATTTCCGATGATGTATGGATCGTCAATTAGTTATCTCAGAAAGCCGCCCGTGGCTTCTGTTTTGATCTCTGCCTTGCAGCAGGTAAAGCCGACCCTCATGCTGACCGTGCCGCTGATTATTGAAAAAATATATAAAGGGAAAATACTGCCGGCTTTTAATGCCAAAGCCGCTGACCCGCATGCTGTATAAATTTCCTCCAGCCCGCAAGCTGCTGAACAGGGTTGCCGGAAAGAAACTGATGCAGACATTCGGCGGAAGATTAAAATTTTTCGGCATTGGCGGCGCAAAGCTTGACCCGGAAGTGGAACGGTTTTTAATCGAAGGCAAATTCCCCTATGCCGTCGGCTATGGACTTACGGAAACCTCGCCCCTGCTTGCGGGCTTTGATGCGTTCTGCGGCAAGCATCAGTCAACGGGGCTGCCGATGCCGGGAGTAACCCTGAAAATCAATGATCCTGATCCGGTTACCGGCCAGGGTGAGGTGTGGGCCCGCGGCGAAAACGTGATGCTCGGCTACTACAAAGAACCGGAGCTTACCAAAGAGGTGCTGACCGAGGACGGCTGGTTTAAAACCGGTGATTTGGGCTGTTTCGACACATCGGGGTTATTTATTTCTTAAGGGCCGGGTGAAGAATATGATTGTCGGCGCCAGCGGTGAAAACATTTATCCCGAAGAGATAGAAGAAATCATCAACCGGTTTAAACATGTTCTTGAATCGGTGGTTGTTCAGCAAAAAGGCAAGCTCGTTGCTCTGGTTCATTTCAATATGGAAGAGCTGCAGAACACCTATCAGCACCTGAAAGAGCAAGCCGGCGAGTTTATCGAAAAGCACATCGAAGAGCTGACCAAAGAGCTTCACGTTTATGTCAATGCACGGGTGAATAAATTCTCAAGAATACAAAAAGTGGTAGCGCATTTCGAGCCGTTTAAAAAGACAGCTACGAAAAAGATTAAACGTTTCCTGTACCACTGAATCAGAAACCAGAATTCGGAAGTCAGCATCCGGAATCCTCCTCGCCACCTGCACCGGGGATAGGACCAGAGGTGAGGGGGGCGAAGTTCACCGCCCGCTGCGCTCGAGGCGCAGAGAACGCAAAGAGAGAAATATTTCCCCTTCTGCTGAGAGGACAGAAAGGGAAGAGTCCTCGCTCCATGAATCACACGGAGAAGTTTTTATTTTTCGCCCTCTCAGCGAAAAATAAAAAGAACTTTATTCTCTGCGCTCTCCGCGGCTCTGCGGTAAATTTTTTTTCATCGCTCGCTGTGGACTCGCGAAGCGTAAAATGTTCGGTGCGAAATTTTCAATATGAGTCCTGATAATAAATACTGCATTTATTTGCTTGAGTGCCGCGATGGTTCGTATTACTGCGGGATAACCACGGATATGGAGCATCGCCTCAAGCAGCATAATGAGGGGACTGCATCCAGGTACACACGAGGGCGCACGCCGGTTAAAGTTCTTGCGCGAACCGCTAATTGCTACTCTAAAAGCATGGCCTTGAAATTCGAGAACCAAATCAAGAAGTGTCCTAAGCACAGAAAAACTGACATGGTAGGCATAATTACTAAACAGGGTGGTGACATAGAACCGTTCCCAATAATTTATATGTAAGGTGATCATAATAGAGAAGCATTACAGAATTACAGGGCGAAGCGATTGCTCTTATGAGAACAGCCATGCCCCTCACACCGGTGGCGCTCAAATATCCCTTCCCGGTGCGGCCCGGCCGCATGCTCGGCCTTATAAAATTTGACGGCGAGGTCTACTGCTCTGAAAAGCTCAACCGCGCGGTGCTCATGCAGATACACTTGCCTGTTTTTATGAAAGTTTTCTCCACTTTCATTTCTCCAAAAATAGAATACGACCTGCCGGTTTTTATCTGCGAAGCAGTCATGCTGGGAAACAAGCGCATCTTTATAGTCGATGCGCACAAGGGCGGCGCGGGAGGCGAGAAGCAATACGATGATTTTTTTGATCATCTTCTGGAGATCAGGGGCAAGTATCCCGAGCTTATGAAATATCAGAAGATAGCGGCCCAGGGCATTCCAGTCGGTTAATTCAAAGGCAGCCTGCCAGGTAAAAATTCCCTGCGAGCTTGATGAGCAGGCAATCAGCATTTTCTGCGAGTATTTCAGCGCCTACCTTGAGCTTATTAAAACCGCGGACCCGCTCACCGGCAGCGCTCTTGAAAAAATAAAATCATCCTTTGACGAATATCTGAAAACCGTTGTAGACCACGACCCCGGCGTAAAGGGGAATATTTTATTTTTCGGCAGGAAGGAAGGCATTGAACGCGCGCTGGATATTTTTTATGGCGTGTGAGCAGGCAGGGTTCGCACCGCGCACTGATGTTAATAGGGGCATTGAAATGGTGCGCGATGCGCACCCTACTACCTTTTTTTGTATTTAGTCTTTACCACATAGGAGATAATCGTAGTGATTTCTGATCATACTCCGAAAAACTCCAAGGGCGATATCGTTCATGCAATTGTAAAAGCTGCTGTCAGTTCGGTCCCATTGGTCGGAAATGCGGCGGCTGAATTTTTGCAGCCACTCGTTCAACCACCTCTTGAAAAGCGCCGAGATGATTGGATGACCGATGTTAGTGAACGCTTGAAGAAGCTCGAATCTGAGGGCCTGACGTTTGAAAAAATCCAACAGAACGAAAAATTTATCTCCACTCTTTTGCAGGCAACGCAGATTTCTATTCGGACACATCAACAGGAAAAACGCGAGGCACTGAAAAATGCTGTACTAAACTCTGCCCGTCCAAATTCTCCCGATGACAGCGAACAACAAATGTTCTTAAACTTTGTTGATATCATGACGGAGTGGCATATCCGTTTGTTGCGCTTCTTTAAGTCCCCCCCGTCTGTTCCTGGTCTGTCAATTGGCAGCTTATCGACAGTACTAGAGAATCACAACGTAGAGTTGCGAGGTCGTCGAGAGTTCTATGATCAAATCTGGCGCGATTTGTATTTACGAGGATTCGTAAATATTGAGCAACTTAACGGCACGTTATCCGGCAATGATTTGATTAGAGATCGAACAACGCAAATGGGCGCCAAGTTTTTGCAATTCATTAGCGGGTAAGCCGGTAGGTGGGCGCAGTTCCGGGACGTCGTTGACAAATTACACAAACTAAAAAAAGAGAGCGGGGTTAGGGTCGTCCATAAATAAATCAGCTGGTAGGGTTGACTTGCGAAGCACGTCCACCATGTTTTTAAAATCAGGGGGCATTCCTTGGAGATACACATGAAAAGAAGAGAATTCAAAATTGAGATCGTTCGGGAAGGAGCTCTCGGCACAATGATTCTTGGCGCCAGCAAGCTGCCGGTGAAAAAGATGGAAGAAGTTATGAACCGCTATGGCGCGGAAGGCTGGGAAATGAATTTCATGGTGCTTGAGCAGCACCGGATGCTCCTGTTCTGGGCGAGGGAAGCTGCTGTCATCACATTTTCACGGGAGATTGCCTGAATCTTAAATTTTTATGAGTCCGCAGGCCGGGTTGGGGAATAAAACCCGGTATCTTCATCCAGCATTTTATAAGGAGAAAACGCCATGATCCTGTATGTGGGAGCAACAGGCCATCTGGGCAGCGCCGCAGTGCGCGAGCTCGCAAAAAGGGGAAAAAAGGTTAGATGCCTGGTGCGGAACAGCTCGGATGTGACCGGCCTTGAGGCGACGGGCGCGGAGATCGTCCGGGGCGACCTGCGGGATCAGGCGTCGGTGAAGCAGGCTTTGGAAGGCATCGACACGGTTATCAGCAGCTTTGCCACCAATATCGCCAGGGAGCGGAGCGTCGCCACCCTCTGGGCCAATGACTATGAGGGCAACCTTGCGCTCATACGCCTGTCGAAGGAGGCGGGCCTCAGGAAGTTTATTTTCGTGAGCTACTGGGGCCTTGCCAAGTTCGGCGATTTCGAGCACGGGAAGATAAAGAAAATGGTGGAGGACCTGCTGAAGGTCAGCGGCCTAGATTATACGGTGTTCAGGGTAACCACGCTTGCCACGGACATGTCGGAGCTTCTGGGGCGCACGCTGCTTCGGAAGGGCCGCGTGCCGCTGCTCATGAAGCCCTATGAGAAGATCAGGCCCATACTGCTTGAGGACCTGGCCTGGTGCATGGCCGATGCCATCGACAACCCCAAAGCCTCCCGGCGGATCATCGAGGCGGCGGGAGAAGAGGAGTACGATTTCCGCAGCTTCGAGCAGCTCTTCTGCCGGGCGCTGGGCAAAAAAGTCCGTTTCATTTTCGTGCCCCTGCCGCTTGCAAGCTTTGCCGCCTCATGCATCGATTTCGCGACCGGCAACAGGTACAATGCCCGGGGCATACTATCTGCCTTCACCGGCGGCAGCACCTGCGACATTACCGCCATGAAGTCGGTTTTTGACGTCCGGCAGGGCAGCTTTGCCCGGTACCTTGAGGATTTTTTCAAAGAAGCTCGCTGTCAGGCTGAAGGCCGGGATGGCATACAGTAAACAGTGGCAGGCTCCTGGGCGAGCGATGAAGCCGGCGGCGTGGGTTCGCAATACGGGCATGTTCTGCCGAGATGCGCCTGACTTCTGAGCCGGAGACCGATGCGGGCTTTTGTCTTGACAGGCAAACGCCGCCTGTTCTATTCTGTCCGGCATACATCAAAGCCTGTTGCCGATGCAGGCAGCACAGGAAGGAGCCCGATGACCGCACTTGCGTTATGCTCCCTTGTATTTCTGATACTTTTGGCGGCAACCCTTAGTGTTGCCCTGTCAAACAGGAGAAACACCTGGCTGACGAGCCGCGGTGCTCTGGTGGCAGTTTCATTTGTCCTGACATCAACGCTCGGGTTCATCCTGACCAATGAACTGCTGGAGGTGCCCAACCCCATTGCTCTCACCGTGGCAATAGTTGTCGCGGGTGCAGTTTTACTGGAGCTGGCGCAGGGGCTTATCGTAAAACAAAAAGCAGCCCTGACTGATATTGTTTTTGTTCTTGCCGGGTCATGCCTGTTTCTTCTTGCGAGGTATATCATGCATGAAACCGGCAGCCGCATTATTGATCAGTTTGAAGTCTTCATTGATTAACAGCAGCAAAAAGATCGGACATTCTTTATTCATGCGCCGGAAGAAACAGGGCGACCTGTTTTAACGATAAAGACCATGTGCCTTTGCTTTCTGCTCTCAGATTTTCCGAAACCATTTCTGTTGACACGCAATCGCACTCGTATCCGTACAGGGAGAGTCTCCTGGACCAGTTATTTAACGCAGCAGTATCATTTGCCGATGCCCCCTTCATGTTTTTTATTTTATTGTTTCTTGCCGGGCTGGCAAACTTCTTTTTTCCGATCATCCCGATAGAACTAGTCACCGTATTTTGCGGATACCTGGTCTCGCAGGGGCACAGCTCGCTTGTTTTGGTAATAGCAGCCCCAACGCTTGGAATGTTCGCCGGCAGCGTGCTCTGTTACCGTATTGTGCGGTACTTTGGCGCTCCGATACTCAAAAAGCCTTTCTTTGCCCGCTATATCAACGATGATGCGGTAACCCGCACCAGGCACTGGCTTGAAACATACGGGGCAGTGGCGCTATTCTTTTCAAAGTTCGTTCCGGGCATATATTTATGCGCCGTAGTTTCAAGCGGCATCCTTGCCCTGAAGGAATCCAGGATATATACGGCGTTCCTGCTTGCAAACCTTGCGCTTTTTATGCTGCTTGCTTTTATCGGAAAGATCGGAGGCGAGCGATGGCGCGAGATTTATGCCGCTGTCGGAAAAACAGGCGCACTGGCAATTGCAGCTTCTCTGCTTGTGTGCATGGGTATTTCTTTAGCAGTGAAATGTGTCCGCAAACAAAAACAGAAGCATTCCTGGAAAGAGTAAGGGAGGCCACCCTTCTTTGGTTAAGCTGCCTGGGGGCGCTGCCGGTATCTGTGCCTTCCGCTACAGAGCGGTTTACTGCTTCGTGAACTACCAGGTTGCCATGCCGCCATAGGCTGTTTCCGTAAATAACCGGGGATAGCCACTTATTAAAATAAAGGGGGTAGCTGGGCAAAGTGAAACGTGCCCAACAGCCTTATGATCGAAATCACATACTACTGGGAACGCTGCGCTTTGCCCAGCCTGCGGACTTTGTTCTGCCTCAGCCCGTCAGTTCCGCACAAGGGGTTCGGGCGCGCAGAGCAATTCACAGTCAATAGCAACCTTTCCACATGTGGCGCATTGATAGCGGTTTGTATGAACATTGTTGCGGCAGAAAGATGGTTTTTTTATGGATTCGGTGCCGCACCAGTCTTTTTTTGTGCCATGCCCCTGCGGCTTGCAGACGCTGTTCGGGCTCAGGGCTACAGCGCCGCAGTTGGCGCAGATGACGGCAGGGGTTTCAGGGGGCAGCTTTCCCGGGCAGTTTTTTTTCTCAGGCATAGGGCATTCTCCGTTTTTAATGTTTTTATATTTTGCGCAGTTCCTGATAGTGGTCAAAAAGATAATCAAGAGGAGCAAATTTTTTTTATCATATCATAGCTGTTGCCGCTAAATTTTTCTATTAAAAAATGCCGGGAGGAGGTTGGGCAAAGTGAAACGTGCCAAAAAATTGTTTGCACCTTCCGGCTGTATGACCCGGAAGGAATAAGGAAAAGCCGCCTGTTTTTTTATGGACAGAAAACAAAAAAGGCAAGGGTGCGGTTGCCCCCTTGCCTTTTGACTAAGCTCTGTAACGTGAGCTGCCTGCGGGCAATGCCGGTATCTTTACCGTCCGGCATACAGCGGGTTACTGCTTCGTGAACTCCCAGATTGCCGTGCCGCCATAGGCCGGCTCCATGCATGACATGGTGTATTCGCCATCAAGGGTGTCGAGGCTTGCAATCGGCACATCGACGATTCCCCCGCACCCTAAGCCCGTTTTAGTTCCGAAATTTACAACAATCCCAAACGGGGAACTGCCGCTGGTATAGTTCCACATTTCAGCATAGCCCCATCGCACGGCCGGTTCAGGAAGTTTGCGCACCTTGAATCCATACTCGCTGCTGAAAGCTTTCTCCGCAGCTTCTGCGAGCGTGTACACATTGCCGCCATAGGTAAACGTGCCTGGCGAAATTGTGGCTGTGCCGCTCAGGGTATAGTTGGTTTCATCGATACCGTCATCTTTCAGGGTAAGCGTCGCGTCATTGATCGTGATGACGAAGTTCAATCCCGAAAACTGCCAGTTGATGGTGATGGCGCCCTTGAAATCTCCCGGCTCGCTGACGGTGATCTGTGAGAAAAGCTCGACATTCTGCGCTTCGGCGCCACTACCATTGGTCAGCTTTACCGAGGCGTTGACCGTCGAGGGCGAGGGGGGCTCGCCAGGTGCGATATACCGCGCGGAATCGCTTATACCATTGATCGTGCCCACTGTGCCATCCCCGCCGGTTATCCCGTTGACAAACCACTCTTTTGCGCTTTCATCAACCCCGAAGTAATTGTCGCAGCGGTAGCCGCGCCAGTCATCGGGATCCGTGCTGACATTGACCGGGTAGCAGTTGGACAGTTCCAGTTCGACGGTTTCACCTGGTTTCACCGTTTTTGCAAGCGGCTGCAGCAGCGTTACGGCTACGGGTGCGTAATCGGTGAAATGATCAGTCGCGACCGTCAGGGTTTTTGCCGCTGCATCGAAGGTGGCCCCGGGAAGCCGCTTCCAGTAGCCCTCTGCATCCTGAAAAGCCATCCCCATGCCCTCAATGCTGACTTTACCCAGATCCTCAGCCCCTGCCTTGAATATGAGGGTGACCGGCTTGGCGAAGGTGGCGCCGTCCGGCTCGAGGCGATATGCCGTGCCCAGCCCGCCGAAGGCAGTATTGGTGATGGGCTGTGCGGAAAGGATAATCTCAGATGAGAGGGCGCCGGGCGGAACCGTGAGTTCGAGACGCCCATCCAGCAATGTCAGCGTGCCGCCGCCGGTGCCGATGGTTTTTGTTTCGGGATTGCCGGTTGCGGTTCCCACTGCCGTGGTCTCAGCTACGGGACGGGTGCAGGCTGTAAAGGCAATACCAGCTGCAAGAATCAGGACGGCTAGAAACATTTTTTTCATACCAGGTCTCCTTGAGTTCGTCATCCGGGACGCTTGATGGTCAGTATCCAAAGCGCAATTTGCGATGGGAATGATATATAAGACGGAAGGGCTGTGTGTCAATATAAATGCGGGCGGGAAGACGGGAAGGCAGCGGAGCCCCAGACAGACAGGGCACAATATGAGAAACGGGGCAAGGGGAAAAGTGACCTGTAAAGAAACCGGTAAAGGGACCATCCCCGGGTTATCGCCTCACAACAAGCCTGACAAGAAAGTTGCTTGAGGCTTTTTGGAAACTGATGCCGCTGTTGAATGAGATGCGGTTATTTCCGTAATTGGCTTTCGCGCCCTGGGCCAGCAGGTTTATGCCGGGTATGGTAACGACGCTGTAGCCTGCCCAGTAATCCCTGGCGGCTTCTATGGTAACCGGCGGATCCACAGCGATGGTTTGCCAGGTGTCAGCGCCTATTGCGGCAGGGCCGGAACGGAAGACCGGCTCGCCTTCGGGAGACGAAGCTCCGGCTTCAACCTGATAGATTTCAGGTGTATAGCTGATTGTTTGATTGTCTACGGGATTGAAAAGCTTTATTGCTACGATATCCCAGCCGGCATAGCGCTTTAAAAAACCCGCCTTAAAAATAACGCAGCATTCCATAGTGTATATTTCGTAATAGCCCGACGCCGCGATTCTGCCGGGTTCTACCGTTGCATCATAATATAATTCTTTTTCGCTTACCTCTTTGCAGCCTGCTGCGAGCAAACAGCATGCGGCACACAGGATCAAGGTCACGGAGCAATAACTTTTTCATTGCAAACCTTCCTGATATATCGGCTCTCCAGGTACGGGCGGAATTGCCTTCCCTTCTATATTGAGCCGGACTGCAGGTTGAATTATCAATCACTCTCCTGGCTGTCCGCGTACGGGAAGAAGGCCCATTCATATTCTTATATCATATCATCATGAAGGTTTCCAGCAGGAGGCGCAGGCGCCGAAGTCAAACGCAATGACCTCATCACGTGCAATATCAAGTTTCGAACCCGGTTGTTTAAAAAGAAAGACGAGGCAGCGCCTCGTCCCGGTAAAGATCAGGCAAAAGGCTGCTGCCGGCTCAGGGCTCCTGCTTCCACGTGATGATCTTATCAATAAGCATTTTGTGAAGCTCTCTCAGCAGCGTGCGCTCTTCCTTGTCGATACGGCCATCGGCTTCGGCTATACTCATGATTTCTTCGAATTCTTTTGAGGTGACAACATGATCGTCAATCGCCTTTTGAATTGCCTTTTTAAGTTCGTCCGTAGCCATGCTTTTCTCCTTTATCCATCTGCTGAGCAGTTTGTTGAAGCGCTTTTGAATGCAACCCATTGAAAATCTTTTCGATTTATATCATGGATCTGCGAAAAAATCAACGGTGGTTCGCGCGAATTGCGGGCCGACCAGGGGTTACCATGAATAGCTCAATTCAGCATCCCTGCAATAACCTGATGCATGAGCATGGCCTTGAGGTCCGGCTCTATCTTACCCATATCGATGTCGTCGGGCCTCTGTACTGACCCCGGCATGACACAAGCTCAGCCGCAGCTTGCAGTATCTGTGATTATTCCATGAAGGTTGACAAACGGTTTTTAAAATGGCCGTGCGCAGGCAGAGAGCCGCACAGACATGACCTGCCCGTTTTTGCATGCAAACCACAAGCTGCTTAACTGGTGCTGGCACACCATGGAGGAAGTCCGGTCATGGCCGTAGAGCCGCAGAATATATAGCGTGCTCTTCCCTGCAGCGATTCTTCGCGTGCTTTTCAAATACAGGTTACCGTCAGTTTCAGCTGCAGCTGGAAGGCTAAAAAGCCCGGCAGCATTTCAAGCCTCACCCCCGCATGCTTCAGAGCCGCTGCATGAGATACAGGAATACGGGCATGCGGCTGCTTCTCTTGAGCGCATAAATTTGGTCTCTGATTTTTCTCAGAGGCTCCTGCGACGAAAGGGGAGAGAGATAGATGGCGCCCTTGCTGCACTGCCGGTCGATGCTGCCGGCGACAAGGCCGGCCATGGACGTGATGTGCTGCTCCGGAAGGGGATCTCCCGTCACGAAATTAGCGCTGATTTCTATCCGTTCATAGGCTTTGTTTATATCCATCATCCGCGCAAATGAATCCCTGACCAGCCGTTCCTGAAGAGGCTTTTGCAGGAGATCAAGGGATTCCTGCTGCGCCGATTCAAGCCCGATATTGATAGAGGTAAAGAAGGGTGTGGCATTGAGGCTCCTGAAAAGCGCCTCCGGCGCTGCAAGCAGCGACCCGACGCTGCCGAACAGGAACAGCCTGGGGCCGCTCATGAAGGAGCGCTCAAGCTCGAGCAGCTCATAGGCTTTTTCCGCGGCATACTCGATAAGCTCCTGCCCGGCAAAGAGCGCGTCATGCTGGCCCAGCAGGAGCGAGTTGTAGTTGCGCAGGTCGGGGCCGTAAAAATCCTTCAGCTTCTGCAGCTGTCCGAGTATGTTCTGCCTGCTGCGGGGGGCGAAGCTTTGTCCGGTCTTGACGGAGCAGAAGCCGCATTTATAGAGGCAACCGTCGGCGATCATGACGGGAATGACGTCGTAGTCAACGTCGCGGGTGTCGGGCGGGAGCACCGTTACGCGGCACCCGAGAATTGTGTGCAGCGCCTCTGCCCGCGCCGCAAGCAGAGCGGGATCATTGGCGGCAATGCGGCGCAAAAAAGCGCGCGCATGTTCGGGAAGAGACGCAGCGGACAGGCCGGCAATCTGTGCCCGGATATGCTCGGCTGCGGCAAGGGCTTTTGTAACGGCCTGCGTTGTAAAAGGGTTGGTCACGGCATAGGGGTTGCTGTCGTAGGCAAAGCAGGGAAGATAATATTCGCCAATCAGGCTGAAGAGGCTGCTGTAGCTGTTTGTGGTGTAATAGATCCAGTCGTTCGCGACGGTCCTCTTCAGCCACTCGTTATGATGCCAGACATGGCTCTGCCCCTGAATGAATTTTATTTCCCCGTTCAGATTGAACTGGAAGATGTAGCGCCTGTTTTTTATTTCGGCATACCGGCCGTAGCGGACCGGGTAGCTTGCTTTCAGGTACTGGCCGGACCCCTCCTTGCCAAGGGTTATCGTGAGGCCGTCTATGCTCCAGGTATCCATGCGGGCAGCTTACAGCAGTTTTAAAACGTCGTATGCGGGCCTGCCGTGCCCGGCACCTGGCCATAACGGCGCAGGGCATGGGCACAGAGAGGGTGCTCCGCTGGAAATATCAGGCGAGCACCTTTCAGCGCTTGCCGATCAATAGATGGCGTCGAAGGGGCAGTTCATGATGCAGCTCATGCACTTGATGCATTTGCTCCGGTCAATGCTCGCAGGCTGGCCCTTATTCCATGTAATAGCATGAACCGGGCAGCTTTTGAAGCACACGCCGCAGCGCTTGCAGGCTTCGGAATTGACCACAAACTCGATCAGCGCCGGGCAGCGCTTTGCCGTGCATTTCTTCTCCCTGATATGCCCTTCGTATTCTTCCCGGAAATACTGCAGGGTTGACAGCACGGGGTTCGGGGCGGTCTGGCCCAGGCCGCACAGCGAGCCGTCCTTGACCATGGCGCACAGGTCCTCAAGCCGCTCGATGTCGCCCTCCTGGCCCGAGCCCTTGGTGATGCGCACCAGAAGCTCATGCATGCGCCGCGTGCCCTCGCGGCAGGGCGTGCACTTGCCGCAGGACTCCTCCTGAATAAACTCCATGAAGAAGCGCGCCATGTCGACCATGCAGGTGCGATCGTGCATGACGATCATGCCGCCCGAGCCCATGATGGCGCCCACTTTGGCGATGGACTCGTAATCCACGGGTATGTCCAGGAACTGCTCGGGCACGCAGCCGCCCGAGGGGCCGCCGAGCTGCACGGCCTTGAACTTGCGCTTCTTGGGGATGCCGCCGCCGATGTCGAAAATAATGGTCCGCAGCGTGGTGCCCATGGGCACTTCCACGAGGCCGATATTGTTGACCGCGCCGGTCAGGGCAAACACCTTGGTGCCCTTGCTCGTCTCGGTGCCGATGCCGGCATACCACTGGCCGCCATTCAGAATAATCTGAGGGATATTGGCATACGTCTCGACATTATTGAGCACGGTCGGCTTCTGCCACAGGCCCTGCACAGCCGGGAACGGCGGCCGCGGCCGCGGCATGCCCCGCTTGCCTTCAATGGAGTGTGATGAGCGCCGTCTCCTCGCCGCACACGAAGGCGCCGGCGCCCTGGTAAATTTCGATATCTAAATCAAAGCCGCTGCCGAGAATGTTGTGCCCGAGAAGCCCGTAGGCGCGGGCCTGCTCGATGGCGATGGTGAGGCGCTTGATCGCAAGCGGGTATTCGGCCCTGCAGTAAATATATCCCTTTGAGGCGCCGATGGCCCGGGCCTCGATGAGCATGCCCTCGATCACCGCGTGCGGGTCTGCCTCAAGCACGCTTCTGTCCATGAAGGCGCCGGGGTCGCCCTCGTCGGCATTGCAGAGCACGTACTTGATGTCGCTTTCCACTTTGCCGGCAAACGCGAGCTTCTGGCCCTGTGGGGTAGCCGCCGCCGCCGCGGCCGCGCAGGCCCGATATCTGCACCTGGGCAATGATATCCTGCGGGGTCATGTCAAGCAGGGCTTTGGCCGCGGCCTGGTACCCGCCGGTGCCGATATAGGCATCGATGCTTTCCGGATCGATTCCCTTGTTGCGAAGCACGATCAGCTGCTGGTGCTTGAAGTACGGGTGCTCGTCGATATAGGGAACCGTGGCTGTTTTTTTAGGCGTCATGGTGCTCAATCCTCGCTACTGTGTCTGCCGCATCCGGACAAGGGCATACTGGCTGACCACATCCCCGCCCTGTATGTGCTCCTTGAATATCTCCCGCATCTTGTCAGCATTAAGACCCTGGTAAATGACCGGATCTTCGCCGGCGCGCCAGACCGTAATGTTGGGCTCGCTGCTGCACAGGCCCATGCACGCTGATATGATGACGCGGATGTCCTTTCTGCCCGAAGCGGCGATCTCGCCGTTGAGCGCGTCCAGAACGTTCTGCCCGCCGGCGGCAATACCGCAGGTGCCCATGTGCACCGTCACCCTCACCGCATCCCCTGCTGGAGAAGGCCCGCTTTCTTTCACCATCCGCTCGCGTATCTGGTCAAGCTGTGCTCGGGTAATTTTTTTCATATTTTGACCCTTCTATTGGCTGCGGCGCTCTCAGGTATAGTTTTCAAGAATCTTCAGCGTGCTTTCCGGCGTCACGCCGCCGTGCGTATCATTATCCACTAACGATGACAGGCGCAAGGCCGCAGGCGCCGAGGCAGCGGACCGCTTCAAGCGAAAACCGCCGGTCTGCCGTTGTCTTGCCTACCTCCAGGTTATAGGCAGCCTGGATGCGGGCCAGCACCTCGCCGATGCCCTTGACATAGCAGGCTGTTCCCATGCAGACCTTGATGGTATGCCTGCCCTTGGGCACCATGGTAAAAAACGAGTAAAAGGTCACGACGCCGTAAATGGTGCAGCCCGCTATATTGAGGCCCCTGCCGATATACTCCTGCAGCTCGACGGGCAGATAGCCGACTATCTCCTGGCACTCCTCGAGCACCGGTATCAGGCAGCCGGGCCTGTTTCTGTAGCGATCGATGACGGCGTCGATCCGCTGCAGGTCATCGTCGGTCAGGTCAGGCAGCAGAGCCTGTAGCTTTCGTGCAGCTTGCATGCAAAAATATCTCCCGTGTTCAATCGTGTTTCTTTTCAACTCTCACGGCGCAGACCTTGAACTCCGGAATTTTAGCCGTTGGGTCAAGGGCGCCGTTGGTGAGGGTATTCACCGCAGCCCGGGCATAATGGAACGGGATGAAAATGGTTCCCTGCACAGCCTGGTCCGAAATGCGCGCCGAGGCTTCGATTGAGCCGCGCCGCGAAATAATTTTTATCTTCTCATTGTCGCTGATGCCCCAGTCTTGGGCGTCCCGGCCTGCAATCTCTACAAAGCACGCGGGCTCGCGCTCGTGCACGCCCGGCGACTTCATGGTCATCGTGCCCGTGTGATACTGGTAGAGCACCCGCCCCGTGGTGAGGTACACCGGGTACTCAGCGTCCGCAACCTCGGCAGGTGGCAGGTACTCGATGGCATGGAACACGCCCAGCCCATGGGTAAACTGATCGATATGCAGTCGCGGGGTGCCCGGATGTTCGGGGTTCGGGCAGGGCCAGGTCAGGCCGCCGGCCTGCAGCCTGTCGCACGTGATGCCGCCATAGGAGGGGGTAAGGGCGCGTGATCTCGGCCATGATCTTTTCAGCCGAGCCGCAGCCCAGGTCATAGCCCATGGCCGAGGCAAGGCCGGCCACTATCCGCCAGTCTTCCCGTGCGCTGCCGGGCGCATCGACAGCCTTGCGCACCAGCTGCACCTTGCGCTCCGTGTTGGTGAAGGTGCCGTCTTTCTCGGCAAATGATGCCGACGGCAGCACGACATCGGCAAGCTGCGCGGTCTCGGTCATAAAAATGTCCTGCACCACAAGCAGGTCGAGCTTCTGGAGGCTTTTTCTGGCATGGGAAAGGTCAGGGTCGGAGACCATGGGATTTTCACCGATGATATAGAGGGCCTTCACCTCTCCACTGTGCGCTTTGTCCATCATTTCCGTGGCGGTCAGGCCCGGCTTTGCAGAAAGCTCTTTAACGCCCCAGGCTTTGGCAAACTTTTCCCGCACCTCAGGGCTGTCCACCTTCTGGTAGCCGGGAAACACATTGGGCAGGCAGCCCATGTCGCAGCAGCCCTGCACATTGTTCTGGCCGCGCAGGGGGTTTACGCCCCCGCCGGCCTTGCCCAGGTTGCCGCAGAGCATGGCAAGGTTGGCAAGCGACTTCACATTGTCGGTTCCGGTAATGTGCTGGGTTATGCCCATGGCATAGAGTATCGAGGAGGGCTTGCCCGCCGGCATACATACGGGCGGCTGCTGCGAGAATATCGGCCGGTATGCCGGTTATCTTTTCCGTATAGGCCGGGGTGTATTTTTCAACCGCCTTTTTCAGAGCGTCAAAGCCCGTGGTGCGCGTTGCAACAAAATCCCTGTCATACAGGCCTTCGCTGATGATCACCTGCATCAGGCCGTTGATCCAGGCCACATCGGTGCCCGAGGTTCTGCCGCAGCCACAGTGTGGCGTAGCGCGTTATGGGTATCCTGCGCGGGTCGATGACGATCAGCTTCTTGCCTTCCCGCGTCACGGCCCGCTTCACATAGGAGGAAAGGACCGGATGGTTCTCGGTGGTGTTTGAGCCTGTTATGAGGATGACATCGGAGAGGCTGATGTCGGCTATCGGGTTTGTCATTGCGCCACTGCCAAACGCTGCGGCCAGACCGGCCACGGTGGAGGAGTGTCAAAGCCGCGCGCAGTGATCGACATTGTTGGTGCCGATGGCGGCCCGGGCAAACTTCTGTATCACATAGTTGTCTTCATTGGTGATGCGTGCGCTTGCCAGCACGCCGATGGCATCAGGCCCGCTTTCTTTTTTGATCGATGCAAGCCGTGAGGCCACAAGCCCGAGCGCTTCATCCCATGAGGCTTCCCGGAGCGACCCGTTCTCCCTGATCAGGGGGGTGGTCAGGCGCTGTCTCGTCATGAATGAAGTCATAGGCAAAGCGGCCCTTCACGCAGAGGCTGCCGTAGTTGGGCGCATCGGTGTCAGAGCCGGTCACCTTCACGACCCTGCCGTCCTTCACGTGCAGATACAGCTGGCAGCCCACGCCGCAGTAGCCGCAGGTGGTCTTCACTTTCTGCAGATCCCGGACTTTGCCCTTGAAGCGGCTCTGGGTCTCGACGAGCGCCCCCACCGGGCAGACGCGGACGCACTCGCCGCAAAAGACGCAGTCCGAATCAGCATAGGCCCTGTCGCCCGTGGCGACGATCTTTGAAGCAACGCCCCGGTAGCCGCAGGATATGGCCTGGTTGACCTGCACCTCATTGCACGCCTGCACGCAGCAGCCGCACATGATGCAGCGGGAAAAGTCCCGGGTGATGAGCGTGTTGACCTCCACGGGGTGCTTCTGCGGCGCTTCCCGGTAATCGATCGTGTCGATCTTGTATTCATAGGCAAGGCTCTGCAGCCGGCAGTCGCCGTCAGCCTCGCAGGTGACGCAGTAGTGATGCCCCGAGGAGAGCAGCAGCTGCAGATTCATCCTGCGGAATTTCAGTACCCGCTCGGATGCGCTCTTGACGACCATGCCCGGCGAAGCCGGTGTTGCGCATGATGCCACAAGGCTGCGGGCCCCCTCGACCTCGACCAGGCACATGCGGCAGGCGCCTGTGGGCGTCGTGCCTTTCAGATAGCACAGGAAAGGGATCTTAATGCCGTTGCGCACCGCCACCTGGAAAATCGTCTCTCCGCTTTGAAAGCCGTACTGATTGCCGTCGATGGTAATGTGCTGCTGCGTAGACATCACAAACCCTGCTCTACATTGTGAGTGTTCATCGGGACCTCACTGCGGCGCCGTCCTGAAAGGCTTTAATGATAAAGTGGGGGGAAATCCTGCCGCTGCACATGACCCTGATCGTGCGGATATTGGCGGCGTATTTCAGCCGCAGAGAGCCGGCGAGATCGGCACCGGCATAGCTGCACCAGTTACAGCAGAAGGCAATAATGTGGGGATAGAAAAAGCCCTTTTCATGCATTGCCGGTACCGCCGCTTTGCTCATAGTAGACTGTCTTCTATTTTTAACTGTCCGGGGAAACAGGCTTATGCTGTTGTGTAACTCAAGCCGTTTAATCTATTTTTTCTATAGATAACGATAAACGGCAGATATGTCAATCCCTGTCTGCTGAAAAAGAGCCCCCTCTCCGCGGAAGAATTTGAGCGACGTCTTCTCCTTCGAACAACCAGTATCCGACGAAGCTGCACGGCAAAAGTTCCAGCAAGCCTTGGCGGTTGAGGGCCTGCCTGCGCAGCCACCAGACGCATCGCCCTGGCATAGAGCCACCAATCAGGCAGATACATCAAGCAGGGAAAGCCTTTTCTTCTTGTTGAATCGTAATGCGACCACGAGACGGACAATTGCCTTGACAGGCCATTGACCCGGAAACTATACTTCATTTCTTAACAGATAAGCGGCAAATAATCAAAACAACAGTTTTAATCAAACAGGTAACAGCCCGGCAATGGAAGGATTCTGAAAACTCAGAGCCCTGATAATAACCGCGGCAACCGGGGCTCTTACCCTGGCGGTTCAATTTTAAGGGGCTGTCCGGGTGTTTGCGAAGTAAAAAAAGGTGTATTTACCGAAAGAGACGGAGCTTTTTTGGATTTACTGATCAGCACACTGCGGATACCCGTTGAGAAAGACGGGCGGGATGAATATCTGAAGGCCGCTGCGCAGAGGCTGAACATCAGCGAACATGAGTATTCAAATCGTCAAGATCCTGAACAAGGCCCTTGATGCGAGCACCGCAGAGCAGTTCTACTATGATATGTCACTGGTGGTGCGTATCCCCGACAGCTATCGACAACAGTGAAAACCTTCCCGAATACTCTGAAACAAAAGCGCCCGACAGAAAATCAACAAGCAGCAGGCAGCGGCCTATCATAATAGGTTTTGGCCCTGCCGGCATGTTTGCCGCCCTTGAGCTTATTGATAGGGGGCTACTGCCCCTCATATTTGAACGGGGTAAAAAAATAGAGGAGCGCACTGTTGATGTTCAAAGATTTTTGGTTGAGCGGAAGCTTGACACTGAATCAAATATTCAGTTCGGGGAAGGCGGGGCAGGGTCCTACTCCGACGGCAAGCTGTTTTCCCGCGTCAATAATTCGGACTCTGCAAACAGGGTGCTTGATACTTTTATCAAATTCGGGGCTCCTGAAGAAATTGGCTATATCCGCAAGCCCCATCTGGGCACCGACATGCTGTGCAGGATAGTGGGCAATATACGAAACCATATCCTTGAGCGGGGCGGCGAGATACAGTACAGCTCTAAAATGACTGATATGCTTATTTCAGAGGGAAAAGCCCAGGGCGTCATCATAAACGGCGAAAGGGAATATCTCAGTTCCAGCATGTATCTTGCGATTGGAAATTCCAGCCGCGACACGTTCGAGCTGCTGCACAAAAAAGGCATTGCCCTTGAGCAAAAGCCGATTTCAGTCGGGCTGCGGGTTGAGCATCCTGCTGCAACGATTAACCGTTTGCGCTACGGCGATACATACAGGGACTTTTCCGGCCTAGGGGCTGCTGCGTATTCCTTTACCCATACCGATCGGACAGCGCGGCGGGGCGTGTATTCATTCTGCATGTGCCCGGGCGGCGAGGTTATCAATGCTTCATCTGAAAACGGCCTGCTGGTTGTCAACGGCATGAGCTATTCGGCCAGGGCATCGGCTTTCTCGAATTCCGCCATTGTGGTGACCTGCCATACCGGATGATTATGCATCGGCCGGCCCGCTGGCAGGCTTTGAGTTTCAAAAGGATATAGAGCGAAAGGCTTTTGCTGCGGCAGGAGGGGGCTGGAAAGCGCCTGCGCAGAATCTGGTGGATTTTTTATGCGGGAGGGTCTCGGAAGATTTAAACGCCAACTCCTATAAGATGGGGGCCGTGTCCGTTGACATGCATGAAGTTTTGCCCGGTTTTGTCTGCGGGGCGCTGGTAAAGGCATTTACTGCTTGGCAAGAGCAGTACCCGCTGTATGTTTCACATGACGGGATAGTAATAGGCGCTGAAACAAGAACCTCCTGCCCGGTGCGGATTACCCGCAGCGAAACATTTGAATCCGTTGCTGTAAAAAACCTGTACCCCATAGGCGAAGGGTCGGGGTATAGCGGCGGCATTACCAGCTCTGCCATTGATGCCATGAAGGCTGTAGAGGCGCGTTTCGGCAGCTAGCAGGCTGTTGAAAAACGCCCATCTGTACCGCTGGAGCGGGATTGCGCTTATCATGCTGCACTGCGGAGTCCTCGAGAGACGCCTCATTTTGCATGATTTTGCACGCTTTGCATCCGGGCATTTTTGAACAGCCTGCATACCTTGCCTTACTCAAGACCCTGCCCGTGGATGTTTTAATGGCAGCAGCTGTCAGGAGGCCTTTTCCCTCCACTCATACCGCTGCATTGAAAAATCGGGATTCCACTGCTTGAGAATCACTTGCTCGGGTATGATTTTTATAACGGAGAGCGACGCAAGGCCGCGTTGTACATATTGCTCCGCTTCGGCACCGGCAAGATTTTTTTTCTGAAACAGCGGGCTCATGATTTTTCTACCGACTGCATCCATATGCCACTTGCGGATTTTCGACCAGAACAGCCGGGGATTGTTGCGGACGGTTATGAGCTCTGCCCGTCCGAACAGCTGCAGGCTTTTCTGCAGCGCGCCGTGATCCAGGGGCTGTTCATACACGATGGCCGACACCTGCGGGTTGCGCTTGATATTGGCGATTTTACCGCCCGGCTCGCCGAAGACATAGATGGTCATGCCCTCATTGAAGAATTCAAGCACCGTGGCCCGGGGTCGGCTGCCGTAACAGGTTGCCAGCACAAGCGCATTGCGGTGGCGGATGCCGCAGCTTGAGGGGCCCGGTTTCGGGTCGACCCTGCCTGATGTGGCGTTTAAAAATTCGACGATATCACGGCGGATGGCGGCCCGGGTTTTTTCTGCTTTTGTTTTCATGGTGCGCACCTTTCCCTTCCTGAGATTATTCCCGCCGCTGGCCGGCGGTGGCCAGCCTCACTATACTACCGGCGCAGTGTTTTTCCAGAAGAATTTTAATTGCGTCGCAGCAGGCTGTGCGCCCCGGCGATTTTAAATCTTGAATTTTCAATTTGTTCCTCCAAACGCATCTGCTCTGCACCTGCGCCACAGTGTTTCAAATTACAGCCTAACAGCTTGTATTTCCTTTATGAGATACTCTGGCGTCTTGACAAGAGTAGATTTTTCCCTACCTTAGTATTGTGTACGCACATACCGGCAATTTTTTCTGAAGCAAAGTATTTTTTCAGACCTTATACCGTACTGTTTGCAGCCAGGGGGCAAGCTCTCATGGAAGACACGACTGCTCAGGGCAGGGCTCATATCGAGCGCATCGGCGTTATCGGCAATTATATTCCACGCCAGTGCGGCATAGCCACCTTCACGGCTGATCTGTGCGAAGGCATTGCAGCGCGCTACGGCGACAGCAGCTGCTTTGCCATACCGGTGACCGATACGGGCAGCTCCTACAAATATCCCTCCCGCGTTCGTTTCGAGCTTGCCGAGCAGGATATCTCCTCATACCGCCGCGTTGCGGAATTTCTCAATATCAATGATGTCGACCTGGTATGCCTGCAGCATGAATACGGCATTTTCGGAGGAGCGGCAGGCAGCCATATTCTTGCGCTCCTGAGGGATCTGCGCATGCCGGTTGTCACCACCCTGCACACCATACTGCGTGAGCCAAACAAGCAGCAGCGTAAGGTTATGACTGAGCTCAATCAGCTGTCAGACCGCTTCGTTGTGATGTCAAACCAGGGAAGGATGTTTTTGCAGGATGTCTACGGGGTTGACAGCCACAAGATCGACATCATCCATCACGGCATTCCCGATGTCTCTTTTGTCGATCCGAATTTTTACAAGGACCGCTTTGGCGTGGAGGGAAAATTCGTTCTGCTCACCTTCGGCCTGCTTTCCCGGGACAAGGGCATCGAGGATGTCATCAGCGCCCTGCCGAAAATCCTCGAGCGGTATAAAAATGTTGTGTACATTATTCTTGGCGCAACACATCCCCATGTTTTGAAAGCCGAGGGCGAAGCCTATCGCCTGTCCCTTCAAACCCTTGCCCAGGACCTTGGTGTTGAAGGCAATGTGTTATTGTACAACCGGTTTGTTCCACTTGAGGAGCTTGTGGAGTTTGTGGGCGGCGCTGATGTGTATATAACCCCGTATCACAATGAGGCCCAGATTGTTTCGGGCACGCTGGCCTATGCCCTGGGCATGGGCAAAGCGGTTGTTTCAACACCCTACTGGTATGCCACGGAGCTGCTTGCCGAGGGCAGGGGCAGCCTTGTTCCGTTTCAGGATCCTGAGGCTATAGCCGCAGCGGTGACCAATCTTCTTGACAATGAAACACAGCGGCATGCCATGCGCAAGAATGCCTATCTGCGCGGCAGAGACATGATATGGAGCAGTGTGGCCGAACAGTATATGCAGACCTTCGAGCGGGCCCGCGACGAGCATATGCGGCGGCCTGCAGCGTTTTTCGAACTGCCCATGATGGACAGGCGCCTGGATGAGCTGCCCCGGCTGAACATCAATCATCTGCGGCTGCTCACGGACGACACGGGCCTTTTGCAGCACGCGGTCTATTCGCTGCCGAATCTCAATGAAGGCTACACCACCGATGATAATGCCCGGGCGCTGCTGCTGACCGTGCTGCTTGAAGCTGCCGGGTATGAGGATTATGAAGAGATCAGCCATTTTGTCCTCCCGGTACCTGTCGTTTCTCTGGTATGCGTTCAATGCCGGCAATAACCGGTTTCGCAATTTTCTGTCATATGACCGGCGCTGGCTCGAAGATGTCGGGTCGGAAGACAGTCACGGCCGGTCGATTTGGGCGCTGGGCGCAGTGCTGGGCCGTTCCAAGTCCGAGAGGCTTCGCAAGGTCGCAGGCAGGCTGTTCGAGCTTTCCCTTCCCGAGGTCGCACACTTTACCAGCCTGCGGGCCTGGGCCTATACCCTGATAGGCATTCATGAATACCTGCGCAGGTTCGAGGGCGACCGCCTTGTGTACGATATGCGCAAAAAGTTGTCCAAACGCATGCTGGATATGTACCGGCAGGTAAGCTGCCCGGACTGGCAATGGTTTGAAAATATCGTTGCCTACGGCAATGCAACCATATCCCATGCCATGCTTCTGTGTGGAAAATGGATACCCAATGAGAAAATGGTTGATGCGGGCCTGCAGTCCCTGCGATGGCTGGCCCATATTCAAACCGGCAATAAAGGATATTATTCACCCGTAGGCTCAGACGGCTTTTACCCCCGCGGCGGAGAGCGCGCCCGCTATGATCAGCAGCCCCTTGAGGCCTACTCCATGGTAGCGGCAGCACTTGAGGCCTATCGCATAACCGGCGACAGCTACTGGGAGAAGGAAGCGCGCCGGGCTTTCAACTGGTTTCTGGGCCGCAATGACCTTGAGCTGCCTTTGTACGATCTGCTCATAGGCGGCTGTCATGACGGCCTGCACCAGGACCGTGCCAATCTTAATCAGGGGGCTGAATCAACCCTGTCGTTTCTGCTGGCCCTGGTGGAAATGCGTTTATCACAAAACATTATGGATGTGAATTATGAGCTCCGCATATCATAGACGAGCGCAGCACGAAACCCTCATTCACCGGCATGATAAAAACCCCATACTGACTGCAATGACTGGCCTTATGCCATCAACACAGTTTTCAATGCGGCTGCCACGCTGCTTGCCGACGGCACAACGCTGCTTCTGTGCCGGGTTGAGGACCGTCGCGGCATATCGCATCTGTGCGCCGCGCGCTCCCGCAATGGCATTGACGGCTGGGAGATCGACACTGAGCCCACGTTTGTTCCAGACGCCGACAACTGGCCCGAAGAGCTTTGGGGAGTCGAAGACCCCCGCATCACCTACCTGCCGGAGCTTAATACTTATGCCGTGGTCTACACATCCTATTCGCGGGGCGGGCCGGGGGTGTCGCTTGCCCTTACAAAGGACTTTAAAGCTTTCGAGCGCTACGGCTCAATCATGTCGCCTGAGGATAAGGATGCAGCGCTGCTTCCTCATCGCATCGGCGGCTCCTGGGCCCTGTTTCACCGGCCCGTCACGAGCATTGGCGCAAATGTCTGGATATCCTATTCACCCGACCTGCGTCACTGGGGCAGCCACAAAATGATTCTTGAGGCGCGCCGCGGCGCCTGGTGGGACGCCAATAAAATAGGCCTTTCGCCGCCGCCGATCCTGACCCCGGAAGGCTGGCTTGTGATCTATCACGGCGTCAGAGAAACCGCATCAGGCTCGCTGTACCGCCTCGGGCTTGCCCTGTTTGACGAGCAGACGCCCGAGCTGTGCCTGCTGCGCGGTACCGAATGGTTTTTCGGGCCTGAGGAAGACTATGAGCTGTCGGGCGATGTGGGCAGCGTCGTTTTTCCCTGCGGATATACCATAGCCCCTGACGGCGATACGCTCAGGCTGTATTACGGCGCCGCTGATACCTGCATTGCTTTCGCAACGGCAAGTATCAGGGAGATGCTTGCCTGGCTGCATCAGTACGGTCAGCATGCTGAACGGCCGGGGGGGCACCCTTCAGAATAAGCAGGCCTGCAGGGCAGCTGCCCATCCCCTGTATCTCTCACTGCGCGCTTTCCCGCTTTATTCCATGCACAGTATGAAAGTCCTGCATGCAGCGGTTCTGGTCCAGCACGGCTGCCCCTGATTTTTATTGAAACGCTGTCGCCTTTGGCGTATTCTTTTTGAGCTGCTTTGCACATGCGCATTCCGTGAAGACAGAAAGCGCAGAGCCCTCTGCAGCTGCATTCGACTACATTTACGCAAGAATAGGCACGCAGTTTCTTGTCCTTGAAGAAGCCCGCCGGCATCTTTCACAATATTTTCAACATATCCATACCTGCGATGCCGAGGTGGTGCAGGCAATCCACTCTCCTGTTTCAACCTTTACCCTCGCGGTTAAATAAGAGGCTGTTTTTTTTGCAGTATCGCAGCCGGCCCTGGTGGATGCTATCCGAAGGAAGAATACGAGATGTCGAGCAAACAGGTGCAGATCCTGAGAGTATAAAAAAAGCCTGCGCAATTGCATGCGCAGGCTTTCGTAGAGTGCAGGTAAAGGAATTGCTATTCAATCAGCATGAACTTACCGTTTTTCACCGTGATCATGACCATGGAGTCAACCCCCAGGCCGCAGTGGTCTTCGGGCGTCATGGTGTAGATGCCGCTCACGCCCACATAGCCTTTGGTGCTTTCAATGGCATCGCGCACTTTGGCCTTGTCAGTTCCGGCCTTCTTCATGGCCTCGACAACCAGCATGAGCGCATCCCAGGCATAGCCGCCGTGGGTGGTGATTTTGCCGATTTTGCCCACGTTTTCATACAGATCGGTGTATTCCAGCAGGAGCTTTTTCTGCGGATCGCTGTCGGGCAGCTGGCTTGCCACCATGAGCTTGGTCGACGGCATGATATTGCCTTCGGCGGCATCGCCGGCAAGCTCAAGATACTTCGGGTCGGGAAGGCCGTGGCACTGAATGAGCGGTATCTTGAAGCCGAGCTGCTTGACGTTCTTGGCGACGATGGACCCCGGAGGCCCGATGGTCCAGCAGATAACTGCCTGGGCGTCGGTGGCTTTTATCTTGGTGAGCTGCACAGTCATATCCACATCGCTCATCTCGAATTTTTCCTGGGTCACGATGGTCACGCCATACTTTCCAGCAAGGGCCTTGAGCGCCTCTTCGCCCTCCTGTCCGAACTTGTCGGTTGCGTTTATAACAGCGATTTTCTTGATGCCCTTTTTCTGCAGATACATATAAATGCGCTCAACTGCGGTGACGCTTTTTTGCGGGGACTTGAACATCCACTTGCGCACGGGCACAACCACGGGGGTGCCGCCGATGCAGCCAACCGTGGGCATGCCCATTTTTTCGATATACTGGAGAATGGCCATGCCCGAATCGGTGCGGGTGGGGCCGATGATGGCATCGACCTGCTCGTTTTCAACCAGGCGCTTTGCCTCGATGACTGCCTTGCCGGGGTTGCTCTCAGTGTCGCCCATGACCAGCTGAATGGGCCTGCCGCCTAATGCCGCCTGCCTTGTTGAGGCGCTCGGCAAGCATTTCCGCCACCAGTTTCGAGGCCACACCGATATGGCCCGCAGGGCCTTGAAGGTCAAACAGGCAGCCGATTTTTACCGGGCTTTGCAGCCTCTTTTGCCTGAATAACTGCCTGCGCAGAAGAACAGGCATACAGCAGCCGCACCTAAGGTTGTAAAAAGTTTTTTCATACATCCTCCCTTCTTGTTAGTGGTTTGGTTGACGCGATTTACCCAGATACGCTTTTTGCACATCCTGATTCTGCACAAGCTCCTGGCAGGTGCCCTGCAGAATGATTTTGCCGGTTTCAAGCACATAGCCCCGGTCGGCAATCGACAGGGCCTTTTTGGCATTCTGCTCCACAAGCAGAATGGTTGCGCCCCGCTCGCCGCAGCTTTGCAATGCTCGCGAAAATTTCTCTTACCACAAGGGGCGCAAGCCCATGGAGGGCTCGTCAAGCAGCAGAATTTTCGGCGCTGCCATGAGCGCCCGGCCGATGGCCAGCATCTGCTGCTCGCCGCCGCTCAAAGTGCCGCCCGATCTGCTGCTGTCTGCCCGCAAGCACGGGGAACAGATCGAACATGGCGTCCATATCGCGCTGCACGTGGCGGTCGTGGTCGAGTATGCGGTGATAGGCCCCCAGAAGCAGATTATCCCGCACCGACAGGCTTCCGAAAATTTTTCTGCCCTCAGGCACAAGCGCAATGCCCTCTGCCACTCGTTTCGGTGACGGCCAGCCCTCAATATGCTGCCCCTGAAAAATCATGGAGCCGTCCGACACGGGGAGCAGCCCTGCCACGGCCTGCAAAAGCGTTGTTTTTCCCGAGCCGTTGGCGCCGATGAGCACCACGATTTCGCCCGGCTCCACGTGCAAGCGAAATGTTTTTTAGGGCATGGATCGTGCCATAGAGGTAGTTGATGTTTGTCAGCCGGAGCATGTTACTCTTCTTCCCCAAGATATGCAACAATCACTTTCGGGTCTTTTTGAATGACCGCAGGAGGGCCGCAGGCGATTTTCATGCCCTGCTCCAGCACGACGATGTGGTCGGCTATTTCCATAATGAGCTCCATATCATGCTCGATGATCATGACCGTGAGGCCCCGGTTCTTGAGGGCCAGAATGAGCGATGCCAGCTCGGTGGTTTCATGAGCGTTGAGCCCGGCGGCGGGTTCATCCAGAAGAATCATTTCGGGATCAGAGGCGAGGGCCCGGGCTATGTCGACGAGGCGCTGCTGGCCGAAGGGAAGGCTCCCGGCCTGATCGCAGGCCCGATCCGCAACGCCCAGCAATTCCAGGGCCTCCATGGCCTTTTTTGTAATCTCCTTCTCCTCGCGTCGCAGGCCTGCGGGTTCGGAGCGCTGCCGAGAACAGGCCTGCGCCGGCCTTGCCGTGGCAGCCGACCTTCACGTTGTCGAGCACAGTCATGGAGTCAAACAGGCTCACGGTTTGAAAGGTCCGTACCATGCCGCGTCGGGCGATATCATGGGGTGGCAGCCCCAGAATCTCATTGCCGTCGAAAAAGATTTTCCCCCGGTCGGCCGGCAGCACGCCGCTCAGGAGGTTAAATGTCGTGGTTTTTCCGGCGCCGTTGGGCCCGATGATGGCACAGATTTCGTTGCGCTGCACCTTGAAGGACAGGTCGCTCAACGGCTGTGATGCCGTCGAAGGTTTTCATGAGGCCCTCAACCTGCAAATGCGCCATGGCCTAGTCCTCCATGTCTTTCGGAGGCTCAACCCGCCTGGGTTTATCAAGGCCCAGCAGCTTTTTAAGCCGCTGCCGTGGCGAGGCGATCATGATCATTGCAAGGATAAGCCCGTAGACGGCCATCTCGATATCCGTGGTGTTCACCCCGTGCAGCAGGCTCCCGAGCATGCGCAGCACTTCAGGGCAGAATCGAAAGCCCGACGGCCCCGAGCAGCGCCCCCCACATGCTGCCCATGCCGCCGATGACCACCATGGTCAGAAGCTTTATGGAGAGCGCGAAATGGCACACGTCGTCGGGGTTGAGATAGTACATGGGCGAGCAGTGGGCATAGAGAAATCCGCCGAGACCGGCGTACATGCCGCTGAGCACGAAGACCTGCAGCTTGCAGGAGAAGACATTGACGCCGAGCACGCTCGCCGACACTTCGCTTTTGTGAATGGCCATGAGCGCGCGGCCGATGCGCGAATCGATAATGTTGGAACTCAGGGCGAATATCAGAAATGCCACAGCCCAGATGAGATAGAACTGCGACCGGTCGGAATCGAAGGTGAAGCCGCCGATCACAAGCGGCGGAATATTGACAATGCCGGTGACGCCGCCGGTGATGCCGCCCGGATCGGCCTTGATAAGTGAATACGGTGATGAGTCCCACGCCGAGCGTTGCCATGGCAAGATAGTGTTCTTTAAGCTTGAGCGTGGGAAGGCCGATAACAAAAGCCGCAAAGCCCGATACGGCCACAGCAGGCACAAGGCCCGCTAAGGGCTGCCACCCGAGGCGGGTGGAGAGTATGGCGGTGGTGTATGCGCCGATGGAGAAGAAGGCCGCATGCCCCAGCGATATCTGGCCGGCATAGCCCATGAGCAGGTTCAAGCCAAGCGCCACGATGGCAAAGATGCCCGCAAGCGCCAGCATGGAGACATAGTAGGACTGTCTGCCGGTGAAAACCAGGGGCACCGCAATAATAATCGCGGCAAAGACGGCGTATTTTATAAGTTCGCTGCGTTTGTGCGTCACGGCTATTTTCGCCCCAGAATTCCCTGCGGACGAATGAATATGACCAGCAGGAAAATTGAAAATGCTATGGCGTCGCGGTAGCCGGAAAACAGGTAATTGCCGAAAGTTTCCAGCAGCCCCAGCAGCAGGCCACCTATGACCGCGCCCGGGCTGCTCCCCATGCCCCCCAGAATCACTGCGCAGAAGCCCTTCAGCCCGAGCTCGGTGCCGCGGTACCAGGCCATCTGCGTCGTAGGCGTCACCATGATGCCCGCCACGGCGCCGATGAGGGCGCTTAAGCCGAACGAAAGAAGCGACATCCGCTCCACGTCGATGCCCACGATATTGGCGGCTTCACGGTTGATTGCGCAGGCCCGCATTGCTTTGCCTCGAATGGTATAATGAAAAAAGGCCCACAGGGCTGCCATGATGCAGCCTGCCGTGCCGATGATCCACAGGCTCTGGCCCGGCAGAGAGGCGTTGCCGATCGCCACATGCTCGGGGCCGGGAAACTGTGGATACGTGAAGCTGTCCTTGCTGAAGAAGGCCGTGCCCGCCTTCAGGGCGATGGAGACCCCGATGGTGATAATGATGAGGGTGACGATGGACTTGTGGCGTGCCGGTCTGATGGCGAGCCGCTCGATCAGCACCCCAACCACCATGACGGCCATGAGCGAAATGAGCATGCCAACGGGCAGGGGCAGGTGCAGCAGGCGCGTGCAGCCCACCATGAACATGCCCCCGAGCATGACGAACTCGCCCTGGGCAAAGTTGATGATGCCCGTGGTGTTGTAGATGATGGTGAAGCCGAGGGCTATGAGAGCATAGATGCTGCCGATGGTCAGCCCGCTGAGCAGAAATTGCAGGATTTGATCAGGAAACATGACGAATGCCTCTCAGGGTATGCATTACGTATCTGGTATGGGAAGGGCATGCGTTTGTTGAGCCCGCTGAACAGCCATACCGCCGGCATTGAAATAATGCTGCTGGTGCCGCAAGTTTACTAAAAAAAGCAGCATATCATCCGGATGTTTTTTTCGCAATGGGGAAACCTGCTTTTGCGACATTTGCATTGACACCTGCACGGGCCCGGCATATATTTTTTGCGAGTGAGCAGAAATAGGGTTTAGCAGGAGGCGCGGCAGACATTGTGAGGACAGGTCTTTTTGGCGGGACATTCAACCCTGTGCATCTGGGGCACCTGCGGGCGGCCGAGGAGATACGGGAGCAGCTCGGCCTCGAAAAAATTATTTTTATTCCGGCCCATATGCCGCCGCATAAAAAAGACGCCATCATAGCTGCCCGGCACCGCTTTGAGATGGTGCGTCTTGCCGCAGCAGACAATCCGTATTTCGAGGTGTCCGACAGCGAACTGCAGCGGGAAGGCAACTCCTATTCCTTTGACACCATCGAACATTTCAGCCATGAGTATGGCCCGTCCGCCGAGCTTTTTTTTATTATCGGCCTTGACGCATTTCGCGAGATTCATACCTGGAAGCGATACCCGGAACTTTTCAGCTCCTGCAATTTTGTCGTTATGAGCAGGCCCGGCCGGTATGAGCCCGAGCCTGAAAAAAATGCTCCCCCGGATTTCAACTCGCTTTTTTCTTTCAATCCCGACGGCCCCTGGTATGAACATCGCTCGGGGCGCCGCATTTACTTCTGCCGGATCCCCCTGCTGGACATATCATCCACGGGGGTGCGGCAGGCGCTGCACAACGGCAAATCAGTAAAATATCTTGTGCCCGATGCCGTTGCGGGGTATATAGATAAGCATAAACTCTACTGAAAAAGGAGATTCATTGAATTCTTTTGAAAAGATGAAACTGTGTGCGGGCTTTGCCAGCGATATGAAGGCCCAGAACATGGTCGTGCTTGACGTCAAAGAGCAGTCGGCCTTTACCAACTATTTCATCATCTGCAGCGGTACCTCGACACGGCAGGTGCAGGCCGTCGCGGAAAACGTTGAGCTCATGATGAAAGGATTGGGTGTACGCGCCCGCGGCAGCGAAGGCATGAAGAACGGACGCTGGGTTCTGCTTGATTACGACGACGTGATCATGCATGTTTTCCATGAAGAAGAGCGTGCTTTCTATGATCTTGAAAACCTGTGGCAGCACTGCCCCAGGATTGCCTTTGATGATGTCCCCGTGTCTGAAAAAAACAAGCGCTAGAGTCCCATGCTGCAAACCTTCCGGCATGCTCTCATCGATTTCTTTTTTCCACCGCTGTGCCTTGTGTGTAAAAGGCCCCTGCTGTCATATGAGAGAACTTTTTTATGTGACAGCTGTTCTGCTGATCTTGCTTTTATCGATAGCCCATTATGCTGCAGCTGTGGTATAATGTTTACATCACGAGCAGGGGGCGATCATCTGTGCGGAAACTGCAGAGAGTCTCCGCCATGTTTTGATCGAGCCCGGGCTGCGGGAGTCTATGCCGGCACGCTAAGAACCGCCATTCATCAGTTTAAGTACCGGGGCGGCCTTATGTTTGCTAAGCACCTGGGGCAGCTGCTTGCCGAGCATGGCAGGCGGCTTTTGACTGTAGAGGCAATCGATCTCATCGTGCCGGTTCCCCTGCATCGCAGGAGGCTGCGGCAGCGGGGATACAACCAGTCGCTTGAACTTGCGCGGCACCTGGGTGCATGCTGGGATATTCCCGTTGCCCCTGAGTGGCTGGTGCGCAACAGAGAAACACCCCAGCAGACAGCCCTGTCCCGACAGGAGCGCTCTGGCAATATGAGCGGCGCCTTCGCCTGGACGGGGCCGGCGCTGGGCGATAAACGCGTGGCGCTGATTGACGATGTCTATACCAGCGGCGCCACTGCCAATGAGTGCGCCGGGGTCTTGAAAAAGTCGGGCGCGGGCACGGTTGAAGTTCTGACGCTTGCCCATACGCAATAAAGGAGTGCGGTTTTGAAAGATATCGACAGCCTGATTGCTCTTGTGCGCGACGACATGGATCGTGTCGAGCAGATGCTTATGGCCTCCATTGACACGCCGGTTGAAACGCTAAACGGCATTTGCAGGCATATTCTGGGCAGCGGCGGCAAACGTATCCGGCCGCTGATTCTGCTGCTGACGGCCAGATTCTGCGGCTATCAGGGCGCAAGCCACATACCGCTTGCCTGCGTTCTTGAATATATCCATACAGCAAGCGTACTGCATGATGATGTCATTGATCATGCCGAGATGCGGCGGGGAATATCTTCAGCTCATACCGTGTGGGGCAATCAGTCGGCCATACTTGCGGGGGACTATTTTTTTTCCCGCGCATTTTCTCTGGCGGTCGGGGTGGGCAATGTGCGCATTCTTGACGTGATAGCCCGTGCAGCACAGTGCCTTGCAGAAGCCGAAACGTTTCAGGTGGCCAAAACCGGCGATCCTTTAACGACCGAGCAGGAGTATTTTTATATTGTCGAAAATAAAACCGCGAGCCTCATAGAGGCCGCGGCCCGCAGCAGCGCCATTCTCAGCGGTCTGGATCACAACCAGGAACTGCTGCTTGCGGATTACGGCAGAAATCTGGGCATTGCCTTTCAAATTATGGATGATGTGCTTGACTATCAGGCAAGTGAAAAGGATCTGGGCAAAACAATCTGCAAGGATATGCAGGAGGGCTGCATGACCCTGCCTCTTATTGCGGCGCTTGCAAAGTGTTCGGATGAAGAAAAAGCCATGGTGGCGGGCCTGATGGGGTGCCGGCAGTGGCAGCAGAATGATATCGCAGCTGTGCGGGATTTTATCGAGAAATATCAGGGCACGGGCTATGCAGTTGCCTGCGCCCGCGAGAGAATACATGCGGGACTTGCCGCGCTTGTCTCGTTTGAAACGGGCCTGAAAGAGGCCCTTGCCGATCTTGCCTCCTATGTGATGGAGCGCAGCAGCTAATGGCCTCTTTTTCTGATGCTGCGCGATATGGTTATATCCCGCTCATAGACATACCCGCCGGGAAACTCGATCGGCTCCACCCATGAAGCTTCTATGCTTACCGCTCCCCCCTCCGTTTTCACGGTAATGTTCTCAGCCTCCAGGCTGAGTCCGCATTGATCGGCCCGCCGTATGACATCTGCTTTTATGCTGTTGATGTCGTCAGCCTGTTTGTCGATGGCCCAGAAGCGGGTAACCTCGGTGAGTTGCTCCTTGAATGATTCGATATTCCATTGCACGACGGCGAATTTATACCCTGCGTACAAGCAGCATACCACGATGGCACTCATGAACAGGCATCCTATGCTGGATCCGCCGGTGGAGTTTTTCAGCATGTCATAGTTCCTTTCACAACAGGTGTTAGAAGCATTTACTGCTGTCAAGCAGCAGTGTTACCGGGCCATTATTGACAAGCGCAATATCCATCATGGCCTGAAATGTCCCGCTGGCAACAGTGAGCCCAGCGGCTTGGAGTCCTTCAATATACCTATCATACAGCTTTCTGGCATGTTCCGGGCCGGCCGCAGAGGAAAACGACGGCCGGCGGCCTTTTCGGCAGTCGCCGTAGAGCGTAAACTGCGAAACAACAAGCACCTGGCCGCCGGTCTCGAGTATGCTGAGATTCATGAGCCCTTCGGCATTTTCAAAGACGCGCAGGCCTACTGTTTTTGCGACCATATAGGCCACGTCGTCTGCCGTATCCTGCTGCCCGACTCCCAGCAGCACCAGCAATCCGGCATCGATTTTTCCGACCGTCGCTCCAGCCACCGAAACTGATGCCTGTTTTACGCGCTGCAGTACGGCCCGCATGGTATGTGCCCGTCCCTCGTATGGCATGCCGGTTGACATGGCTGATAAATGACGATATACATCTAATCTGTTGAGCATTGTAAAAAAAAACCATAGAAAGTAAAGCTAAATGTTTCAAAGAGTTCTTGCTGTGAGCTGCGCTTTTGTTTTAGTGCTATCGGGATGCTCGCTGAAAGGGCTGGGCGGCAAGGGGTTTGCGATAGTATATTCCAACGACGTGCGGGGAGAATTTGAGAACTGCGGATGCACGGACGCTCAGCTTGGGGGGCTTTCGCGCAAGGCGCGCCTGCTCCGGGCTGCTGTGCGTAAAAATGCCGATACAATGCACCTTGATGCCGGCAATCTTTTTTTTCAGAAGCGACCCGTACAGGATATTGAAGCACGCGAATTTTTGCTCAAGGCGGAGTATATACTCGGTGCTTATAATGCCATGGGCTGCGATGCCCTGAATGTGAGTGACGGCGACCTTATGTTGGGGCTCGATGCTCTGACCGGTCTGCGCAAAAAGGCATTGTTCCCTTTTGTTTCATCAAATATTCTTACCCGCGACGACGGCAGGCACCTGTTTGAACCCGTGGTGTTTAAGAAAGTTGCCGGCATGCGTGTTGCTGTTTTGGGCCTGTGTCCGCAGGACGGGGTTTTTGTGCCGGATGTGCGCATTGAAGACCCGGCCGTTGCGGTTCGTAAGATGGCTGCAGCAGTTCGCGGCAAAAGTGATTTTCTGATCGTATTGTCGGGCCTGGGCCTGGAGCGCGACAGGGAGCTTGCGCGGCAGGTGCCGGGCATCAACCTGATTATATCGGCCCGCGCGGACCGGCTGCTTGAAAAACCGGTTATGGAAAACGGGACAGCCATCCTGCAGGCATACAATCGGGGCCAGTATCTGGGAAGCGCCGAAGTGGCGCGCACCGGTGATGGTTTTTCCGTTGACGCCAGGCTCATAGCGTTGAAACCCGGCATCGGTGAAGAAAAGGATATCGTCGATATGGGAAACGCCTATAAGGCGCAGGTTGCGGCCATGAACCAGCAGGCGTTTTTTAAGGATGGGACAAAGCAGGCTGGCGCTGGTGGCGGCGGGGCAGCCTATGTCGGGGGAGACGGCTGCGTGCAATGCCATGTGCCGCAGTATGAAAACTGGCAGGTGACGCCGCATGCCCGGGCATATCAGACGCTTGTTCACAAAGGCTCGCAGTATGCCGTGGAATGCCTCGTCTGCCATACGACGGGCTATGGCGAGCCGGGGGGGTATTCGCCTTTGCAGAAAGAGCGTTCGACTATGATAAATGTGCAGTGCGAGGCGTGCCACGGGCCCGCAAGCCGTCACAAGGCCTCGAAAAGCGGCATCGTGCGCACGGGGGGCAGGCAGGTCTGCATCGGCTGCCACACCGAGAAGAATAGTCCGCGGTTCGACTATGAGGCATACCTGCCGCTGGTCGCATGCCCGGTCGGAGAAAAAAAGCAATAAAACATACGGAGATAAGCATGGAAAAAAGGGGAATTGCCTGTGTGGTTATCGGTGCCATGGGCAGAATGGGGCAGCGGCTTTGTCATCTGAGCTCCGCTTCGGATGATGTCGTGCTTGCGGGTGGAACCGAAAGTCTCCAGAGCGGCTGCGTCGGGAAATCTTTGAAGGAGCTCATGGGGCTTGGCGACGGCAGTCAGATGCTTGTCGAGAAGCTTGAGGAAATGGCTCAGCCCTTTGACGCGGTCATTGATTTTACCTTTCCCCGGGTGTCTATGGATACGGCCCGTTTTTGCGCCCGGGCGGGCAAAGCCGCCGTTATCGGCTCTACGGGGTTTACTCCCGACCAGACAGCTGAGCTGCAGGAGTTGAGCGGGGCGTTTCCCTGTGTCTGTGCTCCCAACATGAGCATGGGGGTCAATGCGCTGTTTAAGATTGTAGCCGATGTCGCCCGCATACTGCAGGACGGATTTGATGTCGAAGTCGTCGAAATGCATCATCGTCACAAAAAAGACGCCCCCAGCGGCACGGCTATGCGTCTTGCCCAGATTCTTGCCCAGACCTATGGCTGGAGCCTTGACCGGGCAGGCGTCTATGAGCGCAAGGGTATCACGGGGGAGCGGCGCCGGGACGAAATCGGCATTCAGACGCTGCGCGGCGGCGATGTGGTGGGCGAGCATCTCGTCATGTTTGCGGGCACGGGCGAGCGCATAGAGCTGATTCATCGTGCGCAGAGCCGTGACTGCTTTGCTCAGGGAGCTTTGCATGCGGCAAAGTGGCTCATGGGAAGGCCTGCGGGCATGTATGACATGCAGGATGTGCTCGGGCTTCGGGATGCCTGTGTGTAGAGCCTATTCCGTCATGCGTGCGGCGGCGTTTTTTAGATAGCGTGCCCGCATGTATGCGCCGGTATGTATGTGGCAGCATAGAATAAGCGGTAATGGCATCAGCCGAATTTTCTGCTGAAACAGATACTTCAAAGCTTCGCAGCATTGTGATGTGCCGGCACCGGGCCATGCACGAACAAAAGAAAAGCTGTGCCACAGACGGCAGTGCCTGTCTGTGCTGCGGCGCAACAGAGAAGGTAGGTATGTCGTTGATTAGGTTTGCACTGTTTTTTTTTCTGGTGTATGTTTTTTTTAAACTGCTGAAAAGGCTGTTCGGCAAACAGGGTGCAGAGAACCGGCAGCAGACAAAAAAGCCTTCTTTTAACCCTGGTCCCCGGCAGGTGAATGAAATGGTTCAGGATCCGGTCTGCAAAGTGTATGTGCCAAAAAAAGAGGCGCTGCATCTTGATAAAGCCGGTACAAGCTACTATTTTTGCTGCCGTTCGTGCATGGACAGGTTTCAGGAGAACAAAGGCTGATGCTCCGCCGGCGTGTGAGTAAGCCGGGCTGTGTCCGGCCAGGTTTTTTTTATGAGGGGTGCTTATGAAAGAGGGTAAAGATACGTATCATGAATTGCCGCTGCCTGCTGCTGCGGAAGAGAGACCCGTGCCGTGGAAGGAAGATGTCGAAGGCGATGAGAACGGACATGATGCCATTGGCATCAGCCATGAGAATGACCCTCTCCGCATCTATCTCAAGGAAATCCGGAAAATACCACTGCTGACCACCAAGGAAGAACAGCACTGGGCTCTTATTCTCTATAAAAGCAATCTTGAAAAAGCCGGGCTTTTGAAACGGGCTGTTGAAATACTTCACAGCATTCAGACCTATAAGCCCCTGAACCAACTGCTGGTCATAACGCGGGATTCCCTGTGTGATTATTTGTATCTTGAAGAAGCCCTTGCCCTCTACAAGCGCATCGACCGCAGCAGGGCTTTGATAAAAAAGGCAGGCAGCACCCGCGAAAAACGCAAGCTTGCCAAGGAGACGGTGAAGCTGAATGAGGAGTTTGAAGAAAGCCTTGCCAAGATCAATCTGCATGAGTTGAAAAACTGGCAGGTTCTTGCCGAGGAAAACGGCGCCAGGCGGGCTGACCGGTACCGGCGTTTTTTTCTTGAACTCAATGATATCTGGAGCAATCTGAAACAGCTTGAGCCCCGCATAAGCGAGGCGCGTCAAAAACTTATTCAGAGCAATCTACGGCTGGTGGTGAGCATCTGCAGGCATTATCGCAACCGGGCTGTGTCTTTTCGCGATCTTGTCCAGGAAGGGAATCTCGGCCTCATCAAAGCCGTTGAAAAATTCGACCATAAAAAAGGCTTCCGCCTCAACACCTATGCCTCGTGGTGGATCCGTGAAAGCATCAACAGGGCTATTGAAGAAAAAAGCAGGGTCATTCGTATCCCCGTGTATGTCAATGAAAAGTTTTATAAAATAAAAAAAGCCGCGCGCGAACTCCTGCAGGATGAAGGCCGGGAATCATCCATGGTTGAGCTGGCGGGCAAACTCAAGATGTCTCCCGTGGAGATAGCCAAGATCATGACGGCCTTTAAAGAGCCTGTATCTCTTGAAACATCGCTGGTTGATGATATAGATCCCCTTGAAAATTTTCTTTCCGATGACCGGCCCTCGCCCATGGATACGATCTGCGATGAAATCATAAAGGACAGTGCCGCACGGATAATCGAGTCGTTGCCGCCGCGGGAGGCCTCTATTTTAAAGCTGCGTTTCGGTCTTGGCGATGAGGGCGAAAAAACACTCGAGGAGGTCGGGGAGCAGTTCAAGGTCTCCCGTGAGCGGATCCGTCAGCTTGAGAATAAAGCATTGCGCAAGCTCAGAAAAAACAAGGAGCTGAAGACTCTTTTGTCTCTTTTGACAAGTGATTGATGCGTTTGGAGATAAAAAGAAAAACTCCCTGGCGAGGGGGGGTGCCAGGGAGTTTTAGAGGGGTAAAGAAGGTAAGAATACCTTTAGCTTTTATATAACATACCCGGAAAAACCTGCAAGGGCTGGAAGAAAAAAAATCAGTTTTTTATTCATCGCCGCCCTCCATATCTGATATGGAAATATCCTTGTACATCAAATTGTCTTCGGCAGGCTCTTCCGTGAAGATTGCCCGTTTTTCAATTTCCTCCTGACAGTTGATGCAATATTTTGCAAAAGGTATTATTTTTAATCTTTTTTTATTGATTTCGCAGCCGCATTCCTCGCACTCGCCATAGGTGCCGTCTTCGATTTTTTCAATAGCCGTATTAATGGCATTCAACTTGGCGCGCTCCCGCTCACCGAGGGTATAGACCATCTGACGGTCTTTTTCTATGTCAACATCATCATAGAAATCGCCGACTTCACGGTCTCCGGGATTGCGCTCGGTTTTTAAATTGCTGCCAATATCCTTTAAAATCGTTTCACGGAGTTTAAAAAGATCCTTGCGAAGTGTTTCGTAACCCTTCATTTTCTGCCATTCCTTAGAGTTTTTTATGAAAACGGAAGGTGATGTATAATCCTAATAGTATAGTTTGTCAACAGGATTTTGAGTCTTTTTTATAGGCCTTGTTTTTGACCGGTTCATCGGGTAGTATAGATGAAAACTATGGGTATTTATGAAGTTTTAACAGTGAATTATGGGTTCTATGCTTAACAGGAAAGATCTTGTCTCTCTGTCGCTTCAGGAACTTGAACTGCTTGCCGGTGAGTTGGGCCTTGAGCCCTACCGTTCCCGCCAGATATCGCAGTGGATATTTCAGAAACATGTGCAAGACATCGGCAGGATGACCAATCTTTCAAAAGACCTCCGCATGCGTCTTGAAGCTGCGGCGTGTATAAGCTCGTTTACTCCGGAGCGGATCGACAGCTCAAAAGACGGCTCGAAAAAGTATCTTTTCAGAACTTCGGACGGTTTCGGGCTGGAGAGTGTGCTGATACCGGAGACCGGGCATATCACGCTGTGCCTGTCAACTCAGATCGGGTGCGCGATGGGCTGCCGGTTCTGCCATACGGGCCGCGACGGCCTTGTGCGCAATTTGACTGTTGCCGAGATTTTAAATCAGGTAAGCGCCATCATGAGGGTTGAGCCCTTCGGCGATGCGATGCCCAATCTGGTTTTTATGGGCATGGGCGAGCCGCTTGCAAATTATGACACCACGGTCAAGGCCATCCGCACTCTGCTGAGCCCCTGGGGGTTCAATTTTTCCCATCGCCGCATCACGGTTTCCACGGCAGGCCTCGTGCCCCAGATCAAGAGGCTGGGGGATGATGTTCCTGTCAACCTGGCCATATCCCTGAACGCTTCAAATGATGAGACGAGAAGCCGCCTCATGCCGGTGAATAAAAAATATCCCCTGCGCGATCTGCTGGCTGCAGCTCGGCAGTTTCCCCTGGCAGCCCGCAAGCGGATTACTTTTGAATATATTCTCATTCAGGGTGTTAATGATACTGCCGGCAATGCCCGTGAGCTGGCCGGGCTGCTCAAAGGCATACCCTGCAAAATAAACCTTATACCTTTTAATGAGCACCCTGCTGCTGACTTTAAAAAGCCCGGCGAGCGTTCGGTCCTGGCGTTTCAGAAAATTCTGCACGACCTGAACTTGACAGCCCCCATCCGCAACAGCAAGGGCTCTGATATTGCAGCGGCCTGCGGTCAGCTCGGTGCCTTGCTCAAATAAACCTGAGAAACCCGATGACGGGTGAGCTGTTTAACAAGCAGCATGCCACGAAAACAGCATCGCCCGAGTTGACAAGGGGTTGTATTAATTCTATAACCCGACAGGTGCTTTAATATTTAAAATATTAGCAGGTTGTTCGAAGAAAGGAAGGACGTATGAAAAAACATATTTTTGTTTTTTTGGTTATTGCCTGCACCATTTTTGTGTATACACAGAACGTTTTTGCCTATCAAAATGTGAACCAGGGTTGCACGATCTGCCACACGCAAGATGCGGTGCATGCGGGTGAAAAACATGAAGCCTGCACGACTTGCCATACGTCTCCAAGCGGCGGTCCAAATGTTGCGCCGGCCAAATGCGCTGTGTGCCATCCGCGAGTTAAGCCCGGTGCTTGTAACCTGGTAAAGTTGTCTGCGCACTCATCTCAGAACTGCAGTGCATGCCATTCGGACTGCAAGAGCAATTGTCCTGCCGCTGAAGTTCTTGGGGATGACGACCCTCGTCTTGTAACGCTTCGGGGTTTCCGCGACAAGATCCTTGCAAAGAGCGCGCTGGGTAAGCGTATTATCAGCATGTATTATAATAATGCCGATTCGATACAATGCTGTTCTTGAGAAAAATCCGACGCTGAAAGCCTTTTCGTATAAGGCATTGCAGTCTTTTATTCCCGTTGCTGAAGTTTTCTTGTAAGCCGGTTTTTGAGCCATCAGCACAAGAGGCCGGGTGCATGTATGCATCCGGCCTCTTTTTATACCCGATGTGCGGTTATGGTAAGCAATCGGTGTAGAGCAGTTGAGTGGGCTTGCTGCGAAGATGATTGCACTCTCATGTACTGTTCCTGCTGTCAATCCGGAGCTTTTTTGCCTGCGCCTCAAGGCAGGCTTCCGGATCGCGACTGCTTATGCCACTGGTTATGAGTTTTTCTATTTCTTCTTTGATTGGGCGCTCGTCAGGGTTCTTTTTCAGTGCCTGCTCGATGAATTTTCCGAGCCAGATGGGGGTTTCTGACGGCAGTATCGACAGGTCTGGCTCTGCCTGAAGATGCTGCTGCGCAAGCTCCAGCACATTGGAGCATCCAAAGACCGTTTGTCCGGTGAGCAGTTCAAAACAGACGGCTGCCAGGCTGTAGAAGTCGGCGCTGCCGGCTATGAGGGTTTCGGGCTTTTCGATGGAGATGGCCTCGGGCGGGCAATAGTGCGGTGTGCCCTCTATTTTGCCCGGTCTCGTACTTATGGGGAAGGCCAGGCTGAAGTCCGACAGCATGAAAGAAATATCATTGTCGTTGACATCGATGAAAATATGCTCGGGCTTTACGTCGCGGTGCACAAAGCCCTGATCATGAATATACAGAAGTGCTGCTGCCACATGACGGAATACCTTTGCCGTCATGTCAAGGGATACCCGCTGCTGCTCCGACTGAAATGCCTCCATCATTTGGCGCACGTTGTGGCAGCGCGCAGTCTCCCCGGTTTTGCGCCTGATAGTGAGGCCTTTTGCCAGGTCCATGATGATGAACTGGGCTCCGTGTGCGCTGATATTTTCATGAATGCTGACGATATTTGGATGCCGCAGCTGCAGTATATCCTCAGGGATGGCGGCAGGAATCGCCTGCTGCAGCGTCAGGCCTTGGGCGGTACAATTTTAGCGCACAGGTTATGGCCTTCGATTTCAAACACATGCCCGGTTGCCCCCTCCCCGAGTTTTCCCCCGAACTCATAGACGCAGTCCCTGCCCTGAATGAGCAGGCCTCGATCAAGCAGGCTCCTGGTAGACGGCGGGATTGGCCAGAAGAGTTTCTTTTTTTATGACCAGCAGGGAAACACCGGCATCTCCGGCAACAACGAGCGAGCGCTAAACTGCCCGTTGTCGAGCAGCTGCCTTCTCCCGACAATAGTTCCTTTTTCAAGAACGGCCGGTGAGCCATCGCCAGGAGATCTCAACCGCACTGCCTTCAAGTATCACGAAGAGCCGGTCGCCGGTTTGCCCTGTTCGATAATGGTAGCGCCTGCCTGCCACGTGCCGAAGTCCGCGTTTTTGATTACCTCGATGAAATCTTTTTTGTTTTCATAGGGGATGTCTCCCGTAGCGCGGTTGAGCTGCAAGAGGGCAAAGACGATGGAAGCACGGGTATCGTCAGTATGGCCGGGCTGCTCCGGTTCTTTGTTCATTTCTTCTGTTTCAAGAGGGGTATCGCTCATGCGTTCTGGTGCTCCTGAAGCGGTACGGGCTGTGGCCCTGATGTCTGAAAACTGCTCAACGTACATTCAGTATACCACATACAGGTTTCATGGGAATTTCTTTCTGCGGTCAGAGCCCATCGAATTCTTTTGTGTAATAGGCCGTTTCAGGGATTTGCGCTGGCCTCTGGTGCAGGAAGAGCACCATGAAATTGTCGTCAGGATAGGGGCTGTGGATGCCATAGGCAGAGGCCGGTACAAAGCCGAACCTGCTGCAATAGGCCTGATCGCCCTGAACGACGATAAAGGGACTTCCGTTTGCACGGGCCTTGCGAACCCTTCCGGCTATGTGGTTTGCAAAAGTGTAATTATAACTACGGCTGCATTTATTTTGCAAAAACAAGAATATGGTGCCGTTTCAAGAGTTTCAGGTGGTTGCATGGAATTTTGACTATGACCGGCTTCTCAATCGCCTTGAAAAAGACGCGAATCATGAGGCGGCGAGGAAATATGGTGAACGGTGCGGAAAAGTGTGTTAATCTGGCAAGAAAGATAAATTACGGATTATTTTTTCATGTACGGCACCTACGATATCCCTTTAAATATTGAGTCCGAAGGCATCAGCCTCAGCATCGAGCGGCGAGGCGATGCCATTGTGTACCGCCGGCAGCTTGGTGAGGAGAAGGCTGAAAAGCTGCTGCTGGGAGGTGGCCGGGGCAGCATTGTCATCAATCCGGTCGAGCCCCTCAACCTGCCTCGCGACCTGACCCCGTACCTGTATCTTGATTTTCAGCGACCGGCTGCTCTTGCGCCCAAATCAACGAGCACCGTGTTTGTTACATTTCCGGTTGAGATCGGCGTTTTTCTGCAAGGACAATGGCGAGATCGAAACCCTTGATATATTCACCCTGGCGCGGCAGAAGTACACGCTGTACGGCGATCCGCGCAACGGCATGCTGTGCCGCTACTGGAGCACCCCCGTGGAAACCGCTGCAGCCTCTGCCGGACAGGCTGCGCGAGGGGGTCATGGAGCTGAAGATTGTAAACGCTACCGGGTCGTGGGTTGAAGTAACCAAGGCTGTATTCAGCGCCTATGGCATGAAGCTGTACTATAGCGACGGGCTGGTTGCCATGCGGGCCGATATGGAAGTGACGGGTGCGACAACGGCCAATACCGATTTCAGGGACATGCCCCTGGAGCAGCACATGAGCAAATCCCTGGAGCTGTATACGGCGCGCAAGCTTGTTGTGCTTTTTCCGAAATTTACAATGACGGACGGCCTATGAACGCGTGGATACTGAAACTGCTTGACATGCACCTGTATAAAAAGGTGTCGGTTGCCGATGCGCTGGTGGCTGTGGCGGTGGTGGCGGCTGCGTTTATTGCGGCGCGGCTGGTGTCGGCCTATATGCGCCGGGCATTTAAGGACAAGCTGCGCAAAGACAATCTCGAGATTGCCGTCAAGCTCATCAACTGGACCATCATGACCGTGGCCGTGATCTATGCCCTGGGCGAGCTCGGGTTTAAATTTTCCGGCCTTATGGTCGCCGGCGGCATCGCCGGCGTTGTCATCGGCTTTGCCAGCCAGAGCATCGTCGGAAATCTCATCTCGGGTATTTTCCTTATGATCGAGCGGCCCATAAAAATCGGCGACCAGGTGAGCATCAACGACTTTGCGGGCTTTGTCGAGGACATTCGCATAATCTCCACCACGCTGCGCACCTTTGACGGGCTGTTTGTGCGCATTCCCAATGAAAAAATTTTTACGGCGCCCATCGTAAACTATGTCAACCATATCGTGCGCCGCATCGACTATACCGTTGGCATCCGCTACAGCGATGACGCCGACCAGGCCATTGCTGTCATCAATCGCGTGATCGATGAATATCCGTTTGCCCTGAAATACCCGGAGCCGGTGGTGTTCGTGGAGACGCTGGGAGACAACAGCGTCAATATCGCCGTGCGCATCTGGGCGCCAGTGGGCGAGTGGTACGGCGCAAAGAAGGAACTTTTGTGGCGCATCAAGACAGAGCTTGGAGCGGGAGGGCATGGAAATACCCTTTCCGCAGCGGGTGGTCTGGTTCGGCAACGAGCTGCGCACATCGACAGCGGTCAAGGGTTGATGATCAAAGCTCAACAGCCGATGGTGCATGCTGAGCACCGCTCTGAGAACCTGACGATTAACTCTTATCGACTCGTAGAATAACACGTGCCATGAAAAAAATTATTATCCTTGCAGTATTTTTTCTTGTCTGCCTTCCGGCGGCCGCTTTTTCCAAGGACGGCCTGCGGCTTACTGCAGCCTATATGTGCGAGCAGATTTCCGAAGCCGGGCCTGAAAACAGGGCCGTTGTTTTTTCCGCGTCCGAGGGCAAGATTTTCTGTTTCTGCTATTTTGAGTTCGTGCCGGTGAAGGCCACGGTTTTTCATGTCTGGTATCATCGCGACAGGCTTGTGGCCAAGCGCAGGCTCGTGCTGGAGCCGCCGAGCTGGAAGATCTATTCCACCATGCAGCTTCGCGAAACCGACAAAGGTCCCTGGCGGGTTGAAATTCTAGGGGCCGACAACAAGCGGCTGGATGTCGTGCGGTTCAGCGTGACGGATTGAAAGCAATGGCGGAGTCTCTCGCAGTCTTTTTAAAAAGCATCAGGTGGCAGGATATTGTCGACATTCTGCTCAACAGCTATATTCTGTACCGCCTGTATGTCCTGTTCCGCGGCACGGCAGTCTGGCGCGTGCTTGTCGGGTATTTCCCTGCTGCTGCTTGCCAAGAGCATTGCCGAATTTCTCGGCCTCATTATTACGAGCTGGGCCATTCAGGGCATCACCGCAGCTGCGGCACTCATCATCATCGTGGTATTCCGCAACGAAATCCGCTCGGTGCTCCAGGTGCGCAACCTGCGGGCTTTTTTCTGGGGATCTCCCCAGCGCGAAATGCGCGGCACGATAGGAATTGTTGCCGATGCCGCATTCGAGCTTGCACGCAAAAAAACAGGCGCGATCATCGTGCTGCAATCAAAAGACGAACTGGCCGATTATATCCGCAACGGCATTGCCTGGCAGGGGCTGGTTTCGCGGGAGATGCTGGATGAGTATTTTCTGGGATGATAATCCTGTCCATGACGGCGCCGCCATCATCGTGGGGGACCGGATCACCACGGTTGGCGGCGTGCTGCCGCTGTCGAGCCGCTCGGATTTGCCTTCATTTTTCGGCACGCGGCACCGCGCCGCAGCAGGTCTTGCCGAGCAGACCGATGCCATGGTGGTCGTCGTATCGGAGGAGCGGGGCGAGGTTTCGGTTGCAAAAGGCGATCAGGTCGAGCGCGTAGCGGGCTGGGAGCGACTTGCAGAGCTGCTTGAGGATCATCTGATGGGGCTTGATGAACACAGGCACCCCCAGCGAAGCGGCAGACGCGAGTTCCGCTTTGCCGCACTGGCATCGCTTGTTACGGTGGCCATTGTCTGGTTCATCTTTACCCGCAGCGGCGATACCCTTATGGGCATCGATGTTCCTCTTGAGTTTACCAATCGCAATCAGGCCTATCGATATTATCGACGCTTCAGCATCAACCGTTCATCTGCAGCTGAGCGGTTCCGGTACGCTGCTGAAATCGGTGCAGCCTGAACAGGTGCGCGTGCAGATTGACCTTGGGGAAGCAACGGTCGGGCGCAACAGGCTGTCCATTTCACCGGGGCAGGTTGCCCTGCCGCCGGGGGTCTATCTAAAAAAGGTCGAGCCGGCTGCACTTGAGATCACCCTTGATGAGCTTGAAGAAAAATCAGTTCCGGTGCAGGTCGATTGGGCAGGAAAACTTCCCGAGAATCTGATCATGGTCACAGCCGATGTTGAGCCCGCCAAAATTGATATTAGCAGCGGCAAGCATGCCATGGAAAAGATGTCGCTCTCTATACTGAAAAGGTGCCGCTGGACGGGCATAACGCAAAGCGGCGAACTCAAGGCGCGCGTGATTGCGCAGCCTGCGTCGGCAAAATTTGCTGCGGACGCGCAGGATATGGTCACCGTTCGCTATCAGGTGCGGACACGCGGTCAGGAAAAGTAAATGACAAAAGGATGGCAGCGGTAGATCTTCTGCTTCAGGTTTTTTCAAACATTCCGGGGTAGAGCTTGCGCATGCACTCGGGGCAGATGCCATGCGTGAATTCGGCTTCGGTGTGCTGGTGGATATAGGTTTCAAGGCCGTTCCAGTAGCCCTTGTCATCGCGTATTTTTTTGCAGCTGGCGCATATGGGCAGCAGCCCCCGCAGGGTTTTAATGCTTTTCAGGGCTTCCTGCAGCTCCTTGATGAGGTTTTCGCGATCGGCCTCAGCGTTTTTGCGGTCGGTGATTTCCTTGGCAACGCCGCGGTATCCCAGCAGCGCGCCGTTGTCGTCAAACAGCGGCACGGCATTGAACAGAAGGCAGATTTGCCGGCCGTCTTTTGTGAGCAGCCAGGCCTCGATGTCAACCCACGGCTGGCGACGGGCAACGGCATGCATGAAGGTGTCAAGCGCGTGCAGCTTCTCCTGCGATGTGAGCAGATCAAGAAAATTGAAGCCCTTGAGTTCCTCAGGGTCAAAGCCAAGAATATCTTTGGCCTTTTCAGTTGCGAATGTATAATTGCACTGCTGATCCATCTCCCATATCCAGTCCGCAGAACTTAAAGCGATGTCCTGAAAGCGTTTCTCCGAGGCGCGCAGGTTTTTTTCCGCCCGCTTGCGCTCTGCAAGTTCGCTGAGCGCCTGCTCCCGCAGGCTGCTTATTTCAAGGAGCTGCTCAACGGGCTGGGTCATATCGGTTATGGTGATGAGCAGCCTGCGGCCCACGCCCTGTTGCCGCGGCGGTATGGATGAGACGATGGTCTGCTGCACGCGCTGCCGTTCTCCGGGAAGCGGGGCGGGGATGAAATGCGGATGCAGCTGCGGTGAGAAAATCACCGGCGGCCCTCCTTCAAGCACTGCCTCAAGCCTTTTGAGGTAGCGGTTTTCGGCAAGGTGGGTAAATCGTTCCACAAGGGGTGTTCCGCAGATGTCGCCGTGGGCAATGCCTGTCCACTCTTCAAGAATGCGGTTCCAGAACACCACGTTATAGCCTTTTTCAACAATGCAGACGCCGAAAGGCACCTGATCCAGCAGGCTGAATTCAAAGGAAAAGTCGTTTTCTCGGTTCATGCGGAAGCTATTTCTGTGGAATGCTGGTTATCATATTTTGAAGCAGCTTTGTGCTTTCCAGTCGAAAGATAACCAGTATATAGCCGCTGATGCTCAGGGTCTTTATGAGAAAGTTTGCCTCTACGAGCATTATCATGCCAACTTCTCCATGCAGCGTCGGAGATGACGTGATGAGATCGGTCAGACCCCTGGCGTCACGGTATTCAGGCAGGGAGAAGTTTAGATTGCACTCTAACATGTTGCACATGGTGCCGAGCAGGCTGTTGATGATGATGTTGCCGATTTCCATGAGCGTGCCGCTGCGTACTGTGTCGAGATTTGCTGCCGTTATCTCATCATCGGTAATGGCCGACACCAGCTGGATCGCACTTTCAGGCGGAAAAAGAAGGGCTGCCGACCCTGTGAAATCGCCCTGAAAACTTTGCATGACGGAAGAGACGAGGTTGTTTTCCATGTGCTGAAAGGTTTGCGGCAGTGCATCCAGAGGCACCATGGCAATGCTGGGCACTTTCAGCTGGATATGGCTGCCGATAATATCGTTGAGGGCGCTTGCCGCCCTGCCGATGCCGATATTGATAATTTCCGTCAGCGTATCAATTTCCAGCGCAGTGAAGTTTTTCATGTTTTTGGGCTTTCTGACGCGGCCAGATTCTGAAGGGTTTCAAGCAGTGTTGTTCCCTGAAACGGTTTGTTCAGAAGTGTTTTTGCCCCCAACTCCAGAATTCGCCTGCGGGTTGTCTCCTGAATGTCTGCGCTCATAACGATGACCGGTACGGCAATGCCTCTGCTGCGCAGGTTTTCCAGGAGCTCAAAGCCGTCCATTTCAGGCATAAGCAGGTCGGTTATGACGAAGTCGGGCTTGTGCTTGATAATCATGTCAAGGCCCACAACGCCGTTGTCTGCCTCAAGCACTTCGTAGTGATTGTTTCTCAGTGCTTTTGCAATGTTTGAACGGGTGAAGCGGGAATCATCAATGATAAGAATTGTGGCCACCAGCATCCTCCTTGCTTATTCAGTGCCAGGAACTATAGAATATCCTTTGGATTTCTGTCAATAGAAGAAATGTGCGGGTTAACGTGCATATCGTGGCAAAGCATCTTGTTTCGAGGGGGCTGGAAAAATTTATTCTGTTGTCTGCGACGCGCTTGCCATAGCTTTTATGTTTCAGGAACTCTTGTCCCATTCTTAATATGCTGGTAGAACAAAACAACCATGAAACAGCCTGTGCACATAGCTCCCGACAAGCTCACCGCCGACGGTGTCCGCGGTTTCCGGAGGATGGTTCTTAATTATTACCGCCGCTGCGGCCGTGATCTGCCGTGGCGCTCCACAACTGATCCCTACCGGATACTGGTATCGGAATTTATGCTGCAGCAGACGCAGGTGGACCGGGTGCTTCCTAAATACAAAGAATTCCTGGGCAGATTTCCAAATGCCGCCGTTCTTGCCCGGGCACCTCTGCATCAGGTTCTGGCAGCATGGTCGGGGCTTGGCTATAACCGGCGGGCGCAGTCACTTAAAAGGTGTGCAGAGGTGATCATGACCCGCTACGGCGGAAAGGTCCCCGACACGCAGGAAGCACTTGAACAGCTTCCCGGCATCGGCCCTTACACGGCACGTGCCGTGTGCGTTTTTGCCTATAATCAGCCCTGTATCGTTATTGAAACTAATATCCGTGCCGTCTATATTTATTTTTTCTTTGCCGGCCATACCAGCGTACAGGATGCCGACCTCTTGCCTTTTATCGAACAAACACTTAATCGCCGCAATCCCCGGCGCTGGTACAATGCTCTCATGGACTATGGGGTTATGCTGAAAAAAGCCTTTGGTAATCCCTCTCGCACCAGCACCCGGCATACACGCCAAAGCCCATTTAAAGGTTCCAATCGGGAAATCCGTGGTGCGATTATCAAGTCGCTGCTCTATGCATCAGGCCTGCACCGAAGCGATGCTGAGCAAAAAAACTGGTTTTGATTTAGAAAAAGTCAAATCGGTTATCTGTCAACTGCTGGAGGAAGGCCTTGTCAGGCGTCAGGGTTCCCGCATCGATTTGCCGTAATATCCATTCTGTCTCATGACAACTGCGGGATTGCTGCACACGGGGTGCACGACAGCCGGGGGTTTTATTTTCTGCTGGCTCATGCAGTCTGCGCGCGGCATGCGATTTAGCGGTTTGACAAAAAAAGTGTTTTGTAATAAAGTTAAAAATAATTACTTCATAAAGAAGTATAGGGCTTTGATCTGCATGTTTTGTTTATAAATAATGCTGTTCATTCTGCTCTTGATATGACCCTGCAATAAAATTTTTCAAGAGGATATGCCATGTCTGTGAACGATTTTAGCTCCATTACGCTGAGCCGTCAGGGCATTGACGCAGTGCTCACTGACGAGACAGACCCTGAAAAGCTTTTCACGCTGGGGCTTTCCTGCTACCGTCAGAAAAAGCTGCAGGATGCCAGGAAGCTGTTTTCGAGGGCCTGCGAGATCATGCCTGATGAGCCCCGGTATGCTTCGTATTGCGGGCTGCTGCTGGCACTGGTGATGCGAAAGCTGAAAGAGGCAGAGAAACTGTGCGATGGGGCCATTAAACAGGATTCAACATCTGTCGATCTTTTTTATAATCTCGGCAGGGTCTATCTTATGCAGGGACGCCGCGCAGATGCTTTGCAGGCCTTTCGCAAAGGGCTGCTGCTTGATCCCGATAATATGGTCATACATCGCGAGCTTGAGAATATAGGCACCCGCAAGAAATCTTTTTTCCCTTTTCTGAGCAGAAGCAATCCCCTGAACCGGTTCGCAGGCATGCTGCGCAGCAGGTTGTCGAAACATACATCCGTTGAAACATATAACCCGGCAAAAATAGTCCGCTGAAAATTACAGTAGTCGTGCCGCGCATCTCGTGCGCAGGGCGGAAGAGTAGAAAATATCGAGGATGTGAAGGCCTATCCGTGCCGGGAGCACCTCTTCTTAAATCCGTTACGCATTCATATAGTTCTCCAGAGCCTGCTCCCATGGCAGCAGTATATGCCCGGTTTCTTTAATAAATTTAGAGCAGTCGAGCACGGAATATGCGGGCCGCCGGGCGGGCCGGGCAAGGCGCTCTGAGGAAATGGGCAGCACGCGGGTCTGGCTGCCGGCAATGGCAAGAATTTTTTTCGCAAAAACATACCACGAGCATGACCCTGCATTGGTCACATGATAAATGCCGCGGGCCGGAACAGCAAGCAGCGCCTCAATAGCCATGGCAAGGTCGGCCGTGCCGGTCGGCGTGCCTTTCTGATCATCAACCACTTCGAGAGTATCACGTTCTCCGGCAAGCTGCAGAATTCTGCCGACAAAATGCTTTCCGTTTCGTCCGTACAGCCATTCGGTTCGAATTATGGCATAATTGTCCAGAATTTCCTGAATAAAGCGCTCTCCGGCAAGCTTTGATTGGCCGTAGACCGATAGGGGATTGACCGTATCATCCTCGACATAGGGGCTCTGACCGGTTCCGTCAAACACATAATCTGTACTGATATGCAGCAGCCTGGCTCCCGATTGTCGACAGGCAAGGGCCAGATTTTTTACTCCTTCGGCATTTGCGGCGAAAGCATTGTCTGCGTCAGTTTCGCAGCCGTCCACATTGGTGTAGGCAGCGCAGTTAATGACACAGTCAGGAGCCTGCAAAGCCAGCAGCTCAGCTGTCTGATACGCATTGCAGATATCAAGGCAGGCCAGCGTGGTGGGGATAAGGTTGTGCTTGCCCTCAAGAACACGGATGAGATCATGACCCAGCATTCCTTCTGCACCGGTTATGAGCACTTTCATATACATTGACTCCATTAGAGAAATTATTGAATTTAAGGAATTATATATAATTTTGTGCTTTTATCAAGCGATAATAAGCTTGAGAGCTGTTCCACTGAATAGTTTCAGGGCAGGGCCCTTAGGGCTGTAACGATTTTCAGGGCATGGGGCGGAGAAATCCCGTTAGGCATACATAGATACTGTAAGCCGTGCCGGAGACGGGTGAATATTTCATCCGAAGAACCTGGTGAAACGGGATGCACGGATTTTTTCAATTGCTCACCAGACAGCAGTGAGCAGTTTTTCGTACTCAGCCAGATTAATCGCAGATTACAGGCAATCGTTTATTGCACGATGATTTTGCCTTTGAACTCATTGACGTCAGAGCGTGAGGTGTAAGCAGAGCTCCCGACCTTACTAAGCACATAGGTAAACTCTCCCTTCTCAACAAAACAGAGGCTTGCTACCGAGTCGGGAGGAATGCGGTCTGATATGAAAGAGCCCTCGTCGTCGATTAAAAAATGGACAGGGCTTTTACATGCCATGGTGACCTGCTTGCCCTGAAATTGAAGCTCGAGCTGCGCGCGGGAGTCATTGACCCAGACAACCGTGGTGCCGGGCTTCACGATAAGTTCGGCAGGATTTATGCCGCCCATAAAATGCAGTCGAATAATTTTGGTTTCTTTAAGATTCTGGTCGGAGACAATGCTGGTTGCCTTTTCCTGTCCTGCCCAGGCAGAGCCCCAAGCAAGGCAGAGTGCGAAAACGATGGGCGTAAAAATTTTTGCTGATACCATTTTTCTCTCCTTTCAGTTTATGGACACTGTCGTGCATACTTATTAGCATATTCCGACTTTAAATTACAAGCCCGCAGCAGAAGGCAGAATTGATGCTCCTAACCGCCTTGCATGTGCAGGCCGCTTCCGGTGCATTGTAGCCTGGCGTGCTTTTTATTGTCGAGATACTTTCAGCCTGCTGACATGCACGCTTTGCCAGAGCCTTTCCGTAGCGCCTTAGTTTCGAGTACTCCATGCGGTTCCGCAATAAAAAAAGGCGCCCGGAGTATATGCCCCAGGCGCCCTTGGTTTTTTAGACTTTACAAGCAGCTCTTACGGCTTCAGCTTGTAAATAAATATGGAGCCTGATGTCGAGTCTTTCGCGACACTGGTATCGTATATCACTGATACGATTTCAAGGTTGCCGTCGCCGTCAATATCAACAATCTGCGCATCACCGGGCATGCAGGCAGGATCCTTATAGAGCGCTGCCCTGCTTGAACAGCAGCTTGCCGGCAGATCTGCCCTGTGATTCATAGTAATACACCGCTCCCTTGCCGTCGCCGGGCACAACCAGATCAAGGTAGCCATCCCCGCTGATATCTGCCGCCCGAACCATACCCGGTGAGCCCTGGCTGTAGGGTCCGCCTGGTCGATCACATGCATAGGTGTCATTTGCTACTGCTACTGCATCAGTCGGGTCGAGGTTCGGGTCACCCCGGTCAATCGTAATCGGTTTCCAGTTGGCCGTAACCTTCGGATCAGCAGGAATGCCAAGATAGTACACCCCGGAATTCCAGATCCTGTGGTTGGCCGGATCACTTGGCACATTGTTCGGCTTGTAGTCCTGATGGTTATGGTTGGTGTTAACCAGCTCAATAGTTCCATCATTATCAATATCAGCTGCAATTGTCTCGAAGTTTTTGCCCAGGGGATTCTGGGATGTGTACCAGTTGTCAATCGTATAGCGGTTCCAGGGTTGGGTTACAGCACCACCAGTGCCCGGATTTTCAAACCAGATGAGGCTGTCGCCGCGGATATCGCCAGGGCCCTTAACGACAAGTGTGCCTGGTGTTTGAATGAAAAACTGGGGGCCCACAATGTCAAGGTCGCCATCCGCATCCATATCAACCGTTTCGAACAAAAACCCGGCGCCGTCACCTATGGCAATGGGTCCTGTATATGATGTTGGATCGCCATTATCATTTTTCTTCCACCATTCCATAAAATTATACTGTTCTGAAGTATTCTGCCAGTTGTACATGCACACTTTTGTGGTGAGAAAGTCTTCAAGTCCATCTCCGTCTATATCAAGAAAACGGGCACGATGATAGGATGACCAGCCGATCTGGGTTGCATCTCCGCGGAAAATTGTCTTTAGTTCCCAGTTCAGCTTGTTTGTGATATCGCCGCCAAGGTTTTTAAAATAATATATACCCGCCGGGAAATGGGTAAACCAGCCGGCAATAAAGTTATCCAAAACCATAATGTCCAGAAGACCATCTCCATCCATATCCCGCAGCACTGTTTCATTGGGGAAGCCAAGAAGGCCTGTCGTGTTAACTGGATAAATAACAGACTGGTTCCAGCTATCAAGATCTGCGCCCTGCGTAAAGACCGCGACAGCTCCGTCAGATGTAAAAGGATTCACATCTAATCCAGTCCCTGACGTGCTAATGATATCCTGCTTTCCATCGCCGTTGATATCCCCGACCGTCACATAGGCTGCCCCCCGAAACCCGGGCACATCGGGAAGCTGCGGCAAGGGTGTCCTGATGCCTGTCACCGTATAGCGGTTGAACTTGTCTGCAACAGTCTGGTCTGCGGTTATTGTTACTTCAGGGTCCTTTGTGCAATCCGTTTCACAGGCCGGCTGGCCGCAGCCCCCGCAGCCGGGTGCTGTGTCGCACACATCGCCGGTGCCGTCGCCATCGGCATCAAGCTGCTGGGCATTGCAGATGTTCGGGCAGTTATCAATCTCATCAGCCCAAATGGTCAAGGTCCGCATCATAGCACTGCCCCTCACAGGCAGGCACGCCGCAGCCGCCGCAGCCGGGGGTCTGGTCGCATAGATCTCCTATGCCATCATCATCCGCATCAAGCTGCTGGGGATTTGCAATGGCGGGGCAGTTGTCAATCGCATCGTCAATGCCGTCACCATCGCTGTCTGCGGCCCATGAAACCCCATACCCCATCACTATGCATAAAAAAGAAGCTGCTACCGCCAAGAATCTGAGTTTTTTTCTAATCTCGGTTTTTCTCATAAGCATGTTTCTCCTGTAGAAATTATTTTAGTTGTATCTATAGAAATGCATTGTATGCCTGAAGAAAAAAGACAATCTTTTTTATTTTAAACACATCGTTGCTTGAAAAGTGTTTTTGGAAGCAAATTGTATGAAAGTCCTGCGTCCATTCGTCCAGATTTGTTATTGCGATTTTTTGTTTGAATTGTGAAAAAAAATTATATAAAATTCTATTTTAATTTTAACAAAATAAAAATATTTTCTCAACCCAAGATTTTTAACATATAAAATACCAGTAAAATACTGGTATTAATATGATGGCTTAATGATATTATTAGTATATTTTTATATAAATAAAGTTTTTTTAATTTAAATTTATATACCAGCAGATAGCAATACAAAGAGTCTCTCAGGCTCTGCTCAATTTTGAATAAAAGACTTTAAACTAGGGGCGTCGAAACATCTGTGCTCTTACAAAATGCCATAGAAAGTTGTTTTGAGAGTTTCTCTTTTGTTATTAGAATGCCCAATAGCTCCCCGCACCTGACGGTTCCTTTAATTCTTTGCCGTGTTTCCATTTGACAGTGCTGAAGTGTTTGCCATACAATACAAAATTTGAAATCAACCTTCCCGGAGAGAAAAATATGGCAAGGATTTTTGCTGTCGCACTTGTGCTGCTGGTGCTTGCTTCAGGTACGGTATCGGCCGGCATTATCAAACAGTATTATAAGAATGGGAATATTATGGCCGAGCTCAGCATGAAGGGCCTCACCATGCAGGGCCTGAGCAAGATGTATTATGAGAGCGGAAAGCTCATGTCTGAATCAAATTACACAGATGGCAGGCAGGAGGGCCTGAGCCGGGAATATTATGAGAGCGGTACGGTCAAGTCGGAATGCAATTATACGAAGGATATGCCTCAGGGCATCGGAAAAGAATATTATGAAACCGGTGAGCTGATGGAGGACATACAGTATGTTGACGGAAACGCCCAGTCTAAAAAGGTTTTTTACCGCAATGGCAAGATAAAGGAAGAGTGGGATTACCGCGTTACCGGGCCCGATGACCTGGCAGCTGTGAAAAGCTATAATCCCGACGGCAGTCCTGCGGGAGAAAAGATTGTCAAGAAGCCCAAGCCAAAGCCCAGGAAGCGTAAAAAGCATGTGCGCCCCAGCGGGGTTCCATCAGAAAAAGCTGGGGGGCCTCGCTAGAGCTGCTAGCGCTTGTTGCGCGGCTTGTGTGCGCCAGGCGCCGGTACACTGTTTCAGGGCAGCAATATCTGTGGCATGCAGTATGCCGGATAGTATATTTATTCTGAGCGTAACATGTAAAAGAAAGGAATACATTGTGGAGCAGAACGTAAACCGTTTTCAGGGTAAGGCGGCTTTGATTACTGGCGCCGGCAGCGGTATCGGCAGGGCCATAGCTCTTCGGCTTGCGCAGGAAGGCGCAGATATTGCTGTTGTGGATGTCAATGAGCAGGGAGTTGCGGAAACCGCGGGCATGATTCAGGAACTCGGCCGCGCAGCATATCCCTTCACCTGCGATATTGCCCTTGTTCAGGATGTGGAAGCAACGGCTGCCGGAGCGCTTGAAAAGCTGGGGAAGCTGGACATACTGGTCAACAATGCCGGAACCGGCGACAGCAATGCATTTTACGAGGATATCGATCAGGCGCTGTGGGACCGCATTTATGCGATCAATGTACGCGGCCCGTTCTTTTTTACCAAAGCGATAGCCAAACACATGATCGACAGCGGCATTAAAGGCCGTATTATCAATATCGCCTCAACCGAAGGTAAAACCAACCGGGGTGGCAGTATCACCTATGCTTCATCCAAAAGCGCTTTGATTGCCCTCACCCAGGCGCTTGCCCTGCAGTTCGGACCTTTTGATATTACGGTTAATGCGATATGCCCGGGCCTTATCGACACCCCTATCTGGCACCGCAGTGATAAAATAATGGATATACCCCATGGCAGCACCATAAAAATGGTGGTTGAAACCGCGATGGACAGCCGCATGATTAAAATAGCCCGTGTCGGCGTTCCCGATGATATTGCCGGGGCCGTTGCGTTCCTGGCTTCAGATGAGGCAAGCTACATTACCAGTCAGGCCATCAATGTATGCGGCGGGCTTGAAGTTCATTAATCTGTTGTCAAGGGGATCACTGCCATGCAGTATGATATTAAAACCATGTCACAGGCTGAAATAGACCGGATTTTCTTGCTGCTGAGAAGATGGGCTTTCTTTCGCTCACTGATGGCGAAACACCCTATAGCCATTCCTCTTGCCTATTTTTACGATACGGGCTGTATTCATATTACCATACGGCAGGAAGGCCGCAAAATGGCCTATATCGACAGGAATAAAAATGTCTGCTTTGCGGTCTGCCGGGTGCCGGAGGATTTCGGGATGCAGAAGATGTACTATACCTCTGTTATTTGCGACGGCGTGCTGGAGCATGTGACTATCCGGATGAGCTGAAAAAAGCTGTTCGGGCAGGAGAAAAACATCTGGGCATGCCTGAGGGCGCATGGAACGGCCTTCTTGAGAAGACGCTGCAGAACCCGGAGTCATCAAGTTTCTGGAAGATTCGAGTCGAATCCTTCGGCGGCAAAAGGGTATAAAAAAGCCGCCCGTCATAAACGGGCGGCTTTGCTCTCTCAGCAGGTTATTTTTTTTCGCGCTCGTATTTAAACATGCAGACGCAATCGCCATCAGCCATACGGGAGAGAATAGTGCCTTTCATGCCGGGGAATGCCGCCTCGGTGGCGGCCACATCCATCTCGCAGATGACATGGCAGGGCTTGTCAAACTTGGATTCCAGAGTGAATGCCGAACTTCAGACATGGGCAGACCCGCTGAATCTCAAGCACGCCATCGGTCGTATTGTTGGAAATGTCGACAACTTCCATTTCCATGCCGATTTGCTTATAGGGCGCAACCGCATCACTGAAAGCTGCGGCAAGGGTGGGGTTTTTTTCAAAAAATTTACCCATGTTATTGCGCTGCCGCTCGGGGTAGCCCTCAAAGAGCGTATCCCATGCTTTTTTTTCTCCTGCTTCGTCCAGAATTTTGCGATAGGTGGCAAATTTTTCCCGGAAAACTTCAAGTGGATTCATTCTACGCTCCTTAATAAATAGTTTTTTTACCTTTTCAGCTTGCAAAAGCTGTTTGTCCGCATCGTTTACAGGTGTCCAATTAATACTTTCATTTTCACGGGTTTTTTATTTTTTTTTCCTGCCGACGCGTTTCGTGGGAAGTGTGGCCTATACCCCGCGAAGCTTATCCGGCCAGATGATTTTATGCAGCTGCAGCGAAAGCCGTGCAGCCATCCCGTCCTCAAGCATCCAGCCTGCAAGCATGACTGGGGTCAGTATATCATAGAGTGGTGAAAAATGAATATTTTTTATTTTGAAAAAGTCGGGGAGTTTTTTCAGCACGGCCTTAGCATAGTCATAATCTTCACGTGAGCCGATAACAAATTTTACCTCATCATGGGCCGTGAGGCGCCCGAGATTGGCAAAATCATTATTACCGGATTCCCGGCTCGACGGGCATTTTATATCCATGATGCGAACGCAGCGGGAATCAAGAATATCTATGTTTTTTGACCCGTTGGTTTCGATAAGTACGGTATAGCCCTGGTCGAGCAGGCGGGCTGCAAGCACGGGGGTTTCCTGCTGCAGGAGTGGTTCTCCGCCGGTTATTTCAACAAGGCGGCAGGGATATGCCCGTATGCGTGACATGATCTCATCAAGCGAGACAGTTAAAGCCTTCTTCATAGGCATAGGCCGTATCGCACCATGAGCAGCGCAGATTGCATCCCGTGAGCCGCACAAAAACACAGGGCAGTCCGGCATATGACGATTCGCCCTGAATGCTGTAAAATAGTTCATTGACCTTCAGCATGGCGTTTTTAATTCATGGTTGTATGGCAGTTCTCTGTTCGAAATTTGCCTTGTCAGGTATCTGACAGCTTTTTAAAGAGTCTGAGCTGACATGTCTCCGCGAAGGGCGCTTTTTGTGTGTTTGAGTGAGATGATTGTTTTGAAATTTCAGTATAGGTTGAAGGTAGGTGAGCGTCAATGCAAATAATTCAGACGAAAGAGATACAGCTTGCCATTACTGTTGATTCCATTATCATGGCGTGCATGAAAATGGTTTTGATTTGACTTGAAAAGGAGATTTTTATGACCAGTTTCCATCAGTACCGTTACCGGGACAATTACACCCGATGAACTCGGCCCAACGCTTATGCATGAACATATGTTCGTGCAGTATGGCGGCCCTCTCGGCGGAGTACTGCCATCCGGGCCGCCCCGCGACGAGGCCATGGCCGGGTGCCTGGATTATATTGCGCAGATCAGGGCCTATGGCGTTCAAAGCATTGTGGACCCGACGACTGCCGACCTTGGTCGTAATGTGCCGCTTATGGCCGAGATTGCAGCGCAGACCGGCTTGAATATTATCTGCTGCACCGGCATATACAGCACAGCCACCTATGTGCGGCTCCGTGACCGTCTGGGCGGCAGCCCTGATGCCATTGCTGATTTATTTATACGTGAGCTTACCGATGGCATCGGCGATACGGGCGTTAAGGCCGGCTTTATCAAGGTTGTCTCTACCGCCCCCGTCATCCGCCCTGATGAGCAGGAGCTGCTTCTTGCGGCTGCCCATGCCTCTGTCGCAACAGGGGCGCCCATCATCACCCACACCGATGGCGTACTCGGAGACGAGCAGCAGCGCATCTTCACTGCTGCGGGTGTGCCCGCACGCAGCATCATCATAGGCCACAGCTGCAGCTCGACCAGCTATGCCTATCACCACGGCATTGTTCAGGCAGGGTCATATCTCGGTTTCGACCAGATCGGCATGGAAACCGTACTGCCCGACGAGGTGCGCGTGGACAGCCTGCTCAAGCTGATTCATGCGGGATGGGCCTCGCGCATTATGATTTCTCACGATTCAGTGTGGCACTGGGTAGGCGGCCCGAGCATGGGCACAGGCCGGCATAAAAACTGGAAACCAACGAACTTTTTCGAACGTATCGTTCCCATGCTGCAGTATGGCGGCGTTACCGATGAGCATATTCAGACCATGCTGCGGGATAACCCCCGGTGTTTTTTTGCAGGTCAGGAGCCGGTTTCAGCTGCAGAGCATGGAGCTTCTTGAAGCGGATTTTTTGGCGGCATCAATAAAAAAAAGTGCCGGCATGCGCATAGTTAAAAATTTTTATCGATTTGACCAATATATTAATTGACACAGGGTTGTTTTTTTTATATGTATGCAACAATTCGGAACAAATTGTGTTGCACAGACTTATTTTACGGGCAAACGCGCCAGTAATTGTCAGGAAAGCTGAACCATTGCAGTCAGCAGAAGATAGTTGTCGGGCTTAGTTTGCACTATATGGACCTCAATACAAACAAACAAAGGGAGGATATTCATGAAAAAGGCAAAAATCAGTTTCGCGTTGGCTGGCATTTGTTGTGCTCTGGCCATGGTATGCAGCAGTGCACAGGCAGCCAGCCCGATTATTTCAATGGACCCGGGTGATACGATTGCCCGCGAATTCATTCTCGGTGATGAAATCAACTTCAGCAAGCTCGGCCCTGCTCAGCTGTTTCTGGTCATCGGCACCGGCGACAATGAAACCCTGGTTGGCGATTTAAGCATATCGATTAAGTCTGCTGTGACAGAGGAGTTCGGAACGGATGTAGACTTTACGGTTCAGGGTGTTGCCATTAGCCTGGACACAAAACCCGCTTTTAAATTAGGTAAGCCCACTGTGTTCGCTCCGGTAACCACCGTGCCCAATGAGCTGAAAAAGACCATTAAGTTTAATACTGCTTACGGTTTTGCCCTTATGGTTGTTTACATCAGCAACCTAGACGGCGATCTCAATGGTACCCCGGTGAAGTTTACGGCAACTTTCGGTATGAGCGTTGGCGTTGCACAATAGTGCCCCTTGTTTTCAAGAAAAGATTTGGGTGAGAATTGAAATATGGCGGAATAGGGGAGTACTGGATAATAAAATCTCCTAAAGCCACGGATTGAAGCACAGCACACTTAAAATTAAAATATATAATATATAATAAGGGGGTCCAATGACACATGCAGTAAAATTCATCGCAGTGCTGCTCTTTTTGAGCATCTTTTCTTTATCGGGGGTTGCCGCCGCGAATCCGGATCAGTCAGGCGTTGAGCAGCAGCTTCTGATGATGAAAAAGCAGATGGAACAGATGCAGAAGAAGATGCAGGATCTGCAGAAGCAGCTTGAAACAACTCAGCAAAGCGCGGTCTCGGCACAGCAGCAGGCAACGCAGACTGCCCAGCAGGTTGACCAGAAGGTTGCCGAGGTATCCGGAAAGTTCAAGACTCTTGATGACCTTGCGAAAAAATTCAGCCACCTCAAGCTCAACGGCTATGTTCGCTCGCGCTGGTGGGAAGGTGACCATGAGGAAAATTCATTCGACGTGACCGAAATCGCGGTCAACGTGCGCTATGATGTGAGCGAAAATATTTCCGGGGAATTTCATCTGTGGTTTCATCCCAGCGGCAATGCAACCGGGCGCACCGAATTTTCCAACTACAGCAACTGGGCAGGCCCGACGACGTTTTTCGAGGCGGCATTTGCCGAGTTTCGCAACCTAAATATCGGCCCTGTTGAAGGCAAGCTCATTGTCGGTAAAACACAGGAATATGGCGTACGGCATTGTTCCCGGCGGCACCTATGACGGTCGCGTCACCAGCGACTACAGCCTGTTTCATGTAGAGAACAATATATCCCGCATTACCGGTATTCAGTACCTGACCAAGTGGCAGCAGTGGCGGTGGAATTTTGCAGTCTTCAACGGCTATGGGATTAACGGCGATGGCGGCAGATTCGGCGCACGTCCCGCAGGCATCCGCCAGCTCGGTGTCGGCCAGATGAATCTTGATGACAACAACAATAAGGCCTTCAGTTCGCGTCTGGGCTATGTTTTCGCCAAGCAGGCTTTTATTGATAAGCTTGAAATCGGCGCAAGTTATTTTACCCAGAAGCTCAGCGATAACGATCTGAACAACTTCAATTCCATCATGGGCCGCAATGCGGGCATGCAGGGCAATTTCTTTGGCAATCCTTCCCGTGCGCGCAGTGACCGGCGCGGCGGCATGGACCTTGCCTGGGATTACGGCCCCTATGCCGTGAAGGCTGAATATCTGCGGGGTTCAGTTTCCGATGTGACCAGCGACTGGTGGTATGCCATGGTCGGCTACAAGCTGAAACCGCTGAGAATGGATTTCTGGCTGCGCTATTCAGAGGCCAATTACGACCAGAAAACAATCCGGGATATACGCGGAAGCGGCGCCTGGGATAAGAAGCAGTGGACGCCTTTGATCGTCTATCATCTTCATCCCATGGCAGACCTGTACTTTGAATATTATCTGAATGATGTCGACAAGCCCAGAAATTCGGGAAATATAAAAGACAATAATTACGGCTTTGTTGAACTGATCGTGAAATACTAATGTAGAAATTTTGCAGGGCACAAAGGGGGTGGACGAAAGCTCACCCCCTTTTTTACTTTCTAGAGGCGGAAGGCGGCACGTATGAAGGTTTTACTGTCAGGCAATGAGGCAATAGCGCGGGGCGCCTACGAAGCGGGGGTGAAGGTGGCAGCGGCCTACCCGGGTACGCCCAGCACCGAGATTCTTGAAAATATCGTCCAGTATAAGGAGATATACGCCGAGTGGTCTCCCAATGAGAAAGTGGCTCTTGAGGTGGCACTCGGCGCCGCCATTGCAGGAGGCAGGGCGCTTGCCTGCATGAAGCATGTGGGGGTCAATGTGGCTGCCGACCCCCTGTTTACCGCCTCCTATACCGGCGTGCGCGGCGGCCTGGTGATTATCACTGCCGATGACCCGGAAATGCACAGCTCACAGAATGAGCAGGACAACCGCAATTATGCCAAATTTTCCAAAATTCCGATGCTTGAGCCCGCAGACAGCCAGGAGGCAAAAGATTTCATAAAGCTTGCCTTCGAGCTCAGCGAGCGTTTTGATACGCCCGTATTTGTGCGCTCAACGACGCGTATATCTCATGCCAAATCTATTGTGGAGCTTGTCGAGCCGGAAAAGCGCGAAGCGCCCAAAGAGCTGCAGCACCAGTTTGAGAAATTCGTCATGCTGCCGCGCAATGCCCGCATGCGCCATCCCCTTGTCGAGGAGCGAACCAGAAAACTGGCTGAATTTGCCGACTCCTTTGCCGGCAATGAAATTATTCTGCAGGAAACCGATATCGGCATTATAGCCAGCGGCACATCATATCAGTATGCACGGGAAAGCTTTCCGGCAAAATCGTTTTTAAAACTCTCCATGGTCCATCCGCTTCCGGCGAAGAAAATAAAGGAGTTTGCCGGGAAGGTGAAAAAGCTCTACGTGATCGAGGAGCTTGATCCTTTTTATGAAGAACAGATAAAGGCCCTGGGCATTGACGTGACCGGCAAAGAGGTCTTTCCCCTCTGCGGCGAATTCAACCCCGCAACAGCCGATGCGGGCATTGCCGGCATCAGGCTGAAAAAAGAAGAAAAGCCCCTGCTTGATTATATCCCCGCCCGGCCGCCCAATATGTGTCCGGGCTGCCCGCACCGCGGCATTTTTCATACACTGAAGACCATGAAGCTGTTTGTGTCGGGCGATATCGGCTGCTATACCCTTGGGCGCCCTGCCGCCAATAAGCGCCATGGACACCTGCATCTGCATGGGTGCAAGCGTCAGCTGCGCCATGGGCATCGACAAGGCTTTGGGAGAAAATAATCTCGGCAAGGCCGTGGCTGTCATCGGCGATTCGACCTTTCTGCACTCGGGCATTACCGGCCTGCTTGATATCGCGTATAACCAGGGCGCCTGCACGGTTATTATTCTCGATAACCGCATTACCGCCATGACCGGCCGGCAGGAGCATCCTGGCACGGGATTTACCCTTATGGGAAAGCCCGCCAGGCAGGTCAATTATGAAGTGCTCTGCCGGGCGCTGGGCATCGAGCATATCAGAAAAGTGAACCCCTATGATCTGGCTCAGGTCAAGAGCGTTATTCAGGAAGAAGTGAACCGGCCCGAGGCTTCGGTTATCCTGTCAGAGGCCCCCTGCGTGCTGCACCGCCGGGAGTTTAAAGCGACCCGTAAGCCCCATGCTGTAGACGAGGCTGCCTGCATCGGCTGCAGGGCCTGCCTGCAGATCGGCTGCCCGGCCCTTGAGTGGCGCAATGACGGCGACAAGGGCAAGGCCTCTATCGACCAGACGCTGTGCACGGGCTGCACGGTTTGCGCACAGATTTGCAAAAAAGAAGCCATTAGCGAGGGAAAGTGAGACCTGATATGGATAAGGTTACCAATATATTGATGGCAGGCGTTGGCGGTCAGGGCGTTATTCTCGCCAGCGAGATCGTTTCCGAGGCCATGATGAAAGCCGGCTTCGATGTCAAGAAAAGCGAAGTGCACGGCATGGCCCAGCGCGGCGGTTCCGTGACCACCCATGTGCGTTTCGGGAAAAAAGTCTATTCGCCTCTCATAAAGGACGGTGAAGTTGACATTCTTTTTTCATTTGAATTGCTGGAAACAATGCGCTATCTAAACACCCTCAGCCCTGATGCCGTCGTGCTTGTCAATAACCAGAAAATACTTCCGCCGTCGGTGACGCTCGGCAAGGATGAGTACCCCGGCACTATCCCCGGGCTGCTTTCCGCACACTATCGCCGTTTCGAGCTGGTGGATGCTCTGGGGCTTGCAAAACAGGCGGGCAATGCCAAGGCCCTGAATGTGGCCTTTGTTGGCGCGCTGTCGCGGTTTTTTGATGTGGCGGAGACATATATGGCATGAGGCTATACGAGCAATGCTGCCGCCGAAGCTGGTTGATCTTAACTTAAAAGCCTTTGCGCTTGGGAGAGAGCAACACTAAATACAGGAGGTTGTGACCTATGATTTGGAACGAAGAATTTGAAACCCTGCCCCGGGAGGCGCTGGAGAGCCTGCAGCTCAAGCGGCTTAAGGCCACGGTAGACCGCGTGTACGCTACCGTTCCGTTTTACAAGAAAAAATTCGATGAAACCGGTCTGAAGCCTGCGCATATCAAGTCGCTCAAGGATATGCGGCTGCTGCCCTTTACCGTCAAGACCGACCTGCGCGACAATTATCCCTTCGGCCTGTTCAGCGTGCCCATGGAAAGCGTGGTGCGCGTGCATGCATCATCGGGCACCACGGGTAAGCCCATCGTGGTAGGCTATACCCGGCGGGATATTGACACCTGGGCGGAACTCATGGCGCGGACCCTGACCGCTGCGGGTATTCATAAGGGCGACATTGTTCACAACTCCTATGGCTACGGCCTTTTTACGGGAGGGCTGGGGGCGCACTACGGCGCTGAGCGGATCGGCGCCTCGGTCATTCCCATTTCGGGAGGCAATACAAAGCGCCAGATCATGATCATGAAAGACTTCGGCCCCACGGCCATTACCTGCACGCCGTCCTACGCGCTGCACCTTGCCGATGTCGCCCGTGATATGGGCATTGACCCGGCGAAGGATTTCAAAATCAGGGTAGGCTGTTTCGGCGCCGAGCCGTGGTCGGAGAAGATGCGGGAGCAGATTGAAAAAATATTCAATATAGACGCCGTTGATATTTTCGGGCTGACCGAGGTCATCGGGCCCGGTGTCTCCAGTGAATGCATCGAGGCTAAAAAAGGCCTGCATGTTTTTGAAGACCACTTTATCCCGGAAATTATCGATCCCGAAACTGGCGAGCCGCTGCCCTACGGTGAAAAAGGCGAGCTCGTTTTTACCTCTATCACCAAGGAAGCCTTCCCGGTTATACGGTACCGAACCCGCGACATATCATGCCTGAACCCTGAGCTGTGCATCTGCGGCCGCACATTTGTGAGGATGGAGCGCATTACGGGCAGAACCGACGATATGCTGATCATTCGCGGCGTCAATGTCTTTCCCTCGCAGATCGAAAGCGCGCTCATGCAGATCGAGGGCCTGGAGCCGCACTATCAGCTCATCGTCGACCGCAAGAACAACCTGGATACCATAGAGGTTCAGGTTGAGGTCAACGAGAGAATCTTTTCAGACGAGGTGAAGCAGCTTGAGGTGATCGAGAAGCGCGTTGTGCACGACATTAAGGAAATGTTTGGTGTGTCCTGCAAATGCACCCTTGTTGAGCCAAAGACGATACAGCGAAGCGAGGGCAAGGCCCAGCGCGTGATCGATAAGCGGAAATTGTAAAGATGATTCCGGAATTTGGGAATTAAGGAATTGCCGCATGCAATTTCCATGATTCCTCAATTCATCAATTCCTCAATTTTAAGGAGGCATTATGAAGGTAGAACAGATATCGGTCTTTCTGGAAAACAAGTCGGGGCGCCTTGCCGAGGTGATGCGCGTGCTGGGCAGCGCCGGCGTTAACATCAGGGCTCTTTCCATCGCCGATACGTCCGATTTCGGCATACTGCGCGTCATTGTCAACGACAATGAAAAAGCCCTGAAAGCGCTCAAGGATAATGACTTCACGGTGAGCAAAACCGAAGTGGTCGCCGTTGAGGTGCCTGATACCCCCGGAGGGCTGGCGGGCATCCTTGCCCTGCTTGAAAAGCAGAGCGTCAATGTTGAGTATATGTACGCCTTCATCGAACGCAGCTCGGACAACGCGATCATCATCTTTCGCTTTGACGGAAATGACCGGGCAATCAAGGCGCTCTCGGATGCGGGCATCACCATTCTTGAAGGTGCAAAGGTGTACAATCTGTAACAGGTGTTTTCAGGCCGCGGCATGACCGCAGACGCTTCGGCCATGCATTCTACAAACATTTTTTTCAAGGGGGTAAGGCTATGAGAAGATTTGTGCTTTTGGGAGCGTTCTGTCTGATGGTATGCGCAGCGACCGTTCAGGCTGCTGAGCCGTATAAAATCGGTGCCGTATTTGCCATTTCCGGCCCTGCCGCGCTGCTGGGAGAACCCGAGCGCAACACAGCCCTTATGCTCACCGAGCAGATCAATGCCGCCGGCGGCATCAATGGTCACCCGATCGAGCTGATCATTGAAGACAATGAGGGTGATGAGGCAAAGGCGGTCATGAAGGTCAAGAAGCTGATTAACGACAAGGTCGCAGCCATCATCGGCCCGACGCGCAGCGGCGACACCATGGCGGTCATTCCCATTGTTGAAAAGGCGCAAATTCCGCTGGTCTCCTGCGCTGCCGCAGAAGACATTGTGAAGCCTGTCAAGAAATGGGTTTTCAAAACTCCGCAGAGTGATGCGGATGCTGTGCGCCGCATTTACGAAAAAATGAAGGAAATGAAGCTTACCAAGGCCGCCATCATGTCGGGAACGACGGGTTTCGGCACGGCTGGCCGCGAGCAGCTCAAAAAGCTTGCCCCCGAATACGGCATCACCATTGTTGCTGATGAGACCTATGGGCCCAAGGATACGGACATGACGGCCCAGCTGACAAAAATAAAGGGCACCGATGCTCAGGCCATCATTAACTGGGAGATCATCCCTGCTCAAACCACGGTCATGAAAAACAAAAAACAGCTGGGCATGACCATGCCCCTGTTCCAAAGCCACGGTTTCGGCAATATCAAATATGCCCAGGATGCCGGCGATGCAGCAGAGGGCGTGCTGTTTCCCTGCGGACGACTGCTTGCTGTTGACAGCCTGCCGGACACGAATCCGCAAAAGGCCCTGCTTGCAAAGTACAAAAAAGACTATGAGGAAAAATTCAAGACCGATGTGAGCACCTTCGGCGGTCATGGCTATGATGCCTATATGCTTGTTGTAGAAGCGCTCAAGGCTGTTGGTCCCGACAGCGCCAAAATTCGTGACTTTATTGAGAATAAAAAGGGATTTGTGGGCACTGCCGGCATCTTCAACTATTCAGCCGAGGACCACTGCGGACTCGACAAAACTTCTTTTGAAATGCTGACCGTGAAAAACGGCAAAATCGTGGTGGCCAAATAACAACGCTTAAATTTCGTAATGCTGAGGCTAAACCACTGGAGTTTCTGCCGACGGTTTAGCCTCTTTTCTTGTCTGGTGCCATGTCACTGCTGAGTCAAATCATTCAGTTTTTGTTCACCGGCCTCACCATCGGCAGCATCTATGCCATGGTCGGGCTCGGGTTCAATATTATCTATAATGCTACCGGCATCATCAACTTTGCCCAGGGCGAATTTGTCATGCTCGGCGGCATGGTCATGGTGTGGCTCACAACAGTGTTCAATCTGCCGCTGCCTGTCGGGTTTCTTCTGTCTGTTTTGATTGTCACCTGCATCGGCGCGGCTTTTGAACGGCTTGCCATTTTCCCGCTTAAAAAACCGCCGGTTCTGATCCTGATCATCATAACCCTTGCGGGCTCCATCATGTTCAAAGGGGCAGCCATGCTCCTGTGGGGCAAGCAGACCTACAGCCTGCCCCATTTCTCAGGCGAGGAGCCGCTGCATCTGCTTGGAGCTACCATTCTACCTCAGGCCCTCTGGATCATCGGTATTCTTATCGCGGTCGTGGCGCTGCTGGCATTTTTTTTCAATTTCACCATGCTCGGCAAGGCCATGCGCGCCTGCTCGGTCAACCCGGTTGCTGCAAGCCTTGTCGGCATTAATGTGAAGCGTATCGTGCTGCTGTCCTTTGCCATGAGCGCCGGCATCGGCGCTGCTGCCGGCATCGCCTTTACCCCGATCGTGCTTATGGAGTTCGACCGGGGGGCATTGCTGGGTTTGAAGGGCTTCTGCGCTGCCGTGCTCGGCGGCCTTGGCAACGGCACCGGCGCGGTCATTGCGGGGCTTCTCATCGGCGTGCTTGAATCCTTCGGCGCCGGCTTTATATCCTCTGAGTACAAGGATGCCATAGCACTGGGCGTTCTGCTGATCGTGCTGCTGGTGCGCCCCAGCGGTCTCATGGGCAGCCGCGAAGCGGCCAAGCTCAAGGAGTTTTAGCATGGCGTTCAAGCGACACCTGCCGATCATGATATTCGGCTGCGCCGCTGCCGTGCTGCCGCTTGCACTCAAAGACCCCTATTACCTGGGAATCCTGGTTTTTATCGGCATATTCAGTATCGCTACCATGGGTCTGAACCTGCTTATGGGCTATGCCGGCCAGATATCCCTTGGGCATGCCGCTTTTTATGCCCTGGGCGCATATACCACAGGGATTCTCACAGCAAAATACAATGTTCATTTTTTGCCGGCACTGGCAGCAGCCATCATCGTTACGACTGTTATTGCCTATGTGATCGGCATGGCCTGCCTGCGCCTCAAGGGCCATTATCTTGCCGTGGCGACCCTGGCCGTCGGCGAAATTGTTTTCATTTGCCTGAACGCCTCCGTCGGCTTTACCGGCGGCCCTTCGGGCCTTGCCGGCATTCCGTCCATCGAGATCGGCGGATTCAGCTTTGACTCTGATTTTAAGTTTTATTATCTTGTCTGGGCAGTATTTATCCTGCTTTTTATTCTCACAGCCAATATCATTAATTCCCGAACAGGGCGCGCGCTTCGCTGTCTGCACAGCAGCGAGATGGCTGCATCGGCCATGGGCATCAATGTTACAACCCTGAAAGTGCAGATTTTTGTGCTCAGCGCCGTGTATGCCGCACTTGCAGGGGTTCTCTATGGCCACAGCGTAACATTCATCAGCCCGCAGGCAAGTGATCTCATGTTTTCGGTGAAATTGCTGACCATGATTGTCGTGGGCGGCATGGGCCATTTATGGGGCGGAGTGCTCGGAGCCGCGCTTTTAACGCTGCTGCCTGAAGTGCTCAGCGCCTTTCATGACTATGAGCTGGTCATTTACGGCAGCATACTGCTTGTGATAGTCATGTTTCTGCCGGGCGGCCTCATGAGGGGCTTTGAGACCCTGTATGAAACAATAATCAAAAAAGTGAGGGGCCGTGGCTGAGACAATTCTTGAAGCAGCCGGAATCAGAAAGGAATTCGGAGGGCTTATCGCCCTGAACGATGTCGATTTCGGCGTCCGGCGCGGTTCCATTACAGCGGTCATCGGCCCCAACGGAGCGGGCAAAACCACGCTCATCAATGTCATGACCGGCGTAACCCCTCCCACAGCCGGGGCCATAGCGCTGAACGGCTCGACCATTTCCGGTCTCAAAAGCCATGATATCGCCCGTTTGGGCATTGCTCGAACGTTCCAGACAGCCCAGGTTTTCGGCACCATGACCGTGCTTGAAAATGTGATGGTCGGCCGCCACACAAAAACGGGCTGCGGCATGATTGCTTCGGCCCTGAGCCTTGGCCGCATGCGGCGTGAGGAGAAGCAGATTCGCGACAAAGCACTGTACTATCTCGATATGGTCGGCCTTGGCGATCTTGCCCATCAGCCTGCCGCATCCGTGCCGATCGGAACGCAGCGCCTTCTTGAAATCGGCCGGGCACTGGCTGCCGAGCCGGCCGTCATGCTGCTGGATGAGCCTGCCGCCGGGCTCAACACGCAGGAGACGCGCGCCCTTGGTCAGCTCATCGGCACGATCCGTGACAGGGGGATAACGGTCATTATCGTTGAGCATGACATGGAGCTTGTCATGGACATAGCCGATGAGATACTGGTGCTCAATTTCGGCTCACGGCTGGCATGGGGAACACCCGAGCAGATTCAGGCAAACCCGCAGGTCATTGAAGTGTATCTTGGCAGGGATGAATGAAAAAGGCTCCTGAGATTGATGGTGCATAGAACTAGTTGTTTCACACTGCAGCATGAGAAAAATACATGCTTGTTCTACAGAACATAAATACTTTTTACGGCGATATACATGTGCTGAAGAATGTTTCCCTGCACATCGGGCAGGGGGAGATTGTCGCCCTTATCGGGGCCAACGGCGCGGGAAAGTCGACGCTGCTCAATACCATATCGGGCATTGTTGCCCCGCGCTCGGGCCGCATCAGCTGCGGAGGTACAGATATTACCGGCATGAGCGCAGATCGGATCGTACGGCAGGGCATCTCCCAGGTTCCGGAGGGGCGTCAGATTTTCGGCCCCTTAAGCGTGCTTGACAATTTGAAGCTTGGCGCCTACTGCCGCATGGGTTCCGGGGCCGCGCACCGGATAGATACCGATATCGCTTTGATGTATGAGATGTTTCCCCGGCTCCGTGAGCGCCGCGAGCAGCTTGCCGGCACGCTCAGCGGCGGCGAACAGCAGATGGTGGCCATTGCCCGGGCGCTTATGTCAGCTCCGCGCCTGCTGCTGCTTGACGAGCCGTCCATGGGGCTGGCGCCCCTGGTGGTAAACGAAATCTTCAGGGCCATCGCCCGGCTGCGCGACCAGCACGCCACGACGGTTTTTCTTGTTGAGCAGAACGCGAAAATGGCCCTGAAATATGCCGACCGGGGGTATGTGATTGAGACGGGCAAAATAATGTTTGAAGGCTCTGCGCAGTATCTCATGGAAAATCACGAGGTGCAGCGGGCCTACCTGGGCAAGCAGAAGAAGCCGATATGGGAATAGCCGCACAGAGGCTGATTACCTGTTGAGCTTGCCGCCATAATGCGCTAATAACTATACACAGGAAAGGGGCACGGGCATGGCAATACTGGAGAAAAATTTCGAGTGCTGTCAGCGCGATGAGCTCGGGCAGCTGCAGCTCGAGCGGCTTCAGTCGAGTCTGAACCGCGCGTATAAAAGCGTTTCCTTCTACAGGCACATTTTCGACCAGAAAAAAATCGTGCCCGAGGATATCCGGAACCACAGCGATTTCAGGCATCTTCCTTTCACGACCAGGCATGACCTGCAGGCGAATTATCCCTACGGCATGTTCGCCGTGCCCCTGCGGGAGGTTGTACGCATCCACACCACGACCGAAACAAGCGACACGCCTACAGTTATCGGCTATACGCGCAATGATCTCAAAAACTGGGCCAACCTCATTGCCCGGTTTCTGACGGCAGCAGGCGTAACCGATGAGGATGTGATTCAGGTATCCTTTCACTACGGCCTTTTTACCGGCGCTTTCGGGCTGCACCATGGCGCCGAGCGCATCGGCGCCTCGGTCATTCCGGCATCGAGCCAGCAGACTGACAAACAGATCAGGATCATGCAGGATTATCGCAGCACGGTGCTTGCCACAACCCCGTCCTACGCGCTTATCCTGGCGGAACGCACTTGAAGCGTTGGGCATTGATCCCAAAACGCTGATGCTGAAAAAGGGCCTTCTGGGTGCGGAGCTCTGGTCTGACAACACCCGCCGGGAAATCGAGCAGCGCCTGTTTATTGAAACATTCGACAGCTACGGCGTCAGCGAGCTGATGGGGCCGGGCATCGCAGGAGAGTGCTCCGAGCACGCCGGCATGCATATTTCCGAAGATCATTTTCTGCCTGAAATTATCGACCCCCAGACCTGCGAGGTTCTGCCGCCGGGTGCGACCGGAGAGCTGGTTCTGACCACGCTCACCAGGGAGGCTTTTCCCCTTATCCGGTACCGCACGGGAGATGTCACCAGCCTTGACTACAGCCCCTGCGCCTGCGGCAGAATCATGGTGCGCATGCAGCGCGTCACCGGGCGCACCGATGATGTCCTTATTGTCAAGGGCATCAATATACTGCCGCAGTATATCGAAAATATTCTCATGGAAATAGAGGGCGGCTTGCCGCACTACCAGGTTGTTGCCAGGCGAGATCACAACCGCGACAGCCTTGAGGTGCGTGTCAAAGTGCCGGAAAACGTATCTTTCGACGAGATAAAATATCAGGAGCTGTTTCGCGAGCGCGTGCGCTACAACGCTTTCGCATCGCCTGGGCATGCGCGTAGAGGTGAAGCTGCTTGAGCGCAAGACGCTTGAAGATGAACTGAAAAAATCAGGCAAGGTCCTTGATTTGCGTCTGTTATAAGAGCGCTGCATTTTAAAGCAGCGCTTTCTATAAGCCATCAGGGAGTGCAGAAGACGCTCTGGAACTCTGTGCCTGAGAACAGTTACCACGTGTTATGATAGAAAATCCTGTTGCATGTCCGATCAGGCTCCGACGGAAATTTTTGCTCACCGGCTTCGCTGTTTGAGCTGCGTCCCGCCTGCAATGAACCTTCTTCCTCGCCGCTCCCGGTAAGCGTCTTTCTGCATGTGTGCATCCGTTCGAACCAGTGTATTTATCCCGATACTGAAGCCGAATTATCATCTCGATCCGCCGTGTCGGATCGAGATGATAGAACAGATTAACCGTTCAGAGTAAAAAGAAAATGCTTCAACAACTCTGTTTTTGAGTTTTTTTACGGTAAAGCCAAGTCCGATAAGTCTCAAATGCCTCATTGTTGCTATCTGTAATAATTCAAAAATGATATAATATTTTTCCTTCCAAACTAAAACTGTGGTACAGTTGTAATTCTAACGTGTTTTGAAATAGAGAGCTTGCCTGCAGCATAAAGGGCTATAATTGCATACAACATGAAAGGCGGAACGGCATGAGCACACTTATGAATATTCATCCCATCGTGCAGGAAGAGATACGGAAATATTTTGATCTGAAGCCGGTTCAGCTCAAACATCCGCTGCCCGAGCGGCCTGTGCGTGCTCTGGGCCTCATGCAGATAGACGGCGAGGTTTTCTCATCGGACAAGCTGCTGCGGGCAGTTTTCATCCGGCCCCAGCTGCCGGTTTTTTTTGCCGTTCGCTCAATGTTTCTGCGGCCCCGGGTGCAGTATGATCTGCCGGTGTTTGCCGGCGAGGTGATGCGCACGGGCGGCAAAAAAATGGTGATTGTTGATATCCACCGCGCGGGCAAGACGCATCACGACGACTCGGCACTTTTTGATCAAATGATCCAGATACGCGACAAGTATCCCGACCTCACAAAATATACAAAGAAGCAGACCGGAAAGGTGCAGGATGTATTTTCAAAGGCCGCCTGTCAGATATCAATACCCGAGGAGCTTGATGACAGGGCTGTCGAAATTTTTCTTGAGTACCTGCGCCTGTTTTGCGATATGGTCAAAAATGCGCAGCCTGTTTCGGGCGAGGAGCTCAAGCGCACCATGGCGGTGTTTGACGATTATCTGAAAAGCCTGATCGATCATGATCCGGGCGTCGGAGTCTGGAAGATGATATTCGGTGAGAAGGGCGGAATTGAGCGCTCCATGGACATGCATTTCGGGATGTAGCAGAAAATTGACGTGTTATTAACGGTCTCATAATAGTATTCATACCTGAACCCTTGGCATCTTCTGTCGTCTTCCCGGCGAACGCCGGGAACCAGTTACATAATGTCTGGATTCCGGCCTGCGCCGGAATGACAAAATGCGAAGAGAAATATGAGACAAATAATATAGGCAGGTGCAGGTTTACGTCTGTGCCGCCGATTACCGTAAAAATTTTCAGGAGGCAGTGATGAAGACTGTTGCAAGAACACTTCGTGTTTTGTGTGCGTGCACAGCCCTTATAGCCGCTGTGTGTATGTGCATCGATCCGGCCCAGGCTAAGCCCCGCACGGACAATGACAGTATTACCCAGTCATGCGGCCCGGACAATGCCACCAAAACAATCCTCATCGCCTATGACACCATCCACGGCTCCACCGCCGAGGTGGCCGCACAGATCGGCGATGACCTGTGCGACATGGGCTTCAAGGTTGATGTGAAGTGGGTCGGGGATGTGACCGATGTGGATGGCTACGACGGCTTCATCGTGGCAAGCGCGATCTATAAATTCAGCTGGCTGCCCGACGCGCAAGCATTTCTTGAAAAGTATCATGAGCAGCTTGCCGCAAAGCCCACGGCCCTCTTTATCGTCGGCGCGAGCATGTCTGCAAGACACGCCCGAAACCCGCGCCGCGGTGCAAAAGTCATTTATTGACCCGATTCTGAGCAAGTACCCGGATATTTCCCCGGTGTCCATCGGGCTTTTTGGCGGAGCCATTGATTTTACGAAAGAGAAGTATTCGCTGTTTGAGAAAATCGTGCTGCGCATACTGGGGTTCATCCTGCGCCTGCCGGACAAGAATAAGGCCGACTGGCGCAACTGGGACACAATTGATGCCTGGGCCGCAGAGGTTGGCGACAAGATGAAGTGAAACGGTCGCTGAGTTATGGTGCTTAAGGTCCACCGGCATGCTTGTTTCCTTCGATTGATAAGACAAAGCAGCATTCGGGTATCAGCATAGACAAAATGATAACTGTTTCTATAGTGCCATGACATACAAAGGATACACAGGAAGGCTTCTGCAGGTTGATCTTGGAAGCCGGACGGTTGCGGTGCGTGAAACACCGACGCTGATGGCTGAGCGGCATATTGGCGGTGTGGGGTTTGCTGCGGCGCTTATGGACGAAATGGTTCCGGTGAAAACGGACCCCTTTGCTCCCGAAGCGCCTCTTTTTTTATGACCGGACCACTCACCGGCACCATGGTGCCCTGGAGCGGCAGGCACTGTGTTGCGGCCCTTTCGCCCCTGACCGGCATATGGGGAGAGGCATTTGCCGGCGGCACCTGGGGCAGTGCGCTTAAAAAAGCGGGCATCGACGGTCTTATCATAACCGGCAAGGCAGACAGGCTTGTTTTTCTCAGGGTCTCTGACGGAACGGCAGCAATCGAAGATGCAGCTTTTCTACAGGGCGCAGATACGGTTGAGACTGAAGCGACTATACGGAAGCTCTACGGCGATGCCTTCAAGGTGTCGGCCATCGGGCCGGCGGGTGAGAACCTTGTGAGGTTTTCCTCTGTCATGAGCGATGGTCCTGCAGCGCGCGCTGCAGGCAGATGCGGTATGGGCGCAGTCATGGGCGCAAAGAATCTGAAGGCAATCGCTGTGGCCGGCAGCAATCCGGTTGGAGTTGCCCATGCCGAAAAGCTCGCCCGTTCCATACGTGATTTTTTGCCGCAGATGGTAAAAACCCCCGAGCACTGTGCGGCAAAAGCCTCAAGGGTCTTTACCATGTTCGTTCGGGATGGCCGGCACGGTATCAATAACTGGCGTGACGGCGATTTGACGGGGTTCGAGAACGCGGTGCTCGGGAGATCAGGGAGCATGCTTTTCATGAACGCCCCTATCAATGTGCAGGATGCCCCACGGGGTGCGTTGAGTCCAATGTCGATCATGGCGGCAGGCGTTTGAATGTATGGGAGTCTATCGCTCCTCTGGGATCTCAGTGCGGCATAACCGACATGAGCTACCGTGCAGAAAGCCTATGACCTGTGCAACCGCTATGGAGTTGACAGCATATCTGCCGGTGGTGTCATTTCCTTTGCCATGGAATGCTTTGCCGAAGGACTGATTACGCTGAAGGATACCGACGGCATTGATATGTCTTTCGGCAACGGGCAGGCCGCCCTTGCCATGCTTGAAAAAATCTGCACGCGTCAGGGCTTCGGCGCTGTGCTTGCAGAAGGTGTACGCGGGGCTGCCAGCCTGATCGGCGGGGGTGCGGAGCGCTTCGCCATAGAGGTTAAGGGCCTTGAGGCGCCTGCCCATGATCCGCGGGCGCATAATTTTCTGGCGCTTGCCTATGCCACCGATACGCGCGGGGCAAACCATACGGGCGCAGCAGATCCGGGCATCGAGGGCTTTGACCTTATGGACATGCAGGCGGTGCGGTTTGCTGTTGAGGGCACGGGCCGGACCGTTGCGCGGGGACAGAATTATGCCACAGTGCTCAACTCGCTCGTGCTGTGCGCATTTTCCCATGCCGGTTATGCCCAGTATTACTCAGCAGACGGATTCACCGGCGTTACGGCGCGGCAGGTGGTGGAATGGCTGAACCTTGCCACTGGCATGGAGCATGACTTTACATCCCTTCTGCTTGCAGGCGAGCGCAGCTATGCGGTAAAGCATGTAGTGAATCTCAGGCAGGGCTGCGCTGCTTCTGCCGACAGGCTGCATGAACGCTTTACCGGCCAGCATGCGGGGCTGCGGCCCTGCTGCCGACCATCTGCCGCCGGTCGGCATCATGCTTGAGGATTATTACCGTGCCCGGGGCTGGAAGGCTGACGGAATGCTGACAGAGGCAAAATTAAAGGAACTCGGCATAGAAAACACAGGAGGTATATGAAAAAAGTACGGCTCGGGAGAACAAATCTTGAGGTCACGCGCTGGGGCCTTGGGGGCATACCGTTTTCAACCATTATGGGCGGCACGACCGAAGAGGTAATAGCCGAGGTCATCACCGCAGCCCTTGACTACGGTATCAACTATATCGATACCTCCCGCGTGTACATGGACTCGGAGACGAATCTGGGGGCGGTGCTCAAAGACCGGCGCAAAGACTGCATTATTGCCAGCAAATCCTACAGCCGAACCTATGACGAGGTGCGCTCGGATCTTGACGAGAGCCTGACACAGCTCCAGACCGACCATATCGAAATTCTTCAGGTGCATGCGCTCTATCCCCATGAGGTGGCTGCTTTTATGGCCCGTGGCGGGGGCATGGACGCTTTCAGAAAGGCCAGGCAGGAGGGCATCATAGATTTTATCGGCCTGACGAGCCACCATATAAGCGTGCTTGTGGAGCTTGCACAGACGGGCGAGTTTGATACGGTCATGTACCCGTTTAATGTGATTGAGCGCGAGGCCGAGCATGAGCTTCTTGCCCTTGCCCGGTCGCTTGACATCGGCTCAATCGTCATGAAGCCCATTGCCGGAGGGGCCATACGCAATACGCAGAAAGCCTTCAGGTTTTTTAATGCCTATCCCGTCGATCTCATTCTTAATGGCGTGGCAAGCGTTGCGCAGTTCAAGGAGAATATCGCCTGCGCTGAAATTGAAGAAGCGCTCAGCCCGGAAGAGCTTGCAGCCTTTGAGCAGGAGGTGGCGCCCCTGGGCACCGGGTTCTGCCGCCGGTGCGGCTACTGCATGCCATGCCCCAATGACATACGGGTGCCGGATATGGTGCATATCTTTTACCAGGCCGTGCAGGGCATACCGGTGGAGCAGCTGCCCCCCGAGAGGCTGGAGGTTGGTAAGGGGCTGCTCATGTGGATGCAGGCCTGCGAAGGCTGCGGCAAGTGCGAAGAGCGCTGCCCCTACAACCTTCCCACGAGAAAGCGGATACAGGAGCTGATAGAGAAGTTTTCCTGAGGTGTTCTGCAGCAGTTGATAAGGAGCGCTGTTTTGAGCAGGCGCTCCTTTTTTTTTGCGGGCGTTCTGTGGTATGAAGATAGGCCTGCCGCGGTCAACGGGACTGTGCCGGATTTTTAGAACATTGGCGCGTTTTTTAACTTGTATGCCGATATCGAATAAGAGGTTGTATGACTTCAACGAAAAGAAATGTATTGACGGCCGGGCTGCTGCTTATTTCCCTCTGGACGCTTTTTTATAATCTCGGGAAGCCGAATTTTTATCATCTGAGAAATGAGTCACGGCGGGCCCAGATATCACAGGAGATGATTGAAACCGGCAACTGGCTCATCCCGCAGCTCGAAGAGGAAACCATTCTCACCAAGCCGCCCCTGTTCTACTGGAGCGTGGCAGTCTGCTCTCTTAAAACCGGTGTTACGGAGCTGACCGCCCGCATCCCGTCGGCAGTGGCCGGTTTCGGCACAGTGATTTTCACTCTGCTTATCGGCAGCTCTCCTGTTTAACCTGCAAACGGGTTTTCTGGCTGCCTTCGCGCTGCTTGCCACGAATTTTTTCATGCACCAGGCCCGCTATGCCGAGCTGGAATCCATGCTTTCATTTTTTGTGTCGGCATCCATATACTTTTTTTTTAAAGGGTATAAAGAACCTTCCCGTCGGACGCTCTGGTTTGCCCTGTTTTTTGCGATGATGGGCCTGGGCATGATGACCAAAGGCCCATTTGCCTTGACCTTCCCCTTAATTCCCATTATAGGCTTTTTGCTCATCACGCGGGAGCTTCGTCTGCTGCGCAGCAAGCCGTTCCTTTTGGGCTCGCTCTGGTTTCTGATTATCGTGCTGCCCTGGCCCCTGTTTATCATGAAGGACAATCCTGACTTCATCAAGCTGGTCCTTTGGGAAACCGCTGTTCGCGCAGCAACCGGCTTTGTGCATCGGGAGCCTTTTCAGTTTTATTTTCTTGAAATTATACGGGTGCTGTTCCCCTGGATATTCATGCTGCCCTTTGCCGTCTGGCTTGCCTGTTCGCGGCGGCTTCAGAAGTCAAGAAAAGAGAACCTCTTTGTGCTGTTTTGGTTTTTGGGAAACCTGCTGTTTCTTTCTTTGCTCAAGTCCAAGCGCGACTACTACCTGTTTCCCATAGCGCCTGCCGTGGCGCTGCTCGTGGGCGCTACCTGGCAGCCGTTCTGGCAGTGGCTGCGGGAAAAGATGCCGGTGCAGAAGGCAGTCTGTCTCAGAGCGGCCTTTTTTGCCGGCTTTGCCTGTGCGGGGGCATCGTTTTTTGCGGGAAATCCTTTTGTGGTCAATATACCGGCAATGCACTCTCTCAACATTCCGCCGCTGCTGCTTTTTGCCGGCGGCTGCCTGATGGCTGTTTCCAGCGCAAAAATGTGTATGCCGCGGACAGCGCTGGATAAAATAGCATTTACGGCGGTAGTTGCACTTATGCTGCTGGTGCATTTCGCCTATTTTACTTTTACAGTGCCCATACGCAACATGCAGGATTCGGGTAAGGATTTTTATATGGATGTTGCGCGGATCGTCCCAAGGAATGAACAGCTGGGTTTTGCCTGGAAAAATGAAAATTACACTTTTATTTTTTATGCCCGCAGGCCCATGGCGACCATCAAGGATGAAAAGGACATACCCGACTTTATGGCGTCTCCGGAAAAGACCTGGCTTGTCATGCGGGGACACCGTTTCGAGAAGTTGAGCCCGCTGCCCTGGCGGATTGTTGCCCGGACGCCCTATGCTGAACATGATTCATGGAAGGGGTATGTGCTGCTGTGCAATAAATAGGAACGGGGAATTCAGGAGTCAGAATCCAGAATCCAGAAGCCAGAATGAAGACTTTGTGTTTGTTCAACTTTCTAAATTTTGGCTCCCGGCTTTTGAATTCCTTTATTGCATTTCAATTATGATTTTGCCTTTTGCCCGGTGGGTGCCGATATGGGCAATGCCCTCCCGTATGGCAGCCTCGGTAAAAGGCAGGCGGCGGTCGATGGGCGGTTTGATATCGTTATTCAGCACCAGGTTTTGCAGCGGTTCGAGCGATGAGCCGATACCGCCCATGATATAGCGCGGCCCGCTTAATTCTGGTTATGAAGCTGCGCCAGAACACATAGGCCAGCATGGCGGCAACGCCGATTTTTCCGACCCGTCGTTCGCCGATATACTGTTCCGGGCCGCACAGGGTGACAAAGCGGCCGGTTTTTTTCAGAATCCGCATGCCGCGGGCCTCAACATCGCGGCCTCCCACGCAGTCGATGACTACATCCATCTGCCCGCCGCCGATCTGATCATCGAATGATCCTTTTGTATAATCAATAACTGTTTGCGCCCCCAGCGACAGAACAAGGTCGCGGTTTGCGCCGCTGCAAACGCCGGTAACCTGCAGGCCCTGGCGGGCCAGAATCTGCACCACGATGCTGCCGATGCCTCCCGACGCGCCAATAACGACCGCGCTTTCTCCTGCGGAAGCTTTGGCGCAGATGACAGCGCTTGCACCGGTCTTGCCGCCGATAGCGCAGGCGGCGGCCTCGGCAAAGCTGTAGCCTGCGGGCTTGTGCAGGGCGAGTTTTTCTTTCAGGCAGCAGTATTCGGCCCATGCCCCCCGGCCCGAGCCGGGCATCGTGAAGCCGAGCACGTCATCTCCCGGTTTGAAGATGGAAACCCCTTTCCCTATTTTGACGACTGTGCCGGCAACATCAACTCCCGCGACGGTGGGCTTTTCTGCTGATGCACGCGAGGGAAAAAGGCCGCCGAAGAACGTGCCCTCGGCAAAATGTATGTCATCGATATTGATGGAAGATGCTTTCACCTGTACGAGCACCTCCTGATCGGCCGGTTCGGGCACCGGCAGATCAAGCATGGTGAGCGCAGTTTTAAACTCGCCGATCTCAAGCGGCCGGGTATAGCCAAGTGCTTTCATGGTGTATAGCCTCTCTTTAGCGCATGTGTTTTTTCGTTTATTGGCTGAATTATAGAGCTCTTCACGGCTGGAGTAAATTAAAATAAAGGCTCCGGTCACGTTTGAGACTGCCGGTCTGAGCAATTTGCGTAAAGCCACCGCTATTAACTCCTTTACAGGGCGTGTTTTATTATGTTACAAGCAGAAACATTTATCAGCGGCCGTCATATTTTAGAGAAAGAAGAAGCTATGAAAAGAGCCTGTCGTTCATTTCTGACCATTGTCCTCTGCTGCATGCTGAGCGCAGCGGCTGCCGAGGCAAAAGAGGTAAAACTTAGTCCTGTTTCCCTTTGAGGCGCATGCAGCTGAAGATATGAGCAGTGTTCAGTCAGGTATTGCCACCATGCTGCCGGGACGCGCTATCCATGCCGGGGCAGATTATCGTGCTTGAGCCGTCGGGAGTGAAAGCGGAAGCGGGACAGAAGCCGCGGGTAATTCCTGCGGCAGAGCAGCTTGCCATGGCAAAAAAAGCCGGGGCGGATTATCTGCTTGCGGGCAGCATCACGAAGATGGGCGGCGTCATAAGTATCGATGCCCGCCTCGTGAATCTTGCCGCAAGCGACAGTCCTGTGCCGATTTCCGTCCAGAGCCAGGGCTTTGACGGCATCATACCGCAGCTGAACATACTTGCGCAAAAGGCCCGCGATTCCATTGTCGGGAGCATTGCGCCCGCAGGTTCAGCAGCGGCCGATGACGAGCTTTACGCTCAGCCCGGCAAGCGCAGCCGCTCGTATGCCACGGCTGACGAAGCGCCAGAAGATGTCTATCCGCCCCCTCCCCGGCGGCCCCAGGGCAAGCCCAGCCGCTTCGATTCAGAGCAGCCGAAGCGCCGCTACGGCGCAGGGCCCGGTGCGCTTTTTGAATCGGCGCCAGCTTTTTCCGCTGAGCTTAAAGGCAAGCCGCTGCACTATATCTGCTCAGGCGATGTCAACGGCGACGGCAAAAAGGAGCTGATAGCGGCCGGGCCGGAGATCGTGAACATCTATCAGCTGTCCGGCAGCTCACTTGCAAAAATTGCTGAAATTCCCGTCGGCATTGACGAGCATGTGGTGCATGTCGATGCAGGTGATTTCAACGGCAACGGCATTGACGAGCTGTATGTGAGCTGCTACGAAACCCAGCGTGCACGCTCATTCATCGTGGAGTTTCAGCAGAACCAGTATACCCGTATTGAGCAGAACCAGCGGTGGTTTTACCATGTCTATAGACTTTCCGATGCTTCCGTCAGGCTCATCGGCCAGGAAGCCGGCACCGTGAGCCCTTTCAGCGGCGATATCTACAGCATGGAATGGAAAGAGGGCAAGCTGATATCGCGCGAGCAGTTTATTCTTCCCGGCAGCCGCGGCATCTACGGCTTTGGCGAGGGTGATGTCGATGCCGACGGTGTGACCGATTTTCTCGTATTCGACAAGGGCTTTTTCAACACACAGCCAGACCTTATTCTGGTGTCCGCGACCAGCAAGACTGTCTGGCGCGACACGATGAATCTGGGGGGCACACCCAACTTTTTTTCCGTATACACAACCTCCAATGAGATGGACCAGAAGGAAAATGTGCCCCTGCGCATAATCTGTGCCGATATTTCCCCCGACGGCCGCTGGGCAGTCATCGTCGGTAAAAACAACCGCAGGGGCGGCCCTGTGGTCAGTAAACTGTTTGACTTCACCGAGGGGCAGTTGCAGTGCCTTTTGTGGGATGGCGCCGACCTGGCTCTCAACTGGTCAAGCCCCATGATCAAAGACTCTGTGACGGATTATCTGTTTGATGATATCGACAAGGATGGGGTTCGGGAGATTATCATACTTTCGCTGAGGTCTGAGGGGTTTGGCGGCTCCAGTATAAATCAGATTTCCATGTATAAAACAGCAAAGAAGTAATACCCTGAGACAGGCAAAAAAAAACAGCGGTCCGGCATGCACTGCCGGCCCGCTGTTTGTAAAATGCCGCTCTGTCATTATTCCGTTTTCAGTGTGGCATTGTCAATCAGAACATCATATTTGTAGCCATATCCGAAGTCCTTATCAACAGCGACAAGGCCTTCAACCAGCACTTTGTCTCCTACCTTTGCCGCGCTCAGTGTCGTTGCGGTCAGGTCGTTTGTTCCCGCAGCGCCGGTGCCGTCCTGTATATGTGCCCAGTTTTTACCCATGATGTCGAGGCTGAATTTGACCACTTTGCCGCGCAGGGTAACGCGCTTTCCGGCAAGGGCTTTTTTCTCTGCATGGATTTGTGCTACGGTTTTTCCGCCGGCGGGCTTTTTGATTCCGGCAAAATCAAGTCCTGCGGGAGTGGGCGCAGCGGTACGGGATGCGCCTTCAAGGTTGTGGGGCGAGGTTACTGCGGACTGCGTCGGAGGCACAGAGCAGACGGCCTTGGTGTCTGAGGCGGCGCCCAAGCTGTCCACAAAGTAGAGTTTATCAAAGGTCCTGTTGAAGGTTTTGCTGGTGAAATTGGTTTTTTCAAGCCCCGGCTTGATGCTCAGCTTTTCGCCGACCTTGACCGTGCATCCGGGGCCGGCAAACCAGACCTTCTCCCTGCCTGTGTCAAGCAGAACATAGGTGTAGCCTGCGGCATCCATGGTTTCAGCCACGGTTCCGGTGATGTCTGCTGCCGCAGGCGCAGGCGTTGCTGCTGCAGGTGCAGACTTTGCCGCTGCGGGGGGAGGGCTCGCCTCCTGGCTGTTGCTGTTGCTGCAGGCTGCTGGAGCCAGCAGCAGGATGGGCAGTATCAGTATATATTTTTTGATCTTCATGTGTTGTTCCTTCTCTGTTCTGTCAGGTTATTATGTCGTCTGTATGTATGCCGGTCTGCCGGGTAGCAAATAATAGCAAACGGAGACAGTATGTCAATTTCTATCTCCGTTTGTGCGCAGCATTCAGGTACACTGCATTTAGAAGAGGCCACTGACTTTTCCTGTTGTAACATCAACATCAACGCGCCGGAACGCAGGGTTCGAGCCGGTTCCCGGCATCAGGCTGATAGTGCCAGCCATGGGACAGAGAAATTTTGCGCCCGAGTATATGAGCACATCCCGTATGGGCAGTATCCAGCCCTTGGGCACGCCTTTCAGGGACGGTTCATGGGTCAGGCTCAAGTGCGTTTTTACCATCATGGTTGCATAGTCAGCATACTGCGGATCGTCTTCGAGCATTTTTGCTTTTGCCTCGGCCTCGGGCGTCCAGGTCACGCCGTCCGCGCCATAGACCTCCTTGCCAATGACGGCAACGCGGTCGCGAAGCTTCATTTCCAGGGGGTACAGAAACCTGAAGTCGTTCGTTTCATTGCACGCGTCAATGATCGCGTCGGCAAGCTCCAGTGCGCCGTCGCCGCCGTCGGCCCAGTGCGATGACTTGGCGCACCGGGCGCCCGCGGCTTCAGCAGCCCTTTTGACCATTTTTATCTCCTCGGCCGTGTCCGTGTGAAACATGTTGACGCACACAACCGGGTTGATGCCCGCCTTGCGGATGGTATGGATATGGTGGATCATGTTGCACAGGCCCCGCTCCAGGAGCTCGAGGTTTTCCTTTGTGTAGGCCTCGGGAAGTGCTATGCCCGGCGATACCCTGGGGCCGCCGCCATGCATTTTAAGGGCCCTGATGGTCGTGGTCAGCACGGACACATGGGGCTTCAGCCCGCTCAGGCGGCACTTCACGTTCCAGAATTTCTCGAACCCAATGTCGGCAGCAAACCCGCTCTCGGTCACATGATAGTCGAACATTTTCAGTGCCATCCGGTCGGAGATGATGGAGGACTGGCCAACGGCGATATTGGCAAAGGGGCCCGCGTGCACCATGCAGGGCTGGTACTCGGCCGTGCTCATGAGCGTGGGGTTTATAGTGTTGCGCATCCATGCGCACATGGCCCCTCCCACCTCCAGGTCTCCCGTTGTGATGGGCTTGCCGCTTTTGTCGAAAGCGACAGTGATTCTGTCGAGGCGCTCGCGCAGGTCGGCAAGATCGCGTGCGATGGAAAGAATCGCCATGCACTCCGAGCCGACGGCGATGCCGAATTTCGACTGCATGGTATAGCCGTCCTGCTTGCCGCCGACGCCGATGATGATATTCCGGAGGCTCTGGGCGCAAAAGTCGATGATCCAGCCCATTTCAACCCGCGTTGAATCGATGTCAAGGCGCCGCATGCCGGTCAGGCGCTGCAACTGCTCGTCATTGTAGTTGCGCTCATGCTGCAGGCGGGCCGTGAGGGCGACCATGGCCAGGTTGTGCGCGTTCATGATATCGTTGATGTCGCCGGTGAGGCCGAGGGAAAACTCGGTCATCGGGATGAGCAGGGCATTGCCGCCGCCGGCCGCAGTTCCCTTGACGTTCATGGTCGGACCGCCCGAGGGCTGCCGCAGCGCACCGCCGACATTCTTGCCGCGTTTGCCAAGTCCCTCGATGATGCCCACGGAAGTTGTGCTTTTGCCTTCCCCCAGGGGTGTCGGCGTTATGGCGGTTACCTCGATGAACTTGCCGTCGGGCTTGCCTTTGAGCCGCTCCATGACTTTCATGAAATCCAGCTTGCACAGCCTGCCCATGGGAATGATCTCGTCCTTCTGAAGACCAAGTTTGTCGCGCCACTGTTCAGGCGTGGGCATGTTCTTTTCAGCTGCTTCTGAAATTTCCCAGTCTTTTAATTTTGTCGCATCATAGGCCATATCAACTCTCCTTTATGACAATATTAGGGCATGACGTCTTATAAAATAAAATATATCAGTAGTTTTTAACATTATACAAGCTGTATTCTTTAAGCAAATCATGGAAATTCAAAATTATAATTGTTATTACATATGATTTAGATTCAGTCAACAGCATAAGAATGAATTAGATGTAAAATGAAATTTTCGGTTTATGTATAATCTGTAAAAGCAGGCGGCGGAAGCGGCTTCTACATACCATAGAAAAAACCCGGCAAAGAGCTCCTTCAGGACAATACATGCCCTTATAGGCTGTTCAATAACAGCAGTGTCTGCTGTCGTGCTTGCTCAAAAGCCGCAGGGCCGCGGTCAATATGAGCAGGGGAGACAGAAGGAAGCTCGGGGGCTATTTCAAGCACAGGGATGCCCATCTGCTCGACAAGCCGCTTCTGCGTGAGGTAGTGCTCGTGGCGGCCGATGGTGACGGCAAGAGTTTTGGCCTTGCCGGCTGAGAATCGCCGGTTGAGGAACGACTGATCATCGCCGCGCAGGTTGCTTGATTTCAGGTAGTGCACGATGAGCACATCGGGCTGCATGTGCCGGGCAAGTGCCTCGACCGGCGCCTTGTCGGCAAATCCTCCGTCAACATGCAGGGCGTCGTCCATGATTTTGAACTTGAACAGCCAGGGCACGGTGCAGGATGCCTGCACCGCATCAGCAAGATTTCCGGCAGTGCGCCACTCGCGTTTTTTAGTGTTTAAATTAATGGTAGTTATAACGCAGGGGCAGCGCAGCTCTTCAAAAGTCGCTACGGGCAGCATGCGCTGCAGCAGTGTTGCGAACCTGTCGCCGTTCAGGTAGCCATGCCACCCGCGAAACAGGCGAAGTCCGTGCAGCGCCACGCGGTACCATGGCTCAGGGTCCCAGAAGTCTTTTTTTTTCAGGGGGAACAGGCGCTCGCGGATTTTTTCGCAGGCCATGCCCGAGGCCCCCATTGCGGCTATGATGGCGCCGGCGCTGCTGCCGGCATATCCCATCGGATGAATGCCCATTTCGGAAAGGGCGCACAGGCAGCCCGCGTGCGCGTAGAAGCCGAAAAAGCCTGATGAGAGAACCAGGCCCACTTTGTTTGTGCGAAGCTGGTCAAGGGTCATCATGCAGGGAATGGTCAATGGTTTATTGGTCAGTGGTCAATAGTCAAAGGTCAATGCTCGTTAGATGAATGAACAACCATCAATTGACAACCAGCAATGTCTCTGAAGATCGTCCGTGTGAGCATAGATGATTTAAGCCCGGTTTCAACAAATCAACCAATAAAACCAATTAAACTAATATAACCAGATTAACCAATCCAACTGCTTGTTTATAAATCATAAATCGTATCATCGCGCTCCGGAGGCGGGCCTTCTTCTTCAGGGGGCTCTCCTTTTTCAGGCGCAAGCTCAACGCCGCGCAGGGAGCCAGCCGAGTGGTCGAGCTTCACGCCCGACCAGCGTTCGAAATTTTTTTTGAACTGCGCGGCGCGCTGCGGGCTTTCCTCTGACTTCAGTCGGTCGATTTCGCTTTTGAGCTTTTTAACGCCTTCTTCTGCCTGCTGTGTCGAAAAGGGCAAACTTTCAGTGCCCCTCATCTTTTGGGAGAAGGCAAATGATGAAACCTGTTTGCGAATCTCACCGCCGCAGCGAGGGCAGGCGGGCTGCCTGCTTACGTTTGCTGTGCGTGACAGAAAGCTGAAAATGGTGTGGCACGGCGTGCAGTAGTATTCATAGATCGGCATGCAATCGTCCTGTCATGATATTGTGCATAAAGCTCAAGAAGCTGGGTTGGCCCTCAAAGGCCCCCGTGAGCTCTTTTTTTTAGTTTGCTCCTGTCAGCCGGGAATTACCCTGGGCTGTTTCTCCACAAAATATACCTTTGCGCCGCATTTTTCTCAAGAAATTATTCGGGCAGGCATATCTGAAGCATTGCAGGGAACAGGCATGTTATGTGCAGTTCAATCCGTCAACCCCGGCGATACATATCACCTGTAATTGGCTGGATTCAACCAATGAAATTTATTTCAACCCCTTTTGCTGGCTGAAATCAGCCAATTGTATTTTACCGCTTATGGAGCCAAAGCAGCCGCTATTTTTTTATTTTTTTCAACCATCTGTTTTTCAATACTTTTTATTATGTTCTGGATTTTTTCAGAGCAAGTTAATTTTTTTGGTACGCGTCTTGCGTTAATTTGAATAGTGTTAGTTTAGTTTTTTGCCTGCCCTTGCAGGGGGAACGTGCAAGGGGAAAACGGGAACAGCACTTCTTTACTCAAAGTAATACGGCTAAAGATATATTTATGCAGCAATGTTTGCAGTTGCAGGGTGCGGTCTCAGCCCCGGCGAATACCCCTGGGCAGTAAAGCATACAGTGAGGAGAGCGTGAAAACCGTTCATAAAATTTTACTGACAGTTGCAGCGTTGGGGCTTTTGACAGCTGCGGTGTTTAAAGATCAGCCCTGGCCGCGGATAAACGAACTGTCTTTCACCGAGCCGGTTTATGCGAACACGTCCTGCCGGGTGCGGGTGAGTTGCAAAATGCAAGCGCATGAGAACAGGCTGTACGAGATCAGCGCCCGGACGCTTATCCTTGCAGAGACGCTTACGGCATGCGCACATCATGATATTGCCTGTACTGAAGAGGATGGCAAGGCATTAAAAGCCAATGCTGAAAAGACCCTTCAGGATCTTAAGAGTCTTATAAAGTCGGGCGATATGCGTGCCCTGGTTTTAACTGCCGAAGAAGAGAAAGCCCTGCGTTTTTGGTCCGAAGAAGTACGAGGCCGGTTTTCAAAAATAGAAATGCATGATGGGTCATGCAATAGCGCAAGAATGCTGGTCGCGCTTGCGCTGCAGTTGATGCATACGGTTATAGCCTAGCCGTATTTTTGTATTGCAGCTTGTAATGGGGGGCATGCACTACGTTAAAATCTTTATTTGCTGCACCTTGTTTGCTGCCGAGCCTTGTTTTTCCGGTTCTTTTTTTCCGGCTGTGAGAACGATTGTCTGTTCCGGAACGATTGAGGTGACGCAGTTATAGTTTCACGATGTCCGCTGCGGCGGATGCCTCTTCGGGGTAAAATTAAAAAGGGGACTACATGCTTACAACACGCGCAAAAATAATTCTTTTATCCTGCCTCACTCTTGTTGTACTTCTGCCATTCAACCCTGCCGATGCCGCAGACTGGTCATATTCCAGCGATGGGCTCACCGGTTTGCTCTGGGGCTTTTATGATGGGTCTTATTACAGTGAATGGTATGCCAGGGAGGAAGTCGGCTTTTACGGCGGCAAAATGTACTGGCGGTCAACCAGCACGTATGTATTCGATGAGGTGTATGGATTTAGTATAAGCAGGTCAGATTTGAACGCTGACATGCGCTATTACGGGTTTCTAGTCAAAATCCTAAATCTCTCATAGGGAGCGCGCTGTATTTCGTCTGGGGTAGAGTAAATCTGAAAGAGCCCGCCCTGACGATGAAAGCTGTGGGAATGGCCGGATTCCTGCCGGACTTTGTCCGCCTGCGACCCATATTTAATCGTAAAATTCCTTTTCTCCAGGAAACAGATATGGGCTGGTCTCCGCCCCTTGCCAGTCTGCCTGTTGTGCAGCACTGGAAATCAGTAACTCCGGTGGGAACCTTTGACGGTGGGGTGCTGTGGACGCTCGGCATCGACAATTCCACAGGAAAACGGATTATAGCAGGCATTGCTGCTCCCGAGGACGCTGGTTATTTTTTGCCCGAACCGATCGTTACGCTACCCCCTGACTGAGAATCATGAGGTGCGCGGTATTGCGGCAGATGGGGACTTTATCTGGTATACCGAATTCCATTCCGAAAGCATTTACAAGTTTACCAAAACAGGCGAACCGGTTGCGTCCTTTCGTGCGCCCGGCGACCCCAGGGGTATTTTCGTGAAGGATGGTACTGTTTGGTACGTGGCCGGACAAGCCAGGAGCATCAATAAATGCGATATGAATGGTTTCTGCGACACGGCAATTCCCCTGCCTTTTGATAATCCCTATGGCATCGCTTTTGACGGAACATACTTCTGGGTTACCGACAGTATATATGGAAAGATGCTTTATAAGATTGATATGGATGGAAATATCGTAAGTCTCATATATCCGCCCACCGGCGGGAGAACCGGAAATGGCCCGCTTTCAACTCCTTACAGTATTGCTTTATCCGGCTCAAATTTGTGGCTTTTCGGAATAGGGGGGGAACCGGGCTCCTTCGGCTGGGATATTTTGTATAAGCTTGATATTACTGAACTGCAAAAAAATCCGGTAATGAATAATGAGTATTGAAAGCGGCGGGGGCCCGGCGCATTGTATTCATGATGAATGGACCCGTGTAAAGGGGAATGCATAAAAACAGTATAAAAAATTTGATGGTAGTGTTGCGCTGGGGCTGCTTGTAGGGCAGACCTGTGCGGTTCCGGTGCCCCGATTTTTTTTATGTGTGAGCGTGAATGGCTAGAGTGGCATGATTGATAGGGGCTATATGTATTGTGCCTATGCGTTGGCTTGGTATTACTCTTCCCGTGGGCATCCGGGAGCTTGTATTGCCATGTAGGGTTGTAGAGAAACCGGCATCTTTGCTGTAGGGGCTCAGAGCAGTATTGTGCATGACCAAAGCACAGCACGGTCTGAGCATGCAGAGAATGTAGTGTAAAAATACTTTCACATCCAATCACACAGAGGAGGTGCTAATGGGGAAATATTATAGCAGCCATCCTCGGCTCGTTTGTTTTCCTGGCGCCATGCCTGTTCTGGTGGTTATGAGCGGGCGCACAGCATTGGGACACGACTGGATGCTCTTAAAATGCTTTTATGACAAACTGTACGGGGGTATACATGAAGACATTACAAAAAGTATTGGTATCTTTTGCGGCGCTGGGACTGCTGGCGGCAACAGCATGTAAAAAACCTGAGCCACAAGAGCCGCTGTCGTTGCACCGCAGCCGCATATTTCTGCTCGGCCGGCTTCTGTCGGGCCAGGCCTGCGATGTGCGCCTGATTTGGCGCGCCGGGGCTAATGACCCCGTGCCGGTAACGGTGACGGCGGATTTAAGTGAAATCGGCGGAGATGCGGCACAGGAACTGACCGCAGATAACCAAAGCATCTGGCGGTGGAGCGGCAAGGTTGCGCCCCGGCGTTCGGCGAGAAGACGCTGCGCATTACCGCGCTGGACGCGGATGATGAAGAATACCCGAGCGAAAAGCAGGTGCAGGTGCATAATGCGGCAGCAAAGGCAGTAGCTATTGATTGCGGTGCGGCCCAAAGCCTTGCATTGAAAGCTGACGGCACCGTGGTTGACTGGCAGGTCGGGACGGCTGGTTCGTATGTGAAATGTGATCAGAATCAAGAGGCGTTTTATGCCTCTGAAGGTCTCGGCAATGTTGTGGCCATAGCTGCAGGTTATTATCATAACCTTGCGCTGAAAGCCGACGGAACGGTAGCGGCATGGGGCAATAGCAGTGATGAAAGTTTCGATGTGCCGGATAATCTTACGGATATAGTAGCCATAGCCGCCGCAGCCATATATAACCTTGCGCTGAAAGCTGATGGCACAGTAGCAGCCTGGGGCGATAATGATAGCCTCGGGCTGAACATACCGCAAGGGCTCACCGATGTTGTTGCACTGGCGGCGGGTAATGCCTGCGCACATGCGCTGAAAGCCGATGGTACGGTAGCTTCATGGCTTGCAGTAAGAACTGAGGATCTCTGGGCGTATCCGGAGGACTATTGTGATGCGCCGGAAGGCCTTGAAAACGTGGTGGCTATTGATGCGTGGGAGAATGCTCTTGCCTTAACAGACAATGGCAGCGCAGTCATGTGGGGCGGCCGGGGTGACAGCCTGCCTCGCCGGGCAGGCGACTTGAGGGCAAAAGCTGTAGTTGCTGGTGGGAGTCACTGGATGGCGCTACAGGAAGACGGCACGGTCATGCTCTGGTGGCGCGCGACCCAGTATGCGGGTTTGTATTATGTCAGCCATGAAAGGCTGGCAAACATAATTGCCATAGCCGATGGCCTGTGCGGTTTTACGCCGCCCAACAGCATGGCCCTGACCGCGGACGGCAGCGTTCTGGCATGGGAAGAGTGGTGGGATGGCCAGCATGAGCTAACAGTGCCGGAGGAATTACAATGATAAAGAATGCACCCAGGGGAGGTGTGAAATGAAAAAAACCATACTATTGGTCTTATGTATCGCGCTGCTGCCTGCCGCAGTCCGGGCACAGGAAAAAACACTCAACGATATCAGCCAGGACATGTTTTTTCTGGTTGAGGCGTACGCAGCCTGTGCGGACCGGGAGAGCGCCTGCACCTCCGAAGATATGCTGGCCATAAAGGCAGGAGCTGTAAACGGCCTGCGGGATTTTGTGGGGCTGGTAAAGTCGGGCGACCGCAGCCGCATAATGCTCACCCCCGGTCAGGCTTCGGCGCTGAGCGTTCGCGCCAGGGTTGTGCGGGAGCAGCTTGCGCATATTGCAATTGCCGATGAGAGCTGCAATGCGGGAATTCATTATTTTGTTCAACTGCTCGGTAATTTGCAGTATCTGGCGAGCTTTTTGAACCCCCTGTTGCTTTATCTTGTTATTTTATATGAAGGCCCTGTAAGATTTATGATCGAACTTATGGTTCTTATAGGCTCAACCCTTTGGTCCTTCCTCATGACGATTATTTTATCGCCAACGTGCCTTTTCTGGTGGCTGTGAGCGGGATTGGCTGTATTGGAATGGTTGAGGTAAATCAGTTGTAGTGGCACGGCATGCCATGCCCCTGCTGAATATTATTGAAAAGGGTAATGAATGAAAAAAATACAAAAATTATGTATCGGACTGGCGGTACTAGGGCTGCTTGCAGCGGCAGGATGCAAGCCGCCCCTTGACCTCTCGATGCAGCGCAATCGCATATTTCTTATGGGGCGTCTGTTGGTTGGGCAGACCTGCGATGTGAGGGTGATCTGGCGGCAGGCGCCAGAGGCTCTTGCGCCGGTTACGGTTACGGCTGATTTGAGCGAAATCGGCGGCCAGGCAGAACAGGAACTACTGGCAACCGATAACGGCACCTGGCGCTGGATTGGGCAGGTGAACCCTGAAAATCCAGGCGAGAAATTGATCACCATTACTGCGGCTGTTGAACAAGGGCCAATGAAGGAAGTGGCCAAAAAATTCCGGGTTTTCAAGACTGAAAAAGCCATAGCGCTTGCTTCAACTACTCATGGCAGCCTTGCGCTCAAGGCCGACGGTACGGTTGTGGAATGGAGCTTTGAAGACGGCAAACTACTAGAAACCCCTGAGGGGCTCAGAAATGTAACCGCCATAGCAAAAAGCAATGACTACAGCGTTGCGCTAAAAGACAACGGGACGGTGGTGGTGTGGTCATGTGATGCGCTTTCCTGCCCTCAGGAGCTTCCTGTTCCTGACGGGCTTGCTGATGTGGTGGCGGTTGCCGCCGGCTATCATCATTTTCTTGCTTTAAAAGCAGACGGCAATCTTGTCGGGTGGGGTTTTATGAATGAAGAGCCGATGCATGTTCCTGCCGCTATCAGCGATGTGGTCAGCATCGGCGCAGGAGAAGGTCGATGCGCGGCGGTGAAGGCGGACGGCACGATAGCGAAATGGCCCCACAGCTATATGACCCCTGTTAATGATGCAGTTTCAATATCCCTGGGGAGCAATTTCGATGTGGCGGTGCAGTCTGACGGGAATGTCGTGCAGAGGCATATAAATTATATATCCGGGTGGAGGGATGTCCCTCTTCCGATTCGCGCAGGAAGGCTTCGGGCAACAGCGGCTGCTTCGGGAGACAGCAATAATATTGCGCTGAAGCAGGATGGGTCAATAGTTGTATGGGGATATTATCAATGGTATGGCGGCGTGCATTCGGGGGTTCTGGTTTTTCATCATGAGTTTAACAACATTATTGCCGTGAACGCCTTTGATGCCGGTGAGGATGACAACCACGGCTTTTTAGAATATAGCAATTCTGAATTTATAGACGGGTATTCGGCACTGGCTGAAGATGGCAGCGTGATTGCCTGGAAAGAGCAATGGTCTACAGATAACGTGACCTTGCTGCCAGTTCCGGCTGCATTAATGTGATTTTGGACTGATGAAGAGCCGAAATGCAATCGCTTGTTTTCAAGGGGGTACAATTTATGAAAAAAATGATGCTGCTGTTTTTGTGCGTTCTGGCGCTTCCGTCTGCATCGCCTGCACAGGAGAAAACGCTTTATGATATCAGCTCTGACAGTATAACGCTTCTGGAGGCCTATGCCGCCTGTGCGGAACGGGATACCACCTGCACTGCTGATGTTGCCCTGAGTTTACAGGCAGATGCCAAAAAAAGCCTGCGCGATCTCGTACAACTTATCAGGTCCGGAAATCTGCAGGCCATGCATATTACTGCCGACCAGGCATATGGTGCACGCGGGCGGGTCCGCGCGGTTCAGGATCGATTGGCACAGGTGGAAGTATTTGAGGCTCAGTGCAATCAAGCGATTATGCTGCTCGAGCAAAATATGCACAAGGCCTTTGTTATCTTTGGCTATATGGTTTTATTGATCCCGAACATGATTTTTAGTCCGGAATTATTTCCGCAGTTTCTGGTGTGTATACCCCTTTTGTTTTTTTACATGGCAGCCATCCTCGGCTCGTTTGTTTTCCTGGCGCCATGCCTGTTCTGGTGGTTGTGAGCAAAGAAGAGCCGGCTAGACTCAAGCCGTTTAATTTGGTTGAAGAACTTTGCTGCTATAAAATCACCTTCTACCCTCACAATTATTGAGTAAGTTTAATTCCGCAGATCTCGACTAAAAAATCGAAAACCCCTATCACATCCAAATCCGCCGCTGGGCTGCCTGTGCCGCTTTTTTAAGCAGGAGATGTGTATTTAAGAGCCTCAACGATTGCCTTTGCCACTCTTTTTTTAGCTTCAACCCTACGGCCATCCAATTATATAAACAGACAGGGACAGTAAGGTTTTGATACGCTTTTGCTTGTGCATTTATGTATCATGAGACACATTTTTAGTTGTTACTAACTCCAGCATGTTTTTAACTAATCGAAAATGCTTGATTAATTTATTTAAACAAATTGGCACAATATTTGTAATGTACTATTATCTGGTAAATATTGATTTGTTGATTGGTTGTATTGCTTAAATCGGTATACGTTGATCAAATAGTTTTTTTTGGAGGGAGGGGGATTTAGCCTGCGCATTGATGCATGCCTTATTCGGGCATCACAAGCATTGGCCTCTGCCCGGTACGATTGGGCAACCCCTCCATGCACTATAACCAGACAACAGCTTTTTTGTGAAAAGACATGGATATAATTAAACTTATTACCAATAAGAAAAACAGGGGGATATTTCAAAAGGATGCAGCCCTTTTTGATGCTGATTTTATTTCAACATCTGCCGACATAGCAGCCAAGCGGGCTATGGACTATAAGAACATCACGGATCCTGCATTTTTGAATTATTTTTATTTCACGGCAGACTTCGGCATGTATGCGGTTGAAAAAACAAAGCTCGGCAAAGAGGGTTTTTTGTATTTTGGCAGGCGTGAAGCAAACCCCATTTTCAACAATCTGGAAGAAGCATGCCGGCAGATGCTGGCTAATGAAAACTACCGGCTCAGCAAAGATGAAGTAAAAAAAGTTTACGACTCGGTTAAAACGGGGCATACGCATAGAACCAGGCTTTTTTCTCTGAAACTTAAAGAATTTGATCCTGAATTTGCCTATTTTGAAATCGATACGCGCTACTACTGGCAGAACGTTAAGAGCGGCGGCCTCAATAAGGCTCAGCGTGAACTTGCCGAAAAGGTTTTCGGCGAGGGTAAGGATTTTAACCGGTACATGTATTTTTTAACCTGTCACAGCATCAAAAAAATTAGAATTTATGTGCTCAACCCGAAATATATTCACCAGCATCATAAGCCCGGCACTGCAATAGCCCGGCTGTGCCTGATGTGTGACTTGTATTACAGCTCTAATTTTTATGCCAATATCAGAGGCGTGGATATTGCCGATATGCTGTTCGGGGTTCTGCGGATGAAAACAAATACCGTTGAGGCAGCCTATCTTAAGCTTCTGGAATCTCCTGATGAAACCGTGGAGATTATGAAGACAAATCCCGCCATGGCTGCCGCACTGTCGGATATCTGCAAAATGTACGAGCGCCGAAAAGCCAAGTGAGATGGCAACGCAGCCGTTTTACTCCAGCCTGCTATGTATGTTTTTTGTTCGTGTCACGATTTAGTTGCATCAATAAAAAAGGCCGGGCTGTGTGCAGCAGCCCGGCCTTCTGATTATTGTTTTTATCTTCCTACAGTTGAACTGTTTGCATGAACTCCGGTATTTCAACCTCCCAGCCAAGTGTTGTTCTGATGTTTTTAGCCATGGCTTGAGCAGCATCAGGCTCACCGTGGACGATAAAGGTTTTAACCGGCGGCCGGTTAAAGCCCATGAGCCAGGCAAGGATCTCCTTGTAATCGGCATGGCCGGAGAAACCGGTGATATTCTCGATTTTGGCGTGCACGGGAATCATCTGCCCGTGAATCTTAATGGTCGGGCTGCCGTTGAGGATCGACCTGCCGCGCGTGCCCTCGGCCTGATACCCGACAAAGAGGACAGTGTTTTCCGCGAAGGGAAGGCGGTGCTCAAGGTGATGCAGTATGCGGCCGCCTTCAAGCATGCCGCTGGCGGAAATGAATATGGCCGGGCCCTTCACATTGTGCAGCAGCTTTGACTCAGAGGCATCGCGCACGACATGCAGCATCTGTGTCTGCATGATATGCCTGCCGTCGAGCTCCTGCATTCGTGCTTCCATATCGTAGACAAGCTTCCATTTTTCAAAGATCTCAGTGGCTGACACTGCCATGGGCGAATCAAGATAGACCGGCAGCACGGGAATGCGTTTCTGGTCCTCAAGTTCTCGGATATAGTAGAGCAGCTCCTGCGAGCGCTCCACGGCAAACGACGGAATGATAAGTATGCCGCCGCGTTTTACGCTTTCATTGATAATACGGGCCAGCCCGTCCCGGCGGGCGTCGTCGCCGTGGTCATGGGTGCGGTCGCCGTAGGTCGATTCAAGCACGAGATAGTCCACTTCAAATACCTGCGTGGGGTCGCGCAGTATGGGGCGGTCGGGGCTGCCGATGTCACCGCTGAAGAGGATGCGGGTCGGCTTGTCTGCCTGCATGAGCTTCACGTCGATAAACGATGAGCCGAGAATATGCCCCGCGTCCTTGAATTTGACGCGCATGGTATTTGAGAAAAGAGGTCCTGGCCGTAGTGTACTGGTTTAAAGAGGCTGATGGCATCTTCGGCATCCTGCACAGTATAGAGGGGCAGGGCGGGCTTGTGCTTTGAGAAGCCTTTTTTGTTTGCGTACCGCGCGTCTTCTTCCTGAAGGTAGGCGCTGTCTCTGAGGACGAGGCTGCAGATGTCTGCCGTGGGAAAGGTGCAGTGCACCGGCCCTTTGAAACCCTGCTGCACAATGCGTGGCAGAAAGCCGCAGTGGTCAATATGGGCATGGGTCAGCAGTACACGGTCGATTTCATTTGGCGGCACAGGGAAGGGTTCCCAGTTGCGCTGCCGTATTTCTTTCAAGCCCTGAAACAGGCCGCAGTCGATGAGGTATTTTTTACCTTCGGCTTTCAGAAGATACCGCGACCCGGTAACCGTGCCTGTTGCTCCCATGAATGTTAAAGTTGCGATCATAAAGCTCCTCTCGAATTGCGGGTTTGAAAGAAAGGGTGCGCATCGCGCACCATCTAATCAGTTGGTATACGTTTTACCCCAGGGCAATTAGCGAACCGACCCAAAAATTTTTTATTCATTCCATTGAAGGGATGCCGCTATCGGTAAGCACACGCTGCCAGTTTGAGTAGACGACAATGTCTCCCGACCGTTTGAAGCCGGCTACCGTAACGCCCATGTCTCGCGAGAGAAGAATTGTCTGGTGTGTCGGCGCTCCGCGTGAGAGCACTATGGGTATCTCCGCCCGCTTTGCCTTGTGCAGTATCTCCGAGGAGGTCCTGCCGGTGCTGAGCAGTATGCTGCGCGAAAAATCAAGGCCGTGCAGCAGGCCGTACCCGATAATTTTGTCTACGGCATTGTGGCGGCCGATATCGTCGATAAGCATGTCAGGCAGCGCGCCACCCAGGCCCAGCGCCACGGAGTGCACGCCGCGGGTCGCCTGGAAAAGTGTCGAGCTTGACAGGAGCCACTGTATGGCCGCTTTCAGATGGCCTGCCTGCACCGTGAACCCTGAAGGCAGCGGGTGGCGCGACGAAAGCTCGATGACATTGGCATACATGACCCCTTTGCCGCAGCCGCTGGTGTAGACCCGCTTGCCTAAAAGATCAAGATCAACCTCGCGCCGCGTCTCCACATCAAGGCGCCACCTGATCTCGTCGCAGCTGCAGCTGACTATGTCTTCGGCCCGCGTGATAATGCCTGCGGTAAAAAGATGCCCCACGGCAAATTCCTTAAAGTGAGTGGGCGTCATCAGGGTGGTAACAGCCTCTTTGCCGTTGATGACGATTGTGCACGGCACCTCGGTCGCCACGGCCTGCGTGAAAGTTTCGGCAGAACCGTCCCTGATTTTTACGACTTCAAATTCTGTAGAGCCGCCCAGCGTATCGCCAGTCATGGCAGCAGTCCTTTCTAAGGGAAATAATGTTCATGGTTGTCGTAGGTAAAATAACGAAGTGTGTCCACGAAATTTTGAAAACACTGTGGACGTGCTTGGCAAATCCACCCTACCGGTTTAAAATAGCTGATTCAATATCCCGTATTCGATCTATTATGGCAGCGTAGTCAGAAAGAATAATCTGTCTCTGTCTTTCAATACAACTCTGCTCGTTATTTGTGACCACCCCTGCCTTGATTGCATCGGCCAATTCATCCTCATCAAGCACGCGCGCAACCCCTTGCGTGGTAATCCAGACATCTAAAATCAGATCATCATAGCTGACGCTAGTTTCCTGTATATCAGTATTAGCGCAGATATGAAAGAGCGTTCCGACAAGCGTTTGGTCGGCTGCAAACATGCGCCAGAGAACATAACCGCCTGCCTGCCAGTAGTGGGCAATGGTTGTGGAGCCGGGGGCGATGTCGATGTCGGCGATGCGGCCTGCAGATGAAGCATGATAGACCAGAACGATATGGTCCTGCTCGCGCAGGGCAAGGTCGCACAGGAAGCGCTGCTCGGGTTTGTTTTTATGGCGTTTTATTTCTTCGATTTTTTGCTGACTGTGCCTCACTGTTCACCTCGCGCATGTATTATACTTAATTGTTTTTTGAAAAGCCAATGCCTGTTACGATGTGTTACTAAAAATTGTTTGTTGAATCCTCTTTGCTTACGAAGATTGCGAGCTCTTGACGGCAGGAGTGTACGGCCCATGGGTGCATACTGATAAAGGTCTGTTTGGCCTTCATCTGCTTTCCTGCCGCAGGCCGCCGCAACCATTTGACTTGACTAAACAGCATGAAGCGGATAAAACATTACGGATTATTTTGGGCTTTTCAAATAAGTATTAATGCTTTTATATTTTTGAATATCATGAAAGAACGGATCAGAACAATCATTGCACAGGTGTTTGAGGCATGCCGCAGCGAAGGCATGTTTGCCGGCGAACTGCCCGATTTTGTCGTTGAGTCGCCACGGAGCCGCGAGCATGGTGATCTGGCCGTTAATGTTGCCATGATGCTCGCCAAAAGCGAGAAGAAGCAGCCCCGCCAGATAGCGCAGCTGCTTGTTGAAAAACTTCAGGGCAGCGATCCCGTGATTGAGAAGCTTGAAATTGCCGGGCCCGGCTTTATTAATTTTTATCTTAAGCAGGATGCCTGGCACTCGGTTTTGGGTGAGATTGAAGCAAAGGGGCCGCGCTTTGGCTCCTGCGAGGTCGGCTGCGGCAAAAAGGTTATGGTGGAATTTGTCAGCGCCAATCCCACGGGGCCGCTGCATATCGGCCACGGCCGGGGCGCGGCTCTGGGTGATGCCCTTGCCCGTGTCATGGCATTTGCCGGCTTTGACGTGGTGCGCGAGTATTATATAAATGATATCGGCAATCAGATGCAGAATCTCGGGCTATCGCTGTATCTGCGCTACCAGCAGCTTTTAAAAAAAGAGGTCGAGTTCCCCGAAGAGGGGCTGTATAAGGGCGAGTACCTGTTTGACATAGCCCGCGACCTGATTTTGCGGCAGGCCGATAAGGTTTTGCAAATGCCCGAAAATGAAGCCATCGGGCTATGCACGCAGTTTGCCTCCTCGGCCATTTTGCAGGGCATTGAGGATGATCTGGAGCTGTTCGGCGTCACATTCGATTCCTGGTTTTCCGAAAAAACACTTTTTGACTCCGGCGATGTGCCGAACACCCTTGAGCAGATGAAGGCAAAAGGACTTGCCTATGAATCAGAAGGCGCGCTGTGGTTCAAGGCCACGGACTTCGGCGATGAAAAGGACCGAGTTATGGTGCGGGCCGACGGCCGCACCACCTATTTTGCTTCAGACATCGCCTATCATAAAAATAAATTTCAGCGCGGGTTTCAGCGGGTGATCGATATCTGGGGCGCTGATCATCACGGCTATGTGCCCCGCCTTGCCGCGATTTTGAAGGCCATGGGCCTGCCCCAGGACGCCCTGGGCGTAATTCTCGTGCAGATGGTAAATCTGCTGCGTGACGGCCAGCCGGTGGCCATGTCGACCAGAAGCGGCGAGTTTGTCACCCTGCGGGAAGTGATCGAAGAAGTGGGCAGCGATGCCGCCCGGTTTATGTTCCTGACGCGCAGGTCCGATGCACAGCTTGACTTCGACCTTGAAGTGGCCAAAAAGCAGAGCGATGAAAACCCGGTGTATTATGTCCAGTATGCCCATGCCCGCATCTGCAGCATGATTTCAAAAGCAGTTGAAAAAGGCGTGCCGCTTGGAAAATTCGCCGATATCAATGCAGGGTTGCTTATTGAGGACGAGGAGCGCGAGATCATAAAGAAGCTTGCGCAGTTCCCTGAGCTTGTTGCCGGCAGCGCGCTTGCGGCCGAGCCGCACAGGGTTTCAGCCTATCTCATGGAGCTTGTGGGTCAGTTCCACAGCTACTATGCAAAGCACCGCGTGGTTACCGATAATCAGGCCCTGAGCTCCGCTCGCTTGAATCTCATGAGCGGAATAAAGACCGTGCTTGAAAACGGCCTTGCGCTGCTTGGCGTGACAGCGCCGGAGAAAATGTGAGTTGTCGGAAGCCAGAAGTCGGAGAAATTATAAAGATAAAGGCTGTAGGCTTTTAGACTGTAGGCGGTAGGAAAGACGGAAGACGGAATCCAGAAGTCAGGAGTCAGTAGCCGGAAGTCGGAAGTCAGAAACGACAAAAAAGTTTATTGTTCGCAATCGGGTAACATGGGAATAGTCCGTTTTATTTTTAGCTGTATAACACAGGCCATAAAAATCGCCATCGGGGTTGCCATAACCATCGGGCTTTTTTTTGCCGCAGGGTATCTTGTTGATGTGTTTGCATCTAAAAAAACAGCTCCGCCTGCAGATCCGAAGCTGCAGCCCTATGCCGATCACGGCATGCCGCTTGCCGGCAGCCGGCAGAATGATACATCATCTTCTCTGTACATGAGCTTTTTTGAAACGCTCTTGAATAAAAAGCCGGATGTAATGCCTCAGTCTGAAGCTGAAAAAAAGCCGGGAGCAGCTCTATCCCCGGCCGCCGTATCCGCTGGCGGTGCAAAACAGCCGGGGGCGCCGGCCGACAATAAGACCGTCGGCATGGTACGGCCAGCCACTGCGCCTTCTGCCGCCCAGCGCGTAGCTGAAATAAAAGCTGCGGTGACTGCCGCAGCGCAGCAGTCTGCCCCGGACGGTTCGGTGTCCGAGACTCTTACCTATACGCTGCAACTCGGATCATTCCAAAATAATGAGGTGGCAACGGCATTTTCAAGCTCCCTTGCAGCCAAGGGGTATGAGTCCCATATTGTAAAGATTACGGTCCCCGACAAAGGCGTGGTCTACCGGGTGCGTATCGGCAAATACAGAAGCCTGGAAGATGCTCAGAAAATGGCAGCAGAGCTTGAGAAAAAGGAAGGCATTTCAGCCTTTATCACGTCCAAGTAGAAAGCGCACGTGCATGACCGACTGCGGCGTTGTTCTTATGACGGCCGCCTCGAGGCAAGAGGCTGAGAAGATCGCAAACTTTCTTGTTGAAGAACGACTGGCTGCCTGCGCCCAGATCATTGCCCCCATTCAATCAATTTACTGGTGGGAAGATAAAGTCTGCCGCGAAGATGAGATATTCTTCATGGCAAAAACAACAAGAGATGTTTTCCCCCTGCTTGTGGAAGCCGTACAGCGGTTGCACAGCTATAAGGTTCCGCAGCTTGTTTTCGTGCCCATTGCCGAGGGCTCTGCCAACTATTTGGACTGGCTCCGTGGAATGGTCGATAAAGGCTAGCCAGTGTGCGTGGCTTGCTGTGTAATTATCTGTTTTTACTTGTTTTTTTGTTTTTGCACCCAAAAAGTTCCTCTGTCTTCCCCTTTGGTTAAATTCCTTGACAAAGCATAGTATGGGCGATATAAATCAAACTTTATATCGTGGTAATATTTGGTAAAAATTATTTTTTGGTTTGACAATCTGTCAGTATCCGGTCTTTTAAGTTTTGGTTTTTGTCAGATTTGGCAGTGCGTATGAAACTGCTTGCAGAGACGGTAAAAAGGGTTTTCTAACTCATTGAAATTGCTTTTTAATATATTGTTTTTTTATTTATTGTTTTGGCATGGCTTGTGCCAGTTCTATACTGAGCTGGGTATAAATTCTTTAACCAACTTGTAACAGTGTATGAAAGGAGATCCTATGGCAGATTTAATGATCCCGACAGAATTTGGGCTCAGCGAAGAGCGTAAAATGATGCTCGACATGCTGAAGAAGTTCAAAGAGAAAGAATGCCCCAAGGACAAGATTGGCGAATGGGATGAGGAGAATCATTTCCCGGTTGATGTATGGAAAAAGCTGGGCGATGAAGGTATCCTGGGCGCCTGTTTCCCCGAGGAATTCGGCGGAACCGGCGGCAACATCATCGACGAAACCCTGATCACCGAAGAGATTTCAAACAGTTTTTCCGCCATGGGCCTTGCCTATCTGACGGGCGTGTGCTTCGGCGGCATGTCGATCCTGCACTACGGCACGCAGGCTCAGAAGGAGTTTTACCTGCCGAAGCTGATCGCAGGCGACTGGAATTTCGCCCTGTCGCTGACCGAACCGGGCGGCGGCACGGACATCCTTGGCGCTTTGAAGTCCCGCGCCGTGGAGCAGCCCGACGGTAACTTCGTCGCCAACGGCTCCAAGATTTTCACCACGGGCCTGCATGTAGCCAATACCGACGTGTTCATCGCCCGCACCGACGATGTCCCCGGCAAGCCGGCTAAAGGCCTCACGATTTTCCTGCTTGACCGCGATAATATCGGCAAGCACGATACCGACGGCCCCCTGCTGAAGCAGCATTTCATGCCGGGCATGACCTACAACAAGATCAAGAAGCTCGGCAGCCACATTCTGGCATCCTTCGAAGTATCCTTTGAAGACGTCAAGATCCCCAAGGCCACGATGCTCGGGGAGCGGGGCGCAGGCTGGTACAACCTGCTTGCAACGCTGAACAATGAGCGCATCGTGTGCGCCGCCATCTGCGTAGGTCTTGCGCAGGGCTGCCTTGAAGAGGCCAACCAGTATGCCCGCGAGCGCGAGGCTTTCGGCAAGCCCATCGGCCAGTATCAGGCAATTCAGCATCAGCTTGCCGACATGGCAACCGAAATCGAGCTGTCGCGCCTTATCACCTACAAGGCGGCCTGGATGCAGGCAAACGCTCCTAAGGATCCGGCTCTCGGCGTTATCGCCAGCATGGCCAAGATGTACACCTCCGATGCGGCATTCCGCTGCACCGACCGCGCCATGAGAATTCTTGCCGGCTACGGCTTCACCATGGAATATCATATTCAGCGCTACTACAGAGATATCCGCCAGCTGGTGTTCGCGCCGATCACCAACGAGATGTCGAGAAACTATATCGGTCAGGTCATGCTGGGACAGAACAAGTCCTATTAATGTCGCAAACCGGTCTCCCGCTTTTTGCGGGAGACCGGTTTTTGCTTGATCCCGCACAGCCTTTTATGCTGCCGACGGCATGCAGTTTTCCCCGCCAGATCCCGCACAGATGCTGCTAGCACACTAAAAGGCGGATGGTCTAACTACTATAAATTGTTGAGTATGAGGGAGGCATTCCATGGAACATAAGTTCAATACAAGCTTAGTGAGCGGATTTGGTCCCGCAAAGATGCTGCCCGATTTGAAGTTCGCCGAAATGGAAGCGGGCTTTGACTGCGGCGGCGGAACCTATAAAATCACGGCCGATGAAGTCGCCAAGTTCGCGGCTCTCATGGGCGACAGCAACAAGGGTGATGTGACCGTTCCGGTCGGCATGATTTATATTTTCGGCCTGCGCATCTGCTGGGACCGCAAGGTTTTTCTTGACGGCGCTGTGCGCGCGGGCGACAAGATTCTGTTCCATAAGCCCGCTAAAATCGGCGACACCATCACCACCAAGCTCTCCATTGCTGACAAAAAGGAAGTAAAAAAGGAAAAAGACGGCCAGGTGCGCATCAGCAAGTTTCTCTCTGTTGACATGAACGCCACCAACCAGGCAGGCGACAAGATTGTCGATATTCAGATGAGCTTCCTGCTGCCCAAGACGATGCAATAAAAACCTTTTTTCAGATACATGGAGGACACCATGAGCAAAATAAATTTCGCCAGCGTAAACGTCGGAGACGCGCTCCCTTCAAAGAGCATTGCCGTTTCCCAGCAGCTGATTAACGACTATGCCGACATCTGCGGCGACTATAACCCCCTCCACGTTGACGTGGAAGGCATGAAATCAAATACCATGTTCGGCGGCTCAACCATCGCCCACGGCACCATTAATGTCGAGCCCGTGCTGCAGGCCATCTGCGATATTCAGGGCCTGCAGTGGCCTGCCGCAGGCACCAGAGTCGACCTGCAGTTCCGCGCTCCGGTAAAGCCGGGCTTCACCATCCTGAGCAATCTCGTGGTGAAGGAGAAAAAGACCGATGGCGGCAAGAACATTCTTGTCTGCGACATGAAGATTCAAAATAAAGACGGCGGCGACTGTGTCATGGGCACAGCCGAAATCATCTGTCCGTAACAAGACAGGCAGTTCATGTATCGCGGCTTTCAGTGAAGGCCGCGATACATCCTTGAATCAGATTGAATCAGCGTTAAGCGATCGGCGCGCAGCCTTTCACGTATTTTGTAAATTGCACGCAAAACCGGAGCGGCATGTTCCGGTTTTCACATACGTACACAGGGCAGTTGTTTGTTTAAAACTAAAACGTATTCGGAGGATGTTCAATGAAAATTAGCAAGGACACAAAAATTGATCTGCTGAAACGCATGATCCGGGTCAGGACCTTTGAGGATGACACCACCAAGATATTCTCCGGCGGTGAGATGCCGGGCTTCCTGCATCTGTCGCAGGGAGAAGATGCCGTGGCGGTGGGCACCTGCGCAAATCTGCGCCTTGAAGACGCCATTTATACCACGCACCGCGGACACGGCTGCATCATCGCCAAGGGCGCTGACCTGAAGCCCATGATGGCCGAGCTGTTCGGCCGCATCGCCGGCTGCTGCAAGGGCCGCGCAGGATCCATGCACTTTGCCGATGTGAAGACCGGCTGCATGGGCTCAAACGGCATCGTGGGCGAGGGCATGCGCATCGCTCTCGGGACCGCATTTGCCCAGAAGTACAACAAGACAGACAATTGCACCGCCGTGTATTTCGGCGAAGGCGCAACCGGCACGGGCTCGTTTCATGAGTCCATGAACATGGCCGCCATCCTGAAGCTGCCCCTCATTTTCGTGTGCAGCATCAACCTGTATGCCCAGATGACGCCTAAAAGCGATCACGTGGCAATCGAAAACGTATCTGACCGCGCAGCCGGCTACGGCATGCCCTCCCTTATTGCAGACGGCAATGATGTCGAGGCCGTGTATGAAGCAATGGCCAAGGCTGTCAAGCATGCCCGCGAAGGCAAGGGCCCCTATATGCTTGAGTTCAAGACCTACCGCCATCACGGCCACTTCGAAGGCGATCCCTGCAACTATCGCCCGGCAGGCGAGCTTGAGGAATGGAAGAAGAAGGATCCGATCATGCTCTATGAGAAGAAGCTTGCCAAAGAGGGCGTGGTTGACGAGAAGGGCATTCAGAAGATTCGCGACGAAATCAAAAAAGAGGTTGATGAGTCTGTTGATTTCGCCCGCAAGAGCCCGCAGCCCGATATCGAAGAGCTGTATGTCGATATTCTTGCCTGATTTGCAGGCTTTAATGAGTTAAAAATTTCTTAAGTGGAGGATAGATACATGGCTGGTACAAAATCCCTGAATGTTCAGTGGGCAATTAACGAAGCAATCAAAGAGGAAATGGAAAGAGACCCCAGCGTCTTCATCGTCGGTGAAGACGTCGGCAAGCCCGGCGGACCCTTCGGCGTCACCCGCGGCCTTATCGACCAGTTCGGCGCAGGCCGCTGCGTCGACACCCCCATCAGCGAAGGCGCGATCGTCGGCCTGTGCGTCGGCGCTGCAGCATCGGGGCTTCGGCCGGTTGCTGAAATCATGTTTATGAACTTCATCACCTTGGCGGTTGAAGAGTTCTACAACCAGGCATCCAAGATGCGCTGGATGTTCGGCGGCCAGGTGAAGGTTCCCATGGTCGTGCGCGCGATGACCGCAGGCGGCTTCGGCGCAGGGCCGCATCACTCATCATCCCTTGAAGCATGGTTTGCAAGCATGCCCGGCATGAGAGTCGTCATGCCCAGCAATTCCTATACGGCAAAGGGCCTTATGAAGGCCGCCATTCGCGATGACAACCCCGTCCTCTATGTCGAGCCCCTGTCATCCTACAAGCTCAAAATGGAAATCCCTGTTGACGATTATATCTGCCCCATCGGCAAGGCCATGATCACCCGCGAGGGCAAGGACGTCACCATCGTGAGCATCGGCCGCATGCTGCTTGAAGCCACCAAGGCGGCAGACAAGCTGAAGGCAGACGGCATCGAAGCGGAAGTCATCGACCTTCTGTGCGTGAACCCCATCGATATGGATACGATTTATGCATCGGTAAAGAAGACCAACCGCTGTGTGGTCATTCACGAGGCCAAAAAGATCATGGGCGTGGGCGCAGAAATTGCCGCTGACCTGCAGGAGAATCTGTTTGACTGGCTTGATGCACCTGTTGCCCGCGTTGCGGCTCCCTTCACGCATGTCGCTTTTCAGCCCAAGCTTGAGAAGCACTACCTGCCCGATGCCGACAAACTGGTCGCGCAGGTAAAGAAGATGATCGGCTGAGTAGCTGGCGTGATGTGACTAAATAAGGAAAGGAGTCAATTAACATGGCAACAAATTTAACCATGCCCAAGCTCGGCCTTACCATGGAAACCGGTAAGATTGCTGAGTGGAAAAAAGCCGAAGGCGAGCAGGTCAACCAGGGTGAAATTCTGCTGGTCGTTGAGACCGAGAAGATCACCTATGAGGTTGAGTCCCCTGCAAGCGGCCTTTTGCATATAGTAGTGCCGCAGGACGGCGAAGTGCCTGTGGCTGAACTGATCGCCATTATCGGGGCTGACAAGGCCGATTATGACGCAGCATGTGCCGGCGGCGGGGGGAGCAGCCGCAGCACCGGCAGCAGCGGCGGCGGCTCCTGCAGCCGCAGCACCCGCGGCACCGCTGCACCGGCAGCAGCCGCTCCGGCTCCCGCACGTGCAGCCGGCGAGCGAGTGAAAGCATCGCCTCTTGCCCGCAAGCTGGCCTCTGATGCCGGCATCGAAATCGCCGCAATCGGCGGCACTGGCCCCGAGGGCCGCGTGGTAAAGAACGATGTGCTGGCCTACCAGGCGGCAAACAAGTTTCGCATCACCCCCGTTGCCGACAAGATGGCAAAAGAAAATAATATCGATCTCAAGCAGGTTATTGGCACCGGCCCCGCAGGCAAGATCACCAAGGAGGATATCGAAGCCTATCTTGCCAAGGCAAAGGCAGCACCTGCCGCAGCCGCACCTGCAGAACAAAAGACAGGAGGAGAAAAAGTGTCCGAAGGCGATAAACTCGTGAAACTGACCAGCATGCGCAAGGTCATCTCCCGCAAGATGCTCGAGAGCTGCAACCAGGCGGCAATGGCCTATATGACCAACGGCGTGGATGCAACCGCGATTCAGGAATTCCGCGAGAAGATCCTGAAGTCGGTCGAAAAGAAGCACGGCGTGCGCGTGACCATCACCGACTTCGTGATCAAGCTCACGGCAATGGCACTCGAGCGGCATCCGGTCATCAACACCCGCTGGACCAATGACGGCATCCTGTTTTTGAAGGACATCAATGTCGGCATGGCCATGTCCATCAAGGACGGCCTGATCGTGCCGGTCATTAAAAACGCGAACAAGAAAACCATTACCGAAATCGCCAAGGACCGCACGGCCCTGATCGACAAGGGCCGCAACGGCAAGATGGGCCCCGCGGAAATGACCGGCGGCACGTTCACGGTTTCGGCCATGGGCATGTTCGGCACCGAGCTGTTCACCGCCATCATCAATCAGCCTGAAAACTGCATTCTGGGCGTGGGCGCGATCATCGACAAGCCCGTGGTCGTCAACAAGCAGATCGTGATCCGGCCGATGATGAACCTGTCGATAAGCTATGACCACCGCACCATCGACGGCGCTGACGCGGGCCGCTTCCTGCAGACCATCAAAGAGCTGCATGAAGATCCGATGCTGGTGCTGGCGTAATTAAATAAGGGCAAACGTAATTAATGATAGTAGTGGCGGGTTTCAAACCCGCCACTACGGAAAACTTGATAATAGAGGAGTAACTACTATGGCAACCAATTTAACCATGCCCAAGCTCGGGCTGACCATGGAAACCGGCAAGATTGCCGAGTGGAAAAAGGCCGAAGGCGAAGAAGTAAAGCAGGGCGAGATTCTGCTTGTTGTTGAAACAGAAAAAATCACCTATGAAGTGGAAAGCCCGGCTAACGGCTATCTCCATATCGTTGTTCCCGCGGAAGGCGAAGTCCCCGTAGCTGAGCTTATCGCTATAATAGCGGCAGACAAGGGCGAATTGGCCGGCGTTGCCGCAGGCGGCGCAGCACCTGCTGCAGCAGCCGCAACCCCCGCCGCAGCAGCACCGGCAGCTGCCGCCGCACCCGCTGCCGCAGCAGCACCGGCAGCCCCTGCTGCCGACACCCATGTGGTTGTGATCGGCGGCGGCCCCGGCGGCTATCCTGCGGCAATCCGCATCTGCCAGCTCGGCGGCAAGGTCACCATTATTGAAAAGGATGAGTTCGGCGGCACCTGCCTCAACCGCGGCTGCATCCCGACCAAGTCGCTCCTGCAGTCGGCAGGAGTGTATCATCTGGCAAAAGAGTCCAAAATATTCGGCATCAACATGACCGGCGCAAGCGTCGACTTTCCTGCTGTCATGGCACGCAAGGCAACTGTTGTGAAGCAGCTGGTCGGCGGACTCGGCGGCATTCTGAAAAGCCACGGCATGAAGATTGTCAAGGGTACGGCTGAAATCGTTGACGCCAAGACCGTGAAAGTAAAAGAGACCGGCGAGACCATCGCGTGCGACAAGATCATCATCGCCACCGGCTCCGTGCCGAGCAAGGTACCCATCCCCGGCGTTGACCTTCCCGGCGTTATCAATTCCGACGGCGCACTGTCCCTTGACAAGCTTCCGAAAAGCATTCTCATCATCGGCGGCGGCGTTATCGGCATGGAGTTCGCGCAGGTGATGAAGCGTATGGATGTGGAAGTGACCGTTGTTGAAATGATGCCACAGATTCTGCCGACCGAAGATGAAGAGATCGCAAAGTCATTCTCGGCTATGATACAGAAGGAAGGCATTGAAATACTTACCAATACGTCCGTCAGCAAGATCGAGGACAAGGGCGGCAAGAAGCTCGTGACCTTCGGCGACAAGCAGAAGGAAGTCGATCTGGTGCTCGTGGCTGTTGGCCGTTCGCCCTATACCGAAGGCCTCGGCCTTGACAAGGTCGGCGTTGCCATGGAAAAGGGCTTTATCAAGGTCAATGAATACCTTGAGACCAGCGTTGCCGGCATCTATGCCATCGGCGATGCCATCGGCAATTACATGCTTGCCCATGTAGCCACCTCCGAAGGTGAAACAGCGGCAATGAACGTCCTGGGGAAAAAGCACAAGATGAACTACCGCTCAGTGCCCCGCGCTGTCTACACCAGCCCGGAAGTTGCAAGCGTCGGCATGACCGAGAAGGAAGCAAAGGCCAAGTACGGCGACGTGCAGATCGGCCGGTTTCCCTTTGTCGGCTGCGGCAAGGCACTGGTTATCAATGAGACCGGCGGCCTGGTGAAGATCATCGCCGACAAGAAGTACGGCGAAGTTCTGGGCGTTGCAATACTTGGACCCCATGCCACCGACCTTATCAATGAGGCAGCTCTTGCCATTCAGATGGAAGCAACATTTGAAGAAATGGCCCACACCATTCACGCGCATCCCACGATTGCCGAGAGCATCATGGAAGCTGCGCTGGATGTTGACAAGAAAGCCATCCATATGCCCAAAAAGAAGTAACCCGTAGTTTGCTTTTTATAAAAACAAAGAAGGCCGCTCCAAATGGAGCGGCCTTCTTTGTGATGGTGGGCCCGGCGGGGGCGATAACTTGGCGGTGTAAGTCTGCTAATAGGTCTGTCCGTTAAGCAGAAATTAAACTAACATAGTGTTACCATAGTATTTATTGACTAACCCTGAAAATCTTTATATGCTCAAAAGCAAATTATAGCAGGTTGGGTAGGATCGCTGCATTGTTGTGACATCTGAAAAAGCGCATCTCGTCTGTTGAGAATCTGCAACTTTACTTTTATCTAAGTAGTCTGAGTTTTTTAATAGTTGTTAAATTTTAACCAATAATTAAAATAATATATGCATGCTTGTATAGAAAAAATAGAAATTTATCTTCCGGAGAAGGTTCTGACAAACGAGGATCTTAAAATCGAGTTTCCGGATTTTGAGGATACTAAGACTGCAACTAAAATCGGCATCAGACAACGGCATATTGCTGCAGATAATGAAACTGCCCTTGATATGGCTGAAAAGGCTGCCAGTAAACTGTTAGCCCAAGTAGACAGGTCAGAAGTTGATGCTGTTATATTGTGCACCCAAAGTCCGGAGTACTTTTTACCTTCCGGTGCATGCCTTCTACAGTCCCGGCTAGGGCTGCCTGCAAAATGCATGGCTTTTGATTACAACTTGGGCTGTTCTGGATTTGTATATGGGCTCGCCATATCCGAAGGACTTATGTCTGCAGGTGTAACAAATCGTATTTTGCTGGTAATGTCTGAAACCTATTCCAAGCATATACATCCGAAAGACAAAGCAAATCGATCGATCTTTGGCGATGCAGCGGCAGCCTGCCTCATCGGAAAAACAGAGAAGTCGCGTTTCGGGAAATTTGTTCTTTATACTGACGGGAACGGATATGATAATGCGATTGTGAAAAATGGAGGCTTTCGTAATAAGTTTGATCCTCATGCTTCTGACTTTATTTATGGTACGGATAACTTAACTAATGCCAACTTTCTGTATATGAATGGTCCTGAAATTTTTAATTTTACTATTGAAAAAATTCCTGCAGCTATAGATGAGATATTAAATATAAATGGAGTAGAGCCTGATAAAATTGATTATTATGTTTTGCATCAGGCAAATAAATACATGCTCGATTATTTGCGCAGAAAAGCTAAAATACCAGAAGATAAGTTTTATATAAACTTGCAGGAAACAGGTAATACCGTTTCCGCTACCCTTCCTATCGCGTTGCATAACCTAATCAAGGACGGAAAAATAACTTCTGGCAGCAAGATACTGCTGGTAGGTTTCGGTGTCGGTTTATCCTGGGGAGGAGTAATTATAAACTTATAATGCGATGAGACTATGACACATACTGACTTTTTAAATGGCTTAAAAGAAACACTTGATTTAACTGCAGATATTACCCTGGATACTCAATTAGACATCGACTCTCTGGGCATCATGTCTATTATTGCTTTTGTCGATGAAAACTTTGGGAAAAGATTCAAGGGGGTTGATATTAAAAGCATCAATACACCAATGGATTTGATCAAACTGATCGGTGAGGGCAGTGTTGAGTTCTAACTCGTTTCTGTGTCATTTACTGGGAACTGTCAGATAAAAAGCAATGAAGTCGCTGGTAACTCTCGAAGATAAAACAATTCTTATTACAGGTGCCTCGGGGGGCATTGGCAGCCAATGCGCTGTTTTATGCAGTCAATTGGGGGCCCGTATTATCTTGTCGGGCACCAATAAGAACAAGATTGATGCTGCTATGAATCAGTTGGAGGGTACGGGGCATCATTGCATGGTGGCTGATATTACTCAGTACGATCGAATTGAAGGGTTAGTTGATATCGCAATAAAGCAAACTGGTGTGGTTGATGGTTTTATACATGCTGCAGGTATCGAAATGACGGTGCCTTTGCAAATGATGAATGCCCAAAAGTATGAGAAGTTATTTGCTGTAAATGTGATTGCCGGATTTGAATTATGTCGAATTTTAACAAAGAAAAAAAATATTTCAAATCAGGGTGGTAGCATTGTCTTCATATCATCAATTATGGCGGCAATAGCTGAGAAGGGAAAAGTCGGATATTGCTCCTCAAAATCAGCTTTACTTGGCGGAATAAGAGCTATGGCATTAGAATTGGCTTTAAAAAAAATAAGGGTCAATGCCGTACTTCCTGCAATTGTTCAAACAGAGATGACCAATGCGCTTTTTGAAACTATTCCTGAAGAATCAAAACAGGGAATTATAGATACACATCCTCTTGGGTTGGGTACGCCCAGTGATGTAGCTGGTATGTGCGCATTTTTGCTATCTGATGCAGCAAGGTGGATAACCGGCAGTGAATTTATTATAGATGGTGGATATAAATTACATTAGCATGATAGAAAAGAAGCAATTCAGGTTATTTATAATCGGCGCAAGTGGCTTTGGGCGTGAAATAGAAAGCTGGCTTCAATTAGTCCCTGCGGCCGATAGAGACTGGGGAATTGAGGGGTATTTGGATATTGATGCCGATATATTAAATGGGTATCCTACAAAATATCAAGTTGCAGGTTTTGAAGAAGATTTTAATTTTGAAACGAACGACCGCGTAATATTGGCCGTATCGGACTGTGAGCTTAAAGAGCAAATTGTTAATTCCATAAAACACAAGGTGCAGTTTATTACGTTTATTGCTCCTGGTTGCATTATTGCACATGGTTCACACATAGGGGAGGGAACTGTTGTATTGCCGAATTCCATTATATCAACAAATGTTCATGTTGGTAATTTTGTGACAATAAATATTGGGACTCAGATTGGCCATGACGCTTCTATAGGCGATTTTTCATCGCTTATGCCCCATGTCGATATTGCTGGTCATGTGGTAGTGGGCAAAAATGTGTTTATAGGTACACAAGCCCTGGTCATTCCATCACGGCGAATCAATGATAATGTCAAAATTGGCGCAGGAAGTGTTGTGATCAGGCATGTGAAAAGCGGGGTTTCTGTTTTTGGTAATCCGGCACAAGAGATTTAATTTCTAGGGCTATTTACAAAGCTCCAGTTAAAGCGAGGTGCATTCCACTTCAAAGCAAAGCGCTCACATAGACGGGCCAACCATTGGAGGTCTATCTGCAACAGCTTTTTTATTGTCAGGGGTTTGTTCATAAAGCTTTTAACTCACAGATATTTTCAAATAATTCCACATATAACCTTGCAGCTTTTTCCCATGTGCAGTTTTTAAGAGCTGTTTTTGACTCGCGCGCCTTTTGAAGAATAAAAGCCCTGTTCTCAAGTACAAAGTTAAGTTTTTCTGCAATATCATAGGGGTTCAGGGGATCAAACAGTGTTGCATATACTCCATTTATCATGTCAAGATGTTCAACAAATGGATCAATATTGGACATTGCAACTGGTATCCCCAAGGCCCACGCATCGAAAGCCGGCCCGCAGCCTGCCTCATAAAGAGAAGGTGAAACGACCGCTTCAGCGCATTGCATCAAATGATTAAGCAATTCGTCGTCTATATATCCGAGACCGATGACATCTTGATCAGTGCTTGTAACATTAACCGCCCACTTATCTGCTTTCCCCGAGTAGTGATTAGACTGTGATCCCGTATAAACCAATGTAATTTTTTTGCCCGTTTTATTTAAGAGATAGATAGCACAAGCAAGGTTGTGAATATTTTTATGCGCGCCCAAATTTCCCGGGTATAAGAAGTATGGCCCCGTAATACCTAGATGCTTAACATGTTCCAGCGAAGTTTCATAAGAAGCAGTATCGGTGTGCGCATTAAGAGACGTAAGATTGATAACTGTAGGCTCTGCGGCATGAGGGAATAATTTTTTCAGCTCGGACGCCATAAAGTTTGTTGAAACAACAGGAACAACCTTGCTTTTCATCCATTTTGGAATCTCGTCGCATGAAAACGGGCGAACAGGATTTTTGGCTACCCCATAAAAGTAAGCATAACCAAAATCATGAAATGTTGCCACCATAGGACATTTTAGATCCGGGCACTTTGTGTTCATTGGCCAAAAAAAATAAGCTAAATCATATCCCCCACAACATTTTTCAATATCTTTTTTTACACCTTCATGCCATAAATCCGTCCTCTGTTTTTTTATAGTTCTATTATAGAAATCTATGCCTCGCAAAAAAAAACCTTTAACGCCAAAAGATTTCAGGCTCCTTGGAGTAATACCGTTTTTTATCAGCATTTCCTTATAGTCAAATTTTTTCAGCTTCTTTAGGTCGCAGAATAAGTCGATACTTAAGTTCGATCGCACCTTTTTTATCTCTAAGAGGAGGTTTACCAGTGCCCTTACTCCCCCTCCTTCGTTCAGAGCAGGATCAATTACAGCTATCTTTTTCATCATAAAATTTTTTACAATATAGTTTTCGTTATCAACTTTTAACAAATATGGTGCTTAGAGTGTGCATTTTACAGGCAAAATACGCATACTGGAAAGTTAATTGTGCCAAACAATTTTTTAATGCTAAAAACCGATTCAAACATTATGGGCGGTCATAGCAAAACCAGCATCAAACCCTCGCAGCATGAAGAAACCTGCAATATTCTCTTAGGCAAAAAATTCCAGACACCGTTTTATTTGGGGGATAGTATCGTACGCACTGTGTCTGCGTCAAAAGAAAAATGAAAAAAACTTCATGTGTTCAAATCGCTGTTTTACTAAATGAGCTTACAGCATCTGAGAATGCTGTGGAAGCAAATCCCCTGATTTCAAAGGATTTTATGTAAAAAATTCTCTTATGTGCTGGACTATTTCCGCAACATCCTCTTTATTGAGCCCGGGGTAGCTTGGCAGATTCATTCCTCGCCAGCCAAGATCTTCAGCAACAGCATGTTTCTGGTATTTGCAGGAATACATCGGCATGGTATGAACCGGATAAAAAAGAGGTCGGGTCTCAATGCCATTACGTTCAAGATGCTCCCTAAGAGGCTCTCTTTGCGAAGGATTTTCAACAAGCAAAGAAACCATCCAATATGAATGCCGAATATTGCCAACTTCTTTATGAACTTCTACCGGGATATCTTTAAGAAATAGTTTATACCATTTTGCAATTTCTCTTTTTTTTTCAATAAAAAAATCAGCCTGCTCAAGCTGTGCCAGCTCCTATTGCCGCACAGATATTGGTCATGCGATAATTGTAACCGATAACATCGTGCCAGTACTGCGCGGTGTTTTGCGAGCCCTTGACCCTTAAAATGAATGGCACGGTCATGGAGCGTTTCATCGTTGGTGACAACCATACCGCCCTCGCCTGTTGTTATGGTTTTATTTCCAAAAAAGCTGAATGTCGATATGTTGCCGAAAGAGCCAACATGCTTTCCCTTGTAAAGCGTGCCCAAAGCCTCGGCGCAATCTTCTATAAGAAAAATATTGTGCTCTTTTGCGACCGCTGCTAATAAATCCATATCGCAGGGGTGCCCATAAAGGTGCACAGCCATAATGGCCTTTGTTTTTGGCGTTATTTTCTTTTTTGCATCAGCAGGATCAATCTGCCAGGTGTCACTTAATGAATCGACAAAAACAGGAGTAGCGCCGGTGTAGGCAATAGCATTAACCGAGGCGATATAAGTAAGTGTCGGAACAAGAACCTCATCACCATCGCCTATGCCTAAAGCTAAAAGGGCAAGATGCAGGGCAACAGTCCCGTTGCTGACGGTGGTTGCGTGCTTAATATCTATAAACTGTGAAAATTTCTTTTCAAATTCTACAACGAATTTGCCTTTAGACGAAATCCAGGTGGAATCCAAACACTCATTGACATACTTTTTTTCATTGCCGGTCAGTGATGGTTGATAAACTGGAAATTTTATCATTTTTGTTCTCCGAAGTTAAGCCGCATCTTTAGTCTACATGTTTTTCGAACAACATGCAAACAACACCTAAATCATTCAGGTCTTCAATTTTATTAAGCTTTTTTATATTTAAAAAGGTGATTAAAGATTCCGCAGAGGATAAATAATTTAATTTTTTTTTCATCATATCGAGATGATGTATTCTTCCCGGAATTCTTTCTCCGAAAATTTCCATAATAATTGGTTTCCCTGTTGTTTTGAAAATTCTATTTTCCAACATGTTTTTATCGTAAAATTTTTGAAAAAAATAATACTCACTGGAATTTTCTCCATTCAATCCATACGGATCCATGTCCCGATACTCATTGATTTCCTCATTTGAACAAGGCACTGTAATATACAGGAATCCACCTTTTTTTAAAATTCGCCACATTTTCTTTACTGCGTCGATATCACCTTCTTGAGGAATATGTTCTAAAACAGAAATGCAAGTAATAAAATCAAACTGCTCATCTTCAGGCAGTTCACCGACTTTTATGTTATATAATTCACACGCCATGGTGCTTTTATTGAATAATGACCGTGTTTCAGACAAATCTTTATTGTCTGGATTTATTAAAATACATTTTTTTGTTAATTTATTTTTTTTTAAACAAAAAATAAAAGGAAAAATCCGCGGAGAAGAAACATCAAGATAGTTTTCGAATTTAAAAACATTATTTTTTAAAATTTTATAAAATACGTGAGCCTCATAATATCTTACTGAATCAAATGGGCATACCAGCAGTTTTAAAAGATTTTTAGAGGTTAATTTTTTGTTTAAAAATAAAAATATAAAAATAAATATTAATTTAAAATGAATTAATGCGCCATTCATGCATAAGAGTAAAGATATAAATAAAAAAAATGGCATAAGTAATCCATTGCTAATTTTAAACAATAAAGACATTTTATTTGTTCTACAACCAGTAATATTGCTTCTAATAATTTTCATTTTCCAAATCCCTGTCAAATTTTAAACCGCAATCGATTAAGGCCCCAAAAAGCAGGATAAGCATTTCCTGCAAATGCCGCAAGATACACACCAACAAGTCCCCATGGTTTTACCAGTAAAAAAAGCGCGACTACCACCACCGCACCATTGATCAGCGCAATCTTAATTTGAGCCCATATATCATCCATAACAAGAAGCAGGTCGCCGGCAGCACAGCTAATACCTGTAGAAAGGAGAAACGCAATAAAAAAGAACCAACCAAGATACCCGAAATTATTTTCCAGCGTTTTTCCCACCCAAAAATAAATAAGGTCGTTTCCAATAAAAAATAAAGGCACTGAAAAAACAATTAAAACACTGTTTCTTATAAAAAAAGCTCTCCAGATAGATTTTTCTCCCCATGTAAAATCTTTCCGTTCATAAGCTTCACGAATAGCAGGATAAAAAGGAGTTGAAATGGCTGCAGCAGAAAAAGAAATAAGGGAAAAAATACGCACAAGAATATTATAATCTGCAACCAGTGTCAGGCCTGCAACTACAGATATAATAACATTATAACTTTGATTGACCAGGAGAGATGCAATTTGAAAAATGAAGAGGGGACCGCTTGTTTTTGATACTTTCAAGAAAATTTTTTTATTAACAGGCCCTCTAAAATTTATGTCCGGAAATATTTTAAAAAACATGTGCCACAAATACATATAACCAAGAAAAGTAACAGCGGAAATACAAAATATCATTATTAAAAAATTCAATTTAGTTAAAACACATGTGTAAATAACCGCAAGCGACAGCACCGAACAAGCGGTGTTTACTGAATTTGCGACATAGAGTCTCTGAAACGCATTAAAAATATTTACGATTAATCCTGCAGCCATATTAAGAAGAAAAAACAAGCCAACAATAACAAAACATTTTTGAGCCATATCGATATGGAAAGCATTATCGCTTTTTATTATTAATTCCCATGGAAGATAATTGGCTAGCAGTAAAACAGGGAAAATGCCCACAAGAAGTATAAGCAGCAAAACAATCATGGATGTTTTTATATGTTCAGAAGCAGAAGAAAAATCATCCTTGCCATAATCCTCAGCAAGTATGTTGACCATTCCACGGCCTAACCCAAAATCCGACAACTGCATCCATCCCACGATTGATGTTATGAGCATCCATAAACCAAAGAGTTCCTTTCCAAAATAACCAATAACCAATGGAACGGAAATTAATGATGAAAGAGAAGTAATAATTTTCAGAACAACATTGGATGAACCTGATAATAAAATATTTTTATGCCTGATTTCAGATGAATTAAGTTCGCCTCTTTTTTTAAAAATAAGCGTAAAAATTTATTAATAATTGCAACTGAAAAATTCATATATCTTTTTAAAGTTAAATAGGGCTTATTTTATGCCGGCTTTCACTAGCCATAAAAGGATAGAATTGTATTTGAAATGATAGGAACTCGTATTAGTCGGGTATTTGACTATAAAATGGCGACTGTAGTGTGTCAAGGCAAATATCGTCAGCAAATATCGTCATAGATGTTGATATGCGGGTTTAGGCTGCCTTCGATGCTGCTGTAATAAAATGCAGGGCGTTCGGCGAGCTAATATATTGTCGGGGTGGCACGTTCGATAACATCCTGAAAATTATCAGGGGCAGGATATCCAGTCCGCATAATGGTGTTACGGGGAGCGCTGTTTTTTTACTCATTCCGCCAGGCTGCAAGCTGTGTTGTTACCCCCGGTTTGCGTAGCTGCCAGGTTTTTTTTTTAGCAGATGGACATAGTAGGTATACGCTTCTACCTGCATTCTTTGTGTATATTTTTTTCTTTCTTCTTGTTCTGGAGATTATATAGTATAAGAAAATTTAGGTAACTAGTGCCAAGCATTGTTTTATACTACATCCGGATGTTTATGTTGATGGTGCCTTATCCCATCTTTAGATTATTGAAAAGGTGGGAACGAAGAGAGACTTCAGTGTATTTGTTTTGCGAAAACAGCCCCCGTACTCATCGACCTGTTTGACTCTCAGGAGATTTCTGCATGCAAGTTGCCCTCTTTGTAAGATTGTTGAAAAAAGGCTCTTTTAGTATTGAAAATTTATTTGACATAATCGCGCGGCATTTTTCTGCCAACGTGCAGGTGTCAAGAAAAGTAATGCCATTTACCAGCAACGGATTTTTTAAGCGGATCGCCAATATGCTGTGGGCCTGGCACAACCGGAGCGCAGTCAATCATGTCACCGGAGATGTCCACTACGTCGTTATGGCTTTGCCTGCACGAAGGACTATCCTCACGGTTCACGATTGCGTAACCATCCTGCATGAAAAAAATGCCATAAAGCGATGGGCCTATAAATGGATATGGTTTACCCTGCCTGTTCGGCATGCTCGTTTTGTCACCGTAATATCGGAACAGACGAAAAAAGACCTGATGCAGATAACTGGATGCTCGGAGGAAAAAATAATGTTCATACCCGACTGCATCGACCCCCGTTTTCTGCCGCAGGAAAAGTTGTTTAATACTCACAAACCACGAATACTTCAAATTGGGGACACCAAAAATAAAAATATTCCTCGTCTTGCAGAAGCACTTAAGGGTATTCCCTGCCATCTTCATATTGTGGGGATATTGTATGAGGATATTAAAAACGCACTTGAACGCAACAAGATCGAATACACACAGAACAGCGGCATTTCATTTGACGAGTTGCTGCATGAATACCATAAAGCCGATATTGTCGCCTTTGTCTCGACCTATGAGGGCTTCGGTCTTCCTATTCTTGAAGCGCAGGCTGTCGGTCGTGTTTTGATTACGAGCGATCTATCGCCGATGAAAGAGGTCGCCGGTAACGGCGCCATGCTTGTTGACCCGTTCAATGTTGACTCTATTAGAGAGGGTGTTTTAGAAATCATCCATAACGAGATGCTGAGAAATGATCTGATACTTCGGGGCTTTGCCAATGCGCGGTTGTATTCACCGGCACATGTTGCGGAACAATACGAAAAACTTTACAAGAGCCTGGACCGCGAAGGATAAGGCGTCGAACGCGCAAGTAGTAGCACGGGAGCTTTTTTATGAGTAATTTATTATTTAACAGCAGAATTTTTGCATTGAAAAACACGGTTTTTCGTGCTGGGTCGCTTAAGTATTATAATCTCCTTAAAACACAACAATGTCTGGCACCCCAGCAAATCGACCAACTGAATTTTGAAAAACGACGTGAATTGGTGCGCTTTGCATCTAAGCACACACGGTTCTATAGGCGGGTATTCGAAGAGTGCGGCATAACGCCTGACGATATCAGAAGACCCGAGGATTTTGTGCGGCTTCCCATCGTAACGCGGGAGCATCTTCGAGCCTGCTTTGATGAGTTCATTTCAGACAAGGCTGCAAAGGGTGACTGTTGCAGAGCCACTACCGGCGGAAGCACCGGCATGCCTATTTCTGTTCTCTATGATCGTAGGGTAAGCATCGAGACAGCATTATGGCGTGTCGTCAGGTGGTGGGATGTCGAGCCCTCTGATGACATAGCCTTTATCTATCGCCTTCGGAGAATATTTCCTTTCAACCTGTTGAACGACTTGCTGTGGTGGCCGACACGGAGAATATTTCTCGATGCGGCGCTTATGACCCAGGAAACAATGCGTTCGTTCCTCATTCGGTATAACAATCTAAAACCAACGATCCTCCAAGGCTATGTTGGCGCAGTATATGAATTCACGCTATTTCTGCGCGACAACGGGCTAACAATTACACCGCCTAAGGCGGTATGGGTAACCTCGGCACCGCTTTCCGAGGCACAACGGAGCATCATGCAATCGGTTTTTCAGGCACCGGTTTATGACCAATATGGGTCCTGCGAAATACCCTGGCTCGCGGCCGAATGCAAAGAACGAAACGGACTGCACATCATGCACGATATACGCCACATAGAATTCGTGGATACTGCCGGGATGCCGGTTCCCGATGGTGAGTGGGGGCGAGTCCTTGTCACTGACCTTGAAAACCGGGTGTTCCCGCTTATCAGATACGAGATAGGTGATGTGGGACGAAGACTTATGCGAACCTGCCCCTGCGGAGTAACGCTTCCCCTCATGGATAAGGTTCGGGGCAGGGTGTCAGATAGAATAAGGCTGCCGGACGGCAGAAGCATCAGCGGCGAATTCCTTACGACATTATTTGACGACCATCCCGAGGCTGTCAAAATGTTCCAGATATATCAGCGCGCCGACTTTTCTATCACCCTGAGTTGTGTGGAGGGGGTTGCTCTGCAGTCAAGGGAGATTATCGATAGGGCATTTGCTAACTTGCGTGATCGCATCGGCGAGGCAGTACCTGTGAAACTGCAACTCGTGAAGCATATTCCGCATGATAGGGGCAAGACCCGTTTTATCATAAGCGATGTTGGGAAGTAGTTCGATAATAATCCTTTTCCCTATAGGTGTTTTTTATCCGTAAAAGGTCTGCTGCCTTATTGTTTGGTTTATTTACTCGCCAAAGGACCCTTAAAATCGTGTATGCGCGTGCGTCTCACGGGAAGCCATGATGTATCACAATAGAGGCTTTAAAAAAGGGATGCTGGATAGAGTACTACGAAAGACGGACGCGATCCCTTGCTCCGTCCTCCGGTAATAATGCAGGCTCGATTATCCGAATAATAAAAGAGGGATGTCAATAGAGGGCAGAATTTGAGATTCTCACTTCATCGATCACCCCAAAATACCAGAATTTCCAGCCGTTGTTCCGGTTCGCTATAAATAATTCCGCCTTGCCGGCCGGAGCGGCAATTGTTCCTGTGTGAGGAGTTTCACCGACGCAAACACCGTTCACGAACACTTTTATTGTCGATCCATCGTAGGTCCCAGCTATATGGTAGAGAGCGTTAATGGTGATTGGTTGACGACTGAAGGCCGAGATCCACCTTCTGGTAACCCCGGTTGCTACAGCAAACTCAACAATTCCGTACCGGTTGATCCGTAATTCATAACCGTATTCCGCCTTACCCTGCTCAGCACTATATGCAGCAACGATCATCATGCGTGGATCGGTCTTGAGGTTTTCAGGAGGCATTCGATCGAGGCTGAGCATAGCTTCAACCGTGATAGCGGATGGATAAAAGTCAGGAGAAAACGGAGTTGAACCACTGCCTTTTCCTAACTTTATTCCTGTTCCATAGCTGCAATCGCCCCAGGAAAAAGTGCCGGTCAGATTAAGGGTATGTCCATGGCCGGATAAATCATGGACGGTGTTTCCCTTCCCTTCATTGAAAGCCCAGTGTGCGACAGTCTCAGCCCCTACCGTAAAAGCGGTCGTTGAATCGCCCGAAGGATTATCCTGGCATCCTGCAAGCAGTGAGCGGCCGGATATTTTTTTTATGATCTGTTCGTAAAGCGGGTTTTCGGACGAGCAACCGATAAACGCCAAGAGCCCGATGAAACATAAACCGTAACGAAATATTTTATCCATTCGAGGCTCCTTTGAAAAGTCTTCAGGCGCACTACCGAAGACAAACATTATGTTACAAAAAATTGAAAGCAGGAGGGGTTTATGGCTGGAGAGAATATAGGGATTATTCCCTCCTTCACAGGTGGAACGCTTTTATGTACAATTTGGTCTTCATTGATTGTTTTAGGTGCTTGCCGGACTGCATTTCGTTATAAAAAGGAGACGTTTTTTTTAGGTCGACAGCCGTTTCGGTGGTGGTCCTTTTTATTCCCTATTATTATCAGAGGTCCGGGAACCCATTCAACTCCTCATTTTACGAAATCCTACTATGCCTCTATACATGAAAATGAAAAGAGCCGGGTGCATCAACACCCGGCTCTTTGTACACTTCTTTAAAAGTTCCCGTACCGCGGTTGCTTATCGTATTTCAAGCGTGCCCGTGCAGTTATCATCATCGCCAACTGTCACCTCAAATTCGCCCGGTTCCGCATTGGCCTGTATCCATACAAGGGAGAAGATGCGCCGCGGGAATCTGAACTGCAAAATGGTATTGATATCGTCGGTTCCCCAATCAACCATATCACCCCTTTCAAATTCCACTCCGTCGCCTTCGCTCACGATAAACATACCAAAACGCCCCAGGCGCCTGCTGCGAATTGATTCCGGAAAAACTTTCAGTGTGCAGGTTGATGCAAAGGCCTTGAAGTCTCCGTCCTGTTGAGCTGCATCATCGATGAGCAGCATTTCAGATTCAGCCGGATCATTTGCTGCGACTTCCTGCGCCGCTGCTTTTCCAGCCATACTGAAAATCAGGACAAACGCCATGAGTATGCTGAAAAATGCCCCTGTTGCGTGTTTCATATAATGCTCCTCTTGTAAATGAAGCGTGTTTTTTTAATATTACCCTCACATAGCTTATTTATAGACATTTGTTTGTTTGTTGTCAAGTTTTTAATTTTTTTTAGGCGTGGCTTTTTGCAGTTTCAGCAAAAGGCTCTTTAAAGAATAATTTTATAATTAAATTAATTATTAAAATTTTTTTAACGTTTTTTTATTTTAAAAATAAAATTTTTTAATATTTTTTTTGATGCATCAAAATGGGCCTCGCATCGAATCATATTAAGTATTAATTTGTAATGATTTATATTCATAAACCAAGTATCAATCCCGAGTTTCTTAAACACTGCGGTTATATATTTATTGTTAAAAAGCTGAATAGGGCTGTAAGTATTTAAATGTTGTTTGTTTATTGATTCTATAAAAATATTCCACAATTTATTTAATTGAGCTGAATCATGAATTATGTTAACATAATTTTCTAAATCATCCATTAAAATATTTTTTTTATTTTTATTGCAAGCTGCAATTAAAAAACTTTCCTTTTTTTGTTCAACGGGCATGATTTTAAAACTTATTTTTTTTTGTTTTTCGAAACTTAGTTGTGTCAGCAAACCAGTATACCATTCTTCTCGTTTGGACGGTAAAGTAAACAGAAAATTCCCCAAGCTGTAAATAATAGGGACATCTTGATAAACCTCGTATCCTCCAATGCAATGGGTATGATGGCCAACAATGGCATCGGCACCGTTTTCGGCATAAAAGCGGTATTGTTTTACCATGCGTGGACTGGGCAGGTGGTAATACTCGTGCCCACCGTGAATGATACAAATAACTTTATCATGGGTGGCTTTGGTTTTTTTAATCTGGTTTACATTGTCAATAATATCTAAGGGGTTTGCGCCGGGCATTTCATCCTCGGCAATTGACCACTCATTTTCCGCAAAATTGAGGATGGCAATTTTCATCCCCTCTTTCTCAAAGGTGAATGGCCTTGAGGCCTCCTTCAGGGTGTTACCTGCACCAACGTAACTGATTTTATTTTTCTGTAATGAATCGAAAGTATCAGACAGACCCTTCCATCCATAATCAAAAATATGGTTGTTGGCAAGGGTTACCAGATCCACTTTTAATTGTTTAAGGTAGGGCAACATTGTTTCTGCAGAACTGCTCAAATGCGGTCCGGTTTTCAATATCCTGTTTTCAGGCTCATTGGCCGTTAACGGTGCTTCGAGGTTAACGATGCGGTAATCGGCAGCCGCAAACAATTCTTTCACCGAATTATCAATCAGTGGCTGGTTTTTAAAACTGTCTGCAATGAAAAAATCACCGGCAATGAGGATGTTCATGTTATTCACTTTTTATATATAACTATTGGGCTATGACTTTAAATTTATCTAGTTAGGCGAACTCCCCTTCATCCCTCCCATCAAGGGATGGTGGAAAAACAGGTCTCCCTCTCTTCGAGGGGTTTGGGGAGAGGGTGCTAAAATTAAATGTGAAAACCCACTAATGTGAGAACGAAAATCCCGGTTTTTGAATTAGCTGCACCCTTGATTTGCTGGATTATTGAGCGACGGCCTTTTTTTAAGTTAAGATGACTTTTTGCTCACGTATTAACTTTTATTGTGTGGATCAACAGAATTTCAGTTTTTTTAATATATATTATTTTTTAGGGGCACATGCACGATTTTTTTTTGAGTGGGTGATTTCATGTAACGTATATTTCATTATTTGTAAAAAATAGTTTTTTGAAATATTTGACATTGATACAGGAAGGAAATATAATAAGATGGAATTAGAGTTAGTACATATCTGAAATGCTTTATCAGGGTAACTTGGCTAATACGGGCACAGTTGCATGGAAGCAGAATATGCTAGGTAAAATCAAAGACAGCATTTATTTAATTTGACGTATCAAATCGACAGTATGATGTAGTGTGTAGTTGATTTCCGGTTTATTAGGGATGTGCAATGATAAATGCAAATATGATTAAATTAAAAATCAGGAAGGCGATTCATATGCGCGCGGCAATAATACGCGCTTTTTTGTATCTCTCTACCGATATTCTGGTCATAAGTGTCTGTCTCAATTTGGCGCTGATGCTTCGTTTTGATTTTTTTCTAGCAGATGAAATCAGAAACACAGCATTTTTCTGGTTGCCGGCGTATATCATACCTCCATGTGTGGCCATGTATATGGGCGGTGTGTACAGCTTTAGCTGGCGTTATTTCGGTCTTCATGAATGCTTTATTGTGCTGAGAGCACTGTTTGCAAGCATGCTCCTTTTGTTTGCCGCAAATACAGGCGTACAGGAGTATTATTCAGCATATGCGCTTCCCCGGTCAACGCCTCTCAGCGCATATATTCTTGCCGGATTTTTTATTATTATCTTTCGTGTTTCCCGCAGGCTCATTATTGAATTATCCTATCGCTCCCGCAATATAGGGAAACCAACGCTTATAATCGGGGCTGGAGGCACTGGTGAGCGCATTGTTCGTGAAATGTTCAGAAATGAAAAAATTATTTATAAGCCGGTAGGATTTGTTGATGATAATGCGAAACTCATACAGACAACGATACAGAGCGTGAGGGTGCTGGGTGCTCTTAAGGATATACCGCGGATTGTAAAAAACAAAAATGTGAGGGCTGCAATTATTACCATTAGTACTCTTTCACACGGCCAGATAAGCCTGCTGTATGATATGCTCAGGCAGTCCGGGATCATGGAAATAAAGATAGTTCCGAGCATCAATCGGCTTCCCCAGGAAGCGGTTTCCGTGAAGGAGCTTCGGGATATCAATGTGGAAGACCTTCTGTGCCGAGAGTCGGTGAAAATTGAAGCCAGTTCGCTTGGCAAACTTTTAAACAACAAAACAGTTCTCGTAACCGGCGCAGGCGGATCAATCGGCTCAGAGATCGTGCGGCAGCTCAGGCTCTTTAACCCTAAAGCCATTATTGTATTTGAAATTGACGAGACTGAGCTTAACAACCTGCTGCTGGAGCTTGCAGAATTCAAACCCGCATCAGATACCGAAATTATTCCCATGATCGGAGATCTGCGGGATGTGGTTAAATTGAAGCGCCTTTTGAGCGCTTACCGGGTAGATATTGTGTTTCATGCTGCCGCCTACAAGCATATTCACCTGATGGAGTATTTCCCCGAAGAGGCGGTCAAAACTAATATTATCGGCACCTGGCATTTTGAAAAACTGTGTATGGACGCCAATGTTGAAAAGTTCATCAATATATCGACCGATAAGGCTGTGAATCCCTCAAGTATTATGGGTGCATCTAAACGGATGGCTGAATACGCAGGGATCGCCCTCAACAGCCAGAACAGAACAAAATTCATATCCGTCAGGTTCGGTAATGTGCTGGGAAGCCGGGGCAGTGTTATTCCGATGTTTATCGAACAGATCAAAAAAGGCGGGCCTGTAACCGTTACGCATCCTGAAATGACGCGATATTTTATGACCATACCTGAAGCTGTCGCCTTGGTATTGCAGGCGGCGACTATGGGCAAGGGTGGCGAAGTGTTTGTTCTTGATATGGGAGAACCGGTTAAGATCTCAACGCTTGCTGAGGATCTTATTAAGCTGAATAATCTCGAGCCGTACGTTGATATTGATATTATCTATACAGGGCTGAGGCCGGGGGAAAAACTTTTCGAAGAGTTGCTGACTGCGGAAGAGGGGACAGATAAAACCTATCATGAAAAAATTTTCATGGCTCGCCAGCACTCTGTTTTTACCTTGAAAGATATCGAAGAGATGATTAGAAATTTTGAAAACATGATCATAAGCGGAGAGCCTGAGCTGATAAGAAACACCCTTGGGAAGTATGTGGTTTTTTATGTCCCACCCGCGGAAGCCTCTCCCGGGAGAAGGCTCAAAGTGGTTCACAATGAGTAGCTGTTGGGGTGCTTCCCGTATGTCCATCTATCCTTCCCGTTCTGTTGCTTAACGAGAAAATAATTATCAAGGCTCGGGCTAAAGATCCCAGGTGAAAAGATTTTTAAAGGCCTTTAGCTTACCAGCATAAATCTTTAACCTGCCTGCTTAAAAAGAAAGGATGCTTTTTGATTGTCCGCTGGCTTTTGTATATAACGGCCCTTTTTTTTCTGACGTGTACTATAGTTTTTCGCATCGCCGATATGGAGCTTAAAGTTGCGTCAGTGGCGGCTTTTTATCTGCTGCTCGGCGTCGGATTCGTCGCAGCAACTGTCTGCATCAAACAGCAACAGCTTATCAAGAACATTCTTTTCCTCTTCGGCGCAAGCTTCCCTTTTTACATCAACCATTCCTGGCGCGTCCATACTGCTATTTTCGAATTTTTCACTGCAGTGCTGGCGCTCGCACTGCTTCTGACCACGATTAAAAAAAACGCTTTCCGCAATAGGCTTAACCCTGTTTTTGCCTGGTTTTTCTTTTTGTTCGCCGCCATATGCTGTCTGTCGCTGCAGCTGCTGCCCGAGCATGTCTTTTCCAAGCTCATGCAGTGGTCGTTTATGTCCTCTGCCCAATCGATCTTTACTGCGCTGCCGCCGGACCCGCTTTATTCCGTGGCAGCTGTCTGGAGGCTACTGCTTTTCATAGCGTTTGTTGCTGCACTGTCACTGCGCCATGATTATGAGAAGTGCTACCGGTTTTTATTCATTGGAACGCTTTGTGGCGGGCTGTGGTCTTCGCTTGCCGGCCTGCTTGAATATTTTAATCTGATCAGTCTGCTCTGGTTCAAGCAGACGGATCTCCGCCTGCAATCGGTCACAGGCAACGCTGGCTGGTTTGCCGAATATCTGACTATGACCATCCCCTATATACTGTTCGGCTTTTTCTCCAAACGCGGATGGAAATTAAAGGCACTGTTGTTTGGTGTGATGATACTCTTTGAGATTGTCATAATACTAACCGGGGCGCGTTCGGGCTGGCTGACCTATCCTGTGACACTTTTTTTCTGCTGGCTTTTTTTCTATCTTTCAAAAGATGCTGCTGAAGATGAAAAATCGAGCAAAAAATTTCGTATTGCCATCAGGGTTGCCATATCAATCCCTTTTACCATAGCAGTGAGTTTGTTTTTGGTCCTGGTTGTTTTTGATATGTTTCAAAAAAACATCGAGGTTGAGCTGTACAAAAATTCGCAAGAAACTCAGCTAAACTCATGGGACTTGCAGCTGAACATAATCAGGCAGAATGAATTAAAAAACAGATACATCACTTTTTTTATGCCCGTGGAGAGAATAGCTATTGCCAAAGAGGCTCTGGCACTGTGGCAGGAACGGCCCCTGTTCGGCCTTGGATGGGAGAGCTACCGATTTCATACCGGCATTATGGAGAAAATTCCCGAGTCGCTTTTTTCAAACAACAGGTATACCAGAGCGCTGTTTGACACGCCTCATAATTTCTATCTTCAATTGCTGACCGGCGTTGGCCTTGCCGGTTGTGTGCTGTGGCTGCTTATGATCGCCTATGGATTTATCGTGGGCATGTCCGGGTATTTTCGCTGCGGCATTACGATCTCTATACCCGTGCTGCTTGCTCTGTACAGTTTCCACCAGTACGGGCTGACCCAGGACCCTCCCTATATTTCCCCCGTCTGGATGCTGGTGTTTCTGAACCTGGGTTATTTAATGGCTTTGCCTGTCGGGAATGTGCCCGCACGGGTGCAGAGGTTTTTTATGCGTTTTGCCCCAGGCTGCTGCGTGCTTGTAATATGCGCCGGATTTGCCTATGCCGGGGCACGGTCGTCAAAAGATCTTGATGCAAAGTATGGCCTTGATATGTACGGCATTTACCAGAACGATGCTGCTGCTTATGAAGGATTTTACGTCAAGGAAAAAGACCCACAGGGAGATGTTCGCTGGGCGGGTGAAAATTCCGTTCTCAGGTTTGCGACCGATGGTCTGTACATAATAAACTATATGGTGCCGCCCCAATATATTGAGGAAGGACCGAAGCGTGTCGATTTTGCTCTTGACGGCATGATAGTAGCACGTGATGCAGGGAGGCAGGCTGGGTGGCGAAGCCGGTACGTGTATGCTGGCGGAAATCTGCGTGAACACGACCTCCGGATCTCAGCACGCAGCACCTGGATGCCCAAATCTTTTCACCCAACAAGTAAGGACAGTCGAAAGCTCTCAATTCTGGTTCGAACACCGCTCACAGCGATTGACTTAAGCAAACAGGGGTTGCGCTTCGGGTTGTGGGACGAGGAGCCAGCTTCCGGCATTCCCGGTTGGCCCGAGGGCGTAAAGCCGGTATTCTGCTGGATGAACGGTGTAAGCTGCGCCATACAATTGCCCCCTGAAGCCATAAGCATATATATGCGCAACGGGCATCCTGCACCGAAGGATTTTCAGTTGCGGGCACATGTCAGCCTGAACGGTAGAAAGCCTCTCGCTGTTGTTTTCAGAACAGGCAAGTGGGTTGAGTGTGCCGTGGGCGGGGTCGGTTCCGAGGGCAGGGTCGTTACAATAAATATTGACCGGACATGGAATGCCATGCGTGCAGTTCAGCAGTCACCCGATGCTCGTGAACTCGGGCTTATGGTCGCCGTACCGTTTATGAATTATCGTTGATTTTATTATCAAGTCGTCAAGGGAACAAGCACATGTATAATTAGTTGCTTTTTAGACGTGTTGACATAACATTCAAATATGAGATTTTTTTGCGAATTGTAAACAGTTGAAGATAAAAAAAGGGGGAATCTGTCTGCCATGAAAAAAGCTCTCATATGCGGTGTATCAGGCCAGGATGGAGCCTATTTAGCCCGTCTGCTGCTGGGCAGGGGATATACTGTGCATGGCACTTCTCGTGATGCACAGATGTCAAGCTTCGGCAACCTGCACCTGCTTGGTATCAGAGAGCGGATTACCTCCCACTCCATGGCTCTCAATGACTTCCGTAGCGTTTTGCAGATATTGACCAAGGTACAGCCCGATGAAATATATAATCTTGCCGGACAAAGCTCCGTTAGCCTTTCGTTTGAACAACCGGTTGAAACCCTGGAGAGCATCACTGTTGGCGCCCTTAATCTGCTTGAGGCCATACGTTTCATCGGTCGGCCCATAAAATTGTATAATGCAGGGTCCAGCGAATGCTTTGGTAACACAGGAGGTGTGCCTGCCGACGTGCAGACTCCATTCCGGCCCCGCAGCCCCTACGCCGTAGCCAAGGCAACAGCATTCTGGGAGGTTGCTAATTATCGCGAAGCATATAATCTTTTTGCCTGTACGGGCATACTGTTTAACCACGAATCACCGCTTCGCCCAGAGCGCTATGTTACCCGTAAAATCGTCAAGGCTGCCTGCCGTATTGCGGCGGGCAGCGCTGAGAAACTTCATCTGGGGAACATCTCCATTGCTCGTGATTGGGGTTGGGCGCCGGAATATATTGAGGCTATGTGGCTCATGCTGCAGCAGCCTATACCGGATGATTATGTTGTGGCAACAGGTCAAACAAATACTTTGGAGGATTTTGTGGCCGAGGCGTTCCACTGCCTTGGTCTTGACTGGAGAACGCATGTCGTTGCCGACCGCTCTCTGCTGCGCGCTTCTGATATCATGGAGAATCAAGGCAACACTGAGAAAGCGCTCAGGGTGCTCGGCTGGCAGGCAAAGCATAAAATGCGGGATGTGATCAGTATGATGGTTGAGTCAGACCGGTTATTGCCTGAAGTGCCCCGGAGTCGCTGAGCGTGTCTTTTTTCAGTGATTGCAAGTGCGGGCCGGTGGTTGGCAAGCACCTGAATCCCTGATTGCCATGGCGGTGGCTGCATGCCGGCTTAAGGCCGTACAGCCCATCGGGCTTGACTGCTCTGATGAAACTGCGCCTATTAAGGGATTTGATCTATGGGAAAACCTGTCAAGGGCCGGCCTGTTGGTTGGAACGAATCCTCGTTGCTGGCTACCTGTCCCGGAGCTCTTTTCGTTCAAGCTCTTTTTGCGCACAGGAGTGTCACACAGGGTTTTGGCGCCTCGTCCGCCTGGTTCTTTGCACCCGAAGCCGGCATGCAGGCTGTGCAGCGAGGAGATAAAAAGACTGTTGGCGAAATGAGCGCATAACGCAGGATATGCGTTTGATGACGGGGTTCTTTTTTTGAGATTATTTACACGAGCTCTGATATCAGCAGGGTTTGTTCGTGCCAGAGCGGGAGGCCCGCAGGGGAATCTTACGTCTCAAAGCGTGCCATTGTGCTCTGGACAAAGGCTCGCCATGATGGTATAAAATGGGGCGAATTTGTGAGAGTTTAATTGCTGCATGCACGAGTCGTCCAGCCTAGCCTGATCCAAGAAAGAGGTGGTGTTTCCTGCCCCAAGCTTCCTGCATGATGCATCCAGCATGTTCGGATGACGGGCTGTTGCGCACAAATACGGCAGTTAAGCAGGCGTGGCGCAAAGTTTTGTTCGTGAAAGCAGCCCTGCTGGATAGCGAGCTGCTTTGATTTGCTGTATGTGACAGTACAGAAAATGGGAATAAGCGTTTCAAGAGTTGTAGTGCTCTCTTTGTTTCATAAGAAAAGTCTTTTGCAGCAACTACCCGTAAGGAGTTCATCAATGATCAAGAAACACCACTGCCTGCCTGCTCTCATGCTGGCTTCATTGATGGTTTTTGATTATTGCGAAGCGGCGGATATCTTTACGTCCAATCCCGTCCGGCAGGCTGCAATCGCTCAAATTACAGCCGTGCAGAATGACAATGCAAGCACATCAACCAAGCTCCATCCTAAAGAAACAGCCAGTCGTCTGTTGCCTAAACAACGCGGAGATACGCTCCATATAGCATTTGAAAAAGGGTATATCGGCAACGGGGTGATGCTTGAACCTGTACTGCTGAAAGAAGCATATGCCATAGAGGTGATTGTAAGACCTTCTGCACAGCAGGTTCCCTTTGCGGCAATTCTTTCGAATCACCGCGTCGGAACCATTGATGGTTTCACCGTTCAACAGGCTTACAAAGAACAAAACATCTATTATATGTGTTTTGGTGATGGCTCAGAGTGGTCATCAAGCGCAAATTTCAAACTCAACGCAGGGGTGTGGAATTATGTGGCAATAGTTTTTGGCGAGGGAAAGTCTCTGAGTGTGTATGTTGACGGCAGCCTTGCCGGAACAGTTGTCACCGCGAATACAATAAAAGACAATTTCCTCCCTCTTCAGATTGGAAATGCAGCAGAGGGTGGGCGGCCCTTCAGCGGTGACATTGCTGAAATCAGGATAGCGGCTTTTCCGCTTGGCGAAAAGGAGATTGAGAGGCGCTGGAGCAAACTCAAGCTGCGTTTACCCAAGATGTGATATGAAATTTGCTGCTGCACATGCGCATGGTATACGCCTCCGTGTTTTTTTGAGGGCTGAAGATGACCGTTTCCCGACATGGAATTAGAACGCTGCTCCATGCTGCATCGCAATACGTGGAGCAGTGGCGTTTCTTTATATCGCATGCGGTGTTTCTCGTTGTGGACAGGAAAGCAGTGCGCTTTGTAAACGGGCAGTGCCGTTCATGCCGCTATAATACGGGGCTCCGGTCGTTTGCCATGACAGGTAAGCCCGTGAGTTCTCGAGGAGCCCAACAGTGAATGAGCCCGGAACGTTTTGCAAGACAACGATGAGCAAAGACGGCACACAGCCAAAGTCCTATGTGGGAACCATGGGCGGGGAAGCAGCGCACGCCGGGGCCGCTATAAACGTTTCCATCATTGTCATAAGCTACAACACATGCGCCCTTCTGCGTGACTGTTTGAACAGCGTGCATGAGAAGACCTCCGGCCTTTCCTATGAGATTATTGTTGTCGACAACGCCTCGATCGATACGAGTTGCGAGATGCTGGAGAATGAGTTTCCCGACATTCTTCTGATTCGAAATCGGGAGAATCTCGGTTTTGCCAGGGCCAACAACCAGGCGATAGAGAAGTCCCGTGGACAGTATGTTTTTTTGCTGAACTCTGATACTGTTCTCGAAAATAATGCCATCGGTATCATGCATGATTTTATGCAGGCCCATCCCCGCGCCGCTGTTTGCGGGCCTTTATTGCTGAATGCCGATAAGACTGTACAACGTTCAATCGAGGCTCATTTTACGGTGACAAGCATGATACTGCGGCTGACCCTCGGGCTTGCTCTTAATCATGCACCCCGGCCTTTTCGCGATAAGTACCATACAGACTCATTTCCCTATTCCACGAGGTGCCGTATCACCGACGGCTGGCTGACCGGCGCTGTTATGATGATTCGCAAACAGGTGTTTCCGGAAGTGGGTGTTCTCGACGAGGCATACCATTTCTATAATGAAGATGCTGACTGGGGATTGGCCGTGTCCCGTTCCGGATGGGAGACATGGTTTGTTCCTGAAGCGGTCGTGATGCATCTTCTCGGAAGCTCCTGCACCGAGTTTTCCAGGGAACAGGAGATTGCTTTTAAAATCAGGTTTTTGCGCCACAACCGGTACTATGTTCTGAAAAATTTAGGGTTGGTTCGTTATTGCCTGTACCGTTTTATCGTCTTCTGGTGCGGGGTTGCGAATCTGGCTTGCAGAGTAATCATGGCCGCCGTCAGCTCGCCGGAAAAGCGCGTGCATGCGATATTCAGGATCCGGCTTGGCTGGCAGCTGCTTCTTGCATCAATGGAGATTGGCGGCAGCAAGACAAGCGGGGTGCGAAGATGAGAACGCCTGATAGAAGCGCACCGGATAGGGGGATATATCATCGCAGGTCTTCGCGGTACTGCGATTGGTTTCTTTCAGGCTGGTTTCGATTGTCGCTCGGCGGGTCAGTAGCTCTTGCAGCCGTCATGGGGCTTTTAACGGGGGCTCCGGATACCTACGTAATGGGGCAGATTACCCTGGGAGTATGCGTCTACATAGCATTATCATTGCTTGCGGATCGGCCTTTGCTCAACCCGATTCAGGCTATTGTTTGTTTATTCTACTGGTGGATTGGTTTTGGCCCTTCGCTCGTTTCGGCCTTTAACTATTTTCAGGTTGATGCCGCTTTAGCGCGACAAGTGCAAGTGTCGGCAATGGAAGCACTGTGGATTGTGGCCCCGGGGGTTATTCTCTACGCTATTGTCGCTCGGGCGACACTTCGCTGGCTTTCCGGAAAGAGCTTTTATGCTCGGTTCCTTCAACCCTCAGGTGATAATTTCCCCACCAATGTTTTTATTGTTTATACCGGCTTAATGGTGGTCTCTGGTGTGCTGATCACGCTTCTGGAAGTTTTGGGTATTGTGGGAAGAGAGGAGACGTCCATGTTAGGCGGAACAAAGACGACGATCTGGTGGGTCGGAGTTATTTCTGCGGTGGGAGCACTCACTCCGATGATAAACTCGTCACTTATGACTTACCTGACTGAGCCATGGAAAAAAATTCCCTTTACTGTCAAAATTCTGATTGCCGTAACCATATGGCAGACTATTATCACGGCTCTGTACGGGGGCTGGAAAGGGCCGCTAGCCCTTTTGTTTGCCCTGTATGTTTTTGCTTATATATCCCGGTTTCAGCGCCCCCCGTGGATGCTCATCACGATAGTGACAGTTTTTTTTGTATTGGTCATAGCGCCGTATGTCACCTACGGAAGATACCTTGCAGCCATGGCTAAGGTAGATTCCTCCGGCGGGCGAGTTGAGGTTTTTTATGAATTGCTCACCAATCCCGATAAGTTTCGCCTGGCCATGGGCAGAGAGACAAATGTTGCAGTGCTTTTCAGGGGGATCTTTCCTCTTGCCGCTGAACTGACGAGGCGTAACAGCTTTTCTGAAGGTGAGTGGGGCGGCGACACTATCACATGGGGCTTTGAGGTTCTCGTTCCGCGAGCAATCCTGCCGGAAAAACGAGATATGAATATCGGAAATTTTTTTGCCCGGACGGTTGGTGCGGACGTCGGTTATGCCAACAGATTTGATTTGGTGACCAACCTTGCGGTAACTATTCCTTTTGAATTCGTGGGGAATTATGGCTGGTTCGGGGGGGTTTTATCCTTTGCTCTAATGGGCGTCTTTTGGGCACTGCTCAGCGCCTGGCTTCTTTCCCCCGCACGATTATCCGACCATCCCTGGACACCGTATGTGATCGGGCTTACTCTGCTTATGGAAGCACCGTTGGGGCATTTCCTTTCAAATATCAGGCTGCTCACCATTCCGCTTATAATATTGTTTTTTATCAATAGAGTAATATTTCGAGGAAGGATTTAGAATAGTACCCGCATGGTTTTCTGATAATCAACGGCACTCTTAACTGCAAATTGTGCTCTGGTACGTTGGGTTCTATCTTGCAAATGGTTCTTTTTGACTGTATGAAAATATGGTCGCATACTTAGCGCCCTCCTGCACGGGGTTGTCAGGGGAAGGCGGTCAGCATGTACATCAGTTCGCCTATCATGTACTCTGGGAGTTTGCGGAGAAAGAATATTATGAATAGCCGGCATCCAGGCAGTAAGTGGTGCCGCACGGATTCTGAAAAGCCGGGCGTTTTCGGCCCGAAAGTATAGTGAAGGAACATGTTGATGCCCAGAGAGCAGTACTGGCGCAGTAGGTCTGAAAGTTGAGCGGTGACAATGACTAAACCAATAATACTGACTTCCATTCCCTGGTACCTGCCCGGGTTCAAAGCAGGTGGACCGGTTCAGACGGTTGCCAACATGGTGTCGTTGCTCAGCGATGAATTCGATTTCCGCATCGTCACAGCCGATAGAGACTTTAAAGATAAGGAGTCCTATTCGAATGTGGTCGTTGATGGCTGGAATCAGGTCGGCAAGGCGAAAGTGTTTTACTGCTCGCCACATAATCAGTCGCTGCTTTTTTGGGTTCGCCTTCTCAGGGAGATCCCGCACGATGTTCTGTATTTGAATAGCTTCTTTGATCCGGTTTTTACTCAGTTACCACTTTTGGCACGCTTGCTGAGGCTTGTACCAAAGCGGCCGACGATTCTTGCGCCTCGCGGGTCACTTGCCCGAGGGGCGCTGGCGCTAAAGGCCTGGAAAAAGAAACCCTATCTGGGTATTGTAAATACGGTTAGTCTTTATAAAGACATTACCTGGCAGGCATCCAGCGTGTATGAGGCCGAAGATGTCCGTCGGGCCATGGGAGAAATAGCCAAGAGAATCGTTCTTGCTATCGTTCTTGCGCCTGACATGCCGGGCGCAGCAGCGTCAATGTCGGACTTCGAAGATCAAAACGACCGCTGTCAGCATGATCCTTTGCGGGTGTGCTTCCTGTCCCGTATTTGTGAAATGAAGAATCTGGATTATGCCTTGCGGGTGCTTGCTAAAGTCAAGACGCCGCTTAGGTTTGACATTTATGGCGTGGCGGAAGATGCCGCCTACTGGCAGCACTGCCAACAACTTATACATGATTTGCCGAAGCATGTGGTCGTCCAGTATCATGGGAGAATTGCGCACGATAAAGTTCTGGATACGCTGTCCGGGTACGATTTGTTCTTTTTACCGACAAGAGGAGAAAACTATGGACATGTCATCTTCGAAGCCCTGGCCGCGGGCTTACCAGTTTTGATCAGCGACAAGACGCCATGGCGGAATCTGGAGGCTCAGGGTGTGGGGTGGGATCTGCCCTTGGAGGCGGAGGAAGGGTTTTGCGCAGTTATAGAGGCACAGACGGCTTTGAATAAGGCGGCACGGGTGGAGCAACGGCTTCGTGCACGGAAGTATGCAAGGAACGCTGCAGAGGATGATCAGGTGTTAAAAGATAATATTGCGTTGTTTCGGGGTGTAATTACAGGAAAGCAGATAATTCAGCCGTATTTAAAGGAGTAACCGGGGGAAAAGCGGCGGTGCCTTTTGTCAGGCAAAGTTATTCACCCTGAGTCATATCTGCAACTTCCATTCGGGAAAATTTTTATCTTATCGTTTTTTTATATAGCCGGTATGGTGGCATCGTATAACCTCAAACAAGCGCGTCTTGCACTATTCAGCAGTCCAATCGTTTTCCGTGTATCGGAGATAGCTGCATTGAGCATGATGATTTATTTTGATTTTATATTTTTGAAACCAGTCAATCAATGTATTTATTTTCAATTTTAGGAGATATTCATGATCATACTCGGCCTGAATGCATACCACGGAGACTCATCAGCCTGCCTGCTCATCAACGGCCAACTGGTGGCAGCTGCCGAAGAGGAACGTTTCAGGCGCATCAAGCACTGGGCCGGACTTCCGACTCAGGCGGTGCGCTATTGCCTGGCAGCCGGCGGGATAACTATCGATCAGGTTGACCATATCGCCATCAACCGCAAACCAAGCGCCCACCTCCTGCAGAAGGCGCTTTTTGCCTTTACCAAGCGCCCCAGCCTTGAAGCAATCAAAGACCGGCTCAGAAATGCCGGAAAAGTTAAAGATATTCGAGCGCTGCTGTGTGAGGGGCTCGGGGTGAAAGCTGAGAGCTGCCGTGCGCGCATCCACGATGTGGAGCACCATCTGGCGCACCTGGCCAGTTCGTTTCTTGTTTCGCCTTTTGATTCGGCCGCCGTTGTCTCAGTAGACGGTTTCGGCGATTTCCTCAGCACCATGTGGGGCATGGGGAGCGGGGCATCCATCACCGTTCACGATGAGGTGTCATTCCCTCACTCCCTGGGCCTGTTCTACCTGGCCATGACCCAGTATCTGGGGTTCCCCCATTACGGCGACGAATATAAAGTCATGGGCCTGGCTCCCTATGGTGCAGCATCTCAGATGGAGAAAATGCGACGGATCGTGCACCTGAAGCCCAAGGGGCTCTTTGAGCTGGATCTGGATTATTTTATTCATCATTCCGAAGGGGTCTCCATGGTGTGGGATGACGGCGAGCCGAAGATCGGTACAGTCTACTCGGCGAAGCTGGCTGAGCTGCTGGGGCCGCCACGGGGCAAGGATGAGCCTTTGAGCCAGTATCACAAGGATCTGGCCGCTTCTCTTCAGGCTATGTACGAAGAGGCCTTTTTCCATTTGCTGAAGCATGTCCATATGGAAACAAAGTCCCCGAACCTCTGCCTGTCCGGCGGCTGCGCCATGAATTCAGTTGCCAATGGCAAGGTCTTTGAGAGGAGCCCCTTCCGGGAGATGTATATCCAGTCGGCAGCCGGAGACGGCGGCGGCGCAATCGGCGCTGCGTTTTATGTCTGGAATCAGGAACTGGGTAATCCGCGTTCGTTTGTGATGGATCATGCCTATCTGGGGCCGGAGTTCAGCAACGCGGAGATTGGTGAACTGTTGACAGCGAATGCTCAAAAGATACAGGCGGAGAATTGCCTGATTGAGGAGATTTTGGACGAAGCAGAGCTCTGCCGCCGGACGGCGCTACGGGTTGCTGAAGGCAAGGTGATCGGCTGGTTCCAGGGGCGCCTGGAGTGGGGGCCGCGAGCGCTGGGCAACCGCTCCATCGTCTGCGATCCCCGTCGAGCCGACATGAAGGATATCCTGAATTTGAAGATCAAGCGTCGTGAATCGTTTCGGCCTTTTGCCCCTTCGATAATCCGTGAAGCAGTTAAGGAATGGTTTGAAACCGATTACGATGTTCCCTTTATGCTGCAAGTGTATCAGATTCGTGAAGATAAGCGGCCGCTGATCCCGGCGGTTACCCATGTCAACGGTTCAGGACGCCTGCAGAGTGTAACCGAGGCACAGAATCCCCGTTATTATCGTCTGATCAAGTCCTTTGAGGCCATCACCGGGGTGCCGACGGTCCTCAATACCTCCTTTAACGAAAATGAGCCGGTGGTCTGTAAGCCGGAGGAAGCCCTGGACTGTTTTCTGCGCACCCGGATGGATGTACTGGTTATGGGCAACTGGTTTATGGAGCGCAGGGAAAACTAGGGTGGATATCTCCATCATCACAGCCACCTTCAATTCCGCAGCGACGATCGCAGACTGCCTGCGCAGTGTTGATGAACAGACATCTTCGGCCGAGCACATTATTATTGATGGTGCATCCACGGACAACACCCTTGAGATCGTGCGCCGCATCTCCCCCTCTGCCCGTATTCTTTCCGAACCTGATCACGGCATCTATGAGGCTATGAACAAGGGTATCAGACTCGCAACCGGCGATATCGTTGGCATCCTCAACTCCGATGATTTATACGCCGGGCCGCAGGTGCTTGAGAAGGTTCTGCGCGTGTTCCGGGAAAGCGGCGCCGATGCCCTGTTTGCGGATCTGGTGTATGTGCGGCCGGACAATCTGGATAGGGTGGTGCGCTACTATGTGGGTGCAGGCTTCACACCGGAAAAGTTTGCATGGGGGTGGATGCCGCCCCATCCGACCTTTTTTGTCCGTCGTGAGATCTATGAGCGTTTTGGTCTGTTTCGAACCGATTACCGGATTGCTGCGGATTACGAACTGACGGCCCGCTTCCTGGCCCGTCACCGCGTTCGGTATGCCTATCTGCCTGAGGTAATTGTTCGGATGCGTACCGGTGGGGTCAGCACGCGTGGACTGCGGAGCAACTGGATACTGAACCGGGAGATTTTGCGGGCTTGTGCCGAAAATGGTATTTCAACGAACATGCTGAAAGTCTACTCAAAGTATTTTCGTAAAGTGGCGCAACTATTCCAGAGGCCTGTATGAACGTGCTTGTTACCGGTGCGACCGGCTTTGTCGGAACGGCTCTTCTCAAACGAATGGGCCATGAAAATTTCAATGTGCGCGCGGCGGTGCTGGCAGGCGAGCAGACCAGCCATCTGCCTTCCGCGGTTGAAAAAGCCTTGGTGCAGCCACTGTCAAATACTGCGGAATATGCAGATGCCTTGCGCGGCATAGATATAGTGGTGCATTTGGCAGCCAGGGTCCATGTTATGAATGAGCATGCCGTCGACCCCCTGGCCGAGTACAGGATGGCCAATGTGTCAGGCACTGAGCGGCTGGCACGGCAGGCCGCGAGCGCGGGTGTCCGAAGACTGGTATTTTTGAGCTCTGCAAAGGTGAACGGTGAAGGCCGTCCGGCACTGTATACGGAAGATGACCCACCGTCGCCGGAGGATCCGTATAGCATCAGCAAGCGGGAAGCGGAGGACGCGCTGCGGCGGGTGGAGAGGGAAACAGGACTTGAGGTGGTCATTATTCGGCCTCCCCTGGTCTACGGCCCCGGCGTTAAGGCTAATTTCAGGCGACTGCTGGAAATGGTAGTTCGGGGTATTCCCCTGCCTCTGGGATGCATTCGAAATCGCCGGAGTCTGATCGGGCTGGGGAATCTGGCGGATGCGATAGTTGTCTGCTCGATACATCAGCGGGCAGCGGGCAACACCTATCTGGTCAGCGACGGAGATGCTATATCCACACCGGAACTGGTGAGACAAATCGCTGCTGCCCTTGGCCGGCCTGCGCGTCTTTTCCCTCTGCCGCTGATGCTCATGCGTTTGGCTGGCGTAATGACCGGTAAGGGTGCCTCTGTTGAACGTATTTCTGGATCCCTAATGGTGGACAGTGGGAAGATCCGGAGGGAGTTGAACTGGGAGCCTCCGCTTAGCATGGCGCAGGGGCTTGCTGAGACTGCTGACTGGTTTTTGAACCATAGATGAGCTTGACTAAACCGATGAAACGCCTTTTTGATTTTGTCTGTTCACTGCTGGCCTGTATTGCCTTAGCCTTTCCCATGCTGATTATTGCCCTGCTGATCCGGCTCACCTCGCCGGGGCCGGTCCTGTACTGGTCTAAGCGTGTGGGGCGTGAGAACCGCATCTTCAGGATGCCGAAGTTCCGCACCATGAGGATTGACACGCCGGCAGTGGCAACCCATCTTCTGGACGATCCCGACCTCTGGCTGACGCCGGTCGGCAAATTTTTGCGCAAGTCGAGCCTTGACGAACTGCCGCAACTCTGGAGCATTCTCTGTGGAGAAATGAGCATTGTCGGCCCCCGACCGGCCCTTTTTAATCAGGACGACCTGGTAGCGCTGCGTACCGAGAAGGGGGTACACCGGCTCACTCCTGGCTTAACCGGCTGGGCACAGATCAATGGCCGGGACGAATTGCCTATCCCGGTGAAGGTCGCGTTCGATGAGTATTATCTGAGGCACCACTCGATGCTGCTGGATATGAAGATTATCCTACAGACCTTTCTTAAAGTTGTCAAAAGAGAAGGGGTAACGCACTGATCGCAGAAGGGTGTCGGGTTTTAGCGCGGAGCATGAATCCAGAGCATTTTACAGTACACAAGATTAGAGTTGACCAAATATGGTTATAGCTATATATAGATATTCAATACATTTGCTGATCAAAATTTGTTTTTTCTGTTTTTTTATATGGATTATGTCCGGAAGGCTATATGGTGTCGATAGAACTATTGCCTGGCTGTGAAAGGACCTGGAATGGAGCTTAAAGGGTATTTCTACCTTTTTTTGCGATGGTGGTGGCTTGTACTGTTTTGTGCGGCTTTAAGCGGCGGCTTTGCATATGTGAATAGTTCCATGCAGGAGCCTGTGTTTCAGGCTGTCAGTACAATATTGATCAGCGAAGCTTCAAGCGCGAAGGGCGTTGATTTAAATTCGCTTGCCCTCAGTGAGCGGCTGGCGCGCACCTATGTTCAATTGATGCAGTCAGAAGCGATACTCTCTCAGGTCGTTGCCCGTTTGAAGTGTCCGTTTGATGCCCAAACGCTAGCCTGGATGCTTCAGGTACAACTGGTGAAGGATACGCAGTTTATAAGGTTGAGCATCGAGGATACGGACCCGGTGCGTGCGGCAGCCCTCTGCAACCTTGTTCCGGAAGTGTTTATCGCCTATAATAATTCCACACAGTCGAGCCGTTTTGTTGAATCAAAGAAAAGCCTGGCCAGAGAAATTGCTGCGCTTGATAAACAGATTGAGCAGATGGAGTCTCAGATTACTGCTTTGTCTAGCAATAACGATCCTTTGGCATTAAACAAGCGGGCCTCTCTTGAATCTGATTTGATCCGTTTGCGGGATAGCCGATCCCGCATGGTGCAAAGTTATGAGAGTCAACGCCTGGTTGAAGCCCAAACTCTGAACAATGTGATTGTGGTAGACAAGGCAAGTGTGCCTCTGTTTCCGATTCGCCCCCGCATTGCCCGAAGTGTGACGGTGGGGATTTTGTTCGGTTTGCTGCTCGGTTCTGTTTTGATTTTTATAATTGATTACCTGGACGATTCCATTAAAAATGCTGAACAGATAACCTCAGAGCTGCAACTACCTCTGATAGGAGTAGCTGTTCTTCTTTCAAGCAAGGAGACAGAGGCCAAACCGATCGCGCATAAAAAGCCTCGTGCGCCCATTACCGAGGCGTTCCGATTTCTTCGGTCCAATATTATGTTTGCCGGCGTCGACAGGCCTGTTCGCAGAATTCTCATAACGAGCCTGAATGCACAGGAGGGAAAATCGTTTGTGGCTGCAAACCTCGCCACTGTTTTCGCCCAGGCCGGCAAAACGGTAGTCCTGCTTGATTGCGATATGCATCGCCCCTCTCTGCACAAGCATTTCGATAAATCAAACAGGCGCGGCCTCTCAACTCTCCTGTTGCAGGAGTCTTTTAATCTTGAAAATGCATTGCGCCCAACAGATGCTCCCAACCTGAGTCTGCTGAGCGCCGGACCCCTTCCTCTTAATCCGGCTGAACTGCTGGGGTCGAACAAAATGGCGCAGTTGCTGGACTCTATTGCAGGAACAAAGGATATTATCCTGCTTGACTCCCCGCCAATTGCGGCACTGACGGATGCTTCCGTGCTGGCCAACAGGGTTGATGGCGTTGTGCTGGTCGTTGAGGTGGGCAAAACACGATTTGCAGATCTGAAGCACGCTAAAGAGCAACTGGAGCGTTCAGGAGCCTATATTTTAGGCGTCGTTTTCAATAAGGCGCCTCGTGATAGAAGCAGCTATTATAATTATCACTACAGCAGTTATTATTATAACGCTCAATACAGCGATGATGACAACCTCCAACCCGGTTTACTCAGGCATCCGGCTGCCTTTATGAAATCTATAGTCAAAAAAAAGTTCAATCGAAATTGTAAAAACGAAAAGATAAAAACAGCATCAACCTGTATATAGCCTGTACGCATTGCTTCTGGGCGTGACGAATCGGCAAATGACCCGGCTATATTTTTTTGTGGATCGGCTATATGCCAACAGTGATGTTCGTATGCACGGCAAATCTTTGCCGTTCTCCTATAGCAGCAGTTTTATTTAAACAATGGCTGCAGCAGTATGCGGTCCCCGGTGCCTGGCAGGTGCATTCCTGCGGCACCTGGGCGCAGGAAGGCGAATGTGTTTTGCCGTCAGTTTTGCCTCATTTGCTTGCTGTGGGCATTGATCTTACTCATCATCGTTCCCGCTCCATAACAACCAATTTATTGGCTGAGTCTGATCTGGTTTTGTGCATGACAAGCTTTCATAAAGAAGCTCTTCAAGCTGAATTCCCTCAGTATGCCCTGCGTGTTTATATGTTGAGCGAGATGATTATGCAGCGCTATGATATACCGGATGTTTCAATGGTTTCTCCTGAAGAATATCTGGCTGTAGTTAAAGAGTTGAGGCCGATTGTTGAACGCAGCGCCCCTCGTATCATTGCACTGCTGCAGCCGGCCTCTGATTCCGTTTAGCAGCCTTTAGTGAACAGGTTTGCTCAGTTGCAGCGGGCTGGTTTTTGCGATGTGCGGCATCTATGGAATTGTCAAAATATCACAGGCAGTGTTTTTGCAGCGGCTGCTTTGCCTGCCCTGCGTTCCGGGTGTGTGTTCTCAAGCATGTGATCCGTAATCAAATCGCGCAGGCGCCGGAACTTCCGGCGGTTTTTTGAAACGGGGGTGCTTTTTACGGGTTTAGTATCCATCCAGGGGCACTCATTGGCAGCAATCACCCGGAAGCCAGCTCTCTTATGCTGATTGGTCTGTGTCGTTGAAACTTTATTTTTTTAGGATAGCCTGAATGCCGTTTACTATCAATGATGAACTCTGCGCCCGGTGCGGATCCTGCATCGGCAACTGCCCTAACCGTGCCATCGTCCGCCGGGAAGATACAGTTGCCGTCACCGACATGTGCTGCGACTGCGGGGTCTGCGTGCGCTATTGCCCTGTCGGAGCCATTGGCAGGGGCGCTATAGATGCCATGCTCGATGTGAAAAGACTTGCTTTCTGCCTTAAGAATAAACTCGGCCTTTCACGAGCTATTGCGGCTATGAAATTTTTTGACAAAGCGCCCTCTAATGTTCCGGTTGAGGAAGGCCCGCAGTTCTGGTGCGCCATATGCGGCGACATATTCGAGGGCCAGGGGGCACCGCTGTTTTTTTCCGCTGAAGCGAGCATGTGCGGAGGATGCGCAAACATGGGCCTCGGCGCCAAACGCGTCACGCGCGAGGAGTTTGATGCGGCTCTTGAAGCATCCGTCGTTGGCGAAGGGAACCTGTATGCCTCGCGAGAGCCGATGACAAAAAACAGGGATGCATTTTCCCGCTTCAGCCATATTTTTAAGGGTATGGTCATCGGTGCTTTTGAAGAGATAGACCAGGCCAGAACTCGTGCTTTTTCCGGCTACGCCTGCGCAGTTGGCCGCCATCTCGACTGCATTTGCTTTTGATACCGGCGAGATTATCACCGGCTTTGCGGGCAAATCAACCTGCCTCATGACCATTCCCTCAACCCTTGCCAATAACCGGCCTGCCTTCACCGCAGGCGACCACGGCGGGAGAACATTCATGCGCTTGAAGGATGATGAGCTTCTGGTATGCTTCCCGTTCAGCCTGATTCCGGGCCTTGTGAAAAATCTGGATAAAACAGTCTATGCACACCACCACGAATAATCAGGGCCTCAACAGGAGAATGCTGTGATGGGAAAAGTGATCGTACCGCAACCAAACGCCAAAGAGCTGCAGGCCTTTGAAATGGCCGGAATCAAAATGCGCGCGGCCATGACGGAAGAAGAGTTTATCGAAATGGCCATCACCTATATCAGCAGCCACAACGTGCTCCACCTGGCAACCTGCAAAAATAATGAACCCCGGTGCACGCCCGTGGAGTATTTCAATAACGGCCTTACCGTGCATATGTTCTGCGAGGGTGGGGGCAAAATAGCCAACATGCATGCAAACGAAAGAGTATCCTACAGCATCGCCGACCCCTACAACCCCGGTGTTGATTTTTTCGGGGCCTCAGGATTGCAGGTCTGGGGCATCGCCAATGTTTTTAAAAAAAATGAAGATATAACCCGTTTTCATGAAATTCGCGCATACTCACGGTATTTGAAACAGCTTGAAGCGCAGGGCCTCGGAGAGGCTGCGGAATCATACAATTTCAATATTGTCACCATACTTCCCTATAAAATCCGACGCCTGTGCTACCGCGAAGGTTTGCGCAATGTTATATGGAAAAGAGATGAAAAATAGATGGAAGACTACGTACAAGAAAAATGTTTGCCCAGCTTCTGGTAAGAGGCTTTATTTTTTCTGCTTTTCATCCCGATACTCAAGATACTCCCAGATTTTTTCTTCAATGTAGGGCGGCACGGTCAGGCCTTTTTCACGCAGGCGCATCTGGTATTTTTTAAATGAGAAGGAGTGGCGAAAGCTGCTGATCATCATGCGGAAGACATCGGCAAGCTCCCCTTCCACATCAAAGCGGAACGGCTGCTTGTGGATGAGCAGGTTTTCAACCTCCTTGATGGGCTCTGCATTCACGCAGCGGCAGGTCCCGTAATAAAAAATAAAACGCTGCAGAAGCGTGTTGTGCACATCCTGCGTGATGATCGCCTCCTCGATGCGGGCAAGATTCAAACAATCGCAGATGGAAAGATCAATGCCGCTGTCTTTCAGCTCTCCCAAACGTGAGTGAACGTAGTCGGGCACAGGGTAGGAGACATCATCGGGCACGGTAAGCTCCGGGTCGCGGAAGTAGAGCACGGTGTCAAGATCCGATGTGTCGGTCGCCATGCCGAAATTAAGAGAGCCAAGCAGGTGGAATGCTATGTCATGGCCTTCTTTATGCAGTTTCCGGCAGAATTTTTCCAGTGCTTCTATGCGCGTGCGGGTTGCCTCGGTTTCATGTTTCTGAAAGAACCCCCGCAGCGTATTGAAGAGGCGGATGGCGCGGATATGCTTCTGGCGTTTTTTTATGTTTGAGAGATAGCGGTATCGCTTGAGGTCGATCACCAGCAGCCGGAATTTGTCGTCGCGCATAATGCACTGCTCAATATCGTATGCCCTGCCGCCGTCGATCTGGCGCAGCATCCCCCCCCTGAAAGTAGCGCCGTCCATGGTAAATTCAGTAAAGTAGCCGCCTTTTTTAATCCGGTGAATTTCAACGACGCGGCCGAAATTTGAAGGGTTCAGGAAGACTTTGCCCTGCTTGAAGATCGCACCCCAGTCTTCATGCATATGGCCGCTGAGCACGAGGCGTACACTGCTGTGGTCGATAAAATCGCGCACGCCGATACTGCCGATGCTGCCGTAGGTGGCAATTGTATCCAGATAACCATAGGCAGGCTGGTGCAGCAGGATAATGTCGGGGTTGGTTTTTATGAAAAAGTCGTACGGCTCAGACACGAGCAGTCCATCCAGCCTGAGCTCATTGTATGCTATGCGCAGATTGTCCGGTATGCCGGGGGTGAAGACCGGTGATCCGCCATAGCCGGCGATGGTAATGCCGTTTAGTATGCGTGTTTTCAGATGCAGGTTCCATGATGCAAGTTCGGTTTTGTTAAGATCCATATCATAGTTTCCAGGGATGGTTATGATATCGGTCTTGCCGGATGCGGTAAAAATTTTTGCTATGCGTCCGTATTTTTGAAACATGCTTGCCTGTGCAATTTCTGTGAGGCGAAGAAATTCCTTTGCAAGCGCCTGTTCAATTGAAGAAGATTCCGGCGTTTCAAGCATGGTGCGGGCCATAGTAAAGCGTGTGCCCGTCATGCCCCGGCTTAAGCCCCAGGAATAGACGCGCTGCTGCATCTCCGTGAAGCGTGCGGCAAGTTCCCAGGAAGGGAAGGCGCTATAGAGGAGGTCGCCTGCAATTATGTAGAGGTCGGCATCCGTCACACGAAAGAGTTTCTGCAGATTTTTATAAGACTCGTGAATATCGGATGCGTAGATTATTTTCATGCTTTTCGATGCAGTGTTGTTTTAAGTTTTGAGTAGAGACAGTGTATGCGCCTGTTTCATAACATGTAACCGCAGCCGCTAAACTGTTTGTGCTCTGAAAACCCGTCTTGCTTAAAGAAATTTTAAACAAACTCCAGTATTCCAAGAACCGTCGAGAGGACTGATTGCACAAAAAGTCCCAGACATGAATGTTTAAACCACTGTATTAAATTGAAAAAAAGCTCAGACGCCCTCGTCGTTAGATATATTGCAGCAGCGGTCAGTTTAGCTATATAGCTCATATGCAAAATGGTTTCAAAAGTATTTGCATTTATCAAAATTTCTTTGAAAATATAAAATAACGCTTGACATAAAAATATGCCATTTATATATTAGGAAATGAAATATTAAAAATTCTAAAATGAGGCCGCATATGGATAATAAGGTTTTTATGGAAAAAGTCACTGAGATTGAAGAACACATGATAGAGGTGCGCAACCTTTTCGTGCAGATATTCAACAAAATGGTCAAGGGCAGCCGCCGTATAAGCGATATGTCCGTAACGCTTTCGCAGATGAAGGCGCTTACCGCATTTCACGAAGACCGCGAGTACAGTATGACGGAGCTGAGCAGGAACGCTTTGGTGAAGATGCCCAGCATGACCGAGATGGTAGATCGGCTCGAGTCCGAGGGCTTGCTCAAGCGGGTGCGCGACACCAAGGACCGCCGCGTGGTCAAAGTGGCGCTGACGGATGCGGGCAAAAAGATTCACGACAAGTTCATAGGCCGCCGCCGTGAGGAAATGGGCAATCTTTTTGGCAAACTTTCACAGAAGGATCAGGATGAACTGCTCACGGCCTTGCGAAAAGTTTCGGGCATATTAAAGAAGACAACCAAGCCCTAGCCGCCATATACGTGATGCTGCATGCTGCTTGATTCCCCTCCATATCCGGTTCGCGGCGGGGCATCGACCATGACGCGTACAGTCTCCTCGCACAGAGAAAACAGGCCAGACCGCAACAATGTTGTTGGGAAAAGCCTGTTTTTTTATTGGCGGATGCAGATATGCAATCAGCATGACACTCTCTGCCGCACAACAGGGATATTTCAAAGTCCAAAAAAATAAAAAATCCTGGCTTGACAAAAATTAATTCACAGTCTATATACTTCATAATTGAACTTTTTTTTAATGAAATATTTTTTACTGAAATTTTGATCTGTCGCAGCAGTCTGTGGTCAGATCATCTTTGCAAAAGGATGGGGTAACGTGGGGGACAGCAAGCAACTCAGTGAGCTTACCGAAATAGAAATGCATTTAATCGAGATCCGTAATCTTTTTACGGACCTTTTTCAGCAAATGGTTATGAGCAGCAAGGGGCTGATGGGGTTCCCGGTCAACAGCTCGCAGCTCAAGGCTATGTCGGCCTTTCATGAAGACCGGCGCTACAGCATGGGCGAGCTGTGCAAAATCGCCAATGTGAAAATGCCCTGCATGACAGAGGTCGTCGACAGGCTCGTTGACGAGGGTTTTGTCGAGCGCATTCGCGACACGGGTGACCGGCGGGTCGTTAAAGTGCAGATGACAGACAGCGGGAAAAAAGCTCACGGCAGTATTTTAAAGGCGCGTAAGCAGGAGCTGATGAATATTTTTGGTTGTCTTGACGAAAAGCAGCGTACGCGCCTGCTGAAATCGCTGCGCGCCGCAAGCTCAATTATGAAACGATGTCGCTGTCCATTATAAGGATTAAGGAGGAAGTCAATGCGGCAGATAGCACTTTACGGTAAAGGCGGCATAGGGAAGTCGACGGTTGCATCCCATCTATCCTACACTTTTGCCGAGCGGGGAATGAAGGTGCTGCAGATGGGCTGCAGCCCGAAAAATGACAGCACCTACCTTCTGCTGCCTGACTTTCCGCCCACGATTCTTGACGTGCTGCGCAAAAATGATTTCATGTACGACGACCTTTCTCCCGAGGACATCATCACCACATCGCCCCTGCAGTTTGAAAACGGCGGCAAAATCTACTGCGCTGAAAGCGGCGGGCCCGAGCCGGGGGTGGGCTGCGGCGGCAAGGGCGTGGTTGAAGCCATCGACACGATAAAAAAACTCAGTATATTCAAGGCCCTTGATATCGATGTCGTTATTTATGACATCCTGGGCGATGTCGTCTGCGGCGGTTTTTCCCTGCCCATACGCCAGGGCTTTGCGCAGGAAACCTATGTGGTGACCAGCGGCGAGTTCGAGGCGCTCTATCAAGTCAGCAATGTGTCAAAGGCAATCAAGCGCTTTGACGCTCGGGCCGGCTCAAAGCTCGGCGGGCTCATCGTTAACCTGCGACGCGTGAAGAATGAACTTCAGATGGTGACTGATTTTGCTCAAAAGATCGGCACGCAGATCGTGGGCGTCATTCCCTACAGCCAGACCGTGAAGCAATGCGGCGGCGATGGCGAAACCGTGTTTCAATGCGCGCCGGATTCGCCGGAGGCGAATCTCTACCGCGAGATCGGGCAGAAGGTGTTTGACAATAAAAATCTTGTCATTCCGAATACCCTTGAGTTTGAAGAGCTCTATGACTGGTGGCTGCCGTATATAAATTAGCTGGCAGGCGTGAATGCCGACAACCTTTTTAGCATTCTAGATGGTTGGGTTAAGCCCGGACAAAAATGTTGCCTCTGTTACTCAATCCCACCGGCAAAAAATCAGGTGATGGTGAAAAAACTGCTGTAACAGGGCGAACCCAACAAAATTTTCTGAACGAATAATTAAGAAATTCGCCACAACAAATATCACAGAGGTCTCACTATGCGCCAGATAGCTATTTACGGTAAGGGAGGTATCGGCAAGTCCATGGTGTCATCCCATATAACTTTTGCCCTTGCGGCCAAAGGATTAAGGGTTCTGCATGTGGGCTGCGACCCCAAGCATGACAGCACGCGTCTGCTGCTGAAAGGCAAAATGCCCCAGACAGTGCTGGGGATTCTGCGGAAGAAGAACTTTGAGGTGAAATCCCTCACCATGGACGAGGTGGTGTTTGAAAGCCCTCTCAACGATACCTGCTCCGGCAAGATTTTCTGTGCGGAAAGCGGCGGGCCTGACCCCGGGCTTGGCTGCGGGGGCAAGGGGGTGGTGGAGGCCATAGAGGCGCTCAAGCATCTCAATGTGATGGAGGTTCTGAAGCTCGATGTGGTTCTCTATGACGTGCTCGGTGACGTGGTGTGCGGCGGTTTCTCCATGCCTATTCGCGAAGGCCATGCCGACGAGGTCTATATCGTGAGCAGCGGCGAGCTGGAGGTTTTATTTGCCGCCTCCAATATTTGCAAGGCTGTATCGCGCTTCAATTCCCGTTCGGGCGTCAGGCTCGGCGGCATTATCGGCAATGGCCGGGAGCTTAAGGATGAGCAGACCATTCTGGATGAATTTTCCCGAAAGCTTGGCAGCCATCTTGTCGGATTTATTCCCTACAGCGAAAAGATAAAAGAGTGCTCCGGCAAGGGCCTGACACTCTTCCAGCATGCGCCAGATACAGCCGAGTGCGAGGCGTTTCGGCAGTTGTCAGAGTCGATCTGGAACAACAAGGAACTTTCCGTGCCCGCGTCGTTCACTTTTGAAGAGCTGCCATGCCTGGTGGGCCCAGGCTGCGGGAAGGAAGCACTGAAGCAAGTGCAGGACGCAGAATAAAAATTATTTGATTAGCCGAAGCTCTTCACTGGTTGAAATCGGTCGACAACATGCAGGGTGGGCTGCGGATTTCGCTAAAAAAAGGAATACATCTGCGGGATGCAAAATACGGCAATCCAAAATCAGGAATTTACATTAGGAGGTCCCTATGCCCCTGAAACACTATGAACACTGCTGCTCCACGATTCAGGCCCTGGCAAGCCTGGGCAAAATCGAAGGCGTCATACCGCTTCTGCACGGGCCCCAGCCCTGCTCGTACCAGAACCAGGTGGGCTCCATGTCATGCCGACCGGCGCAGCTTGTGACTGCCGGTACGCTTGTCAACAAAAGCGACGTCATTTTCGGCGGCGAGGCAGGCCTAAAGCTGCAGGTCAAGAACCTTTATAACAAATATCACCCTAAAGTCATCGTCATCATCAATACCTGCATTCCCCAGCTTATCGGCGAGGATATTGAAGGCGTTATCATAGAGCTCAAAAAGGAAATCCCGGAGCTGAAAGTGAGCACCTGCCTTACCGGTTTCAACTATCCGCGCTCCATGCCCCTGGGCTCTGATGCCGCCTGGGTTGCGGTGCTCGACACGTTTGAGAAACAGGAGAAGGTGCCCGGCTCTATCGGCATTGTCGGCCGCACGGGCCAGGACGCGGGCAATCTTGCCTCTCTTGAGATGTTTTTCAAAAAGGCCGATATCCCGTACTTCGTCTTTCCCACGCCCCATATCGACAGCATGGCTAAGATCGTCTGCGCGGAAAAATACTTATCCCATTCACATAACACCCTGGCTTACCTGCAAGCACCTGAATGAAAACTTCGGCGGCGAGGTTGAGTTTATCGAGATTCCCACGGGCATTCAGGGCACGTCAAACTTCCTGCGCGCTATTGCCGACAGGATGAACAATCAAAAGCTGCATGACCTTGTGGATGAAGAGGAAAAGCGCGTGAAGCCGGAGCTTGAGAAAATCCGGGAGCGTTTTGCCAAAGAGAAGGTCCGCATGCTCATGGTGGCAGGACCGGCAAACGAAGTGTCAGTCGGCAAGATTTTTGCCGAGTTCGGCGCCGAGGTTTTTGTGGTGCCGTCCATGAAGAATAAATTTTACCAGCAGGAAAAAAAGCTCATGCAGGAGCGCTACGGCGTTACCTTTATCGAGGAGGATTTCGACCTGATCGGCGACGTAATCGACAGGATTAAGCCCACGGCCGTGTCGGTTGAATTTCAAGCACAGCCCGAGTGCGTGTCGCGCCTCGTGCCCACGTTCATCAACATGCTGTACCTGTGTGAGTACGGCTACGATTATGCAATCGATCTTGGCACTAATTTCTTCAAAAACATGCACAAGCCCGTCTATGAAACCTGGCAGGGCCTTGTGCGGAAATATGGAGGCTGACATGAATGAGACACAAAAAGATTTCAAAATGCAGGAGCTGCACACTCCCTCGGCTTTTGAGGGTGCTCTCTGGACCTGCCTGGGCATCAAGGGCGCGGACACCATCTTTCATTCGCCCCCGGGCTGCTACATAAACCAGCATGTGAATGCCCTGGTCAATGACTGGTCCTGCGAGCTGTATTCGACCAACCTCTCGTATGCCAACATCATGCAGGGCGCCGAAGACCGCATGGAGACCACGCTCGAGAAGATCGCGGCAAAAAAGCCCGGCGCAATTTTAATCGTGACCGCTCCCACTGTCGAGGTGACGCGCGACGATGTGGAAGGCATTGTGAAGAAGGTTGGCTTTAAAGACACTGTCATTATCCACCCGCCCATCGGCGGTTCGCTTGTGGAGGGCAAGGAGACTGCCTTTATCCGCATTCTTGATCTTGTCGACCCGGCGGTCAAAAAAGTCCCCCGGTCGGTCAACATCATCGGCCCAACGTTTTCGACCTTCAACTGGCGCGCCGACGTGTATGAGCTGACGCGGATGCTCGCCGGCATCGGCGTCACCGTCAACTGCGTCTACACTGCAGGCGCAACCATCGGCCAGATTAAAAATGCTGCGCAGGCAGAGCTCAATCTCTGCATCTACCCCTATGACAGCGGTGTGCGGGTGGCTCAGGAAATGGAGAAACGCTTCGGCATTCCATATATGGCGGACATTATCCCCATCGGGTTCGGGAATTCTGCGGCATGGCTTGAGAGCGTCGCCGGTTTTTTCAAGATCGATGCGACGCCGTATCTGAAAGAAACGATGGCCAATGCCTTCGAGTTCATTTCGTCAAATATGGTCTTTGCCGTCACCTTTGAAATGACCGCGGCATTGTCACTTGAAAATGCCAACACCTATGCCGTGGGCATCAGCGAGTTTTTGAATAAAGAGGTGGGCGTTGGCATCGTCATGACTGCGGTGAGCAACCACGATGCGGCAAAGCGCCTCGAGGCCCTGTGCGATGATGTGCTCATATGCCCCACCATTGAGGAGAAGCGCGACAAGTTCGTTGAAAAAGGCCCCATGGTAATCTATGGCAACTTCTATGATAAGAAAGTGAGCATGGATGAGGGGTTCAAAAATTTTATTTTCTCGGATATTCCCACCATCGGGTATTTGAGCTCGGAGAACTGCCCGTTTATGGGCTTTATGGGCGCCAAGTACCTTGTTGAGGGCCTGGTGAACGAGGTCTATATGGGCATATTCCTTGAGACCAAGGGCGATATGATGGGCTCCATCTCCACGGGCTCAGTGCCCTGGGACATCGCGGCAGAGCAGGCCATGATAAAGGTTGGCGAGATGATACCGCACTTCGTGCGTGCTACAGCCCTAAAAAAGCTGCATTCCGTTGCCGAGCAGATCGCCAAAGAGCGGGGCACTAATGTGACGGTAACAATCTTTCGGGAAGTATCCGATAAGTTTACGCCAACCAAGTTCAAGGCCAAGTTTTCGGCTGTCTTTGGCGATGACGCAGTACCTCCCCCGGCCGCAGAAGAAGATGAAGAAGTGCCGATCTCAAGCCTCACCTTCACCATGCCGTGGGATGACGAGGCAAAGGGCATGCTCGAGCTTGTGCCGTCGCCCTTCCGTCAGGCCGCAGTTTCCGGCACCGAGGATTATGCCCGCGGCAAATCACGGGATAACTGTCATTGGCGCGACGGTGGAGGAGTTCAGAAAAGAGTTGGGATGTAAAAATGCATATCGGTCCTTTAGTTTTATTGGTTTTTTCTTGGATGTCGGTTGGGCCTGCGAAGCGCTATCCACAAAATATATTGCAAGGAGGCAAGTATGGCTCGGTGAAAAAACAGTAGTGGTTGCAGGCGCCACGGCAGGGACAGGCCAGGCTGGTGGTGCAGGAGCTTTTGAAGCGGGGCTACAAGGTGCGGGCCCTCATGGTGCCGCCGTTTGACTCGGCTCCAACCTGCGGCCTCACGGGTGTAGACCGTGCGCTGAGGGGATCTTACCTCTGTGCCGTTCTTGAGAAGGCCATGGAAGGCGCGCACTACATGATAAGCGCCATCGGCTCCAAAAAGCCCTTCAGGGGTCGGAAAACGACAAGATCGACAATATGGGTAACCAGAACCTTGCGCGGGCCGCCAAGGCAAAGGGCCTCAAGCAGATCGTTGTCATTTCATCCGTCGGGGTTGGCAACAGCCGCGATGCCGTATCGCCCATGTATAGATGGCCAATGATGAGCGTGCTGAGTCACAAGGGACAAGAGCGAGGCATTCATTCAGTCCTGCGGGATCGATTACACGATCATACGGCCCGGCGGGTACACGAAGGTAAAAGTCCTGATGAAGTCGCCTTCGGCGAGGGCGGCAAGATCACGGGCCGCGTGAAGCGCGAGCAGATTGCCCGCGTGTGCGTTGATGCCCTGGAGAACCCGGCCATGAAGAACCGCACCTTTGAAGTCGTTGCGCGCGCCGCGGTCCAAGAGGCCGGAGCAGTTTCTTATAAAATTGTAACGGTTCCAATGCCGGGGCTCAAAATTTTGAGCCCCTACCGATTTATGAATGTTAACGGAGGAGCGGCGCTTTAGTCGCCGTACAGGACGGCGACTGACCGCCTTATTCTTTTAAATGTCGGGGTTTTGTATACGGTATGATTGCAGCGTTTATTCCCTTGTCGCAGGGGTCTCGCAGTACGATATCGAGGCATTGCAGCCTGAACAATATGGCGTGCCGGCTGTGCGTTTCCGATACGCTCAAAAATTCCTGACGTCTGATGCGCATGATCGTGCGAGCTTGCAATCAAGGTCCGCAGGTGACTATGGACTCGGGCTCTGCTGATGTGCGGCATTCGCTGGTAGCTTATCGCCTGCCCGTGTACCTGGGACGCCGGTATTTGAAAAACAGCCCGCGCCGGTGCGCTCAACATCGCCTGGGCATACAGCCATCATCTGTTTTACCCACGGCGAGCCTTAGAGACGTACGATGGCGCTTTTGCCGGCATGGAAATCATGCCATCCGACATGAAATCGGATGAAACCGGCGTGCCGTTTGTGCCTGGCCCTTCAGGCCGTTTTTTTTCAAGAAAGTCCTGGTTGAATCCGGTCAATTTAAGCGCCGAGAGCTTTCATAACCGCATGAAATACGCATCCATGGAGCGGATCGAGGCTTTATACCGGAAAAAGTGCGATCCTCAATTCCCGTGTGCATATCGCCGCTTCCGAACGACGCCCAGCATGCCGATGTCGCGGCAGCCCGCGCCTTACATGAGGGGGCTTGACCGGCGTGTACTTCGCAATGTCTGGCTTACCGATTCGGATCACTCCGCTATGGGCCGAAAGAGATCGAGCTCTGCAGCCTGAAAAACACGGCGTGAAGCTGTGCGTTCACGGATACGCTAAAAACTCCAGCGGCTGATGCGCATGAACGTCGAGCGCGCACTCAGGGCCTCAGTGGATATGGACAAATCCGATATCGGCATTCTGCTGGTGCCCATGGCCAGCCCGCATCCTGGGACGCCTTATTTAAAACACAGCCCGAGCAGGAGAACTCATTCCGGCTGGAAACAAAAAAGCTGCTTGCGGCCGAAGGCTTTAAAAGAGCTCATATCGCTCTTGCCTATATGGAATTCAAGCAGCCGGACATACAGCCGCTGTGCAGGGGCTACTTGCCGGCGGCGTCAAAAAGATACTGGTTTCGCCGTCAACATAAGCGCGGAGAGCATTCACAGCGAGCATGAAATTCCGTTCCATGGTGGACCGGTCAGGAGTGCCTTCTTCAATTCCCGTAGTGCACCTGGGTGCATGGAATGATGATCAGCTGAGTGCTTGAGCAACTGGAAGCATGCCGGTAAAGAAGTAAGTTTTAAGCTATCAAGAAATCAAATAAGCCCTCTGACGATGTTTGTCACGGGGGCTTATTTTCTGGTGAGGCTCGTGCGTTTCAATTGAAGGTTGTTTGCGAATACAAGTAGTGCCGCTTATGGTACTGAGATCGTTCGTGTTGAGTTCCACGATGCCCGGATTGCCGTTACGGGTGCTGTACTGGTTTTGGTCCCAGAATAATAAATAAACGCAACGTCAGCTTATTAGCTCCAAATGCATGATTTTGTCTTTTTAACTGATTATTTTATATTGACACTCAGCCCCCCAAGCCGATATAGTACAAATTTATTACGGTGCCTCTCTCTCATTTGATAACTCGCCAAATGTTCAGATATGCGAAGTTATTCAAATAAAAAGAGGGTAAAAGGTGAATGTTTTTGAAAGGAGTATTGATGAAAAAGTATCCAGCAGTATGTATGCCCATTTTCGCACTTGCTGTTGCCATGGTTTTTGCTATGAACCTTGTTGCGTGTTCGGCCTCAGAGAATGACAAGAAGCCGGCAGAACAAAAGGTTGAAAAACCCAAGGCCGAAGTTCCTAAAGTACCGGCTCCAAAAGCTGATGCCAAACCTGCCTCAGACGGCAAGGATGATTTTATCGTTAAAGTTAATGACGAAAAATTGACCACCGCTGAAGTGGATGCAATGCTTGATGGCCAGATGGCCTCTATCTCAAAGCAGGTACCCCCCGAGCAGATGGAGCAGGTAAAGGCACAGCTTGAGCAGATGAAGGGCAAATGGCGCCAGCAGCTTTCAGATTATTTTATCCAGAAGACCGTGCTTGCGCAGGAAGCCGACAAGAAGAAGATTATAGTCACGGACGATGAAGTAAATGCGCAGCTAAAGGAGTATGAGCAGCAGATTCCCCCAGGCACGAAACTTGAGGATGTTCTCAAGCAGCAGGGTGTCAGCATTGACAAACTGAAGTCCGATATCAAGAATATCCTCAAGGCCAAGAAGCTGATGGATTCGCAGATTACGGCTGGCCCCACACCCGCAGATGAAGAAATTAAGAATTATTTTGATGTCAATAAGGCGAAATTTGATGAGCCGGAAAAGGTTCACGCACGCCATATTCTTGTGAAGACAAATGCCACAGATAACGAAACGGTGAAAAAGCCAAAGAAGGCTAAGATTGATGACATCCGCAAGAAGCTTCTAGCAGGCGGAGATTTCGCTAAGTTAGCGCAGGAAAGTTCCGATTGTCCCAGCAAAGCCAAGGGCGGCGATCTCGGTACGTTTTCGAAGGGGCAAATGGTGAAACCTTTTGAGGATGCCGCATTCGGCCAGAAGGTCGATGCGATAGGTCCTGTGGTCGAAACCCAGTTCGGCTATCATATCATTCAGACGCTGGAGCATATGCAGGCAAAGACAAAAACTCTCGATGAAGTGAAGCCTGACATCATCAAGAGCCTTCAGGAGCAAAACAAACAGAAGGCCATTAAGGACTATATTGATGGTTTAACCAAGCAGGCAACCATAGTATATGGTAAAAATTGAGAATGCTTTTTTAAAGCACCAGATCAGCGCCCGCGGGTTTTATCCGCGGGCGCTTTTTTATGAATTGCAATTCTGTAAAATATGCGTATACAGTGCTATAACATAGACGCCATGTGCAGGGCGGTCAGATAGACATCTTGTTTGGGGAGGAGAGTATGAGTTCAGCAAGGTGCAACTGGTTCAAGATGGGAGCATTTACGCTCCATCCGGACGATGATATTGATTATCCGCAGCCTTCCATGCGTTGTTATGCCAAAGACATGTGGGCGCCCGATACAGATATCTACGAAGTAAATGACGGCATGGTTATCATACTGGACATTGCAGGCATCACGCGGGATGAAGTGTCTATTGTTGTTGAGGGCAAGCTCCTATCGGTTTCAGGCACTCGCCGGGAGCCCGATATCCCCGGTAAGCAATCGGTCCACAGGCTTGAGATAGACTTCGGGCACTTCCAGAAGCGTTTTCGAATACCGGCTGATATCGACGAGAACAGCATAGAGGCACGGTATGAAAACGGCTTTCTTTATCTGCGCTTGTTCAGGTGTGACCGCCGTTTAATTTTAGTTGAATAAAAGCGCAGATGAAATCAGCTTGAGGCTGGATATAGTCTTAGTATAAGGAGATATCCATGGAAGAAGAAAAAGATGTATCCGTCGATGTGTCCTCTGATGCGCCGCAGGCCGTAGATTCTGAAAAATCGCATATCCCTTCGCAACTGCCAATTTTGCCTTTGACCAACTTTGTTGTTTTTCCGCATGCCATAGGGCCTATTTCAGTCAAAAACGCCAGTTATGCACGCATGATCAACGAGGCGGCGGTGCGTGACCGTTTTCTGGGGCTTACCTTGATACGGAATCAGCAGGTCGATACACCCGATACATCTGATTTATGCATGATTGGAACAGCAGCGCGTATCATAAAGCTTATGAATACCGGAGAGGGAGAAGTGAGCTTTATCTGTCAGGGTGTTGCCCGCATGCAGATAGATACTTTTATCCAGAAACAGCCCTATATTATGGCTGAGGTTCGGATTCTGGAAGATGAGATTATGCGGAGCGATGAATTGGACGCGATGCTTGATACGCTTCGAAATCAATTTGCCCGCCTTGTGGATGCATCGCCGCAGCTTTCTGATCAGCTTAAAATTATCGCCGCTAATCTTAATGACTATTCACGCATTATTGATTTTTCCGTTGCCAACTCCTCATCCGACGTTCAGAAGCAGCAGGAGGTGCTGGAAGAACGCCAGATTCGGGAGCGGTTTCGAAAAGCTCTCGGCATCATTCAAACCGAGATTCAAAAGATGGACTTGAGCAACAAGATCCAGTCCGAGATAGCTGAGGAGTTCGGCCAGCGTCAGCGTGAGCACCTTCTGCGCGAGCAGCTGAAAAAGATACAGGCTGAACTCGGTGATAAGGATGATCAGCAGGTTGAAATTGATGGGCTGAGGGCCAGAATCAAAGAAGCCCGCCTTTCGGCAGAGGCTGAAAAGGCAGCGATCAAGGAGGTTGAACGGCTTGCCATGATGTCGCCTGCGGCAGCCGAATATTCCGTATCAAGAACCTATATTGACTGGCTTACTGACATGCCATGGGATACGGCCACTGAGGACAATCTTGACATCCTCAGCGTTGAAAAAGTTCTCCATGAGGACCATTATGATCTTGAAAAGATCAAGAAGCGCATTGTGGAGTATGTGGCTGTGCGCAAGCTTAAAAATGATATGAAGGGTCCGATACTTTGTTTTTATGGCCCCCCGGGAGTTGGCAAAACATCACTCGGACGTTCGATAGCCCGGGCGCTTGGCCGGACGTTTATTCGCATCTCACTTGGCGGGGTGCGCGATGAGGCTGAAATCCGCGGCCATCGTCGTACCTATGTCGGGGCGCTGCCGGGGCGTATCATTCAGAATATGAAAAAAGCAGGTTCCAGTAATCCTGTCTTCATGCTTGACGAAATAGACAAGCTGGGCATGGATTTCAGGGGGGACCCGTCCTCAGCACTGCTGGAAGTGCTGGATCCGGAACAGAATCATGCATTTTCAGATCATTATCTTGAGGTCCCTTTTGATCTTTCAAATGTTTTTTTCATAACGACGGCAAATGTCATCGATGTCATACCCGCAGCTCTTCGCGACCGGCTTGAAGTGCTGGAGCTTCCCGGTTACACCGAGCTTGAAAAACTGCATATCGCGCGGACATTTCTTGTGCAGCGCCAGCTCGCGGAACACGGCCTTACAGAAGATGCTTTAACCATTTCAGATGATGCCATTCGGCTGGTTATACAGGAGTACACACGTGAGGCCGGGGTGCGCAATCTCGAGCGGGAGATTGCAGCAATTTTTCGCGGCGTGGCACGAAAGGTTGCAGATGGCTCGCTTACGCACATGGATATCGGAAAAACTGATGTGCCGGAGTTCCTGGGGCAGCAAAAATATTTTTCAGATATCGCAGAGCGCATAACTATGCCCGGAATCGCTACCGGTCTTGCCTGGACGCCATCGGGCGGAGATATTCTTTTTGTCGAAGCCACAAAGATGGACGGCGCTAAAGGTCTTATCATAACGGGCCAGCTGGGGGATGTTATGAAGGAGTCTGCTCAGGCGGCTTTGAGCTATGTACGTTCAAACGCACGGGAGCTGGGCATACCTACAGATTTTTACAAAAAGCTGGACATTCATCTGCACATTCCCGAAGGGGCAATTTCCAAGGACGGCCCTTCCGCGGGCATTCCCATGGCCTGTGCGCTCACCTCAATGCTTACAGGGAAACTTATTCGCTCCGATATTGCCATGACCGGCGAGATCACGCTGCGTGGCAAGGTTCTCCCGATAGGCGGACTGAAGGAGAAGGTTCTTGCTGCCAAGCGGGCCGGCATCACTACCGTTATTCTGCCGCGGCTTAATAAAAAAGATCTCGATGAAACGCCCGATGCGGTTAAAGCTGATATGACATTTGTTTTTGTTGACCGTATTGATGAGGCGATCAAAGCTGCGCTGGTTGCAGAGCCCCGGCCTGCGGGAAAGAAAAAACGGAGAAAGCCGGTTTCGCGCAAGCAAAAAGCTTCATAGCGCAGGACCGGGCAGCCTGGCTAGATAGCCGGCAAACAGCTCCTCATGATCTCCTTCATCATCGAGCACATTTTTTACTATTCCGGCAAGCTCGGGGTAGTCTGCAAAGCGTTCAAGCTGGCCGCTGTATCGCTCGCGGGCTTTTTTTTCAAGGGCTATATCGCTTGTCAGCATGGCTTTGACATCAGGGCTCTGGTCGATGGGCCAGGGGGTAAACCGGGGGGCGCCGCCGTATTTGGTGATGAGGTCTGAGAAGAAGAGGATATGGGACATTTCGTCAAGGGCCGCAGATTTAAATGAATCCGACAGCGTTTCGTCGATGCCTTTTGCCGAGATGCGGTGGCAGATGTATTGAAGCGTCGCCCGAAACTCTTCGTTCATGTTTTCCGTAAGACAGCTCAGCACGTCCTCTCGATCCCGTTCATCTTTGAATTGCATCATGGGTATTGGCCCTTTTAGAAGTTTATTATCCATCATAGCGCAATGCGCTTAAAAGGCAAGCGTTGCTCTGACAGGGTAACCTCGAGGCTTAATCCTTAGCGCATATATTTGCAGCATGCCTTATACTTGAAATTTGCTGAACGGCATCCGGCCTGTCACCCGGGCAGGCAAGCTGCTTGCCATGGTGATCAGCATTACGGGTGTTGGAGTTCTTTTTAAAGTCATTGCCGAGGTGACCGGGAATATACTCAAAAATTTCCCAGTTGCGGCTCAACTGGTTTTTTCATCCAGGGCAACCACAAAGGACCCTGGATACCCGTTCTGCTTTAGTTTATCGGCCTCCTGCTGAGCCTTCTGCAGGTCTGTATATTTCCCTACCTGCACGCGGAAATAACGTTCGCGGTCGCGTGTTGCGGGCGGCTGAATGGACGCTTTTTCATAGTGCTGCTGCAAGGCTTTCCGTAAATTGATGGCATTTGCCACCTGCTGAAAAGCTCCTACCTGTATGGTGAAATTGCCGTGCTGGAAATCAGGCACTGACTCAGCCTTCCAGACTGTTTTACCTTTCAGAGCTGTTTTTTCGGCCACCTGTACAGCCTCAACCCTGACCGGGATAGTGCCGGGCTGCAGCATGCCGAGCTTCTGTGCCGCAGTATAGGAGAGGTCGATAATACGGCCGGCTACAAAAGGACCGCGGTCATTGATGCGCAGGATGACTGCTCCGCCATTGTTTTTATTGGTGACCTTAACATGCGTTCCAAGCGGAAGGGTTTTGTGGGCTGCTGTCATGTCGTACATATTGTAGGCTTCGCCGCTTGAGGTAGGCTTGCCATGAAAAATGTCGCCATACCAGCTTGCTATACCATTTTCGGTATAGCCCTGGGCTGATGGAATGGGGTAGTACCAAACCCCGTATATTTGATACGGCTTCTGGCTTCGCGGCATACCTGGCGTTGTTTTTTGCTTTGCCTGCGGCGGCGGCATGCGCCCCGCACAGGCGCAGAAAAAAAGGACGATGCCAGAATGAAAGCGCAAGCTTTGAGATAGCTATTGGGGAACCGGGGTTTCGTGATGAGCATAGTACCTGTGTGCGTGTTTTTTATAAAAATACCATTCAAAGAAGCTCAGTGCAAGAAAAAGGGGTATGGAGGTAGAAACCCACTCTGAAATATTTACCTGACTGTTTGGCAGACGCGGCTGCGCTGCTAACTGCCGTATGCTTCATGGTCATCCTGGGCCTGGGAACTTTTGGAAAAACTGATTATTCCATAGCATAATGTAAATTTTTATTGACTTCACAAACGTATCTGTTATGCCTTTATATGCACTTAAAACGGGGATCAAATTCAAAATTTTGCGGAAGGCGCCAGTATGAAGCTCTACAAGGAAATTCTGACCAAGACTCTTGAGACGATTGTAAATCACTATGGCAAGGATCATTTTACAGACCTGACAAAGACATTTATATGCCCTAAATGCAGCACAGCATATCTTTCCTTTATCTCTTCCGATCTCATTCTCTATAGCAATGCAGGCAGCAACGGCTGGCGCATATACGGCGTGCTTGAGGAGGATGAGTCCCTTGATAAAATTTGTGACTGCCAATAAGTTATCATTTACATGAAGGGGAAAAACTGATGCCAGAGAACGAAACCGCAAAACAGGATGAAGTGACTGTTGGAGAATACAAGGGCAATCCGGTTATTACCCTGCCTATACCCGGGCCACGGGGACGGTTTTCGTTCGGGCTTACCAAGGCCAGGGCTATTGTAAAGTACCTTGATGACATCAAAGCCTTCATTGAAAAGAACGAACCGAAAAAGGAATAACTGTTTTATGTAGCGCAGCACTGAGCATGGTCGCGCAGCAGGATGTTCAGTTTGGATTCTGCTTTATTGGTCTTGTTGCGCGGTGTTGTTCTCCGTACGGTGCATCTCTATTGCGACCTGCAGGATTTATTTTAACAATAAAAAAAGCCGCTGTGGTCTGCACAGCGGCTTTTAACTTTTGAAGGTAAGCGCTTAGGACTTCTGCACCTGGCCGACCACTGCGGCAACCTGGGACATGTCGGCATCGATAATGAACTGCATGCGCTCCCTGAGCTTCTGGGGGACTTCCGGCATGGCCATAAACTGCTCCATGATCATCTGTGTGAAGGTGTACGGGGTTGCCGAGACTTCTTCCACGACGATGCGGTTCTTCTCGGAAAGGTCAAACAGGAAGTCCAGTTCCTGCACCGTGAAGAAGCGGGGGAAGAGCACGCGCTTGGTATAGTCAGCCATGCGCTTGGGATTGCGCACCCACTCGAAATGGTCGGCCCACCATTCGCAGTATTCGTCATAGCCACTCTGGCCCTTCAGCTCCATTTCAACGCACTGGGCGCTCTTATAGCCGCACATGACAGCGCACTGATACAGGCACTCGCCATAGGCCGCGGAATCGCCGACATAGAGTATATTGCCGAGCTTGGGCACGTTCAGGGGGCCGAGGAATTCGACGATAACACCGCTGATCTCCAGGATTTTGACATTTTTAAACCAGCTGGCAAACGGGCTTTTGTGAATGAAATACTCAATGATATCGGTCGCGCTTGATGCCGGAAGCATGGACATGGTCTCAGCGCGGTAGCACTTTTCGCCGTGAGGGCTGGGGACCATGATGACGCCGCCTGCCATGCCGCCGAAGTTTTTCGAGCCGAAGAAAAAGGAATCGCCGCGGTCATAGGGCATTTCAACGCCGTCCATCTCATATTCGATTGTCGGGCCTTTCATGCCGAAATTGAGCCGTTTTTCGTTAACGCCCGTCACCTTGGCCACGCGGGAGACGAGGCCGTCTGCGGCAATGAGCTTCTTGCAGGTAAGGGTTTTGTTCTTTCCATCCTTGCGCAGCAGCACTTCAACCGATCCGGGGGTTTGTGTGCAGTTGATAAACGAGGTGCCGGCCATGAACTCGGCGCCCTTTGATTTTGCCCAGGCATAGCGATCTGCATGGCATCTGGCCGGCTCAAACAAGTGGTAAAACGGCTTTTTGGTCGTTGTAGCCTGCCAGTGGCGGCCCGTGTCGGAAAACATATGAGAGTGAAAAATACCCTGCATCGGCGCCGAATAGGTTGCAGTAAAGCCGCCGTCGGTATATTCCAGGTCGGTTACATCGCCCTTGGGAATGCACTTGATAAACTCCTTGTTGAAAGGCTGGTCAAGAAAGCAGTACCCGGATGCGGTGCGGATATTTACATCAAGTTTGGGTTTTTTGTCGACGCCCAGCACCTTTATGCCGCGCTTTGTCAGCTCGCCGACTGCCATCATGCCGGCAGGGCCGCAACCAATAACTATTACATCATAATCGGTCATATTTGTTTAAACCTCCTGAAAAATGAGTTTCACGCATTTTATGCAAAGCAGAGCTTGCCGGGATTGAGAATATTATTCGGATCGGTCTCCGCCTTTAGTTTTTTAAGCATCTGCGAATACTCTGCCGCGCGGCTGTACATGAGCGGCGCCCATATGCCGTAGGGCCGGTCAAAGTAGGCGCCGTTATTTATAAGCTCGGCTGAAGCCTGCTGCCAGAGTTTTTTTACCATCTCGCGCTCAGGGCCATCTGCGGCCGGGCAGTGCAGGTCAAGTTCGCAGTGTATGGCACGTCCGCGCTCAAGGGGCATGATGTAGCTGCCGATATCGGCTGCCGGATAGCCGGCAACTGCCGCAAGCTTGTTCAGCATTTTTTCAAGTTCGGCAACCTTAGTGATGGGCGCCTTAAAGGTAAGGTCATGCACTGAGCCCTTGTAGTTGAATTTCCGCAGTACTCCCCAGGGCCGCAGCAGCTCTGTTTCAATGATATTTTCCGCGCCGGTTACATTGGGCAGGCTTTCAAGCAGTTCCAGGTTCAGCGTATCGCAGATTTCCCGCAGCGCCTCCGCCTCATAGGCGATTTTTTCATCGGTGCGGCGTTTGGGGCCATTGATCACCACAGCCATTGTCCAGTCAGGCAGCGCTTTTCTGATCTGCTCAAATTCCTTTGTATCAGCAGGCTTTGCCGGGAATGTGGCAGGGATCTTCCAGCTGTCTGCGAGCAGCGCTGCGAGGTTGAAGCTGTTGATGATAAAGCTTTCCGCGCCGATTTCCCTGCGCTGGATGAGTTTCATCGGCTCAATGGCATCGGCAAGCGCCTTAAAGGGTATAAAGAAAATTTTGCGCGACTCGGGGATATAGGAAATCTGTACGACCATTTTGGTCATAATGCCGAAGGTGCCCTGCGCTGCGGTCCAGAGGCGGAAAACATTATTGCGGATCGGGCCTGCTGGCGCGCCGGGACGACCACCCGATGCCCAGTTGCCGGTGTGGAACAGTTCGCCGTCCGGCAGCACGATTTCAGTATCCATAATAAGAAAATTGCCGTCTTCAAAGCAAGGGGCCGCCATGACCGGATCGCGTTCAAGATAGCTGGTGAGAACCGACCGGTCTGCCGGCGCGCCGAAGGGCGCCATCACCTTGAAACCTTTGGGGGCAAGCTCGTCCTGCAGCTGCTTATAGGTGACGCCGGGCTCGATCATGGCAAACAGGTTTTCTTCATCGATTTCAATGATCTTATTCATCCTGGACATGTTCAGTATGATGCCGCCCTGATCGGGTATGGTCGCCCCGCGCAGGGTGAGCCCGGAGCTGAAGGGTACGATGGGCGTGAGTGTTTCATTGGCAAGCCGTACGATTTGCTGCACCTGGTCCACCTTTTCGACATACACGACGACATCGGGCCGACGGGGAGAAACAAAGCTTTGATCCTGGGAGAACCGCTTCAGGGTCGCTTCATCATCAAGGACATTTTTTTTGCCCGCGATTTTTTCAAGTTTTGATTTATCAACTGCCATAGCCTGTTCCTTCTCCTGGAATGGTTACTTTCTCTCAATGGACTGCAGACCATGCATCTGCCGCAGCTTGTTAAAGCCCGCCAGAGCCTGCTCGGGGAAGGCATCATATTCAGCCTTGGTGAAAATCTGCCGTCCGGCCGCACAGATGCCGTTGGGATCGAACACATTGCGTATTTTTCTGAACAGCAGATGGGCATTGGGGCCGACTTCCGGCATGAACGAGGTGATGGGCTCAATCGAGACGCCAAGACCGTTTGCGCCGGGGCCGTACTTGTCGGCTATGGTGTTGATCATACCGCAGGCAACCGTTGCCTGGGCCTGCTGCAGCAGTTCCGGCTTGTTCATGTCGGGGTAGACATCGGCCTCGGTCAGCCAGAACCGGCCGCTGTGATTGCTGGAGTAGAGAAACGGCGTATCATCCATGCCGCCGCGATCTGTCACATAGGTTTCGCCGAAGGTATTGAGCGCTTTTGACCAGACCTCCCGGGTTTTGCGGGCAACCGTATCGACCGGGCCGCCGAGAATATTCGAGCCGCAGTAGGAGTGGCGGTTCATGCGGTAGCCGGTGACATGGCGGATGCAGTCGAGGTTCCAGGGCGCAAGGGCATACAGCACGTCGCCCTTGTACTCGTCGGTCAGAAATCTACCTCCGGTTTCGGCAATGATGTCGCGCACGATGTTTTCTTCATAGTCGATCTGGCCCTCGGAAACAATGCCCTGAATGATTACATACAGGTTATAGGCCGGGAAGAATTTGTTTGCCACGCGCTCGAGCGTGAGATCCTGCGTCTGGGAGCAGTAATAGGCATTATACACGCCGGTCGCATTAAGGCCGATGCAGATGCCTGCCTGGCCGATCTTGCGAAGTGCTGCAATTTCCGTTTCAAGATCATCAAATTCAACCCACAAAAGCTTATGGCGTTTGGGATAAGGGGCTGTATCGTATTTTGCATCGGTGAAGGTCTGAATGCTCGGGCGGCCTGCCGGCGGCTCGGGGAGCTCCCGGTCGCCGACCCAGGTGTGCAGCTTGCACACGACTTCGGTTACGATGCCCGTCGTGCCGCCGCTGCCGCGTACCAGGGAGAACAGATCCGGGCCGGGGCCGTATTCCCAGAATGTATCCATGCCGGAGACGGCGTCTGAGCCGGTCACCAGAACATCGCCGGTCGGCAAAACGACTTTAATGCTGATAATATTGCGCGACAGGGTGCCGAATTTGTGGTCGGTCTGCCACACGCCGGCGAATGCGCTCTGCGAGGACAGCTTGCACAGCGTGGTTGCCAGAGGAGTGCCGCCGTTCCAGAGCCCTTTTTTCATGGCATCGGCCTGCAGTTGGGCATAGTCGGCATAAGCCTGGAGCCGTGCGGTCATGGTGTCTTCATTTACTTCAAGCACCTTGTTCATGCGGCTGACATGCACGCAGACCGTGGGGGCAGGCGTTGTCGGGCCGTTGAAGGTGATCATGCCGTTGGTGAAAGGAATAACATTAACTCTATAGCGGTTGCAGATGCGCATGATAGCCTGCACCTCTTCGGTCGATTCCGGATACACGATGCAGGCAGGTATATTGCTCGGGTCTTTCATGTGCTTTTTCAGCGTTCCGCCGGCATCGACTGAGAATTTGCTGTAGCATTCCAGGACCGCACGGTCCTGAGAGATAAATTCCCGGCCCACCACATCTTCAAGCGCCCGGTAGATATCGGGTGGCAGTTTGGCCGGAATCATTTTTTTCTTCTCCATGCTTGCTCCTTTCGCTGTGCTGGAACTATCTCTTATATGTCAAGCGTAATTAATTTATTCAGTGTGTCCTAACGGGGAATAAAAGCATAGAAAAAGCCAGAGGATAAAAATGCTTCTTATGCTAAGTATTCTATACTCAATACTGTAACTCGTACTATATGTCAAGTAATTTACCCTTGTTTGACTGCGGCGTTTATGGTGCAGATGCTCAATTTTATTTGATGCAGAATACGGTCATTGCGGCGCGTAAAAAGTCTTAAAAATTTTATACAATAAGACTTTTTATTTCTCTTGATTATCATAGTATGACTGTGGCATGTGGTTGTATAAAAAAGCCGCAAAAAGGGGATTGTATGATTGCACGGTATTTTCGCCTTCACGAACTCGGCACCTCGGTCAGGCAGGAAGTTATCGGCGGGCTGACGACCTTTGTAACCATGGCCTATATCATAGTCGTTAACCCGAAAATTCTCGAAGCTGCCGGTATGCCGTTCGGGGCGTCCATGGTGGCAACCATTCTGAGCGCATTTTTCGGCACCATGCTCATGGGTGTCTATGCCAACCGGCCTTTTGCCATTGCGCCGTATATGGGCGAGAATGCCTTTATAGCCTATACGGTGGTGAAGGTGCTGGGCTACAGCTGGCAGACCGCACTGGGAGCCATATTTATTGCAGGCATTCTGTTTACCCTGCTGACGGTTTTTAAAATACGCAGCTGGCTCACGGACCAGATCCCGCAGGGGCTGCAGATAAGCTTTGCCGTCGGCATCGGCCTTTTTCTTACTTTCATCGGCCTGAACGAGGCAGGTATTGTGGCGCTGGGCGTGCCGGGCGCTCCGGTGCATGTGGGCAATCTCAAGCAGCCATCCGTGCTGCTTGCCGTCTTCTGTTTCATTTTCATAGCGGCGCTCATGATAAAAAAGGTCAAGGGCGCCATGCTTATCGGCATCCTTGCGACAACTTTATTAGCCATTCCTCTCGGCATTATCGATCTGCCCAAGCAGTGGGTCAGCATGCCGCCCTCAATAGCTCCAATTCTGTTTAAGCTTGATATTGCAGGAGCTTTGCAGTGGGGGTTTTTTTCAGTCATCCTCACGATTTTCGTCATGGCATTTGTCGATACGATGGCGACGCTGCTGGGCGTTTCCTACAAGGCAGGCATGCTTGATAAAAACGGCAGGCTGCCCGATATTGAAAAACCCATGCTCTGCGATGCCCTGGCAACAGTTGCGGCTTCGCTTCTGGGCACAACAACAGCGGGGGCCTATATCGAATCGGCCGCCGGTGTTGAGTCCGGAGCCCGTTCAGGGCTCAGCTCGGTTGTTACGGCCCTGCTGTTTCTAACGGCCTTGTTTTTCGCCCCGTTTTTCAGCATTATACCGCCCTGCGCCTATGGGCCTGCACTGATCATTGTGGGCCTTCTTATACTCACCACCATTACCAAGGCCAAACTGGACGACCTCACCGAGGCTGTGCCTATTTTTTCAGTCATTGTGCTGATGAGCTTCACCTATAATATCGGCATCGGCATGACAGCCGGCTTTGTGCTCTATCCGCTTATGAAGGTGCTTGCAGGCCGGGGCCGTGAAGTGCCTGTCGGGCTCTGGGTGCTGGCCGGCATGTCGCTGTGCTTTTTTATCTTTTATCCGTATTAAAGCGCAGCCTTAACACGGCAAACATTAATCCTGTTGACCATGATACTCCTGTGGATTATAATAGCTATAGATATAAACATTATTGAGAGGCATATATGCGCACCGTACAAATGACGCTTGACGACAAGCTGATTGCTTCCGTTGACAAAGCGGTCAAGTCACTCAAAACAACCCGCTCGGCGTTTACGCGCACTGCTCTTCGGAATGAACTGAGCAACCTTAATGTTCGCCAACTTGAGGACAGGCACAAGAAGGGCTACGCAGCACACCCCGCCAAAAAAAATGAATTCAGCGCCTGGGATGACGAACAGGTATGGGGTGATGAATGAAGCGGGGAGAAGTCAGGTGGTATAAGTTTCATCCCCCGGACAAAAGACGGCCCGTGCTCATTCTTACCCGCGATTCAATCCTTGAATACCTTGGTGAAGTCACCATCGCGCCGATCACTTCAACCATCCGCGATATTCCCAGCGAAGTCGTATTGTCTGAAAACGATGGCATGCACAGAGACTGCGCGGTGAATTGCGACCATATCCAGACTGTGGCAAAAGGGAAAATAGGCGAACGCATCACAATGCTTTCAACCGAAAAGATGGCGCAGGTGCGCAAGGCAATCGCCTTTGCACTCAATTTATAAATGAAGACCGTAGATGTGTAGGGTTGAGGCACGAAAACCGACATTTCTTGGCTGCGAAATAACTAAATCAACTCAATCAACAGCGTCCCGTAAATGCCCCGTAAATGCCCAAGAGGAGATCATCGCATGAGTGAAACCGTATTTACCAAAGTTGACTATGACATGGGAACACTGGTCAAGTATATCGGGCTGGGCGAAATTGGGCTGCCGGACATTCAGCGGCCCTTTGTCTGGAAGAACGCCAAGGTTCGCGACCTTTTCGATTCCATGTACAAGGGATACCCGGTGGGTTATCTACTGTTTTGGCAAAATGCTCTGACCGACACCACCCGGGCTATCGGCACCGACAAAAAACAGAAGCCGCCCCGCCTGGTGATTGTGGATGGTCAGCAACGCCTGACCTCTTTGTATGCCGTAATCAAAAACATTCCAGTTTTTCGTGAAAACTTTGAAAGCGAACAAATCCAGATTGCCTTTAATCCACTGGAAGAAAGGTTTGAGGTGGCCGATGCTGCCGTTTGCCGTGACAAATCGTTCATCCCGGACATTTCCTCTTTGTGGAGTGCGGATGTCAAGATAACCCGGATTATTCGGGACTATCTTGCGAATTTGCGGACGGCTCGTGAAATAAGTGAAGCCGAGGAGTTGGCTATTGAAGACCGCATTCTTAGCTTCAGGGTTTGCTGAGTTTTCCATTTACGGCGCTTGAATTGGCATCGGATATTGACGAGAGGCGGTTTCGGATGTGTTCGTGCGCATCAATAGTAAGGGCACGCCGCTGAATCAGGCCGACTTTATTTTGACAATAATGTCGGTGTTCTGGGATGAAGGGCGTACTGCCCTGGAGAGCTTCTGCCGTGAAGCCCGCAAACCCTCAAAAGGCAAGGCGTCATCGTTCAATTATTTTATTGAACCGTCACCGGATCAGTTGTTGCGTGTGGGGGTGAGCGTGGCATTTAAACGTGCCCGGCTCAAATATGTCTACTCGATTTTGCGCGGCAAGGATTTAGAAACCGGAAAATTTAGTGACGAACGCCGGGAGCAGCAATTTGATCTGCTCAAGAATGCCCAGCAACGGGTACTAAACCTGCAATACTGGCACGACTTCATGAACTGCATTCGTCAGGCCGGGTTTCGCAGCGCGAAGATGATCAGCTCTCAGAACAATCTGCTGTTTTCCTATATTCTCTACCTGATTGGGCGCACCGAGTATAAAGTAAACGAATTTGAACTGCGGCGGGTTATCGCTCGCTGGTTTTTCATGTCGGCGGTCACTGGTCGTTTTACCGGTTCGCCGGAATCGGCCATGGAATTTGATCTGGCCCGGTTGCGTAATGTGGACACAGCCGAAGGCTTTGTGCAGATACTCAGCCAAATCTGCGACGTCACGCTCACCAAGGATTTCTGGGCGATGTCACTGCCCAATGATCTGGCCACTTCATCACCGCGCAGCCCGTCCTTGTTTGCCTACCATGCGGCGCTGGTACTGCTGGATGCGCGGGCGCTATTCTCCAAAACCAAGGTGGCCGATCTGCTGGACCCGTATGCCAGTCGCTGTTAGCGGCATATCTCTTCCCCAAGGGGTTCCTGAGCAAATCACATTCATCCGCGAAAAAATCGCAAATTTGCCGGAGTCAATGATCGTACCATCGGAGCTTAGGATGTATCAGCATCTGCCGCTAAACCGGGAACATCTGCCATATCATCTGGAAACGGGCAGTTATACAGGTTATTCGCTGCCCCCTACCCCAGAAAGCCATTGTGCTGTCCAATTTTAATGCAATAGCTAAGAGCATTCCACCCTGCAATTGCCACTACGTCAGCGAGCCCCGCTGGCAGATCGCATGCCCCCGAAGTTTTTAAGCGGTACCCTGGAGGTGTTTCACGATGACGTCAGCCCGATAGGTTCTGGTGTGAATTTGAAAACGAAGACCAGATGGCCCGGCATCTAGTGGATATCGTTAAGGCTCGCATGGGCATACATGCCATGACCAGTATGCATGTCCATTTTGATGACCACGACGACTGCCGAGTTATGGTAGTGAAATGCAAAAAAGCTTCCACCCCTGTTTTTGTGAAGGATGGCGGCGCAGAACATTTTTATATCCGCACCGGGCCATCCACAACCGAGTTGAGCCCTAGCCAGACTCCAGACTACATCAAGCAAAGGTTTAGTGCATGACCCCAAGCGGCTATACGGAAGTCCGTAGTTCGCAGGCTGGGCAAAGCGTAGCGTGCCCGGCATTAATTACGATTGCATTATCATAGTTTGTTGGGCACGTTTCACTTTGCCCAACCGACTGTTCTTAAATCAAATCCAACGGAAAATTTGAACAATGAGTGATTCCGCTCCATTGCCTGAAGCTTTGAGGGATTTTATCGCTTCCTCGAAATGGACTTTCGCCAAGACGATGCCGGAATGGCCCCACGAATATATAGTTCGAGAACGGGTTGACAGAGCGCTCTTCGAAGCTTTGGTTCGCCACATCCGTCAACACGGTACAGAGCAACGCTTTTACCAACGCGTGCTCACCTACTTCGCGGAAGATGGATTACTGTACTGGACGATGGGAGCACCAATTGAAGCTACAACTATCATCAATCGCTGCAAGGAGTCAGAGTCATATGAAAACCGTCTCAGGAATGGGACGCTTCCCCAGGACAATCCAGTTGAAAAATAACTGCACTTGCAAGAAATCAGAACCCGTGCAACAGCCAAAGACAGTGACAAGAAAAATGAGAGGGATTGATATGAGCCTTTGGTATGAAAGTCTGGGCCAGCATCTTGGGAATAATTTGGAAGAGAATGCCAAAATTATCCTTGCATTTCTTTCTATGCGGGTCCCTCGATCCTGGTGGGAGCATGCCCTTCAGACAGGTTCTCTCGGAAGTAGTTATATAGGTGTTCTGAAAGATTTACAAAAAAATTTAGTAAAATTGCCGGAATTGTCTGCCCGTGTTGATTATAAGGTACTGGTGGCACTAGCATTTATTGATGACGGCGATAATACAAAAGATGAATTCGGCGATCCCAACTCAAGGCATTCTATTGAAGATTATATCGACAGAGCAAATAAAGTACTTATTGAACGCCCTGAAGTAAATAAATTGGGTGAGGTAGTTGCTAAAAGAGCACATGTAGCTTGTAGGCCGGACTAAGCGATGCGTGTCCGGCTATACTGCTTTTAATATGTTGTATCCCTTCGGTGCGTAATGTGTGCCCCATGGCTTTATTCATTTTTTAACGTTTTGGAGGAATTAATAGCGTATTAAATATTCCTTGCGAAAAATCCGGCAGTGTGGTAAAAAAATTCGTTTTTGTTTGCATCCTGTAAACTATAAAACATACAGGGAGCATAGACCAATAACCCGAAACCAGGTATGTAACCGTTAAAGGGCCTTATGAAAGGTTCCTGTTGCGCCGCGCCAGCGGTCAATGGACACGGTCATGCCACAGAAAAGGAGACACACCTTGTCGAATACCACCATGAAACAGCTTCTCGAAGCAGGTGTTCACTTCGGACACCAGACCAGCAAATGGAACCCCAAAATGAAGCCCTATATTTTCGGGGCTCGCAACGGCATCCACATTATCGATCTGCAGCAGACAGTTGTTCTGTTCAAGCAGGCCTATGATTTTGTTGTCGATACTGTCGCCCATGGCGGTAAGGTCATGTTTGTCGGCACGAAGCGTCAGGCGCAGGAGGCCATCAAGGAAGAGGCCGAACGCTCCGGCCAGTTTTCCGTCACCAACCGGTGGCTGGGCGGCCTGCTAACCAATTTCCAGACCGTGCGCAAAAGCCTTGAGCGCATGAAGATGCTTGAGCAGCAGCGCGAAGACGGCACCTTTGCCAATTTTAAGAAAAAAGAGGTTCTGTGCCTGGAGCGGGAGCTCGAAAAGCTCAACTATGTTTTTAACGGCATCCGCAGCATGCAGGAAGTGCCCGAGGTGCTTTTTATTGTTGATCCCAAAAAAGAAAAAATAGCGGTTTCCGAAGCCCGCAAGCTCGGCATTACCACGGTGGCTTTGCTTGATACGAATTCCGATCCTGAAGAAATTGATTATGTCATCCCGGCAAATGATGATGCGATCCGGGCCGTCAAGCTTTTCAGCTCCAAGATCGCCGACGCGTGCATTGAAGGCGAGAGCAGGCGCGATGCAATCATTATGCAGCAGGCCTCTTCACGTAAGGCCGACGTGCCTGACAAGGATGCGGAATAAGCGGCCAAAGACTCATGTGATTGATACGCAGCCTGAAGGCGGGATTTTTAAGCAGTGCCTGAACGGAATTTTTTGCAGGTCGGGTTAATCCCGGAAGAAACCGTTGGGTCTCGTACCTCAACCCAGCCTGCGTAAAAAATGCTTATGAAGAAGTGCCGGCATACGGGCGAACCCAACAAATCAATGGCTTGAGATTTTCGTTCAGCCACTAAACACACGAATATAAATTATCCGTAAGGAGAAACGGTTATGGCAGTTGATGCAAAATCAGTAAAGGAATTGCGTGATAAAACAGCAGCACCCATGATGGATTGCCGCAATGCGCTGCAGGCAACCGACGGCGACATGGAAAAGGCTATCATTTACCTGCGTGAAAAGGGCATCGCCTCGGCTTCCAAGAAGATGGACCGGCAGCTCAAGGACGGCCGCGTGGTGTCCTATATCCACCCCGGCGATAAGCTGGGCATTCTCGTGGAGGTTTTTTGCGAGACCGATTTTGTTGCCCGCGGCGCCGAGTTTATCGAATTCGGCAGGGACATCGCCATGCAGATTGCGGCGGCGGCGCCCCGCTACATCAGCAGGGAAGAGGTTCCCGCCGATGTGCTTGAGCAGGAGCGCCAGATTTATCGTTCCCAGGCTGAAGGCTCAGGCAAGCCCGCCAATGTGATCGAGAAGATTGTCGAAGGCAAGCTGCAGAAATTCTATTCCGAGATATGCCTGCTTGATCAGCCCTATGTCAAAGACGACAAGATGACCATGCAGGACTATATTAAATCCGGCATTGCAAAGTTTGGCGAAAACATCAGTGTGGGCCGCTTTGCCCGTTTTAAGCTGGGTGAAAGCGCCTGAGGCTCTAACACCGGAGGGGTAGACTGTCATGGCAGTAAGCAAAAGATGCGGTTACAAACGCGTGATGCTGAAGCTGAGCGGCGAAGTGCTCAAGGGCGGCAAGTCCTATGGCATCGACCTTGCAGCGCTTCAGAAGATCTCCGATGATATCAGGCATGTGCATTCCCTTGGTACGGAAATCGCAATCGTCATAGGCGGCGGCAACATCTTCAGGGGCATATCCGAAAGCTCAAAAGGGATGGACCGGGCCAATGCCGACTATATGGGCATGCTCGCAACAATCATCAACAGCCTTGCGCTGCAGGAGTATCTTGAAAAAGACGGCGTGCCCACGCGGGTCATGTCAGCCATTCAGATGCGCCAGATAGCCGAGCCCTATATCCGCCGCCGGGCAATACATCATCTTGAGAAGAAGCGGGTGGTGATATTCGCAGCAGGCACGGGCAATCCTTTTTTTACGACGGATACGGCCGCAGCCCTGCGCGCGCAGGAAATGAACGCCGAGGTGATTCTCAAGGCAACCAAGGTCGACGGGGTGTACGATAAAGACCCGGTCAAGCACGCGGATGCCAAGCGGTTTGTCGAGCTGACCTATCAGGATGTGCTCAGCCGCAAGCTTCGCATAATGGACCTTACGGCAATTACGCTTTGCATGGAGCACAAGATGCCCATTATTGTTTTTGACCTCAATGTCACGGGCAACATATACAAGGCGGTACAGGGAAAAAAAATAGGGACTTTTATACGGGGGTAATACTTATATGGATAAGGAAGCGATCAGCAAAGCCCGGCAGCAGATGGACAAGAGCATCGAGGCGCTGCAGAAGGATTTCAGCAAGGTTCGCACGGGCCGTGCATCCGTAACGCTGCTCGACGGCGTGCGGGTCGACTATTACGGCACGCCGACGCCGCTCAATCAGCTGGCAACGCTTGCCATTCCCGAGGCGCGGCAGATAACGATTCAGCCCTGGGATCAATCGATTCTCAAGGAGCTCGAAAAAGCGATTCAGAAGGCGGATCTGGGGTTCACGCCCAACAACGACGGCAAGATCCTTCGTGTTAATATTCCGCCACTGACCGAGGACCGGCGCAAGGAGTTGGCCAAGCAGGTGAAAAAGATGGCAGAGGCGGCAAAGGTCGCCATCCGCAATCAGCGCCGAGATATTAATGATGAGCTTAAAGTTTTCAAGAACGATAAAAAGATTACGGAAGACGCTTTTTTTAAAGCCCAGGATGAAGTGCAGAAGGTTACCGACGAATATATAAAAAAGTGCGATGACCTTTCTGCGCAGAAAGAAAAAGAGATACTCGAAATTTAACAAGGAGAGATGCCATGGCGTACAAGATTACCGATGACTGTGTTTCCTGCGGCACCTGCGCCGAGGAATGCCCCGTCGAGGCCATCAAGGAAGGCGACGGCAAGTTTGAGATTGATGAAAACATCTGCACGGGCTGCGGCACGTGCGCATCCGTATGCCCCACCGAAGCAATAGTTGAATAACTACCGTTCATCATGCCTGCGCCGGACGGTTTCCGGCGCAGGCCTCATTTTTCCCACATTTTCGTCATACACATACCATATTCATGCATCTGTTCAGGCTCCTTTGATATTCATGCGCTCGGAAAACCCTTGAGCAGCCTTTGCTTTTATGATACCGTACTTGACTGGTATTGCACACAGGGGCGACATGGACAAAGGGCACTTGCAATCAGAGAAACTTCCGCGGCATATAGCCATCATTATGGACGGCAATGGCCGCTGGGCGCAGCAGCGCCATTTGCCTCGCATCATGGGGCACCGCAAGGGCATTGAGGCGGTGCGTGAAGTAGTGCGCGAATGCAGGAAGCTGGGCATCGAGGTTCTGACCCTGTACGCATTCTCAACCGAGAACTGGCGCCGCCCGAAAGCGGAAATCAGGGCGCTTATGGGGCTTTTGAAAAAATTTATCCGCTCTGAAATGCTTGAGCTGCACCAGAATAATATCCGCGTTACTATGATAGGCGATCTTTCCAAGCTGCCCGATGACGTCATGCCCGCAGTCAGGGAGATCATGGATGTAACGGCGAATAATACGGGTATGACGCTCAATGTGGCACTCAGCTACAGCGGGCGCGATGATATACTGCGCGCCGTGCGCATGCTTGTTGCAGAGCGCGGCAGGCAGGCCGCAGACATAACCGAGGAGCTTTTTTCAAGCTGTCTTGACACTGCAGGGCAGCCTGACCCCGACCTGCTTATCCGCACCAGCGGCGAGCTTCGGGTGAGCAATTTTCTTCTGTGGCAGATTGCCTATTCGGAGCTGTATATTACTGATGTGCTGTGGCCGGATTTCGCGAAAAAAGATCTCAATAAAGCACTTCGTGATTTTCAGAGCCGCAGGCGCCGCTTTGGCCTTACCGACGAGCAGATGCGCAAGGGCTGACACCAGATGCCTGCCGCGAGGTGCGTTTCAGCAGCTGCTTTCCTGCGCGGCATCTCTGTTTTTTTTAAAGGAAGAATATGGTTTCAAAGCGCATACTGACAGCGGCAGTGGGCATACCTGTGGTTGTGTATATAGTTGCCTTTTGCGGCACGGCTGTTTTTTTTCTGTTTATTCTTGCCGTGCTGCTTGCAGGGCTGTGGGAGTTTTTTAAAATGGCCCTGCCTGCGGCGTCGCGCGCAACGGTCGGTCTCGGCCTTGTCCTGGGTGCGGCGGTTCTTGCAGGCGCCTATCATGATGCGGATGTTGCCGTGCTTGCCTGCCGGAGCATACTGCCCGCTGCATGCGCTCTGAGTTTTGCTGTGTTGTTCTGGTATCACATGGGCAGACGCTCGGCGCCGCTTCGTGATGCCTCCATGATAGTTATGGCGCAGTTCTGCGGCATCATGTACGTTGCTTTTCTCGGCTCGTATCTGGTGCTGCTGCGGGGCCGCCCCGATGGTGTCACGCTTATTTTTCTGCTTGTGCTTGTGGCCTGGGCAGGGGACTCCGGCGCATTCGCCTTTGGATCCTGGATGGGCAAGCATCGTCTTTCAACGCGCATCAGCCCTAAAAAGACCATTGAAGGAGCGCTCGGCGGGCTTGTGTGCGGTGTGCTGACTGCGGTGGTTTTTAAGCTTTTTTTCCTTCAGAACCTGTCACTGGGGCACTGCTTCACGATAGGCATAGGCCTGAATATTATGAACCAGTTCGGTGATCTGAGCGAGTCGTTTATCAAGCGGGCCTGTGGTGTAAAGGATTCCGGCAAGCTGTTCCCCGGCCATGGTGGCGTTCTGGATCGCATTGACAGCCTTCTTTTTGCTGCGCCCTTTCTTTATTACTATGTAAGCAGGGCACTTCCCGTATGATGCAGATTGCTCTTCTAGGCTCTACCGGCTCTATCGGCGCGAGCACCCTTGATGTGGTGCGCAGGTATCCGGACCACTACCGGATTGCAGGCCTTGCCGCAGGCGGCAATGTTGAGCTCCTTGCCGAACAGGTGCGGGAGTTCCATCCGCGGCTGGTGGCGCTTTCAGATCCTGCCGCTGCCGCACGGCTCAGACAGCTCGTCGGTTCCGGCGGCACTGAAGTATGTGACGGCATCGAAGGCGCAACCGTGGTTGCCACCATGGATGAAGCCGATATGGTTGTTGCCGCCATTGCGGGGTCTGCGGGCCTCGTGCCTACTTACAGCGCTCTGCGCTCGGGAAAAAACGTAGCCCTTGCCAATAAGGAAACTATGGTCATGGCCGGCAGCCTCATCACGCGTGCTGCGCAGGAGCGGGGTTGCCGCATCATTCCTGTCGACAGCGAGCACAGCGCTATTTTTCAGCTGCTGGAAGGCAGACGCCTTCAGGATGTCCGGCGGATAGTGCTCACGGCATCAGGCGGACCGTTTCTCGGCTGCGGCAGGCAAGAGCTTGAACAGGTCACACCTGAGCAGGCGCTCAACCACCCGCGCTGGAAAATGGGGCGTAAGGTCACGACCGACTCGGCTACTCTTATGAACAAGGGTTTGGAGATCATTGAGGCGCACTGGCTGTTTGGAATGCCCGCCGAGCAGATCGGCGTGGTCGTGCATCCGCAGAGCATCATTCATTCGATGATCGAATTTGTGGACGGAACTGTTCTTGCGCAGCTGTCGCAGCCGGACATGAGGGCGCCGATAGCCTATGCGCTGTCATGCCCTGAGCGTTTGCAGGATATCGTGACGCCCCTTGATTTTGCCCGTATCGGTTCTTTGAGTTTTTTTGAGCCGGACATGGAATGCTTTCCCACAATCAGGCTTGCGTATCGGGCTTTGCAGTCCGGCGGACTCATGCCCGCAGTCATGAACGCGGCCAATGAGGTGGGGGTTGAAAAATTTCATGAGCGTGCGATATCTTTTACGGCAATCGCGCAGCTGATTGAAATGGTTATGGATGCCTATACCGGCGGGTCTTCCGACAGCATGGAAGCGGTGCTTGATGCCGACCGCTGGGCCCGCCACGAAGCCGCACGAGCTGCTCAGCAGCTCTCCGGCAGAAAGAACTAAACACAGAAAGGAACAAAGCGGCAGTGGAAAACATTTTGAGTGTTTTTGTGAATTATGTCATTCCTGCGACCATACTGCTGGGGGTGCTTATTTTTGTACACGAACTGGGGCACTTTATTGTTGCCAAATGTGCTGGCGTGCGCGTACTGAAGTTTTCTCTGGGGTTCGGGCCGAAGCTCATCGGCAGGAAAATCGGGGAGACGGAGTACCTGATTTCGATGCTGCCCCTCGGGGGCTATGTCAAACCTCTTGGCGAGTCGCCTGATGAAGAAATTGCTGAAGCAGATAAACCCTATTCGCTCAACAGCCAGAGCGTGCCCAAGCGTTTTGCCATACTTGCCGCAGGCTCGGTCTTTAATCTGCTGTTTGCCTTTTTGATTTTTAGCGGCATTTACATGGTGGGCATGCCCATGATGACCCCGCATATCGGCGCGGTGCTTGAGGATTCTCCTGCGCTGAGCGCAGGGCTGAAGGTCGGAGATCTTGTCGAATCGGTTGATGGAACACCTGTCGAGCTGTGGGATGAACTCTCTCAGCTGATCGAAAAGAGCCAGGGGCGCACGCTTGCGCTGACAGTGCGCAGGGGGGGGCAGCAGATGGTTTTTTCAGTCATACCGAAGTCAACCGCTTCCAAAAATCTTCTCGGAGAGCCCGTGCAGGCATATAAAATAGGCATTTCGCCCGGCGGCGGCGAAGAAGGGCAAATCGTTAAGCGCTACAATCCTCTGGTCGCTCTGTGGAAGGGGCTGGAAGATACGGGCAAGTGGTCAAAGCTCACGCTGCTCGGCATGGGTGTTCTTATCAAAAGTCCCATAGAGCGGCGCAAGGATATAGGCGGCCCGCTGCTGATCGGCAAGCTTGCTGGAGATTTTGCGCAGGCGGGTTTTTTGAGTTTTTTTCTGCTGATGGCAATGATAAGCGTCAATCTGGGTGTTCTTAACCTGCTGCCCGTTCCCATACTTGATGGGGGGCATCTTTTCTTTTTGCTCATCGAGGCCGTGAAGGGCAGTCCCGTAAATGTGAAAATGATGGAGATTGCGCAGCAGATAGGGCTTGTGCTGCTTCTGTCGCTCATGGCTTTTGTGTTTTATAATGATATTACCCGAATGTTTATAAAATGAGGATTCTCTCCATAGATACTGCAACGCCTTCGGCAAGCGTGGCATTGGTCGATGACGAACGGATTCTTGCCGAATGTCTGCTTTCTGGTCAGAAGAATCATTCTGAGCGGCTTTTACAGATTATCGACAAGCTTTTTGACTGGACTGGTATTGCCCGCGAGTCCATTGATTGTGTTGCCGTGTCGGTCGGCCCTGGATCTTTTACCGGCCTTCGGGTCGGCATCAGCACGGCCCAGGGCCTTGCGTTCGCCCTTGACAAGCCCCTTGCGGGTGTTCCTGCGCTTGAGGTTGTCGCCTGTCAGGCGACCGGCGGCGACGGGCTGGTAAGCCCCATGATTGATGCGCGCAAACAGCAGGTCTATGCATCCCTGTATCGCCGCACCGGCGGCATGTTTGAGCAGGTACAGCAGGCGACGGTATGTGATCCCGTGGCCTGGGTTCAGGGTTTGCCTGAGCCTGCCCTGCTTATCGGCGCTGCAGTCTATTACGGGCAAATTGCAGCCTGTGCCGCGGCAAAGGGCTGCACTCTGGCTCCTGAACATCTGGGCATTCCCCGGGCGTCAACGCTTGCAATTCTTGCTCAGGCACAGTATGCAGGACGCGCCGGCCGGCCCGAGCTGGTGTCAGCCCTGTATGTTCGGCCGCCGGATGCTTGTATTTGCGAAACGCAGAAATAGCAATCATGCTGTTGCTCTGAGGGGTGATTGTATGATAAAATATAATAAGATTTTATGGGAAATAGTCCTGTGTTCATAAAACAAGTTTTCAGGCGTATGCTATGACAAAAAATCCTACAAAGCTTAAAGGCGCCCAGATACTGCTTGAGTGCCTGCACAGGGAAAAGGTCAAGGTTATTTTTGGGTATCCCAGGGGATCGGTACTTGATGTCTACAATGCGCTGTATGAGTCACAGCTCCAGCATATTCTTGTGCGCCATGAGCAGGCGGCGGTGCATGCCGCAGACGGCTATGCCCGTGTGACCGGCGATGTGGGAGTGTGCCTGGTGACTTCAGGACCCGGCGCTACCAACACAGTTACCGGCCTTGCCACGGCCTATATGGACTCCATTCCCATCGTGGTATTCACCGGACAGGTCCCCACCATGCTTATCGGCAATGATGCTTTTCAGGAGGCCGACATTGTCGGCATCAGCCGGCCCTGCACCAAGCATAACTTTCTGGTTAAATCAGTTGCGGAACTGCCGCGCATCATTAAAGAGGCATTTTATATTGCCCGCTCAGGCCGGCCCGGCCCGGTGCTTGTCGATCTGCCCAAAGACATCATCGGCGCCGAGATTGACTTTGAGTATCCTGAAAAAATCGATATGCGCAGTTACAAGCCCACCTATAAAGGCAACCGCCGTCAGATCATACGGGCAGTAGAGGAAATCTTAAAGTCGAAAAAACCGGTTATTTACGCCGGCGGCGGCGTTGTTCTGTCTAACGCCTCCCATGAACTGGCCACCTGTGCCAGGCATTTTCAGATTCCTGTTACCACGACGCTTATGGGCATGGGCTGCTATCCCGGCACCGATACGCTATCGCTCGGCATGCTCGGCATGCACGGCACCTACCGGGCAAATATGGCGGTGAGCAACTGCGATCTGCTGATTGCTGTCGGCGCACGTTTTGATGACCGCGTAACCGGCGACCTTAATAGTTTTGCCGCAGGAGCAACGGTCATTCACATTGACATCGACCCGACCTCGATCAGTAAAAACATTAAGGTCTCTATTCCCATTGTCGGCGACTGCCGTGAAATTCTGAAGGACATGATTGAGGTTGCAGGCGAAAAAAAGGTGAAAAGGACCGACCGGAAAGCATGGTTACAAACAATCGCTGACTGGAAGAACAAGCATTCCATGGAATACCAGATGGATGCCGTTATCAAGCCGCAGTATGTGGTGGAAAAAATTTATGAGCTTACCAACGGCAAAGCTATCATTACCACGGAGGTGGGCCAGAACCAGATGTGGGCGGCGCAGTACTACCTGTTCGATGAGCCCAGAAAATTTCTCACCTCAGGCGGTTTGGGCACCATGGGTTACGGCTTCCCTGCCGCCATCGGCGCGCAGGTTGCAAACCCGAAGGCCACGGTTATCGATATTGCCGGCGACGGCAGCATACAGATGAACATTCAAGAGCTGGCCACGGCCATGCAGTACGGGCTTCCCGTAAAGATCGCCATATTGAACAATATGTGCCTCGGCATGGTGCGGCAGTGGCAGCAGCTGTTTTACAAGAAGCGCTATGCGCATTCAACATTTGAACGGCATCCCGATTTTGTCAAGCTTGCCGAGGCATATGGGGCCGTGGGGCTCCGCGCCGAGAAACCTGGCGAGGTCGAATCGGTCATCAAAAAGGCTTTGTCGGTCAAGGACAGGCCGGTGATTATGGATTTTGTTGTCGACCCCGAGGAATGTGTCTATCCCATGGTGCCGGCGGGCGCGCCCATTAGCAATATGATACTGCTGTAGACAGTGCGAGGACAAGGCTATGCATCATACCATTTCAGTACTTGTTGATAACAGACCCGGTGTGCTTTCCCGTATTGCCGGCCTTTTCAGCGGCAGGGGGTTTAATATCGAATCCCTTTCGGTTAATGAAACCCTCGACCCCACCATGTCTCAGATGACCATTGTGACCCGTGGTGACGATCGCATTCTTGAACAGATTACCAAGCAGCTCAACAAGCTCATCGACATTATCAAAGTCGTCGACTATGAAAGCACGGGCGCTGATTTTATCGAGCGGGAGCTTGCCCTTATCAAGGTCAATGTGGATGAGCATAAGCGCTCCGAGGTTCTCAGCATTATCGATATTTTTCGCTGCAAGGTCGTCGACGTGAGCCGCACGCATTATACCGTTGAAGTGACTGGCGATGAGAACAAGATTCAGGCAATCATCGATCTGTTCAGGCCTTTGGGCATCAAGGAGCTTGTGCGCTCGGGCAAGGCTGCAATGCTGCGCGAGAATAAAATAAAAGGATAGTTTTTTATGACGATTGCATGCGGCGGAGGGATGGAAGGGCTTGTTTTTCATTTCCCGTCCTGCCATGCATGAGAGGAGCTTTTTGGAAACCGACACAACAGCTAAGCAGACAATGAAACAGCGCTTCATGAGGCGGCGCAACCGGCCTCCGCGCCGGGGCCCGCAGATGGACAGGCTGAAGAAGGGCGTCTATATTCTGCCTAATTTTTTAACGTCCCTGAGTCTTTTCTGCGGCTTTTATGCCATTGTCTCAACCATGCGGGGCGATTACCTGCAGGCGGCCTGGGCTATCATTGTTTCAGGCCTTTTTGACGGCCTTGACGGGCGCATCGCGCGTATGACCAATACCACCAGCAGGTTCGGCGTCGAGTACGACTCGCTTGCAGATCTTGTGGCTTTCGGCGTTGCGCCCGCAGTGCTGGCCTACGGATGGGTCCTTTCCGGGTATGGCCGCTGGGGCTGGGTCGCCGCTTTTCTCTATGTTGCCTGCGGCGCCATTCGCCTTGCGCGCTTTAATGTAGAGTCCAACAATATCGGAGGCAAAGGCAATTATTTTACCGGGCTGCCGATTCCGGCAGCTGCCGGAATGGTTGCCACAACACTTATTTTTTGTTTTCATCTGGATATTGCCGATAAAGCGCTGTTGAGTATTCTGTTTATCGGCATGATCTATGTGCTTGCCTTTTTTATGGTAAGCACCATACGGTTCCAGAGCTTTAAGCGGTTTGACTTCAGGAGCCGAAAGCCCTTTAATGCAGTTGTCCTTGCGATTCTGCTGATTTATATAGTGGCTTCCGAGCCGCAGATAATGCTTTTTGCCATGGGCCTGACCTATGTCCTGTCTGGTCCTCTAGGCTACGGGCTCTATATGATTAAAAAAGCACGCACCCGTGATCAGGAAACCGTTGTAGCGCCAGCAGAGGAAAAAGATGTCTCCCAAAAAACAATCCGTTGAATTGGTAAAAATATTCGATACGACACTTCGCGACGGCGAGCAGTCGCCCGGCAATACGATGAATTTGCCGGAAAAGCTGCGTGTGGCCCGTCAGCTTGAGTCCCTGGGGGTTGATATTATCGAGGCTGGTTTCCCGATTGCGTCTCAGGGTGATTTTGAAGCGGTGAAGAAGATTGCCTCAGTCATTAAAAAGAGCGAGGTTGCAGGCCTTGCACGAGCCAATGACGGTGATATAGACCGGGCATGGGAGGCTGTAAAATGCGCTGCCCTGCCTCGCATACACACCTTCATATCCACCTCGGACATTCATCTGAAGCACCAGCTTCGCAAGACCCATGACGAGGTGCTCAAGATCGCGGTGAAAGCCGTGAAGCGCGCCAAAAAGCATACGCCCAATGTGGAGTTTTCAGCCATGGATGCGACGCGCAGCGACCGCGACTATCTTTGCAGAATGTACGCCGAGGTTATTGATGCAGGCGCCATTACTATCAATGTGCCCGATACGGTCGGGTATGCCATTCCGGAAGAGTTCGGCGGCCTCATCGCCTGTATACGAAAGAATGTGCCCAATATTTCACAGGCATCCATCAGCGTGCACTGCCATAACGATCTCGGCCTTGCCGTGGCAAACTCGGTGGCGGCCGTGGCCAATGGCGCGCGCCAGGTCGAGTGCACCATCAACGGCATCGGCGAGCGCGCCGGCAATGCCTCGCTTGAGGAAATCGTGATGATACTGCGCGTCCGCCGCGACCTGTTCGGAGCTGATACGCGCATCGCAACCGAAAAGATTTACCCCTCAAGCAGGCTTATAACCTCCATTACCGGCGTCATGGTACAGCCCAACAAGGCCATTGTTGGCGCCAATGCCTTTGCCCACGAATCGGGCATCCATCAGGACGGGCTGCTGAAAAACAAGATGACCTATGAAATTATGACGCCTCAATCCATCGGCCTCAGCACGAGCAGCATGGTGATGGGCAAGCACTCCGGCAGCCATGCTTTCCGCAAGCGGGTGGAGGAGCTGGGGTTCACGCTTTCAGACGAAGAGGTTAAAAAGGCCTTTCAGCGTTTCAAGGACCTTGCTGACAAGAAGAAAGAGGTTTTCGATGAAGATATCGAAGCTATTATAGCCCAGGAGGTGCTGCGAGCCCCGGATATCTTCAAGCTTATCGATATGAATGTGGTGAGCGGCACGGTGGCCATACCTACGGCAACAGTCGAGATGGAGGTTGAAGGCAAGCCGGTGAAGGATGCCGCATTCGGCGACGGCCCGGTTGATGCGGCTTTCAAGACAATTGCAAAAATAACTAAAACCAAAAGCAGTTTGCTGAAATACGCCGTCAACTCCATCACCGGCGGCACAGACGCTCAGGGTGAGGTGACGGTTCGGGTTCAGGAGAACGACATCGTGGTTGTGGGGCAGGGGGCGCATATGGATATCATCATCGCAAGCGCTCTTGCCTATATCAATGCCCTGAACCGGCTCGAGCATGCAAAGAAAAAATCGGGCAGGGGGCTGTATCAGTAATTCCGCATAGGCAGAGCGTATGTTTTGGGGGTGCCGCACGGCACTCCCTTTTTTATTTGTTACCAGGAAATTACTAGTCGGAATCCAGAAGAATAAGACATAGAGAATCGCAGATGCATTCAGACGCGTTTTTATTTTTTTTCTGCGTGCTACTGAATTTAGGCTTCTGACTTTTAGTTTCATTGCTGTAAAAATTCACCTGTACAACCTGGAAAAAACGATATGGCTCAGAATACCAAATTCCATACAGTAACCTGTCTTCCTGAGAACAAGGTTATCAAGGTCGAAGATCGAAAATCAATATTTGAAACTATCCTTGAGTGTAATCCTCACGGCATCGATCTGCACTTTGCCTGCGGAGCCGAGGGCATTTGCCGCAAGTGTAAGGTGCGGGCTTTTCAGCAGATGGGACCGGTAACACCTACGGAGCGGGGCTGCCTGACCGATGAAGAATTTTCCAAAGGTATCAGGCTTGCCTGCCAGGCCCGCGTCATTCAGGATACCACTGTCGAAATTCTCTACAAAATGCCTTTCACCATCGCCCTTATGGATGAACCGATTACGCCGATCGTTCAATCGGGAGCGGCGCAAGGATCATTTGCCGTTGCAGTTGATCTTGGTGTTAATACGCTCATGCTGTCGCTTGTCGACCTGTTCCGCGGTAGAAAAATTGCTGTCGTTACCGACACGAACCCGCAAATTGAGCTCGGGGCAGATTTCGTGCAGCGCGTGGCCATGGTTGAGGAGAGCGAGATAAATCTTGAGGTGCTCAATGAGGAGCTGCTTCTGCGGATAGATATTCTTATTGAAGAGATGTGCCGGGCAGCAGGGGTTGAGCCTGAGCAGGTGTGCGAGATCGTCGTTTCAGGTGAAACCGGCATGCTGCATCTTATGCTTAAGGGGGTGTGGAATCCGCTTGAGCAGAGCCTTGGGCCTAAAGACGGCAGCTACCATGCCGGGCAGTTCGATATCAAGTCATCTCACCGGGCTCGCGTGTATGCTCTTCCGGTTATTTCCTCCTATGCCGGCGCAGACATGACGGCGGCAATTCTTGCAACCAGGCTGCATAAAAGCAGCGACACCACCCTGCTGCTTGATCTGGGCACGAATGCCAGGGCGGTGCTGTATCACCGGGGCGTTGTTACGGCAGCAGGAGCCGCGGAATGCGTTGCATTTGACTGCGTTGGTATCACCTTCGGCATGCGGCCGGAAACAGGAGCCATTGAGCATGTGGCGCGTGATGGAAATGCATTCAGCATTTCCGTTATCGGCGAGAGTTTGCCGCGCGGAATTTGCGGCAGCGGCCTTCTGGAACTTGCTGCAGCCCTCAAGCAGGCAGGGCTTATTGATGACCATGGTGTTTTTCAAAGGCAGCAGAATCTGCAGGATTCGACTTTCGGGTTTATTGATGCTGATGGACGCACTGCTTTTCGTTTGTACACTGACGATGGCATCTTTTCTACCGATATTTTCGTCACGCAGGATGACCTTTATCTGCTGCGAGCTGCGAAAGCCCGTGTAATAGACCTTCTCCAGCGGCTTCTTGACCATGCTGGTATTGGCTGCAAGGATGTGGATCGCGTGCTCGTAAGCGGGGCATTCGGGGCACTGTCTGATCCGTCGGCTCTTTTCAATCTGGGTTTGCTGCCTCCTGTCCTTGAATCAAGGGTCAGCTTTGTTGGCAATGCCTCTAAGCAGGGCGCTCAGATGGTGCTGCTTGATAAGTCGATACTTGCCGAGGCCGAAACGCTAGTGCAGAATGTTGTCTGTCTGCCGGCATCGGTTGACCCTATTCCTGAGGACGCCCTGCATTTTTTGCCTGCGCTTTGAGAGGGTGTGGTTTTTGTAACCTGGCCAAGCACTTTCCCCTTGCGTTTGACAGGGGTAATTGATATATTTTTTGTAATTTCGGGCGATTAACTCAGCGGGAGAGTGCCACCTTCACACGGTGGAAGTCACTGGTTCAAATCCAGTATCGCCCACCAGGGAAATACAAAGGGTTACAGTGGATTTTTAGCGTCTACTGCAACCCTTTTTTATTGCCTGCAGCAATTTTTATTTATAAAAAATGACCTCTGGCTGCGGGCAATAAGCAGTAATTTAAAACATTTTTACATTTGATTCCTTCCCCACCTGCAGTCTTGCCCCGATCCCCAGCATTGCCCAAAAGATCGGTGCCGTTGAGATCACGCTGATATTAAAAAAAGCCTGAACCAGGTACCCCGCAATGCAGCAGAACAACACCTGCTGTAAGGGCTCTTTTTGTATTCCTTTGACGACCCGCAGCAAAACCCATCCGACTATCATCAGATACATGATTGTTGCTGGCCATCCTACTGTTATCAGCATTTGTAGATATTCATTATGAGCCTTTGGAAAATGCATAGAGATCTCACCGTACTCATTTCGCATTACCTGCCCATAGGTGTCAGGCCCGCTGCCGAGCCATGGCCGTTCAAACAGTAATGGCAGTGTGCGCTTCCAGTAAAATATTCTATGAGATCCGGCTGAATCCTGTTTAATGTTTTGGGCATCGCTTACCACTGTTTTGGCCCGATTCGCGAGCGCATCTTTTTTTGTATGGTTCATCACCCCAAATATCGCTACGAACAGCAGTATAAGTATCCCCCATCGTTTCAGCTTTTCTTTATCGCGAAGGCTAAATGCAAAAAACAGCGGCAGGCATACCATCAGAGCAATCCATGCGCTCCTGGTTTGGCTTGCCATTAAAAGGGCGAACAGAATTCCTGCATACAATAGCCCCCGCATGCGTTGTTCATAGAGATAGAGGCCGCACGCGATGGGTAAAAACAGCATGCTATAGGTGCCTGCAAAATTTCGGCTTCCAATGGTGCTCATCCTTTGTTCCCATCCACCCCTTACTAACACAAGGGCTCCCTCCACAATTTTGTAGTATTGTAAAATTCCATAAAGGCTGACAACGGTTGCGCAAACCAAAATCGCCTCTAGACATACTTTCGAAACCCTGGATTCCTTATAGAAGAGATAAAAGATTACAACATAGAGTACGAGTGAAACCATTCCTTCTCTCATATACGGTTGGCCCCATATGCTCGAACCCCTGTCCATTGAAAATGCAGTCGATAGCAGTACGAGCAGCCCATAAGTCACCAACAACCATTCAATACTTTCCAAGCGCCGCCAGGAAATTTTTGGCTTTAAAAAAATTTTTATGAGTACATAAAGCCCTGTAATTGCAGCAGCAAAAGTTATTTTACCATCATAGAATGAGTCTTCCCTCCAAGGCGTCAATACCAGAGGCATGAATCCGGCAATGCAGAAAATATAGAGTTGAAATAGATTTCTTTTCAAATTTCACCACACCATTAGGATTATTAGGGTCCCGGCAAACAGAAGTTTTTTGTTGTTTAAAAAGGACTGTCTCGTGAAAGTTCCAGCGCAGGTTATTGCGTGGAGTACGCCGTGGCGTATGGTAATCATTGCGAACAATGGCAGAGTCTACTGTTCGTCGTCGAACAACAACAGTTTATTTAGCTTTATACTACCTCATCATATATGAACTTTCTGCCAAAACGCAAGCAGGTTTGCCAGGCTAGATATAGTCTGATTTTGTGTTGAAAGCAAGCAGGTGGGTTCACAAATGCACGCTACAAAAGCGTATGATGGTACACTTTTTAAGCATTTAGACAACATGAAAAGTATATGAAAAAACGCTTTCACGTAAAAAATTTGCAGGCTTTTTTATAAAAATAGTTTTAAATTAGCCCATAATGAAACTAAAAAAGGCATTAAAAAATAGCATTAATACCGTTATTTTTATAATTATTAGGTCTAAAATTTAGCCTTTTTTTGAACATGGCATGTTTCGTGTAATATAAAGTTATGCAAAAAATTTTTTTGCCGAAAAGATGTCAGTAATCTGCATTGTTTATATGAAGATTTTTGCCGAAAAATTTATATATCATTGGAGCCTATATGCTGGTTGAACGTCTAACTAAAAGCTTATGCAATGTGTTCTCTGATTGCTTTGTGGAATTGCAGCCACTAACTGTTCCCACATACGTAGAGAGCGCTGCAATTGCAGTCAACCTGGAGAGTTTGGAAAAGTCTAAAATTACCGGGAGGTATCCTTTGATGAAACGTTATATCGCAACAGTGCTGTTTGTCTGCACCCTTTGGCCCCTGTCGGCAGCCGCTGCTCCGGCCCTGCGTTACCAGACCGACATTCATGGCAACTTCGAGATGATCGGCGCTCCCATCGGGTACAACTGCGAGGATGCGAACAGAGTTGCCCCGGTTGTCGGCACTATTGGCGCCTACGGCAATAATTATACCGACTCCGGCGCTGATATCTTTTGGCGCTCCACCAATACCGGCGCTGCAGCAAGTAATGCTATAGCTCTTGCCGACGCCCGCACGACCGCAAAGCTCAACCTGCCCAGCGGTGCTATTGTTCATAAAGCCTATCTGTATTGGGCCGGCAATACCGATACCTCCGGAGAGATTGACACCACCGCAACAATCACGTTTGTCGCGGACAACGGCACGCTTTATGCGAATGCCGCCACCGCAACCGCCAGTTTCACACAAAACAATACCTATTATTTTTATGAGTCTGTTGCAGACGTTACAACTTTTATTTCTGATCACAAAACAGGCGCATACCGTGTCAGCGATATTACGACAAGGAATTTTGTGAATTTAACCAATGAAGTAACATCTGCTGGCTGGTGGCTGATTGTTCTATATGAGCTGGCAACTGATCCGCTGCGCAATCTGGCTGTTTTTGATGGCCTTGATCTTGTCCAGGGTAATAACGTAGCGGTGAGTGCAACCATCACCGGTTTTGAAGTGCCCAATGCCGGCTTCGACGCAAAGCTTGCGGTTGTTGCGCTGGAGGGTGATACGTCGATCACCGGTGACAGCTTCCGTTTCAATGGCAACCTGCTCAGCAATGCGTCAAATCCAAGCAATAATTTTTTTAACGCTACGCGCTCTGCCATGGGGTCTCCCCTGACTGTGGTGGGTGATTTGCCTCAGCTTGCCGGAACCGCCGGCAGTGAGGGCAATATGGATTTCGACATTGTCGATATTAAATCTTATCTGGCGGTGGGACAGACCTCGGCGACCATCTCAGCCCAAAGCTCGCAGGACTGGTTTTGGCTGGGTTTTTTCGCCACATCAATATCCACCTATCGTCCGGATTACAGCAGTTCGATTAAGACCGCGGTTGATATCAACGGGGGCTCCCTTGTTGCTGGCGATATCCTTGAGTATACGATTACTTCAACAAATAGCGGTAATGATGCTTCGATCAATACGGTTTTGCGTGATCCCCTGCCTACCCAGGTGACCTATGTTCCCAATTCTCTGCAGATTGTGAGCGGCGCCAATGCAGGCGCTAAGACGGACGCAACTGGAGACGACCAGGGCTATTATACTTCAGCAACACGCACGGTCTATGTTAATCTTGGCACCGGCGCAACTGCCGCGCAGGGCGGTCTCATGAATATAGGAGATACATCCGTCGTGCGTTTTCATGTTCAGATAAACGCCGGCGTAACCGGCCAGATCAATAATCAGGCCATTATTGTTTCCAACGGAGCACAGGGAGCCCCGCAGGAAGACACGCCAACAGACGGCAATGGCGGCGATCCCGGTGTTCCGCCCACCGAAACCGTTGTCGACGAGTGCATAGATGATTCCGGCTGCGTATCGCCGGAGCCCTATTGCGACACTACCGTATCGCCCAAGGTCTGCGTGGTGTGCCTTGTTGATGCCAACTGCGGCGGTGCAACACCCTATTGCGACCCTGCCACCTTGATCTGTGTCTCCTGTGTGCAGACAGGTTCGCCTCCCGGAACGGAAGCATGCGACGGTATAGATAATGACTGTGACGGCCTTTTTGATGAAGGTCTGACCCAGAACACCTATTACCGCGATGTTGACGGTGACGCCTACGGCGACCCGGGCAATACGATTCAGGCATGTGCCGCTCCCGCCGGGTATGTGGCAAACAGCTCTGATTGTGATGATACAAATAATGCAATCAAACCTGGCGCCACGGAAATTTGCAACGGTGTTGACGACGACTGCGACGGTCCTGTTGACGAAGGGCTTGCAACATACACCTATTACCAGGATGCCGATGGCGACACCTACGGAAATGCTGCCATTCCCCTTTACACTTGTTTAGCCTCACCGCCGGCAGGTTTTGTTTCCAATTCCACAGACTGCAATGACAGCAATAATGCGGTGTACCCAACCCGCGCGGAAGTGTGCAATACAATCGATGACGATTGCGACGGCGCAATCGACGAAGGTACGGGTTTTGTGTATTACCGCGATGCCGATGGTGACACCTACGGCAATGCCGCTGTGACTGTGCGCACCTGTGTAGCCGGAGCTCCGGCAGGGTATGTATCCAACTCAACTGACTGCGATGATACCAGAAATCTTGTGAATCCGGGGAGGCCTGATGAAACTACCGTTGCTACCGGCAGATGTGATGGCTTGGATAATGACTGCGATGGTCTGATTGATGAAAACAGAACACAGAATACGTACTACCGCGACGCTGATGGTGATGGCTATGGTGATGCCGCTAATACCGACACTGGTTGCGCTGCGCCTCCGGGCTATGTAAGCAACTCCACAGACTGCAATGATGCTGACATTACCAAATATCAGCTCCTGTCAAGTTTTCGTGATGCCGATCTTGATACATACACGACCGGTGCCGCGCAGAACGTGTGTTCCGGTGCCACCCGGCCTTCTGGCTGGAGGGCCGCAGCAAATGGCAATGACTGTAACGACGCTGACAATACCGTCTGGCAGAGCCAGACCGGCTACCAGGACATAGACGGCGATACATATACGATCGGCCCTGTTCAGACTTTTTGCACGAATGGCACTCTGCCGACAGGGTATCGGGCTGCGTCTGCTGGCACTGACTGTAATGACAATAATGCCGCTATACGACCCGGGGCAACCGAGTTGTGTAATGGTACCGATGACGACTGCGACCTTGTGGTTGATGATGGTCTCACGTTGACGACATATTACCTTGATGGCGACGGTGACGGCAGAGGTGATGTGAATTATTCCACAACAGCCTGTTCACAGCCGCTTGGGTATGTGGCAAACAGCACGGATTGTAACGATAACAACGGCAGCATCTATCAGAATTTGAGCGGGTATGTAGATGCCGATCTCGACGGTTATGGTACGGGCACGGTGCAGACGGTTTGTTCAGGTGTATCTCTGCCGTCCGGATACTCGGCAAACAATACTGACTGCAATGATGGTGACAACTCGAGATACCAGAATTTGACCGGCTACGCTGATGCTGATAGCGATACATACACCGTCGGCGGTGTTCAGACGGTATGTTCAGGGGCAAGCCTGCCTACTGTGTATCAGGCTTCGCAAAGTGCTACCTCTGACTGCAATGATGCAGTTGCCGCTGTGAATCCAGGTGCGACTGAAACATGTAATGGCATTGATGATAACTGCGTTGGCGGTGTTGATGAGAATCTCGGCAGCACAACCTGTGGTGTTGGCGTATGTCAGGTTACAGTGCAGAATTGCGTTGGCGGTGTGCCGCAGACCTGCACCTCCGGCAGCCCGACAGGCACCGACCAGAACTGCAACGGCATAGATGAAGACTGCTCAGGTACAGCCGATGACCATTATGTGGCCGACAGTAGCTGCTTCCTGCCGGGCGCGTGTGCGGCGGGGAATGTGGCCTCAAGTTGCGTAGCGGGAGTGGAGACGGGCTGTGCGACGGGCACGCCGGCTGGGACGGATGCGAGTTGCGACGGGGTCGATAATAACTGCAATGGCGCCGTTGATGAAGGGTATGTGGCCGACAGTAGCTGCTTCCTGCCGGGCGCGTGTGCGGCGGGGAATGTGGCCTCAAGTTGCGTAGCGGGAGTGGAGACGGGCTGTGCGACGGGCACGCCGGCTGGGACGGATGCGAGTTGCGACGGGATCGATAATAACTGCAATGGCGCCGTTGATGAAGGGTATGTGGCCGACAGTAGCTGCTTCCTGCCGGGCGCGTGTGCGGCGGGGAATGTGGCCTCAAGTTGCGTAGCGGGAGTGGAGACGGGCTGTGCGACGGGCACGCCGGCTGGGACGGATGCGAGTTGCGACGGGATCGATAATAACTGCAATGGCGCCGTTGATGAAGGGTATGTGGCCGACAGTAGCTGCTTCCTGCCGGGCGCGTGTGCGGCGGGGAATGCGGCCTCAAGTTGCGTAGCGGGAGTGGAGACGGGCTGTGCGACGGGCACGCCGGCTGGGACGGATGCGAGTTGCGACGGGATCGATAATAACTGCAATGGCGCCGTTGATGAAGGGTATGTGGCCGACAGTAGCTGCTTCCTGCCGGGCGCGTGTGCGGCGGGGAATGCGGCCTCAAGTTGCGTAGCGGGAGTGGAGACGGGCTGTGCGACGGGCACGCCGGCTGGGACGGATGCGAGTTGCGACGGGATCGATAATAACTGCAATGGCGCCGTTGATGAAGGGTATGTGGCCGACAGTAGCTGCTTCCTGCCGGGCGCGTGTGCGGCGGGGAATGCGGCCTCAAGTTGCGTAGCGGGAGTGGAGACGGGCTGTGCGACGGGCACGCCGGCTGGGACGGATGCGAGTTGCGACGGGATCGATAATAACTGCAATGGCGCCGTTGATGAAGGGTATGTGGCCGACAGTAGCTGCTTCCTGCCGGGCGCGTGTGCGGCGGGGAATGCGGCCTCAAGTTGCGTAGCGGGAGTGGAGACGGGCTGTGCGACGGGCACGCCGGCTGGGACGGATGCGAGTTGCGACGGGATCGATAATAACTGCAATGGCGCCGTTGATGAAGGGTATGTGGCCGACAGTAGCTGCTTCCTGCCGGGCGCGTGTGCGGCGGGGAATGCGGCCTCAAGTTGCGTAGCGGGAGTGGAGACGGGCTGTGCGACGGGCACGCCGGCTGGGACGGATGCGAGTTGCGACGGGATCGATAATAACTGCAATGGCGCCGTTGATGAAGGGTATGTGGCCGACAGTAGCTGCTTCCTGCCGGGCGCGTGTGCGGCGGGGAATGCGGCCTCAAGTTGCGTAGCGGGAGTGGAGACGGGCTGTGCGACGGGCACGCCGGCTGGGACGGATGCGAGTTGCGACGGGATCGATAATAACTGCAATGGCGCCGTTGATGAAGGGTATGTGGCCGACAGTAGCTGCTTCCTGCCGGGCGCGTGTGCGGCGGGGAATGCGGCCTCAAGTTGCGTAGCGGGAGTGGAGACGGGCTGTGCGACGGGCACGCCGGCTGGGACGGATGCGAGTTGCGACGGGATCGATAATAACTGCAATGGCGCCGTTGATGAAGGGTATGTGGCCGACAGTAGCTGCTTCCTGCCGGGCGCGTGTGCGGCGGGGAATGCGGCCTCAAGTTGCGTAGCGGGAGTGGAGACGGGCTGTGCGACGGGCACGCCGGCTGGGACGGATGCGAGTTGCGACGGGATCGATAATAACTGTAATGGCGCCGTTGATGAAGGGTATGTGGCCGACAGTAGCTGCTTCCTGCCGGGCGCGTGTGCGGCGGGGAATGTGGCCTCAAGTTGCGTAGCGGGAGTGGAGACGGGCTGTGCGACGGGCACGCCGGCTGGGACGGATGCGAGTTGCGACGGGATCGATAATAACTGCAATGGCGCCGTTGATGAAGGGTATGTGGCCGACAGTAGCTGCTTCCTGCCGGGCGCGTGTGCGGCGGGGAATGCGGCCTCAAGTTGCGTAGCGGGAGTGGAGACGGGCTGTGCGACGGGCACGCCGGCTGGGACGGATGCGAGTTGCGACGGGATCGATAATAACTGCAATGGCGCCGTTGATGAAGGGTATGTGGCCGACAGTAGCTGCTTCCTGCCGGGCGCGTGTGCGGCGGGGAATGCGGCCTCAAGTTGCGTAGCGGGAGTGGAGACGGGCTGTGCGACGGGCACGCCGGCTGGGACGGATGCGAGTTGCGACGGGATCGATAATAACTGCAATGGCGCCGTTGATGAAGGGTATGTGGCCGACAGTAGCTGCTTCCTGCCGGGCGCGTGTGCGGCGGGGAATGCGGCCTCAAGTTGCGTAGCGGGAGTGGAGACGGGCTGTGCGACGGGCACGCCGGCTGGGACGGATGCGAGTTGCGACGGGATCGATAATAACTGCAATGGCGCCGTTGATGAAGGGTATGTGGCCGACAGTAGCTGCTTCCTGCCGGGCGCGTGTGCGGCGGGGAATGCGGCCTCAAGTTGCGTAGCGGGAGTGGAGACGGGCTGTGCGACGGGCACGCCGGCTGGGACGGATGCGAGTTGCGACGGGATCGATAATAACTGCAATGGCGCCGTTGATGAAGGGTATGTGGCCGACAGTAGCTGCTTCCTGCCGGGCGCGTGTGCGGCGGGGAATGCGGCCTCAAGTTGCGTAGCGGGAGTGGAGACGGGCTGTGCGACGGGCACGCCGGCTGGGACGGATGCGAGTTGCGACGGGATCGATAATAACTGCAATGGCGCCGTTGATGAAGGGTATGTGGCCGACAGTAGCTGCTTCCTGCCGGGCGCGTGTGCGGCGGGGAATGCGGCCTCAAGTTGCGTAGCGGGAGTGGAGACGGGCTGTGCGACGGGCACGCCGGCTGGGACGGATGCGAGTTGCGACGGGATCGATAATAACTGCAATGGCGCCGTTGATGAAGGGTATGTGGCCGACAGTAGCTGCTTCCTGCCGGGTGCGTGTGCGGCGGGGAATGCGGCCTCAAGTTGCGTAGCGGGAGTGGAGACGGGCTGTGCGACGGGCACGCCGGCTGGGACGGATGCGAGTTGCGACGGGATCGATAATAACTGCAATGGCGCCGTTGATGAAGGGTATGTGGCCGACAGTAGCTGCTTCCTGCCGGGCGCGTGTGCGGCGGGGAATGTGGCCTCAAGTTGCGTAGCGGGAGTGGAGACGGGCTGTGCGACGGGCACGCCGGCTGGGACGGATGCGAGTTGCGACGGGATCGATAATAACTGCAATGGCGCCGTTGATGAAGGGTATGTGGCCGACAGTAGCTGCTTCCTGCCGGGCGCGTGTGCGGCGGGGAATGTGGCCTCAAGTTGCGTAGCGGGAGTGGAGACGGGCTGTGCGACGGGCACGCCGGCTGGGACGGATGCGAGTTGCGACGGGATCGATAATAACTGCAATGGCGCCGTTGATGAAGGGTATGTGGCCGACAGTAGCTGCTTCCTGCCGGGCGCGTGTGCGGCGGGGAATGCGGCCTCAAGTTGCGTAGCGGGAGTGGAGACGGGCTGTGCGACGGGCACGCCGGCTGGGACGGATGCGAGTTGCGACGGGATCGATAATAACTGCAATGGCGCCGTTGATGAAGGGTATGTGGCCGACAGTAGCTGCTTCCTGCCGGGCGCGTGTGCGGCGGGGAATGCGGCCTCAAGTTGCGTAGCGGGAGTGGAGACGGGCTGTGCGACGGGCACGCCGGCTGGGACGGATGCGAGTTGCGACGGGATCGATAATAACTGCAATGGCGCCGTTGATGAAGGGTATGTGGCCGACAGTAGCTGCTTCCTGCCGGGCGCGTGTGCGGCGGGGAATGCGGCCTCAAGTTGCGTAGCGGGAGTGGAGACGGGCTGTGCGACGGGCACGCCGGCTGGGACGGATGCGAGTTGCGACGGGATCGATAATAACTGCAATGGCGCCGTTGATGAAGGGTATGTGGCCGACAGTAGCTGCTTCCTGCCGGGTGCGTGTGCTGCGGGGAATGCGGCCTCAAGTTGCGTAGCGGGAGTGGAGACGGGCTGTGCGACGGGCACGCCGGCTGGGACGGATGCGAGTTGCGACGGGATCGATAATAACTGTAATGGCGCCGTTGATGAAGGGTATGTGGCCGACAGTAGCTGCTTCCTGCCGGGTGCGTGTGCTGCGGGGAATGCGGCCTCAAGTTGCGTAGCGGGAGTGGAGACGGGCTGTGCGACGGGCACGCCGGCTGGGACGGATGCGAGTTGCGACGGGATCGATAATAACTGCAATGGCGCCGTTGATGAAGGGTATGTGGCCGACAGTAGCTGCTTCCTGCCGGGCGCGTGTGCTGCGGGGAATGCGGCCTCAAGTTGCGTAGCGGGAGTGGAGACGGGCTGTGCGACGGGCACGCCGGCTGGGACGGATGCGAGTTGCGACGGGATCGATAATAACTGCAATGGCGCCGTTGATGAAGGGTATGTGGCCGACAGTAGCTGCTTCCTGCCGGGTGCGTGTGCGGCGGGGAATGCGGCCTCAAGTTGCGTAGCGGGAGTGGAGACGGGCTGTGCGACGGGCACGCCGGCTGGGACGGATGCGAGTTGCGACGGGATCGATAATAACTGTAATGGCGCCGTTGATGAAGGGTATGTGGCCGACAGTAGCTGCTTCCTGCCGGGTGCGTGTGCTGCGGGGAATGCGGCCTCAAGTTGCGTAGCGGGAGTGGAGACGGGCTGTGCGACGGGCACGCCGGCTGGGACGGATGCGAGTTGCGACGGGATCGATAATAACTGCAATGGCGCCGTTGATGAAGGGTATGTGGCCGACAGTAGCTGCTTCCTGCCGGGTGCGTGTGCGGCGGGGAATGCGGCCTCAAGTTGCGTAGCGGGAGTGGAGACGGGCTGTGCGACGGGCACGCCGGCTGGGACGGATGCGAGTTGCGACGGGATCGATAATAACTGTAATGGCGCCGTTGATGAAGGGTATGTGGCCGACAGTAGCTGCTTCCTGCCGGGTGCGTGTGCGGCGGGGAATGCGGCCTCAAGTTGCGTAGCGGGAGTGGAGACGGGCTGTGCGACGGGCACGCCGGCTGGGACGGATGCGAGTTGCGACGGGATCGATAATAACTGTAATGGCGCCGTTGATGAAGGGTATGTGGCCGACAGTAGCTGCTTCCTGCCGGGTGCGTGTGCGGCGGGGAATGCGGCCTCAAGTTGCGTAGCGGGAGTGGAGACGGGCTGTGCGACGGGCACGCCGGCTGGGACGGATGCGAGTTGCGACGGGATCGATAATAACTGCAATGGCGCCGTTGATGAAGGGTATGTGGCCGACAGTAGCTGCTTCCTGCCGGGTGCGTGTGCTGCGGGGAATGCGGCCTCAAGTTGCGTAGCGGGAGTGGAGACGGGCTGTGCGACGGGCACGCCGGCTGGGACGGATGCGAGTTGCGACGGGATCGATAATAACTGCAATGGCGCCGTTGATGAAGGGTATGTGGCCGACAGTAGCTGCTTCCTGCCGGGTGCGTGTGCTGCGGGGAATGCGGCCTCAAGTTGCGTAGCGGGAGTGGAGACGGGCTGTGCGACGGGCACGCCGGCTGGGACGGATGCGAGTTGCGACGGGATCGATAATAACTGTAATGGCGCCGTTGATGAAGGGTATGTGGCCGACAGTAGCTGCTTCCTGCCGGGTGCGTGTGCTGCGGGGAATGCGGCCTCAAGTTGCGTAGCGGGAGTGGAGACGGGCTGTGCGACGGGCACGCCGGCTGGGACGGATGCGAGTTGCGACGGGATCGATAATAACTGTAATGGCGCCGTTGATGAAGGGTATGTGGCCGACAGTAGCTGCTTCCTGCCGGGTGCGTGTGCTGCGGGGAATGCGGCCTCAAGTTGCGTAGCGGGAGTGGAGACGGGCTGTGCGACGGGCACGCCGGCTGGGACGGATGCGAGTTGCGACGGGATCGATAATAACTGCAATGGCGCCGTTGATGAAGGGTATGTGGCCGACAGTAGCTGCTTCCTGCCGGGTGCGTGTGCTGCGGGGAATGCGGCCTCAAGTTGCGTAGCGGGAGTGGAGACGGGCTGTGCGACGGGCACGCCGGCTGGGACGGATGCGAGTTGCGACGGGATCGATAATAACTGCAATGGCGCCGTTGATGAAGGGTATGTGGCCGACAGTAGCTGCTTCCTGCCGGGTGCGTGTGCGGCGGGGAATGCGGCCTCAAGTTGCGTAGCGGGAGTGGAGACGGGCTGTGCGACGGGCACGCCGGCTGGGACGGATGCGAGTTGCGACGGGATCGATAATAACTGCAATGGCGCCGTTGATGAAGGGTATGTGGCCGACAGTAGCTGCTTCCTGCCGGGTGCGTGTGCTGCGGGGAATGCGGCCTCAAGTTGCGTAGCGGGAGTGGAGACGGGCTGTGCGACGGGCACGCCGGCTGGGACGGATGCGAGTTGCGACGGGATCGATAATAACTGCAATGGCGCCGTTGATGAAGGGTATGTGGCCGACAGTAGCTGCTTCCTGCCGGGCGCGTGTGCGGCGGGGAATGCGGCCTCAAGTTGCGTAGCGGGAGTGGAGACGGGCTGTGCGACGGGCACGCCGGCTGGGACGGATGCGAGTTGCGACGGGATCGATAATAACTGCAATGGCGCCGTTGATGAAGGGTATGTGGCCGACAGTAGCTGCTTCCTGCCGGGCGCGTGTGCGGCGGGGAATGCGGCCTCAAGTTGCGTAGCGGGAGTGGAGACGGGCTGTGCGACGGGCACGCCGGCTGGGACGGATGCGAGTTGCGACGGGATCGATAATAACTGCAATGGCGCCGTTGATGAAGGGTATGTGGCCGACAGTAGCTGCTTCCTGCCGGGCGCGTGTGCGGCGGGGAATGTGGCCTCAAGTTGCGTAGCGGGAGTGGAGACGGGCTGTGCGACGGGCACGCCGGCTGGGACGGATGCGAGTTGCGACGGGATCGATAATAACTGCAATGGCGCCGTTGATGAAGAGTATGTGGCCGACAGTAGCTGCTTCCTGCCGGGCGCGTGTGCGGCGGGGAATGTGGCCTCAAGTTGCGTAGCGGGAGTGGAGACGGGCTGTGCGACGGGCACGCCGGCTGGGACGGATGCGAGTTGCGACGGGATCGATAATAACTGCAATGGCGCCGTTGATGAAGGGTATGTGGCCGACAGTAGCTGCTTCCTGCCGGGCGCGTGTGCGGCGGGGAATGTGGCCTCAAGTTGCGTAGCGGGAGTGGAGACGGGCTGTGCGACGGGCACGCCGGCTGGGACGGATGCGAGTTGCGACGGGATCGATAATAACTGCAATGGCGCCGTTGATGAAGGGTATGTGGCCGACAGTAGCTGCTTCCTGCCGGGCGCGTGTGCGGCGGGGAATGCGGCCTCAAGTTGCGTAGCGGGAGTGGAGACGGGCTGTGCGACGGGCACGCCGGCTGGGACGGATGCGAGTTGCGACGGGATCGATAATAACTGCAATGGCGCCGTTGATGAAGGGTATGTGGCCGACAGTAGCTGCTTCCTGCCGGGCGCGTGTGCGGCGGGGAATGCGGCCTCAAGTTGCGTAGCGGGAGTGGAGACGGGCTGTGCGACGGGCACGCCGGCTGGGACGGATGCGAGTTGCGACGGGATCGATAATAACTGCAATGGCGCCGTTGATGAAGAGTACGTGGCCGACAGTAGCTGCTTCCTGCCGGGCGCGTGTGCGGCGGGGAATGCGGCCTCAAGTTGCGTAGCGGGAGTGGAGACGGGCTGTGCGACGGGCACGCCGGCTGGGACGGATGCGAGTTGCGACGGGATCGATAATAACTGCAATGGCGCCGTTGATGAAGAGTATGTGGCCGACAGTAGCTGCTTCCTGCCGGGCGCGTGTGCTGCGGGGAATGCGGCCTCAAGTTGCGTAGCGGGAGTGGAGACGGGCTGTGCGACGGGCACGCCGGCTGGGACGGATGCGAGTTGCGACGGGATCGATAATAACTGCAATGGCGCCGTTGATGAAGGGTATGTGGCCGACAGTAGCTGCTTCCTGCCGGGTGCGTGTGCTGCGGGGAATGCGGCCTCAAGTTGCGTAGCGGGAGTGGAGACGGGCTGTGCGACGGGCACGCCGGCTGGGACGGATGCGAGTTGCGACGGGATCGATAATAACTGCAATGGCGCCGTTGATGAAGAGTATGTGGCCGACAGTAGCTGCTTCCTGCCGGGCGCGTGTGCGGCGGGGAATGCGGCCTCAAGTTGCGTAGCGGGAGTGGAGACGGGCTGTGCGACGGGCACGCCGGCTGGGACGGATGCGAGTTGCGACGGGATCGATAATAACTGCAACGGCGCCGTTGATGAAGAGTATGTGGCCGACAGTAGCTGCTTCCTGCCGGGCGCGTGTGCGGCGGGGAATGCGGCCTCAAGTTGCGTAGCGGGAGTGGAGACGGGCTGTGCGACGGGCACGCCGGCTGGGACGGATGCGAGTTGCGACGGGATCGATAATAACTGCAATGGCGCCGTTGATGAAGGGTATGTGGCCGACAGTAGCTGCTTCCTGCCGGGCGCGTGTGCGGCGGGGAATGCGGCCTCAAGTTGCGTAGCGGGAGTGGAGACGGGCTGTGCGACGGGCACGCCGGCTGGGACGGATGCGAGTTGCGACGGGATCGATAATAACTGCAATGGCGCCGTTGATGAAGGGTATGTGGCCGACAGTAGCTGCTTCCTGCCGGGCGCGTGTGCGGCGGGGAATGCGGCCTCAAGTTGCGTAGCGGGAGTGGAGACGGGCTGTGCGACGGGCACGCCGGCTGGGACGGATGCGAGTTGCGACGGGATCGATAATAACTGTAATGGCGCCGTTGATGAAGGGTATGTGGCCGACAGTAGCTGCTTCCTGCCGGGTGCGTGTGCTGCGGGGAATGCGGCCTCAAGTTGCGTA
>CAWDSQ010000006.1:0-42287 GCA_963804955.1 uncultured delta proteobacterium | reverse complement strand
GCTAAGAGGCTGTGTCGCAATTAACTTTGCTGTCATCTCGACCGAAGGGAGAGATCTTTGTAGTAAGTAAAATCAAGGGCTTAAGATTTCGCACCGCCTGCGGCGGATTCGAAGTGACATTAATAAATCAATTGCGACACAGTCTCTAAAGGGGGAATTTTTCGCCCCCTCTTACATTTGATAATGCCCGGGCTGACCGGCAGCCCGGCATTATTTGTAGCCGGGTTCAGGCCTGGCGGGTTTCCATGGTATTGATCAGGTTGAGGCTTGCATTGCGGATATGATCGGCCATGAGGCGCTCGGCCGTGTCGCCGTCGCGCTCCCGGATGGCCTGCAGTATGGCCTTATGCTCGGCAAGCGCGCGCTGGGCGCGGCCCGGCGCTGCGATGGACTGGCTGCGGGCATGCTGGATATAGTGGTGAAACGTGTGCAGCATATAGCTGCAGGGGCATGCTTTTTGCCGCGCGGTAGATTATCTGGTGAAAGTTCGAATCAAGGCCCATGAGCCGGCCGATATCTCCCTTTGACGTATAAAACTCCTCCAGATCGATGGCCTCCTCGAGCTCCCGAAGCTCAGCCTCGCCGATGTTTTCGCGGCCCAGCGAGCCGCAAGCCCCTCGATCATGATGCGGATGGTGTAGATGTCCTGAATGTCTTTCGGGGAAATGCCCGTGACCACCGCGCCCTTGTTGGGCACAAGCTGCACGAGGCCCTCGTTTTCGAGCTGGGTCAGGGCCTCGCGGATCGGGGTGCGGCTCACGCCGAGCTCGCCTGCCAGGCGCGACTCGGTAAGGCTTTCGCCGTTTTTGTATTTGCCGTTTAAGACCGCTTCCTCAAGTATGGCAAACACCCTGCGCCGCAGCCCGGCCGTGTCATTGTCTTTTGTTGTGATGTGTCTGTTGATCCATGCATAGGGGATCTTGCACTCAAAGATTTCTAAAGCCTGCAAGGCTCTACAAATCGGCAGCCCCTAGCGGCCTTTATTTCATCTTCGCTATAATCGCATCGGCATACTCGCTGGTCTTTGCCGTGCCCTCGAGATCGATAGGTGACGCGTGCGGCCTTCGTTCAGCACGGCGGCAATGGCGGCTTCCATTTGTCTGCCGCCGCTGTTTCATTGATATGCCGCAGCATCAGCACCCCTGAGAGCATGGTTGCCGTCGGGTTGATTATATTCTGGCCGGCCCGCTTCGGGGCGCTGCCGTGCACGGGCTCAAACAGCGCCAGATCCTTGCCGATATTGGCTCCCGGCGCAACGCCAAGGCCGCCCACAAGCCCGGAGCAGAGGTCCGAGAGTATATCGCCGTAGAGATTGGGCATGACCATCACGTCATACTGCGTGGGGTCCTGCACCAGCTTCATGCACATGGCGTCAACGATCATGTCCTCAAACTGAATGTCGGGTACTTCGCCGCCACGTCGCGCGCCACGCCAGAAACAGCCCGTCGGTGCATTTCATGATATTGGCCTTGTGGACGGCCGTCACCTTGTGCCGGCCTTCGCGCAGCGGCATAGTCAAAGGCATAGCGCACAATGCGCTCGGAGCCCTTGCGCGTAATTATCTTTATGGTTTCCGCGGCATCATCGCCCACCATATGCTCGATGCCGGCGTACAGGTCCTCGGTGTTTTCCCGCACGATCACCAGATCCACATCGGTATAGCGCGCCGGCACGCCCGCATAGGTTTTGCAGGGCCGCACATTGGCGTAGAGGTCAAGCTCTTTGCGCAGCGCCACGTTGACGCTTCTGAAGCCCGTGCCCGACAGGGCGTCGTGATGGGGCCCTTGAGCGCCACGCGGTTTTTTCTGATCGAATCAAGCACCGCCGCGGGCAGGGGCGTGCCGCACCTGGCCATGACCCTTTCGCCCGCGTTCTGCACGTCCCAGGCAATGGCAACTCCCGTTGCCTCAATCACCCGGCGCGTCGCCTCGGCAACTTCCGGCCCGATGCCGTCGCCGGGAATCAGTGTAATGGTATGCATAGTTGTCCAGTGTCTCCTTTTCCGTGTTCACGCGTAGTTTTTCAGATGATCATAAAATTCAGGGTCAATTTTTTAAGCGCCTGTTCCAGCTCGTCGTCGCCGATGGCGGTGACGCGCTCCCGGGCATACTGCTGGTCGACCCAGTCCTTGAGCGCCGTGATGACGGCATGCTTCTTGTCGATCCGGTAGGCGCCTTCAAGGGCAAAGGTCATTGATCCAGTGCGTAATGCCGGCCACGCCCGAATGGGCGTTGACGGTCACGGCCACCGGGCGGTTGAGGATCTTATCGGTATTGAAGATATTATAGATCTCCTCGTCTTTCAGCAGCCCGTCGGCATGGATGCCCGCCTGCGTGGTATTAAACTTCTTGCCGACAAACGGCGTCATGGGCGGCAGTTCATAGCCAAGCTCCTTCTCGTAATAATATGGCAATTTCGGTAATCGCCGTCAGGTACGCCATGTCTCGGTGGTGCCGCGCAGCTGGGCATACTCGATCACCATGGCCTCAAGCGGCGTATTGCCCGTGCGCTCGCCGATGCCCAGCAGCGAGCAGTTCACGGCCGATGCGCCGTACAGCCACGCTGTCGCCGCATTGGTCACGGCCTTGTAAAAATCATTGTGCCCGTGCCACTCGATGAGAGCGCTCGGGAAACCGGCATGGAAATACAGGCCGTAGATGATGCCGGGCACGCTGCGGGGCAGGGCCGCGCCGGGGTAGCAGATGCCGTAGCCCATGGTGTCGCAGGCCCGGATTTTTATGGGTATGCCGCTCTCATCCATCAGGTCGCGGAGCTTGAGGGCAAAGGGCACCACAAAGCCGTAAAAATCCGCGCGCGTTATGTCCTCGAAATGGCACCGGGGCCGCACGCCGATATCAAGGGCCGCCTTCACGATGTCGAGATACTGCTCCATGGCGCGCTTGCGGCTGGTCTGGAGCTTTTTGAAAATATGGTAGTCGGAGCAGCTCACCAGTATGCCCGTCTCCTTGATGCCCATTTCCTTCACGAGCTTGAAGTCGTTCTTGGTGGCCCTGATCCAGCTGGTCACTTCCGGAAACCGGTAGCCCCGCTCCTGGCACTGGCGCACGGCCTGCTTGTCTTTGTCGCTGTAGATGAAAAATTCGCTCTGCCGGATAATGCCCTTGGGCCCGCCCAGCTTGTGCAGCAGGTCGTACAGGGTCACGATCTGCTCGACCGTATAGGGCGCGCGGGCCTGCTGGCCGTCGCGGAAGGTGGTGTCGCTTATCCAGAGGTCATCGGGGCATGACATGGGCACCCGCATATGGTTGAACGGAATTTTCGGGATTTCATCATAGCTGTACAGCTCCCGGTACAGGTTGGGGTCGCGCACATCCTGCAGGGTGTATTTAAAATTGGTGTGAATCAGCGTATTGGTTTTTCTGCTGAATCTGAGCATGGCCGGTTACCTCCGTTGCTGTTTTGTATGTGTGTATAATTGTATACAAGTATTCAAAGTTGTCAATCAGAAAAATCGAGGGCTGAAAAAATAATAGATATAACAATTGGATTGTTGTTGGTTTGGTTAAGTAATTGATTAAGCTTTGGTTTTTTTGACATCAACCCAACCATTTTGCAAGTAGAGGCAGGTTTTAAACCTGCCTTAAAAATCCCGGGCGAACCCAGCACATCCATGGTTCGGGGTTTTTGTGTAGCAACTACGTGCACACTCTGGATGCCGTTGTTCGCCGGCATAACGAGAAAGAAACATTGCCGGCATTTTTAAGGTTTAAAACTTACAGGGCCGAAAAAATTTATTTCATTTTCAGGTATTATTTCTTGCAACATTATTAAATACGGGCCATAAGTACATATATATAGTGCTAACCGAAAAGAGCAATCTACCCTTGAAAGGTAGAGCGCAAAGTCTCCGGTCCGGAAGGTTTGGGATAGCGGGGTTGCCGGTTTGGAAGTTTCTTGTCATGGCGGGCCTGTCCTTATCTCAAGGACAGGCCTTTTATTTTGTGCGCCCGATACATCCGTGGCAACTGAGTTCTGCCAATGACAGCAACCGGCGGATCTTTTAATTCTGTGTCATTGACGGAAGTTGAAATTTTTTTTGAAAAATGCATTGAAAAAAGTTGTCATTGCGAGGCCGAAAGCCGTGGCAATCTCAACAAGCAGTGTACGCAAGCCCCTTCGCCCTGCCAGGGGAGAAGGTCGGGATGAGGGGTTTTATAAAACGATTGCCCAATAACATCTAAAGGGGAGGAGCATATGCATTCCAGAAAATCAATATTCTTGCTGTGCTTGATTGGCTGTGTGTTTCTGTGCTCATCTGCCTTTGCCCTGCAATCCGGGGATTTTACCTACACAGTATCAGGCAGCGAGGTCACCATCACCGGCTATACGGGCGCGGGGGGCGCAGTTGTAATTCCCGATACCATAGCAGGCATGCCGGTAGTCAGCATTGGGGCACAGGCCTTTTATGCAAAATCAGCCATTACCAGCATAGCCATCCCGAACAGCGTAATGAGCATTGGCAATGACGCATTTATGGGATGCACCGGTTTGACCACCGTGACCATCCCGAGCAGCGTTGCGAGCATGGGGAGTGCTTTGTATTCGGGGTGGCCGATACCCATCTACAATCCATTTCCTCCGTTTTCTAATTGCACTGGCTTGACTCGTATAGATGTTGATGCGAATAATCCAAACTTCAGCAGTCATGATGGAGTGCTTTACGATAAATCACAAACAAAGCTTATTCAATTTCCGGGCGGAAGGATCGGCGGTTTTGCCATCCCTGGCAGCGTTACGCAGATTGGTGCGGAAGCGTTTAGGGGCTGCGCCGGTTTGACCAGCGTGATTTTTCCTGCAGGCGTTATGTTTATTGACTCCTTTGCGTTTGGTGGGTGTTCGCATTTGGGCGCCTATTTTTACGGCAATTCGCCGTCAACATCTTTAATCCTTTTGATTGGAATAGCGGTGTAGGCATTTACTATCTTGCCGGAGCCACAGGGTTTTCAAATCCCTGGTGCTATTATGGCATGGATTCGTTAATCTGCTTCGCTGCGGCGGTTTTTACTGATGTTGATAGTGATATGTACCCTGATGCACTTGACAACTGCCCGACCATTGCCAACCCGTTTCAGCTCGATGCCGATACTGACGGTATAGGCGATGTATGCGATGAAACCCCCGGTTGCGGAGGCGGCTGCGGGCAGGCTGTATGCGAGGGGCAGTCTGACACTGACGGAGACTATGTAAGAGACGCGATTGATAACTGCCCGGCCCTGTGTAATGTGTCTCAGCTCGATGCCGATACTGACGGCACAGGCGATGTCTGCGACGCAGACCCCGGCTGCGGGGGCGAGGGGCAGCCTGCCTGCGAGCAGTCATGCGATACGGACAGTGATGGTATTTATGATGTTGTTGACAACTGCCCGACAATGCCAACCCCCTGCAGCTTGATGCCGATACTGACGTGATAGGGGATGTGTGCGACAGTGCACCGGGCTGCGGCGGCTGCGGTCAGGTTTTCTGCGAGGGGCAGGTGGATACGGACAGAGACGGTATGCAGGATGCCGCTGACAACTGCCCGGCCCTGTGCAACAGCTATCAGCTTGATGCCGATACTGACGGCACAGGCGATGTGTGCGACCCGGACCCTGGCTGCGGCGCTGATGGCCAGCCCGTGTGCGAGCAGGTGTGCGCGCTGTAGCATGTATAAGAAATTGCAGGGGCGGTTCACGAACCGCCCCTACGGTAAAATATGACCAAATAAATCGCCCTGCAAGAGACAATTTTTTAAAGAAGGGGAGGGGTTCTATGCACTTCAGAAAACAGGTAGTTCTACTGTCAGTCATTGTTTCCCTGGTGCTCATCAGCTTCATATGTATACAGAAGGCGGAGGCGCAGGCCGTAACCATGACCTGGAGCACGTTTATGGGTTCAGCAACTGGTAGTGATAGTGCTTATGCCACAACCGCAGACGGGTCTGGCAATATCTATGTGACGGGGCGTAGCAGTGAAACCTGGGGCAGCCCGATACATGGAACCTTAGGTGGTTTTGTGGCAAAGTTTGACAGCAGCGGCAACCTGGTCTGGCACATGTTTGCTGGTCAAGGCATTGGCATAGCCGTAGACGGGTCTGGCAATGTGTATGTGACGTGGTATACATTCGTTCCCCCAACGTATAGATACACCGAAACCTTTGTGGCAAAGTTTGACAGCAGCGGCAACAGCCTCTGGACTAAGTCTTGGATTGGAAGCCCCTTTGATATTCCTGAAGGCATAGCCGTAGACGGGTCTGGCAATGTGTATGTCGTGGGGGAGAGAGGTGGTCCGGGTGGCACGAGCTTATTTTTGACAAAGTTTACTACCAGCGGCAACGCCCTCTGGATCATAGCTTTCGGTTGGGGCCCCAGCACAGAAACAGATTATGTTGAAGGCATAGCCGTAGACGGGTCTGGCAATGTGTATTTGACGGGGCAGATCATTGGTGATGCCTTTGTGACAAAGTTTGACAGCAACGGCAACGGCCTGTGGAGCACGGATATGGGGTCAGCAACCGGTGATGATTCTGCTAATGGCATAGCCGTAGACGGGTCCGGAAATGTGTATGTGACGGGGGGTAGCAGTGCAACCTGGGGTAACCCGATACATCCGTATGCAGGAGGCGAAGATGCCTTTGTGGCAAAGTTTGACAGCAGCGGCAACCGCCTGTGGAACACGTTTATGGGGTCAGCAACTGGCGGTGATTGGGGCAGTGGCATAGCCGCAGACGGGTCTGGCACTGTGTATGTGACGGGGGGTAGCAGTGCAACCTGGGGCAGCCCGATATATCCGTTTGCAGGAGGAAGTGATGCCTTTGTGGCGAAGATTGACAGCAGCGGCAGCCGCCAGTGGAACATGTTTATGGGGTCAGCAACTGGTAGTGATGCTGCTAATGGCACAGCCGTAGACGGGACTGGTAATGTGTATGTGACGGGGACGAGCAATGCAACCTGGGGCAGCCCGATAAATCCGCTTGCGGGGAGCAGTGATGCCTTTGTCGCGAAGCTTGCCTTTAATGATGCTGATGGTGACGGCGTTGATGATGCAGTTGACAACTGCCTGGGCATTGCCAACCCACTGCAGCTTGATGCAGATACTGACGGCACAGGCGATGTGTGCGATGAAACCCCCGGCTGCGGCGGTGGGTGCGGCCAGGCGGTATGTGAACAGGAGGTTGACACCGACGGAGACTTTGTCAGAGACGCAGTAGACAACTGCCCCGCTGTTTGCAATGTGAACCAGCAGGATGCCGACAGTGACGGCACAGGGGATGTCTGCGACGCAGAACCCGGCTGCGGGGGAGAAGGGCAGCCTGTGTGCGAAACATCTTGCGATACGGACAATGACGGTATTTTAAATGAACTTGACAACTGCCCGGTTATTGCAAACCCCCTGCAGCTTGATGCAGATACTGATGGCATAGGAGATGTGTGCGATGCACCCCCGGCTGCGGAGGCGGCTGCGGCCAGACATTGTGTGAGGGACAGGCTGACTCCGACCATGATTTTACTCCTGATAATATCGATAACTGTCCTGCGGGGTGCAATGCCTATCAGCAGGATGCCGACAGCGACGGCGCAGGGGATGTGTGCGACGCAGACCCGGGCTGCGGCGGCAGCGAACAGCCCGTGTGCGAGGCGGTGTGCGCGCTGTAGCATGTATAAGAAATTGCAGGGGCGGTTCGCGAACCGCCCCTATGGTAAAATATGACCACATACATCATCCTGCAAGAGGCAATTAATTTTAAAGAAGGGGAGGGGTTCTATGCATTTCAGAAAATCGATATTTTTGCTGTCAGTCATTAGTTGTGTGTTTTTGTGCTCATCTGCCTTTGCAGAACAATGGGGGGATTTTACCTACACAGTATCAGGCAGCGAGGTCACCATCACCGGCTATACCGGCGCCGGCGGAGCGGTTGTAATCCCAGATACCATAGACGGTATGCCTGTAGTCAGTATCGGCAATAATGCTTTTCAAAGTAAATCAGGCATTACCGGTATCATTATCCCAGGCAGCGTTACAAGCATTGGGTCTTATGCGTTCGCCCTTTGCACCGGTTTGACCAGTCTGATTATTCCTTCCAGCGTTACAAGCATCGGGGATGGCGCGTTTGGCTGGTGCAACGGATTGAACACTGTGTTCATATACGGCAGCTCCATAAGCATTGGGGTTCAGGTGTTTTTTGGTTGCAACAAGTTGGCACGCGCATATTTTTACGGCAATGCGCCGACTATGGGAGCAAACGTTTTTTTAAACTGCGCAAGCGGCTTTACCGTTTACTATGTTGCCGAAGCAACGGGGTTTACCAATCCGTGGTATGGCTATCCTACGGCGGTGTTTGACCCGACTACAACTTCATCCACTACAACCACACAGCCGCCGACTACCACTACGACCAGACCAAGTACAACGACGTCGACAGTTATTGTATACGGGGATTTTACCTACACGGTAATAGACAACACGGTCACCATCACCGGCTATACCGGTGCAGGCGGAGCGGTTGTAATTCCAGATACGATAGAAGGTCTGCCGGTAGTCAGCATTGGCAGTCATGCGTTTCATGAAAAAACAAGCATTACGCACATTACCATCCCGAACAGTGTTACGAGTATTGGGGGAGGCGCGTTTGACTACTGCACTGGCTTGACCAGCGTAACCATACCGGAGAGCGTTACCATAATTGACAATGCTGCGTTTTATGGCTGCACCGGTTTGACCAGCGTGACCATTATGGTCGGTGTTACGACCATTGGGGATTCTGCATTTCTATGGTTGCACCGGTTTGACCAGCATGACCATACCCGTCAGCGTTACGACCATTGGTGGTACCATTGACTGCTGCGTTTTATGGTTGCACTGGTTTGACCAGCATAAATGTCGATCCGGGTAACCCAAGCTATAGCAGTCAGGATGGTGTGCTTTATAACCAAGGCGAGACACGCTTTATTATGTATCCTCCCGGTAAGTCGGGAAGTTTTACTATCCCGGACGGTGTTACGAGCATTGGGGCGGAAGCTTTCTATAACTGCACCGGTTTGACCAGCGTTACTATTCCGGCCAGCGTCAGGAGAATGTATGGTTCGCAGCGTCAGTGTGGCATGAGTTGTTATGCATACAACGCAGGCTCGTTTCTTGATTGCGCTCTTTTGACCTCCGCATTTTTTTTGGGGAATGCGCCGCAGATAGTATATTATGATTGCTGTCCATACCCATGGGCGTCTGATCGTAAAAGTCCATTTTGCAATAGCGCAAGCGGCTTCACCGTGTACTATCTTGCAGGAGCAACCGGGTTTACCAATCCCTGGAATGGCGATCCTACAGCAGTGTTCACCCCGACATCTACAAGCACGACGACAACGGTTATTTCATATGGAAAACTTACGTATTCGGCAAGAAACAACAGGGTCACCATCATCGGCTATACCGGTGCCGGCGGATCGGTTGTAATTCCAGATACCATAGACGGCATGCCGGTAGTGAGCATTGGATATCAGGCTTTTTTTAATAAAAGCGGCCTGACAGGCGTGACCATACCGGGCAGCGTAACAAGCATTGAAGATATGGCGTTTCAAGGTTGCGGCCTGACCAGTTTGACCATTCCCGACAGCGTTACCAGTATCGGGTGGTATGCTTTTGCCGGGTGCGCCGGCTTGACTAGCGTAAGCATCCCGGGCAGTGTTACCAGCCTTGGGATTTCCTCGTTTCAAAGTTGCAGCGGCTTGACCACCGTTATTATAATGAACGGCGTTCAGAGCATTGGGGATAGAGCTTTTACGCTTTGCTCCGGTTTGGCCAGCGTAAGCATCCCGGGCAGTGTTACGAGCATTGGGGCATCTGCTTTTCAAGACTGTACCGCTTTAACCAGAATTAATATTCCTGCCAGCGTTACGAACATTTGGGCATCTGCTTTTCAAGGCTGCACCGCTTTGGCTGCCGCATATTTTTACGGAAATGCGCCGGAAGTACCTTGGTCTGATATCTTTTTGCACTGTGCAAGCAATTTTACCGTGTACTATCTTGCAGGAGCCGCCGGGTTTGCCAGTCCCAGCTGGTGTCCTACGTTCATTACGTGCTATCCTTCGCGGTGTTTACCCTCCGGGACAACCACAACAACGATACTAACAACAACGACGACATCTACTGCATCACCTACAACCACCACCGTGCCTGTAGATATTGATAATGATGGAGACGGGAAGTTTGATTATATTCAGGCCGGCTGCAGCAATCAGGATGGTGACTGCGATTACAATGACGCCGCCGCTGATGGCAATCAAATAGCCATGATGAATAATGACGGGACGAGCACATTGTTAAAGACCTATGCCGATATTGGTTTTAACGCTGTTACCCCGGCTTTCCATCCTGTCCGCACCGAGACCAGAAATTACTGCACTAATTTAAGCTGGGGCGGAATCGACACCTGGCAGCCTCTTGATGAACAAGACATATGGAAGGCTCGTATCTGCAAATCATCCCTTTGATTCTGCCTGCACAAGCTATGCCTGGGGCTGTTATGTTTTTTCAACGGCATGGTCAAGCCAGACATCATGGGTAGCACCCCCTGCCCCGTGGAACGCAAAGTTGAGCCTCAATATGTACAATAATTACTGGTATAGGAACTGGATAATACGAGTGGATGGATGTGCTGCGAGCGACGCGAATTGGTTTATTGTCGATGAGTCGGATATTTATAGTTACTCTAAATTTGAGACCGATCCACGCTGGCCGAATGCCCGTCCTATGGTCATCTGTAAGGCTGTCGTGACAACAACGACCACAACCGTCCGCCTGACGACACAACGACCACCACCACGACAACAGCACTTAATACAACGACAAGTATAGCGCCGGTCACAACAACGACATCTGTGGTGCCGACCACTACTACAACTTCACAACCCACAACCACCACGACAGTTGGCGTCGCTGGGGATTTTACCTACACGGTTTCAAACAGTCAGGTCACCATCGTCGGCTATACGGGCGCGGGGGGCGCGGTTGTCATCCCCGATACCATAAACAGCATGCCGGTGGTAAGGATTGCGGGGCAGGACTCTTTGATGAGCCAGCCCTGGGGTGCGTTTTACGGCTGCACCGGTTTGACCAGCGTGACCATACCAAACAGTGTTACGAGCATTGGGGGTCAGGCGTTTGCAGGCTGCACCGGTCTTACCAGCGTGACCATACCGAATAGTGTTACAAGCATTGGAATTCTATCTTTTTCAGGTTGCACCGGTTTGACCAGCGTGTATCTGGGGAGCGGTGTTACTACCCTAAAGTATCTAAATCTTTTAGCGGTCGTAGCCGGGCCGTTTTTTAGTTGCACCAGTTTGATCAGTATAGAGGTTGATGCAGGCAATACCGCCTACAGCAGTCAGGATGGTGTGCTGTATAATAAAGCCACCACAACGCTTATTCAATATCCTATCGCAAGGTCAGCTGTTTTTACAATACCTGCCGGTGTTACAAGCATTTTTATGGGGGCATTTAAAGATTGTACAGGTTTGACAAGCGTGACCATACCAAACAGCGTTACGAGCATTGGGGATCTGGCGTTTACTAGACTGTACCGGGTTGACCAGCGTGACCATACCCGACAGCGTTACGAGCATTCAAGGTCGAGCATTTGACGGTTGCATCAGTTTGGTCGCAGCATATTTTTACGGGAATGCTCCAACAATGGGGAACGATGCTTTTAACCAACTGCGCAAGCGGCTTTACTGTTTACTATCTTGCCGGGGCAACCGGGTTTACCAATCCGTGGTATTTCTGCCCTACGGCGGTATTTACCCCGCCTGCTACAACCACCACAACAGCAGCGCCTAGTGACACAGACGGCGACGGCATACCCGATGCCTCAGACAACTGCCCGGCCATTGCCAACCCGCTGCAGCTTGATGCCGATACTGACGGCACAGGCGATGTATGCGACGAAACCCCCGGCTGCGGCGGGGGCTGCGGCCAGGCGGTATGCGAACAGGAGGTTGACACCGACGGAGACTTTGTGAGAGACGCGATAGACAACTGCCCGGCCATGTGCAATGTGTCTCAGCTAGATGCCGACACTGACGGCACAGGCGATGTCTGCGATGCAGAACCCGGCTGCGGGGGAGAAGGGCAGCCTGTGTGCGAGACATCATGCGATGCAGACAATGACGGTATTTTAAATGAACTTGACAACTGCCCGGTTATTGCCAACCCGCAGCAGCTCGATGCCGATGACGACGGCATAGGCGATGTGTGCGATACGCACCCCCGGGTGCGGAGGCGGCTGCGGCCAGTCTCTCTGTGAGGGACAGGCTGACTCTGACCATGACTTTTATGCCGATGCCGTTGATAACTGCCCTGCGGTGTGCAATGCCTATCAGCAGGATGCCGACAGCGACGGCGCAGGGGATGTGTGCGACGCAGACCCGGGCTGCGGCGGCAGACGGACAGCCCGTGTGCGAGGCGGTGTGCGCGCTGTAGCATGTATAAGAAATTGCAGGGGCGGTTCGCGAACCGCCCCTACGGTAAAATATGACCAATACATCATCCTGCAAGAGGCAATGAATTTTAAAGAAGGGGAGGGATTTTATGCATTTCAGAAAATCGCTATTCATTGCTGTCCGTTATTGGTTGTGTGTTTCTGTCTTCATCGGCCTTTGCCCAGCAATCGGGGGATTTTACCTACACGGTATCAGACAACACGGTCACAATCACCAAATACACCGGTTCGGGCGGAGCTGTTGTCATTCCATCCACAATTGAAGGCATGCCGGTTGTAAGTATTACCGGAGTATTTCTTGGGGCTGGTGCATTTCAAACTTGCACAAACGTGACCAGCGTGACCATTCCGGACAGCGTTACGAGCATTGGAATGACGGCGTTTACAAGTTGCACCGGTTTGACCAGCGTGACCATACCGGGCAGCGTTACGAGCATTGGGATATATGCGTTTCAAGGCTGCACCAGCTTGGCGAGCGTTACAATACAAAATGGCGTTACGAGCATTGATCCTTATGCGTTTAGTTACTGCACCAGCCTGGCCAGCATAACCATTCCTGGCAGCGTTGCTAGTATTGGGGAGGGTGCATTTTGTAATGGCACTCTATTGACCAGCGCATATTTTTACGGGAATGCCCCGACAATGGAATCAGTAGTGTTTGTTGGCTCCGCACACGGCTTTACAGTTTACTATCTTGCCGGAGCAACCGGTTTTACCAATCCGTGGTATGGCTATCCTACGGCGGTGTTTACCCCGCCTTCTACAACCACAACCACCACTACAGTTGGAACTGAAGGCGATTTTACGTACACTGTATCCAACGGCACTATTACAATCACGGGATACAATGGTGCTGGCGGAGATGTTGTAATTCCAGAAACGATTGACGGCATGCCGGTAGTAAGTATTGGTGATCAGGTTTTTTTGAACAACAGCAGCTTGACCGGCGCTACCATACCGGGCAGTGTTACAAGCATTGGGTATATGGCATTTCAGGGTTGCACAGGCTTGACCAGCATTATAATCCCAAACAGCGTTATGAGTATTGGGGTACAGGCATTTCAAGGTTGCGGTTTTACCAGTTTGACCATTCCCGACAGTGTTACCAGTATTGGAACCGCCGCTTTTGCCTGGTGCGCAGGGTTAACCAGCGTGCGCATTTCGAACAGCGTTACGAGCATTAATTCTTACATGTTTATGGGATGTTCCGTTTTGACCAGCGTAACCATCCCGAACAGCGTTACCAGAATTGAACAGGCTGCGTTTGCCTATTGCTCAGGCTTGACCAATGCGATCATTTCGAACAATGTTACAAGTCTCGGGCAGGAAGCTTTTGGCTATTGCACCGGTTTGAACAGCATTAGCATTCCGGGCAGTGTTACAAGTATTGGGAAGTGGGGGTTTTCCGGTTGCTCAAGTCTTGCTGCCGCCTATTTTTACGGTAATGCACCGACAATGGCAAGCGCTGTTTTCGGTGGCTGCGCAAGCGGTTTTAAAGTGTACTATCGTGCCGGAGCCACAGGATTTACTAATCCGTGGTATGGCTATCCTACGGCGGTGTTTACCGATGATGTGATAGTGATTGTAGTTCCTGATGCAACTTGACAACTGCCCTGCCATTGCCAACCCTCTGCAGCTTGATGCCGATACTGACGGCATAGGCGATGTCTGCGACACAACCCCCGGCTGCGGCGGCGGTTGCGGCCAGGCTGTATGCGAGGGGCAGGCTGATACCGACGGAGACTTTGTGAGAGACGCGATAGACAACTGCCCCGCCAACGTGCAATGCCGATCAGCTCGATGCCGACGCTGACGGCACAGGCGATGTCTGCGATGCAGAACCCGGCTGCGGGGGCGAGGGGCAGCCTGTGTGCGAAACATCATGCGATACAGACACTGACGGTATTTTAAATGAACTTGACAACTGCCCGGTTATTGCCAACCCGCAGCAGCTCGATGCAGATGACGACGGCATTGGCGATGTGTGCGATACCACCCCCGGCTGCGGAGGCGGCTGCGGGCAGTCTCTGTGCGAGGGGCAGACTGACTCTGACCATGACTTTTATGCCGATGCCGTTGATAACTGCCCGGCCCTGTGCAACGGCTATCAGCATGATGCCGACAGCGACGGCGCAGGGGATGTGTGCGACGCAGACCCCGGCTGCGGCGGCGACGACCAGCCCGTGTGCGAGGCGGTGTGCGCGCTGTAGCATGAAAACGCCTCCTCGGTGGGCGCGGTGATTTTAAAGAAAAGAGATTGCTTTGCAGCTGCGCTTCCCACACCGACAAAATAGAGATTTGTCATGCGGGCCGAAGGCCGTTGCATTCTAAAGAGGCAGAGCCGGTCGCATCAGCAGGTTGGGCAAAGCGAAGCGTGCTCAACGATAGTTAAACCAATTAAAAAATGCTGGGCACACTTTGTTTTGCCCACCCCTGCGATAGCCGCAGAAGAATGGCGGTTTGCGCCCACCCTGCCAAAGATACTACAAAGGCCGGCCCTTCACAGGAGCCGGCCTTTGTGTTATGAGCGGTTCCGGGAGAGCAGGAACCATTCTTGTTTGTGCTTATTCTGCATGGCATCCGGTGCGCTTTCAGCACCCATCCGCAGCATGACAGCCTTTGCCCGCAGGCTGCTACTTTTTCGGATCCAGTTCGACGAGCTTGCGAAAAGCGCTTTCCGTGACAAGGTCCGCGGCCTTGGGGTTGTAATGACAATCCAGGCCCGGAACAGCCCACAGGGGGCCGGCTTCATAGCCTTCAAAAGGCAGCAGCGCATTGGTATAGGCGATGCCCTCTTTCGCGCACATTGCTTCCAGCTTCTGGTTCAGGGGATATTCTATCCAGTCTTCTTTTTTGAGAGGCCCCTTCCAGAACAGGGTTGGAAGATCAAGAACCAGAAAAGCGATCCCCCTGGCTTTGCAGACATCGTTTAAATACTGTATCTGCTGCATGGCGTTATCCCAGCGCTGGTCAACAGTGCCGTAATACCCTTCATAATAATTGTAGGGATTGAACTTCTGATTTTTCAGCCGCAGCAGAATAAAGCTTATCAGGTGTGATTTCGAAAAGAGCTGCTGCAGCCAGTAGTTTTTCTGGGGGTCATACATGATCCCGCCCTTAAAGTGCCATGTGGGCCGCACAATGGTATCAATAAAAAAACCTAAAATCAGCATGTCCGGCTTCAGGGCCGATGTTTTTTGTTCAAACGCCCCGACAATCTGCTCCAGGCTGTAGCCGGGAACTCCGCCGTCCCAGACCTGAAAAGTCCGGCCCTGCGGCCGGTAAAAATCATTCAGGCGCATTTCAAGCTTATGGCTGTAGGTGTCTTCATAGTTGAGCCCGACGCCAAAGGTTTGCGAGCATCCGATGGTCAGGATATGGTAGGCCCCGGGATCAGGCGAAAAGGTTTCCCTGCTGTCGCGCAGGCCCTTGTCGTTTATCTGATAGATGAACCCTTCCTCTGATTTTTCTAATGCCTGGCTGGAGCTCATAGAAATATTTTTTGCCTTCAACCCCCTGCAGAAGCGGCCAGGAGCGTGAATAGTGCTCTATCCTGTTAATGCCGGCCTTATTGTGCCTGCAGTTTGTCATACACCCGCACGCCCGCCTCCAAAACCAGCACTATAAAAACAAAGCTTGCCAGTATGGTGCAGCACATTAAATAAAATTGTTTTTTCACCGCAAGGTCCTTTTTTCAGGTATTAAAAGGCATACACCCGTTATCGTTACCGGAGTATGTAGGGCCAGGAGAACCCTGCTGCCCGCAGCCGCCGGGCGCAGAGATGCCGCTTTCCTGGAATCATAGCAGGTGCAGGCCTTTTGACGCCATATTTTTATTCACGACAGGTGATACCGCAGATATTTTTCTGCAGGAAAGACAAGCCGGGGCCGTATATAGCAGCTGGCAAAATAATTTTTGCATTCGGTGCAGGGCTTCAGATCATGGGCCATGCGGGCATAGGCCGGGTCATTGAAAATTTCCCGAATGCTTTGCTCCTGCAGGGAAAATTTCTTTGGCGGGTCAAGAAAGCCCGTGCCCGGATACATGTCTGATTTTACGCCATAGCAGGGGCACACTTCTCCCGAGCCGAGGATATTGACATAATAATACGGCAAAAGGCAGGGATCGGAGAATATGGGGTGCTTCAGCTCCCCCATGCCCAGCCGGTGCGCATAATACTGCACCTGCAGCGACATATACCGGTCGCGGTCCCGGGCAGGAAGGGTGGCAAGAAAGGCCTGGAGCTGCTCCGAGAAACTCTTTTGTCAAAAGCGTAGCGCCGTTCTGGCGCTGCAGCACAGAGGGATATTCCTGAAACCCCTGATACCGCTGGCGCACGCCGAGCGAGGCGCACAGGCGGTGCAGCTCTTCCTGCTCGCCCATATTCCATGGCCCGAGTATCGTGGTGCAGGTCGTTGTGATACGCGGGGCATGGGCCTTCAGATTCTCAACAGCCTGCAGCAGGTTTGAAAAAGCCTTGTCGCTGCCGCGGTGCAGGTTATGCGTTTTTTCCATGGCATCAAGGCTGAGGGAGACCTCATTGATTTTGCAGCGGTTTAAAAGCTTTGCCATGTTTTGATCAAGAAGGGAGCCGTTGGTCACGATGTGAACATAGGGGATGTGTTTTTTTGCCCAGACTATATAGTCCTCAATATTTTTTACCAGCAGCGGCTCGCCGCCGCTGATATAGAGGTAACAGGTGCCCAGCGCATGCAAGTCCCGGATCAGGGGCTTAAACTGCTCGAGGGGCATGGTGTACCGTTTCTCATCGGCATTGACATAGCAGAATGTGCAGCGGTAGTTGCAGATATTGGTCAGCACCAGATGCGTTATCAGGGGCCTTGGCTTACGGTGCATATAAAACGACCAATACCACCGCGAGATCGAACCGATTAAAGACATAGCCGTCCAGTCCTTCGTTTAGTTGTAATTATTATAAATGAGCACGGATCGCGGCGGGTTTTTCAGCTTTATAAAACCGACGGGATCATCCAGATAAAATACCCGCTCCATATCTACCGGCGGATCGGTTTTGAAATATTTCATCCAGTGATAGGAAATAATTATTTCACCATTTTCCGGAATGAGATTTTCAAGCTCTATCCTGTTCATGCCGGCCTTGACACTGCCGGAACCTTTAATAAAAAAAGAGGGTTTTCTATTGACCCGGTAGAGAGAAAACTGAGCGATAGCGCCATCGGGGATGTAAAAGTCAGGAAAGCGGTCAAAAAAAGCCTTAGACTCTGCAGTAAAGCAGATGACCCAGCCGATATTGTACAGCTCGCAGCGGGCTCTAAGCTGCCCGGGGGGGACCTTCTCTATGGGCTGCTGGAAAAACTGGCCGCAAAAAAAGCTGATCATGCTGTCCCAGGTAGGATTGAATGCATAATCATTGCCGATGAATTCTCTGCCGGTAAGGTGAGGGAAGATATACGGGAAGTGCCCCCCGCCATACTGGTGCTTGCTTTCCCAGTCGGAATTTTCAAGCAGAATTCTTGCCTCATTCGTAGTTGAGTTTTTCATATAGCTGATAAGCTGCTGCATCTCCTGCGGCATGTGCGTCAGAAGCCGAAATTCCTTTTTTATAAATAAATGGTAATAGGGCCGGACCATAAAAAGGCTCAGCGCGATGATCGCGCAGACAGGGGCCAGAATCTTCAGCATGGCAAAACGATTGCATCCCCAGCGGTACAGGCTGTACAGGGCGGCAGATGCCGGAACCACAAGGCAGACATTCATCATGATTGTAAACCGCAAAGGGGTCAGTGTACGGGTAAACTCTATAAAGGAGCCATAGTAGGCAAACAGGAACAGAAAGGCCAGGATATACCCGAACGCGGCCGAGCGGATGCGCTGGCCGCTGCGCCACCACTGGAGCAATCCTGCTATGCCAAACAGCATGAGCCCGATATCAATCAAGACGGATTTCTGAAACGGCACCCCGTAGGTATTAAAGAGCAGCCTGCGGCGAAAATAGGTATTCACCCATTCGAACATGTCGTTAGTGGTATAGGGTGTCCAGAGCGAGTTAATGTGCGATATTTCGAGCCATTTGATAAAAGGTATGAGCCAGGGCGTTGCGAGCAGGCTTGCCGCAAAGAGCGAAGCCAGACTAAGCCCGAGTCTTCGCCTGTTCTGACGCGGGCCGAGCGCGAGGTACAGCGCCATAAGAAAGGTGATGCAGTTGATTACCGTAAAAATATGAATCCACAGCGCTGTCCCCAGAAGTACGGTCTGCCAGAGCAGCACCGGCAGAGAGCCGGTTCGGGAAAAGCGGTAGGCAAGCGAGGCGATATACAGAGATATATACACGGAAGCTATATAGGAAACCGTGCCCCAGTAGAGAAAATCAACGCAGATGGTAGCGTGCAGAAAAAAGGTTCCGAGCACGACGCACAGGACAGCGCTCGCCATCCTTCGAGTCCGAAATTGCGCGCTGCGCCATACAGCAGCAGCGGTATTATGAGAATCAAAAAAACAAAATACAGCTTGAAGGCAACGGCGCTCGACAAAAACGGCAGAAGAAAGGCCCAGAGCGCCCAGCCATTATTATCAATCCCGACAATAACATTGGCAACGGTTCCCGCGCGCTGATAGGGATTGTAGCCCCAGGTGGCGCCGAAATTTTCAAGTAAAAACTTTTTGTCAGCCATATCTCCGTAATGCAGGGCGAAGTCATCGGTGTAAATAATCGAAGGGCTGAACCATTCGCTAAAGGGCAGATAGCAGCTGATAAAAAATGCCTGCAGCAGAAGAAAAGCCGTTAAAAATAAAAAAATAAATTTTTTATTCAAGAGGTGTATCCTTTGTGAATAGCTGGTTTAGGATTCGGATGCCTTGTATAGTCTTTATGCGCCGGCCCGAACAAATTCAACAGCGGCCTGGGCAAGCGTCGCAACCTGCTGCTCCGTTAAGGAGTGCTCGATGGGTAAGAAATATGTTTCCCGCACCGCAGCGCGCGGCATGGGGCGTGTCAGCCGCATAGGGCTGGAATATTTCCATCTGGCTGCAGCAGGGCAAAAGCGTTGTTGTCACATCAATGCCGTAGCGGTTCATGAATTTAGCAAACTCGTGGCCTTCGGGAACTTTGAACGGAAAGCGCCAGAAAACATTTTCGGCACCGGCAAGCAGCGCCGGCAGCCGGTCCGGGGCATGCGGCCCGAGGGCATCAAGCACGATGCGGGCATGCTTTTGCCGGATGGCATTTTCAGTGTCCAGACGCTTCAGACAGCGCAGGGCAAGATCAGCCTGCAGCGGGCTGAATCGCCACAGCCATTCCCTGGGAACCTCATGGAGGAGCTTCTGAACGGGATTATCGGTTTGCAAGCGGGAAACGATTTTTGGATCCAGCCTGTTCAGGAAGCGGATCGCGGGAAAGGCTGCATACCCGAACAGCAAACGCTGCGTAGCCAGGCCGATAACTATATTTTTTCTGAGAATGCCCTGCATATCCATCACCGTGCAGGGCCGCAGCCCGTTAAGGGACTGCTGTATGCTGGCGATAAGTCCGGTATCATCGCTGATGACCATGCCGCCATAGCCCGTGGAAATGCTTTTCAGCGATGAAAAGGAAAAAATTGCGGCTTTGCCGAAGGTGCCCATCTGTTTGCCCCGCAGCGTCGCGCCGAAGGAATGCGAGGCATCTTCAATGAGCAGCAGGCCGTGTTTTTTGCAGATCGCGGCGATCCGCTCCATATCCGGCACGATGCCGAAAAGATGGGTCACAAAAACCGCCCGCGTGGCAGGTGTTATGGCCTGCTCAAGCACGTCCGGAGACATCTGATAATTGGCCGGGTCAATATCGATGAACACCGGCCGAAGGCCGGCGCAGAGAATCATGTTGAAAATATCATGTATGTTTATCGGCGTCGTTATGATCTCGCTGTTTTCCGGAAGGTTAAGCGCCTTCAGAAGATAATACAGGCTGATCCGGGCATAGGGGCCGGCAGCGGCCGCTGCGGTATGCCATTTTTCCGCGAACGCTTTTTCAAGCTCAGCAACCGGCGCGCCGGCGCCGGGCCCTGAAAACACCAGCCGCCCCAGCGCGCCCGTCAGTTCGGCATTGCTTACATACAGGCGGGTCCGGGGAATTCTTTTATTCCAGGAAAGCGCTTTCATTTAGTAAATCCGATCTCTTTGAGCGTGGTGCCAAGATTTTTAAGATGAAAAGACAGATCCAGCCGGGAGGAAGCCTCGGCATAGCAGGATTGCCAGCAGTGGCGGCAGGCCTCGCGGTTTATCTGCTTTCTCGCGTTTTTAAATGCCTCTGAGTTCCATACGTCCTGAAAGGGCGTGGTTTTTATATTGCCGACAATGCGATTGTCGCGGGTGCACATGGTGACATCGCCCCGGCTGCTTATATTGGCCGACAGAAAGCCTGCGCAGCAGCCCTTTGAAAGATCACGGCCTTCGAAATGCTGTATCATCCCCATCAAAAACGGCAGAGAGTTGGTATACATGCCCCTGCTGCACCAGCAGTTTTCGCGCCTCCTGTATGGCGCTGCTGAACCTCTCGACTTCCTCGGCCGTGAAGCGGATTCCCGGATCATCAAAGCTTTTATCATTGAAGGGATAGCCGGGGAGTGCTGGATTGAACTTAAGCCATTTAAGTCCGATCTCACCGGCAAGGCGTGCCATTTTTACTATTTCATCGATATTTTCTTTGTGGATCAGCATATTGAGCCCGATATTGACGCTGCCGCTACTTTCCCGGATTATGGCCTTCAGATTTGCAACAATGCGGTCAAAGGCCCCCTGCTTGCCCCGCAGGCTGTCATGGCCTGCGGCTGCTGTGTGGTCAAGGGATACAGAGACCGTATCGACCCCTGCTTTGATCAGCTGCCTGCGCCAGTTCTCATCCAGAAGATACCCGTTGGTTGTCAGGTAGGTATGCATTTTTAAGGCATGTGCCGCTTCTATGACTGGAATAAGCCCTTTATTGGTGAGCGGCTCGCCGCCCCACAGCGCCAGAATTTTTGTTCCGCACTTTTTGCGTTTCCGCAAGCAGAGAAATGATCCTGTCGGTGGAAAGCTCGTCGGTGCGGTCTATGGTGCCGGGCCTGCCGATCCCGCACATTTTACAGCGGAAATTACACAGCTCGGTCGGGCACAGATAAACAATGAGCGGGCCATGGGGATAGCTCCCCAGAGCCTTTTTTATTTTGGTTTCACCGCACAGCAGTGCCATTTCAAGAATAGTATTCACGGCTTTCCTCTCATCGAACTAAAAACGCAGGCGGCTTCTCAGCCCTGAAGCAGGGCTTCGGCACTTCTGTATATCGGCGTCTATACCAAAGAAGAAGTATATGTAAAGTTTTTATATGTGCATGCATTTATCAGACCGGAGCTTCGGCTGCTCTGCAGGCCCTTTAAAAATTTTTTATCACATTCATGACGACGGACGGACGCAGAGAGAAAAGCAGATTGTATTCGAGATAATCACCGGCAAGACATATGGCGCACCGGTGCTGCGGCAGTTGCGACAATGCCCTGGCCAGGGGCATTTTGAGAACATTGGGCGGCGTAAACGTTTTTAAGAGCTGATGGCACGGATACACGTCACCGTTCACATCGATATGGCAGTAAAGCCCCCTGCCTTACAGTTCATCTTGCGCGGTATGCTGCTCAAGAACGGCCTCTGAATAATCGGGCCATGCGAGCAGGATGTCAAAATAGCTCCGTGAGTTGAGCACTGTTCGAGGATACTGCTTCCTTGCAGGCAATGAGCCTGCGCAGGCACTCCCGGTACTGCCGCATCCGGCGGCAGGAGAAATGCCGCATCACCGGCCGCTGCCGCCGGATGGTGCAGCAGCTGGAAGGCCGCTTTAAACCCCAGCTCCCGGGCTTTGTTCACGACAAAGTCAACCGCCTGAAGATTGTCGCGGGTGAGGGTTGTCGTCGTTGAAACCTTGATATTGTGCCGTTTCGCAAGGGCGATGGCGTTCATGACATGGGCGTAGGCGCCTTTGTTTTTGCTGCGGTCATGGTCTGCCTCGTCGCCGTCGAAAGACAGCGTGAGAGGTCAAGATCCTTCAGATCCTGCTAAGACGCTGCGCAACCAGAGAGCCGTTGGTATTCAGGCTGACATAGAGCCCCCGGGACCTGGCATGGGAGATGATATGGCCGATATCGTCGCGCAGCAGGGGCTCACCGCCGGTTAAGCCGAGCCGCACCGTGCCCAGCTGCGCAGCCTGGTCGATAATGCCTCAATCTGAACCGTCGTGAGCTCGGGGTCAGTGCGGGCCCAGATCTTACAATACGAGCAGGATAATTGCAGGTCGTATTGGTAACCAGAACCAGGCTGAAAGGAACAGGCCTTCTCAACACAGACGTGTTTGAGGAGCGCCCGGCAGCCGGCAAGTGCCGTTTTCAGCATCATGAGTTAACAGCCCTTTCATACATTAACATGTTGTACGGCTGAATCCGGTTATATCAGCCCTGCCTGCCTATGACTCCCATCAGGTTCCTGCCGAGAAACTCAACCTTGCTGCGCGTCCGAAACGCTGAAAAATGTCCTCGGCCTCGCCCCTGTTGAAACGTTTTGTCGATACGGAACCGCCCATGCTTGTCAGCCGCCTTGCCAGAGCCGCAATCAAACGGTTTGACGAGGATGAAAGATTGACTACCGGCTCGCTGATAATCAGTTTTTCCGTGGCGCTTGCCAGCGCACGAGCTATCAGCGCCTCATGCTGAGGATAGAATTGATACAGGCTGTTATGAATAAGTATGCACTCTGTTTTGGGAATATCATAGGCCCCTATATCTTTGCAGACAACGTCCAGCCCGCGCCTGACAGCATGCTTCACAAATGTGGGGTTTATATCAACGCCCCGATAGCTTGCTTCCGCCGTAGAAATCAAGAATCTGACAGTCTCCGCAGCACAGCTCAAGCAGCGCCGACGAGCCGATCTCGCGGGCCAGCGCTTCATAGTGGTAGCGATAGCTTCTGCCGTAAATAAGCTTTTCAATTAACCGGTATGTCGCTGGATGCCCGTAGACAATGTCCATGCTTTAAGCCCTCACCCACCGGGCTTTGCCCGGCCGCTCTAATGCAATAGTATCAACCAGACCAGACCGTCACCGGCATGCCCAGCGACTGCTTCAGCCCGGTTTCAATCATTTCCCGAACGCCGGGTGTGCGGGCAATCACATTCACCGTAATTCCCCCGGCTTTGATTTATCGACCTGAAACGCAACAACGCCCTCAAAGCGGAAGATCTGCTCAAGGAAAAATTTCTCCGTGAATGTTTTCCCTGCAGCGGTAACACAGTTTATGGTGCGGCCGGCAATGGAGCTCATGCGCGGATAGGCAATGCCGCATGAGCATGGGCCGCCAGGTTTGCTCGCGAGGTCTCCTGTTTCATAGCGTATGAGGGGCATTACGGAGTTTGAGATATCTGTTATGATAACACTGCCCAGACCATCAGGGGGCGCTTCCTGGCCGCTTTCGGTATCTATGATTTCCACATAATGAGAAAGGGATAAAATATGATTCCCTTCCGGCCTGCCGGGCAGCCGTGCGCCACCACGCCAAGCTCGTGGGAGCCGTAGCAGTCATACACCGGACAGCTAAAGCACTGCGATATAATTTCCTTCTGGCCGGGAGCAAGGCAGACCTCGTCAATCTCCACGGCTTTGACTGAAGGCAGCACGCTCGCCCCGCTCAAGCAGATACCGTGCAAACTGATACCAGAAATAAGCATTCCCCTCAAGCAGGTACGGAGCATAGGCTTTGATTCTGCCGTGCAGAGAGGCCATATGCGCATCGTCTGGCTTCATGTCTCCCTGCAGCGGCGGGAGGAGCTGCTTGCGGTGAACAAAGCGGTAAACCAAAGACCGAACTGCCTCAAAGGGCTCATGCGAAAAATCGCCGTCGCAGTATGCTCCCCGGTAATCGCCATGCGCGAAGTTGCGAACCGTCATCATGGGCGTGCCCAGGCGCCACCCCGTCAGATAATATCCGTACAGGAGATTTGCGTACTGGTGATTGTAGCAGGCATTATCAAGGAAAACGCGCAGCGGCTTGCCCGTGGTGGTCCCGGATGAGCATACGGACACAAGCCCCCGCGTATCGGCGCTGCGGCTCATCAAATCCTCCGGGAGGACTGTGCGGCAATTTCAGCCCGGGTCAGTACCGGCAGCCTGCGAAAATCATTTCTATCTTTAATGTCTTTGGGGTGAATGCCGCTGCGGCTCCACAGGTCCCGGTATAGCTTAACATTCTCATAGGCAAAACTGATACAAGCCGACAGCCGCTGCCACTGGATTGCCGCAAGCTCATCCGGTGACATCGTCCCGCCTTTCCTGATTTCCTCCAAAACGGACCAGGCAGTATAGGGCGTCACCTTGCCGGCAAGGCTGTAAAGCTTTTCAAGTGCGGTGCTGTATAATTTCACAATGCTGCTCCGGTTAGCCGTGCTGCTTCCTGCTTCTTAGAAGGCTTTTAAAACCATCGTGGGATGACGGAAATAGAGTTGACTTCGAGAGATTGCATCTCATCCTGCAAAGTCACATGCGAAAAACTACTCGTGCGGTTGCCGCACAGGCGCCCCGTTGTTCTCATATTGCCTGATAACTTTCCGGAAACCGAGTAGTTTTTTAAAATAATAGAAAGAATCAGAAAATGAGTTTAACGTGCTGAACGCCTGATTCTTTCTGATGAACAGGATGGGGACTTCCGCCATCTTCAAACCATGATAGAACGATCTGACCATGACCTCGGTATCCCAGAACCAGTGATTATCTTCAACTTCAGCAATAACGGGAAGTATTTTTTCCCTGTTGAAAAATTTAAAGCCCGCCTCGGTATCATGAAACGGCGTATGCCAATGACATAATAACTTAGCTAGTAAGAAATACCCTTTTGAAAGTATCCATCTCGGGTCCCACCAGCGGATTTTATAAATCCGAAAACCGTTAACAACATCGTAGCCCTCCATCACTTTGAAAACAAAAGGTATTATGTTGTGGCAATCGACCTCCAAATCAACGTCAATAAAGCCGACGACCCTCCCCGTTGCTTTTCTAATGCCCTCGCTGACAGTATAGCCTCGTCCCCGGTTGATATCATGGGCAAACAGCTGGACATGGGGGCGTTCTTTTGCAAACTCCCGCACTCTCTGCAATGTGTCATTCGTGCTTGTATCTTCAATGATAATCATTTCAAAGCTGAGATTCATTGTGGTGAGAAGGGTGTAAATGGAAGTCAGGTTATCAGTAAGATAGGGGCCTTCATTGTAACAGGGAACGATTAAAGATAGATCCATGAAAAACTCCTTTTTGAAGCAATAATTTACCGTATCCCTGGCCGAGATGCTCGTGCTGGCGTCTGCTGAAGCTTATGCACAGGCATCGTGCCTGATTGAAAACTGACATCATCCGGAATAAACGATGTCCGGGGCAAACCAATTGCTGCCAAGAATGTGGGATGAATACAAGCTGTGTGCCCGGGCAGCAAAAAAACAGGGCAGAGAATATATGCGCATAGTGAAATTAAGGATTTGTTTCGTGGTTGATTAATTTCTATCTGCGCACGTACACCCTTATTGAAATTAAATGTTAAAAAGCTTAATTTTTTAAATATATCATAAAGAAAATATCAGGACAATTTTTATTTATGGTATAATTTTATACTGGGCAAACACAGGGGCTGCAAATATCATTATGCAGCAGTAAAGATGTGCCGGAGCCGGCAGCCTGCGGTATCGCTGCGGCCTCAGATACTGCTGCCGGCAGCATATAACAAGGGGCCAAAGAAAAAGCTGCGCAGCCCCCCGGCTCTTATTCGGCGCTATTGAGCTGTTCCCGCCATTTCTGCTCCAGCACCGCAAGCTCTTCATGAAGCTCGCCGCTTGTGGCAGCCTGAATATTTTCGCCCCGGCCGAGGCGGGCCAGCAGGCTGCGCATATCTCTGAATGAATATTTTTCAATCAGCCAGGTTACAAATGATTCCGACTGGGCATAGGCAAGCTCGATAGCCTGAGGCTGCAGCCTTGACAGAGCCGGGATATTCATGTCCGCAAGCTCGCTCAGGGTAAAGAGGCGCTGCGCGCTGTGCAGCATTTTTTTCCGGCCGCCGATCATGTGAGGCGCCTTGAAGAGGCGGGCCTCGTATTCGGCAAGGCCCTCGTTGAGCCAGAACGGCACATTGCCGCCTGCCGCCATGCGCACCAGCACATGGGTATACTCATGATAGAGCACGGCCTTCATGTGCAGGCTCTGCTTCCAGACATTTTCCCCGAAACGGATTTTGCCGTCATAGGACCCCGCGGCCCAGTCGGGAAAGTAGGCAAGCCGGCTGATATCGCTCTGCGGATAGACGATAACGGGAACGGTAGAGTCCGGGTAGAGATCAAAGTCCCGCCCCACCTCGCGGTAGGCATCCCGCAGCACCTGCATGAGCGCATCGGCAAGTTCGCGGTTCCGGGCGCTTTCAAATTTTATGCTGAAATTATCGCGCTCGCGAATTTCAAAGCCGTCTTCCAGATTTTTTTCCTTCTGCAGCTTCTGCAGCTGCTCCCGCACCTCGCTCAGGCTTGGGGCAAGCTCAAGGGCCCGCGACCAGTCCTGCCCGGCTTTCGCATAATTGTTGCCGATATAGGCTATCCTGCCGGCTGAGACAAAGATATGGGGATTAAGCGGGTCATAGCCCATGGCTGTGTCAAGCAATGCCTGAGCGGTCCGGTAATCATTTTTTTCCATAGCCTGCCGCGCCATCTCGATATACACCACGGCAATATTTTTCTTTATCTGGGGCTCCCGGGGTGCATATGCAGCGGCGGACTGAAACTGCTGCAAAGCCCCGTCATAATCACCCTGCTTTTTTTTCTCTATGCCAAGGGAATTGTACAAAATGCCCACTGATGTGCGCACGCCCTCATTATCCGGATCAAGACTGCACGCCTGCTTTTCCTTGTCAAGGGCATCCGCAAGAGCGCCTTTCCGCTCAAGCTCCATTGCCTCGTTATGCAGCGTGAGGATATCAAGCTCGCGCCTGATGTCAGCCGCAGTCTGTTTTTTCTGCCGGTGCAGGCGGAAGAGTGTTTTTTTCAACCCGCAGCACATCCTTGAGCGGATAGCCCGCCTCCTGGCCGTAGAGGCTGCACTTTATCTGCCCGTCGGCCTCCCAGGTGCTGGAAATATCCAGCCGGGCGCCATTTTTAAAAAATATGGTATCAGCCCGGGCAGGCAGAGCCGGGGCAAAAAACAGGAAACACGCTGACAGAGTTGTTACGAGGGCACGTTTCAGCATAGGGCTGTTTCTTTGAGTGTAAGGGAAACCGGCATACCGTGAGCCAGCCACATACAAGGCAGTGCAGTATGTGCCTGTCCGGGCAAGGCGCTGCTATGGTTCTATCTTTTTTCCAGCGACATCCGGAAACTCAGCCGGTTAAAAATATCCGGGCATTCTCCGGCAATGCTGTGCGGCATAGTTGCCCAGGGAGGTGTCGCGCCCGACAGCAGCACATGTATATACGGATAGAGCTGGTTGTAGAGCAGGCAGCACATGCCGTTCACATGAAAGGGGTCTACCTCAATTCTGTCGCCCGTGCTGTGGCCGTAATAACAGCTGCCTGCAATATCCGTTACCTCGACCACGAGGCGGTTCGTATCAGGCACACATAATCCGCACCCGGCCATATTCCCGGGCAGGTACTCCTTTTTATAGAGTGCCGGTTCGGGGTTGTCAAGGCGCTGGACCGCCACCTCGACTGTACCGCCTTCAGGGCAGCGGCCGGTAAACGCGCCTGCTTCGGTTTCCCAGAGCACGGAGCCGCCATAGTGCTGAGCCACCACGGACGGGAAAATAGCCGTGAGCAGCGAGCCGCAGAGGCCGCCGGCATGCATGGCCGTAACCCGAAAGGTTTCGCCCTCACGGTGTCCGTACGGGCAGGAGCCATGCACCTTCGTGATGGTCACCTCCTGGCAATAGCGGTTCTCCTGCCTGAGAATATTTGCTGCCCATTCGTTCAGAGCCTGATCATCAGAAGACATAGCGCCTCCCATTTTTTGCTTTAATCTGTTTTTTCCGTGCGCTCAGGCAGGCCCGGCCGGACCTTCAGCACCTGCTCTTTGCGAATGGAGACGGTGCCGGGCTTTGCGCCCCGGGGCTTGGTTACATAGCGGGCCATGGTGCAGGAAACAGCTACTATGCCGCCGCCGCGGGCCTTGCTGTGATATGCCGCAATGGCAGCTGCGGCCTTGAGCGTTGCTGCATCGGGCTCCCGGCCTGTTTCGTGCGCCCGCAGCAGCACATGGCTGCCGGGCATGCCGCGCACATGGAACCACCAGTCCTGCGGCGCGGCGATTTTTATGCTCAGCCGGTCATTGTCTTCATCGGTTTTGCCCGCAAGCACGCTCCATCCCCCGGGAAGCTCATAGGTGTATGCAGCAGGCGGTTCGGGTATGAAATCAGACATTTTTTCAGCCGTTTCAATGTTTCAGCTGTTTCAGTCGTTTGAATTATTGGGACTGCTGAAACTATTTTTTATATTTATTGCCTTTATATGGTGCGGTTTTGAGATATTCGATGAATTTATGAAGCATGATAGAGAGCTTTTTGCATGTATCAATCATCTGCTCGCAATCATCTTTTGAAATATAGCCCTGATCGCCTGCGATATACAGCTGAGAGCGGACTTCGCCGCAGGATCCTTTTGCAATAGACAGGAATTGCATAAGCTCCTGATTACCATCACGCTCATATCCTTCAGCGATGTTGCTCAAAATGGAGACCGAAGCTCTGCGAATCTGATCGCGCAAGCCGAAGTCTTTAGAGAATTTATCCGTCTTACTTAAGTTGTAAATATTATTTGCCAGTTGGCGGGCTTGTTTCCAGATTTCAAGATCTTCAAATTTTTTGATATTCATATATTCCCTCTGAAAATCGTTTCTACAGCTCCAACCGTTTTGATTTTTCAGCCGTTTGAATCACTGAAACTGTTGAAACTATTGAAACGGCAGAAACGGTTTTTTTATTCCCAGCCGCCGCCGAGGGCCTTGTACAGGGCGATCAGGGTAGTGTCCAGGTTGCGCGAGCTTATGACCCATGCGTCCTCATAGGCAAACAGGGCGCGCTGGGCAATGAGCACGCTCAGGTAATCGTTGCGCCCGACCCTGTAGAGCTGCAGGGAAAGGTCGACGGCCTTGCGGCCGTTTGTTACGGCATCGGTAAGGGCTGTCAGGTGCTCCTGCTCCTTGGCGTAGGCAACAAGGGCGCTGTCGACATCCTTGAGCGCCGCGAGCACGGCTTTTTCATAGGCCGCAAGCGTCTCGTCCTGCACTGCCTTCTGGAGCTTCAGGCTGGAGATTGTGCGGCCCGCATCAAAAATATTCCAGGTGACCCCGGGTCCGCCCGACCAGACATGATTGTCTGCGGCTGCCGAGGGTCTGCCACTCATCGCCGCGCAGGCCGAATGATCCGGCCAGTGAAAATCTGGGAAAGAAGTCTGCAACCGCCACGCCGACGCGGGCGGTGGCGGCATGCAGCTGCGCCTCCGCACTTCGCACATCGGGCCGGCGCCGCAAAAGCTCGGAAGGCACGCCCACGGCTACCTGCTGAGGCACCTGCGGAAGCGGCGCCTCGGGAGAGAGCTCCAGCTGCAGCGCTGCCGGCTCGCGGGCAAGCAGCACGCTCAGGCTGTAGATTGCCTGCCGCTCGGCTGATTCAAGAAGCGGGATCTGCGACTGGGTGGATGCGGCCAGAGCTTCGGCATTGGCCGTGTCAAGGGCATTGGCAAAGCCTGCTTCGTAGCGCTTGCGGGTTATGCCGGCGGTGCGCAGCTGGGACGCAAGGTTTTTACGGGCTATGGCGAGCTGCTGCTGATAGCCCCGGAGGCTTATATAGGTGGTGCCCACCTCGGCAGCAAGCGATACCAGTACGCTGCGGCGATTGTCTTCGGCGGCCAGCAGATCGGCATCGGCCGCTTCAATGCTGCGGCGCGTGCCGCCGAAAATATCAAGCTCCCAGGCCGCGTCAAGGCCCGCCTGAAAAAGGTCGGTGCGCACCTGGCCTGGCGCCGTGGCGCCGGTTCCCATGGCAGTGTCGGATGCCCCCGGGGAGCTTTCATGGGAGCGCAGGTAGGATGCCGAGCTGTTCAGCGAGGGCCACAGGCCGGCAAAGGCCGTGCCCCGGGCGGCTCGGGCCTGGCGCACGCGCGCCTCGGCGATCTTCAGGTCGAGATTTGCTGCCAGCGCTTTTTCCACCAGGCCGGTCAAGGCCGGGTCATTGAATATGGACCACCACGCGGCCAGGGCTGCGGGCCCGGCTATGGCCGTGCTTGCCTGCGGCTTCCCGAAGGCGTCAAGGCTTGACCACGCCGCAGGCGTTTCTGTGTCGGGCTGTTTGAAGTCGGGCCCGACAGCGCAGCCCGCTGCTGCCAGCACAAGCACAACACTAATGACCGTCTGTATAAGGCGCATGGGCGTATACCGTTTTTTTTGAAAAAATCGAGCTTCATTCATAGCGCAATGCTTCTATAGGATCAAGCCTTGAGGCCTTCCATGCCGGGTAGAAACCGAAGATGATTCCGACGCTGGCGGAAACGATAACCGATGAAAAGATGGCGGCAGGCGATGTCTCCGTGGGCCAGCGCAGCATGAATGTTATCAGGAACGAGCTTCCGCAGCCGAGCAGAATGCCCACAGCACCGCCGGCCAGGCACATGACCACGGCTTCCACCAGAAACTGCCGCATGATGTCGCGGGCACGGGCGCCCACTGCCATGCGTAGGCCGATCTCGCGGGTGCGCTCCGTCACCGAGACGAGCATGATATTCATGATGCCCACCCCGCCCACAACAAGGGAGATGAGGGCAACGCTCAGCAGCAGGTTGGTCATAAGCGTTGACGTGGATGAAAGAGTTTTGCTCATTTCCGTCATGTCGCGAATGTTGAAATCATCGGGGTCGCCCGGGTTCAAACGGTGGCGCTCCCGCAGCAGCTGCGTTATCTGCCGCATTGCCAGGGGTATTTCGGCTCCGGACTGCGCGGCGGTCAGGATCTGGTCGACATTGGTGAACCGCACCGGCAGCGGCGTGTTGGCCTGCTGCGTGGCCGACTGCACCGGATAGAGGTTGAGCTGGTCGCTGGGATAGAGCTTATTGAGAGAGTTCACCCCGGTTGAGGCTGCCGAAGAAGAGCTGCTCTGGTTGGCCGTGGTTGCCGATGAGCCGGTCACCCGGTACTTGATGGTGGTCCAGGGAGCAAGCAGGATATCGTCCTGGTCCATGCCCATCATATTGGCGCCCTTGCCGCTGAGCACGCCCACCACCTTGAAAGAGATATTTTTTACGCGCACTTCTTTGCCGATTGGCGAGGCGCCGCCGAACAGCTCCCGCACCAGCGTCTGCCCGAGCACGCACACCTTGCTCGCGTTGCGGATATCGCTGTCGGTAAACATCTCGCCCTGCGCCATGGCGGTCCATTCCCGCACGGCGAGATACTCGGTGGTGGTGCCGAAAATAAAAACGGGCACCCAGTTTTTGTTTTCATAAATTACCTGCGTGCGCGCGCGCACCACGGGCGCCGCGCTGCGCACGGCCGGGCACTCTTTGAGGATGGCTTCGGCGTCCTGCGGGGTGAGGGTCATGACGCTGCCCGCGCCGAAGCTCACGCCGCCGCTTGCGGCCGTGCCCGGCAGGATCAGCAGGTTATTGGCGCCCATATTGGCGATGGTCCGCTGAATGGCCGCCGATGACCCCTTGCCGATTTCCATCATGATGATGACTGCCGCCACGCCGATAATGATGCCGAGGGCTGTCAGGGCGGCGCGCATGGGGTTGCGGCGCAGGGCCTTCAGCGCGGTGCGGATGGTGCGCAGTATTCTGAAAAGCCGTATGCGCCTCATGCCTCACCTCCGGGCGCAGGCGGTGCAAAATCGTCATCTACGATCATGCCGTCGCTGATATGAATAGTGCGGCGCGCGTGCCGCGCGACATTGGGGTCATGCGTCACCAGTATGATGGTAATTCCTTCTTCCCGGTTGAGCTGCTCGAACATGGCCAGCACTTCCTGGCTTGTATGGGAGTCGAGGTTGCCTGTGGGCTCGTCGGCAAAGAGCAGCGACGGCCGGTTGACAAGCGCGCGTGCTATGGCAACGCGCTGCTGCTGCCCTCCCGAGAGTTGCGACGGCTCATGATGCGCCCGATCTTCAAGGCCAACAAGCTTGATAAGCTCCATGGCCCGGCGGTTTGCTTCATGGTCGGAGAGAGGCTCGTGGGTATAGGTCAGCGGCAGGATCACATTCTCAAGGGCGCTTGTGCGGGCCAGCAGATTAAAGCTTTGAAAGACGAAGCCGATTTTTTTATTGCGAAGCAGCGCCCGGCCGTCAGCGGACAGGCCCGACACTTCCTGCCCGTCAAGCAGGTAGTCTCCCGAGGTGGCATGATCAAGGCACCCGAGAATGTTCATGAGGGTGCTTTTACCCGAGCCCGAAGCGCCCATGAGCGCCACGAGCTCTCCCTGCTTGACCGACAGCGATATCCCCTTGAGCACGGGCAGGTCCAGCTCGCCGACATGGTAGGTTTTGTATATATCTCGAAGCTCGATTAAATTCATTGCTTGTATCAGAGCAACATGTTCAAGGTTCAAGGTTCAAGGTTCAATGTTCAAGGTTAAGACAGAAAGCCTTGAACCTTTTTATTTTTTCTTGCTGCCAAAGCCCTGGGGTGCAAAAGGACTCTTGGCGCTGTCGCCTGCAGCAGCCTGCCGCTGCTCGCTCACAATGACCTCCAGACCCTCTTTTACTTCCTCGCCCTGTACGACGGTCATAGCGCCATCGGTGGGGCCGATGCCGACTTTGACGGGCCGCACAGAGCGTCCATCCTGCAGCCACACATAGCCCTCGCGTTTTTTAGCATCGGCCGGGGCTGCCTTGTGCAGCCCGGCGCCCGCGCTCGTGCCGGTGGTGTCCGCCGCGCCTTCCACAATATCTTTAAACTTCACATCCACCTGCGCGGGCTGCGGGAACCAGCGAAGCGCGGCATTCGGAACCAGCAGGACATTCGTGCTGCGGGAGAGTTCAAACTGCACATTGGCCGTCAGATAGGGCAGCAGCCGGCCGTCTGAATTATCGGTGATAACCTCAATGGTATAGGTGACCACATTCTGCGTCATGGTGGCATTGAGCCGTATCTTGCCCACTTCGCCGTGAAAAATCTGCCCCGGGTAGGTGTCAACCGTAAAGCTCACAGCCTGCCCCATATGGATGCTGCCGATGTCCGCCTCGTTGACTGAAACCCACACCTGCATCCGCTTGAGGTCCAGCGCAAGCAGGAAAAGGCTGGGCGCATTCAGGCTTGACACCACGGTCTGGCCGATATTGACGCGGCGGTCGATAATGACGCCCTTTACCGGCGACTTGATGGTGCAGTAGCTCAGGTTCTGCTCGGCCCGCTGCAGTGCTGCCTGCGCCTGGCCAATCGCAGCACGGCCCACAGCCACATTTGCCTGCGCGACATCAAAAGCCGATTTTGCCGAATCATAATCGCTCTGTGACAGCGCATCCGAGGGCCCGAGCTTCTGCGCCCGCTCCCAGTCCCGTTTTGCCTGAAACAGTTTTGCCTGCAGCTGCCCGAGATCCGCCTCCGCGCGCACCGCAGCCGCCCGGGCCTGCGCCGCATCGGCAGCGTAGAGGGCATCGTCGATCTGGGCCAGCACGGTGCCCGCCTCGACCTCGGAGCCGTAATCAATTTCTTTGCCGTTTTTATCTTTGCCGAAAAAGACAATGCGGCCCGCCACCTGCGCTCCCACGTCGATGACATCCTCGGGTTCAACCGTGCCGGTGGCGCTGATGGCAGCCGAGAGGTCGCCGCGCGTTACCGTGGCAGTATTGAACAGAGACGGGGGTTTTGACGAGCACTTCATCACAAGCAGCACACCGGCTATGATGCAGGCTGCGCCGAGGGCGATAATGGCGGAGCGTGTACGCGGTAGTTTCATAATGGGCGACCCCTGATTTTTGTATGTATATGAAATAACACCGGCTTTGCAGAAAACCTGCGGCTGCCGGTAAAAAAAGGTTTTTTTAATTGGATAAGTATATCTGTATTTGGCAGTTCTGCAAAGATTTTATTAAAAAACGTGGCCCGGTGGCGATGTATACGGGCAGGAAAAGGCATGGAAAAATGAAGTCTTTACTACCATGTAAAACTGGGTTGTGCGGATTGGTTGAAAAAGTTATTTGCGCGTGGTATTAAATTCTATATACTACTATAATCCTGAACAACAGGCTGCCTTCTCGTACCGGCAATCCTTTCACGAAAGAATGACGAGGTTGTGTTTGTTTAATTCTGCGGCAAAAGACATGATACTTGTGGTTGATGATGAGCCCCTCATCAGCGACATTATAGCAAAATGTCTTGAGGCTGAGGGCTATACCTGCGACATTTCCCATTCGGCCGAAGATGCCCTTGGCAAGCTCGAGCAGGGAACATTTTCCCTGGTTGTTTCAGATATCATGATGCCGGGCAAAACGGGCATAGAGCTGCTGACTATTATCAAGGATCAATACCCCGATATGGCCGTCATCATGGTGACGGCGGTTGATGACCGCAAGACGGCTGTCAAGGCCCTGCAGCTGGGGGCCTACGGCTTTGTGATCAAGCCTTTTGACCTGAACGAAATCGCCATCAGCGTGGTCAATGCCCTCGAGCGCCGGCGCCTGCACATGCAGAGCAGGCAGTATGAGGCCCGCCTTGAAAATGATGTGCGCTCGCGCACGGCTGATGTCCGCCGCCGCGAGGAAGAAATCTGCATGCGCCTGACCTCGGCCTGCGAGTACCGGGACATTGAAACGGGCTCGCACACGCGGCGCCTTGGCGTGTACTGCTATCTGCTTGCAGGTGAGCTGGGCTGGGGGGAACGGCTCAAGGATGAAATCCGCATTGCAGCCTGCATGCACGATATCGGCAAGATAGGCGTGCCCGATGTCATTCTGCTGAAGCAGGGGCTGCTGACCGCCGAGGAGTTTGAAGTCATCAAAACCCATACGACCATCGGCGCGCACATTTTGAGCGGCTCGGACATATCTCTTTTGAATATGGCCCGCGACATCGCCCTTTCACATCATGAGAAGTGGGTCGGAACCGGCTATCCCTACGGCATTGCCGGCGAGCGGATACCTGAATCGGCCCGCATGGTGGCGATTCTTGATGTGTATGATGCTCTCGTGCACGAGCGCGTGTACCGGCAGGCCCTGTCAGAGGAGGAGACCCTCGATATCATGACAAAAGACCGGGGCGTGCATTTCGATCCGCATATATTCGATGCATTTCTCTCATATTATTCCCGAAATCAGAAAGTACCGGCTTTCGATGGAGGACGGGCCCGAGTAATCCCCCGGCAGCCCGCACGCAGCTTTTCACCCCACAGAGGTTATCCATGAACGTATGCCACGGTTTTGAACTGATTCACGACAGGCCGGTCCGCGAGCTGAAAACAGAGGCTTTTTTCTACCGGCATGTCGCCACGGGCGCAGAGCTGCTGTCGCTGGTCAACGATGACACCAACAAGGTGTTCGGGATCACCTTCCGCACCCCGCCAAACGACTCAACGGGCGTTGCCCATATCCTTGAGCATTCGGTGCTGTGCGGGTCGCGCAAGTACCCGGTGAAGGAGCCTTTTGTAGAGCTGCTGAAAGGGTCGCTCCAGACATTTCTCAATGCTTTCACCTATCCCGACAAAACCTGCTATCCCGTTGCCAGCCAGAACCTCAGGGACTTTTATAATCTTATCGATGTCTATCTCGACGCCGTGTTTTATCCGCGCATAAACCGCCATATTTTCGAGCAGGAGGGCTGGCACTATGAGCTTGACCGCCCCGACAGCCCTCTGTCCTACAAGGGCGTGGTCTTCAATGAGATGAAAGGCGCCTATGCTTCGCCCGAGAACCTGCTGGCCCATTGCAGCCAGATATCCGTTTTTCCCGACACGCTGTACGGCCTTGACTCGGGCGGCGATCCCGAAAAAATTCCCTGCCTGACCTATGAGGCGTTCCGCGAGTTTCATCGCCGCCATTATCATCCGTCAAATGCGCGCATATATTTTTATGGTGATGATGACCCGCAGGAGCGCCTGCGGTATCTGGATGCCTGCCTTTCCCAGTTTTCCGCGCAGCAGCCCGATTCCTCCATTGCGCTTCAGCCGCGGCTGTCCGAGCCGCGCAGGCTTGTGCGCTCCTATCCGGCAGGCAGGGCCGAAGGCCCCGGGGGCGGCAAAGGGATGGTGACCGTGAACTGGCTTTTAACGCCGGTTGTGGATGTGCAGACGACCCTTACGCTGGGCATGCTTGAATTTGCCCTGCTGGGCATGCCGGCTTCCCCCTTGCGCAAGGCGCTGCTTGACTCCGGCCTTGGCGACGGCCTTGCCGGCATCGGGCTTGAAGCAGAGCTTGCCCAGCTGTATTTTTCAGCGGGCCTCAAGGGAGTTGCCCCTGAGCGGATGCAGGAGGTCGAGCCGTTTGTTCTGTCGGCGCTGGAGACGATTGCCCGCGAGGGCATAGACCCGCGCACGGTCGAGGCCGCGGTCAACACGGTTGAGTTCCGGCTGCGCGAGAACAATACGGGCCGCTTTCCGCGGGGCCTTGCGCTCATGCTGCGCGGCCTTACCGTGTGGCTCTATGGCGGCGATCCCTGCGACGCGCTTGCCTTCGAGGCGCCGCTCGGGCGCCTCAAGGAGCGGATCGCGCGGGAGCCGGGCTATTTTTCCAGGCTTATCAGGCGGCATTTTTTTGAGAATCCGCATCGCACCACGGTTCTCCTGACCCCCGATGACGGGCTTGCCGAGCGCAATGAGGCTGCGGAAAAGCTGGTGCTGGAGCAGGCAAAGGCCGCCTTCAGCCCGGCGCAGCTTCAGGCCGTTGCGGACAACACCAGCCTGCTCAAGCGCCTGCAGCAGACCCCTGATCCGCCCGAAGCGCTTGCCTCCATACCCAGGCTCGGGCTTGCCGACCTTGAGCGCACAAACCGGCTCATTCCCTGCGACGGGGCCGCAGGCCGGGCTGGCGGCACCATTCTGTATCATGACCTGTTCACCAGCGGCATCCTGTATCTCGACATCGGCCTTAACCTGCACCTGCTGCCGCAGCAGTATCTGCCCTATGCCGGGCTCATGGGCAGGCTGCTTTTGGAGACCGGCACCGGGGCGCGAGGATTTTGTTTCGCTGTCCCAGCGCATCGGCCGGTCCACCGGCGGGCTGCGCTGCAGCATTTTCACCTCGTCGGTTGTCGGCGCTTCGTCCGGAGCAGCATGGCTTCTTATGCGCGGCAAGGCCATGGCTTCGGGCATAAAAGAGCTTTTCGCCATCTGCGGCGATATCCTTCGCTCGGCCCGCGTTGACGATCCTGTACGCTTTAAGCAGATACTGCTTGAAGAGCGGGCCGCCCAGGAGCAGCGCCTCGTGCCCGCCGGCCATCAGCTGGTCAGCTCGCGCCTGCAGGCGCGGTTTTCCGAAGCGGACTGGGCGGACGAGCAGATGAGCGGCGTTTCCTATCTGCAATTTTTGCGGCGGCTTGAACAGCGGATTCAGACAGACTGGGAGTCGGTGGCAGCCGATCTGCGAGCCGTGCGCGGCGCGCTGGTGCAGCGGCCTGCCATGGTTATCAATGTTACCGCCGATGCCGGCCTGTGGCGGCTGGGCAGGGCGGAAACCGAGTCGTTTCTGGCGGCGCTGCCCGACGGGAAAGCCCTGCCGGAGCCCTGGCAGCCTCAGCCGCTGCCCGCAGGCGAGGCGCTGGTGGTCCCGACACCCGTCAATTATGTGGGCAAGGGAGCCAACCTCTACAGCCTTGGCTACCAGTACCACGGCTCGGTGCATGTGATATCCCAGCTTCTGCGCACCTCCTATCTCTGGGAGCGCGTGCGCGTGCAGGGCGGCGCGTATGGCGCGTTCTGCAGCTTCGACCGCCTGTCGGGCGGCTTTGTATTTGTTTCCTACCGCGATCCGAATCTTCTGGCAACGCTTGATATCTATGACGGCGCAGCCGCGTTTTTGCGCAGCACGAGCATTACCGATGAGGAGCTTACCAAAAGCATCATCGGCGCCATCGGCGATTTGGACAGCTATCTGCTGCCCGATGCCCGGGGCCTTGTGTCGATGCAGCGGCGTTTCAACGGCGTATCGGATGCCTCGCGCCAGCAGATGCGCGATGAGATTCTTGCCACCACGCCGGCCCATGTGCGCGCTTTTGCCGATGTTCTGGATGCCGTGCGCGACTATGGCGCGGTTGCCGCATTGGGGTCTGCGCAGGCGGTCGGCCAGGCCCATGCCGAGAGCGGGCTTTTTCCCCGTGTTGTAACTCTGATGTAAGAAATATATATGGCGCTTCCACAGCAGGATAGAACCGTAGCCGTACGCCGCTGCCCTTCCTATGACTATGTTTTGGTGAAGGAGGCGCTCGTAAAGCTCGGCGAAGACAGCGCGGGCGGGTGGGCAAACAGTATCCCGCGCGGCTCCAAAGTGCTGCTCAAGCCTAATCTGCTGACCCCTGCAACGGCAGAGCAGTGCGTATCTCCGCACCCTGCGGTTGTGCGGGCCCTTGTGGAGCTGTGCCGCGATGCGGGCGCAGCCTCGGTTGCCATCGGCGATTCGCCGGGCTTCGGGACTGCGCAGAAAGTGGCTGCAAAATGCGGCATTCTTGACATGGCCCGCGAGCTTGGCGTGGAGGTTGTCGACTTTGCCGACAGTGTTACGGTCCCGGCGCCGGCAGGGTTTCATAATCGCTCTTTCTCCATCGCCCGCGATATTATTGAGGCCGATGTGGTCATCAACCTGGCAAAGTTTAAAACGCATGCCATGATGGTCATGACCCTGGCGGTAAAAAACATGTTCGGCGCTTTTGCCGGCAGGCAAAAGGCCCAGTGGCATCTGCAGAGCGGCCGCAGCCAGGACCATTTCGCCCGGATGCTGGTTGAGCTTGCCTATACGGTCAAGCCGGCCATTTCAGTGCTTGACGCCGTTATCGGCATGGAGGGCAATGGCCCCAGCAGCGGCAACCCCCGCAAGCTCGGCTTTCTTGCCGCATCGCGCGACATGGTGAGCCTTGACCGCGTGGCCTGCGCCATTGCCGGCGTGGCGCCCGACACAGTATATATATTTAAAGCAGCGCAGGAGCTGGGCCTTGCCGCCGACCTTGAAGGCATACGGCTTGCCGGCGATCCCATCGAGCCTTTAAAAATCACCGATCTCAAGCCCGCAGCCCTGATGCATGTGGAAGGCCCTGCGTATTTCCGGCCTTTTGCAGGCCTGCTGCGGCGTTTGCTGACAGCGTGGCCGGCAGTTGATGCCTCCAGCTGCAAAGGCTGCGGCATCTGCCATGGAGGCCTGCCCGGCTCATGCCATCACGCAGCCCGCCCCCGGCGCCTGCGTGCGTATCGATGATGAGACCTGCATTCGCTGCTACTGCTGCCAGGAGCTGTGCCCGGAAGGGGCTATTGCGCCCCGGGATGCCTGGGTGCTGCGCATGCTCAAGAAATTAACATCCAATTAGGAGGGACTATGCACCAGCTTGTTTTACTGCGCCATGGCGAAAGCCTCTGGAACAAGGAAAACCGCTTCACCGGCTGGACAGATGTTGATCTGTCCGAGCGCGGCGTGCAGGAGGCGGCAGGGGCCGGAAGGCTGCTGAAGCAGGAGGGGTTCGTGTTTGACATCGCCTATACCTCCGTGCTGCGCCGGGCGGTGAAGACCCTCTGGCTGGCCCTTGAGGAGCTGGATCTCATGTGGATTCCCGTGGTGCATTCCTGGCGGCTCAATGAGCGGCACTACGGCGCGCTGCAGGGGCTCAATAAAGCCGAGACCACGGCGCAGCACGGCGAGCAGATGGTGAAAATCTGGCGGCGCAGCTATGATACGCCGCCGCCGGCCCTTGAGATGTCGGATCCGCGCTGGCCGGGCCGTGATCCCCGCTATGCCGATCTTTCCCCCGAAGATGTGCCGCTGACCGAAAGCCTCAAGGATACGGTTGCGCGTTTTCTGCCTTTCTGGCATACTGTTATTGCCCCGGCCTTGCGGGCCGGCAGAAAGCCCATCATTGCAGCGCATGGTAATTCGCTGCGGGCGCTGGTGAAGTATCTCGACAATGTTTCCGAGGCTGATATCACCGAGCTCAATATTCCCACGGGCGTGCCCCTGGTGTATGAGCTTGACGACGACACTCAAGCCCCTCAGCCACCGCTATCTGGGCGATCCCGATGAGATAGCACGGGCCATGGCAGCAGTGGCGGCGCAGGGCAAGGCGAAGAAGTAAAAAAAGGCTGTAGGGTGTTAGGCTGTAGGCTGTAGGCTGTTAGGCTATAGGCTGTAGGATTAAGATAAGGACTGTAGGCTATAGGCTATAGGCTGTAGGATTTAGGCTATTAGGAAGTGCGGTTATGCGTGACCATACAAAACTGAGAGCTTATCAGCTTGCTGACGAGCTCGCAGTGCAAGTATACGATGCCACTCCCTCTCCGCCAAGTCGGAAATATACGGATTGACTTCTCAGATGAGGAGAGCGGCTGTTTCAGTTCCCTCAAATATCGTCGAGGGCTGTGCCCGTGAGAGCCAGGTGGAGTATGTGCGATTTTTTGAAATAGCATTCGGATCTCTGCGCGAACTTCATTATCAGCTATCTTTGTCAAAGCGTGCTGGGTTATCTCGATGGGCATGGCGTTGAGACAATGTGAGCGATATGTCCGAGGTGAAAAAGGTTTTAGGAGCGCTTGTTCGCTCAATGCTGCAAGTAGCCGTGAATTTAAGGTGACTATGCTTTTAGCTTGTATGTACCTACAGTCTATTACAGATCTTAAATAGCCTACAGCCTACAGACTAAAAGCCTATAGACTCATTAATTAAAAAGGAGAGCGCATGGAAGAAAAAGTAAAATGGTATAACAACCGCGCAAAAGTTATTTTCTCTCTGCAGGCATTTCCGCCGCTGGGCATTTATGCCCTGCTGCGCAGCACCGCTTTCACGGCTGTTCAGAAATGCTGGGTTGTTGTCGGCGTTTCGGCCCTTATCGGCCTTATCATGTGGAGCGGTGTTATGAAACCGATCAACACGTGGATGATGAGCCTGTTTGCGTAAAAAAAGTTTTTACACTTCAAAATTTCAGGCGGGCAATAGCCCGCCTTTTTTCAGCATGCAGGGTGCGCTGCGCGCACCAATGATGGGAGTGGCGCCGGACGGTGTGGTGATATGCCCGCGGAGTATAAAAACGGGTTGTTGATGGGTTTTATAATTTGATTGTCGTGATGAACGGTGCGCACGGCGCACTTTGCAAACCAGCATTGAAAAATTTGCATGAACAGGTAATGCGGGCACTGTTTTTCCTGTATCATGGCAGCAGGCTGCCGCAAATCTTAGGTTTAACGTAATCTGACAGAGCAAAGAGTACTTTTGATAATATGGAATTAATTGCGCAATAGTCCGGGTTTTGCATTTAGAATCGTTTAGTTGGTTTGTGGCCGCAAGTCAAGAGCACAGGATTGGCATGCTCCTAATCTTTCCTGTAATACCTCAAAATATGAAATACTATTTCTGGTGTTTTGTATCTTAAAGGTTTATTGTTTATCCGAGCTGTAATGCTGAATTTTAGTGAAGCGGTAAAGGGTTCAAAATGTAGAAACAGAGATACAAAATACTTAAGTCTCACAGGGAAAGGAAAATGCATGAAACATAAAAAGATTTTCCGCGCTGTTTTGATTTATGCTGCAGGGCTTGTTATCGCATCACCTGTATTTTCCAGGGAGTTCAAACTTCCTGACACCGGCCAGGAGCTTTGTTACAACTGGGATAGTATCATAGATTGCCCCAGCCCG
>CAWDSQ010000005.1:0-273483 GCA_963804955.1 uncultured delta proteobacterium | reverse complement strand
GCGAGCCGTATACCGGAAAGTTTCCCACTTTTTCCATCAGCTACTGACCGGCCATGCGCATTCTTCTCATGCAGCCTCCTGTGGAGGATTTCTATCAAACCGCCATACGCACGCAGCCGCTCGGGCTTGCCTGCCTTGCCGCAGCGCTTCGGCAGCATGGGAACGACGTCGCCATACTTGACTGCCAGCCACCCGGCAAAAAGCGGCAGCGGCCCCTGCCCGCGGCATTCTCCTACATGAACCGCTTTTACACAGCAGGCGACGTAAGCCCCTTTCGGCTCTACGGCAGGTACAGCCATTTCGGTATTTCCTGGGATGAGGTCCGGCAGGCTGTTGCAGCGGCTGAACCGCAGGCTGTTGGCATTTCCTGCCAGTTTACGCCCTATGTTGAAGAAACGCTCAAAACCGCACAGATCGTCAAAAGCCTCAACCCCGCAATTCCTGTAATCGTAGGCGGCGCCCATGCAAGCGCGCTTCCTGCCGAAGTGCTCACAAGCCCGTACATAGATTATGTCATTATTGGCGAGGGGAGAGCGCACCCTGCCTCAGCTTATCAGGCTCCCTGTCTGAAGGCCGCGACATCGGCGACATCGCAGGCCTTGCCTTTAAGCGCAGAGGCGAGGTGGTTGTGCATCCGCGCGGGGAATACATAGAGGATCTTGGCAGCCTGCCCCTGCCTGCCCGCGATCTTCTTAATTCCTCATGGTACAGCGTTGGGAAGCCGCCTGTGCCATGCTGCTCACGAGCCGGGGCTGCCCGCAGCGCTGCTCATACTGTTCGGTGCATCAGGTGATGGGAAGCCGGCTCCGGTGCAGGTCGGCAGAGCATGTCATTGCCGAGATGAGAGACTGCCACGACCGCTTCGGCATCACGGCCTTTGATTTCGAAGACGACAACTTCACCTTCGACCGCGAGCGAGCACTGCGCCTGCTCAACGGGATTATAGAAGAATTCAGCGAGCGCCGTTTGCGGCTTTTTGCGATGAACGGCCTATCGCTCATATCCCTTGACCCGGAGGTCTTGCAGGCCATGAAGGCTGCGGGCTTTGAGCGGCTGGATCTCTCACTTGGCAGCAGCAGCCACGAAGCTGAACCGCCGCATGGACCGCCGCTGGCCGACACTGACCGCGCAGAGGCCGCGCTGGAGGCGGCGGCCCGGCTGGGCCTGCCCGTCACGACCTATATCATTCTTGGCATGCCCGACCACCGGCTGGAAGACATGATTGACTCCATCATCTATCTTGTGGAGCAGCCCTCGATGCTCGGACCCAGCATCTTCTACCCAGCCCCGGCACCCGCACCTTTGATGCGGTAAAGGAGGCAGGCCTGTGCGATGTTACGCAGTACGGGCTGCTTCGCTCAAGCGCCTTCCCGGTTGAAACGCCTACTGCTGCCGCCTTGATCTGGCGACGCTCTTGCGCCTGTGCCGCTGGATAAATTTCACAAAAGGGCTGCTTGCAAAAAAGGGCATGGCCGCATGTTCCCTGGCAGATTTGCCCGAGCTGTTTGCCGCAGGCCACGACCCTACCGCAACCCTGCCACGCCCGCTTTCGACGGAAGCAGCAGGCCTGGCGCTTTCAAAAAACTTCTTGATGAAAAAATTTTCTTCGGCATGAAGCGCCTGCCCGCAACAGACGGCTACCGCTATGAGCAGTTTCCGTATGAAACCTCACGGAAAGCCGTTGATATTTTTTTTGAAAAAGCGCAGTCTCTGCAGTGCGCGCGCCTGGGCACAACATTGAAGCCATGTAAGTGCAGGGATCAAGATTGCAGTGGCTCAAAATCTCGAGCCCCTGCGGGCATCGCACAACATTCCCGGAATATGGAATAGGCATGTATCTGATAGAACCCCTTTTGAATTATTTTTACCGCCGGACCATGCGCTCGGTGCTGCGCTTCGGCAGCGTGGAGGAACATCCCGTGCCGCACCGCTCTGCGGCTGACACGGATGATTATCTGCTGTATGTTCATATCCCGTTCTGCGAAACCCTCTGCCCGTACTGCTCGTTTCACCGCTATGCATTTACCGTGGAGCTTGCCCGGCCGTATTTCGATGCGCTGCTCACCGAGCTTGCGATGTATAAAAAACTCGGCTATGACTTCAAGGGCATGTATGTCGGCGGCGGCACGCCCACGATCTTTCTTGACGGGCTTACCCGCGTGCTTGACTACTGCCGCGAAAAATTTCAGCATTAAGGAACTATCGGTTGAGACCAATCCCAATCACCTGACCGACCGGCATATGAAGGTTTTAAAGGACGCGGGCGTGAACCGCCTGAGCGTGGGCGTGCAGAGCTTTGACGACAAAATACTGAAAGCCATCGGCAGGTTTGAAAAATACGGCAGCGGTTCCGATATTCAAAAAAAGCTGAGCGGCGCCCGCGGCATCTTCGACACGCTCAATGTCGATCTCATCTTCAACATGCCCCTGCAGGATGATGCAAGCCTGCGGGCTGATCTTGACATCATCGACAGCCTGCTGCCCGACCAGGTCACCTTCTATCCGCTCATGACGGCGCCGTCGGTTGAGAAGGCCCTGCGCTCGACCCTTGGCGCTGTGGATTTCCGCAAGGAAAAACGCTTCTACTTCACCATCCTTGAAAGCATGCGCAAAAACTACACCGGCTCAACTGCGTGGTGCTTCTCGCGAAAAAAATCGATGATCGATGAGTACATCATCGCCTATGATAAATATGTGGGCGCGGGCAGCGGCTCCTTCGGGTATTTCAACGACTGCATCTATATTACGTCGTTTTCGCTTGAGGAATATATCGCAAAAATACGCAAGGGCGAACTGCCGATCACGCGCGTGAAAAAATTCACTCCCCGGGAAAACCGCTACTATTTCTTCCTTATGAAGCTCTTCGGCCTTGAGCTTGACAAGGCAGCCTTTCAAAAAGCATTCGGCAGGACCTATACCCGCGATCTGTTTTTCGAGACGCTGCTTTTGCGGCTTGCCCGCGCTATCCGCGAAACCGGCCCGGCCATCCAGCTTACCGACAGGGGCCGCTATTACTGGGTCATGGCCATGCGCGAATTCTTCATCGCCGTTGACACCATGCGCGATGCCTGCCGCAATCAGCCGCAGTAGCAAAAAACTCTGTTGAACAGAATACGCGGCTGGCGGCGGCTTCTTGTCTCAGTACATCAAGGCGTGAGCAATTTTCGCTGTCTAAAACCGAACGGATCGTTTGAGATATCTCTCTGCGGTTAAACGGCTTCATGATCAGGGCCTTGATGCCGAGGGCCCGAACGATTTCCTCTGATATTTTTTCATTATAGCCGGTAGCCATGATAACGGGTATGCCGGGCCTGATGTGCATAAGTTTTTCAGCCAGTTTATCTCCCGTCATATGCGGCATGGTCATGTCGGTTATAACAAGATCAAAACAGTCAGGATCCTTTTGAAACCACTCCAGGGCGCTCTTGCTGCTCAGCATGACGGTGGGTTGATACCCAAGGGATTTCAGCATGCTCTGCCCGACATCAAGCAGCATTTTTTCGTCATCAACCAGCAGTATGCGCTCAGTGCCCGTGAGCAGCGGCGGCGGTTCAGGCGCCGCCTCCAGGGCGGCATCCGTCAGCTCGGGCAGCAGCACGTCAAAGGTGGTGCCTTTGCCGGGGTTGCTGCGCACCCATATATCTCCGCCGCAGCTTTTGACAATGCCGTGCGCCACGGCAAGCCCCATGCCGGTGCCCTTGCCGAACTCCTTGGTCGTAAAGAACGGCTCAAAAATGCGGTCGATAAAATGGGGATCAATGCCTGTGCCCGTATCGCTGACGGTCACTTTCACGTATGCCCCCTCGGGCAAATCGTGATAATCCGCCGCCTGCCGTTCAGCCAGAAAAACCGACGACAGCCCGATCTCCAGAACGCCGCCGTTTTCGCTCATGGCATGAGCGGCATTGGTGCACAGGTTCATGAGCACCTGGTGGATCTGCGTCGGGTTGGCATTGATCAGTCCGGATTGCCTGCTGATGGTTTCCCGTATGTCAATGGTTGCCGGCAGCGTCGCACGCAGCAGCTTAATGGCCTCTTTGATCAGCGGGCTCACCTGCAGGGGGGCACGGGCCTCCATGTCCTTGCGGCTGAAGGCCAGTATCTGCCGGACAAGATCCCGTGCGCGTATGGCGGATTTGAGTATCTGGTCGAGATTATGCTGCACGGATATACCCCGGGCTGAATCTTCAATGGACAGCTCCGTATAGCCCATAATGGCTGCCAGAATATTGTTGAAATCATGGGCGATGCCGCCGGCGAGGGTGCCGATGGCCTCCATTTTCTGTGACTGGCGATACTGGGCCTCCATTTTTTTTCGCTCGGTAATATCGCGCATCACTGAAACACCCCCCGTCATAGCGCCGTCTGTCATCCCTGCAGAATCTCGTGCATTGCATTCAAGGTAGATATTGGCCCCGTTTTTTTTGCGGAAGATGAGCTCCCGATTTTTTAAAAAACCTTTTTCAAATAAATCGTTCGAGGTTCTTTCGCAGCGTCTGCATGTCTTCAGCCTGCTCGGGGGCCAGAAGGGCATAGGACTGGCCGATAAGCTCCTGCGGTGTATAGCCCAGCGATTTCTCAACGGCATCATTGACCGCCACTATGTCCCCGATCGCATCCGAGAACATTATGGTGTCGGGCGATGTCTGAAAAATTGTCTCCAGCATGTCCCGCGAGGTTTTGACGGCATTCTCGGCCAGCTTGCTGCCGGTAATATCTGCAATCGTGCCGTACATGAACAGACGGGATTGTCCGCGCTGGCATATTCATATCGGTTGCGCGTGAGACAGGTAGTGAACGGTGCCATCGGTGGAACACAAGGCGGTACTCTATATCCTGGGGATACCGTCTCCATGGTTTCATGGCATCGAGGTCATCCGCTCCTGTCATCGGGGTGGATATGTTTCCAATACTGCTCAAAAGACGGCGTAACTGCGCCGGGCGCATAGCCCAGCAGTCTGTAGAGCTCGTCAGACCAGGTGAGTTGCCTTGTTTTGAAATCATATTTGCCAGCCGCCGGTATGGGCAAGACGCTGAATTTCGCTTAAAAAATTTTTGCTTTGCCGCAGTGCCTGCTCGTCCCTTTTGCGATGGGTAATGTCCGTATGAATGCCCACAAGGCCGATGATCCGGCCGTTCGGGTCTTTAATGGCATAGGCGCGCAGAAATATGTTTAGAACCCTGCCGGTCTTTTGCATACATCTCGACCTCGCCCGCCCACTGCCCGCCTTCCATGATGGTTGTAAATACCTCACGGCCGACATGCTCGACAACATAAAGACTGGCGCAGGGATCGGGCCCGATATCGCCGAACAAATGCGCTGAAAGCTCTGTTTTGATAATAATGGACGCCATCCGGGGTCGACATCCCGATAGCATCCGATGAGCTTTCAACCGATTCCTTGAAAAGCTGCAGCGCTTCCTCTGCCCGCTGGCGCTCGGTTATGTCACGGGCAAGGGAGGCAACGCCAACGACAACGCCGTCTGAGTTGGTCAGCGGCGTGTTATACCACTCGCAGCAGATTATACTGCCGTCTTTCCGCATATTCTCATTGGTGATCCGATGCCCGCCCTTCTGCGCCAGAAGGTCATACCATGCCCGGTCCACTTGTTCCCGGGACGTTTCAGGAATAATGAAGCCGGCATGCTGCCCAATGGCTTCCCCTGCTGTATAGCCGAAGATTGTTTCCGCTGCCGGGTTCCATTGCAGCACCCGGAAATCCGTATCCCATTCGATCACCGCCAGCGGGGTTTGCTCAATATGCAGCCGCATGCGCTGCTCCGACTGCCGCAGCGCTTCTTCGGCCTTCCTGCGCCCGGCTGTGGTCTGCCACTCCCGGAGCGCCCGGCTGATGACCTGCGGCAGTTCCTGAAACCGCTCGGGGGATTTAACAAAATAATCCAGCGCACCCGACTTTATAGCCTCCACGGCAAGGTCTTCACTGCCGGAGGCTGCCATTAAAACAACAGGCAGCCGCATGCCGTTTTCGGTATCAGCAAGCAATTCAATACCGCCGCCATCGGGCAGGGTCCAGTCTGCAAGAATTATATGAGGCTGGGATGCGGCAAGAAAGGCCCTGGCTTCTTTGAGACTTTTTGCATGGCAAAGACTGACAGATTCGACAGGCCTGAAAACCTCGATTATGCGTGCCGCATGGGAGGCTTCACCTTCAACCAGTAACATGCTAACAGGGGATTGCATGCATTTCTCCACAGAAGCCATTTACCTTCAGCATCTCTTTCAGCAGGGGGGTCAGCATAATTGTTGGATATTTTACAGCATAACCTTATTTATTTCATCAATCAACACATACCTGCACCAGAACTTCGCAAAAAGCTTTCTCTAAAATACATGAAAGGGCTTAATTCATTCCTCCGACAAAACATGGGCCGCTGTTTATTCCCGGATATAACAGCCGGTCACCCCTTATCCCCGGGCTATGCTATATTTTATATTAAAATGCGGATACTGATCGGTAGCGTTATTGTAGCTTAATAAGACATAGTGAGCATATACAGAAAAAACATTGTAGTATAATGAAAAAAGACCCGATAAATAGTACCGGAAAGTACGATGAAGGCAGGCTGGTGAAGGGACGCTTTCCGGCATGAAGCCAGGGGAGAATCTATTCCTTTTCTCATTACTGGCATGCACGCACTACGACAAGAGGATATGCCATGTGCCGCAGGATAATAATCTTTGTACTGGCCCTGGCCGTGTGTTGCCTGGCTGCAGCACAGGCAGCTGAGCTTGAGACCGTATTCAGCGACAACACCTATCAGCTGACCGGCGTGGCGATTTCCAAATCAGGGAGGCTTTTTGTGACCTATCCGCGCTGGCTCCCTGAACACCGCTATGATGTCGTTGAAGTTCTCAAAAATGGCCTGGCCGTGCCGTTTCCCGATGAGCACTGGAACTCATGGAAACAGGGAGAAGGCGGCAAAGACAAATTCGTCTGCGCGCAGGCTGTGTTTGTCGATGCTCTGGACAGGCTTTGGGTGGTTGATCCGGCCAGCCCTGCGCTTGCCGGCGTAGTGCCCGGCGCGAACAAGCTGGTTGAAATCGATCTCGCGACCAATACGGTGAAGCGGGTCTACGGCTTCGAGCCTGCCGTGGCAGGCAAAAAAAGCTATCTGAACGACGTGCGAATCGACACGAAACGCTCTATTGCCTACCTGACCGAATCACAGGGCGGAGCCATCATTGTTCTCGACTTGAAAACCGGCAAAGCTCGGCGGCGGCTCGGCAGCAGCCCTTCCACAAAGTCAGACCCTGCCTACACCTTCCGCATCGCCGGGAAAGAAGTGCGCAATGGCAAGGGCCCCCTCAAGATCAACGCCGACGGCATCGCCCTGACGCCTGACGGTCAGTATCTCTATTACAAGCCCCTGACCGACGCCAAACTCTACCGTATTGCGACGCGGCACCTGCAGGACAGCCTCCTTGGCCGCGCAGCGCTTGCTGAGAAGGTGGAAACGGTTGGTGACATTACGACTACGGACGGGATGATTTTCGACCGGGAGGGCAACCTGTATTTCGGAGACCTTGAAAAAGGAGCTATCATGCGGATATCGCCCGAGGAAAAAATGACACTGATCATCAGTGACAAGCGCCTGGGATGGCCCGACAGCTATGCGATTTCCCGCGACGGCTATCTCTATATAACCGACTCCCATATCCAGGCCATGCCCTGGTTCAATGGGGGTCAAAGCACGCGAACCGCGCCCTATGCGGTCTACCGCCTGAAAGTGCAGTAATCAGCACTATTTGGAGGCTGCCCTTCGGGCACCGGCAGCCCTTGTTGCAGGACGAGCCATAAAAAAATTTATCAGGGAAGGCAGCGCCATGATTACGTCAACCATGCAGGGCGGAAGCAAAAAACGGCGCCACATGAGGGGCTACAGGAGCTACCGGGTCACGTATGGCATTGATGAGCCTAAACACCAGGCCTATGCCCGCCGGCTCACCGAGAAAGGCCTGTTCATCGCCACCAACATGGTGGTCTACCCGGTGGGATCTCTCCTGGTCTTGGATCTTGACATAGGCGGCACGGTTTACCGGGCAACGGGGATTGTCCGCAATGCTTTAAAAATGGAGGTTCGCTACGCTCGGCTCGCCAAGCCGGGAATGGGGGTCGAGTTCACCGAGGCCCGACCTGACCTGAAGCAGGCAATGGCCGCCGGGGTATAGAGCATGGCCACAGAAAACCAACACACCTGAAAAACTCATTCCGAAAAGCCGCGCCTGCTTATTCGCCTTTCAAGAATAGTATCCAAAACGCTGTGTAATAATTTTGCCTCCCGGCAGAAAGCTGTGGGGCATACGCGATGGAAATATTTCATGACATCTTCTAATTTCCAGAGCTGGAAGTCAGAATCCTGGAGTCAGAATGCAGCATAAAAAACAGCGGAAGCGTTTCAGACTCTGATTTTCTGCAATAAACAAACAAAATCCTTGAAGCCTCTGTGTCTTTTGTTTTAATTCTGACTACTGAATTCCGGCTTATTTTTTAAAGAACCTTAAACACACATAAAGACTATTGAGAACAGCCTCAGATATTGTTGCAGAATCATTAATTTTAATGCCGCACGCGGGCTGAGCCGTCAGGGCCTTTGATAATACGCACTGCATCACCCACAGAGAATGGCTCGTCTGCTTCCTGCACAATGACGGTCCTGTCGCCATTGTGCATCTGCACGGTTATTTCAAGGCCGTTTTTTTTCGTTATCTGCTCTTCCGCAACAGCGCCGCCCACCGCTCCGGCGAGCCCGCCAAGAACGACAGCAACCGTTTTGCCCGTTCCGCCGCCGATAGTGCTCCCGACAGCAGCACCTGCCGCCCCTCCTGCCAGCGGGCCGACGGCGCTTTTAGTTCCTTCAATCTGAACCTGGCTTACCTGTATGACCCGGCCATAGGAAATATTCATTGCCGTGCGGGCCTGGTCGCGCGTGTAGACATTGCCCGAGCGGCTTTCAGCACAGGCTGCCGCCATCACAAGCAGCAAACATGGATACAGATATCGTCTCATAGAATTGCACCTCCCTGCCTGTTAAAAGCTCTGTTGTCAACGACTCTGCTTTTATTATAAACTATTTTAATATTTTTGGCATCCAAAGACATTATTTGTCTTTGACTCCGCAGGGCCATTTGCCTATACTCAGGTGCTCATCAAACAATCATCAAAAAAAACTGGAAGGTCTACCGTGTATATAGGTCTTGATATAGGGTCGGTGAGCTGCAAAGCGGTACTCATGCCGGGCGATAAGCAGATCGCGCAGACATTGTATCGCCGCATGCATGGCCAGCCCATAGAAACAGCCCTTGCCGTACTGGAGGAGCTGCAGGACAGGGCGCCGCAGCCGATTGCCGGCATTGCCGTTACGGGCTCGGGCGCCGGGCTCGCAGCCGAATTACTCTCCTGCTTCAGCGTCAATGAAATCATCGCCCAGAGCAGGGCAACGGCAGCTGCTGCACCCGGAAATCAGAACCGTTATTGAAATGGGCGGCGAGGATGCAAAGCTGATACTGCTTGAAGCCGACGGCGGCAGCTCGCGCCTCAAGGACATGGCCATGAATACGGTCTGCGCTGCAGGAACGGGGTCATTTCTGGATCAGCAGGCAGCGCGCCTCGGCATCAGCATTGAGGATGAGTTCGGCAGGCTGGCCCTTGCCTCGCAGCATCCGCCGCGCATTGCAGGCCGCTGCAGCGTATTTGCCAAATCCGACATGATACACCTGCAGCAGGCGGCAACCCCTGATTCTGATATCGTCATGGGCCTGTGTCTTGCCCTTGCCCGCAATTTCAAAAGCACGGTGATAAAAAATATTGAGCTTGTGCGGCCTATCGCTTTCCAGGGCGGCGTCGCTGCCAATGCGGGCATGGTGCGGGCCTTTGAAGAGGTGCTGAAGCTGGGGCCTGGAGAGCTTGTCATACCGGGCTATTTTGCCTTTATGGGCGCCATCGGAGCTGTGCAGTGCCTGCTTGAACGGGGCAAGCCATCGCCTTTTGCAGGGATAGCGCCCTTAAAAAAATATCTGCGGCACCGTATTTTCGAGGCCCGCAGCCACAGCCCCCTTGTTGATGACCGGTACCCGATTTTCACTGAGGCGCAGCCGATTGAGGGCTCCTGCCCGGTTGATGCCTGGCTGGGCATTGATGTAGGTTCCATCAGCACAAATCTTGTTGTCATCGACCGGGCGGCCCGCGTGCTTGCCCGGCGCTATCTCATGACAGCCGGAAGGCCTATTGAGGCGGTGCGCCAGGGCCTTGATGAAATAGGGCTTGAGATCGGCGATACGGTCGTGATCCGCGGCGCCACAACGACCGGCTCGGGCCGCTATCTTATCGGTGATTTCATCGGCGCCGACTTTGTGAAAAATGAAATAACCGCCCATGCCCGGGGCGCAGCCAGCATCAACCCTGATGTCGACACGATATTCGAGATCGGCGGGCAGGACTCGAAATACATAAGCCTGCGCGATGGCGCTGTCGTTGACTTCACCATGAACAAAGTCTGCGCAGCCGGCACAGGGTCATTTCTTGAAGAGCAGGCTGAAAAACTGGGCGTTGCCATAAAGGACGAGTTCGGCAGGCTCGCCCTTGCCTCGCGCTCGCCTGCCTGCCTTGGCGAGCGCTGCACGGTTTTCATGGAGTCGAGCCTCACCTGCCAGCAGCAGCAGGGCGCAGAGCGGGAAGACCTCGTAGCGGGCCTGAGCTATTCGATTGCCCTCAACTATCTGAACCGCGTGGTCGAGGACCGGCCCGTGGGAGATGTTATTTTTTTTCAGGGCGGCACTGCCTATAATCGCGGAGTAAAGGCGGCATTTGAAAAAATCTGCGGCAAGCCGATTACCGTGCCCCCGCACCATGACGTGCTCGGGGCTCTGGGCTCTGCGCTCATTGCCCGGGAAGGATTGCCGCAGGGGCCGTCGCGCTTCAGGGGCTTTGATCTGGCGCACCGGGCCTATGAGGTAAGCTCCTTTGAATGCCACGACTGCGCCAATGCCTGCGAGATACGGCGCGTATCCATTGAAGGCGAGGCGCCGCTGCATTATGGCAGCCGCTGCGGCAAATTCGATGAGGAACAGAAGACATGCCTCGGCGGCCACCTGCCCCGCCTGTTTGCCGAGCGCGAAAAAATGCTCTGCGCGCCGTATACGCCTTCGCGGCCGCTGCCCGATGATGCGCCCACCGTCGGCATGCCGCGCGCTACTATTTTTTATGACATGTACCCCTACTGGCAGGCGTTTTTTGCCGAGCTGGGTTTTCGTCTCGTGCTGTCGCCGGTCACCAACCGCGCCATCATCAACCAGGGCTGCGAGCTTGTTGCCGAGGAGACCTGCTTCCCGATTAAGGTCGCTCAGGGCCATGTGGCAGCCCTTCTTGAAAAGGGCGTTGACTATCTCTTTCTGCCCTGCATGGTGAATATGGACCATGCAAGCAAAGACGCCGACAGCTTCCTACAACTGCCTGTATATCCAAAGCCTGCCCTGGCTTGCCGACGCAACCCTGCAGTTCAAGAATCATTCGGTAAAGGTGCTCAGGCCTGTGCTGCATTTTGAATGGGGTTCAAAAGTTCTCATGCCCGAGCTGAAGGCGCTGGGACGCGAGCTTGGCCGCAGCGGCGCTTGCGTGAGCAGGGCTGCTGCGGCAGCAAACCGCGAATTGCAATCACTGCGCAAACGCCTCACTGCCCGGGGCCGGCAGGTGCTGGAAAGCCTGCCGCCTGACACCCCTGTGCTGGTGCTTGTCAGCAGGCCTTACAATGGCTGTGACCAGGGCCTAAACTTCCGCATACCCGATAAGCTGCGCGATCTTGGAGCCCTTGCCCTGCCCCTTGATTTTCTGCCCATGCCCGAAGCCTTCGGCGAGCCCATGAAAAAAATGTACTGGCGCAATGGCCAGCGCATTCTGGCCGCTGCCCGCACCATCGGCAGCATCCGCGGCTGCATGCCGTTTATCTGACCAATTTCGGCTGCGGCCCGGATTCATTCATCATGAAATATTTCAGCCGCGAGATGCAGGGCAAGCCCTGGCTTGCCCTCGAGATCGATGAGCACAGCGCCGATGCCGGCGTTATTACGCGCCTGGAGGCATTTCTCGACAGCCTTGCCTCACACCGGCAGCGCAGCGCAAGCCCTTCAGCTGCTGCCCGCAGGCCCGCATTTTCCGGCAATCACCGCACGGTGTATGTTCCCTATATGGACGACCACGGCTTTGCCCTGGCCGCTGCCATGCGCCACTGCGGCGTAGCAGCCGAAGCACTGCCCATGGCTGATGAACGATCCGTCGAGCTCGGCCGCCGCTATACCAGCGGCAAGGAGTGCTATCCCTGCATTCTGACAACCGGCGATATCGTCAAAAAAACGCTTGCCCCTGATTTCGTGCCGGAGCGCTCAAGCTTTTTTATGCCCACGGCCATGGGGCCCTGCCGCTTCGGCCAGTACAGCCGCCACCACCGCATGGTGCTGGACGATCTGGGGCTCCATGATGTGCCCATCGTGCTGCTTGACCAGACCACGGGCCTTGAGCAGCATCTGCAGGGGCTGGGTGCGGGCTTTCGCGCCCTTGCCTGGCAGTCGCTCATACTCATCGATTATTTCAAAAAGCTGCTGCTGCAGACCCGGCCCTATGAGCGCAGCCGCGGCGACAGCGACAGCCTCTACAGCGACTGCCTGCAGCGGCTCACCGCCTCACTTGAGCGCAGCGGCACGCTGGGCGACTGCGCGCAGCATGCAGCCGCAGGCTTTGCCGCTATTGCCGTTGATCGGCAGCCCCGGCCCCTTATAGGCATCATCGGTGAAATCTATGTGCGGTCAAATCAGTTCAGCAATGAATGTATTATTCGGCGCATCGAAGCCCTAGGCGGCGAGGCCGTCATTCCGGGCATGCAGGAGTGGGTTGAGTACACGGACTGGGAGCGGCGGCGCGATTTGCGGCGCGAAGGAACCCTTGCGCAGTACGGCCGCGAGTGGCTGACCCACAGAGTGCAGAACCATTTCGCGCGCCGTATCGGCAAAACTTTTACAAAGTCCATACGGCATTTCCCGCGTGAAGCCGGCACCCCCTCCATTATGGCCTGCAGCGCGCCATACTTAAGCGATCATGTGCGCGGCGAGGCCAATCTCAGCCTGGGCCGGGCTGTTGAATATGCCCTGCACGGCTGCAGCGGCATCGTAAACCTCATGCCTTTTGCCTGCATGCCGGGCACCATTGTCAATGCCCTTCTGGGCCCCTTTTCCCGCGACTGGCCGCAGGTGCCCGTGCTGAAAATGGTTTTTGACGGCACACCGCAGGCAGGCGATCAGACCAGGCTTGAGGCGTTCATGCACCAGGCAGGTGAAGCGTTTAAAAAAAAGACCTGAAAAGAAATAACCTTGAATCCTCACGTTCAGTACAGGGTGAATAATCCGGGCTAGCAGGAGTGTGTTGTAAAGGGCACTGTTGTCCGTTTATTCCATAAAAAATATCTTGCAAATAATGAAGACCTTAATATAGTCTTAATTAAGATCTATTTTTTATGGAGAAAGACATGAAGCTCAGCCAGGTTGTCAAGCCGATCAGTTACTTCAAAGCCCATGCATCAGAGGTTGTCCACAAAATGGCCCTCGATAAACAGCCCGTCGTGATCACCCTCAATGGTGAAGCAAAAGCCATACTGCAGGATATCCATGAGTTCGAGCAGACCCAGGAAAGTCTTGCGCTTCTCAAATTGCTTGCCATGAGCAATCGCAGCCTTGAGAAAAACCAGCTCTCCCCAGCACAGGAGTCCTTCTCACGCATTCGTCACACATGCCGCAAGGCTAGTCGATGAAGACACCGGTCTATCTTATCGCTGATGCCGAGCGTGATGTGATGGGCATCTACCGGTATGTGGCCGCTCACGACTCGGTGGGTAAAGCCGATATGCTGCTTGATCATATCGAGGCGGCTATTTTCCGGCTTGGATCAATGCCGCGCAGGGGCCATGCTCCGCGCGAACTTGAGCGAATTGGGGTTTTTGAATACAGGGAAATAGTCTGCAAATCATATAGAATTATCTACCAGATCCTTGACCGGGGCGTTTTCATCCACTGCGTGCTTGACGGTCGAAGGAACCTTCAGGATATCCTGTTTGAGCGTCTTGTGCGGTAATCGAGGCTTGGTAAAGGGCGTTGTCCCCTTTATGCCCTTTTCTTTCAAAAACCTTGACGCCAGCAGGTCCCGGCGCCGAAATCAAGCACTAAGCCATGGACTTGCCCTTTTTGAGCCCGGACAGCAAAAGGCCCAGTTTATACAGTAAATGCGGGACCGTTGACTAAACGGCCTGCAAAATTAGCTTTGCCATTTGGTGGGTAGAATCCGGCAGTTTCCGGTAATACGTCTTCCGGTTTTGCACAGATCAACAAGGCCCATCTGCTCAATGAGCTGCGCGCATGATTCTTTGGCCTGCTTCCATCTTTCCCTTTATTCGGAAGACAGGGTCTCTCAGGACAGGGCGGGTGCAGCTAGCAGAACCCACCGATTGTTTTTTCATCATTGATGGTGGGGTTCACCCACCAACCTCCTGAATGGGATGATTGAACAAAGGTCAGTGATGAAAAGGGGCCGGCCTTTGTTCTGAATCTGCAATACACCATTTTTCGCAATGTCACGGTGTGCATCTAAAAACACCGCCTATCGTTTGTGTGGATCGAAAGGGCATTATCATTTTTTTAGGGTCAACCCATGCGTCAAACTGCTTCCCCGTCACATATCCCGAAGCAATGGCTGCCTGCCTGAGGGTGATGCCCTCGGCAAGGGCTTTCTGAGCTATTTCTGCCGCCCGATCATAGCCGATATGCGGATTGAGGGCTGTTGCAAGCACGAGGGATTCATCCAAAAACATTTTAATCCGCTGCCTGTTCGGTCTGATACCAGCTGCGCAGTTGTCATTAAAAGAGATGCAGGCATCGGCCAGCAGGCGGGCTGATTGCAGGAAATTTGCAATGATCATGGGCTTGAAAACATTCAGCTCAAAATGCCCGCTGCAGCCGCCCACGGTAACTGCCACATCATTGCCCATCACCTGAGCGCAGACCATGGTGAGGGCTTCGGCCTGCGTGGGGTTTGTTTTGCCGGGCATAATCGACGAGCCGGGTTCATTGTCCGGTATATGAATTTCACCAAGGCCCGCGCGCGGGCCTGAGGCAAGCATTCTGATATCACCGGCTATTTTCATAAGGCTGACGGCAAGCTGCTTCAAAGCGCCATGGGCTTCAACTATGGCATCATGAGCTGCAAGCGCCTCAAACTTGTTTTCAGCAGTTCTAAACGGAAGCCCTGTGAATGTTGCGATATATGACGCCGCTGCGGCATCAAACCCCCGGGGCGTGTTCAGGCCAGTGCCAACGGCAGTGCCGCCAAGAGCAAGCTCAGCCAGATGGCCGAGTGTTCTCTTCAGGGCTTTGAGCCCGTGATCCAGCTGGGAAACATAGCCGGATAACTCCTGGCCGAGCGTCAGAGGCGTAGCATCCATGAAATGCGTGCGGCCGGTTTTTATCATCCTGCGCATTTCATGAGATTTTTTCTTGAGCGTCGCACGCAGGAGGTTTATGGCGGGAATGGTTGAGCCGGCAAGCATTGTATAGGCCGCTATGTGCATGGCCGTGGGAAATGCGTCATTGGTCGATTGTGATTTGTTCACATCATCATTGGGGTGAAGAAGTGGCCGGCCTTGCCCGAGGGTGCCGCCGGCAAGCACATGAGCCCGGTTTGAGATGACTTCATTGACATTCATGTTTGTCTGCGTGCCCGAGCCGCTTTGCCAGATCACCAGGGGAAAGTGGTCTTGCAGCCGCCCCGCCAGAAGCTCATCGCATACTTTGACAATAAGGTTCTTTTTTTTACTGTCCAGAACGCCGAGCTTATGGTTGGCGCAGGCTGACGCCTTTTTTACAATGGCAAAAGCCGTGATTATTTCAGCGGGCATGGAGTCTGGGGGCCCTATTTTGAAATGCTCAATCGCCCGCTGGGTCTGAGCGCCCCAGTACCTGTCAGCAGGGACTTTCACCGGGCCCATTGTGTCTTTTTCAATTCTGTATTTCATGCCACACCTGCATCATGAAAAAAAACGCTTTATGGCGCGTATCTTCCCCGCCTACAGCCCCAGCCGCTCACTGATGCCGCACATGGCATCAAGGCTGAGCCGGGCAAACTCATCAAGCGGAAGGCCGATAAGCTCGCATTCTTTAATATGGTCGCGGTTGACGCTGCGGGCAAACTCCTTCTGCTTCATGCGCTTGACAATGGAAGAGGCCTTGACGCTTGCAAGCTTTTTATCGGGATAAACAAGTGCTGTGGCAACGACAAGGCCGGTGATGCACTCGGCAGCCACCAGCGCATGCTCGAACTGCGTCGAGCGCCGCAGGCCCAGGTTGTCGGCATTGTGGCTTTTGATGGCGCCGGTAATTGCAGGGCTTACGCCTTTTTCTTTCAAAACCGTTTCCGTGACAAGACCGTGGCGCTGCATATCGTCCTTGGTTTCAACATAATCAAGGTCATGCAGCAGCCCGGCGATGCCCCACTCATCTGCATCAGCACCGAGCTTGAGCGCCAGCTGCCGCATGATGGCCTCGGTTGCCAGGCAGTGGCAGCGCAGATTATCCTGCGGGATATACTGCTCCATGAGCGAAAGGGCTTCCTCGCGGCTGATGCCGCATTTCTCTTCTACCGCTTCCATATACTTAAGGGCTCCATACGTAATTTTAAGGCCACCTATCCTAGGCTCCAATTGATTTATTAAGATTTTGCTTAAGGCCAAAGCACGAGATCGCTACGCCCGCGCACGGACTCGCTAGAGACAAAAGCTGCACAATAAGAGTATTGTCATGTAGAACGGGTCGCAACCGTCCCTACATGGCAGCAAATTCGCACTGGCGCAGCAGATGGAGCTTTTTACAAAGTCTTTTAAAAAAATGCCGGAGCAGACTACTAAGCCGAGTTCTGTTCCCGCAGGCCCTTACAAGCCTGCGGGCAATGGTCATTCAGCTGGGACGGCTGTTGCCAGCCGCCTCGAGCAACCTACCCGAGAACATAAAGACGGGCCGCCTTCCGGGGAGCCGAAGCTCCCGCCGCTCTCTTATTTGGTCTTGCACCGGGTGGGGTTTACAATGCCATCCCGGTCACCCGGGATGCGGTGAGCTCTTACCTCGCCATTTCACCCTTACCCCGCGCGAGCGCGGGGCGGTATATTTTCTGTTGCACTTTCCCTGGGGTCGCCCCCGGTCGCCGTTAGCGACCACCCTGCCCTGCGGTGCTCGGACTTTCCTCCGGACTGCTTTAAGCAGCCGGCGACCATTTTGTCTGCTCCGGCAAGATTCAATTGTGGCTTATTTCGGCGGACCTGTCAAGCTGCGGCACTGCCGAACATTTTAAACAGCGGCTTGAATTCACGGGTGGTTTTGCAACTTTTATGCTGCCGCTGATTGACGCATTCCTGAGGGGCTGATACAATGCAGGCAGTGCAGACAACAACGTGACAACACTATGCCCGGCTATCATATACTTCTTGAAACAGGCGAGCTTGACCGGCGCGCCGAAGCTCTTATGGCGCTGGCCGCTGCCTGCAGGCTCTGCCCGTGGCACTGCGGCGTCAACAGGCACAAGGGCGAAAAAGGGCGCTGCGGCGCAGGGTCCTCGGTGCGTGTTGCCAGGGCCCTTGCCCATTTCGGAGAGGAGCCGGCCATCACCGGCACCGGCGGCTCAGGCACTGTTTTTTTTGCGCACTGCAACCTGAAGTGCTGCTTTTGCCAGAACTGGCAGATCAGCCATGAGGGGCTGGGAACGGACATGACCGTTGAGCAGCTTGCCATGCACCTGTGCGGGCTTCAGCAGCAGGGCTGCCACAATATCAATCTTGTCTCAGCCGCGCATTTCATGCCCTGGATCGTGCAGGCCCTGGCCCTGGCTGCGGCCCGGGGGCTCACGCTGCCGGTGGTATACAACTCAAACGGGTATGAAGATGCGGCTATGCTCGCGCTTCTCGATGGCATCGTCGATATCTATCTGCCCGATGCAAAATACGGCGATGACGGCTGCGCGGAAAAGTATTCAGCAGCCCGCAGCTATCATGAGGTCAATTTCGCAGCCCTTGACGAAATGTTCCGGCAGGCTGGCTATCTTGAGCTTGATGAGGCAGGCATTGCCCGCCAAGGGCTTATTGTGCGGCATCTGGTTCTGCCGGGCGGCCGTGCAGGAACTGAAACTGTTTTAAAAAGACTCCGGCATCAGTTCGGGCGATTTCTGAGCGTCAGCCTTATGTGCCAGTACCGGCCCTGTTACCATGCCGCGGATTTTCCGGAGCTGAACGGTCAGACCCCGGCCCAGGAGTATGCCGCTGCATGTTGCCATGCTTGAAGAGCTTGGTTTTGAAAACGGCTGGACGCAGCAGCACGATGAGCTTGACGGCAGCTTTGTGCCCGATTTTAGAAAGAAGGATTCATGGAGCTGAAACAGCTGATTTGCCTGGTGAGCCTTGGCTGCGCCAAGAATCTTGTGGACAGCGAAGTGATGCTGGGCGTGCTTGCGCGTGCAGGATTCACCCTGACGGCAGACCGGAATGCCGCCCATATCATCATCGTCAACACCTGCGCCTTCATTGAGGACTCAACCCGGGAGGCGATCAGCACCATTTTTGATCTTGCCCGGTGCAAGCAGACCGGCGCCTGCCGTCACCTGGTCGTCTGCGGCTGCCTGCCGCAGCGCTACAAGGAGGAGCTCCTTGCCGAATTTCCCGAAGTTGATCTGTTCCTGGGCACCGGCGAATTCGGCCGCATCGATACACACCTGCGCAAGCTCATTGCAGGCAGGCAGACATCGCGCCTGCACAGCCGCCGCCCAACCCTGCTCATGGGCGCTGCGACGCCACGCGTCGTGTCAACGCCTGCAGGCAGCGCCTATCTGAAAATTGCCGAGGGCTGCTCGCATCGCTGCACCTACTGCACCATACCCCTGATCCGCGGGCCATACCGGGCCCGGTCCCAGCGCTCCATCCTGCAGGAGGCACAGCAGCTGGCCGGCCATGGCGTTAAAGAAATAAATCTTATTGCGCAGGACACGACACGATATGATGATCTTGCCGGCCTGCTGCGGCGGCTTGCCCGCATCGACGGCATGGCCTGGCTGCGGCTGCTCTACGGACATCCGGCAAGCCTGAACCCGAGGTTCTGGCCGTGATGGCAGGCGAGGAAAAGGTCTGCCGCTATCTTGATATACCGCTGCAGCATATCGCCGACCCGGTGCTCAGGCGCATGGGCAGGAAAATTACCGGGGCAAAAACCGAGGCGCTGATTGCGGCCATGCAAAGACGTGTTCCAGGCATTGCCCTGCGCACAACCTTCATCGTTGGATTTCCGGGAGAGACGGATAACGATTTTGAGAAGCTCATGGAATTTGCGGCTCAGGCCCGCTTTGACCATCTGGGCGCGTTCATGTACAGCGATGAAGACGGCACGCCTGCAGCACGCCTTCCGGCCAAGGTGCCTGAAGCGGTAAAGCGCGAGCGCCACCACCGCCTCATGAGTTTGCAGCGGCTGATATCAAAGGAAAAGCTTGCAGCATGTAAAGGAACAGAGTTGCCTGCGCTGGTTGAAGGCCCCGCAGCAAACAGCCGGTATGCCGTGCAGGCGCGCTCCGAGTTTCAGGCCCCTGAAGTCGATGGCGTGGTGCTGCTGCAGGAGAAGCTGCCGGCCGGCGCCATGGTGCGGGTAAAAATAACCCGTGCTCTCACCTATGATCTTGCAGGCAAAACCTTTTTGCCATGATGCGTGAATATGCTAAGATGTACACGCTTGTGCGGGGCTCGATTGTTACCGGAAATCCATATCATTTCTCACAATGAAGCCGGGAGTCACCTGGTTTTCGTTGTGCCACTACTTATTGAAAGGATGCAGGCATGCAGGGAAAAACAGTCAGGGAGAGCGCGATTATTACCTCCATCGTCATGATGCCCGAAGACGCCAATCCGGCGGGCAATGTGCATGGCGGCGTTATCATGAAGCATGTGGATACCACGGCCGGTGTTGCGGCTTTCCGCCATACGCGGCGCAATTCGGTCACGGCCTCCATCGACCGCCTGATATTTCATTACCCCGTTTTTGTCGGCGACCTGCTCACACTCAGGGCAAGCCTGAATATGGCAAGCCGGACATCCATGGAAATCGGCGTGCGCATCGAGGCGGAAAATCTGCTCAGCGGCGAGGTGCGGCATACGGCATCGGCCTATCTCACCTTTGTGGCCCTTGATAAAAGCGGCCGTCCCACGGAAATTCCGCCCCTGATTCTTGAAACCGAGGATGAGAAGCGCCGTAATCAGCAGGCCCTTGCCCGGCGCGCAACACGCCTTGCCGAGCGCGACCGCGAGGCAAAGCACTGATGCCGGCGACGCAGGCTCCCAAAAAGATTCTGCGCGAAGCCGGCATAACCGTGAGGATGCTGGGGCAGACCGGAGCGGCAGGCGGCGGCGCGCGGCATGGCGGCAGCTGAGACCCGCGGCTGCCTCAGCCGAGCGCGCCCGGGTAGGTTCTGAAGTAATGGGCAAGAATATCGCGCCGGCCGATGATGCCAACCACACGATGGCGCGCGTCCACCACAGGAATGCTGCGCAGCTTGCGCGTCTGCAGCAGGCGAATGGCCTTATCGATCGTGCAGTGCTCGTGCAGGCTCACCACCTCCATGGTGGCCACCTCGCACACGCGGCGGTGCAGGTTTGCTTTAAAGATCAGATCGGTCTGCGAAATAATGCCCGCCAGCCTGTTGTCGGGGGTCACCACCGGCAGCGCATCGACTGCATTTTTCAAAAACAGCTCCGCGGCCTGCCGGCAGGAGTGCCCGGCGGGCACCGTGATGACGTTTCGGTTCATCGCATCGGCAATACTGATATTGGCCGTCGGGTGATAGCGCTTTAAATCAAGCAGCATCTCAACCTGGGGGCTGTCGGTGAAGGACACGCAGTCGAAGCCGCATTTGTTATAGAGGTGCAGGGCGACAAAATTGGTCCGGTGCACGGACAGCCATATTTTTGAAAACCCCAGCTCATAGCCGAGCTGAATGATGCAGCGCATCATCTGGGTGCCGATGCCGCTTTTCTGAAACAAAGGTGCTACCACAATGAACAGCTCGCATATCCGCTTGCGCATGGGCAGCAGCACCGTGTAGCCGATCACGGGCCCGTCAAAAGACAGGGCAATGAGGCTTGTCGTGCCGGTGGTGATGCGCCGCACCCAGGCGGCGCACTCGCTGTCATCAACGGGCGGCACACCGTCGATGGAGGCGCGGGGGCTGAAGGCAAGACACATGGCGGTCAGGCCGCTCAAAAACTGCGGATCGTAGGCCCGCACGATAACAGGCGCGCCGCGTTTGTCGAGAAAGACATGGGGCGTGCGGAAAATAGTCGAGTCGTGTATATTCGTCAAGGCGGCTGTTTTCATTGCTGTACCCGCAAAAAAAGCCGAGGAGTATATCCTCAGCTTTTAGTGTAGCACAAAATTTGCTTCAGCAGCCGTAGCGCAGCTCCGGCATCAGTCCCCGCAGCTGCCGCAGCATGACCCGCCGCAGCTCGGCGTGCAGGCGGCCGCGTCAGGCTTCAGGCCGGTTTCTGCGATGCTGATGTCAAACACGAGCGTTTTGCCCGCCAGGGGATGATTGCAGTCCATCTTGAGAGTTTCCTCTCCTATGGCAACCACCGTGGCGGGCAGCGGATTGCCTGCATTGTCCTGCAGATATACCTGCATGCCTGCCTCGACCTCCATGCCTTCGGGCACATTTGCCCGTGGAAAATCAAACAGGAAGTCATCGCTGCGCTCACCATAGGCCTGTTCAGGCGCAATGCTGACCGTTTTTTTCTCGCCCTGGGCCATGCCCACAACAGCGGCATCAAAGCCCGGTATCATCTGGCCCGCGCCGACAGTAAATTTCAGCGGCTCACGTCCTTCCGATGAATCAAAAACGTCTCCATCGGCGAGCCGTCCGGTATAATGCACGGATATGGTGTCGCCTTTTTGTACAATGTGCTGCCATGTGTTTCTCCTTCATAATAATCAAAATAGTATTTTCTTCTGCCGATGCTTGTAGGTATGCCGCATACGGCACTTCGGTTAATCGCAGTATTTCCGGCGGGAATCCTGAGAGGCCTGAAAAGGAGGTGCGTGGATACCAGCAAGATAGTTGATGACGAAAAGCAGGCTGTGCGGCCCACTGCCGCTATTCCTCTTATATATGACAGATTAGCCGATAATGTCAAGACCATATGGAGCAGTGCGCTACCGGCACGCTGTATCTGCCGCAAACACCCGGGATGCCAGCTGGAACAGCATCATTCCCTCCCATGGTGAAGCGGGAAAACGGGCCGCGAGATAATTTTTTTCCACAACAACCCCGCCCGTGAGCGATGCGTGATAGAGATCGCCGTCTATGAGCAGGCCTTCATGGCCGACGATGAGCCCCTTATCCCAGTTGGCTTTTTTCACGAAGGCAATGCCCAGCACCCGTGGAAGAGGGGCAAGCATTCCCGGGGTAAAGCCCGCCCGGGGAATATAGGACACAGCCACCTTTTTTGTCCACCGGCCCAGCCGGTCGCCAAACAGCAGCGAGCCGTCTTTCCTGCGGTTAAGCTCAAGGCCGATTCGGCGAAGCGACTGTGCGTCACGCACATAGTTCCCGGTTGTTTCGGCAAAGTAGCTGTTTGCCGGATCGGTGATGCGGTCTTCGGTAAAATGATAGCGATCGGCAAAGCCGACCCTTCCGCCGCGGTAGTGCAGCAGGCGCATATGCTCGCGGGCTTCAGCCATGCAGCGGCTGTTGGCAAAGGCCTCTATATACAGAATATACATGGTGCAGTTGGTGGCGCCATAGGGCAGCCAATCCGCGGTTTCATCCGTTAACGGCTCGGCTACATAGGGCGCTCCCCGGTACATCTGCGCCAGGGCCTTCACGCGGTCGTCAAATGCAGGGAAACGGCGATGCAGCTCAGGCAGAAGAATGTCCATATCCCTGTCGGTGCATCGGTAGACCCGCACCTGCCGCACAAGCTCCTCCCCGGGCAAGCTGCGGAGCTGCACGGCATCAAAACACCATGCCGCTGTGCATAGAAACAGGAGCAGACACGCTGCTGCGGCAGTCACAAGCTTCATAGAGCCTCCTTATGAATTACTACTATGCCATATTTCCCTTATGAAGTCACAGCCTGCTTGTGCGGAAAACTGAAAAATGCATCCTGCGGACGCCAACTAAAAAAGAAGACAGGGCTCTGCTGCGGCATGCGCTTGCCTGATGTTTAAAATTTGCTTGACAACCAGCGGCCGCTTCACTACCATTTTCTATTTACAATTATACCGCACATCACCGGTATAACCTGGCATACCAGACACACGTATAGGTTATATAGAGGTTTCATCCATGATCGATGTCGAACACCTTTCCAAAAGCTACGGGGCTACACGAGCCGTGCAGGACCTATCGTTCCGGGTTGAGAAAGGCGAGGTCATTGGATTCCTGGGCCCCAACGGCGCAGGCAAATCAACAACCATGCGCATGCTCACCTGCTATATCTCGCCCGATGCAGGCACGGCGCGCATCGCCGGCTTTGACATCACGGCCCAGCCCCTTGAGGTCAAAAAGCGCATCGGGTATCTGCCCGAAAACAATCCGCTGTACCTTGACATGGGCGTGATCGAGTATCTCAAATTCATCGCCTCCCTGCGCGGCATCGCCGGCGGCAGAATACGGGAGCGGCTCAGGCATGTGATCGACATCTGCGGCCTGGCATCCATGGCGGCAAAAGATGTGGGAGAGCTTTCAAAGGGCTATCGTCAGCGCCTGGGCCTGGCGCAGGCGCTTATCCATGACCCGGACGTGCTCATCCTGGATGAGCCGACCATCGGCCTCGATCCGCATCAGATCATCGAAATCAGGCATCTTATAAAAAATATCGGCAGAGAAAAGACCATCATTTTAAGCTCTCATATATTGCCGGAAGTTGCCGCAACCTGCGACCGCGTACTGATACTCAACAGGGGCGCCATCGTCGGCAGCGGCACGCCTGAAGAGCTCTCGGCCCTGTCAAGCGGCGGGCAGGCGATTGTGGCTGCCATCCGGGGGCCCCGCGACTGCGTGGAAGCGGCGCTTGCGGCTATTGAAGCCGTTGTCGAGGTCAGGCATCTCGGAGAAGACGGCGGACTTCAGCGCTTCGAACTGCTGTCGCGCGAGGCTGATGCCGTCAGCGAAAGAATATTTTTCGCCGTGGCAGCAGGCGGCTGGAGCCTTGCGGAGCTGTACCGCAAAAGCATCAATCTGGAAGACGTATTCCTTGACCTGACCATGCGGGAGGCATCATGAAAAACATACGCGCTCTTTTCTGGAAAGAGTTCAAGAACTATTTCAGCTCGCCGGTTGCCTATATCTTCATCATCGCTTTTCTGGCTGTGACAAACTGGCTTTTCTTTAAAACGTTTTTTTTGACCAACCAGGCAAGCCTCAGGCCTTTTTTCGGCCTGCTGCCCTGGCTGTTTCTGTTTCTTGCGCCCGCCATCACCATGCGCTCATGGGCCGAGGAAAAAAAACTCGGCACCATCGAGATGCTCATGACGCTTCCGGTGCGCGAATATGAGGTCGTGCTGGGCAAATTTCTCTCGGCATTTGCTTTCCTTGCGCTGAACCTCGCCCTGACTTTGCCGCTGGTGCTCACCGTGGTGCTGCTCGGAGACCCTGACCCGGGACCGATCTGGGGCGGCTATGCAGGCGCCTGCCTGCTGGGCGGCACCTGCCTGGCCATCGGGCTTTTCGCATCGGGCATAACGGAAAATCAAATAGTAGCCTTCATCATCGCCATTGTCATCGGTTTCGCCTTCCTGATTGCAGGCGAGAGCATGGTGCTCTACAGTGTTCCGTCTTCATGGGGGCCGGTTTTCTCCTACCTTGGACTGGGGGCGCACTTCCAGAGCATCGGCCGGGGCGTAATTGACTCACGCGATATTGTCTACTATATTTCCATGATCGGATTTTTCCTTTTTTTAAACCAGATGACCATTGAAGGCAGAAAATAAGGCTATGAAAAGCACAGGCTTCAAGAAACTGGCCAGGGGAACAAACTTTTTTGTGCTTGCCGTGCTCGCGGCCGGCATTCTTGTATGTATTAATGCCCTCTCCTACCGGCATTTTTTCAGAGTTGATCTTACGGCGACGAAAAAATACACCGTGTCGGAGGCGACAAAAAAAGCCGTCGCAGGGCTGGATGATATTGTCAACATCAAGGTCTACCTCTCCCGCAAGCTGCCGCCCTATATGGCGCCGCTGGTCGACCAGGTAAAGGATATGCTTGAGGAGTACCGCATCTGCGCAAACGGCAACCTTGACATCGAATATATCGACCCGGCAGATGACCCCTCGATGCAGCAAAAGCTCCAGTTCATGGGCATACCGCAGCTGCAGCTCAATATTGTAGAAAAGGATCAGGCCGCCGTCACCACCGTGTATATGGGTCTTGCCGTATTCTACGGCGACAGCAAGGAGGTTATCCCGGCCCTCACAGATGTGGCCGCCCTTGAATACGAGCTGACGGGAAAAATACTGCGCGTACTGAAGAAAGAGGTCAAAACAATCGGGTTTTTAAGCGGCCACGGTGAGCCGGGGCTGGACAGAGAGCTGGGAACCGTTAACAATGAACTGCGCGAGCAGTATTACACCCGCACGGTTGCTACAACAGGCAACCAGATAATACCGGCAGAGGTTGCCGTGCTGGTGGTGGCATCTCCCAAACAGCTCACCGAGCGCGAGCTTTTTGCCATCGACCAGTACATCATGGCTGGGGGCAAAGCTGTTTTTCTTGCTGATGCCATAGAAATTCAGGAGCGCGGCATGCAGGGCACGCTGATCGAATCGCCGGTGCTGAAACTGCTTGAGCATTACGGCGTCAGGGTGGCCCCCGAACTGGTGCTTGATCAGCTGAGCGAAAACGCTTCGTTCAGAAGCGGGCCCTATGATGTTCTGCTGCCCTATCCGTTCTGGGTGCGCGTGGTCCGGCAAAACACGCAGACAGACAACCCCATTGTGAGCAGTATCGAAACTATGGTCATGCCATGGGCAAGCCCGCTTGAGCTGCTGCAGGAAAAAGCCGGCGGCAGGACCGTTTCGGTGCTGGCCCGGAGCAGCCCCTCCTCCTGGACCATGAAGGGCTATTTCGATCTCAGCCCCAAACAGGATTTTTCCGCTCCTGAAAACCAGCAGCGGCAGCATGTGCTGGCACTGGCCATGAGCGGCTCTTTCTCAAGCTATTTCGCCGGCAAACCCGCGCCGCCTGCCGACAATGCTACTGCGGGAGAAGAACCTGCCGCGCCCAAGGACGTGGAAAAAAAGGCTGAGCAGCCCGCGGTGATCCAGCAAAGCCCTGACACGAGAATCATTGTAACGGGCAGTTCCCGGTTTATATCCGACAATTTTATAGCCCAGTTTGACGGCAACCGGGCTTTCTTTCTAAATGCAGTAGACTGGTGCACGGCTGACGACAGGCTTATGGGTATCAGGGCCCGGGAATCGGGCGACAGTATGCTGTATGTTATGTCGGACAATGTAAAAGCTGCCGTGCGGCTGCTCAATATGTGTGCGGTGCCCGTGCTTGTAGCTGTTTTCGGCATCGCGCACGCGTATCTGCGCAGGCGGCGCAAGCGGCTTGCTATCAAGGAGTTGTGATGAACGGTAAAAAAATGCTTTTTTTTGCCATGGTGCTTGCAGCTCTTGCGGCCCTCTATTTCAGCTCGGAGCAGCGGGCAGCAAAAAAAGGGCAAAAAATCGAATTGCCCCTCACAGCAGGTTTTGACGCGTCCCGGGCTGCGGCAATAACGATCACAGCGCCGGGCAAGGCTGCTGTAGTACTAAAAAAACATGGCGGGGCATGGAAGCTGACAGCCGGAGATACAACCTTTGGCGCAGATACGGCTGCGGTGACATCGCTGCTTGACACAGATCGGCAAACTGAAGTCTGCGACGGTGGCATCCAGAAACCCGAAAAATTTTGAATCCTTTGATGTCTCAGACGGCAAAGCAGTTGACGTAAAAATAGAGGATGCCGGCCAGAAAGTTTCCGCCCATGTTCTGCTGGGAAAAAACGGCCCGGATATTTTCAGCACCTATGTGCGCGCCAAAGACGCCGGGACAGTGTATCTTGTGCCCGGAATTTTAAAAAACATGGCTGACAGGGAGCTCAAAGACTGGCGCGATAAAAAAATCTGGGGGCTAAACGGAGACAGGATTGCACAGTACACTGTTGCGGGCGACAGGACCCTGCAGCTCAGAAAAGATGCCGCGGGTTCCTGGCAGGCAGTCTGCGATGGCAAGGCTTTCGCCGCAGGAAAAAGTGCCGCGGCAAAAGCAATCCAGAGCTTTGCAACGCTTAAAGCGGTTGACTTCATTGATGGGAACCCCTAAAGAAGCCGGGCTCGAAAAGCCCATGCGCACCATTACCGCCGTGTTCGACAACGGCACCAGGGAAGTGCTTTTTGTGGGCGCGGATAAAAACGCCTTTCAGAACTATGTAAAACCGGGGTCTCAACAACAGGTTTTTATTGTTGAAAAATCTGAAATAGAGAATTTTTCTCCGTCCTGCGAAGGCGTAAAGGAAGGGGCTGCAGCCGCTGACAATGCAACCGTTAAGGCTGCTTATCCGGGGAAACAGTAGGAGTAGTGGGTGCCAGCCCGGGCGTTTGCTGTTGTTTGTCCAACACGCTGCGGCAGAAATCGAGATATTTTTCCTCACCGGACAAAAATTTTGTTATCAGCAGGCCCATGCCGCCTTTTGACAGATGAATAAGGCTTCCAGGCACACGTCTGCTCCAGACCACCCTGGCCTCAAAAGTTACGGGCAAATTGTCCGGCATGAAGAGCTCCACCTGCATAATAACTCCCGGACCCATGACATTTACCGCCCTGACAAAAACGCCTGTTTCCGAGAGATCTTCCGTAAAGGCCAGAGTTGAAGCACGATTGACGCCGTATCTCAGCTTAAGACGTTTCAGGGATCTGTTTAATTTTTCTTTTTTCTGCCATAATTTTAATACCTATATACAAAACAATAAGTATGATTAAAGCATAAAATACAATTTATGTAATGGCAACAAAAAAATATACTGGCATTAATTAATTATTGTTTTGAAAAATAAGAGGTTCGCGTTAAAATAATATAGATTTATTATTAGCACCCGTTCTCGTTCAAACAATTTAAACAGGTGAGACTGGGCCATGACCACACAGAGTGATCCAAACGTGCGGCAGTATTGCGAACAGATCCTTCAAAATTCTTTTGAGGGCATGTTTTTCATTAATCCCAAAGGGAATTTCCTGCGCATCAATCCTGCATTTACCGACATTCTCGGCTACACAGAAGAAGACCTCGCTGATAAAAATTTTATCCATATTGTCCACAAAGAAGACCGGGTCCAAAAGGTCACCTATGCCATCAGGCTGCACCATTTTCAGCGTGCCGAGCAGAGCCCTATTGAAATGTCGCTCGTCAATAAACAGGGCGAGCTCGTTCCTCTTCGACTGCGCTCTGCGATGATTCGTGACGCGGCAGGCGAAGTAACCATGGCAATCGGCATGATCGAGCCGCTGACAGGCAAAAAGCCTGATGCCGCTCCAGCACTTGATAAAGCCGATGACGAAAAGCTGTGGGAGCTTGAGGAAAACTACAAATACGTACTGGAGAATTCAGGCGACGCTATTTTAATCGCCGATTTTACCGGCCATGTGGTAACGGTCAATGCTGCCATGGAGCATCTGCTCGGGTTTACCGCCGAAGAGATGCTTGGAAGGCACCTGATCGAGATGGGTCCCTTTGACGGCGTTTTCGAAAGCACGACCGGAGAAACCGTCGAAATCGGGGAAGACTATCAAAACAGCCAGGTTGAACGGGCCAATGAGCTTTTTCAAAAGGGCCGGGTCAGCAATTATGACTTTTATCTGTTCAACAAAGACAGCAAGGTGGTTCCCGTCGAGGCGACCATAGCGATTCTGAAAGACAAAAACGGTGAGCGCCGCGGTTCCATCTGCAACTTCCGCGATATTACGCAGCGCAAAATCGCCGACCGCGCCCTGCAAAAAGCCATGGAAGAAACCCGCATGCTGGCAGAGGAAGCAGAGCTTGCAAATATTGCAAAAAGCGAATTTCTGGCAAATATGAGCCATGAAATACGAACGCCCATGAATGGCGTTATCGGTTTTGCCGATATGCTCATGGATACCAAGCTGTCAACGGAGCAAAGCGATTTTGTTGAAACCATCAAGCGCAGCGGCGAGACGCTGCTGGCGCTCATCAACGATATTCTTGACTTTTCAAAAATAGAATCAGGCGTGCTCGAATTCGAGTCGATTGAATTCGACCCTGAAATCCTCTGCTACGATGTATGCGAACTGCTGCGCCCCCGCGTGCTCGGCAAGCCGATTGAAGTGCTGCTGCGCGTAGGCGATCATGTGCCGTTCAAGCTCCTCGGCGATCCGTACCGTTTCAAGCAGGTCCTGACCAATCTCATGAGCAATGCAGCCAAGTTCACCGAGCAGGGGGAAATAGAGCTTGCCCTTGATGTGGAAACTGAAACCGGCTCGGAGGTAAAGCTGCACGCCATGGTGCGCGATACCGGCATCGGCATTCCGCCGGACAAACTCAAAATAATCTTTGAACCTTTTCTGCAGGCAGACGGATCGACCACCCGCAGATACGGCGGCACGGGGCTCGGGCTGTCAATCTGCCGCAGAATCGCCCGCCTGTTTGACGGCGATGCCTGGGCCGAAAGCACGCCCGGCAAAGGCAGCATATTTCACTGCACGGCGGTCATGAAAAAAGCGGCCAGCATAAACGCGCCGCGCCTGTGCTATGAGTCGCTGGAAAACCAGAAAGCTCTCGTGGTTGACGACAACTTTAACAATATCGAAATTCTGCAGCATATGCTTGAACATGCCGGCATGCGCGTGGTGACGGCAAGCACGGCAGAGGAGGCCTTTGCAGCCGTGAGCAGGTCAGAGGCAACCGGCGACCTTTTTGCTCTGGGTATTCTCGATATTCAGATGCCCCGCATCAGCGGCTATGAAATAGCTCAGCGGATTCAGGAAATGCCCGGCGGCGGGTTTCCGCTCATCGCATCATCGTCCCTGTCCGTGCGCAGTGTCCGCAAGTGCCAGTCGGTCGGGTTCAGCGGCTATATGCCCAAACCCGTACACCGGCAGAAGCTTTTAAAAATGGTGGAGCTGCTGCTGAGCAAGACAAAAACGGGTAATGGCGATGAGCCCGGCGCACAGCCGAAAATCATGACGCAGTATTCGGTCCGCGAAGAGGTCAAGCATGCCGTATCGATTCTGCTGGCCGAAGACAATATTGTGAACCAGAAGCTGGCCACCACCCTGCTGACCAAGGCCGGCTACCACGTAACCAGTAGCGAACAACGGCAGGGAGGCTGTCGCCTTATGCATTGCGCAGGCTGCATCATTCGACCTTATCTTCATGGATGTACAGATGCCGGAGCTCTCCGGTCTCGACGCCACGCGTGAAATCAGAGCGTTTGGGATTCGACAAAATACCCATTGTTGCCATGACCGCCCATGCAATGAAGGGAGACAGCCAGAAATGCCTTGATGCGGGCATGGATGACTATATGGCCAAGCCCATCAAGCGGGAAATCGTTTTTGCAATGGTCAACAAATGGGTGATTGAACGGCCGTCTTCGTAAGCAGGTTCATAGTTCTTTACTTTGTAAATCGTGAGTTCAAATGGCGGGTGCTAACCCGCCTTTTTTTATTATCAAACACCAATCATTTCAGAAATTCACTGTTTTCGATCTATAAAGCAGGGGCGGCCGTCGTCGACCCTACAAACTTAATTGCGGGGAAAGTGGCATCCGCCCTGAAGCTGAAAAGTACAGTTACTACATCAGCAATCATTTTTGCATGAGGTCAGGGGTAATATGCAATTTTTGCCATTTCAACATTCTGACACGTAATGTGGACTTTTTAGAGAAAAGGCCTGACCACAATATGCAGTGGCCAGGCCCTATTTTCTTCAAAAGGATTTCGCCGCAGTTCCAGTTTTAATTCTTCCCGACCATCGGTGCAATTGTTTCAAGCACTCGTCTTGTTGCTGCCCTCAGGGCAGGGCTGCGCTCTAGAGCGGCATTTATGCTGTCGGCATTGTTGTAATAGATTTGAATGACTTTGCGGCCCACGGCGCTTTGAGCAAGTTTGCTGTCGCGGAAATCGCGCAGATTTTCAAGATTAGGATTATTCTCGCCAAGCGTCTTTTTTACCGGGCATATGCCGGTGGTCGTCGTGGTTGTTGTTGAAGCAATGATCGAGGTCGTGGTTGACACCCCTCCGGTTGTTGTCGTTGTTGTCGAACCGCCGCCGGTTGAGGTGGTTGTTGTGGAAATGACCACCGTCGTGGTGGTGGTGGAATTATCAAATGACCCACACTGCCCTGAGCGTACCGGCCAGACATAGTAGTCGCTGCCCGCCTTATTGTCGGGGATGACGGCGCCGAAGTAGAAGTGCACGAGCCACGCGTCGCCCGTACCGTACGCGTAGGACGTCGACGACCAGTAGCCGCTCGACTGCACCTGTGTGAAGGGGTGCCCCAAGGGAAGCGCAGGGGTAAATAGTTCATAGTCGGCAAGGCTGCGCAGCTCTCGTCTGTTGGGCAGCCGCCAGTCAGTATCAGCCGAAATTCGCATGTGTGCCCGCATTCATATCTGCCACATACTCAAGCGCTCCCTGCCAGGTCAAAACTCCAATCGGCAAATTTGCATCCTTTGCCCACATAAGGCCCGTCAGATTGTCGGTTGTCGCATTGTCGCCATGATCGGTAAACCGCGGATCAGGCCAGTCAACGCCGATCAGCGAATCACCATCCTGCCCCGTGCCTGCGCAGGTTATGTTATCGCCGGCAGCGCTATAGCAACTTGTCTGCCCTGTTTCGCAGACAATTGACCGAATTACCAGATGATCCATGCCTGAACGAACTGGCCAAACATAACAAGTATTGTCTTCGGCGTCGTGTAGACACCGCCGTCGTCGAAGTACACGCCCCACGCGAAGTCTGAAAGCTATCGTTCGTAGTAGACGACCAGTAGAGGTGCGACTCTACATTTATGAAAGGATGCAGGTTCGGCAGGGCCGGTGCTTAAAGTTCAGCATTCACCAGGCTTTCAAGCTCGTTCACATTTGGAAGCCGCCAATCGCTGTCGCACGATAGTTTTCATTGTTGAGCTTTGCCACATAGTCAGGGCATGCTGCCAGGTTACCCGGCCGTCATCGGATATATTATCGTTATCAAAGCCCGGGTTCCGCGCAACCATGAGGTTTGCATTTTGAGCCCAAACGAGGCCTGTGAGATTGTCGGAGACCGTGCCGTCAGCGCGTTCGTTAAATCTAGTATCAGGCCAGGGCACACGGCCAGCCAGTCTCCATCCTGGCCTGTATCGTCGCAGTCGATAACAATGCCGGCCGTGTCATAACAGGTCGTCTGCCCGGTGCGCGACACTTCGGCAGGGTATGCCCCGGCAAGAGCGGGTAACAGCGAGGCAAACAAGGAGAGAATGAATATTGATTTTCTTAACTGCATAGAACCCTCCTTTGAATATTTATCTTAATCATAAAGCAAAGCCTATCAGCCATTGAGCTTTTGAGTCAACAAGAAACACTTAGCTAAAAAAAGGGAGGGTCTAGTGAGGCGGACGCTGAATACTATTGACCACAACATCTTGTGCCTTTACTTTGCTTCCCAAAACTCCACAGTACGGCTCTCATGCTGGGCTTATACGAACCCCGAAAATTCAAGCTTACCAGAAGTATCTGAATTGCTCTGCGTATGCTCCGATCCCTTGCCGAAGCCCTCAGCCTGGCGGCTGCTTACGTAAATATCCTTCGTTTGCCTTGACACACACTCGCCCTCGTCCTATATTTGCCCCATCTCAAAGCGAGTTCTTATCAATAAGCAGGCAATAAGTCCTTCTTACAGTTTCACATCACGACAAACACTTTTTTCTTAACAATGGAGACCTCTATGCTTACCGATACCTTTCTTCTGAAATTAAAGCAGAACTATATTGATGCCTTTTCCCTGTTCAACCCGGACAGCGCTTTTGAAAAAGAACAGCTGGATTTTACAACGAAAGCCGGCCAGGTTGAAGTCAATGTCAGCCGGGGTGCAGTATTTGAAAAGGTTTGCGTCTCAAACATCTCTGCAACGGTGAGAATTCCAGACCGTGAGTATCAAAGCAGCATCCAGTGGCTGGGCATCCAAACCTTTCCGGCAAACCCCATGGTGCCCTTGTTGATGGCTGTTTTCGAGCGCGTGGATGAGCAGGGCCTTGTGCATCATCCCGGATTTTTCGATGTGTATCCGATCGTGCCCATCGAGGAGGACAAGCTCTATCTCCAGGCGCAAATCGGCGCTGTCTGCAGAAAGCACGGTAGAAAATATCCCGACCTTCCCGGAAGCTATTGTGAGATGTTTCGCATGAAAGAAGCGGGGATCGGGGTGGGCTATGCCGCCGGCCTGTCTCTCATGCCTGATGAAGCCAATCATGATTTCTTCATGGATGCTGCCGATGCAATTTTTAATGCCTATGGTGCTGTAGTTGAAAAAAGAAAAGACAGCCCCTACTCTCAGGAGCAGCTGGAGCAAATGAACCGGTTCCGGTCAGAGTGGGTAAGGTTTACCTTTATGGACAACAGATTTTTTCAGGGCGGCGTCAGCCTGGGAGTGCCGCCGCTGAGTTTTATGCAGCACATGCTCCCCCCTTCGGTACGGTTTTAGCGATCTGTTATTGCCTTTTATCTAATGGGAGCCATTGGAGAACGTCCATTTTAAAATCATCAGCCGTCAGGGTGCGCATCGCGCACCGATAACGGCTTTAGAAAGGGCTCTCTAACTGGACAAAGGGAAACCCGAAGAATTGCAGTTTATTAAATTTAATATGTAAAAAATCCAATGTCCTTACTGCACGCAGAGCAGAGAAGCACTGTGAAAATATAGAAGTCCTGCGTTGGGCCTTTTTAGGTGGCATTCAATGTGTTTGACATCAATGCTGCCGCTTCTCAAAAGGCCTGCTCCGGTCTTTGGATTTTTCCAGACGCGAGCCCATTCTGCCTTCCGTTGCAAGCTCGACAAGGTTATCGTATTTTTCATACTCCTCGGACAGTTCAAAAAGGGCCTCTTCCTGTTCCCCTTTAACAATATTGCTGAATATGATGGAGCTGGCGCCGGTCTGGCCGAGCGGAAGGTCAAACTGCAGAAGTGATTTTACGGGAAAGCCTGAAAGGTCTTTGGCTAGCCAGGTGGTTATATCGTTTTTCATTCCCTTGCCTGATACCGTAACGATATGCATTTTTTCGCACTGCCTGCCATCAATTTCCTCGGCGCCCTGCTTCTCCTTTTTTTGCACAGTGCTTTTTTTCTTCCCGCTTTTTTTAAGCCTGTCGCCAAGCATCTCCCTGATTTTTTCAGGATCAAGCTCCATGTAGCCTTTTTTCAATGGGAACACTATAAAAGCTTTATCTTTGAGCGGGTACTCCAGCAGGTAGCAGTTTACAAGCGACAGGGTTTTTGCATTTTCCTGTACCTGCAGCCCCCCTATGATATCAATGCGTATGCCGGTAAGGCCTTTTTTATAAACAACCGAATCAACCCGCACGGTTTTCCCGAACATGTGGGTCGAGCTTGTCATATCTGCTTTGAGTGAAACATTCAGCTGTTCCCAGTTAAGATAGTCGGCAGCCCGGTCGAAATCTATTCCCGATTGCGGGAGCATATCTTGTATGCCGAGCGTGCTCAGCGTTTCGCCAAGTTTTTCAATTCCGGCAATGGCGCTTGAATGGAGGTCAAAAAAGAAGAGTAAAAATAGTACTGTAATTTTTTTCAGCACTGGAAACACTCAAGAAAATAATAATCCCGCTATTTGGTATTGTTATCCCTGCTGCGCAGCTTTACTAAAAATTTAAAGGGGCTGGTGTCATGTCTAAGATCTGAGACACATGAGCATGGGCTGTTTCCGGTTGCCTGTGATCGAAGGCCACAAAAAGAAGGATGCCTGCACAGCATCTCGAAATGCTGTTCCCATGCCGGGCACTCCGCCGCGGCAGATTAGTCCGGCCTGCAAGCGCGGCGCAGCTTTTATAAAGAGCATTTCAGCCCGTCAGGTCAGGGCTGCCCTGACCGCGTCGGCGATATGGCCGCAGTATTTTTCGGTCTGCTCCCTGGTGGGTCCTTCGACCATGACCCGGCACATGTTCTGCGTGCCGGAATAGCGCACCAGCACGCGGCCCTGCTCACCCAGCTCAGCCTCGACCTGCCTGATGGCTTCAACTATTTCAGGCACGGTGGCGATATCGGGCTTGGACTTGACATCTATATTAATCAGCTTCTGCGGCAGCACGTTCATAAGACGCGCAAGCTCTGAGAGCGGCTTGCCAGACCTGAGCATGGCCGAGATCAGCTGCAGCGCGGTAATGATGCCGTCGCCGGTCGAGTGGTGGTTTGTAAATATCATATGACCCGAATCCTCGCCGCCGATGACCGCTCCGAGGCGCTGCATGTCCTCAAGCACATTGCGGTCGCCGACCTGTGCTGCATGGTGCCGCAAGCCGTATTTTTTACAGGCAAGAATGAAACCGAGATTGCTCATGACCGTGCTGACCACGAGATCGTTGGCGAGTTTGCCTTCAGCCTGCAGCATCCGGGCGCAGATAAGCAGTATCTGATCGCCGGTAATGGTGTTGCCCTTTTCATCAACAGCAATGAGCCTGTCGCCGTCGCCGTCAAATGCCAGGCCGATCGAAGCGCCGGTTTCAACAACATGTCTTTTTGAGACCATCGGTGTGCTGGGAGCCGCACTGGTCGTTTATGTTGAGGCCGTTGGGCATATTGTGAATGACGGTAAGATCGGCCCCGAGCTCGGTGAATGCCTCAGGTGCGACCTTATAGGTTGCGCCGTTTGCAGCATCCATGACGATTTTCATTCCCTCCATGGACAGGCTGCGGGAGAAGGTGCTTTTCAGAAATACTATATAGCGGCCGTGCACGTCCGTCAGGCGGAATGCATGGCCCATCTCACGGGGAGGGGCTACCATCTCGGGAAGCCTGCCCCCGAGAATAAGCTGCTCGATTTCAGCTTCCTGCGTATCGGAGAGCTTAAACCCGGAGCCTGAAAATATTTTTATGCCGTTGTCCTGGAAGGGATTATGGGATGCCGATATGACAATGCCTGCATCAGCCCGCATGCTTTCCGTGATAAAAGCAATGCCCGGGGTCGGCAGCACGCCGACCAGGTAGGGAACACCGCCCATGGAGGTAATGCCCGATTCAAGAGCGCTTTCCAGCATATAGCCTGAAATGCGCGTGTCCTTGCCGATGATCACCCGCGTGGTATGCCCCTTTTTTTTCAGCACATGCGTGACGGCCTGCCCCACGGCAAAGGCCATATAAGCGTCCATCGGATGGCGGTTGGCCTCGCCCCTGATGCCATCGGTCCCGAATAAGGTTCCCATAGTTCCCCCGTGCTGATGTTAAAATTAAAAGCAGTGCGATAGCCCGCATCTGCGGCGCTACGGTATATACCGGAGCCTGCCTGCGCGGACATGGTCTGCGTCAGGCGCTGCACCGCGCGGCATAGCCGAAAATTTCAGTCCTGAAAAAATCTATGAGGTTTTTTTTCCGCCGGTACTCCTTTACCTGATGCGGTATCAGCGTCGCCTCATGCCAGTGCAGCATGGACATTTCGTTTTCCATGATCGGCGCGCAGGTATTGTCAAGATACCAGGCATACATAAGGCCGAACAGCAGGCCCGGCGGTATGAACCCGTCATTATTGTTGAGCGTAATGCGGTATATCCCCTCATGCCCGGGGTCCGGAACCATTCTGGCAAGCCGCAGGTAGGCGTGCAGCTGTGCCGGGCTCAGCAGGCAGTCGCGCTCCCGGGGCGCCCGGAGCCGTATTTCATAGCTTCGCCAGCCCCAGGACCCGCCGGTTTGCTGCGCAATCCACCTGCGCGACTCAATATAGCGCCCCAGCAGAGATTCGCCCAGTGCTATCAGCAGGTTGCCCCTGAGCTCCACAGGGTCATCCGACAGGTGACTGTGGATTTTAAGCAGCCGGTCCTGCGGGTCATAATATCCCAGGACATTGTCCCATTCCGTGCTTCTGTTCCATGCGGCAGCGGGAATGACCCGAACGCCTTTGAAGCGGTCAAGATGGGCGGGTCGAATATCCCGGTTGTCCCAAAGCAAATCACGCAGTATGCCGCGCAGGCGCGGCGGCTGTAAAAATTTTGATGCAAGCGCCTTGTCGACAGCCGAACGGTAGGCGCATAAAAAAGGTTTGCTGACGCGGCAGCCCCTGTGCGTCTCTTTTGCTCCCGGGCGGGCGGATTTTTGTTTTTTCGCCAGCCCGGTTTGCTGCCAGCTGTACAGCATGGTGCGCAGGGCAAGGCTGAATTTTTCCGGATCGTGCTGAATGGCGTCCCGCTGGCGCAACTGCTCAAGAGAAAAAAGCGTTGATTCAACAGGCTGCACGCCCATGGCCTCTACATGCTGCCGGTCGAGATAGATGGGCCTTTTGCCCTCCAGTGCATAGTTCCTGATAATGCTTCCGGGCATATGCTCAAGGTTCGCGCTCAGGACAAAGTCGAACAGCTCTGCAGCGCCGCCGGGAACATTTCTGTCATAGGCATCGATCAGCTCGGATATGCGGTATCCGCGCCGCTTGTCCGCATGGGTAATGTCTGTTTCCCCCTCCTCTATCCAGAAATTGGCCCCGAGAATTTTTAAAGCCCTGCGGTTTGCCCGGATGAGGTCGGCAAGGCCCGGCAGCTGCAGCACGGGAATGATGCTCGTATACAGGCTGCCGGGAGCAAGCACGATCAGATCGGCGTTCTGCACCGCCCGGATGATGCGGCTGCTCAGGACAGGGGCGCTGCGAAATTCCGTGTAGACCGCTTCCACCGGAAAACCGCGGCGGGCATTGGTTGATTTGCTCTCGCCCTGCACCTCAACCCCGTTTGCGTAACGGAAAACAAGCTCTCCCGGCGCGACGGTTGCCGGATGCAGACAGCCGGGGATTATCCCGAGTGCGCGGGCAATGCGGTCAAGCCCCCTGCGGACTTCATGTATGCGGGCTGGCCGCTGAAAGTTGCCCCCCGTTTCCATGAGCAGGGCCGCCGTAAGGAGCATATTGCCAAGACTATGCCCGGAGGGTTTAATGGCAGGCCCCTCACCGGCCGGAGTAAAAAACACCCCCAGACGGCGGAGCATCTGTTGCAGCGCAGCAGGGCAGCTGATCCTCAGCTCCTTCGGCGCCACCAGCAGCGGATCGGCGAGATATTTAAAGCCGCCATAGTCCGCAGGGAAACGATGGTTGAATATCCGGTGAATGAGGCGGATAAGCCGGCTGCACTGCTCAGAGCTTATGCCGTAGGTCTTTTCAAGATTGCGGGAGCGGATCATCGACAGGCATGCTTTGCGCATATCGCCTATGCCGATCATGGGCAGCTGTTTCAAAAAAGAGCCGGTTGACCCGCCGTCATCAGTGGTACAAACAACAATATCAAGATGGGGGAATATTTTTTTGAGCCCCACATCGGGATTTTCCAGCCAGCTTGCAAGCTGCGAGTTGCCGCCAATGACCGTCGAAAGTCCTGTTCCGCCGCCGAACACGACTACGCGTGCGGCGCTGCAGTCAAAAGCGCGAACGCGCTCGGCACGCGCACGCATATCCGCCGGCAGTGCTGCAGCAGACTGTCCGCTGTTTATAACCGCCTCTATCAGGCCGTCTATCTCAAATTTCGCGCCGAATTTTTTCATAACCGATTTTGCCTGGCAAAAGCCCCGCAAAAGAGGGGGCGGAAAAATTCCCCCTTTAGCAAAGGGGGTTAGGGGGATTTGTCGGGTTGCAATAAATCCCCCTTATCCCCCTTGTTCAAAGAGGGATGAAAGAGGCATATTTTTTATATAAAATACTGCCCTCTTGTTTATGAGGCGCTGTACGTAATGGCTGAGCGAAAAGCCTTACTGTCACAAGCAGCGGTTTCTTTTTTTCATCACGGGAAAAAGGGCTGCTGCAACTATCAGCAGCACCAGTGCCATCACCTGCGAGGCCGGATACCGGTTGAATACGAGATCACCCCGCACGCCCCCCCTGAACAGCTCTTCAAAAAGCCTGAAGCCGGAATACAGCATAACCCAGACAAGGGCCAGCTCGCCGTGAAATGTTTTGCGATTTTTCAAATAGAGAAGAACTGCAAGCGTAACGGCAGAGCCTGCGGCAGCATACAGCTGCGTCGGGTGCAGGGGCACATTCAGTTCGGCAAGGCTTTGAGGGTTTGTGAAGGTGATTGCCCAGGGCAGGCTGCAGGGTGCGCCGTAGCAGCAGCCGGCAAAAAAGCAGCCCAGCCTGCCGAACAGAATCCCTACGGCAAGCGACGGAGCGAACAGGTCAAGGGTCTGGCATGCCGGAAGCCGGTACTTTTTTATCATGAAAACGGCTATCGCACTCGCCATGATAAAGCCGCCGTAAAAGGTAAGCCCGCCCTCCCATACCTTGAATGCGTCAAGCAGGCTTTCGCGAAAATATTCCGGATGCGTGATCACGTAAAAAAACCGCGAGCCGATAATTGCCCCGAGGATGATATAGAAGGCCAGGTCAAGCACGGCCTGCTGGTTGATGCCGATGCGTTTTGCCTCGCGCGAGGCAAGGGCAATGCCGATAAGAAAACCGACGGCTATCAGGAAGCCGTAGGTCTTGATGGAAAGGGGTCCGATTTCTAAAAGAATTGGATGCATGTGATTTTGAATTTTGGATTAGCTGTTTTACGCCCGCAATCCGAAATTATCCGTTATTTTTTTTGGATATTCTCTGCAGCAGCAGCTCATCGGTAAGCAGCAGCACGATGCCTATGGAAATAGCCATATCGGCCACATTGAAAGCCGGCCAGTGATACATGTCCCTGCCAGTGCGCGTCGACGAAATCAACCACTTCGCCGAGGCGGAACCGGTCGATGATATTGCCGATGGCGCCGCCCAGTATGAGCGCGAGGCTGAAAGCCTGCAGCTTCTGCTCGCGCCTGACCTGCGAAATAAGAAAACCCAGGAGAAAAACGGCTACCCCGGCAACGCCGATAAGCGACAGCGTTTTATACTGGGTGCCGAAGCCCTTTAAAAAGCCGAAGGCAACGCCTGAGTTGCGAATATGAATAATGTCGAGATAGCCCGGTATGACCTCTATGCGTCCGTACAGCCCGAGGTTCGCGCAGATCAGATATTTGGTGTACTGGTCAAGGGCTATGACCGCCGCGGCGATAAGCGCTATTATGAAAAATGATTTTATGTTTGCCTGCATAGTGCTTTACTTTAATGCCGCAGCGCAGCGCGGGCAGACATCGGGCTGGCCGCCGGTATAGTATTTCCAGCAGCGCTGGCATTTTTCACCTTGAGCCCGGCCAATGACAATGCCTGTTGCCTCAATGCATTTCATGAGATCCGTCTCCGCGTTTTCCTGAAGCTTCAGCTCAAGCTGGGAAACGATAAAGTATGTCGGCAAGGCCGTCTTTATAGGGCTGCAGAAAAGCGTGCAGCTGTCCCGGCAGAGACAGCGTCACCGCGGCCTCAAGGGCATTGCCGATTTCCTTATTGGCGCGGGCTGTTTCAAGCTGTTTGAGCACGCGGTCCCGCAGGGCAAGCAGCACGTCCCACTTGCCGGCAAGCGCGCTGTTTTCATATTCCGGCTTCACCTCGGGAAATGCCGCCAGATGCACGCTTTTCTCATTGCTGCCGGGCATGAACTGCCATGCCTCATCAGAGGTGAACGAAAGAATGGGAGACAGCAGGCTCAGCAGGCCCTTGAGTATGATATGCAGCGTGGTCTGTGCGGTTTTGCGCAGCGGGTCGCCGGCGGCTGAGCAGTAGAGCCGGTCTTTGAGTATGTCGAGGTACACGGAACTCATGTCGGTGATGCAGAAATTGGTAACGCTGTGGTAAATGGCGTGAAATTCATAGTCGGCATAGGCCTTTGTGACGCGCTTCACGAGCCCGGCAAAGCGGCAGAGCGCCCACTTGTCGATTTCTTCAAGCTGCGCATAGGGTGCGGCATCACCGGCCGGGTCAAAGCCATTGAGGGTCCCCAGCATAAACCGGCAGGTGTTGCGAATCTTGCGGTATGCCTCAGACAGGCGCTTGAGTATGTCGGGAGAAATGCGCATGTCTTCCTGATAGTTTTCCGATGCCACCCACAGGCGCAAAACATCGGCGCCATACTGTTTGATGACCTCATCGGGGCTCACGACATTGCCCTTTGATTTTGCCATCTTCTCGCCCTTGCCGTCCATGACAAAGCCGTGGGTGAGCACGGCTTTGTACGGCGCCCGGCCCCGGGTTCCCACCGAGGTGAGCAGCGAGCTCTGGAACCAGCCGCGGTGCTGATCGCTGCCCTCAAGATAGAGATCAGCCGGGCTGCCGAGCTCCGGATTGCGCTCAAGCACTGCCGCATGGCTTACGCCCGAGTCGAACCACACGTCCAGAATATCATTTTCCCGGGCAAGGGATGCCGAGCTGCACTGCGGGCAGACCGTGCCCGGCGGCAGAAGCCTGTCTTCGCTCCAGGCAAACCAGATATCGCTGCCTTCTTTTTCAAACAGGTCTGCCACGTGGTTGATGATTTTCTGATCCACCAGCAGATGGCCGCACTCCCTGCAGGAGAAGGCCACGATGGGCACGCCCCATGAGCGCTGGCGCGACAGGCACCAGTCAGGCCGGTTGATGACCATGCCGTTGATGCGGTCGATGCCCCAGCGGGGTATCCACTGCGTCTGTTCAATGCAGGCAAGGGCTTTTTTGCGAAGGTCGTTTTTTTCCATGGAAATAAACCACTGCTCGGTGGCGCGAAAGATGACCGGCTGCTTGCAGCGCCAGCAGTGGGGATATGAATGCGTTATTTCACGCTCTTTCACCAGCGCGCCGATGTCGGCAAGCTTTTTGTTGATGGGCTTATTGGCGGCAAAAACGAACTGGCCCGCAAAATCCTCAACCTCTTTGGTGAAGCACCCTTTGTTGTTCACCGGAGCATACACGTCGAGTCCGTATTTCAGGCCAACCTCATAGTCTTCCTGGCCATGGCCGGGCGCCGTGTGGACGCAGCCCGTGCCTGCTTCCAGGGTGACATGATCTCCAAGCACCAGCTGCGACTCACGGTCATACAGGGGGTGGCGGCATTTCAGGCCTTCAAGAAGGGCGCCGTTAAATTTGGCAAGCACGCTGTGCCCTTCAATGCCGCAGTCGAGCATGGTGGCATTCAGCAGCCCCTCGGCAAGAATCAGAATGTCCTCTCCTGCCTTGACTGCAACATAGTCGTAGTCGGGGTTGACGCAGATCGCAAGATTTGCCGGTATCGTCCAGGGCGTGGTGGTCCAGATCAGCACCGATGCGTTCCGGCCTGCAAGCTCCGGCACGGTCTGCCCGATATCGGAGATGAGCGGAAATTTGACATAGATGGATGGCGAGCTGTGGTCTTCATATTCAACTTCGGCCTCGGCAAGGGCTGTCTGGCATGAAGCGCACCACTGTATGGGTTTTTTCTTTTTATACACATCGCCCGAGGCGACAAATTTACCGAACTCGCGCACGATGGTTGAGCTGTAGCCGTTTGTCAGTGTCAGATAGGGGTTGTCCCATTCGGCAAGCACGCCCAGGCGCTTAAACTCCTCGCGCTGGATATTTATGAAATCAGCGGCATACTCGCGGCAGTTTTTGCGGATTTCGGTTTTCTCCAAATCCTCTTTTTTCCTGCCGAGCTTTTTTTCCACGTTCAGCTCGATGGGCAGCCCGTGGCAGTCCCAGCCGGGCACATACACGGTGGAAAAGCCCGCCATGTTTTTTGACTTGATTATAATGTCTTTCAGTATCTTATTGAGGGCCGTGCCGATATGAATATGGCCATTGGCATAGGGCGGGCCGTCATGCAGGATGAATTTTTGCCTGCCCGCATGGGCCTGCTTGATACTGTCGTACAGACCCATCTCCTGCCACCGCTTGAGCAGGCCCGGCTCATTCTGAGCAAGGCTTGCCTTCATGGGGAAATCGGTCTGCGGCAGATTGATCGTGTTTTTATAGTCCATTACTACCTCCGGCTGAGTGAAAACTAAAAGCGTACATGCTGCTATTTTCGTAATAAAGCAAAAAATGCGCACATACATGCAGGGTGGGCTGCGCCCACCGATAGTAATTATTTGGTGGGCGCAGCCCACCCTACGGCAAAAGCACCTTTGAGAATAAAAAAAATTACCATACGAGCCCGTAAAGTACAAGAAAAAGCTTGTGATATTGAATTTGCTTGACAAAAAAGCAGGTTGATTTATAATGAAGGTACAAATTAGGTTCATAAAAAACATTGCAAACATTTTAGCAGCATACAACAAGGTCATGAGACAGTCTTCCATCACCCGCTTTTTCTGGTTTTATTTTAATTTTAGCCCCTCTGCCGGTGGGGCCTGATACAGCTGTATCAGGGTCATGGGCAGAGCAAAGCGGTGTCCATGGCCATTTAAATAAGCGCACATTTCAAAGAGCCATGGATATCCATCCATGGCTCTTTTTTTATTTATTATTAATGCGCACAGGAGGCAAAGACAATGATTATCGTTTTAAAGAAAGACATAACGCAGCAGCAGTTTCAGGAGGTGGTTGACATGGTCAAGGAGCTGGGGTTCCACGCCCATGTCATTCAGGGCACGGAGCGCACCGTGATCGGCGCTGTCGGGAGCAGCCGCGGCAAGGAAAAGCTGCAGGCCATGGAGAACATGCCGGGCGTGGAGAATGTCATGCCGATTCTTCAGCCCTACAAGCTTGCAAGCCTTGAGGTCAAGCCCGAGAAGACCGTCATACCGGTCCGCAACGGCACCAGTGTGGGCGGCCGGGATGTGGTGGTGATCGCCGGCCCCTGCGCGGTTGAAAGCGAGGAGCAGCTCATCGAGACGGCCAAAGCCGTGAAGGCTGCGGGGGCGACCATGCTGCGCGGAGGGGCGTTCAAGCCCCGCACATCGCCCTACAGCTTCCAGGGCATGGAAGAGGAAGGGCTGATTCTTATTGCGCAATGCCCGCGACGAAACCGGGCTGCCCATCGTGACCGAGGTGATGAAAGCTTCGGACATTGACATTATCTGCAAGTATGCCGATGTGCTGCAGGTGGGGGCGCGCAATGTGCAGAATTTTGCCCTGCTCAAGGAGCTCGGCAAAATCGACAAGCCCGTGCTTTTAAAGCGCGGCATGATGACGACCATTGAGGAATTCCTCATGTCCGCCGAATACATATTGTCTGCCGGCAACAGCAAGGTCATACTCTGCGAGCGCGGCATCCGCACCTTTGAAACAGCCACGCGCAACACCCTTGATCTCAGCTGCGTTCCCCTGCTGCGGCACCGCACGCATCTGCCCGTGGTTGTCGACCCGAGCCACGGCACCGGCCACTGGAAGCTCGTTGCGCCCATGTCCTATGCAGCCATTGCCGCAGGGGCCGACGGCCTGCTCATCGAAGTGCACCCCAATCCCGAGCATGCGGTCAGCGACGGCATACAGTCGCTGAAGCCCGACAAATTCGCCGCCATGATGACAAACGGTTGCCCGCTTTGCCGAGGCCGCCGACCGGTTCGCTTGCGCCCACGGCGCATTAAAAGGTCTGACAACATTTAAAAAAAGCGGCGCCTGAAGGGTATACCTTCAGGCGCCGCTTCTATCTGCAAGCCAGCATGAATCTTACGGGCCCGGTTCGCTCCGAACCAGTCTGCTTTGCCTATGTCTCCGGCACCGGCTCAAGGAAAAACTCTTCATCGTCTCCTTCGCCAAGATGGCCGGTAAATATTGATCGTATCCTTCGAGATCTTTTTGATATCAAAAGTTCTAACCTGGCTGTCATCGGTCAGCCGCAGCTGAAATTCTCCCAACTTCCCTTCCGGTTTCTTCTCTATTACCCAGGTGCCGGTATTGGTGGTCGGAAGTATGTTGAGAGCAAGATATTCCTCGACAAAGTCACCGTTGGAATAGAAGGTAATGGTATAATCGCCGAACAGCAGGAGAAATTCCGTAGTATCGTCACTGCCGTTTTTATAATATGTATCAACCTTCCATTCGCCTTCTATCATTTTTTGATAAAAAGGCTTACACCCCGACAGCATCAGCAGGGCAAACAGCGGCACAGCACCAGACCAGTTTTTTTGTGTTCATAAAACTCCCTCCTTTTAATAATTATATATGATTTTTTTATTGTCTGGAAATCACGCAACAACTATATTTTTTAAAACACACTATACGACAAAAAGTTTTCTCCGGCAAAGCAAAACTGGCGGTTTTCGACATGGGCTGCAGCGGGCCGGACAGTTTGTCTTGCCACCCCCGCTAAACTGTGTTAAAAATCAAAAATTAAAGCATTCTCAAACAGTTGAATTTTTTATTCTCAGGCACGCAGAGCATGGACACGACACCTTACACCCCTCATGCCATCGAGGAAAAATGGCAGAAATACTGGGACGACACAAAGACGTTCAAGGTCGGCGAGGATGCCGGCAAAGAAAAATATTATCTGCTCGAAATGTTCCCCTACCCTTCAGGCCGCATTCACATGGGCCATGTGCGCAACTACACGATAGGCGATGTGGTGGCCCGCTACAAGATGATGCGCGGCTACAATGTCCTGCACCCCATGGGCTGGGACGCTTTCGGCATGCCCGCTGAAAACGCCGCCATCAGCAACAAGACCCATCCGGCAGCCTGGACCTATGCTAATATCGAAGCGATGAAGGTTCAGCTCAAGCGCCTCGGCTTCAGCTATGACTGGGACCGCGAGCTTGCCACCTGCTCACCCGGCTATTACAGATGGGAGCAGCAGCTGTTCATCAAAATGTGGGAGAAGGGCCTGGCCTACCGCAGGAAGTCACAGGTAAACTGGTGCGACTCATGCCAGACCGTGCTGGCAAATGAGCAGGTCGAGGGCGGCCAGTGCTGGCGCTGCAAAAGCCCGGTGCAGCAGAAGGAGCTTGAGCAGTGGTTTTTCCGCATCACGCAGTATGCCGATGAGCTGCTGGACAGCCTTGATAAGCTCACCGGCTGGCCCGACAGGGTCGTTGCCATGCAGCGCAACTGGATCGGCCGCAGCTACGGCTCGGAAATCGACTTCCCGATTGAAAACACCGGCAAAAAAATAACCGTTTTCACCACGCGGCCCGACACGCTTTACGGCGCCACATTCATGAGCATAGCGCCGGAAAACCCCCTTGCCATAAGCCTTTCACAGGATACGCCGCAGGCGGCAGCGGTAAAAGCCTTCATTGAGAAGACGCTGAAGCAGGACAAAATCGTGCGCTGCTCCGATGACCTTGAAAAAGAGGGCGTCTTCACCGGCAGCCACTGCATAAACCCCGTGACCGGCTACCGCATGCCCGTGTATGTCGCCAACTTCGTGCTTATGGACTATGGCACGGGAGCTGTCATGGCCGTGCCTGCCCATGACCAGCGCGATTTTGACTTTGCAAAAAAATACGGCCTTGAGATCAAGGTGGTGATCCAGCCCGAGGGGCAGGCAGCTTGCTCCTGCGGCCATGGACTGCGCCTATGTTGATCCGGGCATCATGGCCAATTCCGGCCCCTTCGACGGCATGCCCAATGAAGCTGCCAAGGCCGCCATCACCGATTCGCTTGCCGAAAAAAATATCGGTAAAAAGGCCGATTAATTACCGGCTCAAGGACTGGGGCATTTCGCGCCAGCGCTACTGGGGCGCGCCCATTCCCATGATTTACTGCGATGGCTGCGGCACGGTGCCGGTGCCTGAAAAAGATTTGCCCGTGCTGCTGCCGGAGAAGGTCTCGCTTGAGGTGCTGGGCCGCTCCCCTCTTTCGGATGTGCCGGATTTCGTGAATGTGGCCTGCCCGATATGCGGCAAACCTGCCCGCCGCGAAACCGACACGATGGATACCTTTGTGGAGTCCTCATGGTATTTTGCCCGCTATACCTGCTCTGACTTTGACACGGGCATGCTGGACAAAAAACGGGTCAACTACTGGATGCCCGTTGATCAGTATATCGGCGGCATCGAGCATGCCGTGCTGCATTTGCTGTACTCCCGTTTTTACACGAAAGTGCTGCGGGATTTCGGACTCGTGAATGTCGACGAGCCTTTTGTCAACCTGCTCACGCAGGGCATGGTCTGCATGGAAACCTACCGCTGCGAAAAGTGCGGCTGGCTGTTTCCCGAAGAGGCTGAAAACGGCGCCTGCAAAAAATGCGGGGGCTCTGCGCAGGTGGGCCGCATTGAGAAAATGTCAAAATCGTGCAAAAACGTTGTCGATCCCGAGCTGCTGATCGGCACATACGGAGCTGACACGGCCCGGCTTTTCTGCCTGTTTGCCGCCCCGCCGGAGATGGACCTTGCCTGGAGCGATAAAGGCGTTGAAGGCTCATTCCGTTTTCTGCAGCGCGTGTGGCGCATAGCCGCTGACAATCTGGACACTATCAGGCAACATGCATCATGCCCGGCGGGCTTTGCTCCCGATGCCGAGGTGAAGGCCCTGCGGCGCAAAACCCATCAGACCATCCGCAAGGTGACCGATGACATCGACAAGCGTTTCCATTTCAACACCGCCATCAGCGCCGTTATGGAGCTTTTGAACCATCTCTATCAGTATGATCTTAAGCAGGGCGCTGATCCCGCCCGCAGCCTTCGCTTTCAAAGAGGCTGTGCAGGCCGTGGTGCTGCTGCTGGCTCCCATGGTGCCCCATATGTGCGAAGAGCTCTGGGGCATGCTGGGCGGTCAGGCGAACATCATGCATACCCCATGGCCGGACTTTGATCCTGAGGTTGCCAGAGAAGATGAGGTTGAGATTGTCATTCAGATCAATGGGAAGCTGCGCGGCAAAATCATAACCGGAGCCGATGACCCGGAGGAAAGCGTCAAGCAGCAGGCCCTTGCCTGCGAGCAGGTTGCACCGTGGGTGAGCGGCAAAGAGATCAAAAAAGTTATTGTTGTACCGGGAAAACTGGTCAGCATTGTCGTAAAGTAATGCGGAGCATAAAACCAGAAGGCAGAATTCAGGAGTCAGAAGCCAGAAGGAAAGCAGATTCAAAATTTAAAAAATTCATGTAGGGGCAGGTTTTAAACCTGCCCAGAATTCAGAGCCTCTTTAGCTATTTATTCTGAATTCTGACTACTGAATTCCGACTTCTGTTTTTTGGCTTCTTTTCTCAAGAACCGTAATTCTTTAAAAGCTGCAAGTGAGGTGTGATGTGAAAAAAATCAGCATTTTCTTTTTTATCGGTCTTGTAAGCATGATAGCCGCCGGCTGCGGCTATCACCGGGCGCAGCTCAACAACCCGCTGCTTGCCAATGTGCACACGATGGCAATACCGTATTTCAAAAATAAAACATTCGAGCCGGAAGCGGAAAAGATTTTCACCAATGCTTTCATGAATGAATTTATCGCAACCCGCAAGCTGCAGATGGTTGGCGCGAACGAGGCGGATGTGATTCTGTACGGCACGGTGCGCAGCCTCAGGGAGGAGTCTATAGCCTATAACGAAAATGATAAGTCTATTGATAATATTCTTCAGATGGTTGTGGACCTGCAGCTTGAGGAGCGCACAACGGGCAAAGTTCTCTGGAAGCGTAAAGGCATGCGCCATGGCGAAGATTATCCTATTTTGACCAAAGACATTCAGGCATCTGAAGCATCCAAGCGCATGGCGTTGCAAAAAATAGCCAAAGACCTTGCCGAGCGGGCGCATGACAGCATGATGATGGGTTTTTAAATGGCCATCGACGACCTGAAAAAAAGCCTTGCAGGGGGAGTTGTCGCTCCCCTTTATTTTTTTTACGGTGACAATGAGCCTGCTCTGGAAGAAGCGATACGGCTGGTTACGGCAGCTCTTTTCCCCGGGGGTGCTGCGGAGCTGGATATCAGGCAGTTGAACGCGCAGAGCCAGGGACCGGGCGATATACTGCAGGCCGTGCGCACCATATCATTCTTCTCCCGCAAAAAACTTGTCATTGTGCGGCAGGCGCACCATTTCAAGGCGCCCCAGTGGGACCAGCTCAAGACCTATCTTAAAAAGCCCCTGGAATCATGCTGCCTGGTCTTCATGCTGCTGCTTGATGAAAAAAAGGATAAAACACGGCTTGAGGCGCTTAAAAAATTCGGCCCTGCCCTGGCTTTTCAGAACCCCAAAGGCGACAGGCAGATAGCTCAGTTCGTGAAAGCGCAGCTTGCGCGCTACGGCAAAACCATTGCCCCGGACGCTCTGGCCTATTGCGGCGCAATTCTTGGAGAAAACGCACAGGTCATTGCAGGTGAAGTTGAAAAGCTTGCTCTGTACTGCGGAGAGCGCACAGCTGTTGAAGCTGCAGATGTCGATGAGGTGGTCTGCGGCGGAGGCAGAGGCACGATATTCAATCTGGTCGACGCCGTGGGGCAGGGCCGGCTTGAGCAGTCCCTGGAGCTGCTCGGAGGCATTCTGGGTTCAGGGGTGCATCCGCTGGTTGTACTGAAAATGATCGCCCGGCAGTTCAGGCTGATCGGCACCGCCCGGCTGATGCTCAATCAGAATGAATCCTCGTCCCGTATCGGCCAGCGGCTGCGGCTGCCGGAATTCGTTGTAAAAGGAGTGCTGCAGCAGGCCAGAGGCTGGCCTGCTGAACGTCTGGGTAGAATCTTTGAAGAAATTTTCGAGGCAAGCAGCCTGACCAAGTCAAGCAGGGCCGATGCCCGCATTGTGCTTGAGCGGCTGCTGCTGCGGCTGACGGAATTGCGTGCTTAGGCTTTTGCCTGAAGCGCGGCGTTGGTGCGTTTCGTGAGTCGGGAAATTTTGCGGGCTGCGGTGTTTTTATGAATAAGCCCTTTGGATGCCGACTTTGCCACAACGGAAACAGCGCTGCTCAGAACGGCTGCGGCATTGGCATCCTTGGTTTCAACGGCCTGGGTGACGGCCTTGACAGCGGTTTTCATGCGTGATCGTGTCGCACGGTTACGCTCCCGGTTTTCAAGACTCTGACGATGACGCTTGAGAGCTGATTTGTGATTTGCCAATGAAAGACTCCTTTTGTAAAATAGTAATTACCTTTTTTATATTTGAGAATTGAACATAATAGTGAAAATTAAGCCTGTTGTCAATAGTTTATTATCGCAGCAATTGGTTCTTTTTCAGGCACACCTATGCTGAAAACCGGCAACACAGACAAAGATCAGTATACAACATTCTGCCCGCTATAACTAACTCTACAGCATGCTGCTTTTTGACCCCCTTTGGCTGGGGCGGCATTGTCGGGGGAGCTGCGGGCCTGCAAAGAATCTATCTGCCCGAGCCGGACCGTGACGGCCTGCTTGACCGCATGGCAGCACAATTTCCCGGCATGAGCTGCGGGGAAACCGGCTTCCAAGAAACGGTTCTGGAATTGCAAAAATATTTTAATGGGGAAGGGCCCTGTTTTGACTGCCCCCTTGATCTTGCCCCGGCAACTGCGTTTCAAAGAAAGGTCTGGCAGGCGGCATCCGCCATTGCCTACGGTCAGGTGAGAACCTATGGCTGGCTTGCTCAGGCAATCGGGAGCCCCCGGGCCATGCGCGCAGTCGGGGTCTGCCCTTGGACGCAACCCTTTTCCCATCATCATTCCCTGCCACCGGGTAATCAGGGAAGACGGGGGCCTGGGCGGTTTTTCCGCTGTCCAGGGAATCGAGCTCAAAAAATCGCTGCTGCGGCTTGAGGGCGCGTCGATATAGGCAGAATCACTATTCTGCATAATGGGCTCTACCTAACTTGCCCCGGACAGTCCTTCAAATTTGATTGTGCAGGATGAAAATGAACTACCATGCCGCAAGCGGACGGGATATCAAAGATATTTTAGTTGTATAAATCATGCGCAGCAAGCTGCGGGGCATTGACCCGTAACGATTACATCTCCCGTAATCAAAACAATTTCTGTCAAAAATTCCCCTATGTTAAAGGGATCATGCCGGCTTATTTGTCCGCTGCAATCATTCTGTATCCCCCCCTTGTTCAAAGGGGAGCTAATTTCTGGGGTCCGCAGGAAAGATGGGGCAAAAAAATTCCCTCTTTAGCAAAGGGGGTTAGGGGGATTTGTAGGCTGCCACATAATCCCCCTGTATTCCCCCTTTTCAAAGGGGGATTAAATAGTTTGTGGGGAGCGCGGCTGGACAAATTATAGCTCAAGGCCTTTTCGATAGCCGGACACGCTATGCTTTGTCCGGCCTACAATTGACTGATTCCTTCAGGTTCGTGTCCGGCATTTTACCCCCTTGTTTATGGGGAGTTGTACTACTATCGGTAAGATCAATAATGTTTTATCTTGGGCGTATACCGCATATGCCCGGGTACAATCATGGAGTTGGTATGACAGGTTCAATCGACTGGGACAGCATAGAAAAAGAAGCGTCCGACCTTTTGGTGCGCTATCTGCAAGTCAATACGACCAATCCTCCCGGCAATGAAACAGCCGGAGCTGTTTTTCTCAAAAAAGCGCTTGAGCGTGAGGATATTGCCTGTGAGATCATTGAATCAGCTCCCGGGCGAGGCAATCTCATTTCGCGTTTTACCGGCTCCGAAGCTGCAGCCGATGTGCTGCTGCTGCACCATATCGATGTAGTTCCTGCAGAGGCCGACAAATGGCTGCATCCGCCCTTCTCCGGCGCCGTTCTCGACGGCGAGATCTGGGGCCGCGGAGCTGTTGACTGCAAGTCGCTGGGGATCATGGAGCTCATGGCCATGGCTCTATTGAAACGGCAGGGGCTTGAGCCGGAAAAGAAAATCATATATGCCGCCACTGCCGATGAGGAAATCGGCGGCGCCCGGGGCGTGCAGTGGCTCCTGCAGCATCATCCCGGGAAGCTGCGCACGCGCTATGTGATCAATGAAGGCGTGGGGCTCGGCTTTTCAAGCGACACCAGCACCATCTACCTGTGCCAGGTTGCGGAAAAGGCTGCCTGCTGGACGCGCATCACCTTCAGGGGCAGGCCCGGCCATGCTTCCGTGCCCCATGATGATAATTGCGTGGTTACTATGGCGCGGGCTGTGCTGGCCCTGGCCGGTCACGGTTTCCCGGTAAAAATAACTCCGCCTGTTGAAAAATTTCTTCGCGGCTTTGCAGCAGTGCAGCAGATTCATGCCGGAGGCTGACTGTGCAGGGCTTCTTGATGCATCACGGTGCACTGCCGTGCTCGAGCGCATTGCAGACCCTGTGCTGCGGCGCATTATTGCAGCGCTGGTAAAAAATACGGCCGTGCCCACGCTGATAGCCGGCGGCAGCAAAACCAATGTCATTCCCGGAGAGTGCTCCTGCGAGGTCGACTGCCGGATTCTCCCCGGCGAAACGCCTGAGGAGTTTAAAAAAACGCTTGCTCACATTCTCGATGCTCACGACTGCGGCGACTACTCCATTGAAATGTCGGGATCTCTTTCATCAGAATCATCCTGCGACACCGATTTTTACCGCGTACTGGAGCAAAGCTTTATCCGCACTGACCCCAAAGCGTGCATGCTCCCCTATATGTCTCCGGGCGCAACCGATTCCCGGTTTTTCCGGCAGCTGGGCATTCCCTGCTACGGCGTCCAGATGGAGCCCTCCATTGACGCCATCGACCGCATTCACGGCCACAATGAGCGCACCAGCATCAGGCAGCTGACCTTCGGCATCAAGGTGCTCTACGATGCGCTCAAAACCTTTTGTTATGATGAACGAACGTAACGCTAAGGAAGCGCGCAGCCCTGCCCGCCCGTGTGTTTAATTTTTAATGCCGCGTATCGGGCGAGCATGACTCCTCCTGCTGCCAGGCAAGCAAAATCTGCCGCGCCTTGCGCTTCTTGCGAATATAGCCGGCTATGAACAGAAGCGCTGCCGCGAACCACAGGGTCGACGTGCTGGTGATAAGCGGTATCCAGCTGAAGCGCAGGGTGGTGTGTTTCAGCCAGAGCTTTTCAAGCTCGGGCCAGTCCATCCGGTAGGCCAGGCGCAGCGCGCCCGTAAAGTCCTTATGCTTGATATATTCAAGAAAAAACCGCCGGAACGCTTCATTGCCGAATTCCCCTTTGAGAAACGCAATAAAATAAAAGCTCTGGCAATAGGCGATTTCTGCGCTGCGCAGATCAGCGGGAAAATGCCCGGCAAGCTCATCCATGGGCAGAAGTTTACCGGAAAGAACGGCCATGGTCATGGTGTTCAGGCGCGACAGGCTCCATTCATCGGCCCAGATCATGGCAAGCCCTTCATCAAGCCAGCGCGGCACCCGCTCGCTTCCCCTGAAAGCCTGCCCCAGCAGCATGTGGTGCGTCTCATGCAGAAAGGTTTTATCAAGGTCGGCGCTGCGGTTGAGCAGAAGCACGATAAGATTTTTTTCAGGATATGCCGCACCCGCTGCCCATGATGGCAGGCGGCCGGCATCGGGCCGCGCCCGATACAATTCCTCAAACTCCTGCACCACATACACATCAATCACAGCGCCTGCCTGCATGCCCAGGCTTGCCGCCATGTTGCTGCAGGATTGCGTCGGCGCTCTGAGCCAGATATGCTGCCGCCTTCTGCCCCTCGGCCCCGGCATAAAAAACAAAGTGCTGCGTCCGCAGCGGGGCGAATGCGAGAGCCGGCGCCAGCCAGCACATAATAAGTACCAGAACAAACAGCCGTTTCATGGAAATAAGTATATCACAGGGCGGCAATGACGCATGCTTATTTTCACAGGCACAGGAGCCTGCTTCGGCGTGCAGCAGATTAAAGAATGTTACGACTCGGAACACAGCGGGATCCCGGGCGCACAAAAACATTTCCACCGCTGCACGGGACGCGGCAGAGCGCATAAAAAAAGCGGATGAAGGTAGAAAGGTGCCTACATTCATCCGCTTTCAGGATCTGGAAGCAGGCCCCCCCGGTTACGGGGAGCACCTGCTCAGGTTGGCGTACTTACTTTGTTCTGACATTAACCGCCTGAAGACCCTTGTTGCCCTTTTCAACATCAAAGGTAACATTATCGCCTTCGGCCAGTGAACGGAAACCTGATTGTGCAATTGCAGAATAATGCACAAACACGTCCCCATGTTCAGCAGACTCAATAAAACCGAAACCTTTTTTCTCATTGAACCATTTTACTTTACCTTCAGCCATACTTTTTTCCTCCTTTCTTATTAATAGTACTTGCGAGAGTGGATTTTGGTAATCTTGTTTTATTCCTGTTGCATCCACACTATGGCCGATTACAAAGGACTCCAAAAACCAGTCCGGCTTGCCCGAAAAAGCACGAGAAGTCACGACAGGTGATTCTCAGTGCATTTTACACATATTTCATCTCCATGTATATAAATTATAAAGCGCGGCGCTTCTTAAAACCCGGTCCGGCAGCGTTTTTCGACTCGGTCTTGGGCCGCGCAAGACTCACGGTCAGCTTATTTCCGTCAAGCTCGACGCCCTTGCATTTCCGCACAACTTCCTGCGCATCCTGCTCCGTGGCCATTTCGACAAAGGCAAATCCTTTTGATTTTCCCGTCAGCCTGTCTTTGATGACTTTTGCTGAAATACATTTGCCAAGGTCATTGAAGTTATCCTTAAGATCCTCAGAAGTTATGAGTTCCGTCAGGTTGCCGACATATATTTTATTATTCATACTACGAGCTCCCTGTAGGTTAACTGCGTTTGCCTGCAAACTATTCATCTAAAGTTTCCGGTCAAAAAAAAGCCCGTGAGATTAATCTAAATCCCATGGGCTTTCTATTCGTCGGTCTTACTGGATTTTAAATTAAACTGTATTGCTTTAGATCTTTATACTTTTAAATATCTCATAAAAAATTATACCTGTCAAGACAAACAGTATAACACAAATTTTTGCTGCAGTCCTTGACATAAGGCGCAACACGTCGTATGTTTGTAGCATATGCTAATAATTCCAAGGAGACAATTTCATGCCCAGGCCCTGTAAGTGCAGACATATTGAAGGTGAGCCGGGGGCCATCTATTTCAAACCTCGGGCGGTGCCCCTGTGCGAGCTTGAGGAAACAGAGCTCAGCCTTGATGAATTTGAAGCCCTGCGGCTTGCCGACCTTGAGGGCCTGTATCAGGCAGATGCCGCACGGCGCATGAAAATTTCGCGTCAGACTTTTGCCACTATTGTACATAAAGCCCGCAGTAAAGTTGCCGATGCCCTTGTCAACGGCAAGGCTTTGAAAATTTCGGGGAGCGCCCCCGGTAAACAAACCGCATAACAAAAAAACAGCAGGAGAGGATACCAGAATGAAAATTTGCATTCCCACGGAAACAGGAGAAGGAAAAACAGCCCAGGTGTACGGCCACTTCGGCAGCGCGCCGTATTTTACCATTTACGACACCGATTCCCTGGCCCTTGAAATTATCGATAACGCCAACAGCCATCATGAGCACGGCACCTGCAATCCTGTGGCCGCGCTGCAGGGAAGATCTGTGGATGTTGTGGTGACCGGCGGCATGGGCGCACGGGCTGTCATGATGCTCAATGCTCAGGGCATCAAGGTGTTCAGGGCCGTGCCCGGCACGGTGGATACTATTATCGGAACCTTCAACGCAGAGGATCTGGAAGAGCTGACTGTGAACAATGCCTGCGCGTCCCACAGCTGCCACTGAAATTGGCTGTGGGCTGAATTTGGCTGTAAGGGCTCAAATTGGCTTAGGGGCTCAAATTTTGAGCCCCTGCGCTTCCGTTTTTGCAACCTTGGAAGGAGGGGGTTATGAGCAAATCACGGGTATATTTCATTATTGATGCCGCCATGCTCCTGTGCGGAGCCGCGCTGGCGGGAATCGGTTTTCTCATGAAATTCGTGCTCATACCGGGCAAAGAGCGGTTTGTCGTGTATGGCCGCAATGTCGATCTTTTTTTTCTTGGCCTTGACCGGCACGAATGGGGTACGCTGCATCTGTGGCTCGGCCTCTGCCTGGCAGGCCTGCTGGCAGCCCATATAATTCTGCACATCAGCTGGATAGCCGGCACGGCCCGCGCCATGATTTCGGGGCGGCTATCCGCAAAAGTGCTTGCGGCTGTTTTTATGCTAGTGTGCCTTTTGTTCGCGCTGTTTGCTTTTGCCGTGCAGCCCGAGGTCCGCGAAGGCGGCGGCGAGGGCCGCGGTTTGGGCAGGGGCCGCATGCAGCACCGGCTGCAGTGATAGAGCAAATAATTGTTTGCACAGACGGCTAAAACCAAAGATACCTCATCCGCCGCGGCGGAAAGGACCTTTGCTAAGAAGATACGCTCAAAAATTTGTTGACGGAGAAAATGTATATGTCAGACAGTACATGCGACGGCGGCTCAAGCTGCCAGAGCTGCGGCAGCGCATCAGCCTGCTCGCAGGAAGAGAAACAGCGGCAGGAGCAGGAGCGCATTGCCCGTGCAATGGGCGCTATCGGAAAAAAATTCATGGTCCTCTCCGGCAAGGGCGGAGTGGGCAAGAGCTCGGTCGCGGTGAATCTCGCGGCAACTCTCGCCGGCCGGGGCAAAAAGGTCGGCATTCTTGATGCCGACATGCATGGGCCCAATATCCCTAAAATGTTCGGCCTTGATCAGGATCGGCCCGAAGCATCACCCGGAGCGGGCATGCTGCCTGTCTGCGCTGCGGATAATCTGCATGTCATGTCAGTCGGGTTCTTTCTCAAAAGTGAAGAGCATGCCGTTGTATGGCGCGGCCCCATGAAGCATGGAGTGATCAAACAGTTTCTTGGCGATGTGCGCTGGGGCGCACTTGATTATCTGATTATCGATCTGCCGCCGGGCACGGGGGATGAGGCTCTGAGCATCGCGCATACCATAGGGACTATCGACGGCGCGGTGATCGTCACCACGCCTCAGGATGTGGCCCTGCTTGACTCGAAAAAAAGCATCTCTTTTTGCAAGGAGCTCAAAATCCCCCTGATCGGGGTCGTGGAGAACATGAGCGGCATGCTGTGCCCGCATTGCGGCAAAGAGATTGATCTGTTCAAGGTCGGGGGAGGAGAAAACATCGCCAAAACAATGAAGGTACCCTTTCTGGGCCGCGTGCCCCTTGATCCGGCCATGGTTGTGTGCGGCGATGAGGGAAAGCCCTTTGTAACAAATCATCCCGCATCACCTGCAACGGCGGCGTTTGCGGGCATTGCCGACGCCTGGGAAGCTCTCCTTTCAAAGGGGCCTGAAAAATCATTCTTTCAGAAAATATTCAGCTAGCAGCATTCAAATAGGAGTGCGGCGTGGGCGGAACCGAAAGGCTTCAAGGGCTTTCGTTAAAAAAAAGATACTCGCGGTGCTTGCGGCAGCCTCGGGCCTGCCCGACCCACCGGGCCCCCTGCTCATAATTTTAAATATGAAGACCGGTGAGACCCTAATCAGCAGTACCTTGTAAGGAGATTTCATCATGAGCGATGCCCAGAAAAAATCAACCCTGGCGGACCATATCCACAAAAACACCATGACCCGCCAGGAGCTGGAAAAGGAAATACGCGCGTTTCTTGATGATGCAAGCTCGAAGCCCGGCGCCACCGACAAGCCGGGCTGCCCGCTCAAGCACGGCCTTGCCTGCGTGCTGTGCACCGTGCATGACGGCATGCCGCGCGCTACACCCATCGACTTTTTCGTCGACGGCCTGACCCTCTGGCTGGCCGGCGAGCCGGGCCTCAAAATCCGCAATATCCGCTCAAACCCGAAGGTGGCCGTCGGCATATACCATCCCGTTGACCACAGCGTGCTTAACCGCAGCCTGCAGATAAGCGGCACGGCCAGTCTCATACCCTATGCCGGACATGAACAGGAATTTATCGAGCGGCTCAAAATCATGGGCGTCTATGCTGCGGCGGCGAAAATCATGACCGAAAGGCTTGCTGCCCCGGGGCAGGCGGCCGACAGTTTTGATGAGGGAATCATCAAGGCCCTGAAACGCTTTAACCTGATAAAAATCGAGCCCGGGGAAATCACGTACCTGTGGATTCACCCCACCGAAGGTGCGCAAAAAAACATATGGAAAAAGGCCGCGGCCTGAACATGCAGCTGACGCCGATAGGCATAATTCATTCCCCCTATCCCGGGCCTTCTGGTCTCAGAGGTGTCCGAGGTACTGAAATCCGGATTTTACGCTACTGCCAGCATACTGGGCGCGGCAGTTTATTTTTTTATTTTCAGGTTGCAGCTGTTTCAAAATAATCCGATACTGCTCATGTTTGTTACGGTAACGATACTAGTGGCTGCCAGAATCATAGCGCTCAACAGTCATTTTCATTTAAAGAAGCTGCACAAAATGCCTCTGCCTCCGACCAAACTCTCCTATGAGCGGTATACAAAGAAATAATGCCGGTTGACGGCCCTCTAGTATGAAAGGGATATGCGCATGAAAAACTATGATCTCATTATTGCCGGCGCAGGCCCGGCAGGGCTTGGCGCGGCTTTGAAGGCTTCATCTCTCGGGCTGAAAACAGCCCTGATTGAGCGCCGCAGCAGGCTTGCCCCTCTTACCCGTGCCTGCTCGGAAGGGCTTCTGTATGATGAGTTTTACTTTGGAGACAGCATCACCATTAATAAGGAAAAAGGCGCCATCGACTTTAAACATAATAATTTTTCCCTTTCCTACTCCGGAAAAACCCGCGACGTTCCCAGCTTCATAAATATTTCACGCAGCGGCAACCGCATGAAGCTGGTCAGGGAAAACAATCTTCCGGTGCATCTTGTCTTTGACAAGGGCCGCTACCTTGAGGAAAACCTGGACCGCGCACGTGCAGCGGGCGTTTCTTTCTTTCCGGACCGGAATGTTACCGGCGTTGATACCTCGCCGGAGGGTGTGACTGTTCATACCAGCAAAGACAGCTTCCGGGCACGGTTTCTTATAGCCGCCGACGGTCACAATTCTCTGTGCGCACGCTTTGCCGGCTTTAACCGTGAACGGAAATTTTACGGCACGCTAACCGCGGCCTGCTGGCATATCACGGGATTTGAGCCGGAAGAGGCCGCCCATATCCATCTGCTGGAGGGAAGCGATGACCCTTCGGTCTTCTGCATATGCCCGAGTGTTGAACCGGGGGAGTGGAGCGTGATAATCAGCGGCTTTGCCCGCAAGCCCGCGTATCAGAAACGATTTGAACAGGTGCAAAACAGCTCAGCCCTTTCACGGTATTTCAATACTGTTACAGTGCTCCGGCGGTCTGCCTGCATTCTTACTCTTTTGGAGCCGCTTAAAAACCCCTGCCGGGACAATGTGTTTATTGCAGGCGATGGCGCATGGTTCGGCCAGACCAGCAATACTCATGCCGCCCTTACCGGCGCAAAGGCGGCAGCGTGCATCCATACCGCCCTGCACAACAGGCTCCGGGGCGATGAGGTGTATCTGCCCTACCGCAGCTGGTGGACAGAGAATTTCGTCAATTATATAAAAGTGCCCGGCGGCGCCAATATGTTCGAACTCCTGACCGCTGATGAACTTGACGAATTTTTTTCGTATATGCCCGGTGAAATCATCGCTTCCATGGAGCCCAGAAAAGCCCAGCAGCTTCTGGGCGCTTTTTTTCAGAAGCTGCTGCCTGAGATTCAGAGCAAAAACCCGGCACTTGTTCAAAAGATTGCCGCCATACAGCAGCAAACAACAGATGAAGCCTGGAAGGAAAAGCAAAAAACAGGGGTTGCGGTAAAAATCAAACCGGATGAACATGCATAATGCAACTTGAACTCAAGGCCGAAGAGCCTGTACGAAAAGCTTTCAAATGTCATCCTGAGCGCAGCGAAGGATCTCTGAGTTCAATAAACCGCGAGATTTTTCGCTGCGCTCAGAATGACCTGCCAACTGTACTTTAAGCTCCGAGAATAAATTAAGCTGCGATAAGGAGAACTATGGATTGCGCACGCTGTAAAACGCTTGATTGCTATACCAAAGGCAAGGACTGCACCGGCGACAAGGGCGGGATTGCAGACCTGTACAAAAATGATCCGCAGGCGCTTGCGATCATGGGAGCCGCGGCAGCGCTGGAGGCCGAGGGCTATATGATGCTGCCGCGCGTGCAGGAGGTGATAGTCTTTGGAAAAAAGATGGGCTACCGGCATCTGGGCATGGCCTTTTGCGCAGGGCTGCACCGCGAGGCGCGGCTGCTGGAGGAGCTGCTTGCCCCCCACTTCGAGATAACCTCTGCCTGCTGCAAGCTCTGCGGCATAGCAAAGGATGATTTCAACCTGCCCAAAGTGCGGGAAAATGCTGCCGAGGTCATATGCAACCCCGTGGGGCAGGCTGATATTTTAAACCGTGCCGGTACAGAGCTAAATCTTCTAGTGGGCCTGTGCCTGGGCCATGACATGCTTTTTAATAAACATTCGGCAGCGCCTGTCAGTACGGTGATCGTCAAGGACCGCGTGCTTGTCAATAACCCGGCAGGAGCGCTGTACTCCTCGTACTGGATGCGCCTTATAAAGGAAAATCCTCTTGCAGGGAAAGGAAATACAGACGATGACAAATGATGTGCAGGATTTTTTCAGGGATGTTGCAAAAACCAAACAGAAAATGTCAAAACATATTCCCGAAACCTACCGGGGATTTTATGCTTTGCACGAAAAAGTCATGGAGCCCGGCGCTCTTGACAAAAAGCAGAAGGAGCTGATCGCTCTGGGGATTGCCGTTGCCAGCCACTGCAAGCCCTGCATGTATCAGCACACGCAGGCTGCCGTGCAGGAGGGCGCCATGCCCAAAGAGATTCTTGAGGCAGCAGGCGTTGCCGTGCTCATGGCCGGCGGCCCGGCATTCGCACACCTGCCGGAAATTTTGAAAGTCTTCGATGTTCTCGGGGTGAAGTACTAGAAAACCACAACCCCCTTTTCATTTGAAAAAAAAGCGGTTGCAGCACATTGCCGCAACCGCTTTCGTACGTTACTATTTCAGGCATGTACCTGGTTGCCCCAAATATTCCCCCGATACAGTCCGGGAGAGCAGCCCTATTTCTTTTCTGATGCCGTGTATTTTATAACAACAAGAACCCCTGCAAATGTCAGGACCACCAGTGTCAAAAAAACGGGGTTTAAAGTTATCCATGGCTCAGAAAAGATTTTCCATTTTACCAGAGTTTCAATGCAGCTCCATAGAACAATCACGGTGGGCATTGCATAGCGAAAAGCAAAACCCATCTCCTGCGCCCTGGTTAATCTGTAAAAAAGGTATATCCCGGACACAAGGCAGAACAGAAAAAACAGTTTGCAAAACAGCCCCTGCGGCCCGAAAAAATCATTGTCATAGGCAAAAAAAAGCGCCACATGCCCTATCCAGATAATGGCAAACATTTTAAAAGCTGCTCGAGGCCCCCAATTATCTATTGCTATCTCCGGCAGTTCCCCCCGGGTAAGATGCAAAGCCTTCCTCAAGGAAATGAAAAAATTGCACCGTATCTGTTCGTTAAAAGCCAGGTACAGCAGCAGTGGTATAATGATTGCCAGAGACAATTCAACCACTTTTTTTTCTTCAACAAAAATTGCTTGCGCCCCTAATTTTACCCCGATCTCCACCAGACTCGCCCATAAAATAACGCCGCTAACCATACCGGCAAAAGTTTCCCAGGCAGGAGATGCAATATATTTTGTCAGATAAATAAGGATGGTTGCTGCAAGTATGCCGGCACATGCAATAAAAATTTGCCCCTGTGGGGGTGCTTTTAAGGCAAGAACCGTCAGTGCATGCCCTAACGGCATTATGAGCAGTACGGTAAAAAAAGCTTTTACTCCTGTCATGGAAGGGTCCCTCCTTATGCTATGAAGTGCGGGAGACTGCCAGGAATGGCTACCGGGAACTTTCATTGATACGGACAGACTATAAATTGGGGGCGATTGTGCGTCAAGTTAAATATAAACATGCGCATAACGAGGTTCATTCGCAGGCTGCCGTGCTTATGGCCGGCGGCGATAAAAAAAGGGGGGCCAGGAAAAAGGCGGAGCCGACTACGACTCCGCCTTTTTTGTTTTTACAGCAGCTCTTATTGTACGGCTTTCAGTGTTGTCTCGCCGTCAAATATTAAATACTCTTTAACCTTATCAATTCTTTTCTGCTTGATGCCCGGCATTTTTCGGAGGTCTTCTATATCTTTGAACGTACCGTTTTTGGTGCGGTAGTCAATAAGCCCCTGGGCCTTTCTCATGCTGACGCCGGGCAGCATTGCAAGCTGCTCTGCCGTTGCGGTATTTATATTGATTTTGCCTGTTACTGGAGGCTTGGCAGGTTTTTTAGCCTTCTCAAATAGAGCCGATGTAGTTGGCTTCTCTGCCTGCTGGGCCAGAACAGGCGCGACGGTACAGGCAAACAGTACAGCACTTATAAATATAAAACTATGGACCACCTTCATTACCTTACTCCTTACACGTGGGGTTACATAATTCAAAGAAACAAAGACCGTAGAGTGGGCTGCGCCAGCCATGCAAATCAACGGTTAATTTATTCAGTATAGGCTATGCCCGCCTGCTGTGTCAAAGAAATTGCTCCTGTGCGGGCGGCAGGCTCTTAAGATCTGCTCTGCAGAGACATTCCCTCTGCGCCACTTACGGGGATGAGGGTGAAGAGTCAGTATGCTTTCTCCCGGTTAATTCCGCCTTCTTTATTCCATGCTATACTGATAGTAAAGAGTGTGGCGTTGACCGACAAGCTCATTGGTTTATGGCTTGTTAGTGAACGGGAATAAACAGATTCCAAAGAGGGCCCTATGCACTTCAGAAAAACGGCATTCATTGTAACCTTAACCGGTTGTGTGTTTCTGTTGCCGTCGGCCTTTGCAGCGCAGCTGGTTGATTTTACATATACGGTATCGAGCGGCACTGCCGCAATCATAATCACCGGCTATACCGGTTCTGGCGGGTCTGTTGTAATCCCGGATACCATTGACAATAAGCCGGTTGCCACCATTGGGAATTGTGCTTTTGCCGGGCAGTTGAGCCTGGAGAGCATACTTATCCTGAACAGCGTTACCAGCATTGAGGATGCGGCATTTTCTGATTGCGCCAACCTCACAAGCGCATTTTTCAGCGGGAATGCGCCACTGATGGGGGCTGATGTTTTTACCAACTGCGCAGCGGACTTTACCGTTTATTACACTGCCGGCAGCAGCGGGTTCACAAGCCCAGCCTGGCAGGGCTACCCTTCTGAAATTTTTGACCCTGCCTGCACGGACACGCAGGCGCCGGGGGCTGACACACCAAAGCATGACCACCTGCTTGATTACAGCGATGGCAATCTCGACCAAAACGCTATAGACCGCAAGATGCTCCTGTTTTATTTATTACAGCAATCCCGGCGGCATAAATAAAGCTCGCTGCCGCAGCCCGGCCTTGATACGTCAGGCTCTGAGGACCTGCTCTGCAGCGCCCTTCCCTCTCCAACAGTATTGGTACCGTTTTATTGTTGCAAATTAAGCAGTGGCTGTTGTCCCTGATTAATTCAGTTGCTTAATTCAACAAATGCAACAGCATACCCATTGTTGCCCTCTGTGGAGCTCTTACGGATATTGCTTAAAAGCGATCAGCTTGATGACGTCGGAAAGCCTGCTCCAGAAATCAGCGGTAAGCTCGGGCAGCACTAAAGGGTCAGTGTCATCGGGATCTTTGAAGAGGAAAAACATGCCGGTGGGACCGATAGAATCATAATCCGGACCGGCTGGCCAGCCGTCACCGTCATTATCAATATAGGGATCATCTGCAGCAACGGCACTCATATCGCCAGGGGGCGCATGCCAGCCCAGGGCCCCGTTTATGTTCTCAATAATTTTGTTGGCAATAAGCGCCTGACCGGTATGGCCGGGATGCACGCCGTCAAGGGTAAACCAGCCGCCGCGGCCCCATTTGCTGGTGATGCTCTTTTCCCCTGCTTTATAAGATTCGTTGTCGGTTAATATATCAGTAAGCCAGGGTCCGATATCAATCAGATGGACCTTGCCCGCCCGTTTCTGCACAGCCTTCCTGATGGCGTCATTATACGCAGCAGTGCGTTCGTGGAGAAGCGCCTGCTCGTCTTCCGATAATACCAGGCCGTCATTCTGCACGCCATCGACCTCAAGTATCTGGTTCACGGTTTGCGCATCAGCGCCCGTGCTGAACAGCGCGTACATGCACAAAAAGGTGAGGAGCCCTATGCGGTCGCCGCGGGGTGCAGCGGTGTCCCATGCCCCCGTGGCTGGAGCGCGGGCGAAGGTTGCCGGCACCGTGTACTGCTTATCAAGCTTGCGCAGATAAAATTCAAGGTCATTGGAATCAAACAGATACGAGGCCCAGATGTCATACAGGGTGCAGACAAACAGATCGGTGGTTTCATAAAAACCGGGTACGCCCTGTTCAAGCCTGGCAAGGGTTTGCTCATACTGCGCTGCAAATTCGGCCGGGTCCGTGAGGTTGTGCTCGATGGCCTCCATCGTATAGGGCTCAAAGGAGACCGCGCCGATGGCCTGTCCCAGGCGCAGCAATGTTGCCGCACCGGGCGACAATACGTTTTCTATGAAGGTAAGCGGCAGCAATGCATAAACAGGATGGCCATAGCCATAACCCATAGCGGCATAGCCGACGTCAATAGCCCCGATCCACAAAATACATACGGCGCGGGCAGTCTGGTGGCGATGTATGTAATTGAGCAGCCAGACAGCGCTGTCGATCTGTGACGCTGGCCCGCCCTGCAGGAGATTGTAGGGATAGAGCGTTATATCATAGAGATCCTCAAAGTTCGCGGGCAGCAGGCTGTTGCAGAGAAACCTTTTGCTGCGGATCTTGTGCCCGGTGGTCTCACGCTTGCCGTAGCTGAAACCATCCATGTTGAGGATGCCTGCGCCGCCGACGGCAAGATTTGTCGGGATGGCGAAGGGCGCCATACGCTTTCCGGCCATGTCGAGCAGCGGCTGCACAAGTTCGATATCCTGCACCTGCGCAAGCGATTCATGAACTCTTTGCAGATACGCGTGGGGGATCGTTTTGAAGTTAATAATGCCATCCATTGCGCCCTGGGTCAGGCTGTCGCCCAGAGCTATAAGCACATAGTCATGATTGAAGGCAGTAAACGGATTTGTATTGGTCCCCGGAGGAGCTGCGGCATGCAGGGGAAGTGCCGGCAAGAGCAGCGCTGGCCAGACAGTAATAAAAACACAAAAAACCGCTTTTCTAAAATCTCCTGATAGCATCGGGCACTCCCTGGTTTGTAGATTTATATTGGCGCTGTCGCGCAGTTCCTGCAAGATTTATATTGTCTTCGGTTCATTTGAAATAGATAAAAATGGCGGGCGCAGCCTACCCTTCAGATTGGCGGTTAATTTTTTGCAGTATAAGATATACCGGGCTGCGGTGTCAAAGAAATTGCTCCTGAACGGGCGGCGGCACGCTGGTTGAAAAGGGAGATTATACGGTAACGGTTGATAATTGCACCGGCACCCTGCACATGGTGCGGTAAGATATAGATGCAGGGTGGGCTATGCCCGTTGAATAAAAAGCGGGAGCAGTTTCAGTGCTGCGCCCGCATCATTGTATGGCCGGACTAAATAGGGAAAGTGTCCTTAATTCCCTCCCCCTCTTGTCCCTCGGAACGATAATGACATAACCAATTCAACAAAGCCCCATTACTGCCTGCTCGCCGATTATTGGCTTTCCATTAAAGGGCGTTGTCCATAATTATTCCCCCTAATGGCCCTGCTCCGGTTTCCCGTGGATTGCTTTATATCAATTTTCCTGCTACTAAATGAATATACGCGGGGTTTTGGGGCCGGCCGGATACAGCAAATGCCTGCCGCACTGCATCAGCAGGAAAAAAGGGTTTTTCCAATGCACAAAACATTTCTGCGCATGCTGATTTTCAGCAGTTTGATTTTCTGCTGGTCTTTTACAACAGGGTGCACGCAAAAGCCGTGGCCTGACAGCCCCCTCTATGAGCCGCCGGATAACGACCCTGACTGGGTGCCTCCGGCCACCGCTGCAGAGGCCGAGGCAGCCATTCAGGGCCATTACGCCCACTACGACATAGTTGCCTACATTGGCCAGACGCCTGCCGGGCCGATGCGGACCTTTATCATTTCTTACGGCTTCACCGACTTTACTGTGGAGGGAAATGATCTCGTCGAAACCGACCGTTTCTGTTTTTCCGTGAACAAAAACAATCAGCCCTTTACCGCGAACCTCAACGATGCGGCCACACAGGCTATTAAGCCGCGCACGGCAACAGTGGAGGTGTCTCAGGACGGCGGGGCCTGGAAAATAGTGCGCCCGGCCACGCCAACCCTCATCGGGATAGACGGCGATCCCTGGCAGCCACTCTCCCTGAATCCCGACGATCCGAACATAAACGATGACGACGGAGACGGCAAGCCCGGCGTCACCGTGCACCTCACGCTCTACGGCCTCATCAAAGCCGAACTCTACATTGCGCGCCGCGAGATTTTTCAGAACTTTCTCACCCTTTACTCTGACGGCAGTCTCTACGGCCATGTTGTCGACACATCAGAGCAACTCGTTATCGGCGCAACCCTGAACATCCTGAATATGCCAAGCAGCCCACCGCAATATGAGGACCCGGGCCTGAGCCCCATACTACTTGTCCCCGTTGCCGACGACCTTGACACCTGCGAGGAGTTGATGGCCAATCGAGACGATCTCTTTCCTGCCGAGCCGGTATTCCGAAGGGCTGCTTTGAGCCCGGCAGCACTGCCGGCGGATGCTGATCCTGTGCAAAGCGTCAGACCAGACCTTCTATGATTCTACTCCGGCTTGCCCGGAATCATGTAGTAGACTGCAGGGTACGGGGCCGATTTAGCCTGTACAATGTGTCCACACCGTCACCTGGTTGGTCCAAGCCGGTGCAGCTTTTTTCTTGCTGAGCAATTCAACAAAGCCATCAACGTTCCCCCAGCCTATTCCCGCTACCACATATTCTGCGTTTTGCGACTTGCGCATACGAATTTATTAATCTATATACCACAGTCATACCCCCTGTATCTAAAACCTTAAAGACGCACACTGAACAATAATGATTCAGAGTGCTGTTTTTCTTTTATACTAATATATGACAAAGGGAAGGAGGTTATTGCGCAATAGTTTTAAATTATTAACGGAAGTTGCATTAAAGAGTTAAGACTAAACTTTATTAATTAATTTATTTTATTTAAAAGGAGCAATTTTATGAAAAGATTATTTTTTAATTATTCATTAGTTGCATTTTTATTCATATTTACAATTACCACAAATGGGTGGGCAAAAAGCCATGATAAAAAAGATATAGTTGATACAGCTGTTGCCGCAGGATCATTTAATACCCTGGCCAAAGCATTAACAGCTGCTGGATTAGTGGAGACATTGAAGGGTAAGGGACCATTCACAGTTTTTGCCCCCACTGATGAGGCTTTTGCTAAATTACCGGCAGGAACTCTTGATGATTTACTTAAACCGGAAAACAAAGAAAAGCTGAAGGGCATCCTGACGTATCATGTGGTCTCGGGTAAAGTGACGGCTACAGATGTTACCAAACTGAAAACCGCGAAAACTGTCAATGGTCAGGAGCTGAAGATAACCGTTATGGACGGAACTGTTATGGTTGATAATGCCAAGGTAACGAAAACAGATATTATGTGCAGCAATGGAGTGATTCATGTTATTGATACAGTACTGCTGCCTAAATAATGCATCTTTGAAGGTATATGCTTTTGCAGAAGAGCGCGGGCGGCAGGCGGTTCTATCTCCACAAAACAAAGCAGGAGACATCAGGGCCATTACTTGAAGAAATCCGCAAGATCACCGACCAATGCGTGCATCCGGACGCGGGCAGGCTTGTCAAATTTCCGGTCTATTTTCGTGTTGATAGAGAACTGCCCCTGCATCTGCGAAAAATGCTCCGGCGACCATACGCAGCACCTTTGCGAAATCGCCGGCAATGAGCGGTTCGACCTCATCAAGGAGCTTGCTAAAAAGCCCGACTGCATGTGCATGAACTGCGGCAGGATGGCCGACAACCGAGCCAGCCTCTGTAATCCCATGCCCATGGAAGACATACCGGCATCACATTAACCGGCAACAAACAATAGAGGAAGGGTTTATGATGGGCCACAAAAAGCATGTATCAAAAAGTTTTCAGGTAATGCTCAGCATGCTGTTTTGTATTGTTTTTGTTGCAGGGTGCAAGCTGCTGCCGCCGAAAACAGTAGATTATGTTGATCTTGAGCGCTATGCCGGGCTCTGGTATGAAATAGCCCGCTATCCAACATCGTTTGATGAAAATGCCGTGGCGGTTACCGCTCTCTACACGCTCAATGATAATGGAACCGTCAGTGTCCTTAACCAGGGCCGGGTGGGGTCACTTGACGGGGCGCCTACCAGCATCCAGGGCGTTGCCCGCGTAGTAGACCAAAGAACCAACGCCAAACTTGCGGTGCGCTTTGATCGAGCCAGCATTGAGAAATTTGAGTTTCCCTACTGGATTATTGATCTGGGGGAAAACTATGATTATGCTGTGGTTTCAAATCCCGGGAAGAGTGTCTTGTACATCCTGAGCAGAACACCGGCCATGGACGATCAGTTTTATACCGAACTTGTTCAACAGCTGGCAGATCGCGGGTTTAATCCCGATAAGATTGAATTAACCCCGCAGCCGTAGAAGTATTGGCTTCACATGTGAATGTGCAGACCCTAAACAAGGGATGTTTTCAGCTCCCGTAAAGAGTTGACTGTAACGTAAGCAATTTAACCAATTCAACAACGGCCCCTAGTTTGAAGGTCCCAGGCACCGTTCACATGGTGCGGTAAGATATAGATGCAGGGTGGGCTATGCCCACCGAATAAAAAGCGGGGGCAGTTTCAATTCTGCTCCCGCTTCATTTTATGGCCGGGCTAAACAGGAAAGTGTCCTTAATTTCCTCCCCCTCTTGTCCCTCGGAATGATAATGACATAACCAATTCAACAAAGCCACATTACTGCCTGCTCGCCGATTATTGGCTTTCCCTTAAAGGGCGTTGTTGTCCCCTTTTCCCTTTCCTCGTGTCCCTGCAAAGATATCGTTATTCAGTTCTCCTTCCGGGGAAAAAAATAAAATACTGCAAGCAGAAATATCATGGTGAGGGGTTGATAGGCCTCTTTGAACAGCATCCAGCTCAGCAGGGTGACAAAGGGCATCATAAGGACCGCGATATGAATGACAACGATCTGCCGTGAAAAGGGCTTCAGCAGCAGCTTCCAGGGGCTGCTGCGAAAGAGGTATGCGCGGTCGGCGATAACCGACCCCAGCGCCATGGGCCAGCACCGCTCCACAAGATAGGTTACCGGCGTGAAAAAATCGGAATTGATAAACCCGTTTCTGCCGAACAGACTGGATGGTTCCATCTCCGCAAATACGGACAGGAAAAGGCCGTAAAAAGAAAATAGGTAAGAATAGGCATAGAAGGCCAGCCAGCCGATGATGCATGACAGGCAGGCCATGGCAGGCAAAACGGCCGATTGCGGCATTGACTGCATAAAGCGCAGAGGCTCTTTTTCCGCTATCATGCGAACAAGGATCTCGCGGCCCGACGGAAGCATAATGCGGATACAGCCGGCGGCCACGCAACACCAGCAGTACAGCAGCCCGCAAATCCAGAAGCTCCAGCAGAACTCCTGCAGGTTCCACTGCTCATAGACGGCAAGGGCCGCGCTGATGACAAATCCCGGCACGCTGGTTCTGCACGATTTTATCAAATTCTCGAATATCACGTTATCAATTCAGGAAAATTCAGGGTCTTAAATATTAATTATTCGCCAGTATATGTGCCTTATGTTTATGCCAAACTTTTTAGTCCCTGATTAATCTAAGATGTGACGCGTTGTGGGTTCCCAATGCCTGTTTTTTTACTCCTTGATCTCCCATCGGGTAACAATAAAGGAACCACATGACGGCTTGCACTGAAGAGAGCCATACAAGGTACCGGTCTTGCCTTCCATGTTCTCCAACACTGCAGACAAGGGCGAATACAGTTCAACAAATATGCGCTCATACCTGCCGGTGCGGTCGCTGACAAAAATTTGTCTGCGATAGGCATCATAGAAATCTGTTTTCCGGATATGCGCGGCCTGTATCGCGATAGATTCATTGTCAAAATTTTTTGCACTCTGTGTGAGATCACGGCACGTAAGCACGGTATATGTATTCCCCTCATATACAATCTGCGAAAGGCCGCCTGCCCGTGCTGTGCTTTTTCCGGGAACCTGCAGTGCGGCTGTATCCACTTTCCCCGCTGATATGTCAGTATGCATGACCATACCGGTAATACCACCAGAATTACCCGCGGCTTGGCGCAGTTCTGCAGAGGATAGTGCGGTGGAGAAAAAAAAGAAGAATATCAGGAAAATGACAAAACGGGTTTTATTCATAGACCCTCTGATTGATTAGGGAAAAGGGTACACGCTCAGTACTTCAATACTTTTTCGGAGCTTAGCAAAAGGCGTTTTACATTTCAATCTGCAATGACGGGAATAATGATTTAGCTGTCTCAAAAAAGGGTGCAAGCAGGAAACATCAAAAAAAAGCCCCCGATTTTTTCAGTGCTTTTTGTTGTTATATGGTTTTTGGTTATCTCCGAAGCTGAACTAACCCCTTATTCTGGACACCAGCTTATGTACCCTTTGTTTTGTTGTAATTGCTCTTGCTGTCATTTCGAATCCCGCTGAAAGCGGGATGAGAAATCCTAACGCCATAATTTCACTTCAGTCTAAGATTTCTCCCTGCGGTCGAAATGACAAAATTGTGCGATGAAATTAACGACCATACACAGGTTCAGCTTTGGAGATAACCATAATAAGTTATTAATTTATTTATGGGACGCCCCTTAGTGTCCCCGATTAATTTTACCATGTCCGCAATTGGCTGATTTCAGCCAATATGAGGCGTGAAACTGCAATTCTTTGGCTGCAATCAGCCAATTGTTTTTTTGGCCCGGGAGGCCTCACCATCGGCATATGTTTTTATTATTTTTCAACCATTTGTATTATCTTTATTTTATAAGCCCCTATTTTTTTTCGACCGCAGGTCACCTTTTTTAGGCACATGTATTGCATCTTTAATTAACTCAGTTTTGCCTGTCCGGCAGGGGTGACTATACCGGCGGGCAGGGCGTACTTTCAATCAAAGTAATTCGCTCAATAATGTAATTGTATAAGCGAGTATGGCTGCATGCGGAGAGCCGCGGACTGCTCTGCATCAGAGCATGCGCTTTTTTTGAAACAGTACATTATTTTAAAAAACCGATAAAAAGAACCACGAAAAGGAGTCATGAGAGGCAAAAAGGGTTCTCTAGTCGTAGTGCTAGCAGAGCTGGTACGGTTTGCAGGGATGCGGGCTGTTTTAATTGTAAAATAATTACTGGCTGTTGTGCGTGCCACACAAAAAACAGAAACGATTCCGGATTTTATATGTTCTTTAGCATATAGATCCATCACAACAACGTAGTGCAACCGGCTGTTTAAAACAGTTTCATTCAGATTGTTTTAAGCAGCAGTGATTAAATATTTTCAACCAGGAAAGGGGATATGTATGAAAAGTAAATCTTCTTATCTATGCTGCCTCACGCTGCTCGCACTCATTGCATCGGGCTTGTGTTCTTCATGCACGGCTCCATACGATGCCACAGGCTCCTACACCGGTCAATGGTCATTTCTGGACAATGTGACGAAAGAGACTATCGAGTGCCCGCTGACCATGACACTTACGCAGTATCCTTCCGATAACATGACAGTCAGGGGCACCGTGCAGGTTGATTACCAGTGCCTGACCGAAACATCAGGCTGGCCTTCAGGAATTCCGGCTCCTGCGGCTTCGGAGGTGCTTGTCTCGGGGCTCATGGATGCTCAAGGCAAGCTGACGCTTGCATCCGGCGGCTGCGGCCCGGGCACCTGCGCTATTCTTCTTCTCGACGGCCCGGGTGTGAGCGAAAATAAAGTAATGGTCTCGTATTCGGGCAAATGGGGCTTTGCCATCGGTTTTGCATTTATAGGCAATTTTGGAGGGGCCGGAGAGTTTCTGGTTGATCGGGACGAGTAATTAATCAAAGCGAGCCCCCCGGCTCTGCCGGGGGGCTCGCAGAGTTTGACAGCCGTATTGTGGGTGCAGCGCAGCGAAACCACCGGTTCATTTGATGTATTCATTAATGGCGGGTTGCACCCACCCTGCCAGCTTGCGCCGATGATGAAGAGATAGGCGGCAGGTTTTATGTTTTAGTCCGCAGTGTGCGCAGTGAGCACCAATAATCTCAATCAAAATACACAATCACCCCGGCAACCGGATTTTGTGTACCGTTGACATAGCAACACAATAATCCACGCCACAGCCGTCATTGGTGCGCACGGCGCACCCTGCGGACTTCTGGGCATGACAACTGTACCGAGTGCTCGGTGCTGGTGTTCCCCCGGCGCATCGGCGGGCTTATCGAAGAGCGGGATGCAAACCTGCACCTGCTGGCCGATTATTCGCTTTCCCTAAAGGGCGCTGTTGTCCCCTTTTTAATGAAGAGGGGGCAGCCGTCTGACCCCTCTTTCTTGTTACCAGTTGTGCCGTTTTTAAGGGATCACCTCACCAGGTTCAGTGTTGCCGAGCATGTTCCTATCAGTGCCCGGTACGCTCCCTTATCAAGTGCTGCGCCGTCAACACTCACCTTCATAAACATGAACCGCTTAAACAATACGCGTTGGCTCAACACGGTTATATCACCGGACTCCCACCGAACCGGCGTTGTGTCGTCAAACTCCGTACTCCTCTTGCCGATGACGAGCAGGCGCCGGGTTTTTTCTTTTTCACCCAGAAACCAGCCCAGGGCCCTGGGTATGATTTTCACCTCGCAGTCCGGGCAGACTTCACTATAAAAGGCATCGTCATCGTCGCAGTCGTCGCCTGCGGTGCAGCCCTCGCCATAACCGTCGCCGTCATTGTCAATACAGGCCGAGGCAGTCGTGGTTGTTGTCGTTGCAGCCACATCGAAATTCGCCGTCACGGTACCATTGTCGGTCATATTATCAGTCATAGTCAGCGTGCAGTTATCCAGCCCCGAACATCCCTCGCCGCTCCAGCCGGTAAAGATTGAGCCGGGAGCAGCCGCTGCGGTAAGCTTCACCTCCGTGCCTTGTATATATTCTTCGGTGCAGTCGCTGCCGCAGTTGATTTTGCCGTCGGCGCTGGCAACCGTGCCGGCTCCGGCGCCGGACTTTACAATATTCAAAGTAACCGGTGGTTCACTGAGCAGGGCCACATCGTCCAGGTTGATATTTACAGTCTCGCCACTGGTTATCGATGAAAACACCACCGTATGCGAAGCATTATCGGCATAAGCGCTGACATCAAGGCTCACCAGCGTATACGACGGGTACAGGGCTATTTCAGTCGCATTCGTGGTAAACAGGGTGGCATTGTCGATTTCGGCATTGAACAGGTCTGTTGCATCGCTGCCTGGTTCAGCTAAACCGAACCATAAATAAAATTCGAGCTTGGCAGCGCCGGTGGGGATAGTGACGGTTTGCGACAGCGACCCGGCCTCATAGGATGCTGTGCCGCCGAACCAGGCCCAGACCGCACCCGTTCGCGGCCCTGCGGTTCCAGCGCCAGTGCCGCAAGCCCCGCCCGTGCACAATGGTGTCCCGAAGTTTGTCGAGGCTTCATCCCAATAGGGATTGGGCGTATTTGCTTCAAAACCGGGGTCCTGCAGGAGGTTGGTAAAGGCGGCCCCGGCGGGCCGTGTAAAGCACATCACTGCCACAACAACCAAAAACAATACTGCGTTTCTTTTCATGCTTCTCCCCTTTTTCATATGAAGTGTTTACAATCATCAGGTGCACACATACAGTGCCCGTTGGGTCTCTGTTTCCGGTTCTTACAGTTATTTCAATAACACTTAAATGGAGTATCGTAAAGGAAAGGGTGTTTTTTTGTTCTCACGCTTTCGCAGGAGGGGTAACTTTGACATTTGAAGAAAGAATAACAAACGCCGGTTATTTAAATTAAATGTCTGTTGGCATCAGATGGATAAATGTACCATGCGGAAAAATGGTTAGTTCGCAGGTTGGGTTGAGTGCAGCGAACCCGACACATCAAAGCTATCAAACCAGCCCCCGGGCTCAATCGCAATGGCTCCCGCATGAAGATGTCGGGTTTCGTTCCTCACCCCGACCTGCGGGCTAGTCCATTTCACAGATAAGCAGCTTTTTAGCAGTGATGGACCCGATCAGAAGTGTGTTGCCGTATGTGGCGCCGCAGCTGCCGGCAGATATTTCTTCACCGTCATTCAGGTAAATTTCTGTAATCTGCGGTTCTGATTCGCTGAGGTCAATTCGCAGTATCTGCGTTGGAGACTTGCTGCCGGTGATGAAATGCAGTACCAGTGCCAGAACCTTGGAGTGTGCGCCGACCCAGAGTGAACCGTCTGAGGCAACATCGATATTGTCAGGAGAGGTGCCCAGGTTTATATTCTGCAGAGTAGTAATGCTTCCATCAGATACATCGCGGGACACAACCCGTATAGTTTTTCCATTGGTTTCGGAGATATACAGGGTCGTGTAGTCAGCAGACGTATTGATGCCGCCGCCGGACTGGATGTCGTCTGCAGCCACAGCGTAGTCTTCCCCGTCAAAATAAACAAGGCTGGTCAGTGTTTCGTCGCTTGAGCGGTCAACATCCTGGGCTACATAAAACTGGCGGTCGCCTACAGCGACCAGGTCATTGGCACGGGTAATCAGGGGGCTTGTAAAAGTTTCGACGTGACGGAATGCACCGGGGGTTTCTTCACGGTAGCGCTCAATTTTTTCAGCACCGGTTGAGCGGTCCTCCGGATGGTTGATGACAAACAGATGACGCTGTCCGATCTGGTCAATGAACAGGCTTATGCCGTGGGGCCGCAGTTCAGGCCCGTCAAGAAGTGCAGATGTGCCTGCCAAAGGGGTTTTTGTCAGGTCAAGCGCCAGGATGTCACCGGGCGGCACAGGTATATCGTTTGCAAGGCCCTGCCTGTCATACAGAGAGATATAGGCCAGCCCCCGGTCCCGGTCGATCTGTATATCCTCTCCGCTTCCATCCATGCTGAACTCGGTGCAGGTGCCGTCAAAGTGGTTGTTGTCTTTCATGCCGCAGGAATACAGGCCGAAAGCGGTTAAGAGGATGAGAGCCAGGGGCGGTACTTTAATCAGAACTGTATTCATGAGCTTTTCCTTTTGCCGGTTGGGTTTTTGATTCTGGCTGTGCTTTAGAGTAGTAAAGCAGGAGTTTGCAGTCCGGTTGAAGCATTTTAGAAGAGTCAATAAGCAACCTTTACTTATAATTTATAATTATACAGCCAATTACGACAGGGCGCACAGTTGTGCGCCAAGGTTATAGGCCTCCTGCAGGGAGTCTTTCTTTCGAGCAATATCCCCGGGCTCTCTCACATCCGCTACGCCCAGGCTGCCGACGATGTTCATTTTGAACACTTCGGAGAGTATCCTTGCATACACCAGCATGGGCAGCTTCTGGTACGCCGTATCATTGAAAAAATTAACCTGCAGCACTACCGCTTTTTTGCCGAGGAGCTTGTTGTTTTCCACTTTCAGCGTTTCAAGATTGACTTTCTTCTGGTCAATGCTCCGCTCAAAAAACGCCATGAGCTTTGCCGGGGGCGCGCCCATATACACCGGCGAGGAAAAAACGAGAAGATCGCTTGCGCCCATCTTGTCATGGAGCATGTCCATGTCATCCTGCCACCGGGGGCAGCAGTCATCGTTAACCCAGCATTTGAGGTGGCAGCCCTGGCAGTATTCAATGGTGCAATCATAGAGGCTGATCTTTTCCGTTGCAGCACCCGAAGAGCTCGCGCCTTCCAGAAAGCGTTCAAGCAGCATGTCTGAGTTTCCGCCCTTTCTCGGACTTGCCATAAAACCCAATACTTTCATTTTTTCACCTCCGGATTGGTTTACCTGGTTCGACGCGCGCGCCGGTCTTCTCTTTGAGGGGGGCATTCTCTGTATTGTATGCGCCAGGAGGTAACGGGTGTCAATAAAATTTGAACGACTGCCGGGATGGGCACGTAAAGGGCTAGTCTGCAGGGTAGTGCAGCGTAGCGTAACCAACCGATTTTTTTTCAATCATTGATGGTAGTATCCCCAACCCCGCCTTCTTACTAAAGGGCGCTTTCCCCTTTTCCTCTCCCGCATGCAAGCAATTCAACAAAGTAAACAACGTCCCCTAACCTGCCCATCAAGCACTCTGCCAGCTCAATTGTAAAGCAGCGCTCTCAATTTCTCTATTGCGTAGCCATAGCCGATAGCGCTCAAGGGCATTCGGTTTAGCTGGCGTATGATAGCCGGAACCGCCGGGCTGTGTACCCCGCCTTCGGACAGAATATGATAGTGATACATTTTGGCTATATCATTCATGGAGCCGAGCACGCTTTTGCTAGTGGTATTGGCATACGCGATATCAGCATGCTCGGCCATAACGGCTTCTATGACCGGCCGGGGGAAACCCTCATCAGCCAGCACGCATGTTAGAAAACCCCTGAACAATTCGGAAAGATTTCGTATCTGAGCACGAGAGACATCAGCTGCGATGAAATTGAAAAGGGTTTTATCATTGGTAAACAGAGCGCATTTGCGCCGATCAATAAAAATAAGATTTGCGTGCCATGGGCCGAGGCGGGTATGCAAGGGCCAGGCTGCCGCGAGCGCGGATTTGGTGATGCCCATTTCTTTTTGCAGCTTTTTAGTACAACAAATGAGTTGCATAATTGGTTATTCCGTCACCATGGTGTGCGGTGCACACACGCTGCAGGTATTGCGTTAACTGGGCCTCAAATGAACCGCTCAACAGAGACTTTAAACAAAGCGGACAGTTTTTTTGCCGTAGCAAGGCTGATGGCCCGCATGCCTCGTTCCATGTTTGAAATATGCTGCCGGGGAAGGCCGCCGAGTTTTTCGCCGAGTTCAGCCTGTGTCATTTTATGCAGGTCCCGGTAGAGCTTCATATTGTCACCGGGCTGAATCGAGGCCTTTGTTTTTTTATACCAGTCGGTATCAACAGCTCGCAGCAGGGTATTCTCGGAGTCATCAACAATACGGACTTTCCGGCCATATTCTTTTTTCAGCGCCAAAAGAAGTTTTTCCGGAATATTGCCGCGTATCGTAATGTCAATATGGGGCGTTTTCACGACTGCCTGCATAATACACCTCTATAATGATTGACTGTTTCCTCCACTGCCAGCATGCAACCCACTTATGGGCAAGATGGCAATGATAGCTGTCTGCTCCAAGTTTGCTGTAATTCGGCCACTCACTGCGCAGAGGCCCTCTGTCACGAAGGTCGTCAATAAGGTTTACCAGCTTCTTTTGAACGGGCGCCGGCATTTTTTCAATATTCTTTAAAACCTTTTTGCTGACCAGAATTTCATATACCATATATGTAACCAAAAAATTGTTACAAATCAACAGGTTTTAAGGAATTATCGCACGCAAATTCACCCGCCTGTTTTTTTTCAGGAAGCCGGAACGGTAATTACGGGTGTTTGCGGCGCCACGCCGGTCTGGGCCAGCGAGGTCAGCAGCATCAGAAAGCTGAAAACAGCCTTGGAATGGTAGTCGCTGTTATCGATCCAGAACCAGTGATCACTGTAATTCACCGCAACGAAGGCATCTGCCGGCGGTTTGGCGCCGGATTGTATTCTCACCATTGGCTGGTCGCGCAGCCCGGCAGCACCAGCAGCGTGAACAGGCCCAGCGCGAAGCGCAGCAGCTTATTTTCCGGCACAAGTTTCAGCATGCGTATCCTTCTCTTTCGAAAATCAGGGACACTTCACTGTTCCGTTTGCCCCGGTTGTTTTTTAAATAAGTCTGTAGCGGGTGCAGCGTCGCGGAACCCATCTGTTATTTCAATCATTGATGGTGGGTTTTACCCACCCTTCTTCCGGCTGCCGGTTTTTCAGGGCGCGCCCGTGCCGCTATAGACGATGCGAAAACCGTAATCCCTGTTGCGTATTTCCGGGTTGTAGCCGCCGTGAAAAGCCGAACGGCAGCCCCGGTTATTCGTGTAGCTGCCGCCCCGCACCACGCGCAATTCCGAGGGGGCCGCCTCCCAGGCGGTTCCGTCGGCGGGCGCGCCGTTATACCCATTGTACCAGTAATCCTGCACCCATTCCCATACATTGCCGCCCATGTCGTGAATGCCCCAGGCATTGGGCTCCAGCAGCCCCACGGGATGCGTCCTTCTGAGGCTGTTCTCCGGCACCCAGGCGTAGTCGGGCATGAGCGCAGTATCAGGATCATCGCCCCAGTAATACCGGGTTGTCGTTCCGGCCCTGCAGGCGTATTCCCATTGGGCCTCGGACGGCAGGCGATACTGCCTGCCGGGCCGGGCCTCGTTAAGAGCGGTCATAAACTCCTGGGTTTCCGGCCAGGTTACGCTGTCAACGGGAGAATCGGCGGTGGCGCACAGCAGCAACCGGCGATTGCGTGATGGCCGCGTTCCCATGACCGCCAACCACTGCCTCTGCGTGATCTCGTATTTTGAAATATAAAACCCGCTGGAGAATGTCACCGTATGCTGCGGCTGCTCCGATGTGGAGCAGCCTTCTTCACCGGGCAGGCAGCCCATGAGAAAAGACCCCGGCGGGCAGTACACGAATTCGATGCCGTCGATGATAGCATCTTTGTCATACATCGTGCAGCCGGCAAGCAGCAGTGGTGCTGCAAGCACGATTACCGTCCGTAAAAGTATTTTTTTCAGCATGCCTGCTCCTCCTGGAAAATAATTAAAGACAACAGCCACCACTTTTTTGCCTGTATAGCGCAATGAAGAACCACGCTACTTAGACACTTCCCCATTTCGTTTTTCCCGACTGTTTTGCTTTAATAGACCGGCATGCGAATACGCGCCGCGCAGCGCTTGTTTTAGGTGTCAGGGTTCGGGGATCAGGTGTCAGTGGTACGTTAGTGGCAGCAGCGGTGGAGATGATAAACTTACTTTTCACGAAGCCCCCAGGGTAAGTTTAAAATGTTTGAACATCAAACCATTATTTTGTGTTTTATTCAATGGGATTTTTTATTTTATTAAAAAAGCTTAGCATTGGTTAAGGGTCAGGGGCGGAGATGTGAAGTTCGGAGTTGGGAGTTCGGAGTTGGGAGCATCAGATGGTTCGGAGTTCGGGTTGGAGTTCAGGGTTGGAGTTCGGATTGAGTTGGGAGCATCAGATGGTTGGTGGAGTTGGGAGTTCGGGGAGAATGATTCAAGATTCAAAACTGCGGAGCGGACAGAAGGCGGAACTGCAGCTTAAAATTTTTAAGCCGGGGTCATACCGGGAAACAGATGCTTTTAAAACTGCTGAATCACTTGGAGAATACGGCAAGAAGAATAATAGCCAGGTGCAGGAGGGCCGGGAGCAGGCAGAATAAAACCACTGCTGCAAGCAGCGATACAAATAATAACAAGCCGTGGCTGCTTATCTCGTTGATCGATTTAAAAAAGTTTTTTAAATCGTGCGCCATACGATTACTTTCGGACAGCCTGCATGAAAAGGTGCGCGTTTGTTAATGCATCGCTATTCCGTTATCACTGAATCAACTACCTCAATGTGCGTTTCAGCATGCATTGATATACCCGGATACACAGGGTACCAGGTGCCTCCGATATTATTCTGAATAGTGCAGGCGTCAATAAAAATATTTCCCGAAAGGGCATTGGTAAAAGAGCGGTTCAGCCTTTCCATGATTATATAATTTCATCAGAGTTTTACACAGACCGGCAAAACCCCGCAGGTGACTGCGCCGGCCCCCCTACCCTTTAGAAACTTCCAGTAGTGATGCGGCGTCCGGAACTTTCAGCCCTTAGCTTAAATGCTTATTGCAAATTTCAATAAAAGTGTCGAGGAGTTTGTTTTCGGCAGGAAAGCTGCAAAGTCATTGATGCGGACCAGACAGGCTGTAGACAATAGGCTGGAGTGCAGGTGCAGTCCGCAGCAGCGGACCCGGGATAAAAAAAATATGCACCTGCGACACGGCTGGCAAGGTATGCGCTGCGCATCATTTCTTATAATATTCGGTGCGCTCTGCGCATTCTACCCGCTGAGTGGGGTAGAGGCACAATGAAAATATCATGCCCTGCCGGTCTGTAGTGTGGTATTGTTTGCCTGCTGCGGGTTGGCGCCCGCTACAGACTTTTCCGCTCAAAACTTACGGCAGAAATGATTTCATGCAGCAGCTTAAACATAACCCGATGTATCGCTATCTACTTATACTTGTGGTCTGCGCCAGCGCGGGGCTGCAGGGCTGGATGGCGCTGTTCACAAACTTTGCCAAAGAGGTGATCGGCGTCGACGGCTTTCAGATAGGTGCTGCCCAGTGCGTGCGGGAAATACCCGGCTTTCTCACCTTTCTGGTCATGTATATCGTGCTGCTTGTCAGCGAATACCGGCTGGCATCGCTGTCGGTAATCCTCATGGGCATCGGCATCGGCGCGACCGGCTATCTCACCACATTTCCGGGCCTGCTGCTCTCAACGACCATCATGTCCATCGGGTTTCACTATTTTGAAACCATCAACAAATCCCTCACCGTGCAGTATTTCACCCGGCAGGAGGCCCCTGTTGTGTTTGCCCGGCTGCGCGGCTACGGGGCACTTGCAAATATTGCGGTCGGGAGCATCATCTGGCTGCTTGCCTTTATGCTGCCCTATAAAATCAATTTTCTGCTGCTGGGGATTTTTATCTGCTGCGCGGGCGGCTATATGCTGTGGCTCAATCCGGCCCATGACAGCCCCGGCCCATGTGCAGAACAGCCTTGTGCTGCGGCGCAGGTACTGGCTCTATTATGTCCTGAATTTTCTGAGCGGCGCGCGGCGGCAGATTTTCATCGTCTTTGCTATTTTTCTGCTGGTCGAAAAGTACCGGCTCAGCGTGACGACCATCGCCGGTATTTATGTGGTGAATTACGCCCTGACCTGGCTTACCAATCCCTATATTTCACGGGCGATCAATACCTATGGCGAAAAGGTCGTGCTCAGTCTTGAAAGCGCAAGCCTGGTGATACTGTTTCTCGGGTATGCGTTCATTGAAAATGTCTGGGTCGCGGTTGCGCTGTACGTGCTTGACAGCATATTCTTCAACTTCGCCATCGGCCTGAACACCTATCTGCAGAAAATAGCCGACCCGAAAGACCTGGCACAGAGCACGGCTGTGGGCTTTACGATAAACCATATCTCAGCCGTGGTGATACCGCTGTTTGGCGGCGCGCTGTGGCTGGTGAACTGGCGGCTGCCGTTTATAATTGGCGCCTGCCTGACCATTCATCTCCCTGTATTTCACGCAGAAGATACGAACCGCTGAGCCTGTTCACAGCGCGTGATCCCCGCCCAAAAAAAGCACAAAACAGCTTGAAAAAAGTGCCGGGGCAGGCTACATATTTAATAATAGCTATTTTCAAATATCCATTATCCTAAAAAATCGTGAACTCTCGCAAAATAACACCGGAAGCTCAGAAACGCATAGAAGCGATGATCGGAAAGCTGAAAAGCTGCGATTTTCGCATTACGCCGCAGAGATATGCGGTGTTGCGCATACTGGCGGCAAGCCAGGAGCACCCGAGCGTCTCTGATATATATAAGGCGGTGCGGGTGGAATTTCCCACTACAAGCCTTGCAACGGTCTATAAAACAGTATCGCTGCTCAAGGAAATTGGCGAAGTGCTGGAACTGGGCTTTCATGATGGCAATAACCGCTATGACGGCACCCGGCCGTTTCCGCATCCGCATGTCATTTGCATGCAGTGCAGAAAAATTATGGATCCGGAACTTGCGGGCCTTGACAGCCTGAGCGCGGAAATGAGCCGAAAGACAGGCTATAGAATCATATCGCACAGGCTTGATTTTTTCGGCATGTGCCCTGCATGCCAAAAGCGGGCCTAAATTTTTTTGCCCTATTTGGAAAACCATTCTTATAAAATAATAAAAGTCTTTAAGTGTTCATTATTTAAAAATCAACACTCCTGCCACTAAAGCTTCTTTAGTATAAAAACGCTTGAAAAAGAAAAAGTCTACACTACATTTGAAAGGAGCTTACCTCCACCAGACAAAAGCATCCGTAATCATTGTAAAACACTGTATCCAAACCATTAAACAGGGAGAGCCTCCATGGCTGACACAAAAAAGCTCACCCACAATACCGGAGCACCGGCAGCAGATAACCAGAATGTCATGACCGCAGGGCCGGCAGCAGAAAGCTCTTTTTGAAAATACGGCCAGGTCCATCGGCACTGCGCCCAGGGATATTCAGTTCCGCCATATCGGCAACTGCTTCAAGGCAGACCCTGCCTATGGCAAGGGCGTGGCGGACGCGCTGGGCATAGCCTTCGGCGAGATTCCGAAATGGGCAGGCTGCTTCTAGGGCCTTGTAGAGTGCTCTTTATACAAAAGGAGTTCCGATTTTTCGTTTTTTTATACAGCTGCAGTGACTCCGCCATGGCGGAGTCACTGCACTATTTTCAGCAGGCAAAGGAGGTGAGCATCTATGAACTGAAGGGCTGGAAACGCAGAGTATGCAGGCAGTCAACAACTACCCGCACTGCGTGTTTGAGTTGCCTTCTTCAGGAACCATCGCCATAGTAGCTGGTTTTCTGAAGACAATAAAAACCGCTAACAAAAAGGAGACTTGCAATGAAAACTACAACACGTCTGGCCTTTATTGTGCTGGCAGCCTTTGCCTTAAGCAGCATTGCCGGCATATGCGGGGCAGCGGAGAAAAAAGCTACCAGCTACTCGCCCGTCGACATCACCAGGCCCTTTGCCGACACCATGGCAAAGATGAAAGCCGACAAAGCGGCCATTATGCAGAAACATGAAGCGCTGCTGCAGGAGCGCTATGATCTGAAAAACGCCCCCGCGCAGGGGGTGACCATGACGCGCGGCAAGGCCGTGCAGGATGGCGCACGGGCGAAGCTGCCGCAGGGCATGACCTGGGAGAAGCTTGCCGCCATGAGCCCGGCCGAGATTAAGGAACAGGGCGTGTTTCCCAAAGGCTTTCTGCCCCTGCCGCATCCCAATCACCCGGAAGGCGGCATGGTGTTCCCGAAATTTCATATCGACGAGATAAAGAAGCAGACCGACCGCGACCTGACGCGCTTTGACCTTGACTTTGACCTGCCCGATCATTTCCTTGCGGAATTTCCGCCTGCCATATTCCTGAACACGCGGCCGGACCTCGGGCGATGTGTCAAAGGGCAAAGTGGTGACAACGGACAATTATTTTGCAATTTTCGACGGCATCCTGAACCCCAAGCAGCTCGAGGGCCTGCGGCTGCTGGTCACGCCCTTTCCCCAGCAGCAGTTCAATGCCACCGATGACCGGCGCTCGGAAAAGCCCAGCCTCGGTGTCACCTGTTTCGACTGCCATGTGAACGGCCACACCAACGGCACCACGCACCTTGTAGGCGATATCCGGCCGCAGGAATTTCGCCACCGCCTCGACACCCCCACCCTGCGGGGCGTCGCCTTCCAGCGGCTGTTCGGCTCGCAGCGGGCCTTGAAGATCCATCGAGGATTTTACCGAGTTTGAGCAGCGCGCAGCCTATTTCGACGGCGACCCCGTCATCGCCACGAAAAAAGGCGTCAATATTCTGGACCGGGGCAGCCAGGTGCATTTCATGTCTGAATTCATGTCGATACTGGGATTTCCGCCCGCGGACAAGCTTGACATCTACGGCATGCTCGATCAGGCCAAAGCAACCGAGCAGGAAATGCGCGGACAGGAACTGTTCATGGGCAAAGCCAAATGCGCTGTGTGCCACCCCGCGCCCTACTATACCGACAATACCATGCATGACTTGAAGGCCGAGCGGTTCTTCAAGCCGCAGATGATCAATGGCCGGATGGCCTCAGCCGACGGCCCGATCAAGACCTTCCCCCTGCGGGGCATCAAGGAGTCGCCGCCCTATCTGCACGATGGCCGGCTGCTCACGCTTGACGATGTGGTTGAGTTTTTCAATATCATTCAGGGGCTGAAACTTTCCGATCAGGAAAAGAAGGACCTTGTGGTTTTTATGCGGGCGCTCTGAGTTTGAGAGCTGTTAAAAAAAGCCCTGCACGGAAGCTGCCGCGCAGGGCTTTTTTGTTCTGATGCAGGCCGGGTCAGCAGATTTAAACACAAGCCCCGTGCCGGTTTAACGGTGCTTGCGTTTGAATTATTTTCCTGAAAGCTGCGGCCACGGTTTGCCTCCCAGAATCGTGGCCACGGCATCCATGATGCCGCGGGCAACCAGCGGCCGGTAGAGCGGCCCCACGGGCGTGCCTGCAACAATGATGCGCGTTTTCTCATGAACCAGCTCTGTTCTAAAGGGCATGCTGAAATCGGCATAGGGCACCTGGCCGCCATAGCTGAAGCCGATTGGCTCCAGGGCTTCGTCGCGGGCGCAGAAGACCGTGTCGGTGTTCTCGCTCACAAAGTCGACCAGAACATATACCACGACGTCATACTTCTCAGCCAGGCCCTGCTCAAGGGCCTCGGCGCTTGCCAGGCGCGTGTTTTTCGGGTCATCCTTACCGTCGGCGAATTCCGTGTCGGCAAACAGTATCCGGGTGCCGGTGCCGGCCAGGCCAGCCTCGACCTCCTTCAGCAGGCTGCCGTAAAACGAAGGGGCAAGCTCATGGTAGGGCTCCCCGGGCATCTCGGGAAAACCATGGCGTGTCAGCACCAGCAGCTTCTTTGCCTGCGGCGGCAGCTTGGCGATTTCATCTTTTGCCATCTGCACGAAGGCGGCGCGGTAGGAGGCAAAAGCGCCTGTCTGGGGCGCGTAAATTATTTTAGCCCTGCCCGCGACCATATGCTCGATTTCAGGGAAGAGGGCGCTGAACTGTTCGAGATTTGAATACACGGCAAACAGGTCGCACACGACGATGGTTTCGACCTTTTGCGCAATCAGCTCATCAATGGCTTTTTTGACCGTCTCGGGATACATGGCCCAGCCCGTACGCAACGGAACACCCGGAAACTCCGTCTGGAGCAGTTGCTGCACATCGGCGAACAGGGCCTGATGCTGTGCCATGTAGGGAACCTTATTGCCGGGCATGCGGCCGTAGTAATGCGCGCAGACCTTGATGGCTGACTTCTCGACGATATCGATAAGGCCGTTCTTTTTGTCCAGGAGAAAATGCCCCGGCTTGCCCTCCTCGCGCGGCTTTACCCAGGCATACTCCATCTGCATATAGGGCTTGCCGGCGGCATCTTTGGTGCTGCCGTAGCAGTCCATAAGGGTTGCGGGCTTGAACTCGGTTTCAGCAACAGGGCTTGCCGGGTCAAGCAGCACGGTGCCGCTGTCGCGCAGGATGACGGGCTTGAGATACCACGGGAAAGCGGCATTGAATATCTGCTTCAGGTAGTTGTTGGAAAACGTAAAATCATACTGCTCCGGCTGCCCCAGAGCAGTGACAAGAACTCCCGCTTTGCCCTTAATAGCTGTGTCCTGCGTCAAATATTTTTTATAGTTGGCCGTATCCTGCGATGGCGTGCACGACACACATAGAGCACACAATCCTATGCACAATCCGATAAGGCGGTACCTGTATTTTTTCATATTTTATGCTCCTTCTGATGATTGCTTGCTCAGACCAGGGCTTGTTACACGGCTGCCTCATCACGGTCGCCCGTGCTGATCCTGACCGCGGTTTCAATGGCGGAAACGAAAATTTTTCCGTCGCCGGACAGCCCTGTATGGGCTGTCTTTTCAATAATTGCGACAATCTCCTCGACGAGGGAATCCCTGCACACTATCTCAAGCTTGACATGGGGCACATAATCGATCAGGTCTTCAACGATCCGGTGCCGGGCGCCCTTTGCCCTGCTGCGCCCAAAGCCCTGGACTTTTGTTACACTCAGGCCTGAGAGCCCTTCAAGGCTGCTCAAAGCCATAACGACATGTGACAGCATATGGGGTTTAATAAAGGCTTTAATTTCTTTCATGCTCTTCTCCTTTGCAGGCAGCACATCATATTTGAACGCCGTTGTTTAGCTGTTTCGACCCTCCGCTCTTTGTTCAAGCCAGCCGTAAATTGTCGGCAGCACAAGCAGGGTCAGCAGCGTTGATGTTATAAGCCCTCCCATAACAACGACGGCAAGGGGCTTTTGAATGTCGGCGCCTGAGCCGGTGGCATAGAGCATGGGCAAATGTCCGATAAATGAGGTCAGCGCCGTCATGAGCAGCGGCCGAAAGCGCAGATTGCAGCCCATGTGGACTGTCTCGTCAACGCTTTTTCCCTCTTCTCTGAGCTGGCGGAAGAATGCTATCAGCACCACGCCGTTTTGTACGGCAATGCCCAGCAGTATGATAAAGGCAACCGATGCCGATACCGAAAGGGGCATGCCGAAGATTTTAATGGCGACAATGCCGCCGACAAGGGCAAAAGGCAGGTTCAGCACAACAAGAAGGGAGTCTCGCAGCGACCCGAGCGCCAGATAGAGCAGCAGCATAATAATCAGAAGCGCTATAGGAACAACGATTGATAATTGCCGCATGGCCCGCTGCTGATTTTCAAACTGCCCGCCATATTCAAGAAAATAGCCGGTGGGCAGTTCTTTTTCAATATCTGAAAGCGACTGCTGAGCCTCGGCGACAAAGCTGCCAAGGTCCCTGCCCCGGATATTTACCTCTGCGGCAACGCGGCGCATGCTTTTTTCGCGGGTAATCTGCGCCGGCCCCTCGACAGTAGATATTTTTGCGATCCGGCCAAGGGGTATCTGCTCGCCGGCGGGACCCCTCAGAATCAGGCGTTCAATAACGGTCATGTCGGAGCGGGCGGATGCCGGGAAGCGCACAACCGTGGCAATGCGCATTTGGCCGTCAACAACCCGGGTCGCTTCTTTTCCTGCAATGGCTGTCTCGATCACCTCATTCACATCAGCGATATTTATTCCGAACCTGGCCATCTCCGCGCGATTAAGCTCTATTTCAATCTGCTCCATGCCCGACACCTGCTCTACCCGGACATCATGAGCTCCTTTAATAGTTGAAAGCTTCCCGGCGACTTTGTCTGCATAGTCCTTCAGCTTCTCAAGATCGCTGCCGTACACTTTTACCGCAAGATCGCTTTTTACACCGGATATCAATTCATTGACACGCAGTGCAATCGGCTGGGAAAACGAAAGCCGTATGCCGGGTATGGCTGAAAGCTCTCTCTGAAGCGCTTCTATAAGCTTTGCCTTGTTGCGTCCTGTTGTCCACTCTTTATACGGCTTGAGCATTATAAAAATATCCGTCTGCTCGGGGCCCATGGGGTCTTCTGAAATTTCAGCCCGGCCTGTTTTGCTCACCACGGCGCTGACCTCGGAAAATGATGCCAGAATCCGCTTTTCCATGAACGTGGAAACATCCTTTGACCCGTCCAGCGAGGCATTGGGCAACCGCACAACATTGATGGCGATAGCGCCTTCGTCAAGGGTCGGCATAAACTCAGTGCCGATTGTCAGAGCGAGCAGGCCCGCGGCAATAAGTGAAAGCAGGGATATGCAGACCGTCGTTTTTATCTTCCTGCGCGCAGCGGCCAGCAGGTTGAGATACCCGTGATGGAACCGCCGCACAAAGCCGAACTCCTTCTCTGCAATCTGCCTCAGAAACATTTCAGAAAGCACCGGCACAATCGTCAGGGCGACAATCAGCGAAACCAGCAGGGCATAGATCATTGTCAGCGCCAGGGGCATGAACATTTTTCCCTCGATCCCCTGCAGGGTGAACAGCGGCACCAGGACAATAATGATGATCATGACTGAAAACGCCACGGGACGCGCAACTTCCCAGACAGCCTGCACGGTTATCTGGCGGCGCAGCGCCGGATCGCGGTGCTCGGCGAAATGGCGCCGGATATTTTCAACGATAACGATTGAGGCATCGACAATCATACCCACGGAGAAGGCAAGGCCCCCGAGGCTCATAAGGTTGGACGTGAGGCCGGTCCAGCCCATGACAAGAAAGGTGGCAAGAAAGGTGATCGGCAGCGAGGCAAGAACCGTCAGGGCGGTTCTAAATTCTGCTACAAAGAGAAACAATACCAGAATGACAAAAATACCGCCTTCAAGCAAAGCATTCAGCACGGTATTGATGCAGGCCTGTATCAGAGACGTGCGGTCATAAAACACATTGATGCGCGCTTCTTTCGGCAGGCTGTTCTGTATTTTGGGGAGCAGGTCTTTTACATGCGATACGACATCTTTCGAATTTTCATCCCGCAGCATGATGACCATGCCGGCCACAGCCTCACCCTTGCCGTCACGGGTGACAGCGCCCTGCCGCGGCTGCGGGCCGACAACAACATCGGCTATATCATCTACGTAAACAGGCGTGCCGTCATCAACCTTCACTACAATCCGGTTGATATCCTCAATGCCGGTTAAAAGCCCCAGCCCCCGGATATAGGTCTGCTCCCACCCGCGCACGATGAATCCGCCTGCGGCATTGGCATTGTTCTTTTCAACGGCTTCCACCACATCACGAAGTATCAGGCCGTATTTCAGGAGCCCTTCAGGGCGCACCAGAACCTGATACTGCTTCACAAATCCGCCGAAGCTGTTGACCTCATTGACTCCGGGGATGGATTTCAGCTGCGGGGCGATCAGAAAGTCCTGAAGGGTCCGCAGCTCCATGGGGGACATCGTTTCGCTTTCCAGGGTATATTGAAAAATTTCGCCAAGGCCCGTGCTGATGGGGCCAAGCTCGGGCTCGACCGACGGCGGCAGGCTCTCCTTTGCAGCCTGAAGACGCTCAAATATCTGCTGCCGGGCAAAATAGATGTTAACATTGTCTTCAAAAACGATAACAACCTGTGAAAGCCCTGATTTAGACAGGGAGCGCACCTGCAGTACCTTTGGCACGCCGCCCATCTGCATCTCGATCGGATAGGTAACCTGCTGCTCTATGTCAACGGCGGAAAGGCCCGGCGCTTCGGTAAGCACCATAACCTGCACATTGCTCACATCGGGAAAAGCGTCGATTGGAAGCCTCATCCAGGCTATGATGCCGCCCAGAATAGTCACCATGGTGAGCGCCAGCACCAGAAATCGGGAGCGCAGAAGCAGTTCTATGGTTTTATGCATGGTGGCCTCCTCTCAGTCAGCACAGCCTGCGCCCATTTTCGAGCGCAGAACATCAGACTTCAGCAGAAACGAGCCGTCAGCAATAATTTTCTGACCGGCTGACAGCCCGTCTTTAATTTCGACAAAGCCATTAAACGTTGCCCCCAGGGACACGGGGCGGCGAATCCAGTAGTCGCCCTCCTTGTGAACAAAAACAAAGGTCCGCCCGGCATCGGCAAGAACCGCCACTTTGGGAACCGCCAGAGCATCGCCGCCGCCGGGAAGCATGAGCCGTATAGTGACAAACATGCCGGGCTTGAGAAGTCCTTCGGGATTATCCAGCGTGATGCGCGCCTGCGCCGTTCTGGTCTGTTCATTCATGATGCCGGAGATACCATCTATTGTGCCCTTGTACACTTTACCCGGGCTGGCCATTGACTCGACCTCAACTGCAGCGTTGTGCCTGCTGCCGTTGAGCCGGATCAAATCATCTTCTTTCAGGTCCGCCCAGACGCATATTTGCGAAAGGTCCGACAGCAGCAGCAGGTTTTTTCCCGGCTCTACCCGTTCACCGTTGCTGACAGCTCTTTCAAGCACGATACCGGCATGCGGTGCACGAACCGCGAGCAGGCCGGTAATTGTCTCCAGGGGCGCCCGCTCAAGTGTGGAGATATCTTCATCGGAAAGGCCGATATTCAGCAGTTTTGTTCGGGCATTTGCCCGTTCAATAACCGCCTGCGAAAGCTGCGCCTTTGCCGTTTCAACGTCAACCTGGGAGGAGACCATTTTTGAGAAAAGGCGCTCCTCGCGCTGCACCGCTTTCTTTGCCAGCTCAAGCGATGCAAGCAGCCTTCTATAATCTCCTTTTGCCCCTGCAATATCAGGGCTGTCAATCAGCAGCAGCAGGTCACCACTGGCTACCTGCTGACCGCTCGCCACCGCTGCTTTACTCACAATGCCGCTGACGGCGCTTGAAATATTGACGGTCCTGTTTTCATGGGCTTTGACCTCGCCGGTAAGGGGAACCGACTGTGGCATCTGCTGTCTGCCGACTTTTGTCGCGGCAACAACCCCGGGCTCAGACTCAGTGCCGAAAACGCCCGGCGAGAGCTTCACGACTCCCAGCTCATAGCGGCATTCATCGCAGGTATAATGCAGGATGTCGTGCTCGCACTTCGCGGCCCACATTTCATCAATCGGCCGGTCAAGGTCAGATGCTTCGGCTGCATGGTTATGGCCCTCATGTTCATCCGCATGTTCCGGATGTTCGTCCTTCGCCGCGACATGTCCGTCTTCATTTTCTGCCTGTTTTTTCTCATCCTGCACAGCATCAACCGGCCCGTGGTTATGGCCCTCATGCTCATCGGCAGGTTCTGCATGCTCTTTTTCCGGTGCGCCGCGCAGGACTCTGTCTTTATCTGCGTTTGCAGCGACGGCGATATCGGCCTCTGCGGCTTTCTGTGCCGCAGGAGAGGCCTTTTCAGCATCTGAGCATGATTGTAGAAACAGACCTGCGGCAAACATACAAGCGCAACAGGCAAGACATACGGTAAAATATTTTCTTCTTTTCATGATAGTTACCTTGTTAAATTTTATTTATTGTATGGATTGCCCCACCAGACGTTCCAGGGCTGCCCTGTTTGCATGGTAATCTGCAAGTGTATCAACATACTGCTGCTTCAGTTCAAAAAGGGTACGCTGTGCGTCAAGCACCATAAGGTAGCTGAATTTTCCCTGCCGGTAGCCTTCCTGCGCAGCTTCAAAAGCCTGAACTGCGCCGGGAATCGACCTGTCGCGAAGAGCGGCAGCCAGCGCAAAGGCCGATGAACAGCTTTGATAGGTTTGGGTCAGGTCGCTTCGTGTTTTTATAAAACCGGCTTTTTGCTCCTCTTCTGCCTTTGCAGCATTGCAGCGCGCTTCCTGCCGCTCTCCCTGGTTTCGGTTAAACAGCGGAATGGGCACGGAAAACCCCATGACCAGTGCTTTGTCATTCGTGTCGTTAAAGTAACGGGGACCTGCGCTGACGGTAATATCGGGCAGAGCGCCGGCGTCTTTCAGCTTCACCTCGGCCTGGCGTTTCTCAAGCTCGGATTTCCACCGCAGCATATCAGGGCTTTCAGCAAGGGCTGCCTGCAGCTTGTCAAGTTCGGGCAGGGGGGCGACAGCATCAAACCGGCCTTCGGTTTTTTCAAAAGCCGGGCCGGAAGTGCCGACCGCCTGAGCAAGCCTGCTGCGGGCTGATTGAAGATCGCTTTTTATTTTTTTGCATTGCAGCTCGGTTGTTGTGAGGGCGATTTTTGCCTGTACCTCTTCAACCGGCGGGGCCTTGCCGACGGCAACCTGTTCCGCAACGGACGAACAGGACTGTTCTGCAAGCTTCAAGAGGGACTCAGCGATGGCTGCGCGCTCCTGGGCTGCCAGAACCTCCCAGAAGGCCGTAGAGATTTTTTCAAACACATCAAGCCGCTTTATTTCATACTCCCAGCCCGCAAGATTTTTTTCAAGCTCGGCAGTCCGCTTGCGGTAGCCGCGCTTGCCGCCAAGCTCAAACAGCTGGCTGATCTGAACCGTGGTTTCTGCGCTTTTGAATCCCTGCATTTCATTGTTGCCGCCGAAATTTTCAACTTCCGTTGATATTTCGGGATTCGGCAGAAGCCCTGCCTGAAGCTCCCGCGCCTCGGCAGCGCGCACATCCCAGGCAAAAGAGGCGAGCTCGGGACTGTGCATGAGCCCGGTGGCAAGGGCCTGCTGCAGGGTCAGCGCTGCCTGCGGGCTGTGGAGCAATTGACTGGCGACGTTTGATTGTCGGAAAACTTCTTCGGGGGAACAAAGGTTGCAAACTCCCTGCCCAGCTTGCGCTGATCCGACAGAAAGACATCCTGGTTTTGTGCCGCGCAACCCGAAAAAACGGCGCAATACATAACAGCCATGAGATAATAATAGCGAATATGCATAAAAATCCTCCTTAGATGCACAGTATCGGAGCATCGATCATGCACGGCATGATGATGTTCACGCAAGAATTCTTTTGCTTATATAATTAACAGTTACAGAAGCGCGGAAATGTGAAAGAAACAGGGGATTTTCAAATAAGAAGAACTACTGTTTTTAAAACTGCAAGCAGCGGGTTGTGAGGGGGTGGCATATCATGGTTATAGACTAACGGGCAGGGCTGGTTTATGGAAAAAAGCAACGGCGAAACAACACTCAGGGGTATAACATACTGTTGAAACGAAGCAGTATGGCTGGTCGAAGCGATATATTTTGCAGCCCCGATGGGAACATCAAAACAATGAATAACTTCAAATTGCTCTAAAAGCGTTACTGGTGCAGACTTTACCGTTGTTTTGCAGCAGTCTTTGTCGGAAGGCCGTTCAATTTCAACATGGCCATCAGCGCCATAGCATATAACAAACCCCTCATGTGACCATGAAGCAAAAGTCAGCAGGAGAACTGCAATGACAATTCTTTTAAAACGCGATCTGCACGCCGATATGTTCATAGAGGAAATAATGTAGTTATTTTTGTTTATTATCCTATAAAAATAATAGCTTGTCAAGGCCCTGCTGCCGGTTCCGGCAGCAGGCCGCGCTCCGCTCCCTCGTCTACGTGTAAGGGGGCTATCAAAGTGCTTCCGATGCACGATACTGCACCAGCAATGAGCACCGCGGGAATAGCGGCTCCAGCCCCCCCTTATTTGTGACTCTTGATTTTATCTGAAAACGAACCTATATCACATGCAGGAGCTTGTATGAAACTCATACGGCCATAATTTTTTTGTATGGGTGCGAGGGACTTTATAAAAACCTGCTGGAAGATGCCGTTGCCCTGCAGATGAGGGGAGAGCATAAAGATGAGGCTGCTTGTGCAATTAATATACATGCCGTTTTCTATAGGTAATGTCTGAACGAAAACCCCGCTATCCGCGAAAACTGTCATTTCGAAGGAGCGGAGCGACTGAGAAATCTCTAACAAATGCAAAGATTTCTCCCTTCGGTCGAAATGACAAAGACGTAAAAACAGGGTTTTCGTTCAGCCACTAGGTAGTTTTTTTTCGGGGGAGAATTGGTAATGCGTATTTTAATTATAGAAGATGAAGTTAAGATGGCGGCATACCTTAAAAAGGGCCTCTCGGAGGAGGGTTTTGTCGTTGACACTGCTCAGAGGGGTGAAGAAGGGCTGCGCATGGCGATTACCTTCGACTATGACCTGATCATTCTCGATGTCATGCTTCCTGACAGGGACGGCTGGTCGATTTTACATGAAATCAGGCGGCAGGGACATCAAACCAGGGTCATTTTTCTTACCGCCCGGGACAATGTTGAGGAAAGAGTAAAAGGGTTAAACCTTGGCGCAGATGATTATCTGATCAAGCCTTTTTCATTTTCAGAGCTTGTTGCCCGCATACAGGCTCTTCAGCGGCGAGGCCAGGTGTGGGAGCCCAAAAAGTATTCAGCCGGCGATCTCCAGATCGATATGCTGACGCATAAAGTGAGTCGAAGCGGAACGGCTATCGACCTGACGCAAAAGGAATTCATGCTCTTGAGCTTTATGGTTCAGAGGATAGGGCAAATATTATCGCGCACGGCGATAGCGGAGCATGTGTGGGGCATAAATTTTGACAGCGATACGAATTTTGTCGATGTGGCAATCAGGCGGCTTCGGTCGAAACTGGACGATCCGTTTCCGCAGAAGCTTATTCGTTCTGTTCGGGGGGTAGGCTATGTCTTTGAACGGCGTTCACGGTAAAGGCTCTGGCTTTGCCTCCCGAAGGTCGCTGTCTATTGCTCAGCGCCTCATAAGCATCTCAACACTCTCGGCATTCTGTATTCTTATTACAATTGAGAGCTTTCTCTACTACGCGCTGGTCAGCAGCCTTGAACACGAAAACAGAAATATTCTCATCGATAAAATACAGAGCCTGCGATTTCTTATCCGGGAGGGGCCGGATGACCGGCAGGCGCTCAAGCAGGCGCTTATCGGGAAAATAGAGCGGCAGCACCTCAAATATTATGCCCGAATCTCCGATGAGCAGAATGCTATCCTTGCTGATAACTTTGACAAAAACTTAAATCTTTCCGGTGCGGATTTCCCCCCGCCCGTCGGCGTCAGCAGCCAGCCGGCAATAATCAAAAAAAAGCCGTTCAATGAAGCGGGCATGCTGATGATGATGGCGGCATGGGCGCAGGGACCGGGTCCAGCGAAAAAAAACTATCTTATTCAGGCGGCGGTTGATATTTCCCATGAAGCCGGCATACTGCGCAGCTACCGGCTCATGGCTGCAGCGGCACTCATCGTCGGCATGCTGGTTTCCGGAGCTGCTGTGGCTTTTATCAGCCGGCGGTCGCTGATGCCGCTGGTAAAAATAACGCGGGTTATACAGAGAATCCGGGCGACAAAGCTTGCCCGGCGGGTCAACCCTGCGCAATGGCCCAAAGAGCTCAGGGAGCTTGCGACCTCTTTTGATGAAATGCTTGATCGCCTCGAAGATTCCTTCCTCAGGCTGTCGGATTTTTCTTCGGATCTTGCCCATGAGCTGCGCACGCCCATCAGCAACCTTATCGGCGAGGCTGAAGTCGCCCTTTCCCGGCCCCGTACAGAGGCCGAGTATCAGCAGCATATCGGGTCAAGCCTTGAGGAGCTTCAGAAGCTTGCCCATATTATTGAAAATCTCCTTTTTATTGCGAAAACGGAAAGCACGAATATAAGGATTGCCCCGGAACTCCTAGAGCCCTGTAAAGAAATAGAGCAGGTTCTTGATTATGCCGATGCTTTTCGGGAAGAGCGCAATATTACGGTAGGCTGCAGGGGCTCAGCCGCGCTGCATGCGGACCGCCTGCTTTTCAGGCGCGCCATAACCAATATCCTTTCAAACGCACTGCGTTACACGCCTCCGGGAGGCGAAATACAGATTTCGGTCAGCACGCAGCCCGATGATTCTGTTGCCATCGCCATACGCGATACGGGTATCGGCATAGCTCCGGAGGATATCCCGAAAATATTTAACCGCTTCCATAGAGGCGGCAATGCAAAAGCCTTTGATGCCGAGGGTACCGGGTTAGGCCTTGCAATTGTCAAATCGATCATAGATATGCACGATGGTACAATTGATATAACAAGCCAGATTGCTCAGGGTACCACAGTAACCCTCACATTTCCTCCCATTGCCTGACTCCAAGCATTACCAAATCGTAATTTTCACGCCATTATCCAGTAATTATCATCGGGTATATACGTATCAGCACTCTATGACCGGAGGTGTGTTCCTCCTGCCGCATATATACCGGTTGACCGGCCAGGCCCGATGAACACCGGAGGCAGCCCCCTGAATATTAAAAAGACTTATTTTATGGCGTAGTACATACAAAACAGCAAGGAGCGTTTTATGAAACACAAAGTCATGGTAGCAATTACAACCCTGTTGGCGGTTTCAGTGGGCATTGGCGTGGCGTATGGGAAAAGCACATACCTCACATCTTTCAACTCTGCCTATGGAACATCGGGAACTGTCCTCAACACCTGCGTTCTGTGCCATCCGGGCGGAAAAACTTCCGTGCTGAACTCGTATGCGACAAGCTATAAAAACAACAATCACAGTTACCCTGCGATAGCAAATATCGATTCAGACGGCGATGGCTTTACAAATATTACAGAGATCAATGCCCGAACATTTCCCGGCGACGCGACCAGCCATCCTGCTCCTTCAGACACAACACCGCCCGTGGTCACAGGGTTTGCGCTACCTGCAAACTCCAGCTCGCTGACTGTAGCCATTACGGCTTTTACAGCAACCGATGCTTCCGGCGTGACCGGCTATCTGGCAACAGAAACTTCAGCGACACCATCAGCCGCAGCTGCAGGCTGGAGCGCAACTGCCCCGGCAAGCTATACCTTCAGCTCAGCAGGCGCAAAGACCCTGTATGCCTGGGCTAAGGATGCCGCCGGCAATATATCAGCGCCCCTCAGCGACACCGTCAGCATCACGCTTCCCGACACAACACCGCCCGTGGTCACAGGCTTTGCGCTACCTGCAAACTCCAGTTCGTTGACGGTAACTATTACGGCTTTTACAGCAACCGATGCTTCCGGCGTGACCGGCTATCTGGCAACAGAAACTTCAGCTACACCATCGGCCGCAGCTGCAGGCTGGAGCGCAACTGCCCCGGCAAGCTATACCTTCAGCTCAGCAGGCTCAAAGACCCTGTATGCCTGGGCTAAGGATGCTGCCGGCAATATATCAGCGCCCCTCAGCGACACGGTGACTATAACTCTGACCGATACGGCACCGCCCGTGGTCACAGGGTTTGCGCTACCTGCAAATTCCGGCTCGCTGATTGTAGTTATTACAACATTCACGGCTGCAGATGACACAGATGTGGCCGGCTATCTGGCAACAGAAAGCTCAGCGACACCATCGGCCGCAGCTGCAGGCTGGAGCGCAACTGCTCCCGCAAGCTATACCTTCGGCACAGCAGGCGCAAAGACCCTGTATGCCTGGGCTAAGGATGCTGCCGGCAATATATCAGCGCCCCTCAGCGATACGGTGACTATAACGCTTCCCGACACAACACCGCCCGTGGTCACCGGCTTTGTCATCCCTGCAAACTCCAGCTCGCTGACTGTAGCTATTACAACATTCACGGCTGCAGATGATACAGATGTGACCGGCTACCTGGTAACAGAAACTTCAGCGACACCATCGGCCGCAGCTGCAGGCTGGACAGCAACTGCCCCGGCAAGCTATACCTTCAGCTCAGCAGGCTCAAAGACCCTGTATGCCTGGGCTAAGGATGCCGCCGGCAATATATCAGCGCCCCTCAGCGAAACGGTGACTATCACGCTTCCCGACACAACACCGCCCGTGGTCACAGGGTTTGCGCTACCTGCAAATTCCAGCTCGCTGATTGTAGTTATTACAACATTCACGGCTGCAGATGACACAGATGTGACCGGCTACCTGGTAACAGAAACTTCAGCGACACCATCGATCGACGCTGCAGGCTGGACAGCAACTGCCCCCGCAAGCTATACCTTCAGCACAGCAGGCGACAAGACCCTGTATGCCTGGGCTAAGGATGCCGCCGGCAACATCTCCGAACCGGTAAGCGACACCGTCAGTATCACGCTTCCGGACACTGAACCGCCCGAAATCACCGGCTTTGTTTTGACGACACTCTTACATTCACTCACCGTCGAAATCACGGTCTTTACTGCTGTCGATGACACAGAGGTGACCGGTTTCCTGGTAACGGAAAAGTCGGCGGCCCCGTCGACAGCTGACCCCGGCTGGAGCACGACGGCCCCGGCAAGCTACACCTTCGGCTCGGCAGGTGACAAGACCCTGTATGCCTGGGCTAAGGATGCCGCCGGCAACATCTCCGCGCAGTCAAGTGACACCCTCACTATCGCGCTGGCTGATACATCAGCACCTGTGATTAAGAGATTTGCGATTCCGCCAATTTCGCTCTCCCTGACTGTCAGAATACGGATATTTACCGCCACGGACAATGAGCTTGTCACAGGGTATATGGCGACGGAAGAACCGATGCCGCCAGAGGCTGACGCAAGCGGGTGGACATCAACTCCGCCGGCCAGCTACACCTTTAGCACACCAGGTGGCAAAACCCTGTACGCCTGGGCAAAGGATGCCGCCGGCAATGTCTCGACAGCGTTAAAAAAGCGCAGCTTTGTTATTAAAATTTTCGGTAAAAAGGAAAAACGGACTGTCGGCAATTATGCCGAACTACCTGAAGCGGAAGACACCGATTAACGCATATACTCCTGCCGGGAAAAACATGCGCCGTCAAACAGGGCAATAATGCTTATGGCATGCGGGGCGGTTGCATTAAACAATATCATTCCGGCGCCGGCTTACCTCTGCCGGCGCCGGACACTACTATGAGGGGGCCGAAACAGGGGGGCCTCTGTCAGTCAAGCCCGCAGCCAGTGCGCAGGCGGGCACCGGTCAAACCTTCTTTGTTTAATGAACGGGCGCAGCTGAAGGCTGATTTTATTGCAGAAAGGTCCAGCCCGGTTTGCTCAGCCCAGGGCCACATCAAGAATCATCATCACCGCAAAGCCAGCCATGGTTGCCATGGTGACCAGGTCGATATGCGCCTCATTGCGCTGGGATTCCGGTATCAGCTCTTCGACGACGACAAAAATCATTGCTCCGGCGGCAAAGCAGAGCGCATAGGGCAGCACGGGCCGCATGAGCAGCACAAACAGAGCCCCGAGCACGCCGGCTACCGGTTCGACCATGCCTGAAGCCTGCCCCAGCATGAAACTTTTCATCCGGCTCATGCCCTCTCTGCCGCAGCGGCATCGACACGGCCGTTCCTTCCGGAAAATTCTGAAGCCCGATTCCTATTGCCAGAGCTATGGCGCCGCCAATCGTGGCAGAGGGAAGGCCTGCGGCCACAGCGCCGAAAGCAACGCCCACGGCAAGGCCTTCGGGGATATTGTGCAGGGTGATCGCCAGCACCAGCAGCGTGCTTCGCTGCCAGGACGTCTTGATGCCCTCGGCCGACTTCATCGCCAGGCCCGGATGCAGATGCGGCAGAAGCCAGTCGGCCAGCCGCATGCAGGCGCCTCCGGCCATAAAGCCGATCGTGGCGGTCAGCCATGGCGTGTAGCCCATCTCCCGGGCCATTGCTATGCCCGGCGCGAGCAGCGACCAGAAGCTTGCGGCAATCATAACGCCGGCGGCAAACCCGAGCATTGAGTCCATGACCCGTGGGTTGACCTTTTTAGTCAGGAAAACAAGCGCCGCCCCGGCCGCGGTCACGGCCCAGGTGAAAAGAGTGGCAAGAAATGCCTGCATGACGGGGCTGTAGTTTTGAATGCTCTCGATCATCTTTGGCCACTAGTATCCGCACCGCGATTCTGCAGCTGAAGTTTGTGGAGTCAATTGAGTTAAAAATAGTTTTTTATGTATAAAAAGTCAATAAAGTTGCATTGTGGTTTTTTTTAAAGTCTATTTCCCCCGATCATACGTGCTAGCAGTGACAGGCAGCGAAGCGCACACCGGCAGGAACATTTCAGGCAGTATTGTTTATCTGCGGGCTGCTGCAAACATTAGACATTTTTAATGGTATTGTCATGGAAATGTTATGTGATTTTTGCTATCAATAAACCCGTAAACTCGAAACTGTTAATGTATCAGGAAAGGAAAATGTATATGCCCGTAAAACCGACTGAACACGAAGAAGAATATTTTGCCCGTTTGGAATTCGAGCGCCTGCAAAAAGCCGAGCAGGAGAAACAGAATAAGCTTGCAGCAGTAGAAAAAAAGCGGCTGCAGGAACTGCATTATATGTGCTGCCCCAAATGCGGTATGAACCTGGTTGAAATCGATTACCGGGGCATCAAAGTCGACAGATGTTCGGCATGCCTGGGCGTATGGCTTGATGCCGGGGAACTCGAGGCAGTGACAAAACTCGGCACACCGGTTCTTAACAAGCTGTTTTCAGTTTTTAAACAATAAATGCTGCGTTGCATCCGGACGATTTTCCCGTACAGCCGCAGCATGAGCTAGTCGTGCACCATGCTGCCGGTACTGTTCGCGCCTGATCAAGCAAAATAGACAACACCTTTTGAGACAATCCCATGAGCGACTCCATAGAAAAAAACCCTGGTGCCTGGCATACCAAAACAACTGATGAAAACATGGCTGAGCTGGCCGCCTCCAGCTCAGGCCTGAGCGCTCATGAGGCAGGTCAGCGGCTTAAGCAGTCGGGACCCAATATGCTGAAGGAAGGGGCTCGGCGCTCACCGTTGATGATGATCGTTGATCAGTTCAAGGATCTTTTTATAATCATTCTGCTTATCGCGGCGGTCATTGCCGGCGTAGTCGGTGATCCGGTCGAGGCCTATGCCATTCTTGCCATTGTGATGCTCAATGCCGTCATAGGGTTTTTTCAGGAATTTCGGGCTGAAAAGGCAATTGCTGCCCTGCGGGGCATGGCTGCGCCCACAGCAACTGTGCTGCGCGACGGCGCGCCGGCAGCCGTAGCAGCCTGCCGATATCGTGCCGGGCGATGTGGTGCTGCTGGAGGCCGGAAATATTGTGCCTGCCGATATGCGCCTGCTTGAAAGCGCGCAGCTGCGGGCCGCGGAATCGGCGCTCACCGGCGAATCCGTACCTGTTGAAAAACATATTCGGCCGCTTGAGGACGCATCGCTGCCGCTCGGCGACAGGGCCAATATGGTATACAGCGGCACGGCCATAACCTATGGCCGGGGAAGCGGCCTGGTTGTGGCAACCGGCATGCAGACCGAGCTGGGCAGAATCGCCCATATGCTGGAAGAGGAAAAAGTGTCGCGCACGCCCCTGCAGCACCGGCTCGACCTGTTCAGCAAAAAACTGGCGCTTGTGATTCTGGCTGTTGTGGCTATCATTTTCGCTACCGGCCTCGTGCAGGGCCAGCCGCTGGTGCTCATGTTCCTGACCGCCGTGAGCCTGGCAGTGGCGGCAATACCCGAGGCCCTGCCTGCCGTTATCACGATCTCCCTTGCTTTCGGCGCAAAAAAAATGGTGAAGCAGAACGCGCTGATCAGGCACCTTCCGGCGGTCGAGACCCTGGGGTCGGTCACCTGCATCTGCTCTGATAAAACCGGCACGCTCACCATGAATAAAATGACCGTCGAAGCCGTGCATGACGGCGCTGCATTGTTCGACGGTCCCCGCCTGCCCGGATTTGCCGCTGACGGCCCGCAGCAGGAAATGCTGCTGCGCGCCATGGCGCTCTCCAATGATGCCTATGTTGATGCCGGGGGCTCGGTCTACGGCGACCCGACGGAAACAGCTCTCTGGCAGTTTGCCCGTGAAAAAGGCTTTGATAAGGCCGCTCTTGAAAAGGCCTTTCCGCGCATTGCCGAGCTGCCCTTTGACTCTGAGCGCAAAATGATGACCACGCTCCACCGCTGCGCTGACGGCAGCATTGTTGCCTTCACCAAGGGCGCGCTGGAATCTGTTCTCGCGCACTGCCCGCAGCCTCTGGAGGGCAGCCCCGCCGATCACAGCGCTCTGCATGCGGCAGCCGACGGGCTTGCCGGGCAGGGCCTGCGGGTGCTCGGGTTTGCCTTGCGGCGATGGGATCACGAGCCTGCGGAGCTGCTGACCTCACAGGTGGAAACACAGCTTGAGTTTATCGGGCTTGCGGGCCTTATCGATCCGCCCCGCGAGGAAGCCCGCGAGGCAGTCGAGCTGTGCCGAAGCGCCGGCATCCGGCCCATTATGATAACCGGCGATCACCCCGTTACCGCCCGGGCTATTGCACGGCGGCTGAGCATTATAAACAGGGATGATGAAGTGCTGACCGGCCGGGAGCTCGAGCAGCTGAGCCTTGAAGAGTTCGAGCGCAAGGTCGACCATATCGGCGTGTATGCCCGGGTGGCGCCCGAGCAGAAGCTCAAAATAGTCCGCGCCCTGCAGGACAGGCAGCAGTTTGCCGCCATGACCGGCGACGGCGTCAATGACGCCCCGGCGCTCAAAAGCGCCAATATCGGCATTGCCATGGGCATTACGGGCACCGATGTCGCCAAGGAAGCCTCCGACATGATCCTGCTTGACGACAATTTCGCAACCATTGTGAAATCGGTCAGGGAAGGCCGCCGCATTTACGATAATATCATCAAGTTCATCATGTATTCCCTTACCTCCAATGCTGCCACCATCTGGCTCATCTTTCTTGCGCCTTTTCTCGGCCTGCCCCTGCCGCTGGTGCCCATTCAGATACTGTGGATGAACCTGCTGTGCGACAGCTTCCCGGGCCTGGCGCTCACTGCCGAGCCGGCGGATCCCCGTGTCATGCAGCGACCGCCGCGGCCCTATGGCGAAGGCGTGTTCGCCAGCGGCAGGGCCATGTTCATGATGGTTGTCGGCCTGCTGTCCGGCCTTGCGTCCCTTGCTTTCCTGTTTTTTGCCGTGCGGCATGATCTGCCCTGGCAGACGATGCTCTTTACCAGCCTGGTGCTGGGGCGCATGGCCGTAGCCCTCGGGGTGCGCTCGGGATCTGAATCATTTTTTCGCACAGGAGTGAGCGGCAATATGGCCCTGCTCGGTGCGATCATCCTTACCTGCGCTTTACAGTTTTTGATTGTGTATGTGCCAATCATGCAGCCGGTGTTTAAAACGCAGCGGCTTTCCGGGACAGAGCTCGGCATCACCATACTGCTGTCATTCGTGCCGCTGCTGATCATTGAAGCGGTGAAGCTTACCAAGCGGCTTGCCGGCCGGCAGCTCCAGTAAAATCCCTTGGCCGGGGTGAGGCTGAACGCTGCGCCGCATGGGCTCAACAAAACAAGCATTGACGCATATGCTCGTTGGAAAATTACTGCAATGCGCATCCTCGTCACAGAAGCCGCTATAGAAACGACCCTTTGCCTGACAGGCGGGGCCTGCCTCAACAACGAAAGCATTGGATTCTCAGGGCTGAGCTTTATGCTGTTGCCTTCTGGCGCTTGAGGCCCGCATCGACCGCTGCGGCCATGGCAGCCTCATCCAGACCGCCGCCGAGAAAAGCGTTTACCTGCCGGGCTGCTTCAGCAGCATGCTCCACGCACAGATCATAGCTGAGATACAGCACCTGCATATGGCTGCGCGCCATGTGAATTTTTGCCGTTTCCACCTGTTTGCGAAATGCCTCCTTGAGGCGCTCATCGGTGAGCCTGGCCCCTGTGCCGCTCTGCCGCTCTATCATGACACGCTGCGAACGGACAACCTCGTCAAGATTACGGTCTATGAATATGATGCGGCAGGCAAGCCCGGGCGGCAGAAATTTCAGAAGCGGCGACACGATCTTAATGCTTGCGCCTTTAGCCTCGCCGAGCCAGGTATTGTCCCGGGCAAGGGCCTTAACTTTTTCATGCTCATAATAGCCTTTGGGATTATCCTCGTCTGCTGTTCGCTCTCCATCGGAAAAAGGCGCAAGCCCGCCTGCGGCAAGCATCTGCATGAGCATGGATGTTCCTGATCGCGGAAGACCGGACACGATGGTTATGATCTCCCTGCGATCAACCGGCCCTTCCACAGGCGATGGAATACCCGCCCCGGTTGCGCCCTGCTCTTCACCGCCTGCACCCGGATGCGGCCGCAGGTCTGCCGCCGGGATATGCTTGCTGTCGCGTATGCGCTGCACCGCCCCGGTGGCCAGACGGCGGCACTCGGCTGCCTTGTCCGGGTCTTTCAAACCGCGGCGGTAGATAAAGGCCATGCGCCGGTAGGCTGCCGGAAAATTCGGGTTCTGCTGCACGGCAACCTGCAGGGCCTTGATGGCTTCCTCAAGCCGTCCGAGCCGGTGCAGGGCCACGGCCAGCAGAAAATGGCTCACCGGGCTGTGATAGTTGAGCCCGATGGATTCCAGCGCTTCGTCAACAGCCTCGAAATTGCTTTTAAGCCCCAGCAGGCTGCGGCAGCGCCCCAGATGCGATGGAGCATGATCGGGGTCAAGCTCCAGTGCCTTTCCGAAACTTTCATTGGCGTCGAAAAACCGCCTCTGCCGCAGATATACTTCACCGATCTGGGCATACAGGCCCGGCTGGCCGGTATCGGCCCGAGCAGCATTGAGCAGATGCTCAAGTGATTCTTTCAGCCTGCCCTCGCCAAACAGCAGGCGGCCCATGAGATATTCCATGGCATACGGGTTCTGCGAAGCTGCCGTCTGCAGTTTCTGTATGTCCTCTTTTTCCTTTTCAGTCATATCCTCGAATGTTTTGTCGCCGAGCTTCTCGCGCAGCTCCTTCAATTTAGGCAGAGCTTCCCTGGCGTTTTTCTGCTTGCGCGACAACAGGTCCTCCAGCACGCGCCGGGCTTCGAGCCTTTTGTCAAGGGCCTGCAGGCAGCTCACCAGATGTATGCCGAAGCGGTACTCATGAGGCCATTTTTCAAGCAGTGCCTCCAGCAGGGCCGCAGCCTCGGCGTGCCGGGAGGCATCCATATAAGCGCGGGCCAGGTTATAGTTGAGCTCACGAACGCACTGGTCAATGGCCTGCTGTTTGTTCTCTGGAGGTTTTTCAATATACCCCAGCGCTACGAGCTGCTGTATGGCCTCCTGCGCCTCAACCGGGTCAATACGCTTTTCTGATGAATGCATGCCCGCAGGGCCTGCAACCGCGTCCCAGCTCGGTATGGCCGACACCGCAGGCGGATTTTCAAAGGCCTGCACAAGAGGCTTGCCGTCCATGTCTTCGCCCACCGGCAAACCCAGCAGCGTGAGCACCGTGGGGCAGACGTCCAGCAGCGAAGCCCCGTGAATCAGTTCATCTTGTTTTATGCCCGGGCCCGCCATCACGAAAATGCCGTAGGGCCGGTGCTGAGCAGCAGGTCCTGCCGGCTCATGCGGGATATGGCGGGGCCGCAGATGGTCTGAGTGAAAACCGTGATCTGAGACGATGATAACGGTCGTATCCCTGCCTGCTTCTTCAAGCAGAGCCCCCAGTATGATATCGTGCAGGATATAGCCGCTTTCAACGACATGAGAGTATGTCTCAAAATCCTTTTCATCCACCCAGGGCTGCCGGGGCGGATTATAGCGCATGAAGGCATGGCCGAAATGATCGATGCCGTCGAAATACACGCCCGTAAACCGCCAGGGCTCATGATGCATGATGGCCAGGGCCGCATTGCGAATGGTGAGCGTTTCACAAATTATTTTTGCAAGCGTCTCCAGCCGGTGGTCCTTCTCCTGATCAATACCGCTGATGTCCGGAACAAAAGGCTGAATATGCCCGCCGTCGAGTTGCTGCGGGTGCACGCGCAGGCGCGCAAGATTATCGGTGATGCGCACCGGGTGCACGGCGCCGCGCATCACGGGCCAGGGCTCATCGATTTTACCGGCTATGCGCTGATAGTGGTTTGAAACCATAACGCCATTGATCGGCTCTGCCGGATGCGACGGCCACCACCCGATGACATTGCACTTGATGTCGTTTTGCGACAGGATATTCCACAGGGCTTTGGTCGTGCGCGACAGATTGGTCACAGGCCGCACGCCCTGCCCGTCGGGGTCGGGCTCGGTAAAACCGTGAATGCCATGATTGAAAGGCCGCTTGCCTGTGGCTATCGATGTCCAGAGCATGGGCGACAGCTCCGGGTAGAGCGTGCTGAGATTGCCCATGACGCCCCGCTCCACCAGCTGCTCCAGGTTGGGCATTTTCCCGGCATCCAGCAGCGGATTGATTATCTTCCAGTCTGCCGCGTCCCAGCCGATAAGCAGTATTTTTCTGGCGGTTTGACCTGTCATGGGGCATCCAGTCTGTTAAGGTTCAGTTCGGGGTCTGCAGAATATTCCGGAAATAGTAATACAATGCCGGAAAGATGAGAAGCAAGAAATAATGAATGCCCCGCATCTGCGCCCGGCGCAGCCTTCCTATAAAAAAGCCTCCCGCCGGTTGTACACCCGCTGGAGGCTTGAAATACATAGAGACGAATCAGTGTTGAACAGTCTTACGGACAACTCTACGATGCAGCCGTTCACCTTTCACTTCAGAATCGTAAACGCCCCTTGTATGGACAGAATATCTATGCGCGCCATCGACCGCATTATACTGTTCCCCTCGGCAGAAAAACAGCGTCCACCCCGGCAGAGTCCTCTTGCAGACTATAAGATCTCTCCCTTTGGTCGAGATGACAGACAACTTTATATCCTAGTACTCTGTCATAATTTATTTTTTATCCACCCCACCCAGCCTCCCCTGTCCAGGAGGCTGGGTCGCAATTAAATAGTGCTGTCATCCTGAGTGAAACGAAGGATCTCAGCCGTTTTAAAAGTACATGGTTTTAATAAAAGAACGAGATTCTTCGTCGCCTGCAGCTCCTCAGAATGACATTTATTTGTATTGCGAAACAGTCTCTTGAGAGAGATGACAGAGAACTGTATGTCCTGGAGTATGTAGTTAAATGATCTAAAACACTAGACAGGACAAGGAACGCTTCTTTCAATAAAAAAAGCCCCGCGGAAATCCGCGGGGCTTTTTGCATGCACAGGTTTGCCTTACACGGGAATATTTCCGTGCTTTTTTGCCGGGCGGTGTTCGCGCTTGTTGCGCATGGCGTCCAGTGCGCTGATGAGCACCTTGCGGGTTTCAGCCGGCACCAGCACCGCATCGACATAGCCTCGCGCCGCAGCAATATAGGGATTGTTGAAAAGGTCGCGATACTCGTCGATCTTTTCCTTGCGCTTTGCCTTGGGATCTTCGGCTGCCTTGATCTGCGCGCGGTGAATGATATTTGCAGCCCCTTCGGCGCCCATGACCGCGATCTCGGCTGACGGCCAGGCATACACAAAATCTGCGCCCAGGTGCTTGGAGCACATGGCGATATAGGCGCCGCCATAGGCCTTGCGGGTAATGAGCGTCATCTTGGGCACCGTTGCCTCGGAGTAGCTCCACAGGAGTTTTGCGCCGTGACGAATGATGCCGTTCCACTCCTGATCCGTGCCGGGCAAGTAGCCGGGCACATCCACAAGAGTGAGCAGCGGGATATTGAAAGCATCGCAGAAGCGAATGAAGCGCGAGGCTTTATCCGATGCATGGACATCAAGGGCGCCGCCCATGACCATGGGCTGGTTGGCGATGATGCCGATCACATCGCCGTTGAGGCGGGCGAAGCAGACGACAATATTCTGAGCGAAATGTTCGTGGGGCTCGAAAAACACGCCGTTGTCAACGATGCTGGCGATAACCTGCTTGATATCATAGGGCTGATTCTGGTTGTCGGGAATAAGCGTGTTGAGTTCGGCGCATTCCCGGTCGGGGCTGTCGCCGGTATCGACACGGGGAGCATCTTCCATATTGTTTGACGGAAGATAGGAAAGCAGCTCCTTGATCATATCAAGGGCATGAGCATCGCTTTCAGCGGCAAACTGCGCCACGCCGCTTTTCGTATTATGCACGATGGCGCCGCCCAGGCCTTCATGGTCGGTTTCTTCGCCGGTCACCGATTTAATGACTTCGGGTCCGGTTATGTACATGTAGCTGGAATTCTTCACCATGAAGATCCAGTCGGTCATGGCAGGGGAGTACACTGCGCCGCCTGCCGTCGGGCCCATGATGCAGGTAATCTGGGGAATAACACCTGATGCGGCAGAGTTACGGAAAAATATTTCACCGAAGCCGAACAGAGCATCGATGCCCTCCTGAATGCGGGCGCCGCCCGAGTCATTGAGGCCCACGCAGGGGGCGCCGGCCTTCATGGCAAGATCCATCACCTTGGTGATTTTCTTGGCATGCATTTCACCGAGCGTGCCGCCTCGGGCAGTAAAGTCCTGGGCGTAGGCATACACGGTCCGGCCATTCACTTTGCCGTAGCCCGTTATGACGGCATCGGCGGGGATGTCGGTCTCGGGCATATCGAAATAGCCGCAGCGGTGCTGCACGAACATGTCAACTTCCTGAAACGTGCCGGGGTCAAACAGGTGGTTGAGGCGCTCGCGCGCTGTCATTTTGCCTTTCGACTTCTGGCTTTCAATGCCTTTGGCGCCGCCCATCTTTTGTACTTTTTCTCTTTTCTGCAACCAATGCATCAATTTTCTCCGTGATCAAGCCCATGCTGTAACTCCTTTCATGCAAAACATGCACTATAGCTTTTTAAAGTTATTTGTAATCGATATAGTCTACATGGATTTTCGAAAAATTGTCAAGGAAAACGCCATGGGTACAGCTTTGATTTACAAGGGTATGCGTCGCTGCTTTGCATAGCTCGATATGGTGGAAACGGCCTGATTCAGGCGCTGCAGCTTCTGGTTTTTTGCCTTCACTGCCATCACGTCGTCAATAGGGACCTGCTCGCCCCGTATTTCCCGCTGGACAATGCCGATATTGACCATGATCGTCTTGAGATCCGCCGGGGTATACTGCTTGATATTTGACACCGTGAGGCTGGTGACCCCCTTGGCAATATCCCCTGCAAGCATTTTAGGACTTCCGCTAATGGCCATATGCAATCCCCCTTTCTTGTCTACATTTTTATAGCATATATCGGGGGGCTTCTGAAAGAAAAAAAGGCCTGATGCCGGGCATCAGGCCTTTTAGAACATAGCGTTTCAGTACGATCAGAGCAGGATGATGAGCACCTTTACTTGACCGTTATCGATCCAAAGCAGTCGCCTACGGAAACCTCCACCTCGCCGGAGGTTAGTTTAAACGGACGCACCAGGCAAATAGCAATGATAATTTTGTTGCCGATACGCAGCTGAATCAGGGGCTTGATCGCATCGCTGTCGAAAGCAGCCCTGTCGCCCCTCTCGAATGCGGGGTCTCCGCTGCCGATAATAACAAAAGGCATAATGGGCTGAATAATGGCCGCCAGCGTGCTGATCCTGCCGGGGATGATTCTCTCCAGCGTACAGTTATCCACGGGGGGTGTATCATTATCAGTGCAATTATCCTTTTCGCCCGAAAGAAGGCCGAAATTGGCTCCGTTGGTAATAAACTCGCACTTAGTATAATTATCGTTGGCAATGAGGTCATAGGGCGTGTTTTGGCCACCGGCAAGAATTTCTGCATCCGTTGCCTCATAATAAGCAAAGTGGCTGGTATCCATGGAAATCTGGCGGATCTGAACGCTTTGATTGTCTGATTCATTGCCTTTATAGCCTCTTGCAACGCACAGCCAAGAGTCCTGCACGGACCCTGTAGGCATGCAGGCAGGAGTGGCAGATGACAGGCGTCGGCTTTGAGCAGACAGAGGTTATTGTTATATTGTCGTTGTTGCTTTCATTATCATAGGAAAAAACCCATTTCCCTTCCCAGTCAGCACAGGTTCCCGGGGTCAAGGCGCATACCGGCGCCGCTGAAAACAGTACGGCGCATGCCGCCAAAAATACTACCGCTCTTTGCTTCATAGTTCCTCCAATACGTGTTTTGTTTTTGTTGCCGAATTGTTTAAAAAAATACCAGAGCACCCGCTTTTCTGCAATGGTAAAAATTACGTCCTGATGCCAGCCCCCCCCCTTGCATCAATAACCGGAGAAACCTATAAGGCTAAGGGCTTCTTGCCGAATTTGCTGCAAATTTCCTGTATCGCCCGGGAGGGTTCAGGCGGGCGCACAACTACCACCATGCAAAAATCCTCTTCCTGCGCACCGCCGTTTTCCGTATACGCGATGAGGATATTACCGCTTTCCGCATTTTCTTTGACACCGGCTATGGCCGCTTTTTTTAATGTGATATGCGGGCCGGAAGACTCTGCAGCACACTGGCCTTCAGGACAAAATACAAAGATTCCGGCGTCTTTCACTTTCTCAAGCAGCAGAGCTGCCTGATTCATACTATAGGCCATGCTGCCGCTTGCGTCTGCTCGGCAATAATAAAGGCGATTTTTTGAGGAATACGTCCGTCGAAGGGCCGCAGCACCATGCCGCCATAGGGGCCGTCGCTCGACAGGATTTTTTCAAACTCAAGACCGCTCACGACATTGGCATACTGCCGGTAGCCGAATTCGCCTTTTTTGATTGGCATCTGCTCATCTGCAGTAGAGGAGATAACGACATCATCAAATGTGATGTCAATAATGTCATCCTGCTGCTCAAACACTATTGCCCTGGGCTTGCATACGGCAAGGCAAAGCCCGCACCCGAGGCACCTTCTGCAGCTGAGGCAGCGGCGGGCTTCCTGCTGGGCAGCCTCCCGGCTGAAGCCGACCTCGACTTCGTCAAAGCTCTGTATCCGGGCGGCCACCTCGAGCTCTGGCATGCGCTGCCGCTCTGCCGGGATATCGGTATAATTAATTATATAGCGTCCTGCTTGCTCCGGCATACTGTTTCCTATTTCTCTTGAAGATACTGATGAATTGCTGCTGCTCCGTCTTTGCCTGCGGCAACCGCTCCCACGGCAATCCATGGCCCGGTCACGCAGTCTCCGCCGGCAAATACGCCGGCCCTGCTGGTGGCGCAGGTTTTCGGATCGGCAATAATAGTGCCCCAGGTGGTTGCGGCAATGCCGCTGTCCTGCGGCAGAAACGAGATATCCGAGGCCTGGCCGATGGCAGGTATTACCGTATCAAGGGCCAGCTCGAATTCCGAACCCTCAATCGGCACGGGCCGGCGCCTGCCCGATGCATCAGGCTCGCCAAGGGCCATGCGGTTGCATTTCAGCCCGGCAACTTTTCCGTTTTGAACCAGAACCTCCAGCGGCGCCACAAGGTATTCAATTTTAATGCCTTCATGCAGCGAAGCCTCTATCTCCTCGGGGATGGCAGGCATTTCATCGCGGGTTCTGCGGTAGAGGATGATTACCTCCTGCGCGCCGAGCCGAAGGGATGTACGGGCTGCATCCATGGCAACATTGCCGCCTCCGAGTATGGCGACGCGTTTGCCCAGCTTCACGGGATTGCCAAGAGCGGCATCGCGCAGAAATTCTATGCCGGAAACAACACCGTCAGCCTCTTCGTTGGGGATTTTCAGCTTTTGATCCCTGTGGGACCCTACGGCAATGAAGGCCGCCTGATAGCCCTGCTTGAAAAGATCCTCAAAAGCAATGTCTGCGCCGATGCGCACACCGGTTTTTATTTCAACGCCCAGCTGTTTCACATAATCAATTTCCCGGTTGAGTATATCGCGCGGGAGGCGGTACTTTGGAATACCAACTGCAAGCATGCCGCCTGCAACAGGAAGCGCTTCAAAGATCGTGACCCCGTAGCCGGCGCAAGCCAGATCATAGGCGCAGGCAAGGCCTGCAGGCCCTGCGCCTATGACGGCCACTTTTTTGCCGTTAGGATGGATTTTGGGAATGGCGTCTTCATCACCGAAGTCTGCTGCAAAGCGCTTCAGGTCTCTGATGCACAGGGGCTTGTCCTTATAGGTCCGGTTGCATTTTTCCTCGCATGGATGCGGACAGACCCTTCCCAGTGTTGCGGGAAAAATAATCCGCTGCCTGATCAGCTCGAAGGCTTCCTTGAAACTGCCGTCGGCAATCAGTCCTACATAGCCGCGCACATCCAGATGCACCGGGCAGGTTTCCTCGCAGATCGGCCGCTCTTTAATGAGATTGTATGCTTTTGTTTCGGTGTTGAAAAAATCGATACCGGTGCGCAGGGCAAGGCCTGCGCTGCAGTCGTCCCAGAGGTGCACGGGGCAGACCTTGATGCACTCGCCGCAGCTGTCGCACTTTTCTTCGATGATGCGCGCGGCTGTTTTTCTGAGCTTAACCCTGAAGCCGCCATTGTCTTTCTTGATATCATCAAAGGCAACATTGCCGATAAGCCGTATATTTTTATGGCTCTTTACCTCCTGCCAGCGCGAAGAGGAAAAACCGGCATCATGACTTGCGCCGAGCCCTTCACCGCCGATGCCGGGTGAATGGTCAACCAGATACACCTCATTGCCGGCATTGGCAAGCTCCAGGGCGGACTGAAGGCCTGCGGAGTCGCTTCCTATGACTAATACTTTCTTTGCTGCCACGATTTTTATATCCTGCTAAGCTGCCTGTTTGCTCAATGTGTATAAGGGGTCGCGGTCGCGAATATGGGCAATCCTCGACCATTTTTTTCCGCCCCAGACTCACTATATAGGTAAATATTGACTGCGGCGTCACCGCAAGCTTTTTGGCTATCTCCACCACTGACAGGGCTTCCTGCTGCAGAAGCAGCAGTATCTGCTGAATGATCATCTCCTCGATGATCACGCCGTCAAGAAAACGGCCGGTTTCATGAGCTGTAAAAACCTCACCGTACCTGTTGCCGTCTTTCATGAACTCGGTCTGCTTGGCAGCAACCCAGCGAAGCTTTTCGCTGTTTGAGGCATTTAGTGCAGCATGCAATTTAAGCTGTTGGGCCTCGGTGTTCTGCTTCGCGTCATCACTCAATGGGCCAAGCTCACGGATTTTACCGGTAAAGGATGTGACCACCTCGGCAAAGCGCACTGCCTCGGCAGCCGACACCCATTCAAGGAGCACACGTTCAGGATTTACTGCACTATGGCGCAGTATCCTTTTAACAACGTTTATCATATTGACTGCTTCGCAATTACCAGACTGGTAATGACATTCGCCCGGGTGTCAGCCACCCACCCAGACGCCGTCGCAGCCGTCGATGAGCGCCTGCATTATGAACGAGGGCTCAACCCTGCCGCTGCACATGACGCGCACCACCCGCATATTGGGCGGATACTGGAGCCGCGATACACCGGCCAGATCACCTCCTGCGTAGGCGCACCAGTTGCACAGGATGCCAAGGATTTTCGGTTCAAAGCTCATGTTGTGACCCTGTATCTAATTAATAAATCATCCAGTTGAAACCGGGGTTCCGGTAGGGGCAGACCTGTGTGTCTGCCCATAACCAGGGCGCACACACAGGTGCGCCCCTACTAGAATTTATTTCTCCACCAGCGCGCTGATCTGCGAAAGAATCTGCTCATCGGTGAACCTGCCCATGCTGATAGCCTTGCGCGGGCATTTTGAAGCGCAGACGCCGCAGCCTTTGCAGGAGGCGGAAATCGTTCGGGCCTTGTCGCCGCTTTCGGTCGCCTGTACCGTGATCGAGCCGTACGGGCACAGGTATTCGCAGATGCCGCAGCCGAAACACGCATCCTCATTCACGGAGCTGACAACAGGCTCAACCCGCACATAGCCGCGAGCAAGCGGAATAGCTGCGCGAGCGGCCGCTGCCTGGGCCTGCGAGATAGCCTCATCCATTGATTTCGGCGAATGGGCAAGCCCGCAGACAAATACGCCGTCGGTTGCAAAGTCAACGGGCCGCAGCTTCACATGGGCTTCCTGAAAAAAGCCTTCGGCATTGAGCGGCACCTTCAAAAGCTTTGATATCTTGTCATTGCCGCGGGCACAACCGCTGCGGCAAGAGCCACAAGCGACGGCCGCAGCATAATCTGCTCACCCAGCAGTGGGTCAAGAACCGATACGGTAAGGCTGCCGTCCTCTTCCTGCACAACCGGCTTAGCCGCATCATCATAGCGTATGAACATGACGCCTTTTCTGCGGGCCTCGGTGTAAAATTCTTCATTGAACCCGTAGGAGCGAATGTCTTTATAGAGGATATACACATTGGCCGACGGGTTCAGCTCCTTTATCTTCAGGGCATTTTTTATTGCCGTGTTGCAGCACAGCTTGCTGCAGTAGGGGTGCTGCTTCGTGCGGGAGCCGACGCACTGTATCATGACCACGTCTTTGATATCGGAGAGCGCATAGGATTCGGCGGCAAGTTTTGCGCCAAGCTGCTTCTGCGTGACAACGCCGTCATGCCGGCCGTAGAGATATTCATCGGGCTGATATTCATCGGCGCCGGTTGCCACGACAATTATGCCGTGGGCAAGCTCGCGCGCTGTGCCATTTGATCCGATCGTTGTGGTAAAGTTGCCGATATAGCCTTTGATTTTGCTTATTTCAGTGCCGGTAAAAAGGGTTATGCGCGGATGATTTTTTACTTTTTCAGCGGTCTCGTGCAGAAGCTTCTGGGGATCGTTTTTATGCAGCGTCGAGAACAGACCCCGTAAATGGCCGCCAAGCTCCTGCTCCTTTTCAACCAGGTAACAATCAAAGCCCTGGTCTGCAAGGGCAAGGGCCGCTGTCATGCCGGAAAGCCCGCCGCCGATCACCAGACCCTTCGGGTCTACGCCGATGGTCTCTTCCTTCATTGCCGACAGGAGCCGCGCCTTGGCAACGCCCATGCGCACGAGGTCTTTTGCCTTCTGCGTTGCAGCCTGCGGCTCATGGGCATGCACCCAGGTGCAGTGGTCGCGGATATTGGCCATTTCAAACAGGCAGCGGTTCAAGCCCGCCTCGCGCAATGTTTCCTGAAACAGGGGCTCATGCGTGCGCGGCGTGCAGGCCGCCACCACCACGCGGTTCAGGTTCTGCTCTTTAATAACCTGCTTTATTTTTTCCTGGCAGTCACGCGAGCAGGCATACAGGGAATTCTCCGCGTACACGACATCGGGAAGCGCCTGCGGCATACTGCTTGACTGCAGCAACATCGGCAACGCCGGCAATGTTGATGCCGCAGTGGCAGACGAAAACGCCGATGCGGGGCTTTTCCGCAGACACATCAGTCTCGGCAACATACTCCTGCTTTGTCACCATGGTGCCCCGGACATCAGACAGAAGGCATGACGCAAGGGCCACCGAGCCGCTTGCCTGAATGACGCTTTCGGGAATGTCCTTGGGCGCCTGGAATGCGCCTGCCACAAAAATGCCTTCGCGGCTTGTGCTGGTCGAAGAAAATTCCCCGGTGCTGCAAAAGCCCTCTTTATTGAGCTTTATGCCGAGCCTGGCCGCAAGGTCCTTTGACGAGCGCGAGGGCTCAAGTCCCACCGACAGCACCACAAGGTCAAAGGCTTCCTGCTCATGTCTGCCCTCTTCGGTCACAAACTTCAGCAGCATATCTTCCGTGTCCGGAACCTTTTCAAGCTCAGCCAGTTTGCTGCGCACGAATCGGATGCCGAACTGATTTTTAGCCCGTTCAAAAAAGCTTTCAAAGCCCTTGCCCTGCGTTCGTATGTCCATATAGAAAATGGCGACATCAAGGTCAGGGTCATGCTCTTTTGCAATGATCGCCTCCTTGATCGCATAGGTGCAGCAGACCGAGGAGCAGTAGCTGTTGGTGGCCATGTCGCGGCTGCCCACGCACTGGAGAAAGGCTATTTTTTTTGGGGGCTTGCTGTCCGAGGGCCGCACAACATGGCCCTGAAACGGGCCGGAGGCTGACTGAATTCTTTCAAACTCAATGCTCGTGACGACATTGGCAAACTCGCCATAGCCGTAATCCTGCTTTTTTCGGGCTTCAAACTCGTCAAAGCCGGGCGCAAGAATCAGTGCGCCAACGTCAAGCTCTATGGTCTCGTCCTTCTGGTTGAGCTGGATTGCCTTAATGTCCTTGCAGGCCTGCTCGCACTGCCGGCATTCCTTTTTCACCAGAAAAAGGCAGTGCTTCGGGTCGATGGTAAATGAGGCAGGCACTGCCTGCGGATAGGCAATATAGAGTGCCTTGGTTTTGCTCAGGCGCTCATTATACTCATCGGGAATTTCAACCGGGCAGTATGACGTGCAGGTGCCGCAGGCCGTGCACTTCTCCTCGTCCACGTACCGCGGCTTTTTGAGCACACTGACCCTGAATGCTCCGGGCTCGCCCGCGATGGACGCAACCTGGGCATTGGATATGATCTTTATATTTGCATGTCTTCCAGACTCAACGAGTTTGGGAGACAAAATTCACATTGCGCAGTCAAGCGTTGGAAATGTCTTGTCCAGCTGGGCCATGGTGCCTCCGATGGCCGAGGACTGCTCCACCAGATAGACAAAATAGCCAAGCTCTGCCAGATCAAGGGATGCCTGAATGCCGGCAATGCCGCCCCCGACCACCATAACTGCACCTGTGTTTTTTGCCTGTACGCTCATAGCTGTTCCTTACAGTCTGTCTGCGACCTGTTTCAAAAGGTCTTTGGTGTTAATGCTGAAATCCTCTTTCTTTTTATCAACAATCGACATGACCATATTGTGCCGCACGGTCTGCGAAAATTTGTCGATGGACTCCATGGTTTTAAGAAAGCCGGGCAGCGCATAGCCTTCCTTCACCGCCATGTCGCGCAGCACGCCCATGACCTTCACGAACTGCACATTCTGCGGGCAATGAAAGGAGCAGGAGTAGCACGTGCTGCACAGCCAGATGAGGTCTGAGGAAAGCACTTTTTCTTTCATCCCGAGCAGTATCATCCGGATGATCTTGCGCGGATCATAGGCAGGGTCAGCCTCCGATGCCGGGCAGCCGCCGGTGCAGGCGCCGCAGGCAAAGCACGCCTTGATGCCGTCGCCGCCGGGATGCTCTGAAACCTCATGCTTGAAGTCAGGATTCAGTTTGTTTATTTCAATTGCTTCCAAAACTTTTACCTCCGTGTTGAGATATTTTGGATTTATAAGTCCAAAATCTAGAGCATTTTTCTTTTTGTTGTAGCCGTGCGCACAGGTGAACTTTTGATTCGTTTGCCCGTGCTAAATTCTCGCAAAGTGAAGCCAGCTAATGATGCAAAGCCAATCGCTCGAACCGCACGGGCTGCACTCACCAAAAGCTCGACCTGTGCGTATATGGCTATACTATTTTGAAAAATGCTCTAAAATCCAAATTCCAATAATTTTCTAGTATTCATCAGGCATCTGGTTTAACTGCGCCAGCGTAAAGACCGGGCCGTCCTTGCACACGTATTTGCCGCCGATATTGCAGCGGCCGCACATGCCGATGCCGCATTTCATGCGCATTTCAAGCGAGAGTATGATCTGCTCGGGTGAAAATCCCAGCTCCTTTAAAACAGGAATCGTATATTTTATCATGACAGGCGGGCCGCACACCAGCGCAGCGGCATTGTCTGCAGACGGCGCCACCTCTTTGGTGATGGCGGGCACAAACCCAACCAGACCGCTCCACCCCTCAGCCGGGGCATCAACGGTGATATGCAGGTTAATATCTGAGCGTTTGGCCCAGGCCTCAAGCTCATCGCGGTACAGAAGCATGCCCGGCCGCCGCGCGCCATAAATGACGGTAATATCCTTATACTTCGGCCGGATATCCTCCTGCAGCAGATAGATGATCAGCGACCGGAGCGTTGTAAAGGCAAAGCCGCCGCTTACGATCACCACATTTTTGCCTTCAAGCTCTTTGACCGGATAATAATTGCCCAGGGGGGCGCGAATGCCCACAAGCGCCCCTTCTTCCAAATTGTGCAGGGCCGTAGTGAACAGGCCCGCCTTGTTGATGCTGAATTTGAGCATGCCCTGCTCGCTCGGGGATGAGGCAATGCCGAAGGGCGCTTCGCCTTTTCCGGTCAGGGAAAGCTCGGCAAACTGGCCCGGCACGAACTGAAAGCTTTTGGCCCTGTCCGTATCAATCAGGGCAAGGTCAAAGGACTTGATGTTTCTGTCATCGGTTTCAATGACGATACGCTCGATGCGCGCCTGCTCGGGTATGTAGGGATTCTTCATAGCTGTCTATTTTTGATCCTGTATCTGATTGAGCACCTGCCGGATATCAAGATTGACCGGGCAGCACTTGATGCATCTGCCGCAGCCCGTGCAGGCTGCCGTGCCGAAATTGTCGACAAAATATTTAAACTTATGCATGACCCGCTGCCGCACCCGCTCCTTGGCGCCGGGCCTCGGGTTTGACCCTGAGGCGTGGAGGGTAAACAGGGGAAACATGCAGGAATCCCAGATGCGGATGCGCTCGCCTGCCGTGCCGATGGACTCGTCAAGCATATCAAAGCAGTGACAGGTCGGGCACAGAAATGTGCATATGCCGCAGCCGAGGCACTTTTCATGCAAAGTCGCCCATATCGGGCTTTCAAAATTTTCATCCAGCTTCTTTTTTACTTCCGCAGGCTGAACCTGTGGTTTCAGAGCTGCGCGGCCGCCTTCCATAGTTTTCTTTTGTGCCTGCGCGTGGCTGTCAGCGGGGGGGGTTAGTGCTTTCCTGGCGGCAAGAAAGCCGTTGCCCTTTTCAGTCACCGGCTGCAGCACATATGCCTCTCCGGTATCAATCATAAGCACATCAGCGCCATCTGTTGCAAACGGGTCGCCGCCGATGGAGGTGCAAAAGCAGGTGCTTTCAGGTGCTGTGCAGCCCATGGCGATAACCACGGTGTTGCCCCGCTTGTTCAGATAATAGGGATCCGGGTAGTCTTTGCTGTTGAATACATTATCGAGAATCGCAAGGCTTCGGGCATCACAGGGCCTGACGCCCAGGACCACCATGTGCGTATCGGGAAAAGACGGCTCGCGTATCTCTTCTTCTTTGTAGGCAAAAAGCTGCTCGCGCTGAGGGAGAAAATGCTCCTTGACGCTTTTTTTGGTATTGGCGGCATCAAAGCATATGTCATCACTTGATGCCACAGCCGCAAACACGACGCCTTCCTTTTTTCTGACAGGAGCAAACACCTGAAAGCCGGAGGCCAGTTCGCTTACGAATGCGGGCAGATCTTTTTTGTCGAGTATCTTTATTTCCATTGCGCTTATTAGTTCCGCTCTCATTTTTGTCATACCGGCGAAAGCCGGTATCCAGGATTCTCATGTAGGGGCACGATGCATCGTGCCCCTACTCTGGACCCCGGCTTGCGCCGGGGTGACGATTCATATCTTTTGTGCACCGTTTGTTTGGCATCCAACCAGCCAATGCCAATAGAATTTTATTTTATAAACTCCTGCGGATCATCGGCCTTAAACGTATTGAGCGGCGGAGCATCATCAAGGCTCATGCCGGCCTCAAAGGAAAACAGTTCGCGCACCTCTTTATCGATCTTTTTGTTTAAAAACCGCAGGTCAACATCCATGGGGCATGCCCGCATGCAGGCGCCGCAGTCAACGCAGCGGCCCGCGGTATGAAAAGTGCGCATAATATGAAATACCTGCGTGTCGGACAGGGCTGTTGATTTCCCGAACCACTGGGGCTGCGAGCTGTCCACGCAGCATTCCTTGCAATAGCACAAGGGGCAGGCATTGCGGCAGGCATAGCACCTGATGCATTTCTGGCTCTGCTGGCTAAAATACTCCCAGCGCTCTTCAGCGCTTTTTGCTTCAAACTCTGTGACGGTTAAAAACTCATCGCCTTCTTTGTTTTCCTCAACCGAAGCACCGATCATGATATCGCAGACAGCGGGGTTCCGGTGCTTGCAGAATCTGCAGCTTTCATCAAGAAGATCGCTCTTCTTCACCTTCTCTTCAAAGCCGCGGCCCTTAAAGGTAATATCCTCGGCGCCGTCTTCAGCAGATAGAGCTTCCCGGCCTGCAAGCTTTTCTTCAACCAGTTTGCAATCGATCATGCCTGTGCAGGCAACGCCGATAATGACGATCCGGTCGCGCTCGATCTGCTGCTCTTTGATGAGCCCGACCACAGAGCGGCTGTCGCAGCCCTTGACGATAATGCCGATTCTTTCCGTGCTGTAGTCAGGCACATAGGCTGCCAGATTATTGCCGCAGCCGCTGTTCCAGACAAGTCTCTTGGTATCCTCAGCACTGCGAATGAAGCAGGGGGTTGCCCGCAGGGGCAGGCTGCCCTGCTCAAAACCGATGATCAGGTCAACCTTGTTCTCTTCAAAAAGCTTCTTTGCAACTTCCCGTATCTGGGTTGTCAGGTGTTCCATCTATTCAACCTTCTGCTTAACCAGTTTTTTTGCAGGCCCGAGCTTGCGCACATCTTCGGTCACCTGAGTGATCATATCGGCAAACCTGCCTGCCTCGGCAGCCGACACCCAGGTATACTGCACCCGGCCTTTCTCAATACCGAGATACTCCAGCAGGCTGCTGAAAATGGCGAACTTTCTGCGCGCTACATAATTGCCGCTGAGGTAATGGCAGTCGCCGGGATGGCAGCCCGACACGAGCACGCCGTCGGCGCCGTTCTCCAGAGCCCGCAGAATAAACAGCGGATTTACCCGGCCTGAGCAGGGAACCCGGATGGTGCGCGTATTGGGCGGATACTGCAGCCGGGAGACGCCGGCAAGGTCAGCCCCTGCATAGCTGCACCAGTTGCACAGGAATGTGACGATCTTTGGCTGCCACTGCGTATCTTTATTTTCTTCCATTGCAGTTCCTCAGTAGCGCCCCGCACAAACAAGGGGGGCGCAATCAAACACACTGTCATTCCGGCTCGCCCGGAATCCTTTTGCTGTATGACAGGTTTGAAACCTGTCACTGCGTTCTTAAAATTACTTACAGCGCATCCAGCACGGTCATAATCTGCGTATTGGTAAATCCGTACAGATTTATCGCCCCGGACTTGCAGGAGCTTGTGCATGCGCCGCAGCCCTTGCACAGGGCGTCGTTAATCTGTGCGATATTCTTTTCCGTGTCCATGGCAATTGCGTTAAACGGGCATACGCTTACGCAGACGCCGCAGCCCGCGCACCTGCTCGGGTTGACAAATGAGATGGTGCCCGGCAGCTCGACAATTTCCCGCGAAAGCACGGCCCCTGCGCGCGAGGCAGCTGCCTGGGCCTGTGCAATGCTTTCCTCGATGAATTTGGGGCTGTGGGCAAGGCCGCACATAAAAACGCCGTCGGTCGCAAACTCGACAGGCCGCAGCTTCATATGGGCTTCAAGGAAAAAGCCGTCCTGATTCAAAGGCACCTTGAAATACTGCGACAGCTCTTTATTGAAAGCAGGCGCTTCGGCGCCAAGGGCAAGAGACACAAGATCAGCATCAATGACGATTTTCTCCCCGAGCAGGGGTTCCTGAACCGTCACCCGCAGCACTTCCTTTGCCCCGTCCTTGACCGGCACGATCTCGGGCTTTGTATCGGCTTCATAATGAATAAAAAGCACGCCCTTCTGCCGGGCCTTGCGGTAGAAATCCTCTTTGAGGCCATAGGTCCGCATGTCGCGGTACAGGACATAGATCTGCATCTGCGGGTTCAGCTCTTTAAGGAGCAGGGCATTCTTCACAGCATCGCTGCAGCAGACACGGCTGCAATAGGGCCTGTCCTTGTCGCGGGATCCGGCGCACTGAATCATGACCAGGGTCTGGCAGTCCTTGACCTTTTTACTCTGCTTTGCAATTTCACTTTCAAGCTCAAGAAGCGACACCACGCCGCGGTGCTTTTTATACAGAAAGTCGGCGGTCTTTGCCTCGTCTGCGCCGGTTGCTATAACCACTGCGCCGTGCTTCACCTCTTTCACTTCCTTTTTTGTCCCGAAGCTTATTTTGGTGACAAAGTTTCCTATATAGCCCGAGGTTTCGGCAATAGCGGCGCGCAGGTAAACCTGAATCTTCGGGTGATGCGTCACCTTCTCGATCAGTTCCTTGAGATATGCCTGCACATCGCCGCCTTCAAGGGTGAAGTGGATTTTTTTCGCCATGCCGCCAAGGGTCATGCCCTTTTCCACAAGATGTACCTCAAAGCCCTGATCAGCCAGGTTCAGAGCGCTCACCATGCCCGAGATGCCGCCGCCCATGACAAGGGCTACGGGCGTGGTTTTCAGCGATATCTGCTGCAGGGGCTGGGCAAGGCGCGTCTTGGCGACAGCCATGCGCACGAGATCCTTTGCCTTCTGCGTTGCATTTGCAGGCTCTTTCTGATGCACCCAGCTGCATTGGTCGCGGATATTGGCCATTTCAAAAAGATATTTATTAAGGCCCTGCTCCTGAATGGTTTCCTGAAAAAGCGGCTCATGGGTGCGCGGCGAGCATGAGGCAACCACCACGCGGTTCAGGCGGTGCTTTTCGATTTTTTCCTTGATGGCTTCCTGCGTGTCCTGCGAGCAGGTGTACATGTTTTCTTCAACATACGCGACATTGGGAAGCGTTGCCGCGTACTTCTTCACCTCGGCCACATTCACCACCCCGCCGATATTGATGCCGCAGTGGCAGACAAAAACCCCGATCCGGGGCGGATCGCCGGTGATGATCTTTTCCGGGGGGAAGGCTTTTTTCTGCACAAGGGTTCCCCGGGCTTCAGACAGAAGGGCTGCCGATGCCGCGGCTGCGCCGCTTGCCTGCATGACGGTTTCAGGAATGTCTTTTGGCCCCTGAAAAGCGCCGCATACATAAATGCCATCGCGTGATGTGTTGACGGGCGTAAAGCCGTCGGTCTTGCAGAAATTATAGTGATTAAGATCAATGCCGAGCCGGCCGGCAAGCTCAACAGCGGTTTTGCGCGGCTTCAAGCCAACCGACAGGGTGACCATGTCGAATTCATCCGTGCGCACAGCGCCGCCTTCTTCGGCATACCGGACTGCAAGGTTGCCATTGCCGTTCGGCTCGCTGATACCGTAGACCTTGGAGCGTACAAAATGTATGCCGTGCTCATCCCGGGCGCGCTCATAATACTTGTCAAAGTCCTTGCCGTAGGTGCGCATGTCCATGTAGAAAATGGTCACGTCCAGTGGGGTCGGGCTGTGCTCTTTTGCAATGACCGCCTCTTTGATGGCATACATGCAGCACACCGATGAGCAGTAGCCGCTGTCGCAGGCTTCGTCGCGGGAGCCGATGCACTGTATCCAGGCGATTTTTTTAGGCGGCTTTTTGTCTGAAGGCCGCAAGAGATGCCCCTCATACGGGCCGGAGGCTGACAGTATTCGCTCAAACTCGATGCTGGTGAGGACATTGGGGTATTTGCTGTAGCCGTACTGCGAGATAAGGCTTGTGTAGCCGCTCTGGCTCAGATACTCGGCATCGGTCCTGAATTCATCAAAGCCCGGGCTGAGTATGACCGAGCCCACATTGATCTCATCTATCTTTTCGGTACAGCTGTGGTCTATGGCGCCTGCCTTGCAGGCTGCCACGCACTGCATGCACTCTGAACAAATGCCGCAGTTCAGGCAGCGCTCTGCTTCTTTGAGAGCTTCTTCACGCGTGAAGCCAAGCTCCACCTCGCTGAAATTGCCCTTCCTTTTGTCGTTGGGAATATGCGCCATTTTCTGGCGCGGAGCCTTGGGCTTGTGCATAAACCGGTCTTCAAGCTCGGGAGACGGCTTCACCGCCGGAGGTTTTTCACGGCCTGCCTTGAGATCCTGCCCGTTTAAAAACCGCTCAATTGATATGGCTGCGCGCTTGCCTGCCGCAACCGCCTCGATCGCGATCCAGGGCCCGGACACGCAGTCGCCGCCGGCAAATACGCCTGTCCGGCTTGTTGCAAGGGTTACCGAATCTGCAATGATGCGGTCATGCTTGGAGCATTTCACCTCTTCGGCATCAGACAGGAATGAAAGATCGCTTAACTGCCCGATGGCAGGGATGATCGTGTCGACATCAAGGATAAATTCCGAGCCTTCGATCGGCACGGGCCTTCTGCGGCCGCTCATGTCGGGGCTCCCGAGCTTCATGCGCACGCAGGCAAGCCCCTTCACCGTATTGTTTTCAGCCACAACCCGCACCGGGGCTGCCAGATATTCAATGGCTATGCCTTCATACAGGGCGCTTTCAATCTCATCGGCGCTTGCGGGCATTTCCCTGCGGGAGCGGCGGTAGATGATTGAAACCTGTTCGGCGCCCATGCGCAGTGATGTGCGCGCAGCATCAATGGCCACATCGCCGCCGCCGATAATGGCGACCTTTTTGCCGACTGCAACTTTTTTGCCCAGGCTCACCGTGCGCAAAAATTCAACGCCGGGAATAACGCCCTTCGCATCCTCGCCCGGTATGTCAAGAGGCATGCTCCGGTGACTGCCTGCCGCTATGAAAACGGCTTTATAGCCATCGGATAAAAGAGTATCGATTGAGCCTTTGCTTACCGGAGTATTCGTCTTTATCTCAACGCCAAGTTTTTTAATGATATCGATTTCAGACTCGATGACGGGCGGAGGCAGGCGGTAGTCGGGAATGCCCACGCGCAGCATGCCGCCGGCAACAGGAAGGGCTTCAAATATGGTGACGCTAAAGCCCTTGAGGGCAAGAAAGTATGCGCAGGTAAGTCCAGCCGGGCCCGAGCCGATAATCGCGACTTTCTCTTCCCGCTTTTCAATCGCGGGCGCTACAAATTCAGAGCCTGCCTGGTCTGCGGCATAGCGCTTCAGGCTGCAGATGGAAAGGGGCTCATCAATTTTTGTGCGGTTGCAGACGGTTTCGCAGGGGTGCGGGCATACTCTGCCGATCACGCCGGGAAGGGGCAGGTTTTCCCGTATAAGATCGAGTGCTTCCCGGTATTTTTCCCGCCCTATCAGGGCGACATAGCCCTGCACATTGATGCCTGCGGGGCAGCCGTCGCGGCAGGGCGCTTTTGCTATTTTATCAATGGTGAAAACATTCGGGCACTGCCTGGGGGTAGGGCCGGTAAATGGCTTTTCTGTTGGTGAGGCCTTCTTCAAACTCATTGGGAACCTCAACCGGGCAGGCCTGGGCGCACTCGCTGCAGCCCGTGCATTTTACAGAATCGACAAAGCTTGCATGCCGTTTTATCTTTACTGAAAAATTGCCGGGCCTGCCGTCAACGCTCTGAATTTCAGAGTAGGGTATGATTTTGATATTTAAATGCCTGCCGCACTCCACGAGCTTGGGAGACAGAATGCACATGGAGCAGTCATTGGTGGGGAAGGTCTTATCAAGGCGCGCCATGACCCCGCCGATGGCAGGGGTCTCTTCGGCCAGATAGACAAAGTAGCCTGACTCGGCAAGGTCAAGGGCTGCCTGAATGCCGCCGACGCCGCCGCCGACAACAAGCACGGACCCGACTTTGGGTCCATCGTCTTTTATTACAGCTGAACTGGCAGTTCCAACGCAATTCAGATTCTGATCAGACATAGGTAGAGCGGGCTGTGGGCAGCAACCGCATCCGGACTGACTGGACACCGTGATTAAACCTCCAGAAGCACCGGCAAAAAACTTTTGCCGTTTCCCGGTCTAAAGATTAAAGTATTTTCCCTGCGTGAGCTTGCCCGTGGTCTTGCAGCTGCAGCACAAGAAAAGAGCAACAATGCAATCACACTTCAATAAGGGTCAAAGCGCCGCTGGTGCATGCCAGCACGCACTGCGGATCGGGCGGATCACCGCAGAAATCGCATTTCAGGGCGACCTGCGTGTCGGGCTCCTTGAACCATGGCCTGCCCGGGCATGAAGCCCTGCACAGGGTGCATTCGTCATGGTCCTTGCCGTCGATGTTGACAATGAGCTTTGACGTGCACTCGGCTTCAGTGAAAGGGCCTGCGATGAGAGGATAGTAGATGTCCTTTTCCTCTTCCATGTATACCCTGATTCTTGACTTCTGCGGATTGACCGTATCCTCGTTATGATTCAGGGAGCAGGCGGTCTCGCAGTTCCGGCAGCCGGTGCATTTCTGCTGGTCGATCTTGATTTTTTTCATAGTATACCCCGTTGATGCCCTTAAGTTGTTTTATTATAACACCAAATATACTAAATCTCACCCCCCCCCGATAGGGGGGAAAATGGCAACAATATCGCCTTCCTGTAAAACGCGCGTATTGACCTCGGGAGTTGTACCCTGGGAAACGCCGTTGAGCACCACAATCCTGGGCTCTTCCATTGGTATGCCCAGAACTTTCAGTAAATCAGAAAATGTTGCCCCGTCTTGTATGGCAAGAACTGCCTTGCCGTCTTTTGCATCCGGCGGCATATAGCTCTTAAAGTTTATAAATGTCCGAACTTCTATGTTCATGGCTCAGCGCTTTTCCGGAAAAGTTTGCCCGAGCATTATGCAAGGCCGAGTTCGGCAATCTTTTCGCTTGTGGGAATGCCGTTTTCATCCCACCCGCGCAGCTGGTAATACTCGGGCAGCATGACATCAAGCTCGCACACAAGGCCCTTGGCCCCGCCTTCCAGCAACGGTTCTTTCAGAAGGCGCTCGGGCAGCGTGTCATCGGCTTTTGTAAAGCCCGCCCTGAGGTTGAACTGCCGCTCAAGGTTCCAGATGCGCTCGCCGGCCCGTATGACCTCTTCCGTGGTGTAATTAAAACCGGTCACGGCATTGAGCATGTCGCGCATGTCCTCATAGCCCATGTTCGGGGTCAGAGTTACAAAAAGGCACAGGCCCGCTGAATCGACAACCGCGGTAAGCTCCTGAAAAAATTTCACTGTCGCGGGCTTGTCCTTGGTTGTGTGTGGATCCATTTTCGCATGCACGCCGAGCACTTCATTGGCAATCAGGTAGCCGCGCACATGGCAGGCCCCGCGGTTAGACGTTGCATAGGTAAGGCCCATGCCCTGCACCCCGCGCGGATCATAGGCCGGTATTTCCTGTTTTTTAACGCCCATGAACAGCTCGGTGTGGCCGTATTTTTCCGCCAGCACATAGCCGCCGTCTGCCGCTACTGCGCCCAGGCCTTCTCTGCGGCCCATCTGCTCAATGAGCTTAACCAGGGCATCGGCATTGCCGAAGCTTAAATCCATGCCCGCATCCTCTTTCGGCATATAGCCCTTTTCATAGAGCTCCATGGCAGTGGCAACCGTGCAGGCCGCCGATATCGTGTCCATGCCGAGCTCATTGCAGATATAGTTTGCCTTGGTGATGGCCGCGAGATTATCAATGCCGCAGTCTGCGCCCATGAGCTCAACGGTTTCATACTCAGGGCCTTCGCCGTGGCCCTGATATTTCGGGTCATCAATTTTGGTGGCTCTGCCGCAGCCGATGGTGCAGGCAAAGCAGCCTTTGTTGCGGGTAAGGGTTGTCTCGGCAATGGTTTCGCCGCTGATTTTGCCCGCTGTGGCAAATGTGCCTGTCTGGAAATTGTTGGTGGGCAGGATGCCGCACTCATTGATAATGTTCACAAGAATCGCCGTGCCGTATTTGGGAAGGCCCTGGGAGGTAACCGGTCCGGCCTTCAGCTTATCCATGGCAGTGCGCACGGATTTCTTGAAAGCGTCGCGGTTTATTTTTCCAATGCCCTTTGATCCTTTAACCACAACCGCCTTCAGGTTCTTTGAGCCCATGACAGCGCCCACGCCCGAGCGGCCTGCTGCGCGGTGCTTGTCATTCATAATGCAGGCGAGTTTGCCGAGATTTTCGCCCGCCGGGCCGATGGAGGCAATATGAATTTCCTTTGCAAGCCAGGGGTCTGAAATCTCCGCCCGTATCAGATCTTCGGTTTCATGCGTGGTCTTGCCCCACAGATGATCTGCCGTGCGGATTTCGATCTCGTCGTCATTGATCCAGAGATACACGGGCTCGTCTGCCCTGCCCTCGAAAATGATGCCGTCGATGCCGGCAAACCGCAGCTCGGCGGGAAAGTACCCGCCGGAATTCGAGCAGGCAATGGCGCCGGTGAGGGGCGACTTGGTAATGACCATGTAGCGGGCGCTGCATGGTGCGCCTGTGCCGGTCAGGGGGCCGGTCATGAAGATCAGCTTGTTTTCAGGGCTCAGGGGATCAATGTCGGCATCAACCTCGTCGCAGTAGATTTTTGTTCCAACGCCTCTGCCGCCGATATAGTCTTTTTCTATTTCCGGGTCGATATCTTCAAACGCAAATTCCCGCGCAGTTAAATCCACCCGTAAAATTTTACCGCTCCATGCTTCCATATTAAGGGCCTCCATTTAATAATGTTGTTGCTTCAACTATGAGCAGGCGCAACGAAAGTTTTTTAATTCCTTTTTTTTATAAATTCCGCTTCAGTCTGGAGGCAACTTTTGACAGCTGAGTGTTTTTTGAATAAAAAAAGCCTGAAGAGCCGCAACTCTCTCCCTTCATACTTCCGTCGCAAACATCGCGGTCCAGATACCTGATCCGGCTTTCTCGGCTCACCCGGAATGGGGAACTGGTAAAAATCTTTTGTATTGAATGTATGCAGTAAAAAAACGTCTTCTTATTAATATGAAATTTTTTAAAAGTCAACTTTTTCGCATACACATTTTGAAAAGAAAACCGAATTTTTTTTCATAGCGTATAAACTCAAAGCAGCTTAGTATCTTTTCCGTTGACTTTATTATTAATCAGCATATTCAACTGCTTCCTAATCAATACGCCGAGCTGCAAGCGCCTGAAATGTCAAGTCGGTGCGAGACAGCCGAAAGGCTATGTCCGAAAGAAGCCCTGCCTTAGACATAGTCGATGCACCGCGTTTTGATAGCGCAGTAAACCGAATCGCTCCAGTTTGCCAGTCGTATTTTGTTGTTGCAGCTTTGCTAAAGGGTTCCCGGAGCGGTGCCGCAGCGGCTGTCGTTTCAGCCGCCATCTTTTGAACTTTGCCGGAAAACCGGAAATATTCTACTCAACTTGACTGGCTTTTTGTGGTATTTCTAAGCTCTAAGCTGCAATCACGCCGCCGGGGGTGAGCAGTACAACAACCCTTCAGCTTGTGAGACACATGAAACCCAGACGCTGCAACGACATTCTAGTCGATGATCAGGGCAGGCTCATTATTCCCAGAGAGCTTGCTGATCATTTCGGGCTTGCTCCGGGCAGCAGCGTGCCTGCTACCGAATTTCGCGACGGCCTGCTCCTGGGCCGCCCGGCAGCCCGGCTTGCACGGCTCTATATCGAGCCCACCAACCGGTGCAATCTCTCCTGCCGCACCTGCATCCGCAACACCTGGGATGAAACGCTCGGGCAGATGACCGGGGAAATATTTTCGGCTGCCCTGCAGGGGCTGCGGGATATGGGGAGCGGGGCATCGGTATTCTTTGGCGGGCTCGGGGAACCGCTGGCGCATCCCGACATTCTCGGCATGGTCAGTCAGGCTTGCTCGGTGAGCCCGCACGTTGAGCTGATCACCAACGGCATGCTCCTGAATCAGGCTATTGCGGCTGGACTCATCGAAGCCGGGCTTGAGGTGCTGTGGGTGTCCATTGACGGCGCCCATCCTGAAAGCTATGCCGATGTGCGCCTGGGCGCGGCGCTTCCGAGCGTCCTGGAAAATGTTTCCCGCTTCCGTGATCTGCGCCCGGGCCCGAGTCCCCATATCGGCATTGTTTTTGTCGCCATGCGGCGTAATATCGCCGAACTGCCCGAGGTGCTCCGTATCGGCAGGCGTTTGGGGGCGGACCGGTTCATGATCACCAATATTATGCCCTATGCCCCCGAGATGCGCGACGAACTGCTGTATGCCGATGCGCTTGCCGCCGACAGTGCCGACCCGTCTCCGCTGTCGCCGCATCTGTATGTTCCCGCTATGGATATCAATGATGCCACCGGCGGCGTTTTGCGGCAGGTCATGCGCACGCTGAATGCGCAGAACCCCGGCGGCGGAGCTACGCAGCTGCGGGCCTGCCCGTTTATCGAACGGGGATCCTGCGCCCTTGCCTGGGACGGAAGCGTCTGCCCCTGCATCCCCCTCATGCACAGCCATGTGAGCTTTCTCAATGACCGCGAGCGGTTCATGCAGCGCTGTGTGATGGGCTGCCTGGCCAATCAGCCTCTAAAGGATATCTGGCGGTCTCAGGATTATGTGCGGCTGCGGGAAAAGCTCCAGGCCTTTGATTTTTCACCCTGCGTTTTCTGTGGCGGGTGCAATCTCTCCAAAGACAACAAAGAAGACTGCTTCGGCAACACCTTCCCCTCCTGCGGCGGCTGCCTGTGGGCTCAGCGCATAATTCAGTGCCCTTAACAAAGGATAGAGCATTTTTCTAAATACTGTAGCCTTCATAAAAAACCAGCTTCCGAAAACGAAAACGCTATCTCCGTTCGCCCTTAGCCTGTCGAAGGGCATTTTAGCCCTTTCCTGGTTCGACAAGCTCACCACGAACGGGCTAGAGCATTTTTCTTTTTGTTGTAATCATGCGCACAGCCGATGAGCTTTTGATTCGTTTGCCCGTGCTCTATTCTCGCAAAAGCAACAGGCACTAATGGAAAAGCTATCGCTCGAACCGCACGGTCTGCCTTCACCAAAAGCTCACCTGTGCGCAAAGGGGCTATACTATTTTGAAAAATGCTCTAATCATGCAATAGAGCGTGAATAAAAAATTCATCACTGTCTTGACAGAGAACTGTTTTTCCGTTAATAACGTTGCATATACAACCAATTATGCAGACGCTTTTATGGGCGTTTCGTTAATGCATATTTTTGAACACGACGGCAGTTTCGGGCATATGCTCGGGCGCACGTCCCGTGCCATGCTCAATATGCTGCAGAAAAAATTCCGGCAGGCAGGCTGCGAGATTACCGTCGAGCAGTGGACCCTGCTCATAAATATCCGCAATGCCGGCGGCCAGTCGCAGCAGCAGCTTGCCGAACTGGCCTATCTGGACAAAACCACCATAGCCCGGCTTGCAGCGGGCCTTGAAAAAAAGGCCTTATCAGCCGTGAGTCAGCCAGCGACGACCGGCGGCAAAAGCTGCTGGCCATCACGGCGCAGGGCACGGCTTTGCTGGCGGCTTTAAAGCCAGTAGCCCTTGCAACCCAGCAGCAGGTGCTGCAGGATATTGACCCGGAAAGCTCCGGAGCTGCCGCGAAGTGCTGCAGCAGGTGTATGGCTCTATCCTCGGCCAGTGATTTTTTCACCGGGGCCGCCCCTGCGGCCCCGCACACGGAGAACAGTCCTGATAAATAAGTACATCAGCCATTCGAATCAGTAGCATTGCCCCGGCTGCCGGTTAATCTATAGGTTTAAACAATATAATCGGCGGCTTATCCCCCACTATTGCCAGCGCTCTTTAAACCGCAGGTCACCGTGCCCGAGGTCAAAATTGGCATTTTTATTACCAGTCTTCAATGCTCCTGAAACCCCGGATCCTGTTTTATCAACTACAATAAAAATTCAATCAGCTTGAACAGGTATGTTTTGGCGTCTTCGCCATACTGGATATCCCCTCCGGTTTAATATTAATTTATCTTCAGGCGGCAATATGATATACCTGCAAAAAAATATTTGGTTTATAGGGAATTTATATGAATCATGCAGTGATTAAGAAACAATTCGCACACTCCGTTTTCCTGTGGAGCATCATTGTCAACGGGCTGTTTCTGGGCTGCACGCAGCAGGGCGCAGTACGGGCAACAGATTATTCCGGGTCTCTTGAGCCCACAAAAGAGCTGTCGCTGACAGCCCTGGAGGTTGTTAAGGAGGTCGGCCAGACGCACTATGTCCGCCATGAGCTGGATGACCGTTTTTCCAGCGCCGTATTCGACCGGTATCTGGCCGATGTCGACCCGACGCGCAGCTCATTTATTGCACAGGATATACAGGATTTTGAGCGCTACCGCTCCGCGCTTGACGAAGCACTCGGCTCGGGCGACCTCAAGCCGGCATTTATAATCTATAACCGCTATCAGGAGCGCTTTACCGAGCAGCTCCTCTACTGCATCGACCTGCTCGAGAACAAGATCCAGTCCCTCAATTTCGACATTGATGAAAAGATTGAGACCGAACGCAAAAATGCCCCCTGGCCTGCAGATGCCGCCGAGCTGACGGACCTGTGGCGCCGGCGCGTCAAGGCGTCTCTTTTGAATCTCAAGCTTGCAGGCAAAACGACCGATCAGGCGCGCGACGTTCTGCTCAAGCGGTACCGCAATCAGCTCAACCAGATAAAGCAGATAAAGCCCGAAGATGTCGTGCAGATTTTCATGAACTCCTATGCCCGCTGCTATGATCCGCATACGGAATATCTGCCGCCCCGCGTGTCGGATAATTTCAATATTTCCATGAGCCTGTCTCTTGAAGGAATAGGGGCCGTCCTGCAGAATGAAAACGAGTACACCAAGGTCGTGAGCCTTGTGAAGGGCGGGCCCGCAGACAAGGCCGGGCAGCTCAAGCCGGCCGATCGCATCATCGGCGTGGGACAGGGCGCCGACGGCGAAATCGTCAATGTTGTCGGGTGGCGCATCGACGATGTCGTGCAGCTCATTCGCGGGACCAAGCAAACCGTGGTGCGGCTTGAGGTCGTTCCGGCGCATGCCGCCGATGAGCATCAGAGCAAAATCATCAGCATCGTTCGCGATACGGTCAAGCTCGAAGAGCAGGCTGCCAAGAAAAAAATCATCCCCATCGAAAGAGGCGACAAGACCTGCAAAGTCGGGGTGATCGACGTTCCCACCTTTTATCATGACTTCAAGGGCGATCAGGCACGCACGGGCGCTTTGCGCAGCACGGCCGCCGACGTGCGCCGGCTTTTAAACGAGCTTGTGCAGGAAAAAGTCAGCGGCATTGTGCTTGACCTGCGGGACAATGGCGGCGGGGCGCTCAATGAGGCCATTGCCGTGTCGGGGCTGTTCATCGACAAAGGCCCCATCGTGCAGGTAAAAGACTCCCGCGACAAAGTTTCCGTCCTGACCGACCCTGAACAGGGCCTTGCCTATGCCGGGCCGCTGGTGGTGCTGGTGGGCCGCACAAGCGCCTCCGCCTCTGAAATCCTTGTGGGCGCCATGCAGGATTACCACCGCGCTATCATCATGGGCGACCAGACCTTCGGCAAGGGCACGGTGCAGGCCCTGCTGCCGCTGAACAAAGGGCAGCTGAAGGTGACGCAGGCCAAATTTTACCGCATAACAGGTGACAGCACGCAGCACAAGGGCGTATCGCCCGACATCACCTGCCCGAGCATCTATGACAAGAACAAAATTGGAGAAAGCGCCCTTCCCGACGCGCTTGTCTGGGATAAAATCCAGGCGGCAGGCTACAAGGCCTGGCCGGATCCAGGCAAGGCGATTGTGAAGCTCAACCAGAGCCATGAGCTGCGGGCCGCGCAAAATCCCGACTATATTTATCTGAAGGAACTGGCCGACCATATCCGGGCGGTCAGCGACAAGACGGTGGCCTCTCTTTCCGAAGAAGTCCGCCGCAAGGAGGATGCGCAGGAAAAACAGTGGCGCCTTGATCATGAAAACAAGCGCCGGGCGGCAAAAAAGCTGCCGCTGCTTGATAAGCTGCCGGACAATGCTACCGACATGGACAATGCCACCGCAACCGATAATCAGACTGCCGAGCCCGGCATCGACAAAGACCCGGTGCTGACCGAGGCGGCCCATGTGCTGGTTGATTATCTGCCGCTTGCGGCGCAGGTTAAGTAGTTCGGAGTCATGATGCCGGAGTAAAGAGATTCAAGATTCCGGATTCAAAATTCAACATTAATAAAAATTCTGCAGGGGCAGACCTGCGTGTCTGCCTTAAAAACTTTTTTAAATATTTCGAGGATTTTTTCATGAAAATCGGCATTATCGGCCTGCCCCAGACCGGCAAAAAAACATTGTTTCAAATTCTTACGGGTCATGTGTTCACCGAGCACAGCGATCAGAAAAAGCCCGCCATGGGAGTTGCTGATATTATCGATCAGCGTTTTGAAAAGCTTGTGCAGATGTATAAACCAAAAAAGCAGATGCGCGCCAAGATAGACATAGAGCTGCTGCCCAAACTTGAAAAAGAGTCCATCGCCCGGGGCGATATCTTCAAGGATATTGCCGATGTCGATGCCGTCTGCCATGTGGTGCGCGCTTTTGAGGATGAGGCCATCTACCATGTGGACGGCTCCATCGACCCCGTGCGCGACATTGCTATGGTCGGGAGCGAGCTTATCCTGCATGATCTTTTGTTCATTGAAAAGCGGCTTGAACGGCTCGAAGCGCAGATGAAAAAGCAGAAGGACGAAAAGCAGCAGAAAGAGCATGCTATGCTCGTGCGCTTCCGGGAGCATTTGGAAAAAGAGCAGCCCCTGCGGCTGCTTGCGCTCAGCCACGACGAGGACATGCTGATCCGCAGCTATCCCTTCATCACGCTCAAGCAGATGATCATCGTGCTCAATGTCGCAGATGATGCGCTTGGCTGACATGGCCATTATCGAAAGGCTGCGCGCCTGCTGCGATGCTGAAAAAATGGAGGTCATGCAGGTGTCGGCCAAAATGGAGGCCGAAATCGCCGCCCTTGAATCCGAGGCCGAGCGCAGGGAGTTCTTAAAAGACCTCGGCATCGAAGAGCCGGCCCTGGGGCAGCTCACGCGTCTGTGCCTGAAGGCCCTGGGGCTCATGTCGTTTTTCACCGTCGGCGAAGACGAGGTTCGGCAGTGGCTCATCCGCAGAAACGCAACAGCGCCCGAGGCGGCAGGGGCGATTCACTCAGACCTGCAGCGGGGCTTCATCCGCGCAGAGGTATTCAAATACGGACGAGCTCATGGCACACAAAAACGAGGCTGGCCTCAAGGCCGCGGGCAAGCTTTACCTCAAGGGCAAGGACTATATAGTCGAAGAGGGCGATATCCTGAACATCCGTTTCAAGGTATAGATTTTTTGCCGGGTTCAGATTCATTCCCTGGCTGGAAGGGTATCAACCCGCGAGGGGCCAGCCCTTAGGGCTCTATCACGCCAGCCGCACTGGCAATTCGCTGCGCACCCATGCCGGAGGCATCATGCGGCCGCCGGAAACATCCTTCATTGCTACCCCTCTGACCATTTCCCGAAGTCTGCCGTCCTGATCATGCAGCCAGATATCAAACCGGACAGCCCCTTCATGCACGCATACCGGTATGACCGTGCAAAGGGCTGTTTCACCGGGCGCAATCGGCTGGACAATCACCCGTTCAGCAAACCCCACCGGAAAGGCGACAATACCGCAGTAGCGCTGCGCCCAGGCGCAGGCCGCATGCAGGCTGCCATCAAGCGGAAATGGAGAGCCCAAAGGGCCGAATGCGCCGGGATGATCCAGAGCGTAGACGCGGGCAACAGCCGCGCTTTCTGTAAGCGTCACCCTGTCCTGCACAGACTGAAATGCCGGGCCGAAGGGAACAAGTTCGCCGTAGAGCCGGCGTACCGGAATTTCAAAACCGGGGATATGATATGCGGCAAGCGCTCCGGCCGAAGGCTGGGTGACGGGCACAGCAGTTGCGGAAAAACAGACGGTTGCATGCTCTTTAATTCTCAAAACCGCGGCGCTGCCGGCTTTTGAAGCGGTTGTCAGCGTTACACGGATACTGCCGTTTTCTTTCATGACCAGGTTGCAGCAGGCATCAATGACAGTGCATGCGGGTTCTATGCGAAGGAAACGATCAAAGGATGCCTGGTGCATGGAGGTTGCACCGTCAGAGGGAAGATACGACTGCACTGCGCGGGCCATGTGCTGCAGCATTTCAACAGCGGGAAGTATGGCCGTGCCTTCAAAGAGATGATCAAACAGCCAGGGCTGCACGGTAAGAGCCAGCCGAAGCGCTATGTGTTTGGTTTCTTGAGACATTGTATATATTTAAAAATTACCGTGGGGGCCCTTTTTATCTCCTGAAGCGAAAACACTATAGGGCGCACGTGGTTGTTTGTCAAAGCAAATGGCTCACAGGCCGGATGCCGCCTGTCACGAACTGTGCCGGCCGGAAAGGTGCGCTGAGAGAGGTTTTTTTCAACGATCCGTGAAGGGTTAAACGAAAATTATTTTTTTCAGGCTGGATGAAGGCTGCCGCAGCATGTACCCCCGGGGCGGCACACTGCGAGAAGCTTTTCCTGACGGCTCCGATTAAGAGCGCTGTGCCGAATCAGCAGCGGGGGGGGCCTGGTGCCTGCCCCTGCCGTAGCGCCCGCTGCTTCTCTCCCGCCTGCAGGGACTCAGCCGAACGGCGGATGCTGCCTTCCCCAAGCTTGAATGCAGACACCTGCCGCTGCAGCATCTTCGACTGATTTGACAGATCCTGAGCAGACGATGCGCTCTCCTCGGCATGCGCCGCATTTTGCTGCGTCACCCGGTCTACCTGATCAAGCCCTGCGCTGATCTGCGCTACGCCCTGTGCCTGGTCGTTGGACGCCGCTGCAATCTCGGCAACCAGATCAGTTATCTTTCCTGCCGCGGCAACGATCTCCTTCAGCGCTTCAGCCGTCATGCCGGCCATCTCCGTGCCGTCGTCCACCTTCTTGACAGACCCCTCAATCAGTTCCGCCGTCTCTCTGGCAGCCCTGGCGCTTCGCAAGGCAAGGCGCCGCACTTCGTCGGCAACCACGGCAAACCCCTTGCCGTGCCGGCCGGCGCGCGCTGCCTCAACTGCCGCATTCAAAGCCAGTATGTTCGTCTGAAAAGCCACTTCATCAATGACCTTGATGATACTCAAAATACTCCTGCTTGATGCATTGATTTCCTTTATGGCTTCAACCATGCGGTCCATCTGCAGGTTAACCTTTTCGGCAAGCGTTTTTGTATCAGCGGTAAGTTTTTCAGCTCCGGTTGCGTTCTCAGCGTTGTGCCTGGCCTGTGCAGCGATCTCATTCATGGAACTTACTATCTGCTCAAGCGAGCTTGCCTGCTCGGTTGCGCCCTGGCTCAAAGCATGGCTTGTCGAGCTCATCTGCCAGGCGCCCCCGGCTACATTATCCGCCGCAATATATATCTGCGCCATCGTAGCGCTCAGCTTATCAACCATGGTTTCAAGGGCAGCGCCCAGAGTGTCGCGGTCGGACATTTTGGCGACGGTTACCGCAAGATTTCCCCGGGCGATTTCCCCTGCAATATCCGCTGTCGCCTTCAGTCGATCAACCATTTTCTGCATCGCCAGCAAAACGCCTTTTACCTCTTTAACATTTGAGTAAAAGCCAAGGCCGAGATCACCTGCGGCCATGCGGTTGGCTATGCCGGCAATAGTTCTGGGGTCCTCGCCCAGCTGGTTTAAAACACCTGCAATTATTAATACGGCAATGCCGATTGCCGCCACCAGCGCGATAAAAACCAGCGCTATTGCCGTAGTTTCATACTGTTTTACCGCCGCTTTTGCAGCAGCTTTTTTTTGCAAACCCCCTTTATTTACAGTCCTTGATACTGCCTGCACCGCAAGCTCGAGCTGCTGTGCCGCTTCATCAAGCGCGGCTGTCAGAGTCTGCGCGTTCTGATTGTCCGTCCCTGCGGAAGCGCTCTGGCCCTGTTCGTTCATTTTTACGGCTTCATCAAAACGTTTTTTATAGTCTTCCACACGAGGGGGGATGGCCTGCACTTTTTCTTTCATCTCATAATGTAACGAGCGGTCGCTGAGGTCAGCGATTGCCCGGCTGGCATCATACAAGGCGTTTATGATTGCCGTATGCTTCCGAATATACTTCTTGTCCGGGCTCTCCAGATAATCCCTTTCAGCACTGCGGCATTGCTGCAGCAGCGTCTCCAGTTTCAGGGCAGCACTGGCAATGCCAAAGTCCTCCTCCATGAATATCTCGAACGCATCCGTCGTTTTGTTAAGGGCATTGAACATCACGGCGGTTATGGACAATAAAAAAAAGAAAATTATCCCGAACCCGCCGATCAGCTTTGTCGATAGTTTCATATTGTTCAGCATGGCTGTAGCTCTCGTACCTGCGTAAAAAAATAAAAAGATGCCGGAAACTGATTTTTAATCCTTTTGACGTGCTTCGTCAAGAAGGGTTTGCTGCAAAGCACACTGGCGCGGCAGAGAACGCCAGGCCTCCCGAACATGATCCGTAAACGCCTTCTCCATTTTTAAAAAAGCATCATACGGTTTGCAGCAATAAACCGTGAGGTGCCGGCATAACGGAATTTTTAAAAATCTGCTGCTGCGAGAACATATCGGCAGAGAAAAATGTTCTCTTCCATAGACAAAGAACGCTTTGACAGAACGCAGAGCAAGGGGAGCATGCCCACCTCAACTATGCTGCGCTCTTGCCCAGAACCTTGCGGATCGTTTCCGCAAGGGCAAGCCGGTTCAGGGGCTTGATCACAAAAGCCTTGATGCCGAGGGCCAGGGCCGACTCTGCAGTCACCAGATCGCTGTACCCCGTGCACAGGATGATGGGAATATCGGAACGCACCTGCTTGAGCTGCTGCGCCAGCTCATAGCCCGTCAGCCCCGGCATGGTCTGGTCCGTTATAACAAGATCAAACCCCGCAGGGTTCTTTTTAAACAACTCCAGGGCTTCCACCGAGCTTCCCGTCGTCGTGACACGGTAGCCAAGGGAGCTCAATATTTTTTCTCCCACATCCAGCAGCACCGCCTCGTCATCCACCAGCAGCACTGATTCAGTGCCCTGAGGCGCTTCCCGCCCGGCGACATGCCCCTGGACTTTCTCTGCCTCAGCCCGCGGCAGCAGGATATGGAAAACAGCGCCCCTGCCCGGCTCGCTGTAAACCTTAATATCTCCTTTGTATCTTTTAACAATGCCGTGCACCATGGCAAGCCCCATGCCCGTGCCCCTGCCGACTTCCTTGGTAGTAAAAAAAGGCTCAAAAATGCGGTCGATGATATCCGAGGGTATGCCCGTGCCCGTATCCTTCACGCTCAGCTGCACATACGGCCCCGGCGCTAAACCGGTATAGTAACCGGCGGAATTCCAATCAAGATCAACGGGCTTGAGTATTACCTCTATGACCCCGCCGCTGCGCTGCATGGCATAGGCGGCATTGGTACACAGGTTCATGACGATCTGATATATCTCTGTGGCATCGGCCACAACAACATCGTCCGTATTGTCTATGTCTGAGCCTATGGAGATGATCGAAGGCAGCGAAGCCCGCAGCAGCTTGAGAGCTTCTGTGATTACAACGTGCAGCTGCAGCGGCATAACCTCGCTGTCGGTTTTGCGGCTGAAGGCAAGGATTTGACGCACAAGGGTTTTTGCCCTTTCGGTGGATTTAAATATTTGCGAAAGATTTCTCTCCAGCGTGCTGTTGCCTTTCGCCAGATCCTTTGAAAGTTCCGTGTATCCCATGATCGCAGCGAGGATATTGTTAAAATCATGGGCGATGCCGCCCGCAAGCGTGCCGATTGCCTCCATCTTCTGCGCCTGCCGGAGCTGATCCTCAAATTTCTTTCTCTCGGTTATATCCCTGGTTGATGAAACACTTCCTGCAAAGAAGCCGTCCGGATTTTTCAGCAGCACCTGGCTGGCTTCGACCTGAAGGGTTCTCCCGTCTTTGTGCCTCCGCTCAATCAGAGCATTCCGTACGATGCCCTTTTTAAACAGCTCATCAAGCAGATCCATTGATTGCTGCAGCCCCTTCTCCTCATCCGGGGCGAAAATAGATCCATGCTGCCCGATTATCTCGTCGGGCTCATAGCCATACACATCCCGGACAGACTCATTTGCCATGACAATATAGCCATCGGCATCGGCAACAGTAATGGCGTCGGGAGAGGCCCTGAAAATATTCTCAAGGTAATCATGCGACTGCCGCAGCATCTCCTCAAACCGTATCCTGTCGGTTATATCCCTGGTTGATGAAATGCTTCCTGCAACGGAGCCGTCGGGGTTTTTCAGCAGCACATGGCTGGCTTCGATTTCTATAATGCTTCCGTCCTTGCGCTTCCGCTTGCTCACAAAATCCCGGATGATACCTGACTCATACAGCTTTTCAATCATGCCCATTGAACGTTGCACCGCCTGCTCATCATCCGGCGCAAAAACAGAGACATGCTCCCCGATGACTTCTTCGGGATGATAGCCATACACTCCGTAGAGCGATTCGTTTGCCATTACTATATTTCCTGTATCGTCGGCAACAGTAATGGCATCGGGAGAGGCCCTGAAAATATTCTCGAGAAAAAGCTTGTCTTCTTCAATCTTCCTGTATGCTTTTTGCAACTCCCGGGTCTTATCATTAACCAGCTTTTCCAGATTGTCACGGTGCAGTTTCAGCTCCTGCTCGATGATCTGCCTGGTTCGGAGCTCTTTGCTGAGCCTCTGCCCCAGGTCGCTTAACCGGCCGACAATCAGCGCGATGAGCATGTTGCCGATAGTGCCTGCAATGCCGGGGCCGGTCACCAGCATGTTGTTGACCAGGCTGATACCGGCGATAGTGAACATGAGCACATTGAAGGGAAAGCTGAGCAGGCCGGCGAGGACACCGATGAGGGGGCCATAGAGCCAGCCTATAACAATCACCGGGATTACCGACAAGATAGGCATGGCGGTAAAATGATAGACAGAGTGAAAAAGGAGAAAAAGCATAACATAGAGCAGGATCGAGCCAATGGCAATGCTCAACCGGTATGTGCGGTAGTTGTTCGCAAAAAAGATGCCGCGTTTTTCCCGGGGGTTTTCCATAAAATATATCTTCGGCCATATCGTCTGTATAGAGTCTTTATATTTTAAAAATATACCATTAACAATATATTTTCTTAAAATAAAGCCACAGGGATGGAAAACATCACACTATATTTTTTAAATCAGCATCTAAGAGCCTGTACGAAAAGCCAAAGCACCTTCGTTGTGTCATTCTGGGCGCAGCGAAGAATCTCGTAGTTTTAATGAATTCAGGGATCTTTCACTTCGTTCAGGATGACATTAAATGACTTTTCATACACGCTCTAAGTCACTATTTATTTTTTGCGACAGGTTGGTTTAAGGTAGGACATCCAGCGGCATGACCGTCCGCTATGCTGCGCTTTTATCCAGCGCCTTGCGTATAGTTTCCGCAATGGATAGCCGGTTCAGGGGCTTGATCACAAAGGCCTGCATGCAGCCGGCCAGCGCCGACTCTGCCGTTACCAGGTCGCTGTAGCCTGTGCACAGGATGACGGGAAGATCGGAACGCACCTGCAGGAGCTGCCGCGCCAGCTCATATAAGCGTAACTGCCCATGGGGCCGGCGTCTGTGGGCAGGGGACAGAAGCCGGAATCCGAAACTGAAACCTTGCCCCCTAAACCGTCGCGCCGTTTGCAGCAATTACCTCTTTGTACCATGTGGCAGAATCCTTTAGAGTCCGCTGCTGCGTCGGATAGTCGACATGCACGATACCGAACCGCTGGGTATAGCCTTCGGCCCATTCAAAATTGTCCAGAAGCGACCAGATAAAATAGCCGCGCACATCAACACCCTCTGAGATAGCGCGCTTGAGCTGGCTGAGATAGCGACGGAGAAAATCGATGCGCTGGGCATCGTGCACCGAGCCATCGGGGCTGACCGCATCAGTGCATGCCATGCCGTTTTCCGAAATGATGATGGGCAGCCCGTAGCGCTCTGCGTAAAATTTCGACGCCCAGTAGATGGAGTCGGGCGCCACGGGCCAGTTGAAGCTCGTGCGCTCCTGATCGGGCGGTGCCGGTACCGCTTCAGGCGCTCCCTGAGCGCCTGCGCGATAGTGCTCCCCGAAGTAGACATTGAGGCCGAGGAAATCAAGGGGCTGGCAGATAGTGGCAAAATCGTTGACGCCGATCTGCGGCAGGGCGTTTTCAAAAAGCGCGATGCCGTCCTGCGGGTATCGTCCCAGCACCACAGGGTCTGTCCACCACGAATTGTTTATGCTTAAGGGCCGGGCAGCGGCGAAAAAAACTTCACGGGCCGCAGATATATCCTCTCTGGTTTCTGTTGCAGGTACGGCAACCGGACTCACCGCCACTGCATACCCCAGAGAGGGCTTGACTTTTGCGCGGCTGCGGATTGCCTGCACAGCCTTGCCATGGGCCAGCAGCACATTGTGGCCGATCGTCAGGACCTGCGCAAGCTCCAGCCTCTCACCCGGCGCATGGCTGCCGTCCTGATAGCCGAAGCCAACAAATATCTGCGGCTCATTAAAGGTGATCCAGTGCCTGATGCGGTCTGAGAGCCTGTCGACAATGACTTCGGCATACCGCGCAAACCAGTCGGAACTCTCGGGGTGCAGCCACCCGCCGAACCGGTGCAGCGCCAGCGGATAATCCCAGTGATAGAGGGTGACATACGGCGTGATGCCTGCGGCAAGAAGCGAATCGGTCAGGCGGTCGTAAAAATCAAGGCCTGCAACATTTACCCGGCTCATGCCGGAGGGAAGAACGCGGGGCCATGAAATAGAAAACCGGTATGCCTGAAGCCCCAGCCCCTGCATGAGCGCCACATCCTGCCGGTAGCGGTGATAATGGTCGCAGGCAATGGCGCCGCTTGCACCCTGCCGCACCGCTCCGGGCCTGCGGCAGAACTCGTCCCAGATCGAGGGGCCCCGGCCGTCATCGCCTGCCGCGCCTTCGATCTGATAGGCCGATGTTGCCGCGCCCCAGATAAAATTTTTCGGGAAGGTCATATGGCTGTACTTTGTGTAGTGAGTTCACCCATGAGGAAGCATTTCAATATTCATTGTTCATACTTTAAAGCGACCTATCATGAAAGAAAAATTTATGCGCAGGGCTTGGCCAGCAGTTTCACCCGGTTGACAACCCTCCCTACTGTTGAATCGCTTAGGTTGCTGAAAAACAATAAATACACCATTTTCGACCTTATCTGACAAAACCATCTGCTATTGTTTATGCAGCATTGTTTTGACATAAAAGCCGCAAGCTGATATTTGATAAAAAATCATAAAATTTATTTGCTTATGGCCGCACAAGCAAGACCTATGATGCCTGAATGGGCTGAAAACATTAAAAGCCGCTGCGATCTGTATGGTATTTCCTTTTTCTTCAAGCAATGGGGCGGCTGGGGCGCTGATGGTAAGAAACGTGCCAAACGAGCCAATGGCCGTATGCTGCTGGGCCGCACATGGGACAATATGCCCTGATATGTTTGAATAACAGAACAAAATTGTAGGCCGGACAAAGCGGAGCGTGTCCAGCGGAATGGATAAACAATGGAAAGAGTTGACCATGATCAAAAAAACAAATCCTACAGGAAAAAAGCTCGCCCTGACCGCTGAAAATGCCTTTAAGCGGGCTGTTGCCAAAGTTATTGAGGATCACAAACTAACCGGCGCCCCCCTTACCATCTGGAAGGACGGAAAGGTCGTTAAAGTACCACCTGAGCAGCTCAGCGTACAAGAATCACACGTCGAATATACGGTAAAAAAACGAAAGGGCCGGGGGACAACTGCCGGGGCGACATAAGTAAATTAATAACTCCAACCATTGGCTGGAGAAATCAGATAAGGCGTCAGTTGCGGCATCCATGAAAAAATCAAAATCCGGTCTGCGAGGAACCCGCTTCTGTACTGGGTTATCTCCTGCGACTGGATGTGAAGATTGGTTGAGGGAAAAATATTTCAAATGGTGGGGATTGCTCACCATTAGGCTGAAAGAACCATCCCGAGGAATCATGCCATGACCCTTCAGAAAAATTTTCCTGTTTGTATTGAAAGCCCTTCCGGGTTGAAGGTCGAGGTGAACGCCAACGGCTCCATCCGGCGTATGGACTGCGGCGACATCATGCTGAACCTTTTCCTCGGCAACGAGCTGGAGGGTGGCCCCGCCAACATCTACCTGCGCCGCAGGGGAGAGACCGTGGAGGCTATACCGCTTCTGGGGCCGCTCAGCCCGGCCTCTTTTCAGATCGATGATCATGGGTTAATCGCCTGCGGTGAATGGCTGGACCTGCGCTTCCACCTGCGGCTGGTGCTTGCTCAGTCAGCGCCTGCCTGGTTCTGGCACGTGAGACTTGAAAACACCGGCGCCGAAACTATGACCTGCGATCTCATCTACACCCAGGACCTCGGCCTTGCCCATTACGGCGCTATACGGCTCAATGAATATTATGTGAGCCACTATATCGATCACACCCCGCTTACTCATCTGAAACAGGGTTTTGCGCTTGCGTCGCGGCAGAACCAGTCCATGGGCGGACGCTGCCCCTGGAGCATTATTGGCTCTCTTGGCTGCGGAGTGAGCTTTGCTACCGATGCTCTTCAGTTCTACGGGCTCGCAAGCCGCGCAGGCCGCATACCCGTTGGACTTACCGAAGGCCTGGCCGGCGCCCGGCGGCAGCATGAGCATTCAATGGCTGCAATGCAGGATATTCCGATGGTAGTGGAACCGGGAGCCATAGCACAGCGCGGCTTTTTCGGCTGGTTTGAAGCTGATAAACAATCGGCAACATCGGCAGCCGATGCTGCTTTTATTGATACAGCGCTTGCCCTGCCGGAAGCCCTGCCGCCGCATGCACCGGCAGTTTGCTCCTGTGTGCGCCAGGCGGCAAGCCTTTTCAGCACCGCGCAGCTGCTTGCAGCTCTTGAACTTGATGCATCGGACATTGCCTCTCTCTTCGGCACCGGGCTACGCCATGCAGAAAGTAAAGACGGCAGGCTTCTTTCGTTTTTTACCGGCGATAACCGCCATGTGGTCCTCAAGGACAAAGAGCTGCAGGTTCTGCGGCCCCACGGGCATCTGCTGCGCACGGGAAACGCTTTGACCCCTGATGAGACAGCCCTTACCTCCACGGTCTGGATGTCCGGCGTCTTTCATTCCATGGTGACGCAGGGCCATGTGAGCATCAACCGGTTTCTCTCAACCACCCACAGTTATCTGGGGCTTTTCCGCAGCCATGGCCTGCGTATTTTTGTGGAGCTTGACGACGGATGGCATCTCCTTGACATGCCCTCGGCTTATGAATTGGCCCCCGACAGCTGCCGCTGGATATATAAATATGGTGGCGGTACGATCGCCGTTCGAAGCACGGGTCCTGCGGACCGCCATGAGCTGAGCCTGTCGGTAAAAGTGCTGGCAGGCAAGCCGGTGCGCTTTTTTCTATCATTTCATGTGGCCATGAACGGCGATGACGGCAGCATTTCCAGTCCGGTTTCGTATGTAAAAGAAGCAGATGCCATATTCGTGCGCTCAGTGCCCGACTGCGATGTTGGCCGGCGCTTCCCCGACGGCGGATTCCGCATACAAACAGCCCCGGGCACATGTATCGAGAAATTCGGCGGTGATGAACTGCTGTTTTCCGACGGCGCCTCCCGCAGCCAGCCGTTTCTCTGCATGGTTACCGCTCCGGGGGCAGCCATCGGTTTGCGCATAGCCGGCTGCCTGATTGCCGAATCGGCCGGAGCACAACAGGGGCTGAGCAATTTCTGGAGCGCTATTACTGCCGGACTTCACATCGATCCGCCTGCTAACAGCCCACTTGCCCCTGCAGCGGAGCGATTGGGGGAAATAGCTCCCTGGTTCATCAATAATGCCCTGATACACTATCTCTCCCCGCGCGGCCTTGAGCAGTATTCCGGCGGCGGCTGGGGCACGCGTGACGTGTCTCAGGGTCCTGTGGAAATGCTGCTGTCGCTGGGCCGCTTTGAGCCGGTTCGGGATATCCTGCTGCGCCTGTTCAAGCAGCAGAACCCCGACGGCGACTGGCCCCAGTGGTTCATGTTCTTTGACCGTGAGCGAGGCATCCGGCCCGGTGATTCCCACGGCGATATCGTCTATTGGCCGGTGCTGGCCCTTGCGCAGTATCTCAGAGCTACGCAAGACTCGCAGCTTCTTGACCAGACTGTGCCGTTTTTTCATCCCGAGGGCGACAAAATTGCTGAACAGGCAACCCTGCGGCAGCATGTGGAGCGCGCCCTGGCAGTGATACACAAAAGGGTCATTGCCGGAACGCATCTGTCTGCCTATGGCAACGGCGACTGGAACGACTCGCTTCAGCCCGTGCAGCCCGGCATGCGCGAGCATCTGTGCAGCGCCTGGACCGTGACGCTCAGCTACCAGACCTTTACCTCCCTTGCAGATGCTTTGCATCAGCTGGGGCGCAGGGACCGCGCAGCAGAATTTGAGGCCATGGCAGCCGAAATCCGCAAAGAGTTCCAGAGCACGCTGCTAGTTGATGAAGCAATCCCCGGATTTGCCTATTTTAATGCTGAAGGCGGCGGCATCGAGTATCTTATTCATCCGCGCGACCGCACGACCGGACTTTCCTACAGCCTGCTTCCGATGATACATGCAATTATAAACGGTATACTCACGCCGCAGCAGGCAGGCTTCCATCTGGACATCATCAAAGAGCATTTGCTCGGACCCGACGGCGCGCATTTGTTCGACCGCCCACTGCAGTATCATGGCGGGCCGCAGACATATTTTCAGCGCGCCGAGAGCACCAGTTTTTTCGGCCGGGAAAACGGTCTCATGTACACCCATGCCCACCTGCGGTATGCTGAAGCGCTCGCGCATTTCGGCGATGCAGACGGCTTTTTCAAAGCCCTGTGCATGGCCAACCCCATTGCCATCAGCGGCATGGTGCCGCCGGCAGCGCTGCGCCAGGCCAACTGCTACTACTCAAGCTCCGACCCTGCCTTCGCCGACCGCTACGAGGCATTTGAGCATTATGAAAAGGTAAAAGGGGGCGAGGTTCCGTTGGAAGGCGGCTGGCGCGTCTATTCAAGCGGCGCGGGCATCTGCGTGCGGCTGATCATACAAAACTTTTTGGGCTTGCGCTGGGAAACATCACGGCTGGTCATTGATCCGGTTATCCCCAAAGCTCTAGACGGCCTGCATGTCGGGCTGCAGCTGGCAGGCAAACAGTTTGACATAACCTATCGCATCGAAAAAAACGGCTGGGGCCCTACAGGGGTGAGCCTCAACGGTGTAGACCTGCCCTGTACGCGGGCCGCCAACCCCTACCGCACCGGTGCGGCACAAATCGATATGGCTGCGGTGCGTGAGCACCTGACCGGAACTGCCAACCGGCTCACAGTGCAGCTTGGGTGAAAAATGCGAGCCGGACTCATGTGATATATGATACCCGATAGTATTGAGCGCTATCTGATTGAAATCATACTTTTGGGCGGATTTTTTCTTGCGGGGCCGCTTGCGCGAATCATTGCAGATTCGGTTTTAGACGCAACCGCAGAGGAAAGAGAGCAAAGCTTCACAGCCATCCGCTCGATTTTTAGAATGCTGTTTGCCGGTCTGATTGCACTGTCGCTGCTGCTGTTCAAGATCCTCCTGCCCGCCGGTATAAACCGCAGGCAGACATGCAACCGGAGAGGGGTTCCGTTTTCAGACCTTTATACAGTCTGCACTATTTAGTGCTATGCTCTAAAACTTCACCACCACCATGGCCGGGCACTGGCTGAAGGTAAAGCCATCAACCTCGAAGAATTCAAGCGCCTCACCATTGACTTCAACAGAGCGGATCGGCCGCGGCAGAGGCGGCTTGACAGCGATGCCCCCCGGCGGCAGCGCCAGAGTTCCCGTAAGGCTCAAACACATGGTGCCTGCATCCTCAAAACTCAAAGAGTAGGAAAGCTTGCCGTAAAAGGTCGACAAATTTTCAACGCCGATCGGAGAGCCGTCTGACAGCCATTTATAGGGAAGCCCTGCCGCCAGCACCAGCGACTGGTCGGCCTCGCGCTCATAGGCAAACAGGCTGCAGGCCGACAGAATAAACTCGGCGCTGATCCAGGTATGGGGCAGATCGCCCATAAAGCTGGGGCTTTCGGGGTCGAACCAGGTTATCTCAGGCCACTGGTTCCAGGCGCCGATGCGCTGGTCCTTAATCAGATAATGAGCCAGCTCAACGGCTTCCGTGCGCTTTCCAAGCCGAACAAGCGCCCCTATGATGCGCACTTCGTAAGCGGTATAATTGTTCCAGCTGACCTTTCCGCCCGACCGCGTCAGAAACATGTCAAAATATTTTTCAAATGTCCTGCGGGTTTCAGCCGCCGGCAGGATCTCAAGCTGATCCAGCAGCGCTACGGCAACGGCGATTGCCGTCGGATCAAAATCCCCCAGCTCGACTGAGCCGGGCAGAAAATCAATCCCGTGATGAGCTATGGTTGCGGCAAGCGATGCCTGCACGCTTTTGACCAGAGAGTCGTGCTCGTGCTTCAGGCGCGCAGCCTCATACTGATCGCCCAGAATTTCAGCCATACGGGCAGCATCCCGGTAGCCGCAAATCGCCCAGAAATCATCCCAGTAGGCATGCACGGGATGGGCCATATATCCCTCGTGGCTCATGGATTCCGGCAGCAGGCCGTAACAGGCCTGCTTCCCGGGCTGCCGGTACTCATCTGTCAGGCGCTGTGCGCGCAGACTTTCCATGCAGCCCAGCGTCCTGGCAACGGCAGGCAGCATTTCCTCAAGAAACGGCCTGTCGCCCGTGAACCGGAAGTATTCCATGACGCCGAAAATAAACTGGCCATAGGCATCGTATTCCGGCAGCCATTCGGAGCCCTCGGAATCCGTGCAGTCAGGGATGGTGCCGTCATCTGCCTGAAAACCGGCATACCATCTGATGAAATCCCGCAAGGCATCCGTGCAGCCCACCCGCAGAAGAGCGGCTCCCATGATCACGCCGTCGCGTATCCACGAGCGGGAGTAGCGCCGCGGGCCGGGATGCAATGCAGGGCCATCGCGGTTAATACGTATATGAGCTGCTGCGGTTTTGACCGTATGGGCAAGACGACGCAGATGCAGCGGAACAAAAATTTCAAACGAACCGGCCTCCTGCTGCTCCCAGCCCTGTACAGCACGGGCGAACTGGACAGGCCCGGGCTCACTTTTAATTGAGGCTATGCCGGTATCGCCGTCAAGAACAGCACCGAACGGGACCGCAACATAGACCTCCTGGGCGCTGCCCGGCGCAAGATTCAAGTTAAACAGCAATGCGCCGGAGGCATACCCGAAACCGTCATGAACCTCTGTGCTGTCAGGCAATGCGCCCGATTTTAAATACCGGGTCACTGAGCCCCGGTCAAACGGCGATGCGCCGAAACCTGCCGCTGGGCTCAGAGGAACTATTGCCCTGGAGCCGTTTACCCAGACAGCTTCATTGTGGAAGGCAAAATCACGGATTGGGGTGACGCCTCCGAGCTCTCTCCAGTTTTGCCATGTCGGGTTTACCTGAAAAGGCCGGACAGCGGCAAAAAGCCGCACCTCTTGTGTCTCGCGGCTGGTATTCTGAACACAATAGCATATAAACAGAACGGGCCTTCCGGTCTGGCCGGAGGCAAAAGAGGTGACCTTCATGACAAGGCCGTCCATGCGCCACTCGGAGGAGGGCATGGGTAGATGCCTGTTCACCAGATCCTGGTTCAGCATCACATCAGCCCAGGTGACAAGACGATTGTTCACATAGAGAAATGGCTCGACAGAGAATGCGCCCCTGTCCACCTCAACCATGCCCTCTTCATTAAACAGGGCCTGGCCGTCGCCATCGCCCGTCCCGACGAGCGTCCAGTAGGTCTGGCGGCCCATAAGATATTTGGGATACTGCCCCAGAGGCTCCGCTTGTGCGATACTGTGAAAAAAAGCATTGATGGAGCGCGAAGCCTCATAGGGCTTCACTCCGATATTCCTTATGCCGAAGCCTTTTTTCTCGATACTTTGATGCAGCCCGAGCTTTATATAGCGGGACATGGCTGCAGGAAGATACACATAACTGCGGTCGGAGCCTGCCTGGCTTGTGGCATAGGCGGTCTTCCATTCGGCTGCTGTCGAGAGACAGCTGAACATCGAACTGCAGCGGCTGAAGACCCTGCTCCCAATCAATGACCAGCCCGCCGTATTCACGCTCCTGCTGAAAATCAACGAGAAGCCACTGGGGCTCATCGGCTGCAGCGCTGCGCCAGCCGGTTGTTGTCAGCCCGTCCAGCGCGTTCTGCGGCTCATGGCCCGGCAGCGAGGTTGAAGACTGCGCCACAGGCAGTGCCCTGTAGGTGAGATCCTGAAAGCACAACTGGTCGACCCAGACCGTGCCTTTGCCTCCCGGGCCTGCGGCAATGACCAGCTCGACAGCTTCGATGCTGCCTGCGGGGCCGCCGCCCAGAGGTCCCCACGCAAACTCGATCTGGCTGTTGCGAAGGACAAGAGGCTGCCAGTCGGGCGGAAAATCGAAGGCCTCCACCCGGTAGCGCCAGACATTCTGACCGGAGGAATCGGCAAGCTTGAATTCCAGAATATTGGCCGGGGCGTTGCCGCGGATATTAAGGCCGAACGTGTAGCTTTCGGGAAGCTGAAGCGGCAGCAATCTTCGCACGCCGACAAAGCCGCCGCCCCCGTGAAAATCGAAATCAAGACGCATGGCATGGCCTCCGGGGCCGGCATCCGGCACGATGGCCAGAGTCGCTTCTCCCGAGGCAAATGCCCTCCAGAGCGAAAGGTCGCCAAAATCATCAAGCACGTTTGCCTGCACAGCGCTCCTTGTAGTTCAGCCTTGTCCAGTCAGCAAAGGCCCTGCGGGCTTTATCCGCAGATATGGCCGTCTATAATTGACTTGCAGGTCCAGACCCCGCCCCGCTCAAGCTCCAGAATCCTGTCGTAAAACTCAAGATGGGCCCCGCGCTCTTCAAAGGTGACAAAAGTTATCTTATGTTGCCGGAGCAGGCCCAGAACGTATGCAAGGTGCTCCGGGTCCAGTGTGGCGCTCGGCCTCTCGAGGAATACGAAGCTCGGCCCCACCAGCAGCAGGCGCGCCACGATCAGCAGCTTCTGCTCGGCAAGGGGAAGAACATTTTCCCAGTGCTGCCGGGTATCAAGCCCCCCGTACCCTTTAAGCAGCGATTCGATCTTCAGCTCGCGCAGTACGCCGGTCATCCGCTCTTCGGAAAATTTAAGCTGCTCGAGCATTGCTGCGTCTTCAACACCCGCCTCGGGCAGGGGCCGCACGAGCAGCTCGCGAACCGTGCCGGGCGGCAGATACGGCGCTTCACCTACAAATAAAATATGCTCCAGGGGCGGGCGTATAATCATGCCCCCGCTTATCTTAAAGAGGCTGGCGGTTGCGTTAAACAGTGCAGAGCGAGCGCTTTCGTCCTGGCCGCATACAAGAATATTTGTGCCGCGGGGGATTGTAAATTTCAGCTCATGTATAAGCACGCGGCCGCTGCGGGGCGACAGGAGCGTCAGCCCCTGGTAGGCGACGCAGTTTTCATCCTTCGGGCCTGCGGCGGCGCTCTGCTCAGCCTGTGCCTCGCGCTCGCTTGCAGTAACCATGTTGCTCAGCCGGGATATAACCGCCGTATAGGAAGAAATGGATTGAAACTGCGTGATGATAAGCGAAAACGCGCCCAGCAGCTGGGTGAAGGCAATGGCCGACTGGGTAATGACGCCGAACTGGACCTTACCTTCCATGAACAGCGGTGCCACGATCAGGGCGGGAATAATCTGAATAAGCCAGTTATAGCCCGTGGAGCAGTAATTGACGGTACGGTTGATGCCGATAAGGGAGCACATATTTTTCACAACCGCGTCGAGGTTGCGCAGCGCCAGCTGCATCAGCCCCCCTTCGCGGCGCGTGAGGGCCACGGACTCGGCATTGGCGCGCAGAAAGGTGAGCGACGAGCGCAGATTGGCCTCTTTATCAAGCTGATCATAGTTCAGCCGCACCAGCGGCCGCCCGAGCAGAAACATAACCAGCGAGCCGGCGGCGGCATAGACCACGGACACTATGAACAGCTTTGGGCTGATTGACCACATGACCCCTGAAAAAGCGATAACGGTAATGCTGCTGTTACATAACATGAGCATGAAGGAAAGCGTGGTGGTGGTATAGACGCGGATATCCTCTGAGATGCGCTGGTCGGGATTGCCGACCTCGGGGTCCGTTCTGAGGCGGTAGTACACGCGGTGATTGCCGTAGCGCAGTATGCTGCGTTTGGTAGTCCACTCGCGCCACAGCAGCCCGAGACGCTCCTCGGAGAACCGGCACAGCACCGAGGTAAGTGTTAAGGCGGCGAAAACAGCAATGTAGAGCAGGGCCTGCCGGGCAAATTCGACGCGGTTGCGGTCCTCGATGGCTGTCATGAAATCACGGCCCACATAGCTGTTCAGAACATTCAGGCCGTTAATGCTCAGCTGCAGGGTCAGCAGCGCTGTAAACATCCAGAGAGCCCTGCGACCCACATCAGGGGCAGTGGCGAAGCGCTTCAGGCTTGCCAGAAAATGCACCAATGTCTGACGGTGGAGATGAAACTTTTGTCCATCCATGCTGATCGCCCGAAACAATCAAATGATTCAATATTGCTGCCGCCTGCCCGGCCGTCCGCACATGCGCCAGGCGCTACAGCCATGCAGGTTTCTCTGCAATATTAACAAGTTTGCCGCCGAACGACAAGAGATTAAAGCGCGGATAAAGTGACGTATCCTATAAAAATCCTGTTGACTAGCCGCACACACATACTATGATATAATGCTGATTCTGAACGTATGGGGCGGCCCGTCACTTGACGCAACAGTTCAGGTCCCATGGCCTGACTGGTTGCAGCAGAGAACTGCAATGAGCACAGGGCAACTGACCGCCGCCGGAAGCCTGCGTGCCAGGCTCTCAACTAACTCTGAACGGCGCATCTGCGCCGGGCACGAATGCAAACACCTGTGAAATAGAGGAAGGATGTATGACAAAGCGCCGCGCTCTTGGTTTTTTTTGGTGCATGAGTATAGCATGCTGCATGATTTTTGTTTCCGCTTCCATGGTATCAGCAACGGAAAAAATAAAAAAAACAAAAAAAACGGCGCAGCCTCCAAAACAGGTGTTCGGGATGAAAAATGTCGTTGACAGTGCCCGGGTGCTTGCTGAAACAGCCTATAAGGACCCCAAAGGGGCGCTGCCGCAGTGGCTTCTTGATATCACCTACGACCAGCACCGGGATATCCGGTTCATCCCCGAGACATCATTCTGGCGCAAGCAAAAACTGCCCTTTGAGCTCCAGTTTTTTCATGCCGGCTCCTATTTCAACCGCACGGTAAAGATATATGATGTGACGCCCCAGGGGCCGATACCCATCAAATTTTCCACAGACTATTTCAACTATGAAAAAAGCGCCGCAGACCTCAAGGACAGGGTGCCTAAAGATTTGGGTTTTGCCGGATTCAGAATTCACTGCAATATAAACAATCCGGCTTACAAGGATGAGTTTGCGGTGTTTTTAGGCGCGAGCTATTTCAGGGCAGTAGCGAAAGACATGCATTACGGCCTTTCAGCGCGAGGCCTCGCCGTTGACACGGCTCAGCCCACAGGCGAGGAATTCCCCTGGTTCCGCGAATTCTGGATACAGCGCCCAAGGCCAAAAGACTCACAAATAACCGTCTATGCCCTGTTGGATAGCCCTCGCATGACCGGCGCTTATTCATTTGTGATACAGCCGGGCAAAGAAACCGTGATGAATGTTGAAGCAACGGTCTTTCTGCGCAAGGGTGTCGACAAGCTGGGCATTGCTCCCATGACCAGCATGTTCTTCTACGGTGAAAACACCAATTCGCGGCCCAAAGACTCGTTCAGGCCCGAAGTACATGATTCCGACGGCCTGATGATAAATATGGAAAACGGCGAATGGCTGTGGCGCCCTGTCGCAAACAATAAAAGCCTCTGGGTCAATGTCTTTCAGGCCGATAATCTCAAGGGATTCGGCCTGATGCAGCGGGATTTAAACTTTGATCACTACCAGGACCTCGAGGCACGCTTTGACCGCAGGCCCAGTCTCTGGTGCGAGCCCAAAGGGGCCTGGGGCAAAGGCTGGGTGGAGCTGGTTCAAATTCCCACTGATGATGAAATCCATGATAATATCGTTGCGTACTGGCGGCCTGCAGCAGCGCCCGTCGGCCAGCCGCTTTCCTTTGCCTACAGGCTGAGCTGGCAGTATCCCGACGATAAAAGGCCGCCAGCCGGACGAGTGGTCGCAACACGGACCGAAACCGACAGGCAGACGGGCATAAAAAAATTCATCGTTGATTTTGAAGGGGGGCGAGCTTGCCGGGTGCGAGCCCTCAGACGGCGTGGAAGGCATTATTGATATCGGCTCAGGAGGTCGTCTGATCGAGCACCAGCTCTATAAAAATCAGGTCACCGGCGGCTGGCGCCTGGTATTTCATGTCAAGCCTGAAGAAAATTCCACGCTTGCGGAAAAAATCATGCCCGAAAAAAAACCCATTGTAGAGATGCGGGCTTTTCTGAAACACGGCTCCAGCATACTTACCGAAACGTGGATCTGCGGAGCGCAGCTCTAAAATTTTTAATGCATAGAATCGCTATCGTATCATGAGCAGGAAAAAACCCTCGGGAGCATCATGGCAGCCCACTCCCGTCCCAACCGTCGCCGATCAGCTTGAGACAGCGCACAGGCGGATGCAGACCTATCTTAAGGCCCTGCATATACCTGTTCAGAAACGATATGAGCTTGCAACGCAATCGCTTGCAGAAGCCGAAAAGACATGCGCGCATGACGGCGGCGATTATGTTGCCTCGGCCATGCGCAGCCTTGAGCGCCTGCTGCGGGCAGACAGCCCCGATATATGCCTGACCGAGCTTGGCGACCTGCAGGCCATGCCGCCCCTCAACCGCGGCAGCATGATTCCCGTTGTTATCGACAGGTCAGGGCCCTTCGCTTTCTTTTTTATAGTGTTCATAAACGTAGCAGGCAAACTGCTCCGTCCGCCGCTCAGGCTGTATGTCCTGCTTGTGCTGCTGGCGGCTGCTGCAGGCCTGTACTGGCGGTACTGCACAGGACAGTAAGGATCGAAACGGTATGTCCAGAGAACATCTGCATGAAATATGGGGCCGCGCTGCGGTATGGCGCAGGGCCGTGCTGCTGGTGCTGCTTCTAGCGCCAACCTTTTTTGCCGGCGGCTATATGGCAAGTGTGCTGCCCTATAAAGGCACTGTGTGGCATGAAACGATCCTGGTCATAGTATTCACGCTGCTCTTTGCCTGGATATCCATGGGCTTCTGGACCGCCCTGGTCGGGTTCATAACCCTGCGCAGCAAATTCAGCCGCTTCTTGATACCCGGCAGCGAGCCCGAAACCTCTGACCCGGAAAAGCCGCTTTCCAGGACCGCAATCCTGATACCGGTCTGTAATGAATACCCGGCACGCGTCTTTGCCGGCATTGCCGCCATCTACAAGTCCCTTGCCCAAACCGGCAGGCTCGACCATTTCGAGTTTTTCGTGCTCAGCGACACCAGCGACCCCGATGTCATGGTTGAGGAGGAGTTTGCCTGGGCCAGGACATGCCGCATGCTTGGCTGCCACAGACCGTATTTTCTACCGGCGCCGCAAGCTCAATATCAAACGCAAGAGCGGCAATGTAGCCGATTTTTGCAGGCGGTGGGGAAAAAGCTATGCCTACATGATCGTGCTGGATGCCGACAGCATCATGAGCGGGGCCACCATCGTGCGCATGGTTCAAATCATGGAGCAGCATCCTGAAGTGGGCATTCTGCAGACCGCGCCCAAGGCCATAGGCCGCGAAACTCTCATTGCGCGCATGCAGCAGTTTGCAAACAATGTCTACGGGCCCATATTCACCGTGGGCTTAAGCTTCTGGCAGCTCGGTGACGCCCATTTCTGGGGGCACAATGCCATCCTGCGGGTCGAGCCGTTCATGAAGTACTGCGCCCTGCCTTCGCTTCCGGGCAAACCGCCGCTTGGCGGCGATATCATGAGCCATGATTTTGTCGAGGCGGCGCTTATGCGGCGCGCAGGCTGGGCCGTATGGCTTGCCTTCGACCTTGAAGGAAGCTATGAAGAAATGCCCCCCACCCTGCTTGACGAGCTCAAGCGCGACAGGCGCTGGTGCCAGGGCAATATGCAGCACCTGCGGCTGCTGTTCACCAAGGGCCTGTGCCCCGTCCACCGCGCGCTTTTTTTAAACGGCGCCTTCTCCTACATTTCAGCGCTGCTCTGGTTTTTTTTCCTCACCCTGTGCACGGCCGCTGCCATCTACCAGGCCCTGCACAAGCCGGACTATTTTCCTCCGGAGCGAAGCCTTTTTCCGAACTGGCCGGTATGGAACCCTGAATGGTCCATCGGGCTTCTGGCCTTTACCGCCGTCATTCTTTTTCTGCCCAAGGGGCTTGCCATAGTAAATATACTTCTGCAAAAGGGCCGGGCCAGACTCTATGGCGGCGGGCTCAAGCTCATCATAAGCGTCATCATGGAAGTGCTGTTCTCGACCCTGCTCGCGCCTGTGCGGATGCTGTTTCACAGCAAATTCGTCTTTATCACCATGCTCGGTCAGCAGGTCGGCTGGGGCGGGCAGCAGCGAGATGACCGGGAGACGGCCTGGAGCGACGCGCTGCGGTTTCACCTGACGGGCACTCTGCTCGCCTGTATCTGGGGCGCTGTTATTTTCGTCATTAATCGCACCTTCTTCTGCTGGCTCATGCCCATACTGACCGGCCTGGCGCTTTCCATCCCCATGTGCGTCATCAGCAGCAAGGCAGGCTGGGGCAGGGCCCTGCGCAAAAAGGGCTTCCTGCTCATCCCCGAAGAGCTGGATCCGCCGCAGGAGCTTCAATGGCTGGAGGCATGCCTTGCAGAACTTGAAAAACAGCCGCCGGCGCTGGCCGCTCCGCAGACCCGCGGTTTTGCCCGCGCCGTTGCCGAACCTATTGTCAATGCACTGCATCTGAAAATCACCCGCAGCAGAAAGGTCGCATCAGCCATTGCCTCACGCCGGCAGGAGATTGCGCACAAGGCTCTTGAGCTTGGACCCGACGGCCTCTCGAGAAGTGAAAAGCGGGAGCTGCTGGCAGACCCTGCATGCCTTGCGTCGCTTCACGGCATGGTGTGGCAATTATCCGACCCGGCACGCGCCAGAAAATGGGGATTGGCTGACAGCTGATAAAAATTGCGCCTGTGCGGGTTGAGAACCGGCGGGTTTTATCTCATGCTGGTATGCTTCCCCGCCTGCGCGTCCAAGGAATGTACGGCTTTGAGTGTGCCCGAGATGGTGCATCCCGGCAAAGCGGCTCGGAGCCGCTGCAACCCCCACGGCAGGCAACCTTCTTTATCATTACACGGCAGGAGCTTGAACGGCGGTTTAAAAGGATCTGAGCATTACGCGATCAAGCTGAAGGCTTCTGTCACATCCATACCGGTCCGGATGCCGAGGGCCTCGGCGTTTTTGTTTGCGGCTTTGATAGTTCGCAGGGGGAAGCGCTCAAGATTGCCGATAGGATTATCGGGCGAGCTTTCAACCATGGCCGCTGCCGCGCCGAAAGAATCAATAAGAGCGAGGTCAAACACGCCGCATACGAGAAACCCCTTCGAACCCGTCACCAGCAGAATGCTGAACCCCTGCCATTTTACCTGCACGCCTTCCACAAGACCGTTTTTTGTTGAGTAGGATTTTGTGATGATGTCCATAAAGCCTTTCTGGGCTGTAGGATGTTAGACTATAGACTTTTAGTTTTTTAGGTTTTTACAGACGTAAAACCAGCAGACATATTTATTGACCTTGTAGGCGCGGCTTCAGCCGCGAACACATCGCGCATCAATGCGCTCCTACAGATCTGTTGTCCGGATCCTAATCTTCAATTTTTCAATAAAAAAAGTCTTTCAGCCTACAGCCTAATTGCCTATAGCCTAACAACCTCATTCCCTACAGCCTACTTTTTATACCCTATAATTTTGCGCAGCAGATTGCTGCGGTCTTCCTTATCCTTTGTTCCCTCAACCCCTTTTGGTGCAAAACCATCCACCACGCCCAGCACGCCGCAGCCCTGATCGCTCTTTGCCACAATCACCTCAACAGGGTTTGCCGTGGCGCAAAAAACGGTGCACACCTCCTGGCACTGCTTGACGGCATTGAGCATATTGACGGGATAGGCGTTCTTCATAACGATGTTGAAGGTATGCCCCGCTGCCAGAGCCTGTGCGTTTTCAACAGCCGCGTTGACCAGCTCCTCGTCATTGCCCTCTGTGCGGATAAGGCAGGGGCCCGATGCTTCGCTGAACGCCACGCCGAATTTTACGCCCGGCACCGTGGTAATCATGATTTCAAACAGGTCCTCAACAGTTTTTATGAAATGCGCCTGCCCGAGAATCAGGTTCGCCCCCTCTGGGATGTTCATGGCAACAGTTTTCAGTTCCATACTTTAACCCTCGCAAAATCCATTTTTTGTTTTTTTAAACACAAAATTCCTAATTGAAAATTTTACTTTCGCATTCCCCACCGCCGGCGGCGCTGCGGCTTTTCCGGCTCGTCATCAGAGGGCGGCGCAATCACATATACCTCTTTGGCCACATCCTCCTCCATGGCCACCTGCGTATTGCCGCACTGCAGCACAAAGGCGGGGGTTTTCTGATGCACCCGTATCTCGGCGCCGGGTATAATGCCGAAATGGGCAAGCTTATGCATGCGAGTATTGGACAGCGTATTGATATACGATATCTTGACCGGTTCGCCCACGCGCACGCGGTCAAGCGACACAATAGCGCTTGCAAGCGTATCGCGCTCGCCCCTGCAGCATTTGCCCTCGGGTATTTTCAAGCCATGCGGGCATTCTCCGGGATGCCCCAGCAGCGTGCAGATGCTGTCGGCAATCTCGGGCGCGATGATATGCTCGAAGTCACAGGCGCCCTCTTCCGTTTCTTTGGGCTGCAGGCCCAGCACGTCCGTCAGCAGCCGCTCTGCCAGCCGGTGGCACCGCACGATCTGCCGCGAGGCATCATGACCTTTCTTCGTAAGCGTAATCCTGCCCGCGCTGTCGGTGGTGATGAGGGCCTGCTGCCTGAGCTCGTCAAGCACGGGCTCGGTAAAAATCTCCCTTCCATGATGCCGCTCGTCTTCGGTGCACGGCTCGCCCTCTTCGGTTAAATACCACAGTGATTCTATGTATTCATCAAGCTCGCGTTTATCCATGGGGCACCTCGATTTCTTTTTTGGTCAAGCCGGGGCTTGCCTGCAGGTTACATCCTCAAAACAAAATTCACCAGCCCGCCGACAATAAATGCCGTGGCCGTTATTGACGCCACCATCCAGAGGGCTGTTTTTATTCCCAGCTCCTTCACGATTGCCATGGTGTTTGCAAAGCAGGGTATGAACCCGGTCATGACAATGACGGACACTATGGTCTGGATATAATCAAGCTCGCCAATCTGCGCAAGTTTCAGCACTACCACCGCGCCCGCTTCAAGCCGCAGCAGGCACAAAAGGAATGCGTCGACCATGGCCGCCGGCAGCTGCAGATAGGTGACAATAAAAGGCGCTATCATCTTCTTAATGAGCGAGAGCAGCGCAATTTTATCGATAACAAACAGCAGAAGCGCGCCGATCATGAACAATGGCACAGCCTCGATGGCAAACCACTTGAGCCGGTAGTAGGTTTTCACCAGCAGATTTTTCAGATTGGGCAGCCGCACCGGCGGAATCTCCATGATGAAGTCCGGCACAAGATCGGTCTTGAGAAGTTTGTTGAGAGCGATGCCCGCCGCAAGCTCCATCACGATCAGCACGCTGAACACCAGGATGAATGCTTTAAAGGGCAGCAGCGCCAGGATTGCCAGGGTGACGCCCAGCAGGGGCGCGCAGGGTATGGCGAATGATATGAGAAAAACGGCGATGATGCGCTCTTTTTTCGATTCAAGAATGCGGGTGGTAAGAGTTGCCATGGTGCGGCACCCGAAACCGAGCACGATCGGAAGAACCGATTTTCCGCTCAGGCCCAGGGGTTTGAAAAGACGGTTGCTGAATACGCACAGATTGGCGATATAGCCCGTATCCTCAAGGAAGTTTAAGATGAGAAAAAACATGGCCAGAACGGGCAGCACCGTGCCGATAGCGTTTTCAAGGCCCGTGGTTAAAATGCCGTAATCGCCGAAAAGAAAGTCGCGCATGAACTGCCAGGGAATAAAGGAAGCAATATATTCATTAAATGGCGCAAAAAGTTTGCTTTCAAACAGCGGCACGAGCACATCGATGCCGACCCGGCCGACAAGCATATAGGTGCAGTACACCACCAGCAGCAGCACAACCCAGCCCCATACGGGATGGCGCGAAAGAGCACCCAGTGCCTCGCCGACCCTGCCCATGCGTGTCGGCGTCAGCTGGAGTATATGCTGCTCGATTTTTTCAGCCCACCGGCTGCGCTCTTCAAATACGATATTTGCAATGTCTTTTTTTGAGCGGCCAATTGCCCTGGCCCCGACGGCCTCTGCCTGCGCGAGTAGCGCCGCGCCGTATTTTGACTTCAAATAGCGCTCGATGCCCGGGGCCTGCGAGAGCAGCAACAGCAAAACCCCGTCGGCAGGCATGGCCTCTTCCGGAAAGCAGCCCGATAGTTCATCAAGGGCAGCCTCTATAAACTGCGGGTAGGGCACTTTCGCCGTCGCAACAACCGCGGCCCGGGGGATGGCCTTCAGAAGCTCCCGCACGCCATGGCCCTCGGACGCCACGGTTTCCACCACGGGAACGCCCAGAAGGGTTTCAAGCTTTTTGCGGCTGAGACTCAATACCTTTCAGCCGCGACTCATCCATGAAGTTCAGGCACACAACCAGCGGTATTTCAAGCTCCATCACCTGCGCGGCAAGCAGCAGCGAGCGCTTGAAATTATTGGAGTCAAGGCACAGGATGATGACCTCGGGATGCTCCTCCAGCAGTATTGCACGGGTCACCAGACCGTCTTCAGCAGGAAGGTCGAGGGAAAGAATGCCCGGCGTGTCGATCACCTCATACTCTTTACCGTCAATGCGCACCGGCGCGCGGCTCACCTCCATGGTGGTGTGGGGCACATTGGCAACAAGAGAATAGGAGCGCGTCAGCCCGTTGAACAGCGAGCTCTTGCCCACATTGGGGTTGCCCACGATGGCGATACGGTTGATGTGCAAATGATCTGGCTGCGGCACAGAGTGCTCCGGATAACGTATGCGTTTCTGCGTTCTTGTATACTATGAAGTGTTCAATGAGCGCAAATTGTAAAAACTGGAAGCAGGCCGGACAGGCTGTTCAGAAAAAACGGGGAATACATGCTTCTGTACCCTGTGGCCTGCCGTTCAGAAAAGGGGGTGCAGTGGGCGAAAGTGGCGGCAAGATCAGGGTTTGTCAAGAGCCTCACGAACAGCGGCTGCAATGTCGTTCACATTATAGGGTTTGCTCAAAACTTTTCGTATGCCTGCATCCCGCGCCTTTTCCGCATCGGATTTTTCAGCAAACCCCGTGCACATGAGAACGGGCATGCCGGGCCGTATGCGCCTTATTCTGTCGGCAAAAATGAAGCCCGTCATGCGGGGCATGATTTTATCGGTGATGACCAGATCAAAATAATGGGGGCTGTCTTCAAAAAGCGCCAGGGCCTCTTCGGGGACATAGGCCGTGCGAACCCTGTACCCGAGCGGCTCAAGTATCTGAACAGCCATATGCACCAGCGATTTTTCATCATCGACTATGAGAATCGACTCCTTCCCCCTGGCGGGGCTTTTCGATACCGCCGCTGCCGCGTCCTGACCGGCGTCAGCCGCAGGCAGCACTACTTCAAATGTTGAGCCCTTCCCCGGTTCGCTGTAGGCAACAATCTCCCCGCCATGAGACTGCACTATGCCATGAACCACGGCAAGTCCGAGGCCGGTGCCGTCGCTCCTGCCCTTCGTAGTAAAATACGGCTCAAAAATGTGGTCAAGCACATCCCGCTCCATGCCGTGCCCTGTGTCGCTGACGCTCAGGCGAAGATACGCGCCCGGTTTCAACGCTGCGTGGCCGCAGGTGACCGTGCCGTCGTACGTGACCCTGTTCAGCCCGATGTCAAGCATGCCCCCGCTGTCTCGCATGGCATGCCCCGCATTGGTACACAGGTTCATCAGCACCTGGTGCAGTTGGGTCGGGTCAGCCATGACAACATCGGCCTCCGCGTCGATGCGCTGGCGTATTTCAATTGACGCAGGAAGCGATGCGCGCAAAAACCGCAGGGCTTCTTTAATGATGGGTGTGATGCTCACCGGCCGCATTTCCTGCTCGGTCTGGCGGCTGAACGCGAGAATCTGCGACACAAGGTCCCTGGCTCGCCCGCCCGCGCGCAGCACCTGCTCCAGATTGCTGCGCAGACGCTTCTGGTCCGTGCCCGGCAGCAGGCTCAACTCCGTATATCCGATAATGGCGGTGAGAATATTGTTGAAATCGTGGGCGATGCCGCCGGCCAGAGTGCCGATGGCTTCCATCTTCTGCGACTGCCGCAGCTGGCGCTCCATGCGCATTGTGTCGGTGACATCGCGCTTCACGGCAATAAAATTTGTGATGCTGCCGGCTGCATTGCACAAAGGCGTAATCGTAGAATCCTCCTCTATCAGGTTTCCGTCCTTGCGCTTGTTGATGAAATGGCCGCGCCACACCTGCCCTTTGTTCAGGGCTTCCCACATGCTCGCATAGTGGTCTGCCTCATGCCTGCCGCTTTTCAGCATACGGGGGTTTTTCCCCAGCACCTCGGCTAGACTGTAGCCGGACGTGCGCTCAAATGCCGGATTTGCATACAGAATTTGTGCGTGACGGTCGGTAATGATAACACATTCCCAGGCCTGCTCAAGGGCGGTTGCCAGCAGGTTCAGCTCTTCCTGCGCCTGCTTTATCTGGGTTATATCAATGGATGTTCCCAGCAGTGTCAGCGGATTGCCCTCGCCATCGCGCTCGGAGACCCTTCCGATTGAGTAGAGCCAGATCCACTCGCCTGTTTTTTTCTGCACGCGGGACTCATAGGCAAAACGCTCCGTTTTGCCCTGCACATGATCATTGATTGCCCGCTGCATCCGCTCCCGGGATTCAGACTCTGTCAGCGCCATATGCTGTTCCCAGTTCGTATACAGATCCTCCCGTGCATAACCCGAATCCCTGCTGGCCGTATCAGACATTTTAACAATCTTCATCCTGCCCGTGAGAACATCCAGTTCCCAGACGGTTTCCTGAGCAATATCGAGGGCAAGACTCAGATAGGCCTCCTGCGCCCGCAGCTGCTGCTCGCTTTTCCTGAGCTGCTCAAGATTTGCCTGAAGCTGCTGGTTTGCTGCCAGAAACTGCATATTGCCGGCATTGAGCTCCTGATCCCGGGCCTTGAGGCGCTGATTGGCCTCAAGCAGGCTCTCCTCTGCCCTGGCGCGCTCGGCGATCTCGCCGGTAAGCTTCTGCTGCTGGGCAAAGGCATTTACGATCAGCCGGGCAATTTTACCGAATTCATTGTTTGCCTGCGCCAGGCGTGCAATCGGCCGGGGGTTCGCCGTTTCAAGGCTCTGGAAAATGCGCCGCAATGGTAAGCTCACAAAAAGCAGCAGTGCGACATACAGCATCAGCTGAATGGCCGCAAAAAAAAGTACGAGCTGAAAAATCTTGGCGTCTGAAGCATTGGAGAACTCGCGCAGCACCGGAGTATCGCTGGTAATCAGCATCTGGACAACGGGCCGGCCATCCCAGGAGCGCAGCACGCGGGAAAAGCTGATCGTTCCCGTATCAAAAGCATATGCCGTCGCGGGGACAGAGGTCTCGGCCCGAATGTCTTCAATGCGTATGCTGCTCTCCGTCAGACCCGACAGCATTTCAAGATACGAGGGGCCCCAGAGGCGTCCGGCACACAGAAAGCCCCGCGGCGGACTTTCCCGATCCGGGTCTGATGTCGGCTGCAGCGGCGCGCACCGCATTTCAAGAACTCCTTTTGATGTGCTGATAAAAAAGTGGTGGAAATATCTTTGGCGGAGCATTTTTTGCAGCTGTACCGTCGACAGCGGAAATGCTGCAAGTTCAGGCGCTGCGGGGGAGCACAGGGCAAAGCCCTGGGACATATCCGGCCGCAGCAGCCAAATGGCGCTCAGGTTGAAGGTCCTGAGCAGCTTTTCGGGATTGCCGGGGAAGGGCTGCCCCACAGGGCGCTGCAGAAAATCAATCACGGCATCGTCGTGGGAGTAGTCGAAAATAAAAGTTTCAAAGGGGGCTGCCTCAAGTTTGAGGACGCGGTCGAATATGGTGTTTTTACTGTCGATACTCGAGCCCAGCAGCAGCTTCAGCTGCTGCTCTTCGGATCGTTGCACATACAAAAACCAGCAGACAAAAAACAGGACGATAGAAACAAGAAGCAATGACAGCTTTGTTGTCGTTTTCATCCCTTAACAGCCGTGTTTTTGAAAAACATAGTGCCCCAATACATGGCCTTACCGGATTTGTGCTGCCTTCACAACAAGCATGCTCTGACCGCACCTCTTGTCTGCGCCGCAGAATCCAGCTTTGACCTCCGGCTTCATCCTGCCCGGGCCCGCCCGCAGTGAATCCGAAAGAAAATATTGTAGATTTATGGTCATTTTTTTTATTTATTTTTACCAAATTATCAATACATGCTCTTGGCCTCAATGTCAACCATACTTTGCTGCTTCTCTCGGAGTACCACAAGCGGCAAAACCGTATTATTTTTAAACCGGTTGCTGGACTCCTGGGCTTTTAATAAAACGACCTTAAAAGGCACAAAAAAAGCGGCCGGAACGGCCAAAAAAAAGCCGCTTACCGGACACTTCCGGCAGCGGCTTCATATATCATCCTGGGTAAGCAGCTTAGTACCTCGCCTCGCAGACAAGGGGGCAAAAAAATTCCCCCTTTAGCAAAGGGGGTTAGGGGGATTTGTCAGGCTGCAAAAAATCCCCCTGTATCCCCCTTTTTCAAAGGGGGATTAAACAGACATATTTTTTTGTTTAAGAATAATATTGTCCCCTTTTTTGTAGAGCTTTTTACTTAGCGCCCGGCAATCGCCTTCTGCATACCCGGAACCAGCTTCAGGGTCTCCTGCACAATTTTATCTCTGCTGCGGGGCACCTTCTCTCCGTTCACCGGATCGGTTGCCTGCACCTGAAAGTAGCCGGTCACCTTGCCGCCTGAATCTTTAACCACCTGGCGTTGTTTCTCCTGATATTTGTCTTCTATAAAGGAGTCGGAGGTAATAAAAATGACCACGTTTTTCCCGTCAAACCTGTTTGTTTCTACAAAGGTCCGCATGGCCAGGCCGAACTTTGCCGCCCATATAGGCGCACTGATAATAACTGTTGTATAAGGTGACAGATCAACCTTCTGCGGCTCAATAGCTGTGTGCATGCCCAAAAGCGTCTTGAGCATGCCGCCGATACCTCCAAGCTTTGTATCCCGTCTGTTCAAATCTTTGATTTCCTGGATATCCGCACCCAAAGCCTTCTGAAGCGCCTCACAGGCTGCTTGCGTATTGCCCGTCTTGGAATAGTACAGCAGCAGGGTTTTTCCGGCAGAAGGTTCCTGCGCGCGAGCAGGGGCGAGGCAGACAAAAACAAATGCTCCGGCCAAAAAAAGTAAAAATATTTTTTTCATTGTGCTTTCTCCTGACAAAATTTATTTAACAGGTGTTTTTGCGAGCACGTGCTGAATTTCGGCATCGAAATCAGCTTGCTTTTTCTTGCCAATCTGAAAGCCGTTGACGCCCTGTACCGCAAGACCGTTTTCTTCGGCAAGGGATCGTATGCCCCTGCCGGTGAATCCCGCCAGCGGCCCGCCCGATGTCGTAAACACATACACCCGCTTGCCTTTGGGAATGTATTTTTCAATAAGCGTTCGCGCAGGCGCCGACATGCGCATGAAATAAATGGGCGACACGATTATAATCGGATTATATGCCGTTAGATCTTTTGCCGGGGCATCCTGGTCATCGCTCAGATTAAAGGCCTGCTCAGCCATAAGCGTGAACATTCCCCGGTCCTTCTTTGAAGCGATTTTTTCCATTTCACAGCCGAGCTGATTTTTAAATGCCGTAGCGACCATTTCGGAATGGCCCAGGCGCGAATAATACAGCACAATGGGTTTGGTGGCATTGTCCGGCCGGGCCTCGGCCGCCGCGTCCCGCGTGACCGGTGCGCCTGCGCAGGCAAGAACACAGAAAACAACGAATAAAAACAATGCGGCTCTTTTCATACAGTCTCTCCTTTTTTTAAATTATCGCAATCCGGAAGGGACGATTAAAACATCCCCTGCTTCTTTTTCTTTTCTTCCAAAAGCAGCAGCGGCCATTCTTTGCCGCGCAGCACGGTTGCTGCAGCATCAAAAATGCCCCGCGCAATATGGGGCCGGTACCGGTCTCCCACCGGCGTGCCCGCAACCGTTATTTTCGTTTTGCCGGCCTGCAGCTCGGTGCGATAGGGCTGCGAAAAATCCGGATACGGAACCTGGCCCTCGTACGTAAAATGCAGCTTCTCGAACGTCTCCACGCGCATGGCAAATATCGTGTCCGTGTTCTCGCTCAGAAAATCAACCAGAATAAAAACGATATTATCGTAGCCGTCTGCAAGACCCGCTTCAAGGGCTTCAAAACTTGCCAGCTTCTTTTTTCCCGTATCGTCCTTTTCACCGGCAAAATCCGTATCGGCGAAAACCACATGGGCAGTATTGCCGGCAATCGCCTGCTCGATCTCCTGCTTCAGGCTGACATAAAAAGTCTTGGCAAGCAACGGATAGGGGTCTCCGGCAAGGTCGGGAAATCCATGGCGCGTCAGCACGATCAGCTTACGGTTTTGTCTGGGAAGCTTTGCAATTTCATCCTGCGCCATGGCAACATAGGCCTTGCGGTAGGATGCATAGGCTCCGGGAAACGGCGCATAGATGATCTTGGCGCGCTCGGCCACGGCATCCTTGATCTCGGGAAACAGCCCGTTGAATTCCTCAAGGGCTGAATAGACATGGAAAAAGTCAACCACTACAATTGTTTTAACTTTTTCCGTCTCTATGAGTTCATTGACAGCTGCTTCAATAGTTTCCGGGTACATGGCGAGGCCCCAGCGCATGGGCACACCCGGAAACTCCTTGTTCAGCATGGTTTCAAAGTCTGCAAATATCGCCTTGTGCTGCTGCATATAGGGAATTTTTTTACCCGGCATAATGCCGTAGTAGGTCACCAGTATTTTTATGGAAACCTTTTCCACAAGATCGATATACCCGTTTTTGTGTTCCTTCCAGACAAAATGGCCCGGTGACCCCTTCTCGCGCGGCGGAGCCCACTCATAGGGAAGATCAACATAGGGCTCGCCTTCTTCGTTTGCGTCATGGCCGAAGCAGTCGACAAGCTTTTCCGGCTTAAACTCTTCCGGGGCGGTCATATGCTTCGGGTCCATCAGGACAACGCCTGTATCCCCAAGGATGAGGGGCTTCAGAGCCGGGGGGAAAGCGGCATTAAAAATCTGCTGCAGGTACCGGTCGAAAAACTTGAAATCATATTCCTCGGGCTGCCCCAGCGCAGTAAGCAGAACGCCGGGTTTTCCCTCAACGCCCTTCTTGTCCAGCATCTGCAGCAGGTAGCGGCGGTAGCCCGTATCGTCCTGCTTGTTTGAAAATGCCGCTGAAATCGTGATAAACAGCACGACGGCAATGGCTATTTTATAGCGCGTCTTCATGCTCAGGCCCTCCTTTCAGCAGCTAACAGTTTCAGCATGTCCTCGGCAATGTCCGGCAGGTCAAGCTTCTGAAGCCGCTCGGGCGTGGGGATGCCCGTCTGCAGAGTCCCAGCCGCGCACCATATAGTAATCATCCTTCATTGTTTCAAGCATCTGCCGGCTCACGACCATGCCCCTGGAGGGCCCGTCGGGTATGGGCTCTTCAAGAAAACGCCTGGGAAGCGTATCATCTGCCCGGCGCATGCCCTCGCGCACATTAAAGGCCCGTATCACATTCCACATGCGCTCGGCAGTCTCCTCTGCCTGTGCAACGGTTAAATCCATGCCCGGTAACGACATTAAATATATCCACCACATTCTGTCCGATTCCGGTGAGGCCCCAGACCGATTCGGCAAGGTGGCAGACGATCATGGAATCGGTGAAGATATTCAGATGATTCACCTTCATCACGTACATGCCCTTGCCCTCGGTGGTGTCGCGTGAAACAACGCCCGAGCGCTCGCCCGTTGGCCTGCCGTCGTGATGCGAAGCGCCCCGCGGCCCTGTGGCATACCCAAGTGCAAAGCCCGGCAGCCCGCGCGCCGAATGACCCGGAAAGGTCATGCCCTTGTTCTGCATGGCAAAATCTTCAGCACCTTTGCCGATTTTCTCAGCCGCCCGCTTCACGCTTTCGGCAAGCATGTCGCCGATGCCCTGGCGCATGCCGATCTTGTGCACCATGGGCATGATGACCGCGGCATTGCCAAAGCGCAGGTCCAGGCCGTCCACATCCTCCAGCGACAGCAAGCCCTTTTCGCGGGCCTCCATGGTGAAGGCTATGGCAACGCCCGTTTCAACGGCATCCATGCCGAGCTCATCGCACTCGCGCTCGGCAGCCGCCACTGTCTCGATAGAGGAATTTTCAAGCATTGAGCCCAGGGCATAGATGTTTTCATACTCCGGCCCCTCCACTGTTGAGCCCGTATACTCGCCCTGCTGCACCGTGGTGTACTTGGTGCAGCCGATGGGGCAGGCAAAGCAGGACTTGTCGCGCACAAAAATTTTCTCGCGCATGGTCTCAGCTGAAAGACCTTCAGCTCCGTCAAATGTTTCGCGCTGCCAGTTGCGCGACCCGAAAACGCCCAGGGCATTATTGGCATTCACCAGCACCGGCGTGCCAAAGCGCGGCAGTATCTGGCCTGTGGAGGGATTGCCGCGCATGATCCGCAGAAGCTCGGCTGTCTTTTGCAGGGTATCCTCCATATTGTCGACCTCTATGCCGCCTTTGCCGCGCACGGCAATGCCTTTGAACTTTTTTGAGCCGAGCACCGCGCCCAGGCCGCCGCGGCCCAGTGCCCGGCCGCCGACGATAACCGAAGCAAAACGCACAAGGCGCTCGCCTGCCGGGCCGATGACGGCGATTTGGGCAGCCTCGTCGCCGATGTCGCTTTTCAACAGCTCATGGGCCCGGTATGTCCGCTCGCCCCACAGGTGAGCGGCATCACGAAGCTCCACAAGGTTATTGGTGATAAACAGGTACACCGGCTTTTCGCTCCTGCCTTCAATCACCACGCCGTCAAAACCTGCAAATTTCAGCTCGGCGGCAAAGCTGCCGCCTGCCGATGAATGAAAAAACCCATTTGTCATGGGCGATTTCGTATACGCGCCGATGCGGCTCCCCGTTGGGGCGCTGGTGCCGGCAAGGGGGCCTGCAAGAAATATGACCTTGTTGCGGTAGGACAGAGGATCAAGCCCCGGCTCCAGCTCATCATAGAGCATGCGCGCGGCAAGGCCCGCCCCGCCGATATATTTCATCAGCTGACCGTTGGGCATCTCCTCAATGGCTGTGCTGCCGTCGGTGAGATTGACCCGGATAATTTTACGGGTATAGCCCCGATAGAATTTTGCGCGGCTCATGCTGCATCTCCTTTCACCTGAGCGGCCTGGCGGGCCGTGTTGATCTCACATGTCGCACACCCTGCAGGGTATGCCGCACAGGGCGTTGGGCATGGCGGCGGTGTTTTACTGAAAGGGTTGAGCTTCGTAAAAAGCTGCCGCACCATGCCCGGCCGCCTGGGCTCAAGACCTTTGCGCGCCCCGGCCTTGTCCCAGGTGATGACGCGGGCAGGGCACACCTTTATGCACCGGGGGTCGCCATTGCAGGCGTCGCAGGTGCCCAGTATCTTCGGCACCGGCAGCTCGGGCGTTCCTTCCATTTCGATCTGAATATTTGAACGCGTTGGATCAAACACCCCGAGCCTCCCGCCCGAGCAGGCAAGCTCGCAAAGCCTGCAGCCTATGCAGCGCTCGGGGATAACATTGATGCGCTCCAGCTTTTTCTTGAAAACGCCATGGGGGCACAGGTCGCGGCACTCGTAGCAGAGATTGCAGTTGGCCGGAACCTCGCCGATGGAGCGTATGGAGAGCTCCTCCTCGCCCTGCGGCACGGACTGAAACTCGAATCCCATCACGCAGTTCTTCTCCGGCCCGCAGTCGGGGCACATGCGGCACCGGTCGGTCATAAACGGCACGCGATACAGCGACGGCTGCCCCAGCGTCACGCGGTAGCCGATATACCAGCAGAAATACCGGCAGTAGATGCGATAGGCAAACAGCATGGAGCCGATAAACATGCCGTTGGTGAGAACCTTGGTCCAGACCATGGGCTTCCACAGCGCTGTCCAGTCCGGGTCGCGCATCATTTCAGCTGATGAGGCAAGCTGGAATACACGCTCAAAGGTGTAAATGACGATGATAAACAAAACCATTGTCGCCGGAACATAAATCCGGTTGATCTGGGATTTAAATTTCTCCGATATTTTAATCAGGCCTTTAAAGTTGTAATACCGCCAGATGCTGTCCTGAAACACCCCGACAGGGCACATCCAGCCGCAGAACCACCGGCCGATGAAAAAGGGCAGAAACAGTGAGCCGAGCAGCATCGCGAGAAACCAGAAAAACAGCTCGGGGTTTGAAACAGGCCGGGCCGTCATGCCCGAAGCGAACAGCACCAGATACCAGGCGAACATCACGCTCTGGAAAAAAATGCGCCATTTCTTGCTTGTGACCGTGCGGTGGGCACGCGCAGTCGGATCGGGCGGCGTTTTCACCAGCCGAATAGCTATATAGGTTGTATAGAGCACCACCGGAAGCGCTATGATAAGCCCGGCGCCCTTGAACAGGGGCATGCCCTGGCCCCCGAACTCCCAGGCGATGATGCCGTTGGTCATGACCTTCCATGCCTCGGCATCAACCGGAAACTGAAAGGGCATGAAGTTCGAGAAACCCTGCACTGCGAGGTAAATCCAGAAGTACCCGCCTCCCTTGGTCCGGCCCCAGTAAAAGTCGGAAAACTGCAGGGTCATGCCGCCGATGGCGATCATGACGCAGACCCAGTTGGGCACATAGCCGGTCAGGATACCCCAGACATACAAAATCAGGCCAAGGCCCGCCATATTGCGCACATGGCGCATGAAATCGTCTTTCGAGGTAAAAGCGCCCATTGCAAGCTTCATATCAGTGCCCTCCGAAAAGAAATGGTGCCCTGCTGACTATAAAATGGAACTCCGAGGCTGAAATGCCGAACCCCATGCGCAGATAGATGAGCAGAAAGGTGAAGTTGACCATCTGCAGCTTGAACCAGTATTTTTTCGGCACCTTGTTGCGCACATAGAGCTTCCAGGCGCAGAGAAAATAAAGAATGAACCAGGTGTACATGAAGGCGATCGAGCCGTACCACCAGCCCTTGGCCCCTGACGGGTTGGTTGTTTTCACCGTGCCGTAAGCGGCAAGCATCGGGGCGTTCTCCTCGGTGATTCTCGTGCCTTTTTCAAATCCGCCGTAGTCCTCAACCAGGCAGCGGCCGATCATCTCGTCCGGCGGTTTCTGCTGCATGCGCAGTGACATGCCGATATTCTCATTAAAAAAATCCGCCATGAACCCGGTCAGCAGGGCAATCAGAATGAAAGCCATAGAGCCGATGCGGGCTGCCTTGGCATAGGACCAGTCCTTCATGACCCATTTATAGAAAACGCCAAGCAGCAGGGCCCACATAATGCCGATCATGGCGCCTGAAGAAACGCCCAGAAATCTGCTCGTGTAATAAAAATCATGCGGCAGCATGTCCCGGAAAATGCCGGTCAGTTTGATAAACGCTTCGGGGTACATGAACTGATCGAGGGCGCGGTACTTGGCATCCGAGGTGCCGAAGGTTTTTCCGAAAAAATACCCCGGGATCATCAGCTCGAGCCAGACAGCCGCTTTTGTCCAGAAATCAAGGCCCTGCATGGTTTTCATGTTCTGTCTCCCCATAGAGGTTAACGGTGTAGTCCTGAGCCGACCAGTAGGGCCGAGCCCCGGCAATCACTGCACGACCGGCGCTCTATTCCTTCTCTGCTGCCTTTATGACGGCCTTCTGAAAAAGCTCTGCAGCGGATTCAACCGCCTGCAGCACCTGCAGGCGCTCAGCCGCATTAAGCTTCTCCAGCAGCAGGTTCAGGAAGCCGAGCTGTGCAGCGCGGAACATCTCAAACCCGGCACGGCCCTTTTGCGTAAACCGGATGTCGGAAAGCCGCTTGTCCTGTTCGTTCTGCGTGCGCTCCACATAGCCCAGCACCTCCATTCGCTTCACCAGATTATTGACGCTCTGGATCGACATGTTGAGCTTGCGGCTCACCTCGGATATGTGCACAACATCGCTTTCATTAAAAAAAGAAAGCACCTGCATCTGCCGAACGGTCAGCACGGGCACAGGTCTCCGCATCCCACGGCCGAAATCCATGCAGCGAAACAGCTTCTGGAAATTGATAAACAACTCTTTGGTGAGCTTATCAGTGTCTGTTTTTTTCTTTTTTGCCTGCATAGCCGCCTGCCCCTCAATTTAGTATATGTACATTTACTATACACATGTATACTTTTATATATGCTTTGTCAAGCCCCGCTTTTTAAAATTTTCAGCTGTTTCTTGAGATATCATCAGGCAAGAGTGCGGCGGCTTTTACAGAGATTCCCTGCATGACCGGTATCTGTCTAAACCCTGGCAGAGCCGGATGTTCTGTGCTGTAGCTGAATTTTATTGGAGTTGCTTACGGGGGAAAGAGCCCCTGTGGTCTCCCCGGGAATACAGCTGCAAAACTATTCGCAAGGGGAAAGACAAGGCCTCAATCAACGGGGAACTGGGTAAAAAATTCATCAAGATACTGCAGGATTAACTGCCTGCCGGCATCATTTTCCGCACCGGCCGTGACAAGGCCTGAATGGTCAAGCATACTATTGTTTTTCACACCATCCTGCTTCAGCCCTTCATACAGGGCGTAGTTATACAAAGTCCCGTCACGCACACCGCAGTTACCGCCATTGCACAGATGCGGCTCCCATGGATCAGCAGACAAATCTACTTGCGTAATAAATCCATCCACCGGCGGAATCCAGTCGCACTCTGGATCAAAGTCGGGGCAGGGCAAATCATACGGAGGCTTGGTAAATCGCTGGACATGAAGGGCCATCCCGCGCTTTTTTGGAAACCCATTGAGCAGATCATAGGTGTCTACGGTATCAATGAGAAAGCCGGGCCAGTACTGCTGAGTAGCCGAAAACCGCCGACAAGAGGCACAGCCGTGCAATGCGGTGGTCCTGCACCGCCGTCTTCTGGGCCACATACCCGCCAAAGGAATGGCCGATGAGCGTCACCTGCCCGGTATCGACACGCCTGTCCACCGAATGAAGCGCGAATATAGTCGATAGCCTGGCTTACCTGCAGTGAAAAAATGTCAGGAGTGATTTCGTAAAACGGCGTTCCGGTCAGGCCTTCATCATTGCCGATAAAAACCGGGATGGCGACAATGTAGCCGCGCCGGGCATAGTAGTTCCCCAGCCAGTCCATGGCATCATACAGGCTGGGGATGGAGCCGCTTGCGCCGATGCAGAAAACGATAACAGGATACGGCGCCCCTTCGGCCGGAAGCGTGCCGGGGCTTGAACCGGGATGGAATATCTTGAGCTGCCAGGCATACCCGGGTGACGGCCGCTCAGGGTCATCGTAGGGGTCGGCATACTGGTTGAATGCCTTGACCTCCCTGAAAATCATCTTGACCATGAAGCGGTGATCAATGGGCGCATCGACCTCGCCGAGGTCAGGGTCCGTGTTGATCAGAAACGGCTCGTGCAGGGTTCTGTTATGGCGAAGCTTCGGCAGCAGGCGGCGGCTGGCAATGCAGCGGTTAAGATACAGCACGGGCGGTTGAAAGCCCGGGGTCTTTCCCGGCTCCACCACTGAGACCGGATATTCCTGCGCCATTGCTCGGCCGGGTGCAGACAGGACGGCACAGCTCCCGGCAAGCATGAGGACAACAGCGGCCATGTGCGCTGCGTAATACACAAAAGGCTTCGGGGCTGCCATGAAGTACCTCCCGGATTTACATCGCCGACACCCCTGCGCGCAGACGGCCCGCTGCAGCGCGGCTCTCATGTTTCAAACCATGTCGCCGGCCCGCTGTTACTTCGCCACCCAGATCTGTTTTCTGTGCAGGCCCTGCTTTATAAAATCGCCGCTGGTGATGACGATGCGCTCGGGGACCACTTTCGTTATGAGCTGGTTTTTCTGAATACTCGCAAGCATTACCTCGCGGGGCATTTTCTGCTTCATCTCATCGGGCATGTGGTTCATCGCCGTCTGCAGGCAGAGCTCGGCCGCCTGATCAAAGCCCGGATCGCCATACTTGAGCTGCACGGCCTTGCCCGTAATCTGCACGCCGATAGGATCCATAAAATATTTCATGTCATCGCGGTGCTTCACATACACCAGCGATGCCCTGCCGTTTGCCGCAATATGGAACAGCTTTTCGGTCTGCTTTTCCGACGAGGCGACAAGAGTAAGCGTTTCGGGGTCAAGGATAAACTCAAGGCAACTTGCCAGGGGTTCATCTTTAAAAGACGTTGCCATAACATACATTTCCCGGTAATCCCCCGTGCCCTTCAAGGTCTCAAGAATCGCCTTCTTTATTTCCTGCTGCGACAGCCGGCCCTTCGCGCTTTTCGTGAGCGTCATGGTCGCGGCCGTATAGGCGTCAGCACCGTTCCATTTATGACAATCGAGTGCACTTGAGAGTTTCGTCATAAGGCATATGAAAAGGAGATTTCTTGACGGGATTCACATAAATATAGGCGGGGCCGCCGTCTTTCCAGTCGGCGGTCTGACGCCCACGCCATGCCTGCCCCTGTCATCACTACTGCTGCGGCAGCCAGTGCCGCGATAGTATGCTTCATGTATGCTGCTCCCATAGCTGTTAAACACGTGCTCGAAAAAAGTCGAGAATATATCTCTCAACATAGCTTGGTCGCACAACAGGCCACCCCAACCCCGCCTTGCAAAGGAGGGAACCTTAAAGGCAAGGGGGGGTTGGGGGGGCCGTGTTGTTAGTAAAAATTTCAACATCTCGACTATCATTAAAACAGCGCCTCGAGCCCGAGATCTGCAAGCTCATGGCCCACGGCATGCTCCATCATAATGCCGCCGGGGTCTTTCTCTTTCATGTTCCACCGCATGGCCTCCCGCCGCTTGATCAGGTACTGCATATAGGCCGGGTCACGCGGCTCATCCTTCTCCCACAGGCTGTGGTACACGTTGAGATAGTCAAGCACCAGCTTCAGCAGGCGGTCCTGATGCTGCTTGTTGCTGGGGTGAAAGTCGGCATTGATATAATAGGGCGATATCATGACCCGAAACCAGTTGGGGTCACGGGTGGAAACATCGGGATAATGCTTTTTGCCCTCCAGCCATAGATCTTCCAGAGGATCAAGATACTTCTCCATATACGGAATATCGCAGATAGTGTCGGCCGTGGGGTAGAAATCAAGAATGAAGTAGCTGCCCTTCTCGCTTTCCGCCCAGAATGCGGAGAATACCGGCAGGGCATGCCGGTCATCGGGCCAGATGATGGTGGTGTAGCACATGAGCTTGTCCTTGAACGACTGCACCGTGATGGCGATTTTCTCAAGCTTCGGTGCCGAGTAGAGATACTTGTAGCTCCACAGAATCGGCCCGCCCTTTAAGGTCCCACAGGGGCCGAATGTCCTTGCCCTTATAGGTCTCCATTTTCGTGCCGCCGAACTTTTCAAGCACTTTGAGCATTTCTTCACCATAGGGGGGGAACCCGTATTCTTCTGCCATTGCATTCTCCTTCTATGTAGGAAAATGGGCTGTCGTCCGCCGTATTTGTTTTTCAGATGTTTACCCGTCAGGGGCTGGCGAAATTTTGAGCCCCTACCTTTTGATCCATTATAATTTTATAACAAACTGCTCCCTGCCCTCTTTGACCATTGCGCGGGCAACGACCTCGAAGGTGCGGTTCTTCATGGCCGGGTTCTCAAGAGCATCTACGCATACGCGGGCTATCTGCGCTCGCTTCACGCGGCCCGTGATTTTGCCGCCCTCGCCGAAGGCTATTTCATCGGGAATATCATCTTCCGTGTACCCGCCCGGCCGGATGATCGTGTAATCAATGCCGCAGGACTGAATGAAAGCTTCGCTCTTTCCCTTGGCCTTCAGCACGGACATCATGGGCCATCTGTACATGCACGATACGGCATCGCGGCTGTTGCCCGCGCCGACGGATGAAATGACCACGATCTGCTTCAGGCCCTTTGCCTTGGCGGCCCGTGCCAGGTTCTGATTGCCCATATTGTCGATCTTGTCGTTTTCCGACCCGCTGAAGGGCTTTTTCGAGCCGATGGCGCTGATCACGTACTGAGCGCCTTCCATGGCCTTCTCAAGAACCTGCACAGAGGTGAGATCGCCCTCGGCAAACTCAACGCCCGTGAGGCCGCGAGGTTGCCGGCGAGTCAAACGGCGGCACCATAAGCGCCCTGACCTTGTAGCCCCGCTTTAAAAGCTCCTGCACCACCAGCCTGCCTGCCCTGCCCGTAGCGCCTGCAACAACTACTAATTTTTCTTCTGCCATGTCTGACTCCTGTTTGCTTGTTTATAAATCGTTACCGTAGGGGCTCAAAATTTTGAGCCCCTGCAATTTTGAGCCCCTGCAATTATTTTATGGTTACCGCCTGATTCAGTATTCCTTCGGGAAAGTTCAGGTAGCGCGCCCTTTTCACCTTGATCTTAATAACATCCATGGGCTTCATGCCCTGGAGATCAATTTTTTTCAAGTCCGCCCGCTCTTCCATCCTGATAATTTTTTTTGCCTCCTCGTATCGTTTTTTATCATCGGGCCTGATGATTTCCGCTTTTCCCCACAGCTGCAGGCCCGGCAACCGACTGAAAGCCGGAATAGTTTCCATAGAGGCTCACCGAAACATTCGGGTTGTCCAGAATGTTTTGCACCTTCCCGCCCCCTTCCGTAAATACATAGATGGTGAAATCCTTGCTCCGGTAGCGCACCGGCGTTGAGCGGGGTATGCCCTGCGAACAGGTCGCCAGCGTGCAGATCCTGTGATTTTTTAAAAATGTCCTGATTTTCTCCTTCAGTGCATCGTTTGTCAGCCGGGTTACGCGGCCCTTGGCCCTGTTTACGTAATCCTCTTCCAGTTGTTTGTCATAGGCTTTTTCCATGGCGGAAACAGTTGTACGGCCCATGCGTGTCTCTCCCTTTTAATTTTGTTGGGTTCGTCCTTATCCTCGTACTTCTTCCGTAAGCCTTTGTTTCTGCGCAGGTTGGGTTGCAGGAACGAAACACAATGATTTCTTCCGGGCTTAACCCAACTACAAAAAAGATCTTTCGTTCAAGGCTCTATTTAGCAGCCCGGGTTATAAACTTCGGCTTAAACACCAGCAGCAGGCTCGGCACGATAAACAGCGCGCCCAGCATGTTGAATATCAGAATGATTGCCAGCAGCATGCCCATGAGGGCCTGAAACATCATCTTTGACATGACCCAGAAAATGATGCCCACGGTCAGCGTGGTGGCGATAAAAACAATCGCCTTGCCGGTCGTGCCCAGAGCAGTGCAGATCGCTTCATCGAGCCTGCCCGAGATCCCGTATTCTTCCCTGATCCTGCTCACCAGGTAAATGCCGTAGTCAACCCCGAGGCCGATGCCGATTGATGAAACCGGCAGCGTGGCGGTCGTCAGCGGCAGCGGCGGATTCATGAGCACCATGAATGACAGGGCAAGGTAATTTGAAATAAGCAGCGGTATGGTGATAAGCACAGCCGCGATAAAAGATTTAAATGATACCCAGACGCAGACTATGACAATGAGCACGGCAAGGGCGAATGTCCAGAACTGATACATGTACAGGCACTCGTTGATGGCTGCCTGCACGCCCACGGCGCCGCCTGCCAGGCGGTAATGAACAACCGGCGTATCGGGCAGCGGCGGCTTGTCAGGCAGGGGCGGCTCGGGCTTTCTGACCAGGCTGTCGATCCAGTACACGAACTTGTCAAAGCCCTCGCGCTTCACATCCTCGGCCCTGAACCCGAAGACGGATTCATTCCTGATGAAACTCCTTTACCCTGCCCATGACCGTGCTGATCGTCTCCTCGGTTTTATCGCGGCAGAATATCATGATATTGGCAACCATGTCCTCATTGTCGATATACATGTCCCAGGCGCCCGGGCCGCCCTGATCTATAACCGTCCGGTACAGAAGCATCAGCTGATTGTCTTCGCTGGGGGTGAAGCGCCAGTTCGGGTCATTGTCGTTGACGTTCTGGTTGCGGCCGGGTATCTGCCCGAGAATGGACAGCGTGAACATGACGCGCATATCGGGCGTCATGGACATATGGCGGATAAACGCGGTGACATCGCGCAGCACCGTGGGATTGGCGATGCCCTGCTGCCGGTCGCTCTCGACGATAATGTACAGCGGGTTCAGAAGGGGCATGGCAAAGGTGATGCGAAAGGAGTCGACATTGTAGCGATGCCAGGGCCAGAATATCTCAGATCCCGGCACATTGTTGCCGATGGTAAGCTTGCTTGACACCATGGCGCCCCACACGAGCAGAAAGGCGGACACGGCAAGTATGGGCCATTTGCCCCAGCCGGCCATCCACCTGCCCGAGCCGTAGCAGGGCCCGGTCAAGCAGACCCTGCTTGAGCTGCAAGGCCCGCACCGGCATATAGGACAGCAGTATCGGCACCAGTATCATGTCGATGACAACGGTGACAAAAGCCCAGTAGCCGCAGGCGATGCATATTTTATTCAGTATGGGGATCGGGACAAGGGCGATAACGATGATGCCGCCGGCATCGGTGATGATCGAGGACAGGGCCGGCATGAACAGTTGCCGGATGACGCTTTTTGCCGCCTTTTTTGAATCCTGCAGCTCCCCGGCATCTTCCATGAACCGCTTGATGACCTGCGCGGAATGGGAGGCTGCCATGGCCGAAATCAAAAACGGCAGCACCATGGCAAGGGGATCGAGGTTGAATTTTTCAAGGCTTAATATCCCCAGGCCCCACACGGCGCTGACAGCCGCGGCGATAATGGGCACCAGCATGCCCCGCTTTGACCGGAAATACAGCAGGAACAGCAGCATCATGGCGATGACCGTGTAGGCCAGCACCTTCACGATATCACCGATATAGGAGTTGATATACCCCAGGTGCATGGGCTCGCCCGAGATGGCGATGATGTGGTTGTTGTCCTCGTACTTCTCCCTGATCGCCTTCAGCTCTTTGAAGCACACATCATAGTCAATCTGTTCATCGAAAAAATCCACCGTCACGATGGTCTTTTTACTGTCAAGAGAGACCAGGCCGGGATAGCACATGGGGCTGCCGTACACGGTGCGCCTGAGCTGGGCGATCTGCTCCGGTGTTTCCGGGATATCGGGATACATGACCGTGGAGAGCTGCATGCCCCAGGCCGTCATTTTAATATCCTTGACATTATGGCCTGCCAGAGAAAGCACCTTGAAAGGATCGACGGCCTTCATTTTGTTGGCGTATTCGGTAATGTCCTGTATTTTTTTCAGGGTTTCGTAATTGAAAATATCGCTATACTGCCCGCCGTCTTCCCTGTCGCGCACCTGGATCATGATGACGACTTTGTTGGCGCCGCCGAACCGGTTGCGGATTTCATTATACAGCTTGGTATAGGGATGGTTGGTCGGCAGCAGATCATCAAAGGACGTCTTCACCGTGAGGCCCGTTTTGATCTGATAGAGAAAGAACAGGGTCAGCAGCGGCGAGCAGCACCAGAAACAGCACCCGTTTTTCGATAATTATGTCAGCAAGGCGTTTCATAAGCGAAGATTCTCCCTGGTTATTATGATTTAGAGCTCTACAACAATCTCTGTGGAATTATTTTGTGGTCTGTTCCAGAAGCCAGGATCCAGAATCCAGAATCCAGAATAAAAAATTCAAAACTAAAAATTTCTTCTGTCTACTGACTTCTGGATTCTGAATTCTTTTTCTGTCTTTCATGCTGGCTCCTGACTTCTGGATTCTGACTTCTTTTTTTCATTCTGACTTCTGCTTTACTCCGTGACCATGCCCTTGAACTCAAGGGCCTTGGGCATGACAAAAAATTTCATGGCATAGGAAAGGCCGGAATAAAACTCCCAGGTTTTGCCGCCGTCGGCCGTGTGCACGACCGTGCCTGCCATGCCGACAGCCCAGCCGGAATCGGCGCTGCTAGAAAAACACATCCCGCAGGGCCGTTCTGGTCTTGATGGCTTCATCATAGACTTTCCATGTCGAGCCCCCGTCTTCCGACATAAGATAGGCGCCCTTGTCGCCGACGATCCAGCCCCTGCCGTATTTGACAAAAACCGTATACAGGGACAGGGTCGTGCCCGTGGGCAGGATGTCCCATGTGTCGCCGCCGTCCTGCGTTTTCAGAAGCGTCCCCTCGATCCCGGAAATCCATCCGTTTTTCGTGTCGGTAAACCAGACGCAGTACAGCGCGGGCTTGGGGTTTTCAAAATCATCATCGGCGATTGCCTCCCATTTTTTCGGCATCTGCCGCGTCCAGGTTTTGCCGCCGTCGGTCGTCCGGAAAATAGTGCCCTTCTCGCCGACAACCCAGCCGTTGGCCGTGTCGACAAAACAGACATTTTTATAAATCCTGTCTTCCTCAGGCGTCAGGCGCGTCCAGGTTTTGCCGCCGTCGGCCGTGTGAATAATGGTATTCCAGTTGCCTACGGCCCAGCCATTGTTTTTATCGACAAATGATATGCTGAACAGGTGCTTATCCGTGCCCGTCTTCTGTTTTTCCCATACAGCGCCGCCATTGCCGGTGTGCAGCACGGTGCCGTGCAGCCCCGCGACCCATCCGGTAGAGGCATCGATAAAGGAGCCGTCGACCAGGATGCTTTCACCCTTTATTCCCGAATCCTGCCGTGTCCAGTTCTCGCCGCCGTCGTCCGATTTAAAGAGCGCGCCGTAATTGCCCGTGAGGTAGACCGTCTTTGCGTCCGGGCAGATGACGCCATGAAAATTATCCCGGGCAATCATCTTGATTTTAGGAACCTCCATCTTCTGGCCGGACCGTGAGCATCCTGCTGCAAGGAAACATGCGGCTATCGCCACAGGTACCAGCAGCCATTGTACAGAACATAGTCTCATGGGAGTAATCCCTTCTCCTTGTTTCAGCGCAGGCTGCTGATTCACGCCGATGTGCGGCTGCAGCCTTATGAAAAAACGGCTTGCCCCGCGCGTGCAGGGCAAGCCTTTCAGCCTGCTTAATATGTTTTCTGAAGATTGCTTGTCGTAAACATGTCGGGCTTGATTGTGGGCACCGACAGTTCTTTGGTCGCCTGCACGCTCCAGCCGGCATGGATGCGTATAAAATCAAAAATAACAAGGCCGGTAAAAAAATTTCTCATGTCGCCGTTGGCGTTTTTGATGTCATCGGTCAGCTCGCCGAACACTTTCCAGTATTTGCCGTTTTTATCAAATGTTTCCTGCCAGACGATAAGCCAGGTTTCGGGGTCCACATACCAGATCCGCTTCGAATAAATATAGCCCTTTTCCTTGCTGACCGCCTCGACGACCCACAGGTTGCAGCGCTCGAAATTAAGATCCCGAGGGAAACCCCTGCCCCATGACGCGCACGCCCTTGGTGCATCGGTATGGCGGGGGACGAGCATCTCCTTCCTGCCGATAAGCTTATAGGTGTTTTTGCCCACATGGCTGTCCCACTGGTAGGCGTCGTCATAGAGCTGGTCTGTGCCGTCGATGGCATTGCAGCGCTCGCTGGCCGAGATTCGCCTGATGCGCCTGAACTGGTTATAGTACAGATATGCGTCGTCATCCTTTTTATCATCGATATACCTGATCTGCAGCAGCCGGCTGTTCAGCATCTCCGCGGGCAGATAAAAATGCAGCAGCTCAGTGCGGAAATAGCCTTTGGGGTTGTCGGTGTCAGCATAGGCCGGCTTCGGCTCGACATCGACGCGGTGAATGAAAAACATTTCCGTAAACTCCTGGTCGGCAGGGCGGTCTGATTTTGTGCGGGGGTTGATAACCGGGCTCATCCAGCGGCTGTGATAGGTGTCGCCGCGGGTATTGCACTCGAAGTTATAGGCCACCTCGAGCCCTGTTTTCGGGTTCGGAAACGGCACGCCGGCAATCTCGGCATAATTGGTAATCCAGCCGTTCGCATCCGTCTTCACCAGAGGGCGCCCACTTTTTCGTGGCCTCTATGGTGCCGGGGGTCACGCCTGCGGGCTTATAGGCTGATATCAGAAAGCTGAACCCTTCCGGCGGCGCATACCAGGTTGCCTGATCTTTAAATATGCTTCACAAATCCTTCCGGAAGAAACTGCGCCACCTGGTCGATACTGCTTGCGTCGACCTTTTTGCCGACCCAGGTCTTTTCCCACTCCCGTGACTTTTGCAAGCTCCTCGGGCGTATAGGCACGGCACCGGAAATTGAATCTCTGCGGCAGAAGCAAAAACCGGCAGCGCCAGAAGCATAAAAGCGGGAATGCATTTTTTTACTGCATGAAACATGGACTTTTTGAATCATTGCAAACCTCCTTGTAATGAAGAGTTAAAATTCATATCTTATGCGCGTAAAAATACTGTCCTTGCGGTCGGTGCTCCTGCCGATATAATCATATCTGCCGACCCCGTAGGCAACATAGCCGAGATCTCACCCGCCAGTGCTTGCCGGGCAAAACATAGGTCAGGGCGGGAACGGCCATCCATTTTTTGATGCGCAGAAAATAGTTTCCCGTAAAAATAAACATGAACGAGCCCTGCAGCATGATCCTGCTGCACGAACAGGATAAGCGGTCGGTTGAGGAGGCGCCGGCCTTGTGATTGCGGTCGTCAACCACCAGGTCGTTTTTAAAATTTAAAACCTTTTCGTAAAAGTAGGTAAGCGCCACGCTCGTACGGGCATTATTGGCAATGAAGCTTTCCGTAAACCACGGGAATCCGTATATATTTACTGCACTGCAGCGCCCCGCCCAGAATATTCCTGCGCGTCCAGCCGTAGGTTGCGGCCTTGTCGCCGTCCGTTGCCAAGATTCATGGGCCTGTTTTTCTCATAATACCATTCAAACCGCCATACCGTGTCCCAGAGCGGCTTAATAACCGTCTGCGCTGTGCCGCCGAAGGTCGTATACCGCTTAAAGTAATATACGCGCTCATTATATTCCGAAACATCGGGCGGATTAATGCCGCGGCCGAGTATTTGCGAAAAAATGCCTGCCTGTTATATACTGAAGAGTAAAAGGCGTTATCTGCGTGGGATTGTGCAACCGGGCCGTCATCGCGGGCATTCCAGACAGAGCAGCGTCCAGTCGACATCCCAGGTATACCCGGTCATCCTGAAACCGAACTCATAATTGTCCTTCAGGTTCCAGCCCGGCATATCGCGCCGCCATTTCTGCTGCTGCCAGCTGAAAATGCCGAAATCGGGCCCGGGAGTAAACGGATTTGTCACGGCATGTGCTCGGGCCGTAATGGGTGCCTTCATAGGGAATCTGTATGCCGCGAAAGTCTCCGGGATTAAAAATGCCTTCAAACTGCAGATCGCCGGGAAGCTGTGATTTGTAGATTGACCGGATCATCCATATGCCGCGCTTGACCTCTTCCCAGTTGTCGATGCCGGGCGCGCCTTTGCGCAGGTCAATCGGGTTGACGACGTCTGCCACGCGCTGGATATCGAGCTGCCCCCAGATGACAATCTGCTTGCCGACCTTTATCTGCAGCGGGCCGTTGATATAGTCGATATAGGCCTCGGTCAGCACGTCATCATCAAAATCACGGGGGCTTACATAGTCTCGCTTGTCTCGGGTGTATATATATTATGATGAAGCTTGTGATCATACATGGGCGCCTTTGTCCCACCAGTACTTGAAGCCGGCAAAACCGCGCAGGGTATAATCCTCGTCCTCCTTAAAGGTGTAGAGCGCCTCTAAAAGGCCGGCGGTCATAGTCATAGTCCATTGAATTCTGATGATACTTTTTGTCGTCGTCATTCATTTGCGTGCGATAAAAAACCGATTCTTTCACATAGCCGTTGATCTTGAGCTTGCCATCGTAGAGTTCGATAAGGGCATGGGCGGAAGGCAGAAAGGAAAAGGTATAGACTAGAATGCCGAGCGCTGCTGTTAAAAAAATCTTCTTTTGCATACACGCTACCCCCTTTAAAAAATTTTTTTGTATGCTCCCAGAAACTATGACAAGACGCAAAAAAACGGTCTCTGCTCTGCCTTATGGTCCGAAAATATATTGTTTCGGAATCTTTATCAACAAATATATTGAAATATTAAGAAATAAAATGTTTTTGTCAATAGAAAAGTTGACTGCGGTCACTTTTACAAAACCTGCGCCACGCTACTTCCGGTCGATGCAGAAAGAATCACTTTCCCTTCAAGCTGTTGCTGCATAATTTTCCCTTTCGAGGCCTCGACTTCCCGATCCAGGGCCTGTTTTTTTCCAGCATGATTACCCCTTTTTCATAATTAGCTCTGCTTCCAGGTTTAATGCTGAAATTCTTATTTTCATGATGCTTCCTTACAGCTTGTCCAGAAAATCAATGGTTGCCTCGATCATCTGCCGCTGCTGCTCCTCCCGCGAAATAGTTGCGGGATTGTCACCCTCCTGCACCGGGTCAGGGGCCGTGTCGTAATAGCCGCACTGCGTATGATTGCCCCCCTGGACGACAACAAAGGGAGTTCCCGGGGGAAGAAACTCCGCCGACTCCGGCAGCACATCCTCGGCCTCGCCATCATTGGAACCGTAAATGGCTATGGCCTTTATATCCCTCCTGTCCAGCCTGAAAGCAGCCGATGGTGTCGAAGCCCATACAACAACCCCGCTCACCTTTTTAGGATACCGCTTGGCGTATTTGCATATAAAGGCGCCTCCTACAGAATGGCCGCCGAAGGCCCATGTTTTAATCGAATCAAATTCCCTCAAAATATGGTTTCCCCGCTTCCAGCCGAATGGCGCCAGGTCAAAGGGCATGCTGACGATAACGACGAGATAGCCTGCCTCGGCGATGGCGCGGGCAGGGGGCGCATATGCGCGTGCATCAACCAGACCTCCGGGGTAAAAGACAAAGCCCCTGGTGGGCTCCACGCCCACCGGCTTAAAAACGAAATACTCCGGGTTGAACAGGGCAAAAGGCAGTTTTTTTGTTTCCACCGTTACATTATCATCGCTTTCCATGGCGCTCAGGGCTTCGGGCAGGGGCGGATAGCTCTCAGCCTTGGCGATATCGGTTAAGGGAAACAAAAGACCGATAGCCAGAAGTATTACCAATGCGACATAAAAACGTTTCATGACATACGCCTCCTTTTAGATTTTTTGTTACAAGCCGGCAAGGCTGCTGCTCTCTACCTGCCGGCGGAACGTTTGTCCCTGATTATTGCCAAAAACTCCGGTGTGATGGCCGTAATCCCCGCTTTTTTAGCTTCAGCCACAATGCCGCCGAGGGCTTTATTTAAAAAAATATTGGGCACTTTTACCAGCATTGCACAGGCCTCATCTTCCCAGGTGATGGCAGGGTCAAAGCGCGTGCAGGCATACTGTACCGTTTCAATGGCATTGCCCTTTTCTTTTGGAATGGGCACTGCATAGGGCCGCGAGTGCCCGGCAAACCAGAACCGCACATTGTCACGGTACCCGTAGTCGATGGGCATGCGGGGGAACCCTTTGCCTTTAAACAGACAGTCCCGCCATTTCTTTTTCATAATAATTTTGTCAATGCGCAGCAGAAAATGGCATTCCACCAGCTCCTCATTATGCTTAAGGGGATAGCTGGTATCCCAGGTGCATTCAAATATCTGAAACGCCTCTTTGACTATCGGGGGATAGGGATGGACGCCTTGAGCCTCGCCGCGGGTGGACGGTGCCAGGGTAAATATGCTGTTTTTCATTTTCTGCTCTGTTGTTTCACCGGGGTATCCGAGCATAACGCAATTTTTCATGTATTTTCTTTTGTCGGGTATAAAGTTAAGGGCGCAGACTTTTGTCCTGATAATATTCTCCGCTGTATTGCCGGTGCCCCGTGCTATCAGCATCATGGCATGATCCCGTCCGCCGGTAATAGTATGAGGGAAGCACAGAGAGTAAGGCCCCAGGTTGGCCTGCCCTGACGCTGCAAGCGTGCTTACCAGCACCACCGGCATGGGAAAGAAGCTGGACGTCTGATAGAAGTTGTCTAAAATTCTGACTTCGGTAAAATCATCCGGCATACTATGCTCTTTCTCGCACGGGCTCTTGCTTATTTTTCAATCTCCCTTACGGCCTGAAAACCTCCCCACACAGCATCCATAATCGTTCCGGATTTCACGCAGTCGCCGATGCTGATACTGTTTGGCATGTCTTCAAGAGACTTCCCGAGGTCATTATCCGGGAACAGCCGCCCTGCAAAAACAAGACTGTCCATTGAAATTTTTTTCTGAACACCTTTCTGGTCAGCCACAACACCGCCATTTTCAAGCCCTACAGGGATTGTTGCACGCAGCACAGTGATACCCGCATCCTTTATAATTTTAAGAAGCATAAAGCGGTTATTGTGATCAACCGTGTCCATATCAAGCTCATCGGAGTCCTGACGGGCGCACACAGTAACCTGCTTTCCCCTGCGTGCAAGATACACCCCGGTTTCACATCCGATGACGCCGCCGCCCATGATCAGTATTTTTTTTCCTTTCGGCTCTGTGCCGTTTAAAACCTGTATCACCGACAGTATGTTGCCGCCGTCAAAGGGCGGGGGCTCCATGCTTGCTCCGGTAGCAAGGATGACATGGTCTGCGCCGAAGCTCCTCACATCCCCGGCACAGGCCCGCTTGTTGAGAACAATATCAATGGGCAGCCGGCAGGCAAGCCCCTCCAGGTATTTCAAATAGTCTGCAATATCGCGCTTGAACTGCGGCTTCGAAGCCGGCCAGAGATTTCCGCCCAGCCGCCCGGTTGCTTCCCACAGGGTAACATCAAAGCCTCGCTGAGCGCCGACCCGGGCAGCTTCGATGCCGGCTGGCCCGCCTCCGACAATCAGCAGAGACCGCTTCTTCTTCAGCGCAGTAATCGGACGATCTGTTTCATGCCCGCATGAGGGGTTGAGAGAGCAGCTTGTGGGCTCGCCGGCAATCATCTGCCACAGGCAGCCCTCATGGCAGCCGATGCAGGGCATAAGCTCATCGGTTCTGCCGCTCTGCACTTTATTAACCCACTCCGGATCGGAAAGCAGGCCTCTGCCAATGGCAATAAAGTCGGCCTTGCCTTCAGACAGAACCTGTTCGGCTGTTTCCGGATAGTGCAGGCGGCCGACTGCAATAACCGGGAGGCTGGTTACATTTTTAACTTTCGCGGCAAGGTCCGCCATGCACCCCGGCCCCTGATACTGCGGCGGATGGGGCCACCAGGACGTCTCATAGCAGCCGGCGTCAACATGGAGGGCAGCCACACCCATTTTTTCGAGCTCACCGGCGATCCAGAGCCCTTCCTCCTCTTCTCTTCCGCCCTCAAGATAGTGGGTAATGCCGAACCGGTAGATAATGGGAAAATCACGGCCCGCCTCGCGCTGAATCGCTTCAATTGCCTCGCGGGCAAAGGTAAGCCGCTTCTCACGCGAACCGCCGTACCGGTCAGTGCGCCTGTTCCAGAGGCCTGTCATAAACTGGTCCATCAGATACCCTTCGTGGCCGTGCAGCTCCACGCAGTCGGCGCCTGCCTGGCGGCAGCGCAGGGCAGCATAGCCGAAGGACCGCGCAAGGGCCTCGGCCTCTTCAGTCGAGAGAGCCCGGGTGTTTAAATCGGCATACTCCGGCACATAATAATTCGTGTTCTCCGAGGCCGAGACAGGGATTACTCCTTCAGCCACTACAGGGGGAGGTATAACGCGGCCGAAGCCGGCGGTCAGCTGTATGCTCAGCTTGCAATTATAGGCATGTATCGTTTCTGCAAGCCGCGCACCGCAGCAAGATGAATGTCATTGGAAAGGTTCAGCAGCTCCTTTGCAATAGGTTCAGCCTCCTGTGAGACAAAAACCATTTCCGGGGTAATCATGCCGCAGCCGCCTGCAGCCCGTGCCCCGTAATAGGCCCGCACGCGCTCACCCCAGTAGCCGTCATCCGGATCGCACAGGCCCCGAATGCCCATGGGCGCCATGATGACGCGGTTTTTAATCTCGAGGTTGCCGATCCGGCCGGGTTCCAGAAGTTTCATTCTCTCAGCTCCACAAAAGTTGAAATTTTTACAGCGAACACTGCATCACCGCAGTTTCACGGCATCCTTTATTTTCCCAATTCTCCCGGCGTAAAAAAGTCAAAGCCGCCGCATCTTGTCTCCGGATTATCATTATAAATATTCAGGATAAACTCATTAGCCGCTTTACAATGGACAACACAGATGCCCGTCAGGCCCTGGTAGCCATCTATGAAATTCTCAATTTCTGCCGTTCTCTGACTGCACGGAAGAGTGCTGTACGTTTCATTATCATACGCAGCGTTTGTTTCGCATTTTTCTTTCGAGTTTTCCGGGGTAAAGCCGGAACCCGTGAAATCCGCGCAGAAATAATTGCTTCCGTATAAATCAGAAAAAAACAAACAACTGCCATTTGTCGGCGATTCAAGCGCAGATGGCCCATCACATACGGTACTGGTCGGGGTTATCAAAACAGGATCTTCCTCAAAGCTCTTCTCAAGCATCCAGCTCAGTATCGCCTGATGGCTTAACAAGCTTGCAATACCTGACCCCCCTTAATCGATCGTCAGAAATAGAGGAATCATCAGCGTTACATACAGGCTCCATGGCTCATAATAATACGTGTTATTATCATCCGTGTCCCTGGTTACTTTTGTGGCCGGATCAACATCAAGCCACTGTGTTCCCATGCGGACCGGATTGGTCGTATTATCAAGCGGCGGCACATCATCATCGGGGATGAAAAGCAATTTTTCCCCTCTGACCGATATTTGGACCGCTGCTCCCTGGTTAAAATATCATGCATACACAGTATCGTAAATATCCTCCTGAACATCAGCGCAAATCCCCTGTCGTGATGATTGCGAAATTCAAATGCAGCATCGACGCTGTCCTTGGACTTGAATTTGGCCAGTATGACGCCATTGATGCTTGCAGGCGCATTGGGATAGGTGCTCATGTTTTCAGCAGTAATAGTATAAAAGGGCTGTATCCAGTTTTCCGCTGCATTCAGGGTGGCATAGGAGCCGCTGAATTCCAGCAGGGGTAATTTGGTAGCGCGGATATCGATATCTTTGCACTCAATATGCGTCATGGTCTTCTGGGCATTCCAGACCGTGCAGTTGTCATAAGCACCTGCCAGTTCATACCCTGTTTTGGAAGTGTCTATCTCGCAGGTATAGGTATGGTGTCTTTTGCACTGGGCAGTGCATACTAATAAAAACAAAATTTGCATTGCCATGAATAGTATGTTTCATTTTTCCCTCCCATGTGTTTTTAAAAAATACTTTATAAGGTGGAAATTACAAATGAGGTCCCTTAAAATTTCTCAAAACACCGTTGTATCGTCATACCGGCGAAGTCGGATCCAGCTGTTTCGTTCGCCCTTTCTGGACCCGTCACGCGGTACGCCTTTACAACTTCATCACCGATAGATCATAATATAAGCTTCATGACCGGCAGGAGTGCCTCCAATACCTTTCGTGCAGAGCTTTTAATGATCGGGTGTTTCTCAAAAATTTCAATTGCTTTTGCCCCGTTTTTCTCATAGCAGGCAATTATGCTGCGGCCCGCTGAACTCTTCATCAGTATTTCATCGCGAAATCTGGCGATAGTCATGGTGCGAGGGTCTTTGCTGCCGAACAGGTTAATGACGGGGCAGGTGTTTGCGTCAAATTGTTTCAGAAAATCAACCGTGGCCCGCACAATTTTTCTCTGCTGCTCCTCGATGGAAATGGTGGCCGGCTTATCATCCGGATTTTTCAAGTAAGCATCCGGAGAAGGATCAATATAGCCGAACTGGGTATGATTTCCCCCTTCGATTTCCACATATACCGTATCAGCGGGCAGATACTGGGCATATTCCAAAACTTTTTCCGGCGGAACCCTGCCGTCTTCCGAGCCGTGGACAGACAGGACTTTTACAGCAGTGGCGTCCAGCCGGTTTCCCGGATCCGGCAGCGATGCCCAGATGACAACCCCGCTGACCGCAGTGTTCTGCAGGGCATAAATACCTGCCGAAGTTCCGCCGATTGAGTGCCCGCCGATGACCCATTTTTCAATCTGTGCATAGTCCTGAATTATTTTGCCTGCCCGCGTATAGCCGAATATTGCAATACAGGACGGCATGGGAATAATGCAGGTCAGAAATCCCTTTGCCGCGATGGCATGAGCAGCAGGGGCATAGGACCGGGGATCGCAATTCCCGCCCGGCAGTATGATGAAACCTGTCTTTGGAACCCGTCTTTTGGGCTTAAACACATAATATATATTGTCATCAGCAGGGGCGGGAGTGCTGTTGTCCCAGCTGGTAACGGTTACTGTTGAAACATCCACTGAAAAGCTTGATTTCAGCGCATCCAGCGCTTCGGGCAGCGGCGGACGCTTGCATTCGATAGCGCCTGCAGCGCCGGCATTAAACAGAGACTATGCAAAATACTGCTGCTGAAAAAATCAGAAGTTTGGTAGTTTTCATAAAACCACTCCTCACTCACCTCCTGGTTTTTTTATGAATTTATTCTTCTTTCCAAGTACCGGCTGAACGGAATCCGAAACATCCTTTGTTGGTTTTTCCACCTCAATATCAACAAGCCTCAAAAAAATCGCTTTTCGTTAGGGCATTTAGCAGGTATCTTTTTCTTCTCAATATTACAAAAGAATTGCACTAAACATGCCATGAGCATTTTTTAAAAATTATGATTAAATTAAAGCTAGTTAAAACTACCAGGGGAATTTTTCGGATGGTGCAGACTGGAAGAGAAAAGTCTTTTATTATCGAAACTTTTAAGCAGAATAAATATAACCTTTAATTTAACTATACTTTTTATAGTAAACAAATTACTAACAGTGTATATAATTTGTTTACACTTCTGAAGCGTCTCTGCCGTATTTTTTTACTTTTTCATGAAGATAGACGCGGCTGATATGAAGCTTTTTTGCTGCTCTTGTAAAATTATTGCCGCAGTCTTTCAAGACAGACAAAATAATCTCTTTTTCCGCCCGCTCTTTTGCGCTCTGGCCTGCTGCCCTCAAGGGGTTGGGTCCGTCAAGAAAACCGGCGAGGGCAAAATCTTCCTGTGCGCCGGGCGAGGCCTCCGGCCTGCTGCCAAAAAGGTTATCTGCATGCCCCCCCAGCAGACAAAATCTTTCGACCATATGCTCAAGTTCGCGGACATTGCCGGGGTAGGGATAAGTCATGAACAGGTTCATTTCCTGTTCAGTCAAGTCAGCCGTGTCCTTTTTAAATTTTGACCGGCATTTTTTCAAAAAGTGCCCGATCAGAATCGGTATATCCTCTTTGCGCTGCCGCAGCGGCGGAAGGTGTATGGGTATGACGTGAATACGGTAATACAGGTCCTCCCGGAACCTGCCCTTCTTTACTTCTTCCAGAAGATTTTTGTTCGTTGCTGCAATAAGCCGCACATTCACTTTGACGGGCACCGTATCGCCGACGCGAATGATCTCGCCCCGCTCTATCACCCGCAGCAGGTTTACCTGCATGTCTTTATCCATTTCTCCGATCTCATCAAGAAACAGCGTTCCTCCGTCGGCCTCCTTAAAATATCCTTTTCTGCTTTCCACCGCACCGGTATAGGCGCCCCTGACATGGCCGAACAGTTCGCGGGCCAGCAGCTCTTTGGGAATTGCCCCGCAGTTGACCGATACCATGGGGCCGCTTCGTCGCGGGCTGTTGTAATGGATCGCATTGGCAACCAGCTCCTTGCCCGTGCCGGTCTCGCCGCTGATAAGGACGCTTGAATCGCTGTCTTTAATTGCGTCGATGAGCTGATAGATTTTTCGCATGGAGGGGCTGCTGCCGATAATATTCCCATAGTGATATTTTTCCTGCAGCTTCTGGGTGAGGCCGGTGATCTTTTTTTCCTGCGCCGCTGTTGTGCGCAGCAGGTCTCTGATCCGCAGCAGCGATTTCAGCCGGGCAAGAAGCTCAAGGGAGTTGAAAGGCTTGACAATATAGTCATCAGCCCCTTCCTGCAGCCCCTCTATCTTCATCTCTATCTCAGCTCGTGCGGTCAGAAAGATAAAAGGAACGGACTGCAGCGCGGGCCGGGACTTGACGATCCTGAGCAGCCCGTACCCATCCATCTCCGGCATCATGACATCACACAGGATGATGTCGGGAGCATGCTTCTCCAGCCTGTCCAGTGCTGCTTTTCCGTTGTGAGCTGTAATAAAATCATAGTCCTTTTGAATGATCCCTGCGATATACTGCAGCACATCGGGGTTGTCATCAACGATGAGAATGAGGGGCTTATGGCCGCTGAGGCTGTCGGGGGCAGCATGGGCCTGCCCGGCAATATCAGACAGTTCAACATCGGTCTGCAGGGATGAAGCTTTGTGCACCGCACCCGCCGCAGCTTCGGCTCCAGCCGGCTGCAGCGTGTCTGCGGGCAGATAAAGCGAAAATGTTGCGCCCCTGCCGTACGTGCTTGCAACCGTGAGCCTGCCCCCCATTACCTCGGCCAGTTCCTTTGCATAGGCAAGGCCGATGCCGGCCCCTCCCGACTCCTGCTCCGGGCCGAGACCTCCCCGGTTGAAGCGTTCAAATATTTTGCCGATATGTTCTTTCTGTATGCCGATGCCGGTATCGGCAACGGACAGCTCTATGAATTTGCCGGTAATTGCGGATGGGCCTGCCGCATCATGTTTTTCCGGGTCTGATGCCAATCGTGTTTGAAGAGTGATGCTGCCGCCATCGGGGGTGAATTTAAAGGCATTGCCGATCAGGTTGAACAGCACTTTTTCCAGTTTCCCCGGGTCGATTGCCGCAACGGTGAGATCCGGGCATGGATTGAATGCAAGGGTAATATTCTTTTTGTTCGCAATCAGCAAAAAGGACTCCAGAATCGAGGAGGTAAAGGCATTGATATCTTTTTTTTCATATACCGGGCTTTTTGCCCCGGACTCCAGCATGCTGAGATCCAGCAGCTGGTTGATCAGCTTCAGCAGCCGCCGGGAGTTGCGCAGCGTAAGCTCAAGCCTGCTTTCAACTGCTGCGCTGACCGTGCCGCAGGAGCCGCGCAGGATCTCTTCCAGCGGGCCGATGGTCAGCGTGAGCGGCGTGCGGAACTCATGGGTGATGTTGGTAAAAAACTGATTGCGGAACCGGTATGCTTCCTCAAGAGCTTTTTCCGTCTTTTTTCTTTCGGTACTGTCCCGCAGCACGCTTACCGAGTTGGTTATAAGGCCCTCGGAATTTTTCTGCATTGTTGCGGTAACATCAAGCGGGACGATTTCACCCCGGCTGTTAAAGGCATAGTACTCCCAGTTTTCAATCTTACCGCCGTCTTCAAGGGAAATAAATTTTTCAACCTGACGGTAGGTGTATTCCCGGTAGGCATCATCAAGGATGACGGTTTCTCCGGTAGTGCACAGAAAGGTTCCGGTTATTGGCCCAAGGTCATACAGATTGCCGGATATTTCCCCTTTGTTTCTTCCGACAATTCGCGCAAACGATTCATTGGTCCGGGTAATAACTCCTTTTCCGTCTATAATGATTATCCCGTCCCCGCATGACTCAATGATGTTTTCCAGAAAAGCCTTTTCCTCCTTGACCTGCTCCTGAAGCCGTATCCGTTCATGTAAACTGCTGTCCGGCGTTTCGCCTGCAAGCTGCAGCTCAAGGGATTCTTTTTCTATGGCTGCCTGGCGCAGACTCTGCTTGAGGGCGTGAACCTCTCTGCAGATCGTTTAAAAAAACAAGGCATCCCTGTGCTTCGTCATCCCCGCCCTGAAACTTTGTATAATTGAGCTCAACAGGAACAGCGCTTCCGTCCATTATTTTCAGTTCGGTAATATAGCGGTCAGGCACCGGAAAACGGAATGTTTTAACCACATTAAAAAAGTCTGCTATAGAAAGCTGCGGCAGCCTTTCGGGCCCCACCTTTGCAAGGTCAAGAAAAGCCCTGTTTGCCTTGACCATCCGCGCCTGCCCGTCAAACAGAAAAACCGGCACGGGCAGGCTGCCATAGACCTCATCAAATGTATCGTTCATGATTGTAAAGGCTGTCATGGGTTGTGCCGCCTTGAAAAAGTTTTGTTTATTGAGAGATGCGCGCCATACCGGACGGTACTTTAATTGCTTGTACATAATAAGGCAATAAAAACCCTGCTGTTCAGAGAGCCGCATCAGACGGAAAACCATTGGCGGCTGTGCGTTTTCAGACCATTCCAGCCTGTGTGCAGGCGCAGCCACCCTCGCAGCGGCCACCGGGCAATCTTGTGAGAACCCTCTCCCCGGCTTAAAATATGCTTCTCAAAACCTGAACTTTGTGCGGCGCGTATGTCATTCTAACCGTAGCCGCTCTGCACAAGCAGGGTGCAATCACAGCAGAAAAAGGGCCAGAAAAAAGGTCAGCGCAGAGCCGGGCTGCGGAACCTGGCGCCAGCCAAGCGCAACGGAATAGCGCATCCGGAAATAGCTGAACTCAGGGGTGTTCGGGGGGACTGCCGGGCCGGGCTTGATCTGAACCCGCACGACCATATTGGAAGCATGGCCACGGGCTTGTATTGATAGAAACTCCACCTGCCCGGCCTGGCGCAGCAGCTCAGCTTTTTTTTCAAGCGACACATCAGTGCGGTTTACATGATACAGCGTAAATTCCGCAGATATCCATTTTTTCAGCAGGGCAGCCCCCTCCTTGTCAACGGTCACATAGGCGAAAAAAGACCGGAAAGCAAGAAATGCCGCAGCAATGATAATGAAGAACAGGGTCTGCTTTTTAAACAGGATACTCAGAGGAAAGCTCATGGGCTGCGCTTTCTGTGTTGGTTTTCTGCCGCTGCCTGTTACCGGCCGGAACGAATGCCTCCCAGCTTGCGCAGCGGCAGGCGATACAGGGCCAGAGAACCCTTGCCGGCAGCATAGGTATCGGCTTTGGCCTCGACAGTGGCGGTGGAAATCCCGAGCTTGGTAAAAATAATTTTCAGACTGTAGACAATATCCTCGCGACGGGTAAGTATCTCGGCCGCGGATTCCACAATGGCAGCGCGGTAGTTGTGACCGCGGTGATCGCCGTCACACATTTTAAATGATGCGGCGGTATTACGCTCAAGGCAGCGGTGCATGCGGCCCCCGCGCTTTGAACCGGTGTACAGGTGCGTTTCGTCGGCGGCAAAAGACGTTTCAACCGCGTAGGGCTGCCCGTCGTCGATGGCCATCAGCGTGCCCCACAGCTCATCATCCATAAGCTTTCGTATTTCCTGTTCCGGTAGTGGTGTTCCCATGGCGATTCATCCTCCGAATAGTGTTATAACATCGTCTGCCCGGCAACAAAACCCCGTCACACCGGCTCGATCTTTTCAGCCGGTACGCGGAGCGCCTCCCCACATATGTACCATCTTTTAACCCTCTGTCAATCTTTCAAAGCCCTTTGAGTATAGTCAGGCTTGTCCTGTTCGAAAAACACATCACTAGCTGCTCCTAAAATTTCAAAAAAGGAATATATTAAAAAATGAACATATTAATTATTGTTTAATAATTAATTTAAGATATCATTTCATATAGAAAATTATTTCTTGCTAAGCCAATTTAAATACGCTAAAAGGAGTATCGTTTTATTCATCCATACAACCTTTGTCCCGATTCAATGGACATCGCGTAATGCACTCAGCACAGGAGTACTGGCATGAATAACGGTTATGGCTGGACAGGAAAAATAGGCCATATAGACCTGTCGCAAGGCATGGTCGAAACGCTCTCAACCCATGACTATGCCGAAACCTTTATCGGAGGCAGGGGCATTGCAGCAAAGCTCTACTGGGATATGGTCGGGCCGCATCCCGACGCTTTCGCACCTGAAAACCCCATCATCATTATGACAGGCCCTCTTGCCGGCACAACAGCTCCGGCATGCTCACGCATAGTCATGCTCGGCACATCCCCCCTGCTCTATCCCGACCAGTTCGGCATTGCAAGCATGGGAGGCATTGCCGCAGCCAAGCTGAAGGCAGCGGGCTTTGACGGCATTGTTATCAGGGGCAAAGCTCAAAGCCCGGTACTGGTGCACATACACAGCGGCAGCCTGGAGCTGCGCGATGCCGGCGACCTCTGGGGGCTCGACATTCCCGAAACTCAAAACAAACTGTCGGCAGGCTATCCAAAAGGCGCGGCCACGATGTGCATCGGTCCTGCTGCCGAAAAGCTGATCAGGATGTCGCTCGTGGCGGGCGACAACGGCTCATTTGCAGGCCATGGCTTCGGCGCGGTCTGGGGCGTAAAGATGCTCAAGGCGCTGGTAATTGAAGGAAGCGAAAAAATTGCTGTGGCCCGCCCCGATGAGCTTGCCGGCCTCAACCGGCATATCCGCGCCATGATCAAGGGCCGCAATCTTATGGATCCCGTGCTGCCCGACATTGAGCTCGTACGCCGAGCCCCCTGCCACGGCTGCCCCGGCGGCTGCTCCCGCGGCCTGTTCAAGCATGGGTCCGGCCTGCAGGACTACAGGAAAAATTGCGGGTCCAGCTATTTCTACTACGATTGGGACAAACGCTATCACCATGACGAGGCGAGCGGCAGCTCATTTCTTGCAACCTCGCTGTGCAACCGCCTTGGCCTGTGCACACAGGAGCTGACCAAAATGCTGCCCTGGATCCATAGCTGCGCCGTAGAGGGCATCATAACAGAGCGGTCGTCGGGGCTGCGCCTGGGCGAGTTGGGAAGCCCCGGCTTTTTCAAGGATTTTGCGCGTTTGCTGCTGGAGCGGAAGGGCATTTTCGACCTGCTCGCCCAGGGCGCCATGCGGGCAGCCAACGGCCTGGGGCCGGCGGCTGAGCAGCTCCTTGAAGGCGTTGTCGAGGGAGCAGGGTTCTCCGCCGACGTGTACAGCTCGCGCTACTTTATTATCAATGCTCTCTTCCACGCCACCGACACCAACCCCATGAACCAGCTGCATGAAATTGGGTTCCCGGCATTCGAATGGGTGCTCTGGTTCGCTACCGACGGCGGCATGTCGGCCCTCTCAACCGGGGCATTTCGCCTTCTTGCCAAACGGTTCTGGCTGGATGAAGAGGCCGCCGATTTTTCAAAATATGAGGGCAAAGGCTTTGTTGCCGCTCATATCCAGAACCGGCAGTATGCCAAGGAAACCCTGGTGGGCTGCGATTTCTTTTACCCCATGCTTATCGCCGAGAGCTCCAACGACTATATCGGCGATCCCTCCATCGATAGCCGCCTGCTTGCAGCCGTCACCGGTATCGACATGACCGAGCAGAAGTACTATCGGGTTGGCGAGCGCATTTTCAACCTGCAGCGCCTCATACAGGCCCGCGAAGGAAAGTGCGGACGGGTGGGCGACAGGCTGCCGGAATTCAACTTCACTGAACCGCTTGAAATCGACACCATGGTTCGTTTCGGCATGTTCAATCCCGAATTCCTGCTTCCCGGCCCGGGAGGTGAACTCATCACGCGCAAGGGCGCCGTGCTCGAGCGCGATAAATTTGAAGCCATGCTCAACGAATATTACCATGCCCGGCAGTGGGATATCAGTACCGGCATGGCCACCCCGGCCAAACTGCAGGCTCTTGGCCTTGAAAAGCCTCCTGCCGGCGCCCTGCCGGATGAGCTTTTCCCGCTGCAGCCGTCAAAGGACGACAGAGTCAGCGACATGGCCACCTCGGTCAGGCTGCGCGCTTTTAACCTTACCGAGAACTTTGAGCCAGCTTTACAGGATGAGCCTGTGCCGCTGCAGCCGTCAATAAAAAAAACAATCGGCAAAACACCCGCCTCGACCAAACAGAGCGCTCTTAACCTGCAGGAATTCATGGGGCGCCGCCTGACAGATAAGGATTTACCGATGCGTGCTTCGCTCGAGAAAAAAATACATCAAGAAAAGGGAGGATTGCATGACGAAACAGGAGATTGAAAAAATGCTCATGGAGAATCTTGGCCTGAAAAAGGAGCCCATCGCTCTCGCTCCACTCAGGGATATTCCCCCGGATGTGCCCCGCTATGAGGGACTCGCCATGCCGGGGCTGTGCGTTCAGATGAATGAAATTCTGGAAAACGGCTCGGTCTTTTACAGCACAAAAGAAAACCATGCCTGCTTCGAGGGCCTCATTGCCACCGGCGTCTGCGACATTGACCGGGAAGAATACCGCAATGCGGTCCAGGGGTTTATCGACATGTGCCCCTATCACAAGGATATGGACACAGCCATGGATTTTTACGAAACCTGCGTCCGGGAGATCCCGCTGCCGCCGGTGGAGTATTCATGCCTGGTTTCAGGGCCCCTCAGCAAGGTTGCAGACCCGAACCTCGTCATCATGTTCTGCAACCCCAAGCAGGCCGATATTCTTGTCAGGTCGCAGGCCTACCAGGGAACCCTGGTCAGGGGCTTTGGCGGCAACGGCGGCTGTCTTTTTAATATCAGGCATGCCTTTGTTTCCCGCCAGATGACCTTTTCCACCAGCGATTTTCCGTGGCGCACCTTTGTGGGTCTCGACGACAGCGAGCTGACCGTTACCTTTCCCTATGAAAAGCTTGTTGAGGCTGCGCCGTATATACAGCCGGTCATCGATTATGTAGACAACCTGAAGCAGATATTTGCCTCAGCATAAAACCCGATAAATTATCACAAGGAGGAACAAGACCGTGCGCTCTAACGGCAAAGTAGCAATAGTCACCGGCGCCAGCATGGGCATCGGCAGGGCCATTTCAAACATTCTTGCAGATGAAGGCTACGGGGTGGCGTGCGCGGCACGATCAGCCGGCGCTATTGCTGAGGCCGCCGAAGAGATTCGGCGCCGCGGCGGCACAGCCCTTGCCATCCCTGCCGATATCAGCGATCCCGAGGCGGTGCGCGCCCTGACCGACAGGACCCTGGCGGAGCTTGGCCGCATCGACGTGCTCATCAACAATGCCGGCGGGCCCCTTGTCGGCGTGCGGTCCATAGCCCCGCACACGCAGGAGGAGTTTTTCGACACCATGGCGCAGTACACCTTCGATACCATTTCCGCGGAGGACTTCGCCACGATCTTCTCCATCAATTTCTACGGCCCGCTGAACTGCATCAGGTGCGTCCTGCCGGTGATGAAGCGCCAGGGTTCGGGCCACATCATCAATATCAGCTCAAAGTCGGGCATGATGAAATACGGCGTCGTGCCGGGCATGATCGCCTATGGCTCGGCCAAGGCAGCCCTGACGCGGTTCACTGAAGTGCTTGCCTTTGAGCTTGTCTGCTGCGGCTCACCCGTGAGGATCAACGCTCTAAGCCCCGGGCTGGTGGCAGTGTCCTACCATGAAAACCTCCCGCCGGAGGACAAAGCCCTGTTCAGGCAGCCGGAAGATATCCGGATGAGCTTATTAAAAATTCTGGACGATGAAAATCCGGCAAGCGGCGAAGTGTTTACCGAAGACTACACGACCTGGCTTGAGGAACTCAGACAGGATAATTAAAGTCATGCGCGGGCACCCTGTCTGCATCGGAATACATACTTATCGCGTATCGGGTGTATTCTGCAATCCGGCTGCAGCCTGTGCCGTCAGCCCGGCCAGCACCGGATATTCGGGAAACAGCGCAAGCGCTTCCTGCAGCGCGGCGAGCCCGGCGGGGATATACCGGGCAAATTCCGGTTTACCCTTGCGCATGCTCAGAAAGGCAAAAGCCCCCAGAGCCTGCATGGTGCGCTGCAGCCCTGCGCGGTGAAACATGGACGTGAACGCCGCCGGGTCAGGCGCAAGCCCCCACCTCCCGGCAAGCTCCTGCAGATAAAAGCCAAGCAGCTCCTGCCGCTCGGCAGGCGCAAGCGGCGCGTACGCGTCTTTCAGCAGCGATGCCAGGTCATACTGCAGCAGGCCGCAGGTGGCGGTCTGAAAATCGATGATGCGGACCCTGCCGTCTTTGAAATGAATATTTTTTGACTGAAAATCCCGGTGCATGAAATACCGCGGCTCAGCGGCTATGACATCGGCAAGGCTGTTCAGTTCCTGGTCAAGCTCACTTTCCTGTTCGATCTCAATGCCGCAGCAGCCCTTAAGAAAGCATTCCGTGAAATAGTCTGTTTCCCAGCGCAGCGCCTCATAGCCGAATGACCGGTTTTTAAGATAGTGGCTCGTGTGCATTCGCGGTGTTGCCTGCATCTGCAGCTCAGCCAGGGCGGCCAGCACCTGCCGGTACAGCTCCAGAACCCTGCCGCGGCCGCCCGTTGTCTGCAGCAGGCCATGCAGGCTGTCATCGCCGACGTCCTCCATGAGCACCAGCTGCCCGTCATGATCATGGGCTATAATTGTCGGGCACTGCTGTTCCGCAGCCCTGCAAATAAGCAGCCACATCCAGAAATGCCCTGAGCTCGTAGCGGAATGCCGGCGCCGTCATCACGACAAAGCTCCCCCGGTCGGTGAGCGTTCGGTAAAATCTGCGGTCGGAGCCGCCCTGGGCAAGCAGCACAAAGGCATCGTTACCGGAGCGCAGGGCAAAACCGGCATGCTTGAGAAAATTTTTTATATGCCGCATATGCTCCTCAGCCTGCATATCAAAGCGCCTCCTGCACCTGCACGGACCAGCCCGGGCCGATAATGGTATTTTTAAATATCGCGCCTGCCGGTGATCTGCGCACCGTCCCAGACAATGCAGTTTTTAAGGCTGCAGCCGCTGTCAATTCTGCAGCCGTCACCGGCTGACACAAAACCGTCAAGGTCAGCGCTGCTGCCGATCCGCGTGCCACTTCCCGCATAGACCGCTGCCCCGGGCATGCATGCCGCTTCGATAAGGGGCTGCCGGCCGATAAGTATGTCGCGGTGCGCGGCCAGATAGCTTGCCGGGCTGCCCACATCGCTCCAGGCGCACTGCTGCGCGATGATGGCCTGAACCGCGGCGGCCTCGCGTTTAATAATTTCAAGAAGAATCAGCACAAGGTCTGACTCCCCGGCCGGAATAAAGCGCAGTATATCGGTGCTCAGAAAACAGATGCCGCTGTAGGCAAGCCTGCGGGATACATTGCCGGGCTTGAGCATGTCGCGCATATCGATGATGCGGCCCCGGCTGTCGACGCTCACATTGTTGAAGCCCGGCGCGTCATGCAGCACCATGGCGCAGAGGGGCTTGTCGCGCAGGTAAGCTTCATGCGCGGCAGCGATATCGATGCTGCTGAGCATATCGCCGTTATGCACAAGAAAATAGTCTTCGCCTGCCAGAAAGGCGCGAAAGCCTTCTATGCCGCCGCCGCTCCCGCGTATGACGGGCTCATGGGAAACCGTTACCGGCAGGCCGAAGCCGGCCGAGAGGGCATAGGCCTGCACGCGGTCGGCCATGTGGTGGCAGTTCACTCCCACGGCGGCGGCTTTACTGCGGCTAAGCTTCGTGATAATATGCCACAGCATGGGGCGGCCCACCACGGGCATGAGTGGTTTTGGCAGGTAATGGGACAGCGGCTGCATGCGCGTGCCGTACCCGGCTGCAAGAACGATTGCTTTCATTGATTGCTCGTACCACGTTTGCTGACAGGCGCGCAAGCCGGCAGGCATGCGCGCCCATTTTGTATACTACAGATTAATGGCCCTGTGAAGGAAGGAGTTTGTACAATGCGTCATATGACCCGCGAGGAAATCATAGAATTCATCAAGCACTATACCTGGGGAACGCTCATCGGCGTCGAGCCCGGCGGCAGGCCCTATGCCGTTGAGCTTTCCTACGGCTTTGATGGAGACTCTATACACTGCGGCTCCCGGCCCGGCGGCAGAATGGCCCGCTGCATACACAGCAGCCAGAAGGTCGCCTTCAAAATCTGCGACTCAGACCGCAGCTATTCCCGCTATACGGCGGTTATTGTTGAAGCCGTTGCCGAGCGCCTCACCAGCCGCAGCGACATTTTGAATTCGGTACGCTGCATTGCCCGGCAGCGGGGCCTCAACGAAAAGGCCTTCGACGGGGTCGTCGATCACGTGGTTGGCAATCCTGAATGCAACTCCCTGCGCATCCCGATTGCAACCAGTAGCGGCGTTACCACCGGGTGATGCAGAGACGCAACCAGAGAGATGCTGCCGCAAGTGCATCAGGCGCAAGCCGGGTCTGCAGCACAGCAAACCAGGCTGCGCACCTTCTTTTCAACGCTTTCCTGCACTTTATGTGCCCGGCCTGCCCGCAGGCTGTTGAATATCCGGAGCGCATGGTCTATATTGTATGCATGCAGCTATCCCGAAAAAACAAATTGAAAGGAGGGAGCCTTATGATTCGCTTTGAGAGATCACGGCAGTTTAAGCGCACGATGAAAGCAGAAGCTGTCAGGTTTGCCAAAGACGCCGCGGCTCTGGCCAAAAAAATCGACAGCACTGCCCGTTTCCAGGTTTTCACAGGGGTCTTCAGCTCCGTGGAAAAAGTATTCTGGGTCGGTGATTTCAAAGGCCTGGCAGCACTTGAAAAAACCCTGATGAAAATAGAGGCTGATGCCCGCTGGAAAAAATTTGTCAGTCAGGCGCCAAAAGATCTTTTTGTGGAAGGGTCAGGCCGGGAATCCATCATGCAGCTGGTGAAGTAGGCTCCGTGTGGAGGGGGCGCATGACGGGATACAGACGGGATAAAAGGGTGTTGGCGCCCTTTTTATTTTTTTCTGCACAGCATCCCTGCAGCTACCAGGACTGCTCCAGGTACTCCAGCATGATTTCAAGCTTCTCCGGCGGCGTAACAAGGGTGAGCTCATCAGGGGCAAGACTAAACGCCCTGCGCCATGCCCGGTCGCTGATGCTGAAGGCGGGCTCCCCGTCTATGCAGGCAAGCGGCAACAGCATTCTGCAGACACCCATGCCGGCAAAACCCCTGATAATATTCCCGGTTGCATAACAGTATGCCCGGGTCAGATGGTGAACCTGCTCCGGCGTACCGAACAGGATAAGCGCGTCAGGGTCTTCCACAGAGCCGAGCCTGCCGATAATAACCGCCTTGTAGACACCGGAATATTTGGGGAAAAGCGCATCTGCCTGCGCCTCCGCCCGCTGCTGAATTTCCTCCGTCGGGAAATATGTTGATCGATGCCGTGTGGAACTGGTCGCTCTCTGCCCGCTCGTCATCGCTCATCAGGGACAGCGCCGGATCAAGGCCCGTAGCAGCGCAGCCAAGCAGGCACACATGGTTTTCCAGCGTCGTATAAAACACCTTGTTTTCTTCCAGAACTTCCGCCATCATGTAGCAGATATTGTTCATGTCGGCGTATTTTTCGATGGCAGCCGGTTCCTGCCGTGCAAGCTTCAGGGCGATAATGTGCTTTTTTATTCCCAGTTTTTCGTGAAGGAGTGCATATATCGTGTCTGCGCGCATGTTCAATCCCCTTTCTTGAAGTGGACTGCCTCTAAGAGTTCTTTACTTTTTCCCGCTTATGCATTATGAGCATTCATATGGAGAATATCGCAGCTGTTGTCGAAAGTAAAGCGTGCAGCGGATGCGGAATGTGCGTTGCCGCCTGTCCGGTCGGAGCCGTGAGCCTGCATGACCACTCACCTTCCTGCGGTGTCGGAAAGCTGCACGGAATGCGGGATATGCCTGGAGATGTGCCCCAGGGTTCAGATGCCCTACACGGCCATTGAAGCAGAAGCCGCACAAAAAAACGGGGCGCCGCATCACGACAGCCTGCTCGGGTTCTTCACGCCGGATAGTCTGGGGCGGGCGTGCAGTGATGCAATCCGCAGCCGCTCGTACTGGGGCGGTGCGACAACCGCATTTTTGACCTATCTGTTTGAGACCGGACGGATCGATGCTGCCCTGCTCACTGATAAAACACATGGCTGCTTCTATTGCGCCCATGCAAAGCCGCGGATCGCGCGGTCCTCAGACGACATACTTGCCTGCGCTTTTACCAAACCGACCGTCAACCCGCTTCTCTCGCAGCTCCCGGTAGCAGGCGCAAGCATTGCCGTAGTCGGCACCTCCTGTCATATCGAAGCCCTGCGCAAGGCGCAGTATCTTGCCCGGCACGGGTCAGTCGCGCAGGAGCGGTGCCGGGAGCTGACCGGCAATATATCCTTTCTCATCGGCCTCAACTGCTTCTTTGCCAACAGCTATACGGGTGTGGACCAGCAGCTGCAGCGGCTCGGCCTTCGTGAAGAAGACATCAAGCGGTTTTTTTACGCGCGGGGCATACCCTCGGTTGAGCTGCTCGACGGCACGGTCAAGGAAATACCCGACGGCAATATGAACTTTTCTGCCCTTAACCCGGGCTGCCTGCTGTGCTATCCGTCATATACCGCGAGGCTTTCCGATGTCACCTTCGGCAAAACCATGTCGGAAGAATGGGGCTGGAATGATATTATCTGCAGAAGCGGCACGGCGGAAGCAGTGCTGCAGGAAATGCAGTCCAAAGGGCTGATTGAAATGCGGCCGTCCGCAGACGGGGGCTCCGAACTGCTCGAGTCGCTGCTTGAGGCGCAGGTGTTCAGCCTCGACGCGCTCGGGTATGCAGCCTATCTTGAAACAGGCAGTTTCAAGCCTGACGAAACGGCAACGGCCATGCTGAACCGGCCCGGCGGCTCCATCGCCGGCGCCAACCGCTTGCGGCTCATTCAGGCGGTGCGGAAATACTCGTTTTATGAACCTGCGGCAGCCGCCCGAAAAGCAAAAGGTCTGTTTGTGCCGGAGTTGCAATAAGTGCTGCATAATCCGGGAATAAAGTCCCCCGGTTGTTCATGCCCGGAAATCCGCTGACTCTTTGGTTCCTGCCGCTGATGAAACAGAGAGAGATGCGCCCTCCGGGCTCGTTCTGCACATAGCGAAAGGAGATTTCTATGAAATGGGACACTGCTGCTGAAAAAACGGCTGAATTGCTGCCGATACCTCCTGTCATGACATCGTATGCGCGCCTGCATGCTGAAAAAATTGCGCGCCACAGGGGGCTCGATTGTGTTACTGCCGGCGTGGTTCAGGAAACCGAAAAAGTGTATGCCGATTTTATGGGCAGGGAAAAAACCGAACAGCTCAGGGCTTTCCTTGCCGGCACCGGGCCCATGCCCGAGATGGAAGACGAACTTTTTTTCAGTGATGATAAGGCGCTCTACTTTATTGATACCTGCTTTACCAAGTACGGCGAGAACAGCCCTCTTGTGCGCAGCGCCCTGAAGGACATGATGCGGTCCCTGAAGTCCGTCATGGAGGAGGAAGGGCTTACCGATATTATGGCTGACCTGACACCCGGAGCCCTGCATGGCGCCAGCCGGTTTAACATCGGGATGACGGGCTGCCCCAACTGCTGCGTCAGCCCCTACATGAAGGATTTCGGCATCATCATGCAGCACCGGGTCGACATCATGGACAGCCCGTGCACGCAGTGCGGAGAATGCCTTAAAATGTGCCTTGAAAAGGCCATTCAATTGACCGAAGACGGGCCTGTGATCGACCGGACAACATGCGTGCAGTGCGAGCTGTGCGCACGGGACTGCCCCACAGGCAGGCTCGCTGTGCATGAGCGGGCATGGCGCGTTATTGCCGGCGGCGGCGGCGGGCACCATCCTGCCATTGCCGTTATGATTGAAAATTTTACCACAAAGGAGCGGGTGCTGGCGCTCCTGAGAAATGCCATAGCCAGGCTGCGCAGAGCCCGGCCGGGGGAATCGCTCCGCACCATTATTCAGAAGGAAGGCCCGGGAGCTATCCGCTGAACAGGATGGCAGGCCTCGCGGCTGCAGGCAGCAGATGCCGGGTGCCGCCGAAGGATTAATAAGGGGCCGTTATAAGGGCTCCCGCTGCATCAATCCCTGCTAAGACATAGGGTTTTTATGCGCCGCTTAAAAAAACATGCTGTCAAACTGATCGTTCTGCTGCTGGCTTTTGTCTGCTCATGCAGCAATATAACGCCCCAGCACCTGCCGCCGCAAACTGAAGGCGCACGGTATCTGCTGCTGGTCGTGCACGGCAGCGGCGACACAGCCGCTGACTGGCCTGCAGATGTCATTCAGAAGATTGATACAACCATTGCCAGCAGAGAGCTGTGGGACCTGGTTGCCTATGACTGGAGCACCTCTGCCGGGAGCAAGACATCGGCATCAAAGGCAGGGCTTGAAATCGGAAGCTATATCGGTGAAACGCTTTCCTCGGCAGATTACAGCTATGAGCGCATCCAGCTTGTGGGGCACAGCGTGGGCGCCTTCGTTATTCAGGGAGCCTGTGATGCCTATCGTAAACAAGGCTCAGGCGCCGCCCTCATTCATCTCACATTTCTTGACCCGTTTTCCGGCAACGGCTTTATAGACTGGACCTACGGGAAGCGGCGCTTCGGCCCGGGCGCTGATTTTGCCGAAGCCTATATCAACACCGATGATCCTGTGCCATCAACCAACGGCGCTCTGAAAAATGCCCACAACTTTGATGTGACAGCCCTTGCCCCTGCATCGCTTGCCGGCTCGGAGCGCCACTGGTGGCCTGTCTATTTCTATCTGGAGAGCATCGGCAAACAAGGTGCGGTATATGGCTATCCCCTGTCCTTGATGGCAACAGGCGACGCCGCCCCGACGCAGCAGGCCCAGTTTCCCATTGGCCGGACAACAGTACTGCAGTAGGTACCTGCCTGCGATGCGAGCTTCTTCCTGAGAAAAAATCCGCCCCCCCTTCCTCTCTCGGTGCCTATACCGCCCGGTGCAGGCGCGCTTTGCCCTGAATGAGATACTTTATTCCGTCATCCAGCCCTTCAAGGGTCAGCTCGAACATGGGAAAAATATCGCGCACCATGCGCACCGATTTCACCGCGTCCCACCTGCCGCGGCGGAGCGGGTTGAGCCAGATGATGTCGGGGAAGGTCGCGCGCAGCCGCTGCAGCCAGACTATGCCGGGCGTGTCATTGTGATACCAGTAGTCCACAGCGCCGTTGACCCAGGTCAGCTCCGAGGGCGCCATCTCGGCATCACCGACAACTATGACCTTGTAGTCCGGCTCGACGGCTTTCAGGAAATCAAGGGTCGGGATGGTGCTGTCGCCCTCCATGTCGGTGCGCAGGTCCTGGTAGATGCAGTTGTGGAAATAAAAGTGGCGGAACCGGCTTATCTGGGCCGCGGCTGCCGAGAACAGCTGATCGACCAGCTGCGAGTACGGGGTCATGGAGCCGCCCACATCCATGAATAAAATCACCTTGGAGCCTTTTTTGACTTTCTCTTCCCAGACAAGCTCAAGCTCGCCCGCGTTTCTGCACGTGGCGTCGATCGTGGCCCCCACATCGAGCTTGTCTCCCTGGCCCGCGGGCAGCAGCGAGCGCAGGTGAGAGAGCGCCACCTTCATCTGCCGTATGTCCAAAGTACGGTCGCTGGCGTAGTTTTTAAATGCCCGGCGCTCGGCAACCTGCACAGCGCGCCGGTTGCGCGATATGCCCTGGCCGATGCGGATGCCCGCCGGGTTATAGCCCCAGGCGCCCTGCGTCGAGGTGCCGCTGGTGCCGATGGCCCGGTTGCCGCCATTGTCGCTGGAATAGTCTTTGTCGTTTCTCTGCTCAAGCAGTTGGCGCTCGAAATTTTTCAGCACCTGGTCGAGGTCAAGCTCGGCCAGCTCTTTCTTCTCCTGGTCCGTCAGCTGAAGGTCGCGCGTCTGGCGCAGGCAGGCAAGCACCCGGTCAAGCAGCTCGTCGGTTGTCTCGATGCCGGAAAACGTGTCCAGAAACGCCATGTCATAGCGGTCGAAATAGATCTCGCTTTTCACGAGTATGGAGCGGGCTATATGGTAGAAATGCGTCAGGCTGCACGTTGCTCAGATTGAGGGCAAGGGCGCTGTGCAGGGTCATCCACTCGTGCAGCGTAACGGGCACGCCCTTTGACCTGAGATTGAGGAAGAAATTAAGAAACACGCCGCGACTTCGTGCTGGTTGAATAGGCATAGTGGGCCCTGCCCGCCTTGCCGGCCACAAGGTCCGCGTCTTCTTTTTTCTTGAGAAGCGTGCCCGCAAAAGGCAGCTCTTTTTCGATCAGCGCTGCAGGTATGCCCGCGATGATCAGGGCCTGCAGCCAGTCGATGAGCTCGCTGGTCGATGGCTTTTTGCGCAGCATGTCAAAGCGGCGTATCCAGTAGAATTTCTTGAGCGCCTCCCGCAGCAGCTTTGTCTCAAGGTCGGGAAAATGCACAGCGATGATCTCGGCCATGAGCTGCTCGCCGGGGAATTCGATATAGTGAAAAATGCAGCGCCGCAGAAACGGGTCGGGCAGCTCCTTTTCGCTGTTTGACGTAATGATGACAATGGGGCGGTGTCTGGCCTTGATGGTCTCCCCGGTCTCGGGGATATGGAAGCTCATCTCGTCAAGCTCATTCAAAAGGTCATTGGGGAACTCCAAATCCGCCTTGTCGATTTCATCGATAATGAGCACCACCTGCTCAGGCGATGCAAAAGCCTCGCCGAGCTTGCCGAGTTTTATATAGGGCTTAATGTCAGAAATATCGCGGTCGCCGAACCGGGCGTCATTGAGCCGCTTGACCGTATCATACATATACAGCCCTTCCTGGGCCTTGGTGGTCGACTTGATATTCCAGACAAACAGCTGCTTCTGCAGGCCCGTGGCAATGGCCCGGGCAAGCAGGGTCTTGCCCGTGCCCGGCTCGCCTTTAACCACCAGGGGCCGGCCAAGGGCAATGGAGACATTAACGCTGTCGCGCAGCTCCGGCGAGATTACATAGTCCTCGGTTCCCTTGAAATAGTCCATGGCGGTTGTTCCTTTCCTCACATCCGGAGCGGTATTGCCGTATGCCAGTTTGTGTTTGCAGGGGTCAGTATAGGCTATGCCGGCCTGCGGTGTCAAAGAAATTGCTCCTCAAGCGGGCGGCGCTCAGATGAAGCCGCCAGCGGCCTGTATCGACAGCCTCAGTCAAACGTAGACCCGCCCCCAATCTTTACACTCTTGACACCCGGACGCGCCCATCCTATATTTTGCCCATATCAAAGCGGGGCCGTATCACGAGCATCTGAGAATCGCCTCCGATCCTGTGAGGCTTTTTTTCTAATTGTAAAGCGAAAGGCTTTTGAAATGGAAGAGCTCCCCCTGCATAAAGCTTTTCAGCTGATAGAGCCCGGGCCCGTTGTTCTCGTGACAACCGCTTCCGGCAGAAAAAAAAACATCATGACTTTGACCTGGCATATGGTCCTGGACTTCTCTCCGCAGATCGCCTGCGTCATAGGCCCCTGGGATTATACCTTTAACGCGCTGAGCACAAAAAAAGAATGCGTGCTTGCCATTCCCGCAATTGATCTTGCTGCCAGGGCGGTTGACATCGGCAGTTGTTCCGGCTCGGACACCGATAAATTCAAAGCTTTCGACTTAACGCCGGTCAAGGCAAAATCGGTCAAAGCTCCTCTTATTGCGGAGTGTCTTGCAAATATCGAATGCAGAGTCAAGGACTACATTGACACATACAGCATCTTCGTTTTGGAAGCAGTTCACGCCTGGATTGATACCGCGAGGAAGGAACGCCGTACATTTCACGCCAATGGCGATGGAACTTTTATTGTCGATGGCCGGACGCTCAATCTCCGGAAACGAATGCTGAAGCTGCCTCCGGGCGTCTAAGGCTTTGCAGCTGCGCGGCAGTGTTTTTTTGATTCAGGAAACCCCTCCGCTCTTCATCGTGGCTGATTAATTTTTGAAAAGCAAAATCACCTTCGGCTATCCTTCAGCTACCACAGGCAAATTACTTTCCTGCCATCTTTCATGGCTGCCCGTATTTTTTCCATATGCCGCAAGGTGGCAATTTCTCTCTCTAAATCACCCGTCTTTATATTGAGCTTATGTGCCAAAGCTTCCAGCTCCACTCCTTGTGTCTCCCCGGCTATTTTTAAAATATCCTTTTGAAGTTCAGTTAAGGCGGATTGCTTTTCAGAAAATGATTTTGCAATATACACAGCCCAGGGATCACAGGTTTTAGCCGGCGAGAGCACATCCATATAGCAATCCTCGCACAAAATCTTTCCCGCATATTTCATTTCCTGATCCTGTTTAATCAGGCATCCGCATCTGTCGCAGTTCATTTTTTTTCTCCTAAAAAGTGGCTGCCGTCACCTGTTGCGCCCCTGCTTTAGTATTTAATTGAAGGGTGAGCGTGTGTCAAGGCTGATGGCCGGCTGTGAGCACAGCGAAGGGGGGGGGAGAGTTAGGGTGAGGTGGCACTATAAACAGCTCTGATCCCTTTGCTCTAACGCCCTGCAATAAGCCTCAGGCTGCCGTCTGCTGCTTGATCTCCCAGCCCGGGAATACAAGCACGGCAGGATGGCATTTCAGTGCAGTGGCAAGAACCTTCGCCCGTTCAATTCCCAGTTGAATGCGGTCGTTTTCAATGGCTGAAATCGTCGACTGCGGTATGCCGGTAAGTTCGGCCAGTCTGTTCTGGCTGAGCTCCTGCAGTTCCCGTATGATGCGCACCGATTCCCCCACGGAAACATCAACAGTTTTTCTGGCCCTTCGGTAATTTTTCATTTTATGTTTTCCTGTAGTCATGAGCATTAATATCCAAAACCCGGACGTAGAGCTTCCTGCTTTCTATCTTATAAATAAGCCTGTATTGAAGCCCCAGCCGTGAAGATCGGAAGCCTGTCCATTGTCCCTTCAGGGCCTCATCATGAAAGCCTTTGATATGCCTCAGGCCTTCAGGGCCCGAAATGAGCACAATGTCCTTCCACTTTTCGTACCGCTTCAAGACCTCCAAAGGGATTCTCGGTATTTTTCGTACAAGCGTGTGATGTTCATATATCTCCCACATACTATAAATGTACTATACCTTTTAAAGTATGTCAAGCAGCAGTCTGTCTGCCCGCATTTTGATCCGGCAGGTTATTAAACTGAAGCGGGGTGCTCATAAATTAGTGGCTGTTGTCCCAAATTAATCCGTAGGGTGCGCCCTGCGCACCGATAATCACGTCAATCAAAATACACAATCACCCCTGCAACCGGATTTTGTGTACCGTTGACATAGCAACACAATAACCCACGCCACAGCCGTCATTGGTGCGCACGGCGCACCCTACGGACTATACGGTGAACGGGGTGAATGCAACACCTGTATCCGCGACCGCAACATTCACTTTCGTAAGAGCAGGAAATACTCTGGTATTATCTCCAACAACGAGTCCTGCAGTTCCTATTCCCTTAACAAAAGAATAAAACAAGATTTAAGACAATAATCCCCTTTTGATAGTATTTGATGGGCGGGCATATTCCGCCCATTTTTTTTATTGGTGAAATTTGAAATTGAATTCGCCTGTATAGATCCTCCGCCGCGCCATCTGGAATTTTACAGAACTGTTCTGATGCAGGCCGGGCATTCACACCCTCTCGTCCGGCTATTTATATTGACTCTTATTTTTAAGTTATATTATATAGAGACCGACAAAGCCGGTCAAAACTTCAAAAGGGAGGTCCACCGTGAAAACAAAATCAGTCCTGATTGCATTCCTGATTTTCTCTGCCTGTTTATTCAGCTATGGCTGCAAGACCGTCACCTATGATGCCAACGGCGCACACTCTGGAACTGTCCCGGCCGAAGCAAAAAAATATTGGAAGGGCGCGACCGTCACCGTGCTTGGTAATACCGGGAGCCTGGCAAAAACCGGCTCTGTGTTTTCGGGCTCGGAACACTGCCGCAAACGGCAGCGGAACAGACTATGCAGCCGGCGTTACCTTCAAAATCAAAAATGATACTTCCCTGTTTGCCAAGTGGGCTCAGCCTGGCTTTACCGTTTCCTATAATGCCAATGGCGCAACCGGCGGCAGCCCCCCTACTGATACGACTCAGTACGCACAAGGCGCGACCGTGACCGTGCTCGGCAATACCGGCACTCTTGTAAAGACAGATTATGTTTTCTCGGGCTGGAACACGCAGGCCGACGGCGGCGGAACCGCTTATGCCGCAGGCGCTACGTTTGCCATGGCCACAGCAAATGTAAACCTGTACGCCACATGGGCGCCCACCTATACCGTAACCTATGACGATAACCAGTCAACCGGCGGCAACGCGCCGATCGATACGCATACGTATGCGCAGGGCGCGACCGTGACCGTGCTCGGCAATACTGATAATCTGACAAAGACCGGGCTCATGTTCGTCGGCTGGAACACCGCCGCAAACGGCAGCGGCACAAGCTACATGCCGGGGGCCACCTTTACCATGGGATCGTCCGATGTGATTTTATATGCGAGCTGGATTGATCATTGGTCCAGACAGTTTGGCGCTGGAGCAGGAAAAAATACTTTCGGAATGGATATAGCTGTTGATGCACAGGGCAACAGCTATATAACCGGGTTTACGGACGGAACTCTTTTTTCTCAGCCGATCAGCGGCGTTCAGGATGCTTGTATCATTAAATATGATGCAGCCGGGAACAGGCTGTTTACCCGCTTTCTGGGCGCGGCCGGAGCAACAACATCCGGCTATGCCATTGCAGTGGACGCAAGCGGCAATATCTATATCGGCGGCGAGACAGACAGGCAGATAGATGATCAGACCGTAACTGGCTACAGAGATGCCTTCATCGCGAAATATAATGACAATGGAACCAGGCTTTGGATCAGGTTTCTCGGCTACGGGCTTGCGAGTACCGCTTACAGGGATATAGCTGTCGACCAGGGAGGCAACTGCTTTGTAACAGGAGCGAAAAACACGGATGCCGAGAGGGATGATGTTGTTGTTGCGAAATACAATGAAAACGGCGTTCAGCAATGGGCCAGGGTATTGTCATCGGCAGGTGGCGGATATGATGCAGGCAAGGGAGTGGCGGTAACTGCCGACGGCAGCTGTTATGTTGCAGGCTATACCGGCGGTTCGCTTGGAGGCCAGACATTAACAGGAGACAGTGATTTATTTATTCTCAAATATGATGCAGACGGCAACTTGCAATGGCTGAAGCAAAGGGGCGCTCCAGGTACATACACCTACGGATACGCACTGGCCATTGATTCAGATAATAACAGCTATATTGCCGGAGAAACCACCGCTTCGCTCGACGGCCAGACCCTGGCTGGTTCATATGATGCCTTTATTATTAAATATGATGGATCAGGGGCATGGCAATGGACGCGCCAGCTGGGCCAGGCAGGGGAGACTCTGGCTTATGGCATAGCTCTTGATGCTGGCGGCAGGATCTACATAACAGGCTATACCGAGGGCTCGCTCGATGGGCAGCCCGTTCGGGGGGACTATGATTTTTACGCAGCTGCCTACGACCCCGCGAGCTCGTGGCAATGGGTCAGGCAAATGGGTGCTGCAGGAGTGGACACGGAAGGAGGCGGAATAGCAGTGGATGCAGAGTCGATTTATTACACGGGTTATGCATCCGGCGCTTTTGACGGGCTGCCCTTTTCGGGAGGCGGATATGATGCCTTTGTCATGCGATGGGCTAAATAAGCCATGTTGTCGGCCGGGGTGTAAAAACCCCGGCCTTTTATTTTTCAGTGCACAGAACAGAAACCGCCCTTGTCTATCCGGACAAAAAGTTTGCCAGCGTCAAAGCTTCCTCTATCGTCAAGCGCATGAAGAAATTGGAAATTATGAAGAAATTATGGAAATTAGGTAGAGTAGAGAGCTGACAGCAACCTCGCATTCTTGAAGTCATTTCTTCGCACGCGACTACTACGAAATCAAGGACGCGGATGCTTCAGCCCTCCCTCATCAAACCGTGCATGCGGTTCTCCCGCACACGGCTTTCCGATGTTCTCACAATTCAACAAAGTCAACAACGTCCCCTAGTTACCCCCTTAATTTCTGTCGAGGCTACTGGATCATCACATTTGAATTTATCAGTTGCGATCACCCTCCCCTTAATCCCCTCCCATCAAGGGAGGGGAAAATTGTTGTCTCCCTCTCCCCTGGGAGACTGTGTCGCAATTAACTTTGCTGTCATCTCGACCGAAGGGAGAGATCTTTGTAGTAAGTAAAATCAAGGGCTTAAGATTTCTCACCGCCTGCGGCGGATTCGAAATGACATTAATAAATCAATTGCGACACAGCCTCTGGTGGGAGAGGGTTGGGGTGAGGGGGCCTACAAAATCAAATGTGAAGGCCTACTACTTATCTTCCCTGTTTCGTTTTCCCCCGCCTGTTTTTCTTTAAGTACGCCAGCACGCAAATATATGCGCAGCGCTTGTTTTAGGGGCCAGGGTTCGGGGTTCAGGTGTCAGTGGTAATTTATTTGCAGCAGCGATGGAGATGATAAACTTACTTTTCACGAAGCCCCCAGGGTAGTTCGAAATGTTTGAATATCAAACCATTGTTTTGTGTTTTATACAATACATTTTTTATAATTAGCTAAAAAGCTTAGCCTCCATTAAGTATTTTAGAGAGGCTGTAGGCTATAGGCTGTTAGACTGTAGGATAAGGTGAAGAGTTCAGGCGGGGCAGGGATATGAAGTTCGGAGTTCGGTGTTAGGAGCATCAGATGATTCTGACTCAGGGGTTGGGAGTTTGGAGTAGGGGCCGGCGCCGGCATTCGGCATGACGAGAAGATTTTGCCCGTTCTGCTTTATACGTCTAATGCACCTGCAGCGGCCTCTGCCGGGTCCTAATGCCTCATGAGCACTCCGGGGGTGAACTCGCTGTAGGCAAGGCCCGTGTTTGCCTTAACCTCCGTAACCACGATGGTTGTCACGGCTCCGCTTGGCGCATTTTCAATCACCGCACGCTGCCAGAACCAGACCCCGCCGGTTTCCTGCCAGGTAAGGTGAGCCGTCTTCCACAGCGCCCCGCTTGTGTCGTAATACTCGATCTTTACGGGAAGCAGCGTCTGCTGATCGATAAAGCTGGTCTTCTTGCCATAGGGCGCTACTCCGGGCTCAGGCGTGCTGTGCACCACATAACACTGCCCGCTGCCGCAGGGGGCGGCCCCCGCGTACTGATGCCGCTCCTTATCGACCGGCGTTTCTGCAAACTCAGCCAGCGGGAAATCCCGCTCCGCCGGGGGGCGGTAATTGTCGATATCCGGAGTCCGGCCCGCATCCCCTTTTGAAAATATGTACCAGTACTGCCGGTTGCCGCCGGTATCTGTGGCGGTCAGAATAGCCTCGGCATAGAGGCTCCTCTGGCTGTACACATAGTTGATAACGGATTTAGCGCTGTAGCCGCCCGAGCCCTTGAAATCCTTCCACTTTCCGACCGTCTTCATTTCATGCGCCGTGCCGTCCGTGCTCACCCGCTTCCAGGTCGCGGACATGGTGAAGTCGCTTGCCCGCCGGAGCGCGGCGGATTTTTCCATAACAGCTCCGCCCTCGATCTTCACCGCGGCGCGGCCGGCCTGCGGTTTTTCCTCCGCTGTCAGCGTCTGCCTGATTGCAGCCTGCGCAAAAAGACGGGAGCGGTCGCATTTGTTTTGCGCAAACAGGAGGGCCTCCCGCGCCGGGAACGCGTATTCCAGGGCCGTCTTTTCATTGCCGTAAAACCGCTGGCCGGACCGGGCAAGGGCAAAGCTGAACCCCTCTATGCCCCGTGGTGAGGGGAATTGGCGGGCAAGGCAGCCGATGAGCGGTGAAATCAGAGCGTCAAAAATTTGCTCCTGCTGCGCTGCCGGAGCCCGGGCTAAGGCAGCAAGGTCCGCGCTGTAGATAAGGTGCGATTTCAAATACTGCTTCCCCTGCACCGGCACCAGCGAAGCAAACAGGGTGAAGTCCCCAAGGCTGATGCCTGCTCTATTCGGAAGCTCAGGCTGCAGGCGCTTGACATGCAGCCGGTACAGCAGCAGATCAAACCCGTACTGCTGCTGCAGTTTCTGCGCAAGCTCGCGAAACTCGAGGTCCTGCAAGCGGTCCTGCGCGGTCTGCGCAAAGATGTTGCCTGAATGCTTCTCCAGAAACTGCCGGTAGGCCTCTATGGTGTCGAGGCGCTCGCAGTCCTTTATGGTGGCCTGGTCGATCCGGCCTCTGGCTGTAACGGCATGCCGGTTGCCGGGATACCGCGCCACGAACTGCGTATAGGCCTCGATCGTATCGGCCTTTTCATAGGGCGCAAACTCCAGGTTGTCTATCTGGTCCAAGGCCGTTTCAAGGTACATGTTTTTGGGATACTTCGCGATGAACTCCCGGTAGGCCTCGACAGTATTGCTGTGCTGGTATGGCGAAAACTGAGCCGTGTCATTTTCACGTCTGTTGCGCGCAAAGTCCTCATCCGTGAAGAACAGCACCCCGCAGCCCTGCAGCAGCAGAATAGCAGCCGGCACTGCAAAAAATATTTTTTTTCTTGTTGCGCTGAACATACCCGGTCTCCTTTCACGGTTTCACCGGCGCCACTGCTGCCCCTCCGGCGCATATCCTGACGGCAAGGCTCATAAATTTCTCGCGGTAGCCGCCATTCCCGAAATCAGGATATTTCGTTTTTGTTGCCCCTATCACCTGGCAGGCATCAGCCTGCCTGCCGAGCCGCGACAGCGCGTCCGCCTCGCGGTAGCGCGCTTCAAACCATTGCGCGCTTCCCGGCGCCAGGCCCTGAGAAAACCGCAGCCACGTGTCAAAGGCATCCTGCCACTTGTCCTGCTGCTCATAGATCAGGCCCAGCTTATATATCGCCTCCGCTGATGCGGGTTCCTCCGCAAGCCTCCTGCGGTACAGCGCTTCAGCCGGTTCGGGCTGGCCGGTCGCGGCGTACAGCTCGGCTAGCCGCAGCTCAACAGGCGCTGCAAGCTCCCTGAAGGCGCCGTTTGCCGCAATACTGGCGCCCAGTTTTTTATAAACGGCAAGTGCAGTCTGCGCATTTTCCGCAGCCTGCGCAGCGTTGCCTGCATCCTTTGCCAGCGTGTAATATTTGTCAGCCAGATCAAGCACAAACGACACGGTCTCCCGGTCAAGGGAGAGGCCGCCTGCGATGGCGCCGATCTCGCGCTCTGCCTCGGCAAGCATGTGCAGCTGCAGCAGGCATTCAAGCCGCATTTTTTTTACCATGCCGTACAAAAGCTCGCGCTGCCGGGTAACCGGAAACCTGCTTTCAAAGCCCTGCAGCAGCGGCAGCGCCTTTTTACAGTCCGGCTCAGGCCCGCGCACATACAGCCGCGCCAGCAGGCATGCCAGGCGCGCATCGCTGTCGATGCTTCCCGCGGCATCCGAGGTTGCTCCCGACTGTTTGTACCACTTCTCCGCCTGCCTGACGGTCTCCCGGTACAGCTGCAGCGCCTCATCTGATGTTCCCCTGCCCTGGCGCTCAAGCTCCTTGAGCTTTTCACTTTTTGCCTGCAGCAAATCTGCCTCTGATGCGCGCCCGGCCTTCTGCGCCCCGGCAAAATGGGAGGAATCGTTTTTTACCAGCGAAAACTCCCGCAGCGCCTCCGCGGTCCTGTTTTTGTGCTGATAATACTGCCCGAGCTGGAAATGCGCTTCGCTTTTATCCTGCCCGTCAGGGCAGTTATTCACGTAGCACTCGGCCGCCTTGATGTAGCGGCCATAGGTTGCCTCTGCGGGGCTTGCCTTGTACAGGCGGGCCGCAACCGCGTAATACAGGCAGGCTGCTTTGCCGCCGAAGGATGATGTGGGGCTTTTTGCAAACAGGGCCTCGAGACAGGCCAGAGCTTCCTGCCACTCCCCCTGCTGCGACAGGCAATACGCCAGCCGAAAGCAGACATCATCAAAATGGCTTTTGCCGATTGCGTCCGGCGCTCTGTACAGGCGCCGGTACTGCTCGGCTGCCCGGGCGTACTGCTTTTTATCGAAATGCCAGTCGGCACGGCCCATCGCTCCCATGCCGCCGAGCTCTGCATCCGCCATATCGCCAAGCTCGGGGGCATGCTCAAACGCGTAGCGGTACAGTATCGCCGCCTGCGCCGGATCAGCCTCGGCGATTTTTTTAAGCTCCCGCACCGTGTCCCAGCACTGACGCTTTGCCCCCGCCGGCCTGGGCAGCCGTATTTTTTTCTGCTATGCCAAGGGCAATGGTTGTCTGCAGGTTTTTAATTTTTTCCCTGACCGCCTGCCCTGCGGCCCCGGGCCGGGCACCTTCCTGCAGCTCCCGGAGCTGCTTTGCCGCGAGCTCTTTTTTCCCTGACTGATAGCTGATCAGGGCCCGCTCATAGCCTGCCTGGCTGTAGAGGCCGTCATCGCGCGACAGCTTTGCCATCAGCGACTGCAGCTCCTGCTGCGCCTTCTCGGGTCGGCCCAGCTCCTTGAGGCAAAGCGCGCGGCCGAACAGGCTCCGGTTGACAACAGACTGCTCCCCGAAATCCATCATGGCGCGCGAAAATCCGGACATCGCCTCTTCCAGCCGGTCAGTGCGGGGGGGTGAATACTGAGGGTACAGAAGCCCGCCATAATAGCCGTTCCACCCCAGCCAGTAGCTTGCAAGGGATATCAGATACTGGGACTGCCGCCATTCCGGAGAGGCGAACAAGGCGCTTTTGTCTTCCGCGCTGCCGGGCCGCTCCTCGAGCACCGTGTCAATGCGCGCCTGGTTGTAGCTGACCATGCCGCGCAGCAGCTCCCCGTTTTTCAGAAAGGCCTCCGCAAAGCCCTCCTTGTGCGCAGGCTGCGTCATATCAGCCGTCTGGCTCAGCTCCACAAGCCGCGAGATGCAGTCTCCCGACTTTAGTGCAAGCTGCTTCTGCAGGTCAAAAGACAGCTGGTTCCGGGCTTTCACCCCGGCGAAGCCTGACTCCAGCACGCTCACGGCGTTTTTTATTTCGGAAAGTGAGCCCAGCCGCCCGATGTTCAGGCTGCCCGCATCACCCGGGAGCGCCGGTGACCATGCACCCTGGCAGATCACCAGCATGCAACTTACGGCTAAAGCCCGTATGATAGCTGCCGCAGGACTGTTCATGCTAAGCTTTCCCCGCTGCTATAAATTTTTCAGAAATTCATCAAGATAGGATTCCCATTTTGTGCCGAATACAAGCACGACCATCTGCTTGATCACCTTTTCTTCATCAACCATGCGCGCGCTCTCCCCGCCTCCGGCTTCGGCAAGCTGCCTGAACTCCGGCAGGACCGACCGGCTTGCCCCTGATGCGGATTGCAGATTGCTTTGAACGCTTGTGTCAAGGGCCGCCACCATCCCGCCCATTTGAGTTCTGAACTTCGCGATCATGTCGAACGTTTTCTTCATATCCTCCCGGTGCGGGGGGGCATCGCCGATAATCAGGATTATCTTCTTTGAATTCTTGTCCCAGTTAAACTCGTTGATGGCGACGCGAAGCCCCTCGTCCATGGCTTCCTCCCGGTCGCTGCCGCCCACCGGGTCAATGCCCTGCAGAAACTGCTGCAGCTGCTGGGTCTTGTGGGTGAGCGGATATGCTTTTGTCACAAAGTCATCGCCGCGGTCGCGGTACGCCACGAGGCCGATGCGCGTTGTGGGCACAAGGGTCTTGAACGACATCACCAGGTTTGCTATTTTTATCTTCACCTGCCGCAGGAATTCAGCCATGCTGCTTGTCGCGTCAAAAATAAAGACGACATCAAGGCCCATTTTCCGCACGCCCTGAATATCGCGCGCGAATGACCCTGAAAATTTTTCGCCCGCCCCGTAGAACGGCAGCCCCTGCGCGCCGATGCTGTCCGCCCCGGCCTTTGGGGCCGCAAGCAGCGTGCGGTCAAGGGTCGGAGCGCCGGCAAGGTTAGCGTCCTCGCGCACCTGTATATCCGGGGTAAATTTCACATCAGGAACCGCGGCATATGTTTCAAGTTTCGGCAGCGGGTCATCCTGCTTTTTTTCCGCCTTCAGCTCGTCAAAAGCATCCGTGCCCTTGACCCGGAACTCATCAAGCGCCTGCGGGGGAGCGGCAGGCTGGAAAAGGGGCTCGCTCTGCTTTTTGGCGATTACGGATATGGTCGGAGGCTCTTTCTCGCCGTGACTGCGCAGGAAGGCCCAGTTTGGATTGCACAGCGCCAGCAGAAGCACGGCGTGAATGCAGCAGGACAGCGCAAGCGATCGCAGCGGCCTGCCGCTTTGGCCCGTTGTTGTGCCGGAAAGCATGATAGCAGTTCCCTTATGAGTTGTTGGCGCCGCGGGGATCGCGCGGGGCTGCCGGCCGCGCCGGCTGCCTGCGCTCGGTTGTCAGGCTGATGCTGTGCATGCCGCCTGCCTCAATCTGGTCAATCACATCCACCAGCAGGGAGACGGCAACCTGCCGGTCGGCATAAATCACGGCGCACTCGGGATGCTGCTCCATGAGCAGCGTTATTTTGTCGGCGAGCAGCCCCGTGGTGACCTGCTCGTTGTTGAGAAACACGGTTCCGTCGGTCTTTACGGTAATAATAATATTTTTTGTCGGCACCTGATTTACCGACGATGACTGCGGGAGCTGCACCTGGATGGAATTCATCACCATGACGGGGGTAATGATCATGAAGATGATCAGCAGCACCAGCGCCACGTCAATGAAGGGGACCATGTTGATCTCGCTTAAAAACGGCGTGTCTGTGGTGGTTTTTATATGCATGGTCATTTGCCTCCCTGAAGGGCTATCATGGTTGAGATGCGCTCAAGCTCAAGGCCGAGCCTGCGGGAGCGCTTCAGGAAGTAGTTGTAGGCGATAACCGCAGGCACCGCCACAAACAGCCCCGCGGCGGTCGAGATGAGCGCCTCGGCAATCCCGCCCGCCACAACCGAGGGGCCCGCGCTTGCCTTCACCGCTATAGCCTCAAATGCGCGGATAACCCCGATCACCGTGCCGAACAGCCCGATGAAGGGTGCGATGTTTGCAATCGTCCCGAGCGCTGCGAGCCGGTGCTCCGCCTCCCAGCGCAGCCCCTTTGTCTCCTCGGCAAGAAGGGCGCTCAGGGCTTCCACGGGCTGCGCTATATGCCTGTACCCGGCCCTGAGCAGTCTGCGGTGGGGCGTATCCTTTGCGCTCATGAAAGGTGCAAGGTCCTTGTACCCGTCCCGTCCGGCCTCAAGCAGCCGCAACAGCTCGGGCATCTCTTCCCTGTTTGAAAACAGGTAATAGGCCTGGTTGATCATCACGGTTACCGAATACAGTGACAGCAGTATGAGCGCGATAAAGGTAGGATTGGCAAAATAAATGCTGAGATCATTGATCATCATGGGTTCATCCTTTCAAATAATTGGGGACAGTCACCTGTTAAATTCACCATCCCATTTTTATTCGGGAATTAATTCAAGTATCCCCACCATTTTAGTCGGTGGGCATAGCCCACCCTGCAAAACTACGGACGGCAGTTGATCTCGTCGATCTGGTCGTTCAGTGTCCAGTAATCATACAAATACCCCACCAGAAAAAGGCCGCCGGTGAAAAGATAGATCAGCCCCGTGACCCATTTGCCCATGTAAAAGCGGTGAATGCCGAAAACTCCCAGGAAGGTCAGCAGAATCCAGCTCACGGTATAATCAATTCGCCCTGCCCGGTATCTTCTGTCCGCCTCCCGGTCCATGCCCGGAATCAGGAATAGGTCGATGATCCAGCCGATAAAGAGCAGGCCCAGGGTAAAAAACCAGATGGTGCCGGTGACCGGCCTGCCGTAATAAAAACGATGGGAGCCGAGAAAGCCGAAAATCCAGAGCAGATACCCTATGGTTTTGGAATGGGTGTCTTGTGTTGTCATACATGGCCTTTTAGATAATCAGGGACTTGCCTGTTTCGTTTTCCCCTGCCTGTTTTTCTTAAGTACGCCAGCACGCAAATTATATGCGCAACGCTTTTTTTAGGGGCCAGGGTTCGGGGTTCAGGTGTCAGTGGAAATTTATTTGCAGCATCGGTGGAGATGATAAACGTACTTTTCAAGAGGCAACCTTGGTAAGTTCAAAATGTTTGAATATCAAACCATTAATTTGTGTTTTATTCAATGGTATTTTTTATTTTATTAAAAAAGCTTAGCATTGGTTAAGGGGCGGGGGGCGGGGGGCAGAGATATGAAGTTCGGTGTTGGGAGTTCGGAGTGAGGAGTAAAAAGATTCAAAATTCCGGATTCAAGATTCAAAACTGCGGAAAGGACAGAAGGCGAACGGAAAAACAGAAGTCAGAAGCCAGGAGTCAGAATTCAGAAGTTAAGATGGGCTCACCGCAGGCATGGGGAGAGGGAAGGCTCATAGGCTGAAGGTATAGGTGAAGTTATCCGCAGGCAATCGGTTTGACACACGATTGCCCTTGCCTTATAGTGACTACACTCAACTGAAATAATTTTTTATTAACCCTGTGTACACGGAGGATCTGCATGCAAAAAACTATACAAATGGGCGCTGTCTTATTACTGATGCTGCAGGTGTTGAGCTGGACCGGTTTTGGTGATGGCGCTGCGTATGCCGCCGGGGGCCTGTACGCCGAAGTTCTTGCCCAGCGCGGCCGCTCAGCCGCCATGGCGCCCTTGCTGGAAGCCATTGCCCGCAACCCGGAAGTGTTTGACAATGCCACCCTGGCATCATATCAGGCGACGCTGGGCGAATTTACAAGCAAACTGGCGGCGCGCGACGAAGGCGTGCAGGTTGCGCACTTTGAGGCCTGCGCCGCCCTGTTTGCAAATGTGGCGCGCCAGCCCGAGGCAGCCGGCCGGATGTCGCAGCTGCTGCTCGGAACGAGCGGCACAGCCAAAGCCTATCTGCATCTGACCCCGCAGGGCCAGGCAGCGCGCATGGCGGCGATTGCAGCCCTGTTTGACGCCGCAGCCCGGCAGCCCGAAGCGGCTGCAGAGCTCAGCAGCCTTGCCGCTTTATTCTGCGGCACGATAGACGAGCTTGCTCCCCCTGCCTCTCAGGGCAAGGTTGCCCGCATGGGGGCCATAAGCCTTCTGTTTGAATCCATTGCCCGGCAGCCGGAGTTTGCCGGCCAGCTGTCAGCACTGGGCATTACCTATCTGGGGGCTTACGACAACAGCACAAAGGACAGCACCGCTGTGCGGGCCGCCAGGTTTGCCGCCATTGGCGCCCTGTGCGATCCCATTGCCAGGCAGCCCGAAGCTGCCCAGGTGCTCGTTGCCGCAGCGCGCCAGTTTTGCGGACCTGCACGCGCTGCCGACCAGCGCTCAGGCGCAGCCATGGCAGAGTATATGCGGGCAGCGGGTGTGATGCTGGAAGCCATTGCGAGAAATCCGGAAGCAGCCGATCTCATCACCGCTGCGTTTGATGAGCTGACGGGGGGGCCCCTTGCCGGCGCCATCACAATGCCTGCGGCCCGCGGCGCAGCCAATGAAGCCCTCGGCATGCTGGGCCTGGCCTTCGCGCGCAATCCCGAACTAAAGGCCATGCTGGAAGCGCTTTTTACCACCTATACCGGTCTTGCAATTGTGCAGGCAAGCCAGGGGTGAGGGGCAGTTTCAGGGGAAGGACTGCAGGCTATAGGCTGTGCCGGAGCTCTTTGCGGTTTATTCAGGCGGCCCTGCGTGCAGCGACCGTCCCTTCCACTCTGTTTGTCCCGTTAAAGTCTGGATAATGGAATTCATGGCAATGGTAAATAAAAGAAAAATACTGACCGGATACAAAAAGGCCATGAGCCGGGGGTAGCGAAAATGGGCAGAGACCAGAATAAATGAACCGAGAGAACACAGCATGCAAATCCCTGCAACCATAGCTGCAGCAGGAGAAACGAGGCTGCCCTGCAGCCGGAAAATGAAAAATGCTCCTGCTGCGCAGACGGGCAGTATATAGATTAAACAGAAAAACAGCCAGCAGAGCGCAGACAGAGGAACCGCGATACAGTTTGGCAAAGAATTGGAAAAAAGCCTGAATAGATTTTTTGCAAAGCCGCTGTAGATTTCCTGCATGCAGGTATACATGCGGCATTGCAGGGCGGCAGAGCCATTGACAACGACACAGCGCTGGCCTGCCTGCCTGATCCTGCGGCCAAGCGTCATGTCATCAATGACATTATCGCGGATAGCGGCATGGCCGCCGATTTTCCGGTAGGCATCCCGGCGGAACATCATGAAGGCGCCGTTTGAATATGACACTATTCTCAGGCGGCCCCTGTTCATGAGGGCAAAGGGAAACACTGAATAGGCCAGCCATATCAAAAGGGGCATAATGGCTTTTTCCGCCGGGGAAATTGTTGAAAAACGGGGTATGACCGTGAGAAGATCAGCCTGTTCATGCAGTATGGCTGAAGCGGCCTTGCGCAGAAAATGCGGGGCATGCTGCGTATCGGCATCAGTGAATATGATCAGCTCTCCCTTGGACTGCCGGTATCCTTCATCACAGGCCCAATTCTTACCTGTCCAGCCCGGCGGCAGGTCTGCACAATCCAGCACGCTCAAGTGCGGATGCCCTGCCTGCAAGCCGGATAAAATTTTTGCCGTGCCGTCCTCTGAATGGTCATTGACAACAATGACCTCGTATGACGGATACTCCTGGTCAAGTAAAGAGCTGACACAGGCCCGGATATTTCTTTCTTCATTGCGTGCCGGCACAATAACGGAAACCAGCGGGCATGCTTCGCTGTCAGGGTAGAGGTCTACTTTCTTTACAAAGATGACATTCAGTATATTCATGATGAAAAAAAAGGCGGTACTGCATAAGCAGACAACCGTACTGAACAGTATCACATCCATGCAATGTTCCTCCTGAGTGTCGAGACCGGCCTGCCATCGCGCAGCAGGCCGGTGCGGATTAATTGTAGTCTACTTACACCGGATTGTCACTCTCCTTACCGGCTGCATGCTGCTGCCCGGGTGAGGTAAAGTCCGCCGCGGTTCACTGCTGCGGTTTATTACTCAAACAATGTACCCTATTGCAAATCCTATAGATCCTTGAAAACCGCATATCGGGCAACCATGCATGCCGGGTGTTCATGCTCAGCGCAGCAGTTTAAAAACCCACTGCCGCCATTTTTTTTTGCATCACTCAGACCTGTTCGGAATGATTCGCAGAAGTCATTGCAATGCGCCTTAAGGGGTGCTATCTGAAAGAATAAAGAACGGTTTACCGTGTCGCTCTTGCAGCATGCAGGTAATGACAGTACTGCAAAAAAAAATCAGGCACAACAGCCCCGGAGGCGCATAATGCATCATCAGCAGATAGATTTTTGGCTGCACGATCATACCTTCAATGCTGAAAAGAAAATGACGGAAAAGCGGACTTCTGTCGTGGTTGTCGTGACGCTTGTCACCATGATCGCTGAAATCTTTTTCGGCTGGTTGACCAATTCCATGGCGCTGCTGGCCGATGGATGGCATATGGGAACCCATGCATTTGCCCTGAGCATTTCCCTGCTTGCCTATATACTGGCAAGAAAAAACGCGCTCAATCAGCGCTTCACTTTCGGCACATGGAAAATTGAAATTTTGGGCGCCTACACAAGCGCCGTGGTTCTGGGCATCGTTGGTATTGCCATGGTGTATACATCGGTGGAAAGAATGCTGCACCCTCTTGCCATCCAGTATAATCAGGCGCTTTTTGTAGCTGTTTTTGGTTTGCTGGTGAACCTTGCCTGCGCCGCCATTCTTGGAGCTGGCGATCATGGCCATGAGCACGGCCATAGCGCGCACTGTGCAGGCCATGAGCATCACGATCACAAGGATCATGATTTAAATTTAAAGTCGGCCTATTTGCATGTCGTTGCCGATGCTCTTACCTCCGTGTTTGCCATACTGGCTCTGCTGGGCGCAAAATATGCAGGCTTGAACTGGCTTGATCCGTTTATGGGGCTTGTCGGCGCCGGTCTTATCATCCGCTGGTCCGGTTTACTTCTGAAAGATACATCGGGCATTCTGCTTGATTATGTTGCGGATCCGCCCCTTGCCCGGGAAATACGCCGGCTCATTGAATCCGACGGCGATTCGCGGGTGACCGATTTGCATGTGTGGCGCGTAGCGCAGGGCCGGTATGCCTGCATTGTCGCTGTAGTGACAGGGCGAAGCTATACTATTGAACAGTATAAAACACGGCTTGCGGACTTGTGCGCCCTTGCCCATATAACCGTTGAGCTTAATATATGCGAACAGGCAAAAGAATAAAAACCGCTGCAATGAAAAGCGCGCGGCTCCCTGCCGGCGGAGGCGCTTTAAAATTTTCCGGCATCAACAGAGTCCGGCTCCAGCCCGGTCAGTGTTTCGCTTAACCGACAGAGCTCTTTTCGAAGGGGTATGTCCCCGCATTTCGGAGACAGCTCCTTGCGCTGCTCTTTTGCGAAATATGCGCCGGTAATGCCCTGTACCGCAGCGGAGGCTGCAAGGTAGATGCTTGTGCGGGCGGCCTCCCCGGCGGTGCTTGAAAACATCCCCATGACGCGGTCAATCAGCCCCTGATACCATGAGTATGCTTCGCGGCCGGCAATCACCGGCCCAGCAGGAGTTCGAGAATCCGCAGATTGGTTTCTTCATTGATTGTGTTGATTGTTTCAGCCGAAGAGCCACAGGCGCTATAGCCGGCAGGATGGTCAAGGCGGGAGCACAGCGCTTTTATTCTGCTTAACTTCACAGGCTCGGAATATTCGCCCGTGATGTCAAGCCCGGCAATATCCATAGTTTCCTGTATGACTTTTAACAGCCGCAGCAGCTCATCAAGGCTGAAGCGGCCTTCCTCCCAGTTGCTCAGGGCATGAGCTGAGCGAAGGCAGTCCTTGTCAATACTGATATAGGCTTTTCTGCTCGCGCAGCGCTGCAGCACCCCGGCCATGAACGTTTCCATGTCCCTGCCCTGCAGTTCAGTCCAGGTAATCTCGCTGATAATGCCGCTGCGCCGGACCTGCAGGGAGGTGTTGTGCGGCACATTTCTCAGCAGCACGCGGGTGGGCTTGTGCGCGCAGGGGTATATCTCAAGCCGGTCATCTTTCAGGGCCTGCAGATTGCCCGTATGAATTGCCGGGCTTGAAATATCCTCTGATGAAATGCCCAGCAGCAGCACCTTGCTGACCGTGCTCAGCTCAAGGGACCGGCTGACCCATGACCCGCAGCCGAAGCGGGGGGGCAGGATGTCCCAGTCGGGGTGAAAATCAAAAACAATGAGCGTAAGCGGCCCGGCAAACCGTCTCACGAGCAGCTGCGATACATGATGAAAATCGCCCGAGCCCAGGAGCGTGATGGCCTGCTGCGCCTGCGGCTGCAGGGCGGCATCGATGGCAGCCGCTGTCTTTTTATTCGCCCAGAGCCTGCCGGAGCAGCCGAGGCCGGTCAGGTCTATAATATCAGGCTGGTAGCGCTCGAGGAGGCGCGTCTGCCGCAAAAGGCTGCCGTCAAAATTCAGTATGCGGACGGTATCTGAAAGCATGGACTCCTTTTGGTGGATTCGCCCTCATGTAGTCACCTGGGGCAGGCAAACCTGCTCGCAGGGTGGGTTAAGCGAAGCGAACCCACCATGTTTTGTCGGGCTTAATCAACCCTGCGAAACCGCCTCTTGCTGATTTAAAAATTCAAAAACTTTGCCAGCACCTGCAGGCACCGGTTCATAAGCCCGCTTGTATGGCGCACATAGGCAAACAGGGGCACAAGCCTGCACCCGAGACGGGTTTTGGGCTCATAATCGGTCTGCCCGACCTGATAGCGCCTGATGCCATTGTCGATGCACCACTGGACATTCTCGCACCAGCTCACAAAGTAGAGGCTGTACCTGCGGGCGATAGCATAATCAAAACCGATGAATTTATCGATCAGCAGGTCGCCCTGAACGAAACAAAGATTGAAGGCGGCAAGCCTGCCGTCGATATAGTAGAGAAAGTACCGGCAGCCGGAGCCCGCGTTTTCAGCGGCCTTCAAAAAAAAATCCCTGGTCAGCTTCTCAAATTTTGTTTCCCCGGCGGTATAGGTATTCATATAGAGGCTGTAGATAGCATCGATACAGTCATCCACGCGCTCCACAACCTTTGTCGTAAGCCCGCCCGAGTCGCGGGCTTTTTTCAGCTTGCGGCGCAAATCCTTGCGCGCTCCGCTGCTGAGGCTTGCCAGATACTCGTCAAATGTTGTATAGGGCAGGTCGATGATGGCCGAGGGGAAGCTGTCGGTTTTAAAAAAACCCTGTTCGCCGAGCAGATCAAGAACGGGCGCGTCCTGTTCGGAAAAATCCTTGAAAAGCAGCAGCGACAGGCCCTGCCGCTTGCAGAAGCCCTTCAGCTCAAGGGTCAGGGCATGCACAAGCCTCTTTGTGTCGCTCACATCAGGAGCAATGCCCAGCAGCCCCTGCTCCCCGAAAGGAGAGCCGCAAAAAAGCGTTTTAAAAACCAGAAACCGCGGTGCAAAGGCCCGCACAGCGCTGACAAGCTTTCGCACGCCCGGCTCAAGAACGGTGTCGGCATGAAAGTCGGCGGTAAAAAAAGGCATGATGGCGCACAGGCTCTGCCCACGGTGGGCAAGCAGGTAATGAAATGAAAACTCCGCAAGGCGCGACTGCTCAAGGGTTGTATAGAACCAGTACCCTTCGGGGCAGTCGGCAAAAAAAAAGTCCCAGTCCTCTTTTTTTATTGAACTAATGGTATCGACGCACGTACAATGAAACGGTTCCACGGTATAGACGCATCCTTATGAAAAAACCATGAGCATATTCCGAGACATTCCCCCCACTGCAGGGCTCCCGCTTTCGGCACGCGAGCTTGCAGCGGCATACCGCAGCCGGCATACAGGCGGCCTGCTGGCCCGGGATTTTCAAAATTTCCTTGGCGCGCCCCATGCTGCCGTCACCTGCTCGGGGACCTCGGCATTATATATAATATGTGAAGCATTAAAAGAACTTTCTCCAAAAAGAACCATTCTGGTGCCGTCTTTTATCTGCCCGCTTGTGGCCTTAGCCATAGGCCGGGCAGGCTTTTTTATCGAGCCCTATGATGTCGGGCTCCGGGATTTCAACGGTGATGCGGGCCGGGTTGCTGCCGCCTGCGCCGCGAATTCCGATATTGGCACGATACTTATTAACCATCTGGGCGGCATACCCTGCGATCCGGCCCGTTTTGAACAAACAATCAGAGACTACGGGCTTTTTGTTATTGAGGACTGCGCCCAGTCCTTCGGGGCCCTGCATAAGGGCAGGCCGGTGGGCACGCTGGGCGACTTCTCATTTCTTCAGCCTTGCCGCGGGCAAAGGGCTCACGCTGTATGAAGGCGGGGTGCTGGTTGCAAACAAAACTGAACATGCCGCCTTGATGAGATGCAAAAATACAGCAGCTGGTACAATATGATTTTCGTCATGGAAGCGCGGCGCATACTGGAGCTGCTGGGCTACGGGCTTTTTTACCGGCCCCTGCTTTTCTGGTTTGTCTTCACCCTGCCCCAGCTCTACTGGTCGCGCCGCGGCGATGACATAAAAGCTTTGCGTGAGGATTTTGACAGCAAGTTCCCGGTTCATGCGGTTTCAGGCTTCAGACAAGCGGCAGGGCATATTGCCTTCTCCCGGATTGCCGGGGCCATAGGCAGCCAGCGGGAAAAAGCGGCCTGCTATATCGATGGACTTAAAGATAGTGCCGGTATCACCGTCATACAGCAGGCTGCTGCTGACACGGCAACATATCCCTATGTAACCGTTGTTTTTGATCAGCCTGAAAAAAAAATACAGGCGCTGAAAGCCTTTGCCGGCACCGGCCTTGGAGTATCACAAATCTATGCCCGCGCTCTGGCCGACTACGGCTATTTAAAGGGCATTGTCCCGAACAGAAACAGTGAAAACGCGCGCCGCCTGGCAGCGCGCTCCATAACGCTGTCGACAAGCATGTTTCTCAAAAAAAGCGATATTGAAAAATGCATCGAAATCATGCACACTGTGTGCGGCTTTTAAACCATTTTTCTAAATACTGTAGCCGAATTGCCATTTCGGGCGCAGCGAGTCCGAAGGTTGCGCAGTGCGCATCAAGCTTTAAAGATCTCTCCCTACGGTCGAGATGACAGAAAAGAGAGGCTACAACAAAAAGAAAAATACTCTACTATTAATCCGGGAGAACAATCATGCATGGGTTACTAAAAAAGACTTCTCTGTATGCCCTGGTTCTGCTGTGCACAGCGCTTTTTCGCCCCTGTGGGGGCATGGCCGGCACTATTACCGACGACCTGAAAACCGCTGTCGATAAAGTCCTTTCGATCATGCAGAATCCGGCCTACGGGGCCCCTGATAAGAAACAGGAGCGCCAAAAGCTTATCAATACGGTAATCGCCGGAAAATTCGACTGGGAAGAAATGTCCAGACGGGCGCTGGGGGTGCACTGGAGGGATTTCACCCCGCCGCAGCAAAAGGAGTTTGTGGCGATTTTCAGCGAGTTCCTTGAGCGGACCTATGTTTCGAAGGTTGATCTGTTTCTCAAAGAGGAAAAAAGCTTTTCAGCAAAAAATATTGCCTATACCAAAGAGACAATTGATGGGCAGTATGCCCTGATCGACTCAAAAATAACCCTCAAGGAAGAAGAAATTCCGCTCAGCTATAAGCTCATCAACAAAGGCGGCAAATGGGTGGTATATGACCTCACCCTTGAAGGGGTCGGCATTGTCGCCAATTACCGCACGCAGTTCAGCGAGCTTCTGACAAACGGCTCCTATGAAAAACTTATCGAAAAGCTGAAATCCAAGCAGGGCGAAGGAGATATCATTGAAAAGGCCCCTGCTGCAGCCCCCAAAAAGCAGTAAAAGCGCTCCGGAGAAGCGCTTTTACCGAATACCTGTTTTAAGCACCGGTATGCCCCGGCGTGAAAATCATTTCTGAAGGCCGTACTGCCTGTTTTGAAGATAGGCGTTTCTCAGCGAAACATACGGGTCAACGGCGCTTTTCTTGAATTCATCATATGCATCAATTTTCAGAGACACCGTATTGACTCTCTCATAGGCTTCGATGCCGGCCCGCTCCCAGAGATGCAGATTGACATAGGACAGCGGGTCAAGGAAAGAATCTCCGACCAGGCCAACGGTATCGCGCGCGCTCGAAGGGCCCAGAATCGGCCAGACAATATAGATGCCGTGGCCGATGCCGTACCGGCCGAGTGTTCTGCCCGTATCCTCATCCTGACGGGTCAGGCCCCAGCAGTAATACGACGGATCAAACAGCCCGCCAATGCCCGATGTCGAATTCACGACAAAGCGGGTCAGCTCCACGCCCGCACCCTTGAATTTTCCCTGCAGTACGCAGTTGACCATGCGCACCGGCGTAATCAGGTTCAGGAAAAATCTTTTCACGCACATGCGCGCAGGCTCCGGCACGACATAGCTGTAGCCCTGAGCGGCCGGCTTTAATACCCAGTAATACAGCTTGTCATTAAAAACGAACATGCCCCGGTTGAATTTTTCAAGGGGGTCTGAGACCTGCTGCCCGGCTGCTCCGGCATCCCCGCCGGTCTTTTCAAAAGGGTCATACGTCGAATCCTGTGCGTCCGCCGAAGCAGCGCAAACGATATTCGTACTGCCTGCAGCAAGGCTGAGGCACACAAACAGACACGACATAGGCAAAAATTCTCATGGCGCCGATCCTCCCTTTTCAAAAATGTGGTTTTAAAGACGGCATGCGGCAAAAACTATAATTATATACCATGCTGACAGGGAACAGATAAAGAAATTATTTTTTGCAATCTTCAGGGTATGCAGTGATCTGTAAGAAAGTTGTAAATCAGCAGCGATGTTGTTGCTCTATTACCTGTAGCGGCGCGAAGAATCTCTCTTTTGTAGAAGGGTATGAGACCCTGTCACCTCGTTGACAGCGGTGACAGATTCCTCGACTTTTATGAATACGAGGTAGTAATTTCTGCTGCAATCCCTTTACCGGGCGGCTTTTCACAGATTCATTCAATACCTTTGCCCATCATAACCAGCCGCAGAAGATTCAGCGCCATCTGCGAGGACATGATTTTTATTTTTTCCCGCGTACCGGGGAAAAACTTTTTTTCAACTACCGTCTGTTCCGGCCCTGCGACGCCGATAAATACCGTACCGACGGGTTTTTCCGGTGAGCCGCCGTCCGGGCCGGCAATGCCGGTAACGGAAAGGCCGTAGACCGTGCCCGCGGCTTTGCGGGCGCCCTCCGCCATGAGCCGCGCCACAGGCTCGCTGACCGCCCCGTACCGGGCAAGCACAGCTTCCGGCACAGCCAGCAGCTCCTGCTTGGCCCGGTTGCTGTACACAACAAACGAGCGCTCCACATAGGCGGAGCTTCCCGCTACATTGGTGAGCCGGTGCGTGATAAGCCCGCCGGTGCAGGATTCGGCTACGGCAATCGAAGCGCCCTGCGCGGCAAGCATGCGGCCGACCACCTCTTCCATGGTTTCATTGTTTTCCGAATAAATATAGTCGCCGACATGCTTCTGAATGGCCGCCTGAAACAGCTGCAGCTCATGCTCTATATGCTGCTCATCGGAACCGGCAGCGGTAATCTTAAGACTTACTTCCGGGAAGGTGGGATAAAACCCGAGGGCAACTGCGGACAGCTCCGGCAGGCGGCCTTTGAGCAATTCCTGAATCCTGGATTCCCAGAGGCCGAAAACCTTCAGCGTTCTGCTTTTTATAATCTGCCGCATGCCGCATTCTCTGCGGATATACTCGATTATAAAGCCGGTCATGGCATGTACTTCTTCAGGCACGCCGGGCAGGAAAAAGAAATGCCGCTGCCCGTCCGTAAGCAAAAAACCGCAGGCAGTGCCGACGGGGTTTTCTATTGGCTCACAGCCCTCCGGAAGCACGGCCTGTTTCTTTGCCGCATCAGGCATGGGCCGGCCGAATTCACGGTAGCGGCGCTCCATAGTGCCGATGGCAGCCTCGCTCACCGCAAGCTCGCGGCCGAAGGTGAGAGCCGCTGCCTGCGCAGTGCAGTCATCATCGGTGGGGCCAAGTCCGCCCGTGACAATGAGAAAACGGGTGCCGGGCAGCAGCTGTGTCAGCGCGCGGCGGATATCTTCAAGGCCGTCGCCAACCGAGCTGAACCGCTGTGCAGACAGCCCGGCCTCAGTCAGCGCCCGGGCAAGGAAGTTTGAATTGGTATCGGCCGTGCGGCCGCTCAAAAGCTCATCGCCGATGGTAAGCAGTTCGATCATAGCAAGCTCCGTTTATCAGTGGCGGCTGTCAAAAAACCGCTTCAGTCCAGGATTTCCATAAGCTTGCCGCAGCAGGGAGGTATCCGGTCGCCTTTTTTCAGCACCACGAATTTATTGCACTGCTGGCAATAGCAGCGGCAGTCCCGGTCAACTCTGACTTCCTGCACGTCGGCATCGCCCGGAGGGCCCTCAATAGCAAACCGGGCCATATTTCTTTTTGAAGGAATATACTCGCCCATAGGCACAAGCTTTTTGTTGAACCGGGCACAGTCAACAATCATGCGCCAGAGCTGTTCCAGCTTTGCTGTTTCATCAGGGCGTTCGGGGGTCAGCTCAATAAACTCTTTTTCGATATTGATCTGCATACATGGTCCTCCTTTAGTCTTGTGTTAGTTTGCCGAATGCTCTCTGTGCCAACCATCCGTGGCTCTACCAGTATAGTACACAAAATCCGGAGATTTCCAGCAGAGGTCGTTTTTTTTCAGTAAAAGGTATCGTTGAAGCAGATACGTATTTCAATCATTTTAAATTCAAAATACCTGGCCGGCATTCCAAACACGCAAACGATTGATTTTCGATCCATCACTTCACACCCAAGGCAAACCAGTACGGCTCGAAACTCTGTTCAACAATTTCCGCCATCATTCTCATGAAAGGCTCATCGTCACCACGGACATGCGCGGCGTCGAGGGCTTCGTAATATGCCAGCCTTCTTTCAACCGGCAGCACGGCAGCCGGGAAACCGGCCTTCACGAGTTCAAGATTCATAAGCAGGCGCGCTGTGCGGCCATTGCCATCGGTAAAAGGGTGTATCTTCACAAAATCGGCATGCACGCGAGCGGCACGCTCAACCGGATGAAGGCGCATGCCATCGGTGGCATACCAGTTGACCAGGCGCTCCATTTCTTCGGCACCAGCACATGATCCGGCGGCTTATGTGTGGCCCCTGAAATGACAACATTCACAGTTCTATAACTCCCGGCATTTTCCTCGTCGATATTTTTCAAAATGAGCTGGTGCAGGCTCTTTATCTGCCACTGTGTGAGCGGTTCAGCCTTTTTAATTAAGTCTTCAACAAAAAGAATCGCTTCGCGGTGATTTATGCGCCTCGAAATGCTCCCGCATGGTTTTGCCGCCTATGGTTATACCTTCAAGCGCCACCTTGGTTTCCTTGAGCGTCAGGGTATTGCCCTCAATAGCATTGGAATTATAGGTCCAGCGCAGAATCAGGTCTTCATGCAGATTTTCCACAATCTCCCGCGGCAGGGGGCGGTACGAATCAAGCTTTGCTTTTAATTCATCAAGCTTCGCAAAGTTCATTTTAAAATACCCCTGTTAGATTTGTTCCGGTTTATGATTATAAACTTATAACAACCATTTTCCCCATATGGGAAAAATGATTGATTTTCGTTTTACAGCAAATCGCAGATATGCACAACGTCATTCCGTTACCGCCTGTATCTATGCGCAAAAGCAATCAAGCCGCTGACAAAATAAAGTCGTTTGCCTTATTATGAAGTTATAACGGAATTTTTTCACGTAATAAGTTCATAATGAATGCACGCAGAGCATGATCGGCAAATCTTATCACACCAAACAACTTGTTTAAATTTTAATAATAATTATTTTAAATAAGAATTGATTATTTTTATTGCCTTTTCAAAGCCATGCGCGCACTTGAAACCCCACTGCCTTCTTCAAAATGCAAGCAGCAACCAGTATTCAAAGTTCGGATTGCTGAGAGCAAAACCATAATTGGCCTTTTTTTGTGACCAGCCGTGAAGCTGCAACAGTTGATCATCTCTCCACTGATCCTTGTCGCATACCAGCCATGCTTCATCTGTTGATCTTAAAGATTCTTTTTTAAGATACTGTTCCATTCTCTTTAGCACTTGTGGCGGTGAGCTCTCATGTTTGCTCTTGAGACAATTCACTTTAACGACAGATTGCTGATCGTTAAAAAGGGCAAAATACTGAGGTTCTGTATTTGCCCCTTCAACGGCTATCACAAACAATTTCCGGTATCGTCAGCTGCCCCGAGTGGGCGTTGAAATTTTCGCCTTTTGCGCGGCATCAGGCATTCCCCTTGTTGTGATCAGTCACTGCATGTATTTGCAAAACCGCCACACAATAAAATACGAGGGATGCCGCCCAAACGCCCCTGCAGATAACTCTTGCGAATATCTTTATCATACCTAATATGCTTATAGTCGCTGAAAGATAAAAGACTGGAAACACCATCGGCATCACGCTCAGTTACCCACATTTCATCTCGACGCAAGATGTTTTGATCCATCAACAAAACATCATGTGTCGTAAACAGTAACTGTGCACGGCTATCTGGAGAGCAATTTTGCAAATAACCCTCCAGCAAGCTTCTTGTCAGCAGCGTATGCATACTCCGGTCTACTTCATCAATCACATATACTTTTTTTGAACGTTCGGCGGATATTTCCAGAAATGCGGGCAGAAGATCGATGACCCGCTGAGAACCATCCGATTCGTGGCTCATCTCAAATTTTACTTCTTTACCATCCTTGCTTGGCATGGTAGGTCACTAGTTTTTTTGATGCCAACTCGCCATTCTTACGCGTTATTATGAAACGCTCATTTGGTTCTGTTAAGAAACCGAACCGTCATGCCCTCTTTGACATCTTCCTGGAGTTTTAGCTTTATTGGTTCAGGCAGAGGTATGTTGGCAAACGGGATATCCTCACCTTTAAGCTGCGCTTATACCAGTATCCAAGCTTTGGCAACATTGTGTTCATCTTTACATATAAATTATGCGCCTCATCAAAAAATTGTTCAAAGGTGCGAATCGGGTATCCGGTGCAACCAATTCCAAGGTGTCCTTAAACCAGTCATAAATCGGTTTAAAGGTCTCAACCTTTTGAGAGACTGCATTTGTCAAAAACAGTTGATTATCCCGTGTGCCCTGAAAGGCAAACTTGAGAAAATCGTTATTCGTAAAACTACGGTCAAACTCACATTGATTATTTCTACGGTTGTATAAAATCTTCTCACTGGTGCTTGAAATCTCTACCAGTTTTTCCTCTACCACTGATTTCCGGGTCACGGCAAAGCTGAACTCATAAATAATTTCATTCACAAGAATCTCAAATGCAAAACGAACCGGGAGTTCCGAACTTTTCGAATCCAGGCGGAAAAATTCAACCGGTATCAGACTATCGGGCTGTGTTCCCCTCACGACAAGTAACTTTGCAAAGTTCAATGCCTTAAAAAGATTTGTCTTGCCTGATGCATTGCCGCCATAAATAGCGGCAATTGGAAGAATACTGGTTTGGTATTTTTCAGCACGAGGAACACGTTCCCGATGTTGTTTTTCCCGGCTTGCAACCATGGAAAAACAAACCTTTTTCTGAAAAGACATCCAGTTTTCAACAGAAAAACTTAATATCATCACGCCCTCCCAAGGCTTTTAATGAGAAAAAAACACTTTCAATAGATAATATAGCCAATTTAGAACTATATTGTCAATAGTTTAAGTGAAAAAATCTCTTTTACTTGGCTCATAGGGTGGTGCAGTCTGAATTGCAAAAAGGCATCAGTTGATGTAATTGCAGTGTTCCGTTACGCCGCAAATTGAACACAATGGGTTTTGTTCAAGGCAAATGCCATTTTCCAAGCCGTATTCCCTGGATTGAACTTGGCCATAGGCAACGAAAACAATATCGATGTAGCGGATGGGATGGCCGGTGGCTTCGGCAAACTTTCGGCCCTGAATGACAGTTTTCAGAAGCTGTTCTTCGCCTTCAATAAACCCCAGTCTCGTAAATATAAGGCAAATGACCCTGTCCGGTTTAATTACCGGCATGCCGATATCCGTCAGGACATGGTAGGTCGTAATTCTTCCCAGGCCAGAAAAGCGGTATTCCAACTCTTCTTTTAAAAGCATCAGGTTTTCAAAAGAGGCTAAAGGGAAAAAGGAGTCTATATATGCTTTAAAAGAACCGTATTCGCTGACGATATTTTTGAAAACCTGAGCGTTTTGTACGCATGCTTCAATCTTACGCCTGTTTTTAATCATTGCGGGGTTGGCAAGTATTTCATCAATCTTGCCCGTATCATAGTTGGAAACAGTTTGATAATCAGGAAAGCAACTGCGGATCAGCTCCAGCTTGCCAGTAACCGTTGCGGCCCTAAACCCTGAATAGAAAATAACATATACCAGTATCCAATAATATTCAGCGTCGGAAAAAGTACTGCCCTCAACTTTCTTAAATGCATTAAGTTTAGTCCTGATTTCATCAGCAGGGGTATTAGCAGAACCAGTATCGATGAGTGTTGCTTCGATTTTTTCAAATATTGCTTTGTATTCTTTCATTTGCCTCCAATCTTTTCATTGGGCCGCAATTAAAACATGCTACAGAAACATTATTCCGGTCGCAGGCGATATACCCTGATACTGCCCGTGCAATCTGCAGCAGAAGGTTTGCATATATGCCCGCAACCACATCATCAAGCACTATGCCCGCGCCTCCATGCATATCCCTGTTTATTTTATTTGCCGGCCAGGGCTTTATGATATCAAGCAGCCGGAACAGCAGAAAGCCGGCAAGCATATATTTCCAGTCCGGGGGCAGCAGGGCAAGGGTAATAAGCTGTCCGGCGATTTCATCAATGACAACCTGCGGGGGATCATTCGTGCCGAGAATTTTTTCAGCTTTACCGGAGAACCAGATGGCGCCAAGCGTTACGAAGACGGTTATGGCAAGATACCAGGCGGGCGGCAGGGGTGACAGAAGATAAAAAAGCAGAACGCCCACGGCAGATCCTGCCGTGCCCGGGGCAATGGGAACATACCCTGCGCCAAAGCCGGTTGCCAGCAGCATGTTCGGACGCAGGGCGGGCCGGGGCATTTATTCGGCCTTTGCAATGGTTATGGCGCTGCCCTCGGTGATCTGTTTCAAGGCAGCCGTATCGCCGGTGACTTTGCCGAAAACATTCACCGCGCTCGCAGGCCTGATCTCGCCCGGCCTGCTGACGGGCGTGGGGCCGAAAAAAATGCAGAACGCCGCTCCCGATGGCCAGTAGCCCATATCGCCAATCTCGACGATGTCTTTAGCATCGTCTTCAAGGTCAACCTTCACCGGAATGCTGAAATAAATTTCATCTCCCCAGGTGCTGACCGAAGCATGCAGGGGCAGGCAGTTCCAGACGGCATCCGCAGTCGGGCTTGAGGACAGCACGCCGCCGATGTGCACTGCGCCGGAGGTTATTGTGATGCTGCGTTCCATTCGTATCCCCCTCTCTCGTAGGTATAAAACAAGTCCCGTGAATGCTCAGGCGGGCTGCCCTTTCCTGCAATAGTGCTGCTCAACCAGCTCGCAGAGCACATGCCCCGCCACCAGATGCACCTCCTGGATGCGGGCTGTGTTGCCGGATGCAACTGTCAGACTGATGTCGGCCTGCGCTTCCATGTCGCTGCCCGGCTTGCCGCAGAAAGCTATACAGGTAAGCCCGGCTGCTCGCGCTGCGGCAAAAGCCTTGATGACATTGGCAGACCGGCCGCTTGTGCTCAGGCCCCAGAGCATGTCCCCCCTGCTGCCCAGGGCTTCAACCTGACGGGAAAAAATATCTTCAAAGGCAAGATCATTGCCGATGCTGGTAATGGCGGACGAATCGGTTGTGAGCGCAAGGGCGGGAAGGGCTTTGCGGAAGGTAAAAATCTTGTTTATAAATTCAGCGGCAAAGTGCTGCGCCTCGGCTGCGCTGCCCCCGTTGCCGCAGATAAGAACCTTGCCGCCACGCTCAAAGCAGGCGATCAGGGCTTCTGCCATGCGCGCTATGATGCCGGCATTGTCTGCTGCGCACCGGGCAATATCCCGTGCTGCCTCGTGAATAATAGTGCGTCCCGTGATTTCCATAGTGCTCCCTGAATACTGTGCAGCCCATCTTATAAAGGCGCCGCGTCTCTGTCAAGGGCAATAAAAAAAGCCGCTGGGAGCGGCCTTGTTGTACTCTTCTTCGCTGCCAGAGCCTGTGGCGGCAGTGTCAGCTCTTGGAATCCAGGATATCCATCTCTTGAAGGCGGGTTATGGTGGCCTCGGTCAGCCTCACCTTGCCTGCTGCGATTTCACGCAGCGACTGTACAACCTCGCGGTTGTCAGGTGCGGCGACAAGGGGGGTGGCGCCCTTGAGCAGCTGGCGGGTGCGCTGGCTTGCCATATGCACCAGGATAAAACGGTTTTCAATATTGCTCAGACAATCTTCAACGGTAATGCGTGCCATCAATGACCTCCGTATGATTCTTTGTGAGGAACTGGAAGGATTCTATTTATTACAGGATATGGGCTTTCCTGTCAATCAAATTCTCTCCCGGGCCTTTTGGCTGCCCGGGCGGGCTGCAAGCTCACCTGCCGAGAATATATTTTTGCAGATAGGCGGCGCGTTCGGGCAGCTCGAAATGCAGCAGCACGCTGGCGGCGTTTTTGCCGCCCACGGTCACCCGCGTGGCCACGGAGCACTGGCCGTCGGAAAAAGATTTCACCGTCGCCTCCACCACCATCTGGTCCCCCGGCTGAACAAAAAGGCGAAACTTCACCTTCTCCGCCCGGCAGAGAACAGGAAAGCTCTCGGTCAGGCCGCGCTCGGCAAGCTGGCGCAGGGCAAGCTCGCGGGCAAGGCTGTGCTGCGCCTCCATGATCGCAACGCCGGGCAGAACGGGCTTGAGCGGGAAATGGTCGTTGAAGCAGTCATCGGTAGCGGTAACATTTTTTATGCCCTGCAGCTTGCTGCTGTCGCCGGTTTCAATAATGCGGTCCAGCCAGCGCCGGCGGCTGGCAAAGCTCTGCTCAACAAAGGGCCCCACAGGAGCAGCCGGCTGCGCCGCAGGCAGCGGGTGCCCGGCTATGTAGAGGTTCTCGAACTGCCGGCGCGCCCGCTCGGGCGGGTCAAGCTCCTGCAGCGGATACAGGTAGCAGACCGCATGCCCAAGCTCAATAATCGGCCTGCCGTTTAAAAGAATTGTGCCGTGGGCAAGGGCGCTCTCCGGGCTGAGGCTTTCGATGGCGCCGGTGAGCTCGAGCTGATCGCCCGGCCGGGGATGGCCCGTGCAGACATAGCTGTCCAGAATGGTGATCACCGGCTTGACGGTAAAGTCTTTGGCCTCGATAATGGCCCATGAAATCAGCTGCGCAACCGACTCGGTGAGCAAAACAGGGGAAAAGACCGGGACTCCGGGAACATATTCATCAAGAAACTCATGATCCCAGGAAATGTTCTTGATGCCGCGGGCGCTTGTTCCGCGCGAAAGCTCACAAATGCGGTCAACCATGAGAAATCTCATACGCTCGTCCCTTCTTGTGCATATACGGTTCACGGGGCAGTGCGGTGTCCTGCCGCACTGCGGACAATCGATGCTCAGCCTTTGAATTTAGCAACTATCAGGCTGGCGTTCTGGCCGCCGAAAGCAAATGAGTTTGACAGAGCCGCTCCCAGCTCCTGCCTGCGGGCCGTGTTGGGCACATAGTCAAGATCGCAGAGCGGGTCGGGATTCTCCAGGTTGATCGTGGGCGGAATGATATTGTCTTTGACAGCCATGACGGTGATGATAAGCTCCGCTGCGGATGAAGCGCAGACCAGGTGGCCGATCATCGACTTGCTGGAGCTGACCGGAATTTTGTGCGCACCCTGGCCGAAAACATGCTTGATGGCAAGGGTCTCGCTGCGGTCGTTGAGCAGCGTGCTTGTGCCGTGAGCATTGATATAGCCCACGCGTGAGGGTTCGATACCTGCGTCCTCAAGGGCCCGCTGCATGGCTATATCTCCTCCTTTGCCGTCGGGAGGCGTATCGGTCAGGCGGTATGCATTCGATGACGACCCGTACCCCGCAAGTTCGGCGTAGATGTGCGCCCCGCGCTTTCGTGCGTGCTCAAGCTCTTCGAGAACCATGATACCTGCACCCTCGCCGATAACAAAGCCGTCGCGGTCAAGATCAAACGGGCGGCTTGCCCGCTGCGGCTCGTCATTGCGCGTAGAAAGCGTGCCCAGCAGATAAAACCCGGCAACGCTGAATTCGTTGATCATGGCGCAGTGCCCGCCCGTGATGACAGCATCGCAGTCACCGTTTTCGATCATGCGCTTGGCCTTGCCGATGGCATGGCCGCTTGAGGAGCAGGCTGTATGGGACGTATCGGCGGGGCCCTCTATGCCGCAGGTAATGGCAAGCAGCTTGGTAGCGATATCGGCTTTTCGCTTGAATGACCACCGCTGCCCGGCCAGGGACGAATGCTCGAGGCATTCAACAAAAAGAGGCATTCCCCCGGCAAGCGCACGGAGCTCCAGAGGCTTATCATACAGGGTGCTGATCGCTTGAAAAAGCTGCGTCTCCTCGTCTGCGCCCAGAGAGATGCCGACCCGGAGCGGATTCTCGCGGCCCATATCAAGCCCGGCATCCTGCAGCGCCTCATGCGCCGCCGACAGGCAGAACAATGCGCTGCGGCCCGGCAAAGCGCGCATATCCTCCGGAATCGCCGAGATATCGCAGGTAAAGCCCCTGACCTCGCCGGCGATCCGCACGGGGAATTTCGATGCGTCAAAAAGCGCGACCGGACCGATGCCTGAACGGCCGTTCACCACGCCGTCCCAGGTTGCCTTCAGGGTTGTGCCCAGGGGGGTAATGGTCCCCATGCCGGTAATGACGATGCGTCGTTTCATATGTCAGCTTTTACACAGCTCCCCATACACAAGGGGACAATATTAATTTTAAAGAAAAAAACATGTTAATTTCATCCCCCTTTGCTACAGGGGGAATTTTTTCGCCCCGCTTTTGCGGGGCTTTGTCCTTACGCTGCGCATTAAAAAAATGTCGAACAGGGACGGATGCTCTTACCGGACCGCGCCGGGCACGCTGCCAGCCCTGTCATCAGTGCACAGCAATGACCACTGCTGTTGCATGACTGCGGCAATGAGACAGAGAAACGGCAAAATCGCCGATGCCCAGTTGCTGCATCGCCGCCAGCAGCGAACCGTGGGCCGCTATGGAAGGCTCGCCCGAAGCACGGCGCACGACCTCGATGTCCGTCCATTCCAGCCCCTGCAGCCAGCCCCTGCCCACAGCCTTCATAACGCTTTCCTTCACGGCAAACCTGGCGGCATAATGCTCGTAGGTGTGCCGCTTGCTCTCGCAGTAGTCGATCTCCTGCGGGGTGAACACCGCAGCGCGGAACCCGGCATGCCTGCCCATAAGCTCACGGATGCGACTGACCTCGGTAATGTCGGTTCCCACACGCATGGCTGCGCCCCTGCGCCGCGCTTACTTGGCGGCCAGCTGCTCCTTGACGAGCTTGACGAAGGTCTGTACCGTAAAAAGAGTCGGGATATCATCAATGCGGAACCCTGCCTGTATCTTCTCGGGCTTCACCTCTGACATGCGCTCGCGCAGCAGCCTGGCGCCCAGCTCGGTGACGGCGCCGTCAACCAGCACGTCTGACTCCTTGACGCCTTCAGCGGCAAGCATATCCTGCACCATGGCGCCGCGGGGAATTTTGATGCCGAAATTTTTTTCAAGGCGAAAAACGATGTCAAGCAGATCGAGAGACTCTGCGCCCAGATCGTCAAACAGCGACGATTCGGCACTGACCTCATCATCATCAACGCCAAGGGCATCAACAATTGCGTCTTTCACTTTCTCGAAAATCTCTTTTTCTTCCATTGCAAGCTCCTTTTCAGTCTTCACTGTTGTTCTGACAGATATATACTGCCGACACCGCTCAGGCGCGGCGTATTACCCTCGAAAGCCGCCGTCGACATTAAAAATCTGACCGGTTATGTAGGCGGCATCATCGGATGCAAGAAAGGCGACCATGCGGGCCACATCCTCTGCCGTGCCCAGGCGCTTGAGCGGTATATGCTCCATCACCAGGTCCTTTGCCCGCCGCATTACCTCGGCGCTCATCTCGGTCTCGATGACGCCGGGCGCCACGGCATTGACCGTTATCTTTTTAGGCGCCAGCTCCACTGCGGCAGCGCGCGTGAAGGCGTTCACACCCCCCTTGGAGGCTGCATAATTTGCGTGGCCGCGGCCGGGGCTCGAGCCGGCGATGGAGGAAATATTTATGATGCGGCCGTATTTCTGAAACATCATCTGCTGCGCCACGGCCTTGGTGCAGTGAAACGCGCCGTACAGATTAATCTCAATAACCTCGCGCCACTGCTCGGGCGTCATCATGAGTATGAGCGAGTCGCGGTTCACGCCCGCGTTATTGACAAGTATATCAATGCGGCCGTATCTTTCTATCACATGCTGCGCCATCTTCTCTATGGCCTCGAAATCGCGCACATCAGCCTGATAGGCTTCGGCCTCAGCGCCCAGACCCTTGATTTCATTCACAAGCGCTTCAGACTTTTCAGGGGCCGCAACATCAACGCAGATGATTGTTGCTTTTTCTGCCGCCAGTGCAAGGGCAATGGCCCGGCCGATGCCGCGGGCAGCACCCGTCACAATAGCAACCTTGTCTTTCAGCTTCATAGCGCACTCCATTGCTCAGGCTTCTGTCTTTTTAAAAATAAGGGCCGTGGTCTGGCCGCCGATGCCCTGGTTGATATTGAGGGCAATGTCGACCTTGCGCTGCTGCGCCGTACCCGCAACGATGGTAAGGCCGCAGTCCTCGTCGCCCGCTTCATAGTTGATTGTGGGCGGCACCGTGCCGCTGCGCATGGCCATGACGGAGTAGATCGACTCGGCAGCGCCGGCGCCTGAGCCCATGTGGCCGGTCATCGATTTTGTGGCGCTCACGGGGACGGCGGCTATGTCATTCTGAAATACGCTCCGCAGGGCAAGCGCTTCAGCGCGGTCGCTCTCGATAGTTCCGGTGCCGTCGGCGCAGATCCAGTCGATTTCAGCGGGCGCGAGGTTTGCTTCGCGCAGCGCCCGCGATACGGCATTGATAATCCCCTTGCCGGCAGGATCCGGTTTATACATGTGATAGGCGCTTGAGGCATTACCATAGCCCGCTATTTCGGCATAGATGGTCGCCCCGCGCCGGCGCGCATGCTCCAGTTCCTCGACGATCACAAAACCGGCGCCCTCGCCGGCAACCATGCCGGTGCGGTTCCGGTCAAAGGGGCGGCAGGCGCCGGCCGGGTCCTCCTGCTGTGAAAGCAGGCCGAAGGAATCAAGGCTGAAAATGGTATTGGGGGTGAGAAGGCTGTCATAGCCGCCGGCGATGATCACGTCGGCAAGGCCGCGCCTGACAGCGCGAAAGGCATCGCCGATGGCCTGGGCCCCGCCCGTATAGGACGACACGATATTGTCATTCTCGCCCTGTATATTGTACTCGAGGGAAATATAATAGAAGGCATTGTTGGGAAGCGCCTTCAGGAGAAAAAGCGGGTAGCTTATGGGCACGCCGATTTCGCCGAACAGCGAGGAGTCGAAAGTCTGCTTTTCCTCATTCCATGATTTCAGTATCGGCTCGCTCAGATCTTCAAAACCCGGGCCGTCGTCAAAACCGCCCCCGCCAGAGCCGATAATGCCGCCAAGCCGCTCCGGAGGCACCTGCCCTTTCTGAATCCCCGAATCCTCAAAGGCAAGCCTGGCAGCAGCAAGAGCCAGATGCACATTGCGGAACGTGAGCCTGACAGTCCTGCGGTCGGCAATAAACTGTTTCGGGTTGAAATTTTTTACCTCAGCCGCCAGTTTCACCGGCAGATGCTCGGCAGGGATGAGGGTGAAAGCGCCGATTCCTGATGCGCCCATTGATGAGGCTGGTCCAGTTCTCCTGAACGCCTGATGCCCACGGGAGAAACAACGCCCATGCCTGTAATAACCGCACGTTTTTCCATCCTGTCCGTCTCTCCTTGAATGAATTCGAGCAGCAGTTGAACAAGCTGCTGCAGGTCGCATCTCTCGAGAATCTAGAACGGCATCACTGCATTACAAATGTAGCATGTTACCGGTTTTGTTCAATCGCCTGTTTTCTACGGTCAATGCCGGAGCAAAATTCTTTAGTGAATACAACCATGCCTCACCCTGCACGATGTACTCTGCGGATACAAGCGCGCACTGGCGCCGTCGTCGGTCTGTGTGGGGGAAAAAAGTCTGAAAGACTTTCTGGAGACGCTATTGCCTTCTGCCCTGCTAATCCCTGCATCCGCCCGTAAGCAGCCGCCGCACACTACGCTCTCGGGTCCGACTGCAGCAACCCTGCACTTCATACAAATTTTTTAACGAGCACCGATGAGTTCTGGCCGCCGAAGGCGAATGAATTGGAAAGAATGGTCTCAACTTTCTTCAGGCGAAACTCATTGGGCACATAGTCAAGGTCGCAGACCGGATCGGGGTTTTCATAGTTGATCGTCGGCGGTATCACCTGGCTGTTGATCGTCTGCACGCTCATGGCAAGCTCTATGGCCGCCGCGCTTGCCACCAGATGCCCCAGCATCGACTTGTTGGAGCTCACCGGTATGTCATAGGCCCGCTCGCCGAACACGTTCTTGATGGCCGCTGTCTCGGACTTGTCGTTCAGATAGGTCGAGGTGCCGTGGGCATTGATATAGTCCACCTGGTCAGGGGAGCAGTTGCCGTCAGCAAGGGCTGCCTTGAGGCACAGGTCGGCTCCCCGGCCGTCTTCAGGGGATGCGGTGAGGCTGGCGGCATTTGAAGATGACCCGTAGCCGGCAAGCTCTGCCAGTATGGTTGCCCCGCGCTTGCGCGCATGCTCGAGGTCTTCAAGAATCAAAACGGCTGATCCCTCGCCCAGCACGAAGCCGTCGCGCTTCAGGTCGAAGGGCCGCGATGCCTTTGCAGGATCATCATTGTTTTTCGACAAAGCGCGCAGCCGGTGAAATCCGGTCACGGAAAATTCCCCGATCATGGAGTCGCAGCCGCCGGTGATAACCATATCAGCATCGCCGTCCTGTATCATGCGAAGGGCCCGGCCCATGGCCTGGGCTGAAGATGCGCAGGCGCCGGAGGAGGTGCTCACGGGGCCCTGAATATTGAACAGAATCGACAGAATATTTGCCGCTGTAGCAGCGCTGCGCCGAACAGGCCAGATATTGCCCAGCTGTTTTGAGGTTGCAAGATGCGCAAAAGGCTGGTGCAGGCTGGTTGCATCCTGCTGACGCTCAAGGTGCTGCTTGATGCTTTGGGTATCAAACAGCTTGTCAAACATATGAAGGCCTACCGCCTCTTCGTTTGAACCCAGAGAAATGCCAACCGATGCGGTGTCCATATGCATCAAGGTTAATACCTGCATTGCGCAGCGCTTCACGCGCCGCCTGTATGCAGAAGCTGGTGCTGCGGCCAAGAAAAGGCTTCAGGTCTTCAGGCACTGCTGCATTGAAGTCAAAATTCTTAACCTCTGCGCCGATTTTGACCGGGAAGGTTGCTGCGTCAAAAATGGTTATGGGAGCTATGCCGGAGGTGCCCTTTATAAGATTTGACCAGGTGTCCTCTAAAGTATTGCCGATGGGGGTCACAGAACCAATGCCGGTAACAACAACGCGCTTGCGCTCCTGCTTCTTTTTGTCCCAGTTTCTGTCGTAGTAATATGCTGCGGTCATTTCTTTGCCTTTATCGTTTCTTTCCGTGTTAAAAGTTTGCAATGACCGTGCCACAAGAAAAAAACAACCCCTTACGCGAAAAAATCTATAGAAAAAACAATATAAATCAGCTATTTAGAAGATAGCTTTATTTGCCGGCCTGTTTTCGTCTTTTGAGCATGCTTTTTTTATTGGTTGCATAGAGCCAGTTTTTTCAATTTAATTATTTCCGTTTGGTTGAATCCGACCAATTGCTAAATTAATTATAAATTAATAAAAAAAATGATATCTATTTTTAGAATTTTATTTTTAATTATAATTGTATTTATTTCTTATGCGGGACTGCTATCGGGGCTCTGCCTGTTCGGAAAAGCACCAAAACAGCAATCGGGGCCTCATAGTATCGGGCTTACAGGACAGGAAGCAGCGCTCAGAGATGAACTGCGCAGCCATGTCGATATGCTGGCCGCCAGGATCGGCGACCGCAATTATGTTTTTCATAAAAACCTTGAGCAGGCAGCCGCTTATATTGAAAAAACCCTGTCCGGCATGGGATACACTACGATTCGGCAGGAGTTTTCCGCAAAGGGGCAAAAATTCTCCAATATCATCGCGGAGCGCCGCGGCGGCAAACAGCCCGGCAAGGTCATCATCATCGGCGCTCATTATGACTGCTCCCTGGGGTCGGAGGGCGCTGACGACAATGGCTCGGGTGTGGCAGCCCTGCTTGCGCTGGCCCGGGCTTTTTCGGCGAAAAACCCCGGCTGCACCGTGCGCTTTGCCTTTTTCCCCAATGAAGAGCCGCCGTTTTTCTGGACCGGCGACATGGGAAGCTACCGGTATGCCGCGCTGTGCCGCCGGCGCGGCGATACTGTCACCGCCATGATTGCCCTGGAAATGCTCGGTTTTTACAGCGACGCGCCGGGGTCGCAGAGCTATATTTTCCCGATGAATCTTTTTTTTCCCGACACGGGCAATTTCATCGCTTTTGTTTCCAACCTGCAGTCGCGCAGCCTGCTGCATGAGGCGGTAGGTTCATTCCGCAGGGCAAACACCTTCCCCTCTGAAGGCGTTGCCCTGCCCTGGTTTATACCGGGCGTCTTCTGGTCGGACCACTGGCCGTTCTGGGAGCACGATTATCCTGCCATCATGGTAACCGACACGGCATTCTTCCGCAATCCTCATTATCACGAACCCACGGACCTGCCTGAGACGCTCGACTACGGGCGCCTGGCCCGCGTAACAGCCGGCCTCGAGTACATGATTGAAGAGCTTGCCGGCAGGTAGGCTGCTCCGCGGGCCAGCCGCATGCCGGAGGGCGCAAAAAAAGCCGCTGAAAAATGCTTTTCGGCGGCTCAGCGTAGTGCTGTTTCTTTGATGCTTTTTTGAGCGCGCCAACTTCTCAACGCGTCCCTTTTTTACTCATGCGTGCAGGCCTCACGGCTGCCAGAGATAGGTCCATTTTTCGGAAACCACCTTGCCTGCCTGCAGAAGCCTCAGGCTCAGATCAACGGCGCGGCTTTTCTCCTTGAACTTCAGATGCGCAAACACTCGCCAGCCCCCGGTTTCGGGGTTGGCAACGATAAATGATTTCACAAGCTCGGCGCCGGGCGAATTTTCAAATTTAATATCGGGCTTGAAGCGCTCGTCGCAGGGTATGCCCTTGATGGCGGAATAATCGACGATAAACTCCTGAACCTCGTCTATGTTGCACGGCTCATAGGAGCTTGTAGACATTTCATGCTCCTTCTTTTGGCAGATGCTGGTGCGCCGGGTTGCAGTTACGCGCCCCAGAGGCGACAGCTGCGGATCATCGCGAAACCAGGTGAGCCGGTACTGCAGGTCAAAGCGGGCTCCTGCCGCAGCCTGCTGTGCCGGCTCCCAGAAGGCGATGATATTGTCCATATACTCATTGTGGGTCGGCAGCTCGACCAGATGCACCCGGCCGGCGTTCCACTCGCCGACAGGCTCAACCCAGAGGCTCGGGCGGGTTTCATTATGGGCGCCCAAATCCTGATAATGATCGAAATTTCGGTCGCGCATGAGCAGGCCGAACCCTTTCGGCGAACCGGTCTGAAACGTGCAGTGCCTGATGGCCGGGCTCAGCAGCAGGGGCCGCCAGATCCAGTCGCCGTTTCGCTCCCCGATCAGCAGCCCGTCGGAATCATGCACTTCCGGCCGGTAGTCCTGAGGCCGGGGATAGCTGTTTTCACCGTACCAGAACATGGACGTAAGCGGCGCGATCCCGAGCTGCTTCACGTCTTTGCGCATAAAGATCGAGGCCTTGACGACTGCCGAAGTAGCATCGCCCGTCGAGGCGGTAAAGCGGTAGGCGCCGGTGCAGCTCGGGCCGTCAAGCAGCGCATACAGGGTTATAGAAGGATCGCCGGGGGCGGGCCGCACAATCCAGAATGTGGTGAAATCGGGGAACTCCTCGCCGGCGGGGTGGGCGGTGTTGAGTGAAATGCCGCGGGCTGATATGCCGTATCCCATGCCGTTTGCAAGGGCCCTGAAATAGCTTGCGCCCATAAAAACCAGAAACTCGTCCATTTTGCCGGCGGGCTGCAGCTGCGCGTGCAGCCGGAAGCCTGAAACGGCATTGGGCAGCTGTATGTCTTTGCCTTTCTTGTCCTTTGCATGCGAGAACATCTCCGTGTCGATAGGCATGGGCCGGACTTCGCCGCCTGCGACTTCATAAACAGTTACGCCTTTTTTATGAATCCAGCCGACCGGAAAAAACTGCAGCTGAAACGGCAGTTTTTCATTTTTCCAGACGGCCCGGTCCGGCCGGAATAAAATATTATGGAACTGCTCGTACTCCATTTTCGGAAGATCAAGCTCGCTGCGGGTTGTATAGGGGGCCTGCGCAAGGTCGCGTGCCTTTTTTGCAAGGATATCAAAATCCATGGCGTCTGCTGAAAACCCCCGGCCTGCTGAAAAGCACAGCATACTCAATGCAGCGGCGGCAATGCCGGCGCTGCGGAACAAGCATACAAAAATCTTACTCATCTCTGGTGCTCCTTTAGGCAATCGGATGAAATGCAGGCGGAATGCTCGCGCCTGCCTTATTTTTCTTTGAGCTTCAGATAGCCTGCAATGGCATCGGCTGAAGCCTCAAGCTGGACGGGCTTATTGACCAGCTCTGGTTTAGCCGTAATCTGATACTCCGGCGGGAAGGAGTTTTCGAAATACATCTGCTGGAAGTTTGAAAACTTGAGCTGATGCGAGGTTGAATCAACCACCACGGTGCGGTCTTTTGCAACGATGCCGAGCTTGACCGCCCGGGCAAGGCCTGCTATCGACTCGCCGCCCTGCGTGCACACCACATGGCCGCGGCGGTTTGCCTCGAGCATGCCCTCGATGACCTCCTGCTCGGCAAGGTCAACGGCAAAGAACTGTTCGCGAAAATGCTCCTCAACGAGCTTTTTCACCTTGGGAAATGAAACCGGATCGCCGATCATGGCGGCCTGCGCCACGCTGGAGCTCACCTTCATGGGCTCATACCGGCCGGTTTCACGCCACGACGCCACGGGATTTGCATGCCTGCTCTGCACGGCCACGATCTGGGGCAGCGCCGGGATGATCGAGAGGCGGTACAGGTCGAGAAACCCTTCCATGATAGCAGTCACATTTCCTGCATTCCCGACCGGAACCACCACGGTAAGGTCGGCTGTGTCATACCCGAGCTGCTGGGCCACCTCGAAGGCATAGGACTTCTGGCCCATGATGCGGATGGGGTTCTTGGAATTAAGCAGGCACACCTGGTAGCGCTCGGCCAGCTGCTCCACAATGCGCATGCAGTCGTCAAACACGCCGGGCACCTCGATCACCGTGGCGCCGCTCCCGAGGGGCTGGGAAAGCTGCTGCGGGGTCACTTTGCCTTTGGGCAGGAGCACCACCGAACGGACGATGCTTTTATCAAGATAGCTCAGGTACAGGGCAGCTGCCGCCGAGGTGTCGCCCGTTGAGGCGCAGATGCCCAGCAGCTCCTTGATGCCCCGCTTGCGGATCGAATGGTTGATAAAGCTTATGGCGCTTGCCATGCCGCGGTCTTTAAACGATGCCGACGGGTTGAGGCCATCGTTCTTCACGAAAAACTCCATGCCCACAAGGCCGCTCAATTCTGCATTCGAGCGCACCAGGGCCGTATGCCCCTCGCCAAGATAAATAATGTCCTGCAGAGGAATGGTCGGAAACAGAATTTCCTTGAACAGGAAAATGCCCTTCAGCGGCTCCAGCCGCAGCATGCGGCGATAGTCGAAAATATCGCGCCAGGTCGCACCGTCAATCTTTTTGAGCTCTGCAAAGGCCCGGTCATGCAGCCGCAGCAGGCTTTTGCACGCAGGGCACGTGTACAGAAACTGATCGATATGATAGGTCTCGCCGCAGCCGATGCACTCATAGACCACATCGCCTTCATAAGACGGAATAAGATGCTCGCGCACATGGGCTGGAAACTGTTCAGGATTGATTGCTGCCTGTTTCATGGAATGATCTCTCGTTAAAATAATTACTCTTGTGAGCCACTAAGATTATACCAAATCAGCCGGCTCGTCAACAGCGGCGGCAGCGCAGGAAAAAACGGGCTTGCCTGCACAGCTCCTGTTCTGGTAACATGCCCGCTATGAATACACCCCAGCCGATTCAGCCCGACAGGCTTAAGGATTATATCACCGCCAGCATACTGCCGGCACTCGGCGCCGGCGGCCGCAGTTTCAGCCTGGAGCCCGTCAGTGGCGGCAGCCGCAATCTCATCTGGTTTCTCACGGTTGAAGGCGGCGGCAGGTATGTGCTCAAGGCCGTGTCCAAGCGCTTCCGCATCAAGAACATCATCTGGGCTCATGCCCATCTCGAGCGGCTCGGCATTCCGGTGCCCAGGCTCTTTTTTGCCGACCGTGCCTGGAAAACCGCTGAAACCATGGGCTATTATTTTGCCTGCGAGGAACGGGTCGAGGGCAGGCCGCTTGACGAGCTCGGGGACGGGCGCAGGCAGCATATTGCCCGGGCTGCTGCCGCTCTTTGCGCGCATGCATGCTGCGCGCAGCTTTCGCTGGGGCAAGCTTAAGTCATTTCAGGTGCTTGGGTTCAGGGACTATTTTCTGCGCAAGATGTCCGAGCGCGCCCGGGCCCTTGCTGCATCGGGCTGCCTGCCAGGCGGCGGCTCCGCCGACAGCCTCGTCGCCTGGTTTGAGCGGAAAAAATCCGTCATCAGGCCCTTTGCACGCTTCAGCCTGTGCCACGGCGACGTGAACATGAAAAATATTCTTTTGTGCCCCGACACTACAATCCGCCTCATCGACACCGAAGCGTTCAAATTTCTGCCTTTCCAGATCGAATATTTCCGCCTGGCCTATGCGCTCTGCGGCTTTGATGAAACCCTGCACCGGCAGTTCAGTACTGCGTACACCGCCGCGGCTCCGAAAAAAAACCGGCGCGCGCTTGAACGCTGCGGCCTGCTTTATCAGGCCTATGTGCTGCTCGAGATCGCCTGGTATTTCAATAAAAGGCTGAAACAGGCGGAGCTTCCCGAAGCCGGGCATTCCGCCTGTGCCGGCAGCCGCGGCAGCGCCCTTGAGCAGCTTGCCGCAATTATGTCAAAAAACCCTTAAAAGGATATATGCATGCTGTCGCTTATCATCCCGCTGTACAATGAGGAAGGGCTTGTCGATGAGCTGATAGCCCGCTCATCGGCCGCGCTGCAGAGCGCCACGGACGATTATGAAATAATCTGCATTGATGACGGCAGCAGCGACCGCACGCTTGAGAAGCTGCTGCGCCGCCACGAGCGTGACCGCCGGGTTAAGATAATTGTGCTGTCGCGCAATTTCGGCCACCAGTCCGCCTATACCGCCGGGCTCACCTATGCCCGGGGCGATCAGATCGCCATGATGGACGGCGACCTTCAGGACCCGCCTGAACTGCTTCCCGCCATGTTTGAAAAACTCGGGGGTGGCAATCTTGATGTCGTGTTCGGAAAACGCATCGAGCGTGAGGAAAAATGGCCGAAAAAGCAGCTCATAGACCTGTTTCACCGGGCATTTCAGAGCGTGCTGCCCAATCAGGATGTGGAAAACGCCGGCAACTTTTCAATCTTTTCCAAAAGGGTCGCCCAGGCAATGCTCTCCCTTCAGGAAAAGAACCGCTACCTGCCGGGACTGCGCCTCTTTGTCGGATTCAAGCAGGGCTATGTTGAATACAGGAGGCCTGACCGGAAGGAAGGCAAGGCAAAAATGACCCTTGAAAAGCTTGTGCGCCTGGCCTTTGACGCATTCTTCTCATTCACCGACCTGCCCTTAAAAGTCTGTCTCTATTCCGGCATTCTCGGCGTCATCGACCTTCTTCTGGTGGACTCATCTATCACGCTTATAGCCAAGGTTTCGGGCCTGGTGCCCTTCGGCTGGTCGTCAACGGTGCTGAGCATTTTCTTCTTCGGCTCGGTGCAGCTTGTCTTTCTGGGAATACTGGGCGAGTATGTTTACAGAATCTACCGGGAGACGCAGAACAGGCCGCTGTTCATCGTTCGGGAGTATATCGAGTGACAGCCGCCCTGAACATTTTTCTAAATTCTGCAGCCTTCATAAAAAATCTCCTTCCGAACATGAACCCCCTATCCGTTCGCCCTGAGCCTGTCGAAGTACCGAATGGTCGACTTTCCGTTCGTGGTTCGACAAGCTCACCACGAACGCACTTGCCATACCTGCAGAATGGGGCTACAGAACAAATTGAAATACTCTCGCCGATTGCGACACTTAAAATTATGAGTTCAACAACCTCCCCTACCCCCTCCTGACCAGGAGGGGCAAAAAATAATTGCATCCGGAACAAATGCGCCATCACAGAAACTCCTCCCCTGGACAGGGGTGAGGCTGTGTGGGGTAGATGCAAAATTTACAGGTCACAGCCCCTAGGGCTTGGGCACCAGGATGAGCTCGGGCCGCGTGTACAGCCCGGTCGTAGTAAGGAACTGGGCATCAGTTGCATACGGCAGTCGTCCGCCGGGCTGGTAATGCTCGCCGAATCACATTTGCAAGTTCATCTCCCGAGGTCATGAAAAGCTTCAGGTTGTCAAGAAACACCCGGTCTCCCTTGGCGGTCCAGTAGGCCCGGTCGTCAACAATGATGGCGGTAAAATATTTGCGCCGTATTTTCTCCAGCAAATCAACCGGACGATAGGGCTCTTTGCTCAAAATCTGCCATGCCCAGTACGCTCCGCCATTCATGATTTTTTCTTTTCCCGCCATGATGCCGTAATAAGAGTGATAGGGCAGGAACACCGGGCCCGGCATGCTGCTGATTATGCTGATAATTTCCCGGCCCTTTTCCGCGCTGCCCGGCGCGGGCACAAGCTTCTGCGGGTTGTACAGCTGCAGCGCCAGCTGACCGGCAAGAAGCAGGTACAGCGCGGTCTTTATGCTCTGCCGTGCATCGTCTTTATATAATTTTCCCAGCCGCGTCAGCATGAACCCCAGCAGCATGCAGCCCCACAGGGTCAGGTACATATAATCGTTTTTCTCCGATCCCAGATGCGGCCGGATGCTGAAATAGGAAATGATGGCCGGCAGCGCCGTCATTTCCCATATGCTCACGCGCGATGATTTCTTCAGCGTCAGGATGCGGTGCATGAGGTACCCGGCCGTGAGGGTAAAAAAAACCGGCAGCTTGTTACATATTTCATACCGGATTTCCGGCCAGATGCGGTCGCGAAACTCAAACAGCATTTTAAAGGGGATCTGTTCGATGGGCTTGCTCATCAGCTCAGTATAGCGCATCGGGTTATACAGAACATAGGTTGCAAACCACCCGTCTGATGCGGCGTTGAGGCCGAAAAACATGCCCAGCACCAGCGCCGCAGCAGAGCGCGCCGAACAGCAGCCCGTGCCGCCAGTTCTCAAGCACCAGATACAAAAACGCAAACGGCAGATAATAGACCGCCGACTGCTTGGTATAGCAGGCAAGCACCAGCAGCACAGCTCCGGCGGCAATACCCCACAAGCCGGTTCCGTGCATAGGCAAGCACGTACAGGCCGCTCACGATAAAAAAGAAAAACAGCATGTCGACCCTGCCGACGTCATACCAGGGGCCGTGAATTTCGTAAAAGCTAATAAAGAATCCGCAGGCCAGCAGCGCCGTTGCCCGTGAGCCTTCTTCCCTGCGGATAATGCGGTAGAGAAGAACAAGAATGCCCGCCAGGCTCATGACCGATACGAGCCGCAGCAGCGGAAAGCTCACTGTGCCCGCCAGCTTGAATACGGCTGCAATCACATAATAATAGACCGGCGGGTATATTTCTGCGATGAACTGCGATGACGGCGGGCCGTAGACCTGCAGACCCTGAAGCAGTTGCAAGCCGTGGCATATCATCTCACCCTCAAGCCACTCGATTTCATAAGGATAGCCGACCCGCTGCACCGAGCAGTACATGAACAGGCCGGCAAACACCGCCAGAAGGATAAAAACCAGTGCCTGCGCAAAAAACAGAAGATAGGATCGCTCAGCTTTAAAACTCACGTTTCTGCCCCCCTGTGCCAGGCCGGCAGAAACGGCTCCGGCGGCATTGCATCGGCAAAAAAAACGCTTCCAAGAAACTTAAGCACGGCTTGTCTCCTGTGGCTGCTGCCTGCTGCAGTAAAAAAAATGATACGACGCCATGAACGGGAGCAGGCGCCGGGAGCGCTCGAAGCGAATCAGTTTTTTTCTGCCCCCGGGCATGCGCAGCACCTTCATCGCGGCAAAAGGCGGCAGAAGGCACAGCGGAGCATGGGCCATGACCTGCATGCCGCAGTCGGCAAGCTCGGAGGAAAGCCCGCGCCTGGTCAGTTTCAAATACTCTATTTCTTCTTTAACAATCATATCCTTATTGGTAAAAATCTGCACGAGCAGCAGGGGGTTCCACGGATTAGGCTCGACAAAAACAACCGGCGCCCCTGTGGAGTGTATAAATGAAAACAGCGCCTGCCGCTGCTTCAGCGAAAGATGGTGCAGCAGGTGAAAGCTGAAAAAAATCGAACCCTGCGGCACCGGCGTTGATGCAAAAAAAGTCTCGGCCGTCGTATCGACCACCTGCACATGCTCCTGCGGAAACAGCGCGCGCAGGGTTTGAGCAAAAGCGCGCGCAGGCTCTATGAGCCATACTCCGCTGAAACGGCTGACCAGAGCAAAGGAAAAACGGCCCATGCCGGCGCCGAGCTCAATAGCATTACGGTATTTTTTGTAATCATCTCCCATGACCTGCTCCATGGAGGCGAAAATAAAATCGGCGAACGCTCCATCGCTGCAGCGCATGTAGTCGTGGGTATCCTGATCGTAATATGCGTCGATATTTTGCATGGTCACACCAAAGGGTTGACTGAAAAAACTATTTCATATCCCGCAAAACCCCTGTTGTCAATCTTTCAGCAGCTTTAAATCACTTGCCAGTGGCGGCATATGGCGGTTTTGCACGCACAGGCCTGCTGAAGGCGTTACGGCTTACGCTCAGTGCCGGGCAGCCGATTGCCGGCCTGCCTTCTTTCTCATGACAGCCAGAATGCTCTTCCCGATACGATGAAACACAACAGGGTCAACAACCCGCGATATGCGGACCAGGACTCTGTCCCAGAATTCAATCTGCCCAAGAGTCGGCGTTGCCTGGCTCAGCAATAAGCGATTTGCCAAAGAGGCCAGCATCCCGACGCTGTCAAGATACACCATGCGCTCCAAGGTCAACTCCGCAGGGCAGGCCGCCCTGAGGCCCCGCCTGTCATAGCGCCGGTAATGGCCTATCTTGCTGTCAAAGGGGCTGAACAAAAAGTTATGGGCCGGCGCTAGCACGATGACACACCCCTGATCATTGAGCAGGCTGGCTGCCCGCTGCAGCTCGGCGCAATCATCCTTGATATGCTCGAGCACATCTATGTAGAGAATCGTATCAAAACGCACGTTCCTGCCCTGCAGGTCCTCCGTTGTTCCGTTATGGACCGAACAGAATCCAGGCAGCTGTCCACAGGCAGCCTTAGCGCGAATCGTGTCGCAGAACCCGGGGTCCGGATCGAGGCACAGCCACTGCTCGTGCCGGCCCGTGCAGAGATGGCGGGTCGTCTCCCCCAGCCCTGCGCCGACCTCCAGAACTCTTTGCCCGAACCAGCCCCTGATCACATATCCGTAGTACTGTTTCCAGTTGATGGCGTGGGCAAAAATCTTCAGTTCATCGCCGAGGTATGTGTTGTCAGTCATGTGCTCTCTAGCGCCTGCTCTATCCCAGGCGAAAGGTTTTGTCAAAGGGCTGCTCACGCGAGCAGCGCGTTTATTTTTTAAACTCCTGCTGTGCCTCTTCTCGCACAAGCTCAGGGGACGCTTCATAGCGGGGCGAAAAATGGAAAACCTGCAGGCTCGCAACTCCTGCCTCGCGGGCTGCAAAGCCTGCCTGCTTTGCCGTCAAATGGCCGCGTTCACAGGCCTTGTCGCGGTCGCGGTCAAGAAATGCGGCTTCGCAGAAAAGCAGATCGGCGCCATGGGCAAAAGAGATGATTTTTTTCAGATTGGTGTCGGTGCCCCGGCAGTCGGAAACATACACTATCTTCTGGCCTTTGGTAAGGGTAAGTATTTCGCGCTTGAGCTCCCCGAGCGGCAGCTCTGCCCCGCCATCAGTGCGCACAATGAAATCATCAGGCTTGCCGGCCCAGACGGCATTCTTGAGCTCACGCAGCCAGGCGCCCACGGGCAGGCCGAGCCCGTCGAGCCGGTCTTTATTGATGTTTATGTGTAACCGCTCCTGCAGGCTGTAGGCAAGGGAGGCGATGCGATGATCGAGCCGCAGGGCCTGCACTCCGTAATGCGGATGAACATCGACACAGGCCGCGGTACGGGGAACGGTTTCAGCCTTCCGGGGTTTAAACCGCTCGGCACAGATGAACTGAACCTTTTTAAGACTGCGGGCGCCGATCTCGATTGCCTCAATAATAAAGGGATAGGCATCGACAAGATTCCAGGTATAGCCTGCAAGCTTGCCCCTGACATTGGCGATGATGCCCGGCGGTCCGAATATGCGGAGCATTTTATTGCGGCCGAGATTTAAGCGCAGCAGATGGTCAAAGCCAATGAAGTGGTCGATATGGGTGTGGGAGACAAAGACGTCTTCGACCTTGAGCAGCCTGCCCGGCTCAAGGCGGCTTACCTCGCCAAGGTCAATGAGCAGGGCCTTCTTCTCCCCGGCCAGGCGCACATACAGGGCTGGATCGCCAAACGGCTGATTGAGCAGCCGGTGCTGGAACAGGTTTGTCATAGCTGCTGAGCCTGCATGATTGTGGGTGACAGGCAGTCGGCAAGCAGTGGCCAGATCTCTTCCTGCAGTCTGCCCATTTCCTCATAAAGCTCCGTGAAATCAGCAAGCCTGCCGTCTGCTTCAAGGGCCTCGGCGACCGTTTTGCAGTTGACCTTCACGCAGGGAAATGAGCGCATGTCGCCGGGCAGCACGCAGCCGGTCTCTCCAAGAAACGTGCAGCTCCTGCCGTCGGCGTGCTGCCTGCGAAGATGCAGCGGCGCTTCATGGAGCATACGGTACAGAAAATAATCGCTTTCGGTGAACCAGCCGTCAACGGGCATGCACTTGCAGCAGGAGGCAATGCAGGCGCTGCACAGCCGCGGGGTGAGGGCGTCCATAAGCTCGCGCACCCGCGCCTGCACGGCGGAGGTCTTTTCGGCCAGTTCCCGAAGCCGGTCCATATTTTCCGGATGGCGCTCCCGATAGCTCTGAAATTTCTCTTCTAAAAAATCAATGCCCATAAAAGCTCCTGCTGTATTTGCACCAACTCCAACTATATACCAAAACCCCGGCACCGTAAAGGTTTGTCATTGTCTCGCCGGGGCTTTTCTGGTACAGTTACTGCCTGTTGTACACGCTTTACAGCTTACTGCTCATGAAAGGATACCAGGTTCCATGGAAGACGTACGCGTTCGTTTTGCCCCCTCCCCCACAGGCTATCTGCATATCGGCGGCGCCCGCACAGCCCTGTACAACTGGCTGTTTGCGCGCAAGCATAAAGGCGCTTTCATCCTGCGCATCGAAGATACCGACACCGAGCGCTCAACGCAGTCCTCCATAGACGAAATACTTGACGGCATGCGCTGGCTCGGCATCGACTGGGATGAAGGCCCCTACTACCAGTCAGAGCGCATCGGCAAACACCAGGAAGCGGCCCGCCGGCTTCTGGAAACCGGCCATGCCTACAAATGCTTCTGCACCAAAGAGGCGCTGGAGGCAAAGCGCGAGCATGCCCTGAAAGAAAAAATCGACAACAAGTATGACGGCACCTGCCGAAACCTTTCGGCCGAGGAAATCAAAAAGCGCGAAGACCTGGGCATGCCCTATGTGGTGCGGTTCAAAACGCCGCAGACCGACGGCGCCGTGGTGCTTGAGGATGCCGTGTACGGCACCATTGAAAAGCGCTATGCGGATATCGAGGACTTTGTGATCCTGCGCTCCGACGGCAACCCGCTGTATGTACTGAGCAATGCCGTCGACGACAACATGGACCGCATCAGCCATGTGCTGCGCGGCCAGGACGGCATCGCCAATACGCCCAAGCAGATTCTTATCTACGATGCCCTGGGGTTCAAAAAGCCGGTATTCGCCCACATGTCGCTGACGCTGGACACCAAAAAGGCGAAAATCTCCAAGCGCAAGCATGGCGAGGTGGTGACCGTGGCCTATTACAAGGAACGGGGCTTTCTGCCCTGGGCCCTGTGCAATTTCCTGGCCCTGCTCGGCTGGGCCACATCCGACAGCCGCGAATTCTTCACGCGCGAGGAGATGATCGAAGCTTTCAGCCTCGAGGGAATCAGCCGCAGCAACGCCATTTTCAACTACACGGCAGGAGACCCCAAAAACTGGACCGACCCCAAAGCCATCTCCATAAACGCCCGCTACATGAGCATGCTGCCGCTGGATGAGCTCGTCCCGTATGTGCGCGACGAGCTGAAATCATCAAGCCTGTGGGATGAGGCCTGGGACGGCGCCAGAAAGCAGTGGTTTGATTCGGTTGTGGAGCTCATCCGCACGCGGCTGCATACCATAAAAGATTTTTCGACCCTGGGCCGCCCCTACTTTGCAGACGACTTCACCTTTGAAGAGGCCGCCGTTCAAAAAAATCTGAAAAAAGACCCCCGGATAAAAGACTATATCGCCGAGCTTGCAGACATGTTTGAAAAACTGCCGGACTTTGATCTTGAAAGCACGGAGCATGCGGTGCGCGAACTCTCGGAAAAGCTCGGCATCAAGGCAGGGCTCATCATCAACGGCGTGCGCACGGCCGTGACGGGCCAGGCCGCAGGCCCCGGGCTTTTCGAGCTTCTGATGGCCATAGGCCGCGAGCGGGTTGTTGCGCGCATCCGCACAGCGGCCGCGCACCTCTGTACCTGAATACTGTGCAGCGAGGGCTCTCCGTGAACAGCTATGACATGCTTCGCAATGTGAGCCGCACCTTCTCTCTTTCAATAGAGCAGCTGCCGGGCCTGCAGCGCGAGGCCAGTAACCGTGGCCTATCTGCTGTTCCGCGTTGCCGACTGCATTGAAGACCATGACCTGCTGGATGCCCCCACCAAGGCACGCCTGCTGCGCCTGTGGGCGGGCGTCCTTACTGGCGAGGCGCCTGTTGACGCGCTCACTGCCGAGCTTGCCCGCCTTGACGGCTCAGACCCCGAAGTCTATGTGGCCCAGCATGCAGACAGCGTCATGGCCCACCTGCAGAGCCTTCCCGAAACGCACCGCGCATATTCTTGTCCGCCATGTCCATGAGACATCCCTTGGCATGGCGCGCTGGCAGGAGCATGGCCCCTTTGTTCGCGATGAAGCCGAGATGGACGATTATATGCACGAAGTGGCGGGCCGCGTCGGGTGGCTTTTAACCGAAGTGTTTGCCCTGCACAGCCCGGCAATCGCCGCACAGAAAGACCGGCTCATGGGGCTTGGCCGCGAATTCGGGCTTGCCCTGCAGACCGTCAACATCATCCGCGGCATGCGCAAGGATTTCGAGCGGGGCTGGATCTTTGTGCCTGAGACGTTCTGCGGACATGCAGGCCTGGATTCGGTCCAGCTTTTTGACCCGGCCCATGAGCCCGCGGCGCTGCAGGTGCTGGGCATGCTCACGGCCAAGGCCCGGCGCCATCTGGACAATGGCGTTGCCTATATACGGCTTCTGCCGCGCAGGCTGCGCAGGCTGCGGCTGTTCTGCATCTGGCCCCTGCTGTTTGCCGCGACGCACCCTTGCCATAAGCGAGAAAAATCCGGAGGTGCTGCGGGCCGAGGCAAAAATAACGCGGGCCTGAAGTGCAGCGGATTGTCGGCGTCTCGGGGATGCTCTGCTGGTCAAATGCGCTTCTTACCGCCTACTACAAAAGCCTGCTCAAGAGATAAAAAAGGCGGGGTGCACCCGCACTGCCGCCTCATTGCTGTTCTCATCAGTACAGGCCTCAAACTCCCTGTGCATCCCGTCTGAAAAAACATATGCATACCGGAAATGCAGCAGCGAATTGCCGGGCATTGCAGCCGCCGCATGATGTTGTTTTTCAGGCTCAACGCACATGCCCCTGCCGCGGGGCGCAAGCCTGCATTTTAAACTCCGCCGCAGCCGTGAAAATGTTGCCCGGCAGGCGGCAATCTGCTACACTGTTTGCAACAGGACAACCTATGCCGGAGCATGCCATGAAAATTGTCGACTTCGTCAACGAAACAAAAGAACTGGTCATCAAAGAGCTCATCAAACTCTCCGGCGGCACATGTGACCGCCGCACTGTTCCCTTCAAAGTGGGCACGGCCGATGTGGCCATCATACGCGGCGGCTGCATCGAAAAGGCCGCCATCACCCACATGACCATGCAGCAGATACAGCCGCCCGAGCTCGACCGGAAGGTTGACTATATGGTCTTTCAGGTTGAAATATTCCCCGAAAACCCGAATTGCCCCTTCGGCCATTTCAATACCGAGTGGGCCCTCACGGGCGATGGCCCGTATCACATGAACCTGGACCTCTTCCCTGCCGTGGAAATCAGCGAAGACCTGCTCAGCGCAAAAGCCGCCATGGACAGCGTTGCAGACCGCTTCGGCATCGACCGCGTCAAGCTGCGCGAGGGCCTGGACGGGCAGTACAATATGCCCCACTGGGACAAGCCCCTTGCCGCCATGGTCGGCTGCAAGCTCATGCATCTGCATGAGGACAGGCTTGACCTGTTCATCGACTCCTACAGGACTTTCTTTGACGCCTATACCGCAATCCTGCAGAAGCGCAAAGACTCTGCCGCAACCGATGCCGGCAGGCAGCTCAAGCTGAGGCGCAACGGCAAGTGGCTTGAATATCTAACCATGAAAGACATAGCGGTGAAAATGGGCCTCGGCGTGGGCATCCCGGCAGACGTGATCGTGAACCTGAGCTTTCCGCCCTCGGCTATATTTTAATAATGCATATTTCACCGCAGGGGCGGTTCGCGAACCGCCCCTGCCGAAAGTGAACGCCATGAAACCTGAACCATTCATTGTCGGCATTGCAGGCGGAACCGGCTCGGGCAAGACAACCATTGCGGCAGGCATTGCAGCCGCCATCGGGCCTGACCGCGTCACGCTCATCGACGCTGACTCCTACTACGCCGACCTCTCGCACCTGTCGCTGCAGGAGCGGCACCTGGAAAATTTCGACCATCCCAATGCCCTCAATCTTGCGCTGCTCGCGCAGCACCTGCGCAATCTCAAGTCGGGCAAGCCGGTCACCCGGCATGTCTATGACTTCGCCACCCATACGCATCTGCAGGAAACGGTGATACTGCAGCCGGCCCCCGTGATCCTTGTCGAGGGCATACTGATCTTTGTGCCCCATGAGCTCCGCAGGCTTTTTGATTTGACAATATATCTTGATGAAGATGCCGACATACGCCTGCTGCGGCGCATCCAGCGAGACATGGCCGAGCGGGGCCGCACCATGGAGTCGGTGGCCCGGCAGTATCTTGAGCAGGTTCGGCCCATGCATGTGCAGTTCGTGGAGCCGACAAAATCCCGCAGCGATATCGTCATCGATCCGGGGCAGGAACTGAAGCATATCATCGACCGGCTGACGGCGCGCATTAGAAAGGCGACTGATCATGGCTGAATTTCTGAACATTAAAAAGCGGGCAACAAAGCTCCCCAACGGCCATACCGTGCGCCTTGAGCTTGTGGAGCATCCCGGCGCAGTGCTCATTGTGCCTTTTCTTACCAGGGATACAGTCATTCTGCTGCGGCAGTTCAGGCCGGTGATCAACGCCTATATTTTTGAACTGCCGGCGGGCACGCTGGAAAAGGGCGAGCAGCCCCTTGCCTGCGCCCGCCGCGAAATCATCGAAGAGACGGGGTACAGCGCAAAAAAGCTTACGCGCCTGGGTAGTATCTATCCCGTGCCGGGCTACTCAACCGAAAAGATAACGCTGTATAAAGCTGAAAATTTGACCGAGCGGGGCATGGCCTGCGAGGCCGATGAAGTCATCGAAACGCTCGTGGTCACAAAAAAAATGGTTCGTGAGCTCTTTGCTGCCGGAAAAATCATTGATGCCAAAACCATCTGCGCTTTTGCCCACTGCGGGTGGCTGTAAGATAGACAACTGCATGCTTGTGCGCCTTCACATTTGAAATTATCAGTTGCAGAAATCATTCCCTTAGTTTCACTGCATTTAAATTATGCCGTATATGATAATTGAAAAAATAAAATCTCAGCGTCATTCCGGCTTGCCCGGAATCCCTCTCCTCATCTGCAAAATGATTCCGGACAAGCCGGAATGACAGCAATGATGTTGATTACAGGGCAATTTAAACTCTTCCTGCGAAATCAAATGTGAAGTCCTGCGAGGGCTGAACCGGAGGCTGCTATGGATCAGGACTATCTGCTGAATTCCGCCGACGATGTCTGTGCGCTGCTGCACAAGCTCTCGGGGGAAAACGACAGTGCATGCCTCAGGCGGGGGCTCGTGCGCATTGTCATGTATATGCGCAGCCGCAGTTTTTATTCAGGCCGCAGCACGGAGTCGGTTGGAGACATTGAAACCGCGCTCATCGCATTCCTTGATGCCTACACCGGGGCCGCTATCGATGATCTGTACGGCATTCTGCGCGAAATCATCACCCAGGTGCCTAAATTCCAGATCTACGGCATTGACATAACCGAGCTGCGCGAAATCACCCACGATTTCGATGCCGCCTGGCGCAGCCATGAGGCCTTTGCCTCGATTGCCGCCGACATACGCAAGCTCATTCACCAGCACCTTTCCGAAAAAGTCATAGCAAAAATTGAAAATTTCCGGCAGTTTCTTCAGTCGCCTCTTGAAAGCGGGCTCGTTGACGACAGCATCATTACCGGCGCCACCCCCGCCGACAAGCGCCGGATGCTCAGCTCGGAGCTTTTTCAGCAGCTTCTCCAGCTGAAAGACAAGCTTGCTACTGCCTGGGCAGGCAAAGAGGCGAGGTCGCAGCAGGGCGACTTTGCTGAACTGCTCCAGCGGATTATGGCCGATGCTGACAGCGAAGCGCTGCACAGTGAAGCGGGCTATGCGGAATCGCTGGCCGTGCTGCCGGGAATGATTGAGCGCCTGAAGGCCTTCGATATCGGCGCAATGGCCATCGGGAAAATCCGCCATGGCCTCAAGCACCTTATTTTTTCGGTCCTTGCGGGGCAGCTGCCCCGCAAGGGCGAAACCGCACTGCGCCTCATCACAGCCGACGGGCTGCTGGAGCGCATTTCATTCATCTATTATGCAAATATCGTCAATGCCGAACTCAGCTCCATGGACGAAGGCGATTTCCCGCAGGCCATCGAGGCGCTCTACAACCTGGCGCTCTGCTCCCGCGCTGTCGGCCACGGCACCAGGCATCTTGGCCGTTTCGCTTTCCTTATAGACCGGCTGCGGCGCGAGTCGCGAAAGCTTGAAGACTATATACCGAGCATCATAGAGGCGATGAACGCGGAGCTTGAAAACAATTTCTCCTTCCTGCAGGATGTATTCATGGAGAACACGCCTGCCGAAGACCGCACCAGCCGGGTGACAAGAATTCTCAACAGCATCATTCGGGAAAAAACGACCCACCTGCTCGGCAACCTGATCAACAGCCTTAAAACATTCTTCAGCCGCCGCAATCTGGAGGTGTACGCTAAGCTCCTTGAGCGGTATGCAGGCTCGGGGCTGCGGCCCGTTCGAGATCATGTGTTCAGCTTCGGCACGGATATCGCCGACTCGTTTGACGACCGCGCCTGCCCGGAATTCATGGGCGGCAAAGGGTATTCGCAGGTGCGAAACTCGCTGATCATCATTAAAAACAGCCTGCGCGGGCTCGACGTGCCGCGCGGCGCAGGGTTCAGCACGCTCACCTGGCAGGCCATCAATAACCGCCCCGAGCGCATTGCTGAATTCAAGCTGGTGCTGAAAAATGTCATAGCAGAACTGGAAAGCCGCACCGGCAAAAAACTGGGGCGACGGAGACCGGCCGCTGCTGCTCATGGCGCGGTCGGGCGGCGTCATCTCCATGCCCGGCGTACTTGACACCATCAGCCATATCGGCATCACGCATGACATGGCAGGCCGCTGGGCAACGCTTCTCTACGAGCCGGCCCGGGCATGGCAGGCGCGGCTCAGCTTCATGCTCAGCTACGCAAAAAGCGTGCTCGGCATCGGCACGGATGCAATTCTTCGGGCTGCCGGCTATGAGCGCTATGACGGGCTGCTCAACCAGCATGCCGAAGCTCTGGAGCAGGAGAGCCTGAGAATAGAGGGCATTATACAGAACCTCAGCGGAAGCGCGGGCACTGCTCTTCCCGACGATCCGTTCGAGCAGGTCTTTTCCGCTGCCATAGCCGTCTTTACCTCATATGAAAACGATATCGTTCTGAAGCAGGCCGGCAGCTACGGCATCCCCGGACAGTTCCAGACCGCCTGCCTCATTCAGGAATGCCTGCCGATTCTCTCCTCGGAAGACTGCTCCGGCGTCTTCTTCACGCGCAATCCCGCAACGGGCTATGCGAGCGGCCCCTACCGGGAGCAGATCGAATTCGGCCGCGGCTTTTTCGGCAATGTCATTGCCGACGGCATGGTGTCGCCGGAGGCCATTGAAAACTTTGCCGCCAAGTATCCGCTTCAGTATGAGTGCCTTCGGGATTTTAAGTATTTCGACGAGCGCTCGCAGCGCTACCCCACCGACATCGAGTTCGCCGTGCGCAGCGGCAGAATTCATATTGTGCAGTCGCGCGTCCTGCGCCAGTCGCCGGCCGCGCAGATTATCAACAGCTACGATTTCTACCGCGAAGGCATCTACAGCCCCTATAAGCTTATCAAGCGGACAGCCTTCAGCCTCAACAAAAAAATAACAAACACCTATCTTGACCACAAGGCTGCCGACTCGGCGCCGGTCATCGCCATCGGCAAACCTGTCTGCGGAGGGGCTGTGAGCGGACGCATCATTATCGACCAGAACACCATCGCCCGGTTCGCGGGCCCGCTCATTTTTCTGACGGAAAGCAATGTGCCGCCGCGGGTCATCATGGAAGAAAATCGTTTTGCCGGCTATATTTCAAAAGAGGGAGGGGTAACGTCGCATGCCGCACTCATCGCCATCGGCGAAAAAAAGCCCTGCGTCACCGATATCCCCTGGGAGCGGGGCGAAGGCGGAGAAGAAATTATCATGGCCGGCATGCAGCTCAGGGAGGGAGACCTCATTACACTTGACGCCAACACGGGCACCATCTACCTGCATGAAATACCCATCATTGTCGCCCGCATTGCAGATGAGCGGTTTCAAAATGTTCAGCAGGACATCATCGCAGTAATCGACAGCCTCATTGCCGCCAGCCTTAATGGCAACTGACGGCGCGGCAGCTCCGGGAGCATGATCTTAGGCTGAAGTACGCTCAAGCTTTTTAGATTGATGCGCAATGGCGCAACCTGCGGACTCATCCCGCCTGCAGCGGCATTCGCAATGACAATGTGGCCTGCACCATTCAGAAAAAGCCCTACTGTATTTTTCTCTCTACTGTAGTTTAAATAGAAGAGCACGCAAAAAGCCCGCTGGATCCTCTTTCCCGTCATGCCGGCGAAAGCCGGTATCCAAGACATGTAAGAATCAAGTTCTTTTCTCGGAAGCCCCGCCTCGCTCCTCGTGACTCTTGAATCCGGAGTTCTCCAGGGCTGACACCTTTTTAAAAAAACATGCACGGTTCATACTGCTATCGGCTGCACATATTTAAAATACTCTACAGCACCGACTTGCGCCGCACAAATGTCGGTATGTCATAGCCTTCGTCATCATCAAAATCGCTGATGATGGTCCCGAGCTTCACCACCCGTGAATCCGAGCGATCTTCGGTTTCCCGCATGCGGTGCGCCGGCGCCTCAGGCAAAGGGTCCGGAGCATTGACTGCCCGCGCCTGAACATTCACGGCCCGGTGTTCGACCGCCTGCTGAGCCTGCTGCTTGGCAAAGCCCGTGGCAATGACGGTGATCTGGAACTTTTCAGCCATGGTGTCGTCGATGGCAGCACCGAAAATAATATTTGCCTCATCATGGGCCTCTTCGCGGATAAAATCCGTGGCCTGCTCAAGATCATCAAAGGTCATGGTGGAGCTGGCCATTATGTTGATGAGCATGCCTTTGGCTCCCCGGATGGAAATATCATCAAGCAGCGGATTGGCAATGGCTTTGCGCGCCGCTTCAGATGCCCGGTGCTCGCTGCTGTCGATCCCGAGGCCCATGAACGCCATGCCGCTGTCGGTCATGATCGTTTTCACATCGGCAAAGTCCAGGTTGATGAGGCCCGGAACATTTATGAGGTCGGAAATCGACCTGACCGCGTGAAGCAGCACTTCGTCGGCCATCTTGAAACCGTCAAGCAGGGTCAGCCGCCGGTCTGCAAGGCTGAACAGCTTTTCATTGGGAATGACGATAAGGGAATCGACATTTTCCTCCAAAGCCTTCAGCCCTTCGTCTGCCAGACGGCTGCGCACCTTGCCCTCAAACCGGAACGGCTTGGTCACCACGCCCACGGTAAGAATTCCGAGCGAGCGGGCCGCCTGGGCGATGATGGGAGCAGCTCCCGTGCCGGTGCCGCCGCCCATGCCCGCGGCAACAAAAACCATATCCGAGCCTTCGATCGTATCTTTGATCCGATCGATGTCCTCGATGGCAGCGGTCCTGCCGATTTCCGGATTTGCGCCTGCCCCGAGGCCCTTGGTGACCTTGTCGCCCATCTGAACCTTGATGGGCGAGCGGTTGCGCTCCAGCGCCTGGCGGTCGGTGTTGGCGACAATGAAGTCGACATTTTCCAGGTGCGCAGCGATCATCGTATTGACCGCGTTGCAGCCTGCCCCGCCCACACCGATGACTTTGATGGATGCTTTCTGCTGTTCATTGAACTGGAAACTCATGGCGTAACCCCCTGTCTAAGAAATTAATGAAATAAACATAGTTTTTGTTTCCCTGTATGCGCCTGCGCTTTTTCAAGCGCCGGACTGGTTTAAATGCCATAGGTCTTTTTTATGGCATCGATAATCATGCTGGTCATGGGAAGCTCAAGCTCGGCCGACTTTACTTTCAGCGCCTTGTGCACGTCCTTCGGCAGCAGCAGCGTAAACTTCTTGTCGAGGGTGTATTGTATCTCCCGAGGCCTGCCCGGACGACGCACTTCAGCCTGCGGCATATCGCCTTCAGGCAGGTGCTGATCATCTTTAGATTCCGGCTTGCGCGGCTCGGTCATTTTTATAATTTAAACCATGTTAATTATATTTACGTTTTATATATAAAAACTTTTTAACTGTTTTTACCTTTAAGCTAGTTTAAACCATCTTGTCAAGCAAAAAAAACGGTTTCCATTAAAAATTTTTAAAATATCTTCCTTTGGGGCTTTAATTTTTTTTATTGGTTTTGTCCTCATATGACAAAACCGTGTTCTACTATTGATTCAACAAGAACACGGAAGGATATTTTTATGGAAAACACCCGGAGGAAGTTTTTACGTTTTCTGCTGGCAACACCACTTGCCGGGCTGTTGCCGAAAAAAGCCCCGGCAGAACAGCCGCTGAAAAAAACGCTGATCAACACATTTTCCGTGGCAGGATTTCAGTATTACAAAGGCCCGAAAATTATCAGCCGGGTAAAGCCGGGCGATGTGCTTCTCCTTATAGCAGAGCCGCAAAACCGGCATGATGAATTCGCCGTGCAGATTTCCTATCGTGACAAAAAAATCGGCTATGTGCCCCGGAGCGACAACCGGCACATCAGCCGCCTTTTACAGCAGCAGGTTCGGCTTGAATGCACGGTTGCTGAAGCGCATCCTGCCTTGCCGGCCTGGGAGATGTTGAAAGTGGAGGTGTTTCTGGTGAGTTGATGAGGGAAAGGGGCCGGGGTTCAGGGGGTATTGGCAACCCGTCACTTAAGTAAAACGCAACGCAAAAGAGGGGTAAAAAATTCCCCCTTTAGCAAAGGGGGTAGGGGGATTTGTCAGACTGCAAAAATCCCCCTGTATCCCCCTTTTTCAAAGGGGGATGAAACAGACATATTTTTTTGTGTTAAATTAATTGCCCCTTGTTTATGGAGCTTCGCACTAAACGCCGGAGCCTTATTGATTGCCCGGCATTTGCTGTGCTGTATTTTTTCAGGGCGGATGGTGTCTCCGCAAGGAGGCGGGCACCTTATCTAGGCCACGCCCGCCCTTTTAATTGAATTATGTGTTAGGCATCGGCTGGGGTGCAGCCCTATAGCCGGTGTCCGGCGCCGCCCTGCTGCACCGGGGAAAGGTCCATTTTAAAAAAACCATTTTTGATGAATTCGCAAAAGTAAAAAACAGTCATTGCGAACGAAGTGAAGCAATCTCTGCGTTTGTAATTTTTCGAAAAAAATCAAGATTGCCGCGTCGCTCCGCTTCCCGCAATGACAAGGAATGTGAATTTTTATGAAAAAGCCTGGCCACAATATGCAGTGGTCAGGCCCGGTTTGATATTTCAGTCTCAGTTTTATTTCTTCCCGACCATCGGCGCAATTACTTCAAGTACCCTTCTGGCAACCGCCTGTAACTCCGGGGCGCCATCAAGGGCGGCATTGATGCTGTCGGCATTGTTGTAATAGATTTGTATTGCCTTCCGGCCAAGGGCGCTATTGGCCAGCCTGCTGTCGCGAAAATCACGAAGATTCTCGAGTTGTGGATTATTTACTCCGAGCACCTGTTGTGCAGGACATATTCCAGCAGTGGACCGTACGCAGCGTTCATAGTTTTCAGGATATTCTTCATTCCGAAATTTAACGCCGAAATAAACCTTACCGTCCGAGTAATCAACTGAGAGCGCCTTGAATTTATGGCATCCCGAACAGCTTGTGCCTGACCAGTATATAGCACTGTGCGTGTTGGGAAAAAACTGTGTATCAACAGCAGGGTAGCTCTTCCCCAGATCAACAATTCGCTCCTGTTCTTTGGTGTTGGGCAACCGCCAGTCGGTATAGCCGCCTAATGTAAGGCTCTCGCAGTATTGCATAGAAGCATTCCAGGTTCTTTTAATGTCCTTGTCGCCGGTGCTCCCGTCATCTGTTTTCTGTTCCCACATGAGTCCTGTCGATTTGTCGGTTACGGTGCCGTCACCGTTATCAACAAATTTTGCTGTCGGCAATACGGTACCCGTAACACATCGTACTTTCCCCATGGAACCTGTTTTACTGTTTTTATCTATGAGGCCGAATGAAATCTTTATTTTCCAGACCTGTGATGTGTTGTCATGATAGTCCGAAGTGGTCCAGTAGCTTGCCGTATCACCAATACCAGGTTCACCGGGAAATATATCATGATCCAGAGCCGGGCTGATAACACCATAGTTCAGAACGGTTGAATATTCAGGCCGGGTCGGCAACCGCCAGTCATCACTTCCGCCAAGAACAAGATTTTCACAATACAATAAGGCTTCTGCATAGGTAACAGTCTCAATCCCCTCTGTCTTTTTCTCCCAGGTAAGACCTGTCAGCTTGTCTTGTATGGTCCCGTCGCCGTTGTCGGTCAGATCAGGGGGATTTATTGAATAGGTACCGTCCTGCCCGTAAAAGTCTTCCCCTGGGCTGGGGCAATCTATGATACTATCCCAGTTGTAACAAAGCTCCTGGCCGGTATCAGGAAGTTTGAACTCCCTGGAAAATACAGGTGATGCGATAACAAGACCTGCAACATAAATCAAAACAGCACGGAAAATCTTTTTATGTTTCATGCATTTTCCTTTCCCTGTGAGACGTAAGTATTTTGTATCTCTGTTTCTACATTTTGGATCCTTTACCGCTTCACTAAAATTTAAAATTACAGCCTGGATAAACAATAAACCCTTACCAGACAAAACACCAGAAATAGTATTTCATATTTTGAGGTATTACAGGAGAGGTTAGGAGCATGCCATATCTTGTGCTATTGACGTGCGGCCAAAAATCCACATAACGGCTGCATGCAGAATCCGGACTATTACGCAATTATTCCATAATATCAGAGGTAATCCTTTCTCTGTCAGATTACGTACTGCAGGATGGGTGCAGTCCGCCGCGGCGGATCAACCCGACTTACGCTTTAATCAGCCATTCAAGAGCGTCTTTCACCTCCAGGAACGGTTTCATGTTGGTTCTTCCGGAAAAAACCATCAGTGATTGCATTATAATTTTTTTCAAACCCTCGATTCCGAGCAGCGCGCTTTTATTGACAAATGGTTTTATATCTTTTGAAACCTGTACAGCGTATTCCGTTCTTTCCTTGTCGTATCTCATGTCTCTAAAATCCGTTAAAAGAAGCACGGAATTCGGCTGTGATGCAAAAATAAATGTTTTTGCAAGTTCTACTCTGCTTTTAATACCTTCAGGCGGCACGCCGTTTAAATCGAGAAAAATAATTTTCCGGCCATTATAATCATATTCACCCGTTTTGTTTTGTTGCGAGCCGCTGTTGACTAATTCTTCCAGGGTCATATCGCTATTCCTTTTAAAATAGGTTTCCCTGCAGAAATGCAGGATGGGTGCAGGGATCAGGGTTTATTATTTCTAGCGCATTTCTCAAGAGTTTACTCTCACACGCCAGTCAGATGCTCTACAACCTTGTTTATAAGGCCATTATCTCTTGGCGATTCAGCAACATCCGTTTCTTTAAACGGCCTCAGTTCCGGCATTTCTATCCCCTCTTCCTCCTGCCATCGCCTCACAAGGCGGTCATTTGTGCTGCGCCCATCAGCATCCCAATACACATCTCCTGATTTTAATACAACATGCACGGCTTGCCTTTCCCCTTTCGAATTAATTCCGCTTAAAGAATAAAGTTCTCCGCCTAGAATATTCTGGAGCGCCTTTGCCATTGCATAGCACCCACCATCAAGCGGACCGGACTCAATTGCATCAGTGAATAGCTTATAGAGAACATCATTGCGTACAATTTTATTTCTTAATGCCCGTTCGTAAGGAGGGTGTAATCCGACACTATGGGCGGAACCAACAAATTTTTGAGAATTTATAAAAAGGGTGTGTTGCACACTACCTGCTTGTCATACCTATACAAGCTGAATGCCCGTTGACAGAATCTCATGCGCAAAGGGATCATTGTCATTAAAATCCATTGGCGAAAAAGGCACGGGCTCAATATCGCTGCCGACTTGCAAAGTTATTTTCCGTATCAATTTTTTATCTTCCAGACGATCTCCCTTGAAGCATTCAGAAACAAGTGCGATATCAATATCGCTCCACTTGCTGTATGTTCCCCGCGCATAACTGCCGAACAGATATGCCTTACTCACGGGTATATTGTTTATCCGAAGTGCATTAAGATATTTTGTAATTTTATTTTCTATTGCAACAGGGATATGAGCCATAAAGACGTGCCTTTATATTATGGCGATATTGGGTTGCGCTATGGAAGTGTCCGGATTTTTATTTTTTTGCTAATTCCGGTGAGATGGCTGTCATTTGTCCAGAATTCATCACACTGATTATAAATGGCGCAGGCAAGATGCAGTGCATCAGGAGTTTTTAGAGTATGACTTGCACGTAAAGACGTTGCTGCTTCAAAAACATTTTTATTCATTTCAAACACAGCAACATTTTCAAAAAACCTGTCGTATTCTTCCAGCAGCTTTTTCTGAGAACGCTTCATCGGCCCCACTTTACACTCAAGGCGAACAAGCTCTGAAACGCAAAAAGCCTTTGCACTATTTTCTCTGATAGCAGTTTCAACGGCAGTTTGTAGAGAACCAGCCCCTTCAATAAGATAGATTACTATGCAGCTATCAAGGTAGATTTTCATCGCCATCAGCCCCAGGAATTACGCTCGGCTGCAATTTCTCTATCAATATCTTTTTTGGTCCTTTTTTTTCGGCCCTTTGCCCCTAGCGTATCCAAATAGGCCACAAGAGATTGCCCGGTTGATTCCATTGAAGCAGCTTTACCGACCTTTGATGTTTCAAGGGGGAGAACGATGACTTCAACCATGGCTGACTTGAAATTATCCGGGAGATTCACCGTAACTTTATTGCCCTGCGTTTTTTTAATTTGACGTATTGCCTGCATTGTTTAATCCTCATGAATACTTTTTCCCTCAATTATAATTCTTTTAAGCACCCTCAACAATCTTTATTTCATCATCCGTCAGGCCGCGTAACAGGGGTCGGGGATCAGGGGTCAGTAATGTAGGATGGGTGAAGCGAAGCGGAACCCATCAGTTGCTGCTGTTCAGTGAATTGTTGGGTTTCATTCTTCAACCCGCCCTACGACTTATCATCAATACAATAGGCGGTTGTGTTGAATGGCAGTAGCCACATATTATCTAAAAACCCCCCGCTGCCATGATATATATATATTAAAACAACACCATTGCGTATCCAGGCAAATTCTGAAATACACAATGGCTCTCCGCATTCACACCTGAACGTTGACCCTGAATAGTCTTTTTTGTTTTTAAACCTCGTCACGGTTGTTTCTTTAAGCGCAGGAGTTCTTTCCGATTTCGGGTATATATCTATGATTGGCAATTCACTGCACAATGCATCTCTACAAAGACTAGGAAGGATAGCAAAGAGGCTTTCTTTTGAGAGCAATTGCAGCTTATCGGCAGCTCCATCATAATAAGCAAAATGAGCGTGTCTCAAGACATTCTCCAGCCCATTCTCGTTTACACCCGAATAAAGATCATCATAATCCGGTTGCAAAAGTACAATACAGAGCCCTCCGGCAAAACGATATGGCGGCTCATTGAAGCTGCTGTTTAATTCGTCTTCCCAGAAATCACCCTCTAAAAACCCTTCGTTATAAAACTGGCTGTATAGCTCTTCATAAAAAGAAAGGATGCCATAGCGGGAAGGCGTGTCTTTGTCTTTATAGTGTATCGTAAAGACATTTTGCAGTGCCTGATTAATTGCTTCGTCGAGAGTCATATGACCATGATAATTAATTATTGAAAATAATTTCGGGTTTCATGCTTTAACCCGAGCTAGGACTATTTTAAATGCAATTTCGTATGTCCCTAAATCTTTTAAGAAGTCCTGGCTTTCAAGAGAAACTATGAAATTGTCAATTGTGAAAACCTTATTCTCACCATGCAAAATTGCGGACTCAATTTGCTCTGGAGGGTTTATATTTAAAGCTTTCTTCATCAAAGTTTTTACAGAAGAAAGCATCCTTAAATGAGCAGATTGAGCTGTTTCTCGTGAATATACGGTTAGTCTAAGTTCAATTGCTTTTACGGTTGTTGCATTACCTTTTATTGAATAAAAAATTTGATTCTGTAATAGGCCATCTCCAAAATTAACGAATGGCGACATGGCAAACCATTCATCTGTGCTGTTAAGGTTGATTGGATCATAAGCACCAGTCGTTAACCCTTCGTTCGCTAAAAACTTTTTTGCAACATAAGGCGACCAGCCTTCTTCCCCTGGTATGACTGGCGGGTTCCTTTCAACGGCCATTATTTCAAATAATGCATTGATTGATTCTTTAATTCTCATTTTAGATATAACATCACCAGAAACTCCTTCCAATATTAGAAGTCTGGTCCATCTTTCCAAAGATTTTATTCGAAAATGGAATTTGCATGCTGCGTATATTCTTGCATAACGCAGAACAGCAGGATCTTTTATAGCTATTGGTAGCCTTTTAAATACTGACTCATAGACTATAAACATTGTCATCGCGAATATGAATGGCAGGTAAAACAATGTTAAAAGGGGTGAAATGAAAAAATCATACATTGTCTTTTCATTTGCAAATTCGGCAAAGTTAGTAATTAACATGTATATGGCAAAGAAAATTAAACCGATTACAAAGACGGTTATGGTATTGCTTGTAGGCTTTTCTAAAAAATTAAATTTTTTATCAGATTGCGCTAGTGCTAAGGTGCCGCCTAATCCGACTAAAACTGGAAGCATAATAAGCTCGCCAACTAGATTGAATGTGTAAAAACCCACAATGAACTGGATGATTGCAGCAACCTTTAAATTATCAACAATTGTTTTTTTTAAAAAAACTTGCGGCTCCTTTTTTATTGTCTCATGTTGAAAAAGAAATAATACACCTACTGATACAGCCCATATAATAGTATTTTTTAGTTGATGCACTTTCCATAAACCAATTTCGTTAAGCCAATAAACCATTAAGATTATATATAGGGCCATCAAAGCAAATATTATTTTCAAACCCCAAAGAGTTATCAATAATCGTT
>CAWDSQ010000004.1:0-14498 GCA_963804955.1 uncultured delta proteobacterium | reverse complement strand
CATTTGACAGAAGCTGCAGATGCACTTTCAGCCCGACATCTTGTATCTTCTTAACCATGCGGTCGATGCGGCCCAGCTGTTTCGGGGTGATGGTGTAGAGATAGTACGTGTAGGGGTCGCCCGCATAATTACGGCTTGAAACGGCGAAGGTATCCTTGCCGCGCAGCAGCTTTTCATCCTCCTCATCGCCCCAGAGCGATATGCCCACCATCAGATCGGGAAACCGGTCGCGCGGCACCTTGATCTGGCCGTTGGTGGCGCAGTAGGTGGGCAGGCGCTTGTAGAAGGCGTCGATGCGGTCCATATAGAGCGTGGGCTCGCCGCCGATGAGAATGGCAAGATTGACGCCGCGCTCTTTTTCCCGCTCCACGAAGGCTTCCCAGGCTGCAATGCTCATCTCCTCGGGCGCGGCCTGATCTTCATCGGATGAAAAAAAGAAGCAGCCCTTGCACCGCAGGTTGCAGCGGTTTGTAACATCGTAGATGGAGCTGCGAATATTGAGGCTTGCTATGCGCTTGTACCGCGCATACCAGTCAGGATCGAGCATTGAGCTTATGAGTTGCATAGTTTAATCTTTAGGCTGTGGGCTATAGACTGTAGGAGCGGCTTCAGCCGCGAAATCATCGCGCATACATGCGCTCCTAAAATAAATTAAATAGTGCGCCCTGCGCACTCGCAAACACTTACCCCTCCGGCGGCTCAACAGGACCGCGGCAGAGGTTCTCGCCTTTTTCATACCCCGTGACCCAGACGGCAAGATAGGTATCCACATAATCAAGCCATGCTTTGAAGGTATCCGGATCGGTTGCATGGCGATAGAGCTTTGAGGTTACCACGGCGCTGCCTGCGGCATAATGCCTGCAATCGGCGCAGTCCGTATCAGGCACGCAGCAGGACGCGCTGCGGTCCCAGGTAAGATCCGAGCGGTACTGCCGGAACGAACGGCCCAGGCCGATATCCGCTGAATGGTTCATGCGCGGATACGGGCAGCCGTAGAGCCCGTGCAGCCCCAGCCGGTGCGAGTGGGCAACAGCGCTGTAGGGCGAAAAAAGCATCTGCCGCGGATATGCGGCCAAGCAGATCAAGCATGGCTCCTTCGCATCCGGGCAAGCGACTCTTGCGTGTGCCGCAATGCTCCGGTGTAGCCGACCGGCGCAGAGAACACATTGAAGGTGACCTTGCAGTCATGTGCTGCAAGATAGTCGATCACCGGGCCTGCTTCATCGATATTGTCATGCGTAAAGGTATACACAAACACGGTCCGGCTGTCGCCCCGGTAATTATCTAGCTGCTTCTCAAGCATATCCTTCTGCTTTCGCACCCGCAGGCTTGTGGCGTCATTTCCCCAGACCGACACGTGAATCTTGTGCCCCACCGATTGTTCGATACGCTTCACCCCGTTGGTGGCAATGCAGCCAAGCGGAATCTCATCATAACAGGCCTGCAGAAGCTCGGGAACAAGGGCAGGCTCGGCGCCGGCCAGCACTACGAAGGTGATGCCGCGTGCTTTCTCATCGCGCATAAGCTTGCGCCAGGCTTGAGGGTCGCCCTTGTCGGCTGTAAACTGCTTGTCGCCGGCATAGTAGTAGCAGCCGTCGCACCGGATATTGCAACGGTGGGTCATGTCATAGGTTGATTCGCGCAGGAAGAAATACGTGCGCACCCGCTCCCAGCGTTCGCGCACGGCAGGCTCTGCAAGCAGGTCGGCAAATCTGTATTTCGGGGTCGAGGAGGGCTGTTCTGCGCTCATAATGCGATGGGCGTATCAGGCTTTTGCCTGAAGCCGCTCCTGAATATAGCCCGCTATAAGGCGTATGGCGCGCAGTTTGGGATAGTCGTCCTCATCGATCTTGACGGCGTACTCATCCTGCAGCACCAGCACGATGGTGGCAAGGTCCATGCTGTCGATACCGATTTCATCCACAAGATCAAGATCAGGATCAAACGTTTCCGCTGTGATATCCTGCAGCTTCAGTTCGCTGATTATGATTTGCGCGACACGCAGCTGAAGCTCTTTTTCATTAATACCAGCAGACATTCAACCTCCTTCATTAACAGACAGTTGTTTTATTATCAGAGTATCCGGCAAGCGGCTCAAGATGTACGATGCCGGTGCAAGCCGCCTCGCCGGCCAGCAGAATCGTGAAAGCATATAAGACCCCGCTTTCCTTCTGTTCGCGCTTGAGCGCCAGCGTAAAGGGCTCATCAGGCCGGACCGGCTTTTTAAACCGTACCCTTTTTACAGCTTTCAGCCGCATGCGATGCCCCCCGTTCGCCTCTTTTTCCCTCGCAGCGTCATAGGCCATGGCAATCATGGCGATGCCGGGCAGTATCGGCTGGCCGGGGAAGTGCCCGTCAAACCATGGGGACCCGGCAGGAGCTGCCCCGCGGGCTTCCAGGCTGTCTTCATGTATACTGCTAATTTCAAATTTTTGCCAGGCTTGCGGCATGGCCTTTACCGAAATCGCGTTTGATACGCCAGATTATCCAAAGCCTCGGTTTCATTATCCGTAAGGTCTACATGGATAGGGCGTGTCGAGCCGATATCATCCTTGAGTGGATCAAAAAAGAAAAAACCCGCTATAAAATCAAAAACCTCTATGGGGTGAAATTTCACATTGGCCGCAACACTCAGCGCCTCGGCCTGTGCGCCGATGGCCCAGTAGTCACGCGCCCTCTGATAAATATGATCTGTGGGCAGTTTCAGCCCGCCCTGGCTTGATATCATCCCGTATGTCCCGGCAGTATAGGCTCGCGCCTCGGACAGATAGGCGCTGCCGACCGGCAGCAGATGGAAGAACTCCTCCTGGGTTGCGCGTACCGACAAATTGCGGCCCACGAGGCCGAACATGGCCTCGCCCGCAGATCCCTGCAGGCCCAAGCTGAAGGCGTCTGTTGCCTGAGCTTTTGCGCCGATACCTAGGCAAAGTCCAGCTTCAACCGTAATAAGATCTATGAAATCGAGAATACGATTGGGAATATACAGCAAAATGCTTCCCAGTACGGGAAAGTTTTCATCGGTAATCCGGTCGCTTAAATTCGCCCCAAACAGCGACTTATTGACCATGGCCTCCGTGGCCGGCTGGGCTGCTACGGCCGTATCCTGCAGTCGTCGGACATCATAATTGTCTGGCTCGGAATCAAGCAGCGCCCGGGTAATATAGACCACTTCTTCATATCTGCCCTGATCGCTGTATTTGACCGCGCTTTCCTGAAGGGTGGTAAATGAGTTTTCATACACTGCTTTGTTGAAGTGCCCGCAGCCCGTCGCCATGCATGCCAGAGTAAACAGCGCTGCGACACCCCAGCTCACGGAATATGCTTTCAAGTGATCCCCCTATCACGGTATTTAATCGTTCTGACAAGTGTACGCAAGTATATGAAAAACCATGTGCAGAGTCAATTGAATTGCTGCAAAGCAAGATTTACAAAGCTTTTTCAACCAGACTGCTGCAGACGGGCCTGCCGATCAGATTGTTCAAGCGGCACCGGAGCAAGATTTTTTTCCGCAAGCCCCGCAAGAAGAGCTTCAACCTCGTCAAGCCACATGTCCACCGTGGCAGGCCCTCGGGGCATGCAATCATGCAGCAGAATAATGTCATCAGGCCGGACTTTCCGCAGTATCCTGTCAGCCAGCCCCTTGATGCGGCGATTGCCGGCATCAAAGCCGCGGCAGCTGAAGGTGACGACACTGCAGGCCCTGTTGTCTTAAAACGCTTCCCAGTTTCGGATTGGTGATTCCTGCGGGCGGCCTGAAAACAAGCGGTCGTATGTCAAAGGCGCTCATGGCCTGCTGGGCCGTGCGGATTTCCGACGCCAGTGTCCGGCGGGACCGCAGCATGAGCAGCACGTCATGGCTGTAGGAATGATTGCCCACAGCATGGCCGCAGGCGATAATATCCCGCATAAGCTCCGGATGGCGCTGCGCCTTTTCTCCAATGACAAAAAAGGCTGCTTTCGCCTTGTATTTCTCAAGCAGTTCAAGAAGCCGGGGGGTTGTTGCAGGATCAGGGCCGTCATCAAATGTCAGGGCAACCATGTTTTTGCCCGTGCATCCCCGGCTGATGACCGGCAGAAAAAATCCGTACCGCGGCAAAAACGGAGCTGCGAGGCATGAACTGACAAATACCGCAAGCGGCAGCACGCAGAGCACCTCATTGATCATTGCAAGAGCCATTGATGCGCAGGCGCACAGCAGGGCGAGTTTTACCACCGGCAGAAGCGGTGATGGAGCTGGATTGTTCATATCCATCAACCCCGTATCTCCACAGCAGTTATGCACCGGCCCAACCCCAGCAGCAGTACGGCTTTGTTGTGCAGAAGGCACGGGCCGGCCGGATGCACGGCTGCGGGCAATGCTCCTGCCCTGACACACTCCAGGGCTATGACTGCTGCCACAGCCGAGGCCGAGGCGAACTCGCCGGTCACTTTTCTATAATCAATGACCGGACAGGTGCAGCCTGTCATCTCCAGAAACAGCCTGAGCTGCTCCCGGGCCATATCACGACCGGGCTGCCGGAATGCCTGCAAAGATGGCGCCGAACTTTTTTCCCACAGCCACAGGCCCTCCCAGCTCATGGATAAGCAGGTGCAGAGCATCTTCAGGCTGTAGTGCATTTGAAAGAAAAACAGGGGTGATGCTCAGTGCCTCTGCCGCGGCCGAAGGGCGAAGCAGCAGAGCGCCGCCGCCGTCTACACCGCAGGCTGCCGATGGGTCAAAAAGCGGGGTAAGCTTTTCATGGTATTCATCAGCGCCCATCACCAGCAGGGGCCCGTCTGCCTCATGGGCAATCAGGCCAGCGCTGAAAAGCGCCTGCTCAAAAGAATAATCCCCATCCGTAAGGGTCAGGTTCGCACCCTGTGCCTGCAGCTGCATGGCAGCCTGGCCTGCCGGGGCATTGTGCACGGAGCCGATAAAATCGGTGGGGCTGGTAAAGCGCTCTTGCGTTGCAAAGAGCCTCTCGAGAAAATCATTCGTTTCAGACAGCCCGCCCCAGCCGGTGCCGAAACATATTGCGGCCGGCCCATCCCGGCCTTCGCAGGCAGCTGCGGCAAGCGACAGGACCATGCGCGGCAGACGCTTGAGCCGCCGCACGGCGCTTTCTTGAAGCCCCTGCATAATGGCCTGTGCCGGTGCCATGCCGCAGATAGTTTCTCCTGAGGCAAGGCGCTTCATGGTCTGCATACAGATTGCCCCCGCCGGTGAGGCAGGCGCTGCCAAGCACGGAAAAAACAGTGCTCCCGCTTCTGTTGTGCACGGGTACTCTCGCTGCGGCTGGGTTACCGAGAACGATTGATGCATTGTTGCCGCCAAAGCCGAAAGCATTGGAAAGCACCAGCTGCAACGGGCCTGCGCAGCGGCGCAGCAACAGGCTTTAGGTGCACAGCCGGATCAGGTTCGCGGCAGCCGGTATTGGCCGGTATGATGCCGTGGCTGATACACAGCACAGACACTGCCGCATTGACCGCACCGGCTGCGCCCAGGGTATGCCCGATGGCGCCCTTAAGAGATGAAACCGGCGGCAGGGGGGACAGGTCGAAGAGGGCATGCACTGCCCGCGCCTCGGCCAGATCATTGTCTGGGGTTCCGGTGCCGTGCAGATTAATATACTCTATTTCAGAGGCTTGCAGTCCAGCCGCAGAAAGGGCCTGCTGCATGGCGCGGAGAGCGCCCGTCGCCATCAGGGTGAGGAGCTGCGGGGTGATAGGCATCGCAGCTCAGGCCAACGCCAAGAACCTCAGCCAGCGCCCCTGCCGGCGGCTCCGCGGCAGCCTCTAAGAAAAGCATGGCAGCTCCTTCACCGAGACTCATGCCCCGCCGGTCTTTATCAAAAGGCCGGGCGCCTGCCGGATCGACCAGCTGCAGGGAATGAAAACCATAATAGGTCAAACGGCACAGGCCGTCAGCGCCTCCGGCAAGCACACGCCGCGCCCTGCCGCTTCGCAGAAGCTCAACTGCTAATTTCAAAGCCGCCATGCTTGAGGAGCAGGCCGTTGACACGGTCAGCACCGGGCCCTGACAGCCGAGCGCTTCAGCCACATAATGGGCAACCGTTCCAGCCCCATGCAGGGAATACATGCCTGGGTCGGCAGCGCCGCTTTTTAAAAGGGGCTCGCTTGCGGGCATGCCGCCCGTTGTAACACCCACAACGATGGCATCGGGGGGGCCGGCGACACCGGCCATAGCCTCACGGGCTGCAATAAGCGCAAGGCCGTGCGTGCGGGGCGACATCATCGGACAGAAGGCATTTGATTTCCCCTGCCGGCAGGGGAGGCTCAACGGAGGAGGGGAAGAGAGAAAGCGGCGCGAGTCCGCATGTCGATTCTGTGAGAGCTGCACATGTTTCTATGGCGTTTTTGCCGAGAGGGCTTATGATTCCGAGAGAGGTGACAAATACCCGCATGCTGCTCAAGGGCTCGTCTCCGGCCGGTTCTTGTGGATATAGTCCGCCAGGGCCTTGAGGGAGGCAAAGACCCTGATGCCGAGCTCCTTGCTGTCGATCCGAAGGCCATAATCCTTTTCAACCATCATCACCAGCTCAAGCACATCGATGGAGTCAAGGCCCAGCTCACCGCCCACAAGCAGGGCGTCTGCATCGATGCTGTCCGGGGTTATGCTGATGAGATTGAGCGTCTCGACAATTTTGACTTTGAGTTCCTGTATAAGTTCTTCCATGTGGTCTTCCATGTATGCATCACTGGGCTTTTGCAGCATCTGCCGGCAGCACCGGAGCGCCGGGTGCAATCTTTTCGCATATTTTTTTAACGGACCATTTTATAAACAGTTTGGTGTAATCCTTTCCGGCAATATACATACCCGCAAAAAAAACGATATGTGAAAAACCGTAAATAAGCGGCCCGCCGATGATAAGAACCAGGGGTTGCTTGAGATACAGGGCGAGAAATCCGAACAAAGCAACCGCCGGCCAACCGATTACATAGCTGAACAGCACAAGGACAATGCCGAACTGCTCGCGGGCCGTAGGCCGACGCTTAAGGCAGCGCAGGTCAAGCTCCTCCTGCAGAATGCGCTGGATATACGGCTTGCGTGCAAGCTTTTCCAGGCCGTTTCGAACCAGCTTCTTCATCATGCTTTCAAGCGCCCTGCATGTATAATTTGCGATTGTCGCCACACTATAGACAAAAAGCCCCCCACTGTCAACACGGCAGCGTCTTCCTTCATGAGGCTGCGGCAGACGGTGCGTTATGAACATGCACTAAAAAAATTAGAAAAGATACAACAGGAGAGCCGGGGGTTACATCTTTGCTGTCATGAAATCGTCGACGAGCTCGTCGATTTCAGCCACGAGGCGCGCCGCTTCGTCGCGATCGAAGCGCACAGCGCGCTCGGCGTAGCGATGGCAGTAGCGGCAGTCATCGCAGAAGGTCTCCTCGCACCGGATTTTCCCGAAACCCTCTAAAAAATCCGAAAGCAGTCCGTTGTCGATGGTGACGTTAAGAGCCAGCAGGCGCTGCCGCAACCTGAACATTCGAAGCTGCAGGCGCCGCTCTTCCCTGTCGAGCTGGAACAGGCTTTTTCGGCTCTGCTCCTCGATACTTGGGTGAAAGCCGTTAGGATCTCCCAGCATCTCGATGGAGAGAATATCAAGCAGGTTTCCGTCATAATGCCGGGAAGCATAGGCCTTTGTGGCACGCAAAAGCCATGCCGTGGAGCGCGATCGATCAATGATCTTAAACTCCTCGAATCCCAGGGCCTCGTACCGGTGTAAATCCTCCGGACGGATCCAGCGGCTTGAGAGGAAGAGCTCCGGCTGTACTAATCGCCGGCGGGTACACTGCCACAGGTAGGAATCAAGCAGGGAGTTCGTTTTTTTGCCGTTCTGATTCTCCTGGGAGGCATGCCCCACGCTGCATGCGTGCTCGGCCAGGTAATGGCAATGATAGATGCATGCAATGTTGACAAAAAGCACAATGCCGCATGAGAGGTTTGCGCTGACGCGCTCAAGCGCCGGGAAGTCGCGGTTAAACTCACTGTATGGCAGGAGCAGCGGATCGACGCCAAGGGATTCCTGATACTTCAATCTGGGCAGATTGGTGGGCCAGCTAAGCACGCTTCCGCGGATGCTCAAGTCCGGGTAGTTGCGCCGAACCAGCGACACAAGCGCTAAGTTCGAGATCGACACATTGTCAACCCCGAGTTCAACTAATTGACCGACAAACGCGAGCAGGCGCTCTTTGCCCTCCTGCGTCTGCTCAAGATTCCCCAGACACGGGGCATTAAGAAGGTAACTGAACGACAAGCCGCGCTTATGGGCTTCCCGGATATAAGCGGCGGCAGCAGCAAGGTCCACTGAAGGCAGCACGGAGCCAGCCCTGCCTCCACCCACGAGGTCATAGGGCAGCTTTGCATAGACCGAAGCCACCTCGGGAATATGCGCGAGTCCGTCAAGAAGTTCGATGTCCCAATTAGCAGCAACACTCAATTTCATGGCCGTTCTCCAAAAGCGCGGATCAAACCGGCTTCATTCCCGTCACTCGCAAACCGAACGATGTTTCGACAACCTCGCAATCGGCGAGTCCTGCCATAGTGAGGACAGCCAGCACCTCTGTCCTGGTATAGGCAGCGCCGATTGAGGCCCGGAGAGTTTCCCTGATTTCTTCGGAATTCACCCTTTGCTCAAGAAAGTTGCAGGCCGAGCGTGACAGGTCCCTGCGCAGATCGGACACATATAATCTTCCTCCGGGCTTGAGCACCCGCCAAAGCTCGGTGAATGTCGTACATGGATTAAGCCACTCATGCAGCGAGCGGCTGGTAAATACCGCGTCAAAGGCATTGTCCTCAAAGGGAATGGCCTCAGCAGAGCCAAGAAGGTATTCGGCGCGGCCGGCAAGGCCTAATTCCTGCATGTGGTTCCTGGCTATCGCGACCATGTCCGGGCTTATGTCAAGACCGATGAGGCGGGTATCCTTCGTTTGCAGCAGCAAGTCCAGCCCGAGATAGCCGGGTCCCGATCCGACCTCCAGAGCACAGCCAGTCACACTGCCATTGAGCAGAAGCTCCTCTGTCTCAAGCCATCCCTTCTCCCGGAGATTTGCCTGCATCCGGTCATAGGCTTCGGCATAGACGCGACCTGAAAGCGTAGCTTTTGTCTCTGGAACCCTTGCTTTAGTCATTGGGTCTCGACGGATAGAATCTCGTTTTGGGATGAGGCGAATATAGGCCCCGGGCTTTTGGGTGTCAATATAAAGTTCTCCGCAAGAGGTCCTAGCAGGCTGTTGAAAAACGCCCATCTGCTGCGTTGCGCTCATCATGCTTCACTGCGGCGTACGAAAAAGTACGCCTCATTCGCATAATTGCGCGCGCCTTGCATCTGAGCATTTTTGAACAGCCTGAAGTTAACTGTAGTTAATAATTTTTTCAACAAACTGCTAACGCAGCAAATACTCCCAGAGCGGACCCTTTTTGCCTCGTGATCGCAGCCGCTGCTTCACCCCTGTCATATCCTCATCGGGGAATATCCATTGCCGGCCGGTTTTTTTTGCCTTTTCTTTCAAGAGGGAAATATTCACTTTATCCGAGACATAGTACGTGGGATGAAGCAGACTATTGTCTTTGCTGATTTTGTTTTCCTGAAGTGCAAGGGCAGAAAGCTTTGTACCGGGATACATGCGCATGCCTACAAAAGGGAAGAACACGGTCCGCTCTATTTTCTTTGAGTTTTCAAAGGTTTCATTCAGAGTGTCTTCAGTTTCTCCGTAGCCGCCCAGTATAAGAAAATGGGCGCTGTCGATCTTTAGCCGGTTGCATGTCTTGGATACGTCAAGTATATCAGCAACCGTAAAATGTTTACCGTACTTCTTGAGAGTGGTATCAGACAGCGCGTCTGTGCCGAACTCAATGTGGGCAAGGCCCGCCTTCTTAAAAACCCGCAATAATTTTTCATCGAGGTTTGAAAAGTTAAAATAGCCGCCCCATTTGAGGCCCATCTTTTTGCTGATCATGCGCTCGGCCAGCTCGAGGTTGTAGGCATTATTGATATTGAAGACCGAATCGGTAAAAAAAACATAGTCGATCTTTTTTTTGAAATAAAGGTCCGCCAGCGTGTCGGCAACTCTGCCGGCATCGAGCGTACGGACCGTGCTACCTTCAATTAAAGGATAGGTGCAATAGATGCACGCATACGGGCAGCCGCGTTTGGTCTGTATATTGAGCATGCCGCCGTGCTTCCAGTAAAAGTCAAGAAGCCTTTTGTTAAAGCAGACTTTCGGATCAGGGCAATAGCGCTTCTTTTCATTCACCAGGGTCGCACTATTGTCTGTATAGACCAGCCCTTCAACAGCAGCATAGTCCGCCTTGCTCTCCAGAGCCTTCAATAGTTCATAAAAACTCTCTTCGCCTTCCCCATAAATGGCAAAGTCGGGCTTCAGATATTCAAAAAGCAGGCGGGGATAGATGGAATAGCCGGGCCCGCCGATAATGATAATGCTCCGGCTGCACCGCCGCGTGGTGTCGATGATGCCGCTGTAGTGCTGGAAGAAGCTTTCCTGCCGGTAAACATTCACATCATCAACATTGCGCAGCGAAATGCCGACATAGTCAGGAGTATATGTCTGCAGATAATCCGCATAATCGGCGGGGCTGTTTACCGCAAAATCAAACAACTGAGTCTCGAGCCCGGGTATTTTCTCTCTCAGATAGGTTTCAAGATATGAAATGCCCAGCGGGTAAACAGGTGAGGGGTCGGTATACTGATTGGCAGAGACCAGTAGTAGTTTTGTCACGGGAGCTCTATTCTCTCAATATTTTTCTTAAGCGGGTATCCCCGGGCACGCTGTTTTCAGCTTTTTACAGCTGTCCTGTGCAACTTAATTTTGATGCCTTTGTAAAAAGCATCGGTACGCCTTGCGAGGAGCCCTTCGGCACTGCTCAGGATAAACTCCGCGACGCGGCAGAGATTGCTCACTTCGTTCGCAATGACAGTTGTTTTTAATCCTTTATGACTTCATGAGACCTTCTTCTAGCAAGTTGCGCAGAACAGATAAATATGAAGATGGCAACCGTTGCGCACAGAATGACAAATCAACCGTACTTTGGCCTGTCATGCATGCGCGTATAGAAAAAAAGTTCCCTCCACTCTGCGCAAGGCGATTTAAGGACAGACAGTACCAAACACACATCGTTCTTGCAAATTGAATTCCGCTGGCATACAACAGCCATATGATACGGGAGATTGCAGGTTTGGTTAAGAAGCAAAGAGCTGGTTCAGACCAGGCTGTTTTTATACGGCTGGTTTCAAAGGTGCTCACGGTAATCCTATGCATCTGCACTTTGGGGTGCGTCTCCTCAAAAAACCTGTTTTTTCCCGAGGCCCCGCTTTCCCGAACGCCGCAGGAAATCCGCTATGATGTCAACGGCAATGGCAAGGCCGACTTTGCGCTGCAGGCCGATTCTGACAACCGGACGACCGCTCTTGCCTATGCCAATAAAGAAGACGGCCGCTATGCCCGGATATACCGCATTAATGACTATGAGACAGACAGTGTCCCCCATCTGATTATTCTGTTGGATTCGATCCCCTATCAGTGCATGCTCGATTATTACACTGCCGGCCATTTCAGTTGGTTTCCACCACCTCAGAAGGTGATCGCGCCCTTTCCGACGCTGAGCGCCGTTATTTTCAACCAGATACTGCAGGCCCCTCCGCTGGCGGGAACAAACAATTATTTCTACGATCAGCGCATCAATCGGATATGTAATCGTTTCTGGGATGCTGCCACGGGCGGAGAGACGGCCTGGCAGCGCTGCCTGCACTACAACGCCGACTATATGAGGGAAGGGCTGGGGTTTGTAAACACGCGCAAGACATTCAACCGCGAATTGGAAAGCATCAAGCAGACCCTCGACCAAAGCACGGACCGGGTAACGCTGGCGTATGTTGTCAGTTCCGCAGCCATGGTCTGCAGATATGGCAGGCAGGGCGTCGATGACTGCCTGCGCGAAATAGAGCGTCTGTGCCTTCAGCTTTTATGGGAGCGTCAGGGGGCCCTTAAAATTTCCATACTGGCCGACCACGGCCACAACCTCATGCCGTCGCAGTTCGTATCTATAAAAAATATTTTAAACGAGGCAGGATTTACCGTGAGGGACAAAATCCAGTCGGATACCGATATCGTTATCGACACGGAAGGCCTGGTCACCTATGCGGGCATACATACGCAGCGACCGGCGGCTGTTGCCGACGTACTGCTGCAGAAGACTCAGATGCAGCTTGCACTATATATGCAAGGCGACAGGGTTATCGTGCGTGACAACAGGGGCTCGGCAGCCATAGAAAAAAAAGGCGGCAAACTACGCTATGTTGTCATTGACCGGGATGTACTGGGCTACCAGCCGATACACGCTTTGCTGGCTATGGCCGGAAAAGCTGATGCGGAAGGGTATGCCTCAGCAGACGACTGGTTTGCAGCAACGGCTGACCATGAATGGCCCAATGCTCCCCCACGGATATGGGATGCCTTTCACGGCATTGTCATTTGCCCGTCCGACCTGATGATAACTCTCAATGATGGATACATGAGCGGATATCCGCTCTTTAGAGCCTTTATCGACATGGCCTCTTCACATGGAGGTCTCAACCAGACGAGCAGCGCAACATTTCTACTGAGCATGACCGGACGGGCGACCCGGCCATTGCGCAGCAGCGAAGTCCTGCAGACGATAGAACCCGGTTATATCCCTGCCATCCGACCGGGAAAATAAACACTGTTTTTAATGCACGAGCGTCTGCGATCCTGAGTCGTGCACCGCTATCACCTCCGAGCTAATCATACTTTAATCAGTAATCAATTTGACGCTCTGCACGGATACTGTAGTCTGCGTACTGGTATAATTCGGATAAAATTGCAGATTGTTGCAAAAAAGGGTTGAAATTTTTTTTATAATCACTAAATATATTAAACAAGTCTTCTTTATTAGCTTAAAGTGGGTATAAAATTATGTTTTATGATTTTATAGAACATCAGGACATTTATGCACGAAAAATATTATATTCAATTTATGCCTTACACATGCGCGGCATGAACAGAGAACAGATTATACAGTATCTTTCTGATACTTTTGAATTTGACCGAGACGAGTCTGAAATTGCACTTGACATGCTGCCCAAACCATATCGCCCGCAGCCATCAATATTTCACCGGGTTTCTCGTATGACTACCGGAATTATTGAAAAATTTTTACCATACGATGAATGATTTTTTTCAATGCCGGTATTTTCGCCTCAGCATCAATCTATCCGTGGATATTCTACCAGTCCATTAAAAAAGAAATCCGTCCGCCACGGCGGATCCCTGCGCTTCAAACTTTCCCTTTTTTAACCTTGAACTTTTCACTCCCAACACCGAACTCATAACACCGAACTTCTTTCCATACTTTCTTACTGCCGGCTTCTGAATACTGACCCCTGGTTTTGCTGCCCCCCGGATTTTGGCCAAAGGACAATTTTTTATTGCAACCCCATCATAATACAGCTACTCTTTTAGTTGAAGCCGTTGGCTGCCCTGCCGGGCAGGGGCTTAAAGCGTTTTTCAGCGGGGCCGGGCGTGAAGGAAATGATTGTGCGTGAGGGCGGGGCTTTGAACATGCTAGCCTCTGATGACGGGCACCTGCTGCAGCAGTGTCGCGTGGATACCTATATAGCTTCGGGGCCGGGCGGCCAGCACCGCAACCGCACCTATAGCGCCGTGCGGCTGACGCATCTCCCCACGGGCGTGACCGTTACGGGCGAAGAACGCAGGTCGCAGCACGAAAATAAAAACAAAGCTTTGGGCCGGCTCCGTATGGCCCTTGCTCTGCAGGTGCGAAGCGTAAATTTTATGCTTCACGAAAGCGTGCGGGAAATTTTTTCTGCTGACGTACCCGTGCGGATAAACGCCCGGAACCCGCTGTATCCGCAGGTGTGCGCGGCCGTGCTTGATGCGCTTTTTGCCTCCAGAGGGAGTCTGAGCACTGCAGCTCAGCTACTGCACCTGTCTACCGGGCAACTGGTTAAAGCAGTGGGCCGCGACGGTGATCTGCTCACGGCGGCAAACCGTCTGCGGGATCACTTTGACCTGAAGCATATAAAAAAAACTTCATAATATTCGGGAGCAGACCATGGCAAATCAGTGCAGCAAGTTGAATCCAACCTGCATGGCAAAAAAAGGCATTCCCTGCCCGGCGCTTACCCATGACAAAAGCTGCTGGGAATACGACTGGCTGCCGGAACTCAAAGCAATGAGCCGGGAGCAACAGCTGCAGTGGAAGAGCTACCTGCACGATACCTGTCCGCGGTGCCCGGCATTTCACTCTTCAATGCAGGCGCTTATCGACCGGGTTCAGCAGGAGCTGTAGCGAGCATGAAAATAAAGGTTGACCTGCATGTTCACACAAGCCACTCGCTGTGCGCGCGCCTGAGCCCGAAACAAATCGAGAGAGCAGCCCGGCGCCTCGGCATCGCCGCAATTGCCATAACAGACCACAATACCATGGCCGGCGC
>CAWDSQ010000003.1:0-24844 GCA_963804955.1 uncultured delta proteobacterium | reverse complement strand
GCAAGGTGATGAATACTGTCATGCAGCTGCAGGCTTTTATCATCCGGGGAGATGCAAACTCTTCTTTTTCAAAGGCAACCGACATCGACTGGGGCACCCCGAGCGTAGAAACACTTATAAGGGCGGCTTTAAACAAAAGACTCATCATCGCCCTGGTGCTGGTTAACGGCAGCAATCAGGAGGTGGGGGATATCTACGACGTGACCGTTGACAATTGCTCGGGAGAACTTTCTGTGAAGATGTTCTAAAATATGGTCATGTTTTGTCATTTTTATGCCGAAAATACAATAACGATTCAAACCCGACCAGCATAGAGGCGCGATAATGAAAAAAGGGTTTTCTTGTCTCACGGCACCAAACTTGTTTCTTGCGGCAGTCATCATTTTTGCCTGTTCAATCATCCTCCCGCCGAACACCGCCTGTGCTCAAGACAACAAGACCGCTCAGGTAAAAAAGAAGGTTGTTCTCGCGGCTGACGAATGGTGCCCGTATAACTGCGAACCCGGCTCCGCTAAGCCCGGCTATGTGATTGAGCTGGCAAAAATCATTTTTGAAAAAAAGGGTTACGAAGTTGACTACAAAATGATGCCCTGGGAACAGGCAAAGTCCGATGCCCTGCAGGGCAAAATGTCCGGCGCTATCGGCATGGATAAAGAAGAAGGGGAAGAAACAGAAAAAAAAGATGACCCGTCGGGGAAAAAGAAATTTCAATACCCGCAGAATGAAATCACCGTCAACACGAGTTGCTTCTTTGTACTGACGGAGAACAAATGGCAATTTGATCCTGAAAATCCCGATAAATCCCTTGCCGCCCTCGGCGGCAAAGTCGGAATTGCCCAGGGGTATGCCTTTGACCTGCGCGATACGCTTTTAAAAAAAAACATGCTTGTGGAAATCGGCGGCACGAGTCCGCTGAAAGAATTGATGGTCATGCTGCTTGAAGGTAAAATTAAGGCACTGATCGATGATCGAAATGTCGTTACGTACAAAGCTTACAGCATGAAGTGCGCCCGCAAGTTACAAAGTGCGGGCATTGCGGAAGAGCCGGCAAAACTGTATATTGGGTTCTGCCCTGACTGCAAAGCTGAGGCAGCTGTTTTTTCGCAGGGCCTTGATGAATTACGGGCTTCAGGAAAACTGAAGACAGTGCTGTCAAATTATTACCTTGATGACTGGAAAAACAAATAACACGGACGCGGTCGTTGAAAAATCCTCTGCTCCGCGCAGTACAGCCGTGAGATCATTGCGATCGCCCGGCGGCACTGTCAGCCATCTGGCTGGCCGGATTAAATTTTTCCCTCTTCACTATCGTGCAGCTGCTTGTGCAGCCTGACCGGCTCAGCCCGTTTATTCCGCATGCGGATATTGAGCATCTCCACGACCACTGAAAACGCCATGGCAAAATAGATATAGCCCTTAGGTACATGCACATCAAATCCTTCCACCATCAGCGTGACGCCCACTAAAATAAGAAACGAAAGAGCCAGAACCTTAACCGTCGGATGCTCATCAACGAAATCCCCTATGGATTTTGCGGCAAACAGCATGACCCCTACCGCCAGGATGATGGCTGTCGCCATAACGGCAAAATGCCCGCCAAGGCCGACAGCCGTTATCACTGAATCCAGCGAAAAAACAATATCCAGCACCGTGATCTGCACCAGCACCATGCCTATGCTTGCGGCGACAGCAATGCCGGCCGTATCCTCTATGCCTTCCAGGCTGTTGTGTATTTCATGCGTCGCCTTGGCAAGAAGAAACAGCCCGCCCCCGATAAGAATAATATCGCGGCCTGAAATTTCCTGATTGAAGATTACAAACCACGGCTCGGTCAGCTTCAAAACCCAGGCAATGGAAAACAGCAGAGCCAGACGGCTGATCATGGCCAGCCCGAGCCCCATGCGCCTTGCGAAAGCACGCTGATTCTCGGGAAGGCGGCCTACAAGAATAGAAATAAAAATAATATTGTCTATGCCCAGTACAATCTCCAGGGCTGTCAACGTTCCGAGCGCTATCCAGGCTTCTGGGTTTGTGAGCAGTTCCAGCATGAGATGCTCCGATCTTTTTCCCATCCAGCAGTTAATAAGCGGCTGAATGAAAAATTTGAACCATATTATTTACAGGGTTTTCCGCCGGAGCGGATGAACCCAACCTAAAAAAAAGACCTTTAGTACAGGCGTTCCTGCAGCAGATAAGACTCTTAAGCTCAAAACAGCTAGTTCAGACAGCTGCTTGCTGCCGCGGTGGCATTGTCCGGGATGATCCATTCGCATTCAGCATGCATAACGCGGTCACTCAAGATTCCCGGCAGGTTGATGAGCATTTTAAGCCCGTCCCCGGGATCAAAAGAATCTTTCACGCCCCAGAGGGCCAGATAATCGCCGCCAACGTTATAAGGGTCCCAGTAATATAAATACCAGGTTCCGGGCGCGGTTATCGTATAGTCATAGTAATCCGTAATGTAATAGGACTTTTTACTGTACTGCTCATAGAAAAAGTTTCTTTCCGCTCCCGGCTCCGTATTTTTTATGACAATTGCCCCATAGCCTTCAGGCAATGTAAAGGGGATATCTTCTGTTGGCGCCGGCAGCCCCTGACCGACAATGGCCAGCCATGGTAAAAATTCCGGCCCACCCTCACAGGCAGGGACATTCACCCTGACGCGCAGGGTCACGCTGCCTTTTTCGCTGATCTCCTTTTGGGGAACGGTAAACCGGTACACATCGATATCGCTGCCTGAATTGAGATAGGCGTAAACGGCCTGACCCTTTTCTATAGTCCCCTTGATTCTAAAAGGCCATTTTTCTGTCAAATCCCGGCGTTCAACATTTGGCATATGGGCGGCAGCAGGCATGGAAAACACGCATAGCCCGGCAATGAGAACACATAAACTCAATATGATTTTCATATTAAAACCCTCCTTTTCAGTTACTGTTCAATTGTTTCAGTGCCCTTAACCCTGTGAAAGCATGGTTCGCAGGGGGATGAATCAACGGCTGTAAAAACGCAGACTTTTTCCTTTGAGCACATGCAGGATAGGGGCTTTTCTGCACAGCCGGCATTTCCCTTCTGGATAATGCGTATTTCTTAGTAGTAAACATTGGACCTGTTGTCAATTTTTTACTGAGCCGCTCATCACGGATTCCCTTTGCGGCATGTCCCTGTGCAAGTCATGTGTCGTCATCTTGCAGCTGGTGCCGGAGCATTTTTCTAAATAGTGTAGCCTTCATAAAAAACTCTCTTCTGAAAACCCTCTACGTTCGCCCTAAGCCCTGAGCTTGGCGAAGGGTCGAAAGGTGACTTTCCGTTCATGGTTCTACGTGCTCACCACGAACGGGCCTGCCCTGCACATAAACTGCGGCTACAAAATAATGAAAAATGCTCCATCAAAGAAAAAACAAAAAGCCTGCCATGAATCACGACAGGCTTTTTTTATACCAAAAACAGACAAGGAGACTGCCCTTTTTACTTCATCCCATGAACCCTCTCATAGGGCCACATCACAATGCCGCCGTCCATGACGCGCACCCTTGAAAACCCTGCGGCCTTAAGAATAAGTGCGGCCTCATAGCCGCGGATCGACAAGCGGCAAAACGCCACTATGTCTTTGTCTTTCGGGATTTCCGAAAGCCGGGAGCGCAGGGCGCCCGAGGGAATATGCATCGAGCCGGGCAGACGCACTTCTTCGTACTCCTGCGGCGAGCTCACGTCCAGCATCACGAAATCCTCATGGCGCTGCATCTTGGCATGCACCTCCATGGGGCTGATGCTCTCAAAAACGCCGTCAAGCTTGTTCTTGGCAATATTGGCGCCGGTGATGAGATTGTCCATAGCAAGGGAATACGGCGGAGCATAGCAGAGATCGAGATTGGCGATCTGATCCACCGTCATGCCTGCAGTGATAGCGGTCGTTGCCACATCGATACGCTTGTCGCCCTGCCCCGGCCCTGCCGCCTGCACACCCAGAAGCCGCCGCGACGGCGCGTCGACAATCAATTTCAGCATCAGTGGTTTGGCATTGGGCATAAAATGCTCGCGGTCGGACGCGCCGGTAAGCACCGTCACCACATCAAAGCCTGCATCGCGGGCATCGGCCTCGGTAAGCCCTGTCCGGGCGATACAGTACTCAAACACCTTGCAGACCACGGTGCCGAGCACACCGGGAAAGGTATCGTTACCGCCGCAAATATTGACGGCCGCAATGCGGCCCTGTTTATTGGCCGTTGAGCCCATGGGCACGTATATGGGCTGCCCGGTAATGATGTCGATATTTTCCACGCAGTCGCCTGCGGCAAATATGTCGGGATCGGAGGTGAGCATGCGGTTGTCGACCCTGATGGCCTGCGTGGGGCCGATTTCAAGGCCTGCATTGCGGGCAAGCTCCACCTGGGGGCTTACGCCCACCCCGAGTATCACCATATCGGCCGGCAGCGTAGCCTTGTCGGTCACCACGCCCTCAACAAACTCAGAGCCGGCAAATGACATGACGCGGGTATCGGTCATGACGCGCACGCCATTTGCCTCCATGTGCAGCTCCAGCAGCTGCGCCATTTCCCAGTCAAGGGTGCGCATGATCTGATTCAGGGCCTCAACGATAGTCACGCGGCAGCCGCGGGCCACCAGCGCTTCAGTCATTTCAACGCCGATGAGGCCGCCGCCGACGATAACTACATCGCGCGCCTTTCGGCTTGCAAGATGGGTGCGCACGCCTTCGGCATCGCGCACGCCGTGCAGGGTATAGATATTGTTCAAATACGCGCCGGGCAGAGGCGGTATGATGGGTGTGGCGCCGGTAGCCAGCACAAGCTTGTCATAGCTGATCCAGCTTTCCCTGGATGAAATAAGATTTTTGATGCGCACGCGCTTGGCCGCGCGGTCGATTTCAAGGGCCTCGGTTCGGTTCAAAACATTCACATTTTTCAGATTTTGAAAAAAAACAGGGTCGCGCACGCACCCGAGAGGCGTGCTCATGAGCTCCTTCTGGTCCTTCACGATGCCCGAAACATAGTAGGGAAGGCCGCAGCCGGCATAGGAGAGAAACTCGCCCCGCTCAATGATGGTAACGGCGGTTTCAGGCTGGAGGCGAATGACCTTTGATGCAACCTTGGGACCCGCAGCAACGCCGCCGATGATGACCACCTTCATGCGGTCCTGGTCAAACAGCTCCGACTCCCGGGGGACCTGGTCGTCGGCAATGCGGGGCAGCACCATGGAAAACTCAGCCCCGCCGAGATCGGCCTTCTGCACCGAGATTCTGCCGCCGGCGGCATCAACCACAGCCTTAACAAAGGCAAGCCCGAGGCCCACGCCCGGCAGGGTCGTGTTCTGAGCGCTTGCCGAACGGTAGAAGGGCTCGAATATCCTTTCGCGCTGGTCATCGGGCACGCCGATGCCCGAATCAGCCACGGAAATACAAATGGAGTCATTCTGGCACGAGGCAAGCGAGTGTCAGGCGAACCTTACCATTATCGGGGGTGTATTTCAGTGCATTGTTCACCAGGGCATTGAGCACCTCGGCAAAACCGGATTCGGCTATGCGTATATAGGCGGGCTCGATCAGAATATCGAGACTCAGGGCTATATGGCGGCCCGGGCTTCCTCAGTCAGCTGCTGCTGCACGCGGCGCACCACGGCTGCGGCTTCGCATATGGAGTTGCCGTCGCCGCCGCTTGTTTCCGGCCGCACAATGGCCAGCATCCTGGTTACGGCATCAAGCGCCTCCTCGATGCGCCTGTCCGCCCGTGATACCAGATCTTTCTGCTTTGAATTGAGGCGGCCTGCATACTCGCCCAGTATCGTTTTGAGCAGCGATGCAGCCGCGCCGACAGGCGAGCGCAGCTGGTGGGCAACCAGAGCGGCAAATTGCAGGGGGTCTTCATGTCCTTTTTTTTCAGTCATGGCTGCATGCTGCTACACGTCGGGGTTGTAAGTAGTGCCTGAACGAAAACCCCGAACCATACATTTGTTGGGTTCGCCCTTATGACAGTGCTTTTTCGTAAGCATTTGTTTTTTGCGCAAGGTTGGGTTGAGGTACGAAACCCAACGGGTTCTTTCGGGCTTAATCCAACAAAAAAATGACTTTTCGTTCAGACACTAAGTAGGGCTAAAGTATAGGCGAAGAACGGCCCGGGTGTCAACGGAAATGCCTCGCGGGCCGTCAGCCCTGAGCAAGGATGTTGACAAGAGAATTGATCTTCTGCCGCGCATCATCCAGAAAAACGCGCAGGTTGCTGCTGTGGCTGGCAAATATGCCGCTTTTGCCCCCATTGGTGACCACCAGCGGGTCAAAGGCGGTTTCCTCAAGGGAGGCAATAATTTCAGCTATGATGATATCGGCGTTTTTGTCTTTCAGAACCTGCGCAAAATCAACCCGGACGGCTTTAAACATCTGATATAAGCCATAACCCACGCCGCGGGCAAAGTAAAAATTATCGTCGATTTTCAGCCACGGCACCCGGGTATACCGGGGCATACCTGAAGTCTCAGAGGCATTGTCAGGGGTGGTCGATCGCGTGCGCGAGGCATTCAGCAGGCGCGTATTCACCCCGCCCAGCAGCGAGGCATACTGCTCCAGCAGCTGAATGAGATTGTCGCTGCGGGGATAAAAATATGCGCTGCCGGATTCAAGATGCAGTCGGTAGTTTTCAAGGCGATCGATGCCCTCCTGATATTTGCCCTCGGCGCTGGGGAATATCCATTTCAAAGGATCATTGCTGAAGCTGGTGAAGGCCTTGTCGCAATCGGCATCGATTGAGTCGGTGCTGCGCTGGCGCGACAGGCCGTCGCGCAGCACGCGGGTATTGTAGCGCACCACTTCAAGCACGCCGAGCTGAAAATTCTGCTTATTGTCAAGCAGCCAGGTGGGCGACAGGGCCGTATCATTGGGCAGCCAGCCGCCGCTGCTGATGGTGAGCTCATTGTCCATCAGGCTTATCGTCGTATTGATAAAAGCTATACCCGGCGGCGAACCGGTCTTTTTATCAACAGTAAAATAATCGGGCAGCAGCGAAAAGTAGAGCATATTGAGGATATACAGAAGCACAATGGCTGTGCCCACACTCAGAGCAATAATGGTTTTTTTCTCCAGCATGCCTGGCTCCCTGAATGGGTTTATTGCGATTTACCTGGAGTAAGTATATATAACAAAAAATAATCATTCAAGCCTTTTAACAAAAGACCGGCAGCTATTGTCCTGCAGCGCCCTTTCTATCTTCCTGTTGCCCCGCAGCAGGCTTCTGTGATAGCCTCGTTGCCGGTGTTTCCGAGGCAGGGGTTAAAATCATGCAGACCGTAGACAGCGTTATTATCGGCGGCGGCGTCGTAGGGCTAGCCGTTGCCGCTGAACTGGCCCGGAGGTTTCCTGGCCGGTCAGTTGCGCTGCTTGAGCGCAATACCGCATGCGGGCAGGAAACCTCAAGCCGTTCCAGCGAAGTAATCCATGCCGGCATCTACTATGCCCGCGGCTCTCTCAGGGCGCGGCTCTGCGTGGAGGGCAAAAACCTGCTCTATCATTTCTGCCGGCGCTGGAATGTTCCCCACCGCCGTATCGGCAAGCTGATTGTCGCCAAAAGCCCTGAAGAAGCCGCTACACTCGATGACCTGATGAACTGCGGCATGCTCAATGGCGTTGACGATCTGGAGCTTCTTGACCGCACGACAGGTGCAGGCCCTGGAGCCCCATGTGGAGGCCATAAGCGCTCTCTGGTCGCCCTCAACCGGCATTATCGACTCCCACGGCCTTACGGCCAGGCTTGCCTGGCGCGCTGCTGAGCAGGGCGCGACTGTTGCCTGCCGCCATGAGGTTATCGGCATCGACAAGGCAGCCGATGGGTATGACGTATATTTTCTCTGCCCCGATTCGGCGCAGGACATCCTGCGCTGCTCCTGGGTTGTCAACTGCGCAGGCCTCGGCGCCGAGCGCATTGCCGCATCTGCCGGCATTGATAGTGCTGCGGCAGGCTACCGGCTCTATTACTGCAAAGGTGAATATTTTCGCATACCGCCGTCAAAGGGGCAGCTTGTCAGCCATCTTGTCTACCCGCCGCCGTACAAGGATCTGCTGGGCCTTGGCATTCATGTGACAAAATCACTTGACGGCATGACAAAGCTCGGGCCCAATGCCTTCTATGTTGACGGGCTTGACTATGATGTCGATCCGGGCCATGCCCGGGAATTTTACGACGGCGTAAAGGACTATCTGCCGTTTCTCTCGCGTGACGACCTGCAGCCGGATACCGCTGGCATACGGCCCAAGCTGCAGGCGCCCGGCACTCCGGCCAGGGACTTTGTCATCCGCCATGAGGCTGATAAGGGGCTGCCGGGCTTCATTAACCTCATCGGCATCGAGTCGCCGGGCCTCACTTCATGCCTTGCCATCGGAAACATGGTGGCTGATATGATTGAACTGTAAGGATGCATGCAATGTTTGTCCTGCCTCCAGGATACGAGCTGATAACGAAAGGCCGCACGTCCATTGCCCTGCACGAGCGCTACCGCGACTGCCTGCTCGGCCAGGGAATTGACGATCCTGAAAAACTGCTGCGCTCTGCCGATCCGCAGCAGTGGCCCTCCGGCAGGGGAGCCGTACCTTCACTGCCCGTAAACGGGTTCCCGGGTGAGCGCATGATGGCACGGCGGTATCTGCGCGGCGGGCTTCTACGGTTCATCAACCGCGACCTGTATCTTGACGGGGAGCGGTCCTTTGATGAACTTGCCATAACCGCTGAGGCCGCGCGCAGCGGCATCCCCACGGTGGAGGTTCTTGCCGCGGTCAGCATCAAAGCGGCAGTCCCGCTCTACCGCTGCTTTCTTTTTACCAGAGAGCTGCCCGGCTGCATTGATCTGCCAGCCTATCTGCGGGGCCGCGCAGCAGCAGACGGTTTTGCGGAGGATAAAAAGGCCGTGCTTGAACGCGCAGCTGCTGCCGTCAGGCTCATGCACGACCATGGATTTTTTCATGCTGATCTGAACATGAAAAACATTCTCGTCGATGCCGCCAGGCCGGAAAGCCTCTACATCATCGACTGGGACAAGTCGCAGCGCCTTGACCTGCTGAGCGATGCCCTGCGCATGGCAAACATAGTTCGCTTCGGCAGGTCCATGATAAAGCTTGCAGGCAAGGGTGTGCCCGTGTATGAAGAAGATACTCAACTGTTCCTGCGCGCCTATCGCGACGACGGGCAGTTTGTGCAGACCTGCAGGGAGCAGCTGTTGCGCAGCGTTTCTGTTCGCAAAAATTTTTGGAAAGTATTGGGCGAATAAATTATGGGAACTATACAGGTCCTCTCAGAAATTGTTGCCAATAAAATTGCCGCGGGCGAAGTTGTCGAGCGCCCCGCGTCCATAGTGAAGGAACTGGTTGAAAACTCGCTTGACGCCGGAGCGCGGACCATCGCTGTATGGGTGGGCTATGGCGGCAAGGGGCTTATCCGGATAAAAGATGACGGTTGCGGCATGGACGCCGACGATGCCCGAACCTGCCTGCTGCGGCATGCCACCAGCAAAATCACCGATGCCGATGATATTGAGCGCATCGCCACACTGGGCTTCCGGGGCGAAGCCCTGCCGAGCATCGCATCGGTATCGCGCCTCACGCTCATCACCCGCAGGCCCTGCGATGACGCCGCAACCATTATTAAAAGCCCAGGCGGCGTTGTCGAGTCTGTAAGCCAGTGCGTGGCGGAGCCCGGCACGACACTGGAGGTTGCGGATCTTTTTTTCAATACGCCTGCCCGCCGGAAATTTTTGAAATCCGACCCGGCAGAATACAATGCCATTGCCGAGATATTCATGACCATCTGCCTTTCCCGCAGCGACGTCTCCTTTACCCTGCGCCGCAACAATGACATTGTTGCCGACTACCCGGCATGCCCGGGCCTTCTTGAGCGCATCGGCCAGCTGTATTCGCCCGACGTTTTCGAAAAGCTGTACCGCGTCACCATCGACAAAACCGATTTCAAACTTGATGGCTATGTAAGCGCCCCCGACACCACGCGCGTAAACCGCACCGGGCAGAAGTTCTTCATCAATGGCAGACCGGTGCAGTCTGCGGGTCTCAGCATGGCCCTTACCCGCTCCTATAGCGAGTTTCTGCCCCGGGGCCGTTTTCCTGTTGCCTTTCTCTTTCTCGGCATCCCGCACGATTTTGTCGATGTGAATGTGCATCCTGCCAAGCGCGAGGTGCGGCTGCGGACGGAAAGCTATTTTCAGGACCTTATTGTGCAGGCAATAAAAAAGGAGCTGCATGGCAAAGGTTTTTTTCTTGAAGTACCCTCCAGCCGCATGCCCCAGGATTTGCTGCGCGAACACGCAGTCGACAGTAGCCCTCCTTTACGTTTCAACTTGCTGCGGGAGGACTCGACGACCTGGCTGACACAGGAAAAAACAACTGTTCCCGCAGGAGAAGGCGCCTGGAGCAGCAGACCCCCGGCTGCCATCCTGCTCGAAGAGGCCATCAGCCGTCAGCGCGCCGACGCTCATCCGTTCGACTCGGTCAGGGTGACCGGCCAGGTGCTGGGCATGTATATTATTGCTGAAAAAGACGGAGAGATTGCCGTGTTTGACCAGCATGCGGCACATGAGCGGATTTTGTACGAAGAGCTGCTGGCCTCTCTGAAGCAGAGTACGGGTGCGGCACAGAAAATGATTTTCCCGGTCACGCTGCATCTGGGCATACAGGAAGGGCCTATCATGGAGGGCGCCGTTGGCTACTTTCAGCAGCTCGGCTTCGGCATAAATACCCTCGGGGGCGGCAGCTATTCAATCGATGCCGTGCCTGCCTGCATGACGGACATTGATCCGGCGGTTGTGGTGCGGGATACGCTCCATGAGTTGATGGAGAGCCATGCGGCAAAAGCATTCGAGGGCCGCCTGCAGGAGCTTGCAGCCATTCTTGCCTGCAAAACCTACGCGGTGAAGGCAGGCAAGGCTTTGTGTGTGCCCGAAATGGAGCATCTGGTAAAGCGGCTCGGCGCCGCTGAGAACCCCCATGTCTGCCCCCATGGCAGGCCTACCTTTTTTATCATTACCCGGCAGGAGCTTGAACGGCGGTTCAAGCGGACGTAGCGGTATGCGACAGGTCCGCCATAGGCTTGCACCTGCAGTGCCGCCTGAAGATATCGCGACTCAGGATGGCCCCGGTTCTCATACGGATGCTGAAGCCATGCGGCTAATCGAGGCTGCCGGGGCTTTTTACACCTTCCTGCTAAAAAAGGGGACCATTTTTTTTAGCTTTTTTATTAATGATTTTCCACCCTTCTCGTTCTGGCCATCAACCCCATATGAATAGCCATAGTACTGACGAGAGTAATAGTATCCGGCATTTTTAATATCAACGCTATTCAGAACGGCGCCAAGTATCGGGGCGTTTATGCCATCAAATTTTTCCACCGCAGTCCTGACAACTTTTCGGGGAGTTTTGCCTGCTCGCACAACCAGCACAACGCCATCAACCGACTTTGCCATCACTAAAGAATCCGACAAGGGGACAATAGGCGAGGAGTCAATAATAATCTTATTGAAACGCAATTTAAGCTGCGACACCAAAACCTGCATTCTTTTACTGCCAAGTATTTCGGAAGGATTTGGAGGAATAGGCCCGGATGGAATAACATACAGATTTTTGACATAGGTTTCAAACAATGCTTCTTTTATTTCCTTATTGCCGACCAGAAGATTCGACAAGCCCTCTTCTTGCGGGACACTAAAGAGCTTGCGCACTCGAGGCCGGTGAAAATCGCTGTCAATCAAAACAACTTTATAGCCGTATTGCGCCATGACAATCGCAAGATTGGCTGCAGTTGTAGTCTTCCCCTCCTGAGCCAGAGCGCTTGTAACAAGAATCGACTGGGGCTCTTTTTCCGCTAAGGAAAAAAGGATATTTGTCCGTATGCCCCTGTAGCTCTCACTGCTTTGCGACCGCGGGGCATTTATCGTTTCCAGGTAGTGTTCGGTCCCCTCTGCCGATGGTTCTGCGCACAGAGGAATTATGCCGAGGGAGGGAATGTGTAAGTGGTTTTTAATATCCTCAGGCAGATTGATGTTCTGATCTAAATACTCCAGAAGAAACGCCACGGAGAAAGCACAGAGAAACCCTAACAGGCATGCAAGAAATATATCACGCCCCCTTTTGGGTCTGATCGGAAAGAACGGCACTTCTGCTTTGTCTATAAAACGGATATTGTCCATTTTTATATTTTCCGCGACAGATATTTCTTTAAACCTTTTGAGCAGAATGCTGTACATGTCCTGGGCGCTCAGCGCATCACGACGCAGCCCCATGTACTCGACAGCTTTTTGATTGAATTCCAGAGCCGTCTTCTTTTGTGCGGCAAGTTCTTCCTGTAAAGAATGCTCTTTCGCAAGGGCGCTCTCGTATGCATCTTTCAGGGCAGTAACGACACGATTTATTTCCTGCTCTTTTTTGGCCTGAAGGTCTGCCAATTGGGCTTCTATGTCCAGCCTTTTCGGGTGATCCGCATCATATTTTTTTGACTGCTCAGCCTTGCGCTGCGCAAGCCCGTCCTCCATGCTCCTGAGCTTCTGAAACAGATCATTTTTAAACGCTTCGGGAACAGGGGCGCGCATAGCGGGGTTGTCTGCAAATGCTGCGGCTTGTTTGTAGCGGGTTTCGGCCTCAACCCTGGCTTTTTCGGCTGCAGCAACCTGTGCAGTGAGCTCAGACAATTTCGGCACTGCTATCGGCTCCGGATCGGTTAAGGCATCTGCAACGATGCCGTACTCCTGCTTATAGGTCAACCGGGACAGCTCCGCTGCCTCAACTTTTTTCCTCTCGGCTTCCAAATTGTCATTAAGCCATTTGACCGCATTCTGCACAGCCTCAAGCTTGGTCTCATACGCATAATCAATATAGGTCTCAACGTATGTGTTAGCCAGTGTGGCTGCGCCGACAGGGTCTTCTGACTCATACTGGATATAGACAACGCGGCTGTTCTTGTCAGGCGATACCTTTAAGCCACCCTGTACAGTCAGAGCGAGAACATCGTCGGAAACAGCTTGTTCTGCCACACCCTCCTTGCCTGTGTTTTTTATATCGTCCTTTTGAAAAAACCTGTCGTTCTTATCAGCCCTTAGTTTTGCCAGAACCTTCCGTGCCATTGTCAGGCTTCCCAGCACCTTATACTGGGTCTGATAATACTCGCCGCTGTATGCATCCGAGTTGAAAAAATCCTGAAGCGTTACAATATTGGCATTTTCCTTTTCAATTGTTATGGTTGCCGTTGCTTGATATACAGGATTTTCCCCGTATGACGACATGATTCGCAGGGCCCCGACAAAAATAAAAACTCCGATAATAACCCATCGTCGTTTTATAATTACCCGTAAAACACTGCCGATATCCCAAGCCTGATCAACATTTTCCATGGTATAAAAAAACCTCCTTAAAAAGCTCTCCGGCACACTGATGCTACAGTCTGCCTGTATAAAAATCCCGTTTTTTGTCCCCCACCGGCACTGGTATCAAACTGTGCTGGGTGTAGTGTTCCCGGCCATTGTACTATACTGGTATCCTGTCGTACGGTTTAAGACGAGCACTGCTCAAAAGACCTTGCGCAGCCGCCTGATCAATGATAAAAAGACCGTGGTTTCCTCCGGTACAATCGATGCATCCAGTGCATGCCGCCTGGATATCCAGTATGTTCTTTGCATATATGCATACCATGTATTGCAGTTGATGTAAATTGAATGCTTTTTATAAATGCGGCCGCAGGTTCTTTTTGAAATGGTTTGTGTCATTCATAAGAAACCAGTCTTTAAGCGCATTCTTCTTATTTTCAATGTGGACGAACCCCCGCATCTCTTTATTACGCAGCAACAAAAACCATACGGTTCTCGCATGTCTTTTCAATATCCCTGCAATGCGAAAAACATACTGGGCATACAGCCGGAATGGATGGCCGGCCCGCGGATACATTGACGCTATCGTTTCCCTTGGTGGAAAAGCCTGCCGGATGCCATACAGGAGGTTATCCAACAGCCTGTCGCCGCTGAACAACCTTGCCACGCTTGATGCTATCGGTGTGCTTTCACCCAGCAGGAGCTCCTCGGCAAGCAGCGCAGCTTGAGTGCTGTCAGGGTAAGCCTCCATGCCGCGGCGTATGTGCTCGGGGATAGATACGCCAAGGAGCCTCCCGGCCAGATGTGCAACAAGATAAACGCACTTGTCCGCGCCCCAGGTGCCTGCTCTTCGTATCAGTTGCTCCCAGTCAAGCTCTTTTTCGTAATGGGAAATGACATGGGAAACATCCAGCAATGCCATGATCCCATTATCCAGGCCATGGGACATGCAGGTATGCAGGCAGAGATGGAGAAGCAAATCCTCGGGGCATAATGCCCATGCTTCGGCCCCCTGCAGCGAGACCTTGCGGGCCCGCTCCCACAACTCTCCAGGATCGAGCCTGCCGGAAAACGGCCGGCCGGCAATAGTGTAATGAAGCTCGATACGCGGAACCCCATCCTTCTTAAAGGGGGGCATATGCCTCACCACAGAGCATGCCGCGTCACTTTTTGCAGCAAGGGCATAGCCCTGTCCAATCAGTATATCATGGACCCGCATCAGGTCGGCCTGCTTCACCAGCAGGTCGACATCGGCCATCGGCCGAAGCGCAATATTGCCGTACACGGCCTCGGCAAGGTGCGCGCCCTTCAGCAGGATGACGGGAAGGCCTGCGGCGTTACAGGCGCGCACTACCTGTGCTAATTCTCTATACAGCCGCATGTTCCGTGCGGCGGCCTGAAAGTATATTTCTTTCAGCCGCTGCTGCACCTGCGACGGCACGCAGCCTGCGGCAAAAAACGGCTTGATCCTGTGATACAGCAGCGGGGTGAGGCCATGGTGCAGCGAAGCAGCAAGGAGCCTGTCCCAGGTGCTATCCGTGAGTCCGCTCAATTCCCGGATCGCCCCTTCGGCCGTATCTTGTCTGAAAAAGCTCAGTAATAAGCTCAGCGCAGGATCCATACCCTCTGCACCACCATCATGGTCATCATGGTTACCGGTAATGCTGCGCCTGCATGTCAAAAAGGCGCGCGTATTTGCCCCCCCTGCCGATCAGTCCGTCATGGGTGCCGTGCTCAAGTATGCTTCCATGATCCAGCACATAAATATAATCGGCCATCCTTACGGTTGAGAACCGGTGGCTGATAAGCACCGCCGTTCGTCCGTGAAGAAGCTTGCGGAAGGCATTGAACACCTCATGCTCCGCCTTTGCATCCATTGAACTTGTCGGCTCATCCAGGATAATCAGGCCGGCATTGCTGTAAAAAGCCCGTGCCAGGGCAATCTTCTGCCACTCGCCGATACTGAGCTCTTCGCCGTCTTCAAAAAGGCAGCCCAGTTGCGTATCAAAGCCCTTTTGAAGCCTGCTGACAGCCGGCATGACTCCTGTCTGTTCAGCCGCGGCACGAATCGCTTCATCACCCGGGTCACCATCGATGTTGCCGAGCCAGATATTTTCGCGGGCCGTAAGATGGTAATGAATGTAGTCCTGAAAAATAACGCTGAAATGCTTCCTTAAAGCACGCACATCAAACTGCCTGAGATCGATACCATCCAGCGCGATAGTGCCGCTTGCCGGATCGTAGAGCCGGCATAGCAGCTTTACCAGCGTCGTTTTCCCGGAGCCGTTTGCACCAACCAGGGCAATAACCTGCCCGGGCTCTATGCGAAGGTCTATGTCCTTGAGGACGGGTTTCGGATTTCCCGGATAGCGAAAGCACACCCTGCTGAACACAATGCCTTTCTCCATGGTCTCCGGAAATGCCGCCGGCGACAGGGGATCTGCAACCTTTGGTTTCAAATCAAGAAATTCATAGAAGTGCGAAAGAAAGAGACTGTCTTCATAGAGACCCGCCAGGCTCGTGAGAACCTCCTGCAGGCAGCCCTGTGCCCGCTGAAAAGCCTGGTAGTACATCACCATATCGCCTAAGGTCATCGCTCCCGCAAGCGCCCTGTGCGCAATAAAGGCAAATGAGCCGAAAAGGGCAAGAATGCCGCATGTCTGGGTTATCAGTTCAAACAAAGCGCGCCGCGTGCTGATAGACAGCTTTTCCCTTCTCAGACGGGCGCTGAGAGTGCGGTACCAGTCCATAAACAAGGGGCCAAGGCTGAACAGCCGTATCTCCTTTGCGTGGGAGCCGTCAATGAGCATCCAGTGAAAATAATCGGCTTTTCTCTCGGTCTTTGTCCTGTCCTTATGCCACTTGTACATTTGGTCGGCATATTTGAGCCGGACAAAAATACCCGGCACCAGTGCCACAAAAAGAATAAGCGCAATGGCCCAATGGAAATAGATGAGCAGCCCTGCGACGGCACACAGGGAAATGCCGCCCTGGAACAGCTGGGTGAGGCTGTTGACAATATGTATAGGCCGATACGGGGCTTCCTGCTGAGCAAGGTGAAGTGTATCGTGATAGTCCGGATTATCGTAATACTCAAGATCCACTTCAACCGATTTAGCATGGATCATATCGGCCACATGATCTGTTACCACCCTGCCCTGCGTCTCTTTGACTATTTCCGCCAGAGACCTGCACAGAACAGTCGCAAGGCCGACGGCTCCTGCACAAAAAATAAGCAGGCCGATCTCCGCGAAGGCCCTGGCGCTGCCGGCAGATCCGATACTGCCGGTCACGCCGTCAACGATCAGTTTCATGAGATATAACGAGATCAGCGGCAGGATCCCCTGAAAAACAATCAGCACAATGCTTGCACATGTCCAGCCGGGAACGCTCTGCCAGACTAAACGCAAAGCGCGATGCAGCTTCATTATGCCGCGCAGCTTACGGGCAATGTCTGCTCTCACGGATTCCTCCCTGCCACCTTCAGCAGGGCGGCGCGGGCATGGGCTACAGCGCAAAAGTAGGGCGTTGCACCGTCCATCATGCCGGTCTCGAGATGGGCATGGGCCGGGCACCAGAGGCAAATGTCGACAAGCTCGCAGCGGCTGCATGTCTCCAGGAACTGAGGGTTGGCGCTGCGCAGGTCACGCACCTGCGGCACGAACCGCTCCCAGGCCTCTCTCAGCGTGCCGGCACGCAGATCACAGGTCGTCCCTGGTGCCCACAGCGAGGAGCAAAGCCTGAACCTGCCGTCATAGCTGACAGTGAAGCTGCCTTCGCCCGCCCCGCAAAGGAAAAGATGATTGCAGCCCGCGCAGGCGAACTCTTTTTTAATAAGGGTCTCGCAGGTTTTCTGCAATGCGCCAAACCGCTTTTCATCAGCATATTCGAGGGCGGCAATTTGTTCCGGCGTTAACCGCTCCGCGCTTATTTCAGCATTGCGCGCCGGGTCGCCGTCAAAGCGCAGGTGCAGCTGGGGATCGAAGCGAAAAAAATCTTTTGTCCGTGCGCGGCAGAAGTCAGCAATGGCGCTATGCTCGTGCAGGTTGGATTGCATCGCCATGGCCTTGAGGCGCACCTTGAGCCCGCTGCGCAGCAGCAGGTCAAGGCCGTGAAGAAAAGCTTTGAACGAACCTGGTCGACGGGTGACATGCTCATAGGTTTCGCGCGTTACCCCGTAGGCCGTCACCTCGATATCGCGCGGCGGGTATTTCTGAAATAAATCCACATGTGCAGAGGTGATCAGGCAGGCATTCGTGAACACCGAAACCAGCAGGCCGAGGCGCTTGAGGCCGAGATACAGCTCGGCAAAGTCTTCGCGCAGCAGGGGTTCGCCGCCGGTCAGCAGGCACCATATGGCGCCCATGCCGGCAGCATCGCGGGCTATGGCTAGAATCTCAGCTACGGTGAGCTCGGAGGCCTGCGCAGCAGGATCACCGGCCGGCAGGTTAATGTAGCAGTGCCGGCAGTCGTTGTTGCAGCGCGCCGTTATTTCAAGATCGAAAGAAACCGGGGCCCGCTTGGCCTGCAGCCTGTCCCAGAGTTTAAATTGCTGAATTTCTATGGTTGTGGACATGCGTCACCTTGTGTCGCTCATCAGCAAACGCCCAGGCGCCTGCACATAATGATGCGCCGCCGCCCGAACTGTTGCGCCTCAGCTGCAAGGTCCGGCTCAAGCGCCGGCAGAATAATATGCTCAAAGCCCAGTTTACGATACGTGCAAATCGCGCTGCCGTTGTCGTCATAAACAACAAGAAACAGCGCTGGGGCGCCTTGAGCCCTGGCATGTTCGATAACGCGCATGGTCAAAGCCTCACCGATACCAAGGCCGCGATACCATCTCCAGACTATCAGGGAAAAAAGCCAGTACCCTGCCCAGGGGGAATGGCTCTCAGGATGGTACACGCACTGCACAAAGCCAATAACCTTCGCGCCCGCTTTGGCCACCCAGTCCGTCACGTTCGGCTGATTATCATCCATGCTATATTGCTCGCCTGGATTGAGATAGCGATGCACAGCCATCACATCATCGGGACCTGCCGCCACAATATCAATGCGCTGCACAGAGCGTTTGCCGATTGCACGGTACACGGCACGGGACTGCAGCCAGCGTACAGCAATCCCGGCAGCGCGGCGGGGCAAACGCAGCAGCATTTTTAAGCGCATCAGCGCGTCCCCCCGGTTCAGCACGGCAATCAATGCACCTTCCGCCCCCAGGCCGAAGCGCACTGCCCGACCCCGGCGTGTTACGCAGGTCACCCTGCCGATAATATTTTCGCGGGCAATGATGCCATCGGACTCAGAGGCATTATCGCCGCGCATGATACAGCCCTCCCCCAACCGGGCGATGACACGATGTATGGCCAGGCGTCCCGTGTCCGGAACAACACATGCAGCTACCTCGCCCACGCGGGGCCCGCTGCCGGTTATGGGCACAATGGTCACCACGTCTTCGTCGCAGATACAGGGTGTCATGCTGAAGCCACGCACCATCATGCGCAGGGGCACGCCTCGTTCCGCCGCGCCGCGCAATAATTGCAATTGCCCGCAATTGGACAGACGCAGCTGGCCGCCTTGCGATACGAACACAGAAGGCTCAGAACCGTTTCGCATGCTCATGAAAGAGACTTTGCAGCAAGAATGCCCCGCCGCGCCATTTCTGCAGCAAAGCCGAGCACGTCGGCCTCAATCTCAGACTGCGGGGCGTCGAACTCCCGCGTCAGGGCTGCAGACACCTGGCCCAGAGTCCGCTGTCCATCCAGCATGTCCCAAACGGCTTTTGCGGTCGGGTTCAGCGTATACAGTTCATCCTCCGCATCACATATTCCCGCCACCAGAGGAACAATGACAATATCTCCCTCAATCTCGCGGGCCACCACGTCTTCCGATGGTTCGCAGACGGTCTCCAGCGTAACAGGTGATTGCATGGCAACAAGCCCTCCTCGTCAGATTGTGTCTTATCAAATCCGGCCGCATGTGTCGGAGAAGTATGACTGTTTGGTTTGCAGTAGGGGGGCATTGATGTCTGAAGAAATTTTCCATTTGGAGTTACGTATCATTGCAGCCGCAGGAAACGCATCCCGGGGGATTACCTGCGCCACAGATTTTCAGCCACCTGCTCTTTTCACATGACACGTACTGTGGTATGATAATTTCTCATGAAGCCCCTCCGTGCAGTTTCAGAAAAAAATAAGAGGGCAGCACAGCCTCCCCTTTTAGCCCTCATTACAAAAAAATTCTCTCCGTTGTCCATAAGGAAGTTGGTAAAAACGTTACCTGCGAATATACCCCTTTTCTGCCTCACATATAGCCAGTTGGTTAAAACCACAAAGATCCCCGTTGGGGGGTTAGGAAGCGGAGATAAGACTGCACCGACCGGCCCTCGTTGCATTTTGAACCTTAAGAGGCCTGCAGCTTGGATTTTTGCAAATACCTAGAACAGCCTCCTCCGGTTTGCTGCGCACGAGCACAATCAGTTCCGGCCTCTGCCATGGTTTTTTGTCCGGCAGCATGCATGCTCTTTTTTTATGCCAGGGCTGTTTGTTCCGGTTGTTGTTTGGCATCCATATGGTCTTTTTTCTTCCACATCTCATAAAAAGTCTCCTGCGCGGGCATCACGCAGGTATAAAATATATTATATTCCCGCAGCGCATACCCAGCCCCTTATATCGACTCTGCCAAAACCCATCACACACAGAAAGGCTGTTAGGTTTTACCACCCGTGCTGCAAAAGCCTCCGCATCCTGATCCGTTACAAGCTCTGTTCAATATGACCGGCCACAGGGCCCTACTTGACCTTGCAGGCCCTCAGTTGTCTCTCCGGCTTGTTTCGCACCAGCACAACCAGCTCCGGCTTCTGCCACACGTGCTTTAGAGGCCTGCTATGCCTGTCTATCTCTTTCCCTCCCATTATTATATTTCCTTTAATGGATCAGGAGATATTTGCGCATTACCTGCCAGCAAAAATTATATGTAAAACAACTGAACTCCTCTTCAAAGCCTGTTTTACTCAGTAGCCGTTCTGCATAAGGAGCTGTGCAGCATAAAATTTTCCAACTTTTCTTTTTAAGAATAATTCCTAATAGTAAATTTGTCCAATAAAATTTAGCCTTTTATGGAAAAAATTTAACTAATTAATGTACTATATATCGGTTCAAATAATTGCCACTATAATTTAATTACGTTTTCATATTACGAAATGCATAGATAAATTATATCCTATAAATAAAATAACATAAAAAATGTTTTTTTTCAAGCATGTTAACTGTAAAAAAGTTTAAAGGCCCTGGGCGTGTGGATTGAAAAAAGACCATCAAAGATCATCAACTTCCCACCCCGTTTGTTCCATCCAGCAAGCCCAGGTACCGCGCCTGAGCATGCGCCACCTCACACAGATATTCAACCGGTGTATCGAGATTGCCATGCTCGGCCCAGGATTTTGCAGGGCATTGCTCGCACAAACCTTTAAGGATGCAGGCAGCACAGCGCCGCAGATAGTCGGGGTTGACCGCATGCAGTTCCGCGAGGCGGGCAAAAGAGTCGAGTGCATCCCTTAGAGACCCATGGCCCCCGGACCCGGCCACATCGCAGGTCAGCTCAGGCGCGCGAATGCCCATGCACGGCTGGGCGCGCCCATACGCATCGATGCATATGCCGTGTCCCGCGCCGCAGGCAAACAGCTTGGCTCCGGAGGGTCCCATAAATTTGGCGGCAAACTCTGTCATCTCCCTGCGGTATGCCGGCTCGTCGCGCGTGAGCACGGCCAGCGCCTCCTGCGGCGACGGGCGCAGAGACTCGATGAGGCGGTTTTTATCCGCATTGTCACGGCGGTTGCGCAGGTCAAACAGCATGGAATAGCCGGGCAGCCCCGTCATCCACGGAATCGTCTGCGCCCAGACCTCAAATGCTTCCATCTCGTGACGGTTCGGCGGCAGCAGCGCAGACTTAACGATAAACGGCACACTGCGCTCCAGCAGCAGGTTCACTCCGCGCCGGAATTGAATAAATGAACCCGGCGTGCGCGTGACAGCCTCATATGAATCCCGGCACATGCCGTACACCGTTATCTCGATCTGCTCCAGCGGCGGGATGCGAGCAAAAAGATCAGCCAGGCGCGGTGTAACCAGGCATGCATTGGTAAACAGCAGCACCTTCATCCCCAGGCGGCGCGCGCCGAGGTACAGCTCCTCAAAGTCGGGCCGTACAAGGGGCTCACCTCCGGTAAAGCGCACCAGCATGCAGCCCAGGCCGGCAGCCTGGCTGAGAATATCCATGACCTGGGCAGAGGTCATCTCGCGCGCCCGCGCTTCAGCATCGCCGGCAGGCAGATTGATGCAGCAGTGTATGCAGTCGTTGTTGCAGCGCTCAGTCAGTTCTATATCGAGGCACTCCAAACGCGAGGCGATATTTTTTTCTGGCTGCTTGATATGCCGGACATAGCCGCTCATCGGGTGAGGCGCTCCAGTTCCGCCACAATAGCGCCGCTTTTGTTAAAATGCATGATGTAGCAGGGCACGTCGCCGACAATGCCCTCCAGCACATCCAGCTCCTTCTGCCACCACTGCGCTGTCATCATCGGCCTGATGAGGGTTGCAAGCAACCGCTTCCAGATTTCCTTGCGGTCGGTCAGCGGCACAATTTTGTTGACTGTGTCTTTCTTGAGAAACAGTATCGCGCGCAGCGGCGCAGAAGCGGAGGATACATCCGGAACATCGCCGTGGCTCCATGTGCCGTGCACCCTCCAGCCCTCATCATAACGCCGCACGATATTGCGGTCGTCGCAGAGGATTTCGAATTGCAGGGGCGGCCCGCCGGTCGCCCCTGCGGTGGCGTTCTTCAGCAGGGTCATGGTCGTCGACTTGCCCGCGGTTGAATGCCCGACAAAAAGCAGCCCCCGCCCCTGCAGTATCACCCCTGCGGAATGAAGCAGCACCGCTCTGCGCGCGGCCAGCAGCGGGCCGAGCCATATCTGGTCGGTCGGAAAGAGAGAGAGAGAAGGCCAGCCGTCGGCGCGTATAGTGTCTTCATCACCCGGCGGGCTGTAAATAGTTGCGCGCGTATAGTCCTGCTCAAAAACCGCCACGCGGTGTAGAGAGTCATCATCCGGTTGCGTCGCAATGCCCAGATAGAACCAGGTGCCGTTTTTGTGCGAAATCGCCCAGGGCGCCTTGCGGTACACCTCAACACCGAGGTCTTTACCTTTCAGGCTGGGCAATTCAAAATAGTGGCGAAAAGTAACAGTATCCTCTCCCGGGCCCTTTACCGCAAAAGGCTCGAATTCTTTCTTGAACGGGACGGTGTGAAAATCCAGATCGCTTTCCACGCAGACGGTTATGCCGGCTATTTTAAAATAGCGTCGATAGGTCAGATCAAAATTCCCTTCAAGGGGGAGACGGGGGAAATTTTTCAGCATTTTTGATACCGTTCCTGACGCCGTTATGCGGCACGAGTGCGCAGCGCGGCTTTTTAATTAAAATTTTACACCCAAACAGCTAAAAAAACACTCCCAAAAAGCATCCCGTTGTACAGCTGTTCATAAGAAAGGCGGCAAAAAATTCACCCTCAACCTCCTTTACAAACAGGAAGGAATCAACGCGCCCTTTTTTAAAGGCGGAAAGCACAACGGGTCAGCCGGCATAATAGATTTCCATCACGCAGAGCCCGCAGTCAAAGCGCAGCTCAAATCTGCGACCTTCATGATCGACCAGAAAAAGATCCTCCGGCAAAGCGCGCCCCGCTTCTTTCCCGGGGCAGCAGCCCAGCTCCCGCCTGATGCAGTATTTCGAGGTCATGACACAGCAGCCATGCAGGTCAAGGCCCGACTCGGCAGCAGGCTCAATCTTCTCAACACCATGGCGGCGGTAAAAATTTGCCGCCATTTGATTGAGGACATTGCCTTCATAGGGAAGATGCTTTTCAGGATAGGGGACATCATTTCTCATCGCGCCGCCGCGCATAACGGGCCGCGACTGCTCACGGGCAACCGCAAGCAGCCCGATCACCTCCCGCCGAAGCTCATTAAGCGCCGACACCGGCAGAAAACACATCTGCTGCATATCAATAGACACCTGAGAGCAGGTAAAACCGGTATCCCCCAGCTTTGAGAGCTGTTTTTCAATCGTTGCGGCAGCCTGCTGCGGCTTCTCAGCCGGCTGCTTCCGCCCGGCAAGTTCCGCCCGGGCGGTGATGCCGTCCTCGTCGCAGGCACTGAGCACAAAGCCGTCAGGGCTGTCCCCAAGGCAAAGCCGAACGCTTATATGGCGCCGCGCGGGGCGCTTTTTAAGCTGCTGCATGAAGGGATGGTCATAGTTTCTGTAGACAGGCATGCCCGTATTAATGCCCGACAGCTTTTCCGGAACAATTATGCGGCCCTGCACCGTGTTTATATTGGTGCCCTGCAGCTGCCCCTGTGCATCGAAAAAGCACATGCCGTCGCCGTTGTGAAGCTCTCTGTTTGTTTTTATTTCGATATGATTCGGGGCAATGCGGCTGACGGGTCCAAGCAGTTCGCCCCGGAATGCCGGTGTTTCCATAGACGAACAGTCTTGTGCCGGGCCGGAAAGAAAGTACCGGGTATAGCCGCGGTTGAATGTTTTATGAAGATCGGGCTCAAAGCCGGGCGCTGCAGTCCCCGAGGAGCTTGCCCGCAGATTTTTGCCGTCCAGCAGCGCGTCCAGCCGGCGGCGGTAGCTGCTCACGGTGTTAATCACATAGGCCATGTCCTTGAGCCTGCCTTCAATCTTGAATGAGGTGATGCCTGCATCAATAAGGGCGCCCAAATTTTCTGAAAGGTTCAAATCCTTCAGGCACAAAAAATGGGCTGGCTCGCGCACGGTTCTGCCGGCAGCGTCCTGCAGGCGGTAGCGCCTGCGGCAGGGCTGAGCGCACTGGCCGCGGTTGCCGCTGCGGCCGCCGATGGCATAGCTCATAAAGCACCGGCCGCTGTAGCCCACGCACAGCGACCCGTGCACGAAGCATTCGAGTTCAACCCGCGTGCCTGCCCGTATGGCGCGAATATCCTGCAGGCTCAGCTCGCGGGCAAGGATTACGCGGGAGAAGCCGACCTTTTCCAGGAAGGCGACTTTCTCGGCTGTTGCATTGTGCATCTGCGTGCTGGCAAACAGTGGCAGGGGCGGAAGATCGACCTCAAGCAGGCCCGTGTCCTGTATGATGAGAGCATCAATGCCGGTTTCATACAGCTGCCGGATGAGACCCTGCGCAGCGGCAAGCTCTTCATCGGTCAGAATCGTGTTGACGGCGGCATACACGCGAGCCCAGTATCGGTGGGCATGGGCGCAGAGTTTTTCAATATCCGCCAGGGCGTTGCCCGCGGCCTCGCGCGCGCCGAAGCGCTGAGCGCCGATATAGACGGCATCGGCGCCGCAGTTGATCGCTGCTATGCCGGTATCGCAGTCGCCCGCGGGCGCCAGCAGTTCTATCTTCTTTTCCATGGCAGACATTGTATCAGCATTGGGCTGCTTTTCAGAAA
>CAWDSQ010000002.1:0-16292 GCA_963804955.1 uncultured delta proteobacterium | reverse complement strand
GCTTGCTGAAAAACAATCTGCCCCTGCCAGGAGCCCCCGCTGACCTGTATCGTCAGGCCTCATAACAGAACGGCAGGATAGCAGCCGATAGTGCTTTGTCGATTATTTTGAGCGGAGCGGAAATATCGTTGCTCGCCCGGGAATTGCTCCGATAGACTCCCGATACTTCATCTGTTGCACTCAATAATTTTAACTATGCGCTCTACCATTTTATTGTCCATCCCCACCCACAGCGGCAGCCGCAGCAACCGATCTGATATCGATTCGGAATTATTCATTCTCCCGTGAACCCGACCATATTTTCTGCCGGCCGGCGAGCTGTGCAACGGCACATAGTGAAACACCGCATTCACGCGCTGATCCTTCAGGCGGTTAATCAAATCGGTGCGCTTCTCCAGGCTCTCCAGAAGAATGTAATACATATGGGCGTTATGCCGGCAGCCTTCAGGGATGATGGGCCGGCGCAGCACACCTCTGGCCTCCAATGGCGCCAGGGCCTCATGATATAGGTTCCAGATTGCCAGCCGCTTTTCCGTGATGGTCTCGGCTTCTTCCATCTGCGCCCACAGGAAGGCCGCGACAACTTCACCGGGCAGGTAGGAGGAGCCGATATCCACCCAGGTGTACTTGTCAACCTGGCCGCGAAAAAACTGGCTGCGGTTGGTGCCTTTTTCACGGATGATTTCGGCGCGGTCGGCAAAGCGTTTGTCGTTGACCAGCAGCGCGCCGCCCTCGCCGGCGATGATATTCTTGGTCTCGTGAAACGAGTAAGCGCCCAGATGGCCAATCGAGCCCAGCGGCCTGCCGTGGTCGGTAGACATGATGCCCTGCGCGGCATCTTCAATGACAAAAAGATTATGACGCCGCGCGATGTCCATGATGACATCCATCTTGCAGGCCACCCCTGCATAATGAACAGGAACGATGGCCCTGGTGCGTGACGTGATGGCAGCCTCTATCAGAGTCTCGTCAATGTTGAGCGTATCGGGGCGAATGTCTACAAAAACCGGGAGCCCACCCCGCACGACAAAGGCGTTGGCGGTTGAAACGAAGGTATACGACGGCATGATGACTTCATCTCCGGCTTTGATGTCTGCCAGAATGGCTGTCATTTCCAGCGCTGCAGTGCAGGAATGCGTGAGCAGCGCCTTGTTCGCGCCTGTCCGCGCCTCCAGCCACGCACTGCATTTACTGGTAAAATTTCCATCCCCGGAAAGATGACCATTGAAATGCGCCTCGGCAATGTAAAAAAGCTCCTTGCCAGTCATATACGGCTTGTTGAAAGGGAGGTAATCCATGCTTAGTCCTCTACGATTTTAAGTAGTTCGCCCCCGATTCTGCTGCGTCTCATATCTCCAGGGAGCCCTGCTGAGCTGCTGTTTTTATGAGCGTATTTGTCATTTTAGTAAACATTGGTGCACTGCTGGCTCAATATATCAAAAAAGTTGTCAATGTCAAACAATAGGAACACACTTGAATCCAGCCCCTATCAGGCTGTGCGCAATTAACTTTGCTGTTATGTCGACCTTCTGCTTTGCTCAGGGCAGGCTCCGGGAGAGATCTTTGTAGCAAGTAAAATCAAGTGCTTAAGATTGATGCGCGGTGGCGCAACCTGCGGACACTCACCGCCTGTGGCGGATTCGAAATGACATTAATAAATCAATTCGACCCTCCATACGAGGTTGTTGACTTACCATGTGTGCTATCGAGGTTCTTCGAGAAAGAGTAAGCCTATGGGGCCCCAGGCTGCGCACTCTTTACGGCCCGCACGTTCCAAGCGGCTTAATAGTATTGTTTGAAATATTCAATGTTAAAGCCGGGTAGGTGTATCTATTTGAGTGAGTGGGGAACCCCCCCCCTTGAATTAGTCGACACATTTTCCCTTTCAGGATTGCCTCTGCACGGCAAGAAGCGGGCTCTTATCCGTCAGGCTGCAGGTGCCGGCATGAGAAAAGCTATTTCATCTCCCGCCTGCCGTCAAGGGCGCTTCTGAGCGTCACCTGGTCGGCGTAGCCGATGTCGCTTCCGGAAGGAACGCCCTGGGCGATGCGGTACACGGTGGCCCCGCTGTCCTTGAGCCTGTCGGCGATATACACGGCGGTGGCATTGCCGTTCATGGTCGGGTTGGTGGCCATGATAACTTCGCGTATCTGCTGCTCACGGATGCGCTCAACAAGCTCCCGGATGCGCAGCTGATCAGGCCCGATGCCGTCCAGGGGCGAGATAACGCCGTGCAGCACATGGTAGCGGCCTTTAAACGAAGCCGTGCGCTCAATGGACAGAAGATCGCCGGGCGTCTCCACCACACAGACGACATGGCTGTCGCGGCCGGGGTTGGCGCAGATCGAGCAAAGCTCCTGCTCGGTATAGTTGAAGCACTGCGAGCAGAAGCAGATTTTTTCCCGCGCGTCGATAATGCTTTGGGCAAGCTCGCGAGCGTGCTCCTCGGGGCAGTTGACCAGAAACAGCGCAAGCCGCGTTGCCGTCTTTTCGCCGATGCCCGGCAGCCGGGCAAGGCTTGCAACCAGGCTCTGTATGGGGTTCTGCGCTGTCATGGCTTACAGGTTGAGACCGGGAATGCGCAGCCCGCCGGTCAGTTTCCCGAGCTCCTGCTGCATCATCTCTTTTGCCTGCCGCAGGGCTTCGTTGACGGCAGACGTCACCAGGTCCTCGAGCATGGCCACATCCCGGGGATCAACCACCTCGGGCGCTATCTTTATCGACAGTATATCCTGCCTGCCGTTTGCCCTGACCGTCACCATGCCCCCGCCGACGCTGGTCTCGATGATCCGGTCTTCAAGCTCACTGTTCAGCTTCGCCATCTGCTCCTGGATCTGCTGGGCCTGCTTCATAATGCTGCCTAAGTTCATCTATACCTCCTTCGGCCAGCGGACGTATGTCCACAATGGAGCCGTTGAATGTGTCTACGATTTTGCGAATCACCGGGTTATGGAGCACCTGCTCGCGGGTCACCTGGCGCTGTTCTTTTTCTACATGCTCAGCGGTCTTTTTTTTTTCGCCACCGTGCTTCATGGCCACCGGAACGGATTTTCCGAAAAATTCAGCGGCAAGCTCTTTGAGCCGCGCCTCGCTCTCCCCGTCCTTGAGCTGGTCCATATGAAAAGAGCCGGCTGGAAAAAGCACCTTTATACTGCCGTCGGCGCCGACTTCCACGCTGCCATGGGCCATGCAGGATCCCATGGAAGGGCTCTTTTTCTTAATAAATGCACAAAAAGCTTCGGTGCCTGTGCCGGCAGCCGCCGGCGACGGGATTGCCGGCATGCCGGCCTGGCCTGCTGAAGGAGTTCCTCCCTGCGGCTGCGCCGCAGGCCGGCCGGGTGCCGGGGCGCTGCGCTGGGGCACAGGAGGGGCAAACGCCTGTCGCTGCTGCCCCGAAGCCTCCGGTGCTCTGCAGCGATTCAAGCTGCGCCATGATTTCCTCAAGTGGCAGGGCCCGCTTCAGCTCCATCATTTCCAGCAGGCACACCTCCAGGGCGATCCGCGGAAGGGCATGACCTGACAATATCGTTCTCCGAGGAAAAGCAGAGCCTGAACATGCGCAGCAGCTCCTGGCGGGTGACGCCTGCTTCAAGCTCCTGCAGCTGCGCCATATCATCATCGGCAGCGTCCACAAGCCTGGCCGGGTCCTTAACGGACTTGAGGATCATGATGTCCCGCAGCGTTTCAAGCAGGCTGAAATAAAACTGCTTGAGATCGATGCCCAGCTGATACACCTCGTCAAGGGCGTCGATGCAGCCTTTGGCATCTTCGGCGATGACGGCCTTCAGCACGCGGCAGATGATCTGCCGGTCGATATGCCCCAGCATGTCCTGCAGGTCTGCGTCCCCTATCTCCATGCCGCAGTAGGCGATGGCGCGCTCCAGTATGGTCTGCGCGTCGCGCATGCTGCCGTCGGCCTCGCGGGCGATAAGCATGAGGCCATGGCGGCTGATGGCAACGTTTTCCCCCTGCGCGATAGCACCCGAGGTGTTCGACAATGTCCCCTGAGGGTATCCGCTTGAAATCAAAGCGCAGGCAGCGCGAAAGAATCGTATCGGGTATTTTGTGGGGCTCGGTGGTGGCGAAAATGAAAACGACATGCGCGGGAGGCTCTTCAAGCGTTTTTAACAGCGCATTAAAGGCCGATGTCGAAAGCATATGCACTTCGTCGATGATGTAGATTTTATTGCGGTCGCGGGAGGGCATGTACTTGACATTTTCCCGCAGCAGCCGGATATCGTCAACGCCGTTATTGGACGCGCCATCGATCTCATGCACGTCGATGCAGTTGCCGCCCGTGATTTCAAGGCAGGAGGGGCAGACGCCGCAGGGCACAGCCGTGGGGCCGCTGTGGCAGTTGAGGCACTTGGCAAGAATGCGCGCGATGGAGGTCTTGCCCACGCCCCGCTCCCCGGAAAAAAGGAAGGCATGAGCGACGCGCTGCTCCTTGATGGCGTTTCTGAGCGTGCGGGTCACATGCTTCTGGCCGATAACCTCGTCAAAGGTCTGCGGCCGGCACTTGCGGGCTAGAACTCTGTAGGCCATAATTTTTTATAGCACCTCGTCGGGCTCACCCTTATGCACTGTGCTTCCTCGTTGCTGTTGTTTCTGAGCAGGTTGGTCTGAACGAAACCCTGCACCATGGATTCTGTCTGGGCTTAACCCAACCTGCAATAAACACTGCTGCTCTCATGCACAGCCGGGATCACTGTTAAACAAAAAAGGCCGGATACACCAAACACACAAACTCATTGCTACCGTTGCTTCCTTCCGGACCTGGCGGGGTTCGCAAGTCATCAGTTGTTTGGGATCCGGCCATCTTTTTCTTCAAAAAGAGCCTTTAAAAAACGTGGCGGAGAGAGAGGGATTCGAACCCTCGGTGCGCTTTTGACGCACACACGATTTCCAGTCGTGCACCTTCAGCCAGCTCGGCCATCTCTCCGTTGCGCATTAACGTCTGTCTTTAAAAAAGTCCTGCATGAGTTTGCGGCATGCATCCTCAAGAACCCCCGCTTTCACCTCAACGCGGTGATTCAATCTGTCGTCACCGGTAAAGTCAAACACCGTGCCGGCAGCCCCCACCCGCAGGTCCGGAGCCCCGTAGACAAGGCGCCGCACCCTGTGCGTGAATGATAGCGCCCATGCACATGATGCAGGGCTCGAGGGTCACATACAGGTCAGTGTCCACAAGCCGGTAATTGCCCAGTTCCTGCCCGCCTGCCCGCAAAGCCATGATCTCTGCATGGGCTGTGGGGTCATGGCTGCCTATGGGGCAGTTGCTGCCGCGGCCGACTATTTTGCCTGCCTGCACCAGCACCGCACCCACCGGCACTTCGCCGGCATCGCGGGCTTTCAGCGCCTGATCGATGGCCTCCCGCATGAAAAACCCGTCGCGGGTGATATAGGCGTTTTCCTGCAGGCCGGTATTCTCAAAAAATGACATACGTATTTAACATACTCCTTGAATAAAATAAAGTCTTAAATCGCCGGAGCGAAACCGCCTCCCTAACCGGGGTATACACACCCTTGAGCATCAGCAGGCGTTACTAGTATTCTTAGTACAAAGCCCGGCATTGCAGGAGCATGTGATTCCCGATTAGCAAAAGGAGGTACGATTTAGAGGCTCAAAAAATCCCCCTGAGCCCCCTTGCAAAGGGGGATTAAATAGTCTTGTTTTTTCGTATAAAATCCTAGTAGTGCCCCCTTGTTTATGGGGCGCTGTACATAGCGTTTTTTAGAATTAAAAAATCTCTCGCAGGGTAGGCAAATCCGCCGTAGCGGAGTGCCCCAAGCACTTTGAAACATGCTCCTATACCGCCTTCTCCCCCAGGGGCTCCACGCAGTCGGCAAGGTCAAGGTCTATAAGCGTTTCTTTTTTTATATAGCCTGTCTTTTCATCCCAGCCCCGCAGGCCGTAATAGTCGTCCAGCAGCTTTTCAAACCCCTGCCGGTCAACGGCCTTGCCGCGCCGCGAAATGACCTCGTCGCCCGAGCCCGGCAGCAGCAGCTGGGGGTTGTGCATGCCGAACACATCGGCGATGAACTCGTCGCGCTCGATAAAAAAGAATTCAGGCAAAATATCGTCCTGCCTGCCCCGGCGGCCCTCACGCAGAAGTATTGCCCGGTTCAGGGCAATGATGCGCTCGGCATACCGGTTCAGCCCCGCCTCATCAATTTTCCAGCCGGTCACCGCTGACAGAAGCTTGCCTTCAAGCCCGGGATCTCCCACATGATCTTCAGTGGAAGCATCATCATACACCGGCCAGGCAAAATCGCACAGGACAAGCGACTCTTTTATATACTGCCGGTTCTGAATGAGGGCCGAGGCGCGGGCCTTGCCTTCATAGGTTGAAAAATCAACCGCCTTTTCCCCGCCCCAGAACGCTTTGCCGATCCGGCGGATGACATCGGTTGACATATAGGACTTCTCATCGGTTTTCGTGTACCACCGGCCCCATTTGGTGAGGGGCTCGCACACCTCATGCAATTCGGTGATGAAGGGCCGCGGTTCAAGGGCGTAGATAAGTGCCGACAGCACAAACACCTTGGGCCCGTAGGCAATGGCCCGGCCCGTCTGCGTAAACATATTGCGCGTGATCTCGCGGGCCTCGCCGCCCACATTTTCCGACGCGCGGATTGCGCCCTCGGCAAGCACGCTGCCAAATCCCCGGCGCGAGCAGATTTTTTTCAGCAGGTCTTCTAAAAACTCCGTGCTTCCCATCTGCGCCATGGGCAGGCCCGTTTCTTTTTCGGTCAAAACGCCTGCTTCATTGCATTTGTCGAGCCAGAACATGAGCTGCACCAGATCAAGCACGCACAGGCCGTAGTCGTTTGCAAGCGTTGCAGCGCTGAAAGCTCGCCTCGGTGATCTGGCCGTGCAGCTTTCTGTCCCACAGGGCATAAAAAAGATTGGTCTGGCACTTGCGAATGTCCTGCGCTCCCGAGGCGCTCTGCTGCACTGTGCGCCAGCAGCCCTGCGGGCAGCCGTGGCAGTGCGCCTTTTTCACCACCGTCATGCCCGGCAGTATAATGGGGTTGCCGAACAGGTTGTAAAACCCCGTGCCGGTCATCTCGGAAAAACGCTTGCGTATCTGCTTGACCGCCTCAGGGTCGGCAACGCCGACCGAGCCCGTGCCCTTCACCGTGATGGCCTTGAGGTTTTTCGCGCCCATGACCGAGCCGAACCCCATGGAGGCCGCACCCGCAACATCCGTATAGATAATGCCATAGCGCGTGCGGTTTTCTCCGCCCGGGCCGATGGAAAGAATGCGCACATTTTTGCCGAACTCGATTTTTCAAAAGCTCGTGGGTTGTGAGATTCCCCAGGCCCCAGAGCTGCGACGCCTCCCGTATCTCGACATTGCCGTCCTCGATATGAATATGCACTGCCCCGTCTGCACGGCCCACAACGATGATGCCGTCAAAACCGGCTTTCTTCAGCTCAGGGGCAAAAAACCCGCCCAGGCTTGCGCTCACGAATGTTTCGGGATAGATGCAGGGCGACTTGCCGCAGATGGACAGCCGCGGCGCGCTGGGCGCAGGCGTTGCCGCAAGCGGGCCGGTCATGAAAATAAGGGGCTGCTGCTCGTCAAAGGCATCGGCGCCCCAGGCAGCGTGGTCCCAGTACAGCTTCTGCCCGATCCCCAGGCCGCCCAGAAATTTTTCGGCATAGGCCATGGTGTCAAGTATTTCGATCTGCTCATGCGTCAGATCAACCTTCAGTATCTTGCCAACCCAGCCGCAGAGTTTTTGCATATCGTCGTCCATAGTCTTCATTATAACTGTTTATGGTTATGTAATCACTACTAAAAGTTAGTCCTGCCTTGGTTCAATAGCAGGATTCCGTATAACTTCAAAACCCAAAAATTTTTATCAGTTTTAAACCGGCTACGTGGCTGAGGAGTTAAGCTGAAAATTAAATTAAAGGATCTACCAAGAAGATCTGTGGGTGCTATTGCTATTGCTCAGTTGAGGTCCCCACAACCGCGCCTGCAGTGCCTTTTATGGGTTGCAGGCAGCGGCTATGGATAACTCAAACAATAAAAAGAGATAACAAAAAAGCATGTATAAATCTACAGCTGATTTTTTTCTTATTTTTTTATGTAACCAATTAATAGTTCTTATTTTTGGGCTTTAAAGCGATACCTTCAATCCACATATCCCGTTGGCGAGGCTAATTAAAAAAGTACATCCATAATTTCTTCTGTTTTGTCTTTCGCCAAAAACCTCCGCAGCATATATTTGTAGCCCGGATCGTTTTCCCGCATCAGCTTACGCAGCGCTGCTAATTTTTCGGGTTGCATAGGTGCGAGCCTGACCCTCTTCAAGTTGGGGGGCCGTCTGGTGGCAAAATCTATGAAGGTTTTGCCATAAGCATCAACAATGTCGGCTATTTTTAGAGCGCCGCGCTTAGACACCCTGACAACCATTTTGTAGGGCGAATATGCATAAACAGCCAGCGAGGAAAACTCAACAGCCTTGTCGCGCACAGTTCTTTTAAGTATATCATCCATGTCAGCTGCTTTAGCTGCTTTTTACAGGCTGCCATCTGCTGTTTGGCCATATTCCGGATTCATGACCAGGTCCGCAACGGAAGAAAAGAAATCGAATATCAAAAGTTTCATAAACAAAAAACGGTTAATTCGCCCAACATACAGGGTACACGTAACCAGCTTTGAGGAATATAAAAACAGACTCTTCAGTTACACCGGTCGGCTTTATTTTAATTGAGGAAAAGACGATTTTTTCTATCGTATCCCTTGGTAGACACCCCGGTCGATAGAGCCGCCCTCTGTTTCATAGTGCCGCAGGGTTTCATCAAATGCAACAGGTGTTTTCATGAATGTCCTCAGCGTGGTTTTGGCGCTGCCTATAAAAATCAATAGTCTGCGCTGAGGCCGATTCAAACAAAAACAATGCTGTGCACATTAAAGCTAAAAAAATCAATACATGCCTTGGACGATAACTTCTTACGACTTTCTTCATGACAATTCCTCCAATTTACGGGTTTGTAGTATGGCTGCCATAGGCGCCTTCGCGCCAGAAGCCCTCATTGAAATACAGCGGAAAGTCATCCTTGCCAAACAGCAGCCTGCCAATCATAACAGCGATATCTTCTGCTTCAAACAAATCTATGAACGACGCTGTCGCCGTAGCTCTTCGCTGAACGATATCCCCGTCATCATCCTGGGTGGCATTATCTAGGGCCTCAAAATAGGCATCCTGATACAGCTTGAATGCCTGCAGCGCTGCATCAGCATAAGCCTCGCGCGCAGTCTCATCATCCTCGGGGGCCGCAAGCTCAAGCCGGTAGGGAGACTTATAGGGGTTGAGATATTCGGTCAGGCCGCCGCGGTCGCCGGCGGGCGGCACCGGTATCTGGTACTGCTCAACCAGCGCCATGGCCTGATTGAGTTTTGCCAGCCCTGCAGGACCGAAAAATCCGTCAACGTCGATGGTCGTATCATCGAAATTATAAAAATCCATGCTGAATTCCTCGTCCGAACCGGACATGGCCGCACGCGCATCGCCCTGCATGATCAGCGCACCCCTTTTGCCGTGGGCCGGACGACAAAAGCGCAGTCCGTGTACTGGCCGGATTCGGGTGGCGCCTCAAATTGGCTTATGGATCCCACGGCAATCCTATCGCTTTCGTAGGATTGCAGATACACCTGCAGCGTTTTGCTGCCGAACACCAGCCTCACCAGGCCCCTGAGCCGCTTTATATAGTCCGTGCCGGGAGCGAAAATGCCGGGCATTTCGGTGCGCTCGGTGGCTCCGGCATCGACAAGCTTGGCCTTCATATAGTCGCCCATGTTTTCATACAGATCATAATCGGGTGCCGGAGGCTCGCAAGAAGTCAGCAGAAAGCAGCATAAAAATATAATTGGCATCAGCAGAAACCGGCGGTTTATAAAAAAAAGTTGGTAAATTCTGGTGTTGTAATTCCTAATTTCCATACGTATGCCTCCTTAGTATGGTTCTCAAAAAGCAATAGGTTGAATAAGAGAACTATTTATAAAGTTTGGCTTTTCAGCTACAAATTAAAATGCCCTAAAAGCGTTAATTTTTTTTGATCGGGCCATACGGCCCATAAAACTTGCTGTTGCCTTTTTTGTCAACACCTTCGATTTTATAGTAATACATACCCTGGGCTGCGCCGGTATCACTATATGCATAGGTCGAGCCCGCCCCTGTTGCCTGTATGGGTGTGGTGTTTAGAAGTATGTATGGGTGATTGAGCGCCTCTGAATCAGACCGGTACACATTAAAGGTAATACGTTTGACACTCTGTTTCTGTTGTCCAGACAATGTTCGGCGTTCCGTCCATGTCAAGACTGGCATGAATAGAGCTAATGGATACAAAGTTGGGCACTTTTACCAACCGATAAATTAACGCCCCCTTTGGCTCTGCTGTTGTGGTTCGTTGCTGCGGCGTACCGCTGAAGAGACCCGACGCGGCAACATACATCGATCCCTTGAATTTACAGAAGGAATCAAACATATGCATGTCTGCATCTCCAAATCCGTCTCCGGTTACCCGTGCCCAGACCATGATTCTGCCGGGCCGGTTGCCCTCCAGATATCAGCCCCGTCAAAAACAGGATCACTTGGCAATGGAGGAGTCACCGTGCCGATGGCCATAATAGTTCCGGCATACAACGCCTCATCATAAGTATATATATTCGAAGCAATGTTTGAGCCAAATCCATATAATCCCGAAACACCATCAAACCCATTGGGCATTAAAGCAGCATCGCTCATGGAAGAAGCACCTTTGCCCACAACCATTTGCCAGGCGCCATCTTCGGGGCCGCCTGTTTCGGAATAGATCAGTCGACCGCCACCACTTTGCCGTGCTATTGCGGCAAACAGCTTGCCGTCATAGTTTGCCCATGACCATACTTGAAAATTACTCGGTTAAAAAGCTTGCTGAATCTCCTAAGCCGTTTTCATTGGTGCCACTGCTGTTTTCATCAACATAATTATCCACGATATAGGTCCAGATATCATTTTCAAGCCTCAGTGCCCGGGCTCCACGTCCATTACACCCAGTTGTTCCGGTTGCACCTATGTACAGAGTGAATATGCCGCTGATGTCGCTTTTTCCAAAATGGGTCGCGCTTGAAGAAACCGGCATGCCGATGGTGTTCGTGTTGTATCCCGGAAGACAAACGCCGGTCAAATTACCCTCCAAATCATAACCGTGAAATTGTCCAAACGAATAATCTGATGTTGGAGTCCAGGTTGTTCCATCTGAGGTTTTCCATATTCGGGTTCCATCTTCATAGTTATGGCCAATAGGAATGTACAGTTCTCCATTTAAGACCGCCATATCAATGATCGTTTTGTTCCACACTTCGCCGAACCCGCTTTCATCTGCACCGATCCCGATTTCATAGGAATCATTTTCAAAGACAGCTCCCACAGCGTACTGCGGGGCTGTCATATCAGGTATAAAGGCCTGACAGTTTGTATATTCGGTTTTATTCGCCACCTCATTCTGCTGAACAACAAGGGTTGTATCCGTGTTGCTAATAATGTTAAAAACCCTGCCTTTTCCACTCCCCGAAGTGATTCGCAGAACGCCCTCCGGCCCATTGATCCGGCACCCAGTTTTTGCTTGAGTCAGCAATTTCAGCTGTGGTTTCATTATCATTGGCTAGACATTTTGCAATCGCCGTTATGACGCCTGTCTCATCTTCATCCCTGCTGTTTGAAATAATCGGCTCCCACTGTTCCCCGTCAAACCGCCACAGCTCGCATCCTATTGATCCATATAGATATGCGCCTTCACCTCCTGACGAAACTGCCATATACAGCCACTTCTTAAATTTAATCAGCTTTCCATACGCAGCATTAACATTCTTATGCAATATACTGTCGGTAAATCCGGGGATGTTGACTTGTTCCCAAGATTTGCCGTTCGTCCTCCATATTTCACAACCTGATACATCGTTTCTTGCTATAGCATATAAACGGCCTTGATAATGGCATAAAGAAACTATGGAGCTATTGTTTTTATTGCCAAAACCGGGCTCGATGACCTGCTCCCATGTTGAACCATCTTCTGCAATGATCTTTTTTAAAGCATCGTTTGCTTCCGCATAAGCACACACATCTGAACTAAACACAAAGCAAGGCCATCAGTACAATAACAACAGCACGCCATATTTTTAGTTGTTGTACTTTCATACTCCCTCCCAATGTTATCCAAATTAATGTGTATTAGTAAACAAGGGCAACGAACGGGATTATATGTTATCGTATTTCTGAAATGCAGTACTTAGCATCCCGGAGCAAGATCACCAGGATTATATGAAATAAAGCTGCGCCATGCCTCCTTTCCTTCTTGCTTACGTTATAGACTACGGCAATAAATTGTTTGCAGAATCCCAGTATCACAAGGACTTTATATGAGAAGCTTTTGCTGCGAGCCGTATTTGCCGCTATGTGCTTGCCCGACATAGGGGCATAGTATAATTTGTATTTTTTTCTCAGATAGAGCGACCACCTGTGTTTTCTAAACAAAGCCGGCTAAAATCTCTCAGGCTGTAAAAGAATCTATCAACAAATCCATTGCATCTCTAACATTTTGCTGACCATAACCAATTCCTTCTCCCTGGCTGAATTGCATAAATAATCCGTAAACAAGCAACTGACTTGAACCTCCTAAAATTTGTCTCAGCACTTGAGGATTAATAGAGCTTTTAATTAGACCCTGCTGCTGACCCCTTGTGATCACGTCGTCAATATTTTGTATAAGTTTTTTGCTTTCACGGTCTATATCAATTTTTTTCTGCTTAAGGGTTTGGCTTTTTATCATATGAATTTTTGGTAGCCCCTCTTGAAGTATTTTGCCCCAATATAATGATTGCTTATCGTGCAGCAAAATATCTTGAAAGGTCTTAAAGATTGCTTTTAATGCAGCTATAGGGTCTTCGTTATTTTTTATTTTTTTTGCGTTCGCATCGTTAATTAGCTGCCAAAACAGGAGAATAATAGAAAGAAGCAAATCTAATTTATTTTCATAATAAGCATGTATAGAACCTTTTGCTATTCCGGCATCTTTTGCTATGTCATCAATGGTTGCATATTGATATCCTTTCTCCGCAAAAACCTTTATTGCGGAGTCTAGGACAAGCTTTTTTTTTACAGCGCTTTTTGAAGGCATAATTATACCACATTGAATATGGATTCATGTCCATATTTAGCATTTAAAATTTTTTTGTCAAACGGTTTCTGTCTTGTCAAAAATAAAAAATTAGTAATTTTAAAATAAGAACATTTTTCAATGGGTTTGAAGATGCTGTTATGTATACAATAGGGGTCATCTGTCACCTATTATTTACGTTTGCCGACAAAGTCCGGGAGTCTTTTGACGAAATTACCCCCGAACAGGAAAAAAAACTGCTTGAAGCCTATGCAAAGTCACGCTCCACGGATAATTGAATGCCTCCTGATGGCCAAGGCGTATTTGCCGGCTACCCTTGATAATTGATTAAACAGGCTTTAAAATTAAATTAATTTTTTAAATTAAATATTGCATGTATGGCGGTTGATGATTTAATCTTCAACCGCCATTCCTTTTTTGGGCAAGGTGGGTAAAAGCATGCGCACACCGCGCATCAATAACGGTTCAAGGGGGTAAGAATGTTGCCACGGACTATTATAATTCTTGCCGCAGTTTTTTTCGCGGTGACGGCACATGCCGGAACCTGGAGCCTGAGGCAGCAGAATGACCAGCGGATCGTTGATGCGACCGGAACGGCGGCAGTGGGCGACTTGAGCGTGAAGGCCTTTCTGAGCCTCTCGTGCAATAAACAGGGCGCGCCCGTGGCATGGCTTGACTGCACAATAGCCAATGCCGATAATGTAACGAAAGTGTTTGACCTCAGGCCTTTCGAAGGCCCCTATGCACCGGCGCAAGCCAAAGCACTGGTAACGATTGAGTTGGAAGGCGGCAGCCCTGCAAAGCCCCTGCTTGCCCATGCAAGCGGATGGATGTCTGCCGAGCATGCAGGCGGCTTCGGCTTCGGGGTGGGTGGTCGGACGAACGAGTCAAAAGCGCTTTCACAGCTTATTAAGCGGATGGCCCGCGAAGGAACGCTTCTCAGGATTCGCATAAACTCGTTTACAAAACCTCAGCGCACCATAGTGTCGGAGTTCCCGTTGGCCGGTTCACGGGAAGCCTTCGCCGCTTTAACAGACTCCTGCAGGTAAGCACCCTGCAGCATCAAGGTATGAAGGCAGTGTGGGTGCAACCAATATTTAAAATTGAATAAAATAATCGGCGGGCTCCGTCCGCCGAAACGGACTGCATTCCTACGAGCTTTCTGCATCCAGCCGATTGTGCTGCTTTTGAGAAACGGCTTCCGTATTTCATGCAACCGGTGTATAACCGCAGCCAAACACTTGCAACTCTTTGACTCTATGAACCTCATGCACATGCGGAGAAAACTTGTTGGGCAGGTGCCGACCCGCCGTAAATAACCAGTTTTACACCACAGACGGAAGTATATATCCCGGGGTCACATAAGGGGGGAAAACATGCTCCACCTGACTTCGCAATGGATTGCAAAATACTCCTATCCTCTTACTGTTTTTCTTGTCAGCCGGGCGGGAATCTTTCTGCTAACATATTTGAGCCTTGTTTTTATCCCGCTTGCTGCAGGCGATGGTTTGTGGCGCGCCTATCCAAATAATCTTTTTCTGGACGGCCTGGCGCGGTGGGACTCTGCCTGGTATGCTTCGATTGCGCAAAACGGCTATACCAATATCGCCCAGTTGGGGGAGCACCGGGATACGGCCTTTTTTCCCCTGTATCCTCTGTTGATCCGCATCCTGAACACGCTTGTAGGCGATATTCATTTAGCCGGAATTTTAGTCTCAAATATTTCTTTTATCATTGCCGTAGTAGTGCTGTACAAGCTTGTTTTTGCCAAGTACGACGAAGAAACCGCACGGAGAACCGTTGCACTGCTTGCTTTCAATCCGTTTTCTATTTTCTTCAGCGCCATGTATTCCGAATCGACGTTTCTGCTTGCCTCAGTGTGCGTTTTTTATTTCGGTGAGCGCAAGCGATGGGTTTTTGCCGGACTCAGCGCTGCCGCTGCAGGCGCTACCCGCGCTGTGGGATTCCTGACAACCATAGCTCTGCTGCTTCTCTATTTGGAGCAGATCGATTTTGACTGGCGTAAAATCCGCTTGAACCTTGCCTGGGCCGGGGCAGGACTGGCAGGGCTTGGAGGCTATATGCTGTTTCTGGCTATTCGGTTCGATGACCCGCTCCAGTTTGTACGAAGCCAGGACGTCGCAGGATGGGGAAAAGGGGTAACCTTGCAATCCGCCATTGAAACCGTTAAAAGCTTCTGGCCCCCGGCGGCAATTATAGCGGGGCACATTCCGGCACTGGAGATACTTTATCTGCTTATCTTTGCAGTCTCTTTAATGATTTTGGCACTAGCCGCATGGCGCCTGCCTCCTGCTTACACAACATGGGCAGCCGTAACGATTCTGGCTTCCTTTTCCCTCTGGAGAAGCATGGGGCGATTCATTATAGTCGTTTTTCCGCTGTATGTCGCTGTGGCCGCTGTTCGGCGGAAGAAGTTTGAGCTTGTGCTGTGCACCAGCGCCCTGTTGATGGGTCTGTTCACAATCATGTTACGCACTGGTATTGGCTGGGCTAATTCGCGGCAGCCATATTACGAGGAAACGGCTTCGTGAAAAAACCGCCTGAATTCAAGGGGCTTTGAGATACTGCGGAACGATTCCCTCGTGCCGCCCGTGCCGATAATGGTAATTGTTCCATAATCAAGAAGCCGGCCGAGAATCGACTGATCGACATTGACCGTTTCAACCCGCGACAGGTTCATTTCAAGCGTTCTGCGCCAGATAAGACCGATTTTCACAACTACCCGCTTATTGGTAATAACGAACTCGCTGGTGGTCCTGTCGAACAACGGCAGGATGAAAAGTGATACGAATGTCCGGATGGAAAAAAAGATTATTCTATGAAGCCTTGCTTCATACAGAACCTCTCGCCGCCTATCAGATTATTGTCTACATAGCTTCCCATAGCGCACTACTCTGCGACATACAAGAAGTCTGCGGAAGACCGGATTGTGCCGCGGCAGCCTGCTTTGGAAGCGGGGAGCATCAGTGCAGTTGTTCGCTACATTTTACTGTATAAAGAGAAGAAGCCGTACAGGCCATAGAGCAGCAGAATGATGTCTGAAAACCAAACGATTTCAATACCGGGAATCATCCAGTGAAAAAAGCTTTGTTTTTTC
>CAWDSQ010000001.1:0-178904 GCA_963804955.1 uncultured delta proteobacterium | reverse complement strand
TGCCTTCTTGCGTGCGATCACGTCGCGGTAAATTTCTTCAACCCGCTGTGTCTGAATCCCGAGGTTAAAGTGCAGCTGTGCTTTGCGAGCGGCGTTTTCCCCCATCATCAGCCGGTGGTCGGGGTGCTCGATCATGTACAGGATGGCGTGGTAGAGGTTTTCCGGCGTATCATCAATGATAAGGCCGTCGACCTCATTCTGGATGATTTCCGGCAGCATCCCCCTTCGTGCCGCAATAACGGGAATTTTAAGCGCCATGGCCTCCCGCACGGCCCTGCAGGCGCCGTCGGTGCCCGGCATGAGAAACACCTTAAAATTAAGGCATGAAAGCGTCTCCGCGTAATCCTCTTTTTTGTAGCCCGTAAAGATCATGTTGGTGCGGATGCCCATGTTTTGAGACGGCTTCACGGCAATCTCCTGTATATTGGTGCCCCTGCCGATCACCATAAACTTGAAAAATGGAACCTCTTTCATCACCATCTGCATGGCCTCAAGTATCACCTCGAAACGCCGGTGCTTCTGCACGCGCGCCACAATACCGCCCACGGCAGCCTCCGGCTGAAGGCTGAATTTGGCGCGGTTGTTTCTGACGCGGTCGGGGTTGAACCGCTCGAGATCAACCGGAACATCAACCTTCCATATCCTGTCGGCGGGAAGATAGCGCCGCGCTATCAATTGATTGCGGGTAAGGTCTGAGATCGTGATAAGCCCGTCGGTCATAAGGGACAGAGTCATACGGGTGCGCAGGCCGCCCTGCACGCCGTCTCCCTCATAGCATGAGCGTATGACGGGTATTCGGGCAAATAAGCTGCGCGCAGCCATGCCCGCCACCAGATGATCGTTGGGCATATGGGTGTGTACTATATCGAAGCGCTCTTTCTTAATAAAGCGGCGCAAAGCTGCAATGTCCTTTAAATTCCTGGAAACATGTATGTGCTTGCTCAGATGAAAATGTGTGACCGGCTCCATGCCGCGCTCGACGGCAACCGCCTGTATCGACTCCGTGATTCCCGCAGGGGGCGGCGCGCAGGCAAAAGTCACGTCATGCCCGTGCTGCCGGAGCTGCAGGGCAAGATTGAGGGCATGCTCGGCCGGCCCGGTCCATTTCCAGTTGCTGAAGATGTGCAGAATTTTCATCCAGGTCCTTCTCAGGTAAAGATCACGCCGTACGGCGCCGTATTTTTTTTCCGGCTGATTGAAAGAATTTTGCGATAGTACTTCCCCCGCTCAGCCAAAAGATTAGTTTCTTTAGCGTAAAAATGGAAAAATTTCAAGCGATCCCGCAGCGTCATGCGCGATGACACAGATGCATTGATCTGCGCAAGGTTATTGGCCCGCTGTGAAAAGCTGAGGGAGCCGAGGAAGTAGGTCCGGTCAAGGTCGATCAGTGAAAAGCGCCATCCCGGCCCTGCTTCCTGCACGAGAACATTGTTTGATTTGAGATCGGCATGATAGATGCCCCGTTCGTGCATGTTTCTGAGCATGCCGGCAAGGGCGGCAATAAAAGCCCCTTTCCGCTCTCCCAGATCGGTTGCGAGAATATAGTCATTGAGCTCGCGGGCGTCGGGCAGCAGCCGCGTAATGAGAAACGCTTCGCGCCGCAGGGGCCCCGAGGTGCGCTCCAGCACGGCAAGGGGCAGGGGCGTGTCGATGCCCCGCACCAGCAGGCCATGTGCGGCAATCCAGCTTTTAAGCGCGCGGGACTTTTTGAACACGTTCTTGAGGCTGTACCACAGTCCGCCATAGCGATAGCCTTTCACGCAGACCTGCCCATGGCCCTCAAGCGGGTGCATGGTAACGGCTGACTTTGATGCGCGCTTAAGAATCTCTGCCGTGCCCGCGGCAAGCTCGGTGCAGTGCAGGGCAATGGCGGCATCGGCTGCACTCCTTCCGAAGTCCTTTCTCCCGAAATAGGACTCAGCCCATGTTCTGTGCTTTTCAAAAACCGTGCTGTGCCTGATGCAGCGCTTGCTGCGGCTTTTGATGCGCACAGCCTCAAGCGCCAGCTGTTTGCTGTATATGGCCTGCTGGAGAGTACGGAAACAGGCTCTGGTTTTGCCTTTGCAATATACCTTTAAAAACCTGACGGCGTCAGTGCGCGAGGCTTTCAGCGAGTTGCACAGCTGCCCGATGTCCCGAACCTGCATCCACTGCTGCAGCACGGGCACAAAGTACGCCTTATGAAGATCAATCAGAAACAGCTCCGGCCTCTGTCCATCGTTCCAGCGGATAAGAATATTACCCGCGTGCAGGTCGCGAAAAAAAACATTGGCATCATGCAGCTTGCGCACGAGCCTGCCAAGCGAGCGACCCAGCTCCTGCCGGCGGGCCGGGGTAAGGGCTGTTTTCAGCAGATAGTCATTGAGCGCCTCGGCAGGGGCAAGCGACGCGGTCACGAGGCAGCTTTCCCGCAGCAGGCGCAGTGTTCGCTTTTCAGCAACAGCCAGAGGAGCCGATGTCGGTATGCCCTTTTCTTCAAACCGCCGAAGATTACGCCATTCCGCCATGGCCTTTGAGGGAAAGAAAAAATATTTTACCGTGTCCCAGATGCTGCGGCACTTGTAGCGCTTTATAAAAAGCTCCGCCTCATCGGTTCGGTAAAAAAACGACATGCGCACATTGTTGTCGCGAATAAGCGTGGCCTGCCTGTCATGCTTGCAGGCATCCACAGAAGCAGGAATAGCCTCGGGCAGGCTTTTTTCAAAACCCGGCTTTATAGTCCAGTCCATGCCGCTTCGCTGAAGGTGTGTGAACATCATGTGCATGTATTCATCCGTCGGGTGAGTGCACCCCACCGTTATATGTCTTCGCGGAAACACAAAATAATGCTTTGTTGGCGGTTTCACCAGCCCGCTACGGCGATACTGTTTTAACCGTCGGAAAATAGGTTTTTATCCGCTTCACATCCCGCGTCAGCAGCAGCAGACCCTCGACCGCCGCATGGGCGCCGATAAAAAAATCCGGCAGGGGCGAGGCCTTGCTGCCCTTGCGCCTGCGGTATTTTAAAAAGGCTTTGCCTGCCAGAAAAAGCGCCTCTTTGGGCATCGGGAGCATCCGCAGCCCGCATCCGGCGATAGCTTCCTCAAGCTCTTCGATACGCTGAAAGCCGATGGAAACCTCTGCGTAGATGACCGGATTTATAAATAGGGGCAGCTGGTTTGCATACGTAGCAAGGGCGGCTTCAGAACAGTCTGCCCAGACCGGATCGTTTTCAAAAACATCCAGAATAACGCTTGAGTCGACAAGAACGCCACTCATGGTCAGCCCCGGGTAAGTGCCATGATTTCATCGGTGGTCATCTTAACCGTGGCAGCACCTCTGAATCTGCGAAACTTGTTTTCCTGTTTGGCGCCACTGCCTGTTTTTTTTAAAAGGTAGACGCGGTTATTTTCTTCCTTGAAATCGATTTCGCTGTTGGGAACGATACCCAGCATTTCCCGGACATGCCGTGGAATAGTGACCTGGCCTTTAACGGTAACCCGCATATGCATGCCTCCCTGAATCAAAAAGTAATACTTTTAATAGTATTACTTTTAAATGCCGTGCTGTCAATGGAGAAAAAAAGGCTGGGGGGATAAAAAAGTAACAGCGCCGATATCCCTGTTCGAAGCCGGCAGCGGTCGGTTATGCCCAAAGCCTGCTTGCAGATTTTAGCCGCTGTTCCCGGGAAACGCTGAAAACGTTTCATCAATGTTCCTCGGGGAAGGATAAAACTTTGACAACTGAATTACTTTTTTCCGCCCAGGATACCGCCCAGCACGCCGCGCAGAATCTGCCGGCCCAGCTGGCTGCCGATCGTGCGCGCAGCGCTTTTTACCATGGCCTCGACTACGCCCTGACGCCGGCTGCTTCCGCCAAGCACGTCGCCCAGCGTGTCCAGTACGCCGCCGCCAGCTTTGCCGCTGCCGGCCGGCGGGACTTTGGCGGCCGGTTGCGCAGCCAACTCCCCGGCGCGCGCCTTGAGCTTTTCATAAGCCGACTCGCGATCCACGCTTCTTTCATACACACCGGCAACCAGCGAACTGCCAATCAGCTGCTGGACGCTGTTGCGGCGTGACGGGTCCGATCCGGCCGGCAGGCGGCACGATGAAGGCACGCTCCACGATGCCGGGTCGCCCTTTCGCATCCAGGAATGATACCAGAGCCTCACCCACGCCCAGCTCGGTGATTGCGGCCTCCTCGTCCAGCGCCACGTTGTCGCGCATGGTTTGAGCGGCGGCTTTCACTGCTTTCTGATCGCGCGGGCTGAAAGCGCGCAGCGCATGCTGCACGCGGTTGCCCAGCTGGGAGAGAACCTTGTCAGGCACGTCGGCGGGATTCTGGGTGACGAAATACACGCCCACGGCCTTGGAACGGATAAGCCGCACTACCTGCTCGATTTTTTCCACCAGCGCAGCAGGCGCATCGGTAAAAAGCAGGTGCGCCTCGTCGAAGAAGAACACCAGTTTCGGCTTGTCCAGGTCGCCCGCTTCGGGCAGGTTCTCGAAAAGTTCGGAAAGCAGCCACAGCAGCAGAGTGGCGTACATCTTGGGCGACTGCATGAGTCTGTCGGCGGAGAGGATGTTGATGACGCCCTTGCCGCAATCGGTCTGCATGAGATCGGCGATGTTGAGCATTGGCTCTCCGAAAATCTTTTCGCCGCCCTGCGACTCCAGTGCCAGGAGCCCCCGCTGAATGGCTCCTATCGAAGCGGCTGAGACATTGCCATAGTCGGTGGTGAATTCTTTGGTATTTTCACCGACAAAAGCCAGCATGGCGCGCAGGTCTTTCAGGTCCAGAAGCAGCAGGCCATTGTCATCCGCCACCTTGAATACCAGGTTAAGCACACCGGCCTGGGTTTCATTCAGATCGAGCATGCGGGAGAGCAGGAGCGGCCCCATGTCGGAAACCGTGGCGCGCACCGGATGGCCCGACTCGCCGAAAGGATCCCACAGCGTGACAGGGCAGCCCCGGTACTCGAAATCTTCGAGCCTGAGTTGCTCCACCCGCTCGGCCACCTTTGGATTATTGCCGCCGGCCTGCGAAATGCCTGACAGGTCGCCCTTCACGTCCGACATAAAACACGGAACCCCGATGCCGGAAAAATGCTCGGCAAGGGTTTGCAGGGTGACGGTCTTGCCGGTGCCGGTGGCGCCTGTGATAAGCCCGTGGCGGTTGGCCATCTGCGGAAGGATATGCAGTTCGGTTTTGTCGTTTTTAGCGATCAGCAACTGCTCGGCCATTTTTCTGCCTCCTCGTAAGTTCTGTCTAACTATGCTTCAGGCATATGAACTTTTACGGCTGCAGCGTTCAGTCCGAAGACCGGCCCTTCTGCAGCTCCCACAGCTTGGCGTATTTTAAAAACACATAATACGACGAGATGACCGAAATGATGAACCCCGGCATGCCGTCGAGCATGCCGAGCTTCCAGACATAGGTCTCGAAAAATTTACCGACGGTCTTGAAAAACATGGCCCCGGCGCCGGCACGCCTGCCCTGCGCGAACCACTGCAGCGCGGTAATGCGGGAAAAGCTGTCAACCGTCCGCAGCTGATGGCTGATATCGGCATACACATAGTGATTGATTTTTCCGCGCAGATCGCGTGTCTGGCCGTCGGCCACAAGCTTGTCATGCGGATCTTCTCCGCCCCAGCGGGCATGGCCGCGGCGCACCAGGCGCACCTTGCGGTCGGGATACCAGCCGCCGTGTCTGATCCAGCGGCCGAGATAAAATGACTGCCGGGGAAAGCTGTAGCCATTAACATCGGCAGGAGCAGCCGCAAGTGCGGATTTTATTTCTGCCGCAGCCTCGGGTGACAGCTCTTCATCGGCATCAAGGGAGATAATCCAGTCACCTGTTGCCTGCTCAAGGGCAAACTGCTTCTGCAGCACATGGCCGGGCCACTGCCGCTGCACAACCTTGTCGGTATACCGCCGCGCAAGCTCCACGGTGTGGTCGGTGCTGTAGGAATCAACCACAATGCACTCGTCCATCCACCGAACGCTTTCAAGGCAGCGGCAGATATTTTTTTCTTCGTTGAAGGTAATGATGGCGGCGGAAAGTTTTGGTATGGCCATAGATGCAGGCTTTTAATATATAGTTCACAACAGAGACGCAGAGTGAGCAGAGAGTCTGTGTTGTTGGGTTTCGTTCCTCAACCCAACCTGCGGCTGGACAGTTGACAAGCTGCCTACGACAGCAGGCCTGCCTGCGCCTTGCGGTCCCGGGCCGTTTCGAGCATGATCCGCACGGCCTTGATCACGTTTTCCTCGCTGATATCGCGCATGCACTCGCGCCGGGAGCAGGTATATTTTCTGCACGGGCTGCATTTTATTTCATCGCGGATGATGATATGCGGCGTCATGGCATAGGGCTCATTGACCACATGATCCGTGGGACCGAATACGGCCACCACGGGAATGCCCACGAATGCCGCCAGGTGCATGGGCCCGGTGTCGCCGCCCAGATACACATCGCTGCAGCGGAACACTTCGGCAAGCTGGCAGAGGTTTTCAAGCTCAGGCGCGATAATGGCCTTGTACTTCATCATGCCCACAATCTGGTTGACCATCTCAAGCTCTGTGCCCGCCCAGGTGAAGATCACCTGCGCAGCGCTCTCCTCGATGGCTTTGTCCGCCACCACGGCATAGCGGTGAGGCTCCCAGCGCTTGTACGGCGTTGTGGGGCTCGTGCCGGGATGAATGGCCACAATGGGCCGCCTGCGGTCGATATGCTGCTGCCTGAAAAAGCGCTGGATTACTTCCTGATCATCTTCCGGCACATAAATAGCCGGCGGGTCGTGGGCCGTGTCCAGGCCCATGCTCCGCAGCAGAGAAAGGTTGCGTTCGATGCGGCTGACATGCCTGTTTTCAATGGGATAGCGCCGGTTGTTGCAAAGGAAGTTGCCCTCCCTGCACTCGCCTGCTTCAAAGCCGACGCGCTCCGGCGCACCGCTCAACAGGCTGATGATGCCGCTTTTGAACAGCCCGTGAAAATCAATGGCCATATCGAACCGCTCATGCCGTATCTTTTTCATAAAGGAAAAAAATTCGGAAAGGCCAGCCCCGATGCCGGAAATGGACTTGAGCTTGCGGGTAATGCTCTTCTTCGGGAAAACGAAAACCTCGTCAATGCCGGGATGAGCCTGCAGAATGTCCTTAGCGCTGTCCTCAACCACCCAGCCGATATGGCACCCGGGATAGTTTTTCTTGAGCACCTGGAAGGCCGGCAGCACGCGCAGCACATCGCCAATGGCGCTCAGGCGTATGATAAGAATTCGTTTGGGTGCAGGTGTCATGGAGTATGGGCTTATTAACTGTTTGTTTTAAGAAGATTTTTTAGCAGGATTGCCTTTAAATGGCAAGGTTTTAAAATCCTGCAGCGGGCAGCCGCTGCACAGCGGCCGTGTTTTGCAGAAGCGGTTTCCCAGATGCACCACCGGGCAGTGCAGTACCTCTTAGCATAATAGCTGTTTCAAAAGAGCGGGTTTTTTTGTAGAATGCCGCAAAAACAAAAATCGTTTTTCTGAAAGCAGCATGCCGGTCACGCAGCAGGGCAACCGCATCTATTTCATTGATTATACGCGCGCGTTCATCGTCGCGCTGGTGGTGGTGCTGCATGCCGCGGTGCCCTATCTGTCTTTTTTCCCGTATAAGTGGATTGTTGTCGATACGGCCACAAGCCCGCTGTGCGACTATGTGGTGCTGCTGAGCGAATTTTTCGTCATGGCCGCGCTCTTTTTCATAGCCGGCTATCTCGCGCCGCCGTCGCTTGCCAAAAACGGCCCTGCCCGCTTTGCCCGGTCGCGGCTCTACCGGCTCGGCATTCCCTTTGTTTTCGGGCTGTGCGTCATGTGCCCGGTCATGACCTATGTGCGTGACCTTGCCAAAGGCAGAGACATGGCAGGCTACTTCAGCTACTGGCTGCTCACATACTTTCACGGCAAAATGTATGCCGGCTATCTCTGGTTTCTCTCAACCCTGCTGATCATCATGCTGCTCTACTGCTGTGCCTGCGCGGCAAGCCCCCGCCTCAAAGCGTATCTGCAGGCTCAGCCGGACGGCGGATCGAGCCGGCTGCTGCGGCCTGCAGGGCTTCTGGCGCTGGGAGTGTGTCATCGGGCTGTGCGTCTTTGCCATAAACCTGCTGGTGCCGGATTCCTACTGGGTGCGCCTCGGGCAAAAAGGCATTATTATTTTTCAGCCCACGCGGCTGCCCGTGTATGCCGGTTTTTTTCTCTGGGGGATATGGGCATGCAGGGCTGACTGGCGCTTTATGAAAGAGCCTGACAGCAGGCGCGCGCTTTCGGGCTGGGGCGCCGGAGCGCTTATCTGCTGCGTGGCTTACCTGGTACTGCTGCAGGCCTTTCATGAAATCATGGAAACATCAATCGCGCTGAGGCTTGCCCTTGGGCTGCTGCGCGCGGTCGGGCCGCTGTGCATCACCATGCTGCTGCTGGGCATGTTCAAGGCATGGTGCAGCGCGCCGGCAAACTGGAAGAATGTGCTCGCTGCCAATGCCTACGGCATGTACGTGGCCCATATTCCCATCGTGGTGGTGCTGCAGTACTTGGTTCTGCCATCAGAGCTCACCGCGCCGGTCAAGTTCGGCATTGTCGCCGGCCTGAGCCTGCCGCTGAGCTTCGCGCTCAGTAACTTCGTCATCCGGCGGCTGCCGGTCATCGGCAGGTATTTTTAAGCGGCGCCGTTCTGAGCCTGTTTTTATTATAGGGCTGGATATAATCAGGCAGATAGGGTAGGATGCGCCTCATTTTTCATGTGGATACTCTTATGAAAAAAATCATCGCTCACTCGCTGCACACCTATCTGTTCCGCACGGGCAGCTGGATTTACAGCCAGCTTGTCAATGTCCGGAAGTATCAAAGCCTGGTCATTGCCACGCGCAGGCAGAACCTTGACGTTTTCCCCTGGGAGGATACGTATTTTCTCTCCCGCCTGTCCGGCATCAACAGGTTTTTTCAGCGCGAATATGCCAAGCGCACCGACTTCTACTACCCGTATTTTTACAAGGTTTTGAAAAAGCGCGGGGCGGCGCTCGTGCACTCCCATTTCGGCAACCGGGGCTATTTCGACCTGAAGCTCAAGGAAAAGCTCGGCGTGCCGCAGGTGACCATGTTCTACGGCCATGATGCCTCTATGATGGCTCAGGAGGATGTGTGGAAAAAGCGCTACCGCGAGCTGTTTGCCCGGTGCGAACGGTTTCTTGCCGAGGGCAATCACATGCGCCGCGTGCTCATCGAGCTTGGCGCGCGGCCCGAAACAGTGCTGGTGCAGCGCCTGGGCGTTGACCTTGAAAAAATCGCCTTTATCCCGCGCCGCCTCGAGTCCGACCGCAAGGTGCGCGTGCTTGCGGCAAGCACGTTCCGCGATAAAAAAGGCGTCACCTACTGCCTTGAGGCCTATGCCAACGTGCTTGAAAAGCACAAAAATGTGGAGCTTTCCATTATCGGCGATGCCGGCAACAGCGAGCGCGAGGTGGCGTATAAAAAAGAAGTACTCGGCATTATGGAGCGCCGGCGCCTCGGCGGCAGGGTTAACATGCTCGGTTTTCTCGATTATCCTGCTTTTATTGAAGAGGCGAAAAAGCACGATATTTTTCTCTCCCACAGCATCGTGGGCTCCGACGGCGAGACCGAGGGCGGCGCTCCGGTGACGCTCATCGAAATGTCGGGCTACGGCATGCCGGTCATTTCAACCCTGCACTGCGACATTCCCGAGGTTATACTGGACGGCACAAGCGGGCTCCTGGTACCGGAAAAGGATGTGGACGGCCTCACCGACCGGCTTGATTACCTGGTGACGCACCCCGAGCTGTGGGAGCCCATGGGCCGGGCAGGCCGGGAGCATATCCTGCAGAAGAATACGATGCCGTAAAGCAGGCGGGCAAGCTTGAGACGATCTACGACAGCCTGTTGTAGGGGCTCACAAATGGCTTGAGAAAACAGCCTGTTTCGTGTACATTAAAATTATAAAACTCCCATGGGGATGTGGCTCAGCTGGGAGAGCACTGCCTTCGCAAGGCAGGGGTCGAGGGTTCGAATCCCTTCATCTCCACCAAGAAAACACAGGCACTTAGATTGATTCTAAGTGCCTTTTCTTTTGGCCTGCCGACAAATACTCCCGCGCCCACATTTGCCTTGACACATAATTACCCTGACTATTGATCCTCTTGCGCATTCGAGGCGGACATCCCATTCAAAAACACCTTAAAAAGAATGCCCGTCACGATACCCGCGAGCATACCTTCTTTAAACATGTACCCAATCAATCAAAAGCTGTTCTCTGGAAAAAAGCATGCGCTGATTGCGAGCAAACTATCTCCTGAATTTATTTATTAATCATATGGAGCCTTATTTCCGATATAATTTTGTGTTTAAAAATATGGCACAAAAAAATACATAAACAAATCCTCTGTACAGTCGCCCAGATGGTGAGTAATCAAGATGGGCTTGAGATATAAACAAACACGGAAGCCGGTTCTGTAGAAAAGGATCCAGGCTTGGAGCGCACGCGTTTTTTATGGTATACAATTAAACACAAGAGCCTAAAGGAGGGTTGAATGCGGAGATACACATTTTTGCTTGCGGGGATTCTGTTTCTTTTTTTAACCAATACTGCCTATTCTGCTTATGTCACACAAGCCTTCCTGAGCACTGTTGCTTCAACAGACTGCGATGACGTTCCGCTAGCAGTGACTACTTTTTCTACAAACGATGCGGCTGTCTATTTGTTTGTTAAAATAAATACTGTTAAAGCCGGGGATACCCGTCAAGCCAAATGGTATTATGAAGGTCAGTTTTATGCGGAAAACCTTATAGGAACTTTTGCTGAAGCTGGCAATTACTGTACTCTTTCTTCAATGGATATAAAAAATACTGTCGCCGCGGATTTAACCGGTAATTGGAAAGTTGCATATTATTACAATGGTGAACTGTTTGCAGAACTTCCTTTTTACCTGGAAAAATCTTCCTGTGCGGCTTTAGCTGCGCTGGGTGATGATCCCGAAAGCCTCCATGCACTCCGCATATTCAGAGACCGGGCGCTGAATACAAACAACTTCGGCCGGCAGCTGGTGCAGTTGTTCTACACATATTCTCCAGCTCTTATCACATCCATGGACAGCAGTCCGGCACTCAAAAACGGCATCAGACAATTGTTCAAAGCATGCGCCGCAGTAAGCAAAAAATTCATATAGCCGATTTGCCAGCACCCCGGGCTCTAAAGCAAAAAGCCGGATCTGCTGCAGAACCGGCTTTTTGCTTTTGTTGTACCAACCCCTCTCCTGTCCGCTAAAAAAGACGCCCGGAGCATATGCCCGTATACTTTTTCGCAGTGTGCCGCAGCATACAAACCGCGCTATGCTTCATCAAAAAAATCCGGGTACAGCTTTTTTGCGCAATCCGGGCAAATGCCATGTGTGAATTCAGCATTTGAACGCTCTGCAACATACATTTCTATTTGCCGCCAGTACCCGCCGTCATCCCTGATTTTCTTGCAGGAGCAGCAGATCGGCAGCAGGCCGCTGAGTGTTTTCACCTCCGCCAGAGCGGTTTTGAGATCAGCAATGAGCTTTTCTCTTTCCAGCTCTACCAGCCTGCGCTCCTGCATCTCTTCCGTAAGGCTTGCATTAGCGACCTGAAGCTCGGCAGTGCGTTTTTCAACCTGCTGCTCAAGATGCAGGTCGCGATACTGAATTTCATGAATCATCTCATTAAACCCGTCAATGAGCATGCCGACTTCATCGCCGTGTTTTTTTTCAACCCTGACTGAATAATCTTTTTCACTGCTGATTTTTTTCACTGCCTGTATAAGTGAAACAATGGGCTTTGAAATAATGTTCTGCAAACAGAAATGACAGCGCAGCAATAATGAAAAGGCACACGATGAAAACAGTGACGGCAATGATCAGATATTGAACTCGCTTCTGGCGGAGCAGTTGAAGATCGTGGCGTATATAAATGGTGCCGACCGCATCGTTGTTGATTTTTATTTTCCGGAAAAGATGCAGATGCCCGGCATCAAAATAATGCTCGTCATCGGGGGAGGGGCTTACCGGAATATCCTGCCGCTTGCTCTTCGGGGTAAAGGCGCAAAACAGGGCTCCGCTCCGGTCATAGATACAGGCCGCGACAACATGCTTCTTTGCCTCCAGGGCCGCCAGGCTCTGGGCTGCCGCCGCACGATCATCAAAAAGCAGCGCCGGCGCAGTGCTGAACCCTATAACCTCTGCAAGGGCCTCCATTTCCAAAACCATCGCATCTTCAAACTCATTTCTGTTTTGAACAACAAAAATTATGGTTGCAAGCAAAAGAACCGCGGCGCTGATCGTCACGATCAGAACATTGAGCTTCCATATTATGGATAAATTGCGCCACAGCTTCATATTACGGCTTCTCTTCCCTGACGATTTTTGCAAGCTTCAAAAGCTGGGAGCTGAGTTTTAAGCCTGCCCGCCCCGCGGCATCCGTGTTTATTTCAAAGCGCAGCTTGTTGTTTTCCCGGTAAAAATTAATAATTCCCCCGAGCTGGCAGAACCCGTCCAGATCGCCCACAGTCAAAGCGCCGGGCCTGCTTGCGCGGCGCAGCAGATCGGCTGCTTCGGCTTTGTTTGTTGAGCTAATGTAGATAATATGGCAGGAGTGGAGCGTAGCATTATCGCCAAAGGCATGTACCCTGACAGGCCGGCCCAGAATCTTTTTTGTTGTCAACGGTTCAAATGCCTGTACCGCAGCCTTGTCTCCTGCAATACAGAGTGCAAGGGGAGAGGCAGTGTCTTTGAAAGCTTTTTCAGGCCATTGGGCAAAAAGGGCGAAATTATAGATAAAGCCGACCTTTATGTTCTGTTCCTGCTCTGCAGCCGATTGAGCCCAGAGTTCACATGAACACAGCCATACACACACACAGAGCACTGCTCCGAGAGCAGGGCGCAGCTTTTTAAGTTGTGTGTTCAGTTCAGCCATGTGCCTTCGTCACAGAAAAAATTAAATAAACATGCGCTAAAATTCAACGGTTACCCTGCCGTAAAAAACCCTGCGCACTTTATTGTCGCCACGGGCATAAATGTCATCCCTGAAAGCCTTATACTTATTGTCGATCAGGTTGTAGCCGATGCCCTCTATTATGAGATTTTTTAAGGGTTTCCAGCCCAGACGGATGGTCAGATCGGTATGGCTCGGGTTGTTCAGGCGCTCAACCCCATCCATAAAATAAAGGCTTATGTCGCATTCAAGCGACGGGGTGATGCTGTACAGCGATCTGAGCGTGAATGTGTTCTCAGGGCTCAAATCTTCATCATATTCGGCTGTGCCGTCCCGGCTGTCCGTGTCGGGCGTTAAATTCATCCTGATATATGAATAGGTGGTCTGCAGCCGCCACTGCGGCAGCACCTGCCAGTTTGCGGCCAGTTCCCCCCCGTAGCTCCTGCCGTCCATCTTGTTGTCAACGGCCAGGGGAACAATGAAATATCCCTGCCGGGTCTGCATCGATGCCGGCTCGAAGGTCCGCAGATTGTCATAGACATTATAGAAAAGAGCTGTGTCAAGGGAGAGGCGGGGCGTCAGCTGCACCCGGTGGCCGAGCTCATAGGCGATGAGGTCTTCCGAGGAGAAATCATCCGTTCCCTGAATTTCGACCTTGCCCGGCGGCGACAGGGGAAACAGGCTGCCGCGCTTAACAAAAGCGGCGGGAAGAATGCCCTCATTTTCAAGAAAAGACGGCGTTCTCGCGGCCCGTGAAACCGCTGCCCAGAAGGTCTGCGTCTGCGAAGGCGTATAGAGCAAACGGATGCTCGGCTGAATTTCGAGCTGCGTATAGGAAGTATACTCGAATTTTGATCCCACTATCAGGTTAAGCCGCTCCGGAACCAGCACAAGCTCATCCTGGACAAAAAAGCTGTAGAGCTTCTGCCGCGCGGTCTCGTCCTGAAGCGTATAAAATATATTTCTATCCTGCTTGTGCAGTTTGGTGTAGCGGGCATTGAGGCCCCAGACGATACTGTTGCGGCTGCCCAAAGCAAAGGTATGCTGGAAATCAATGTCAGAGGCGCTTTCCCGGGCCACATCATCTTTCAAGTCGCTGCTGCCGCGGGCGGGCGGATACTCGGTCGACCTGTCGCCCCTGTTGAAGGTATGATTGTAATAGACCTGCAGCGACATGGCCGAGGTCGGGGAAAAGGTGTGGTCCCACCGTGACAGAAAATGCCCGCCTGTGGTTTCAGCCTCATTTTCAACTTCTGCTTTTACCAGCGGGGGAATAAAAATCGGGCGGCTGAGGCTCCCGCTTTCATCACCGTCAAAATACTGGGCGGACACAAACAGCTTGTCGCTCTCTGTCATGTCCCAGTCGAGCCGGGCGCCGACATTTTTCTGGCGCCGGTCATCGATTTTTTCATTTATGACATTGCCGAAATGCATGTACTTGCCGTAGGCGGTAAGATACATTTTTTCTTGCAGCCTGACGCCGTAGCGAAGGGCGTCATAGCCTTCCCCGTTGCTCACGGTGGCCACGCCAAGGCCGCCCTGCATATCCTTAGCGCTTTTTGTAATGATATTGATGACGCCGTTCACGGCATTTGCGCCCCACAGCGTTGCGCCCGGGCCCCGTATCACTTCAATGCGCTCGATGTTCTCCAGCATGATATCATTATATGACCAGAACACGCCGGAATAGGTGGAAGAATAAATGCTTCTGCCGTCGATCATCACCAGCAGCTTATTGGCGTATTTACCCAGAAAGCCTCTGCTGGTAACTGCAAAGACGCCGGGCCCGGCCCGCAGCACCTGTATGCCCGGCGCCATGCGCAGCACCTCGGGCAGGTTCACTGCGCCGCTGCGGCGTATGTCTTCCTGCGTTATCACGAAAACAGCCGAAGCGCTTTCATAAGGCGTCTGCGGCTTTTTTGCAGCCGAGACAAGCTCCATGTCCATGAGCTCTTGAAGGCTGTAGGTGGTGAAGTCGGCTTTGCTTATGGCTTCAGCTTGGGCCAATACGTTTGTGGCTGGCTGGAGAAAAAGACAACAAACCAAAAGTCGAAGGCATGCTTGGGCTATCTTTTTATGGCGGATAAAAAAATGCGGCCGCATACTTCCTCCCGTGTATAACAGAATGCTCTTCATGCCCCATAATGGGGTATAGGCTACATGTCTAGTACAAAACAAAAGAAATTACACTACTTTATTTTAAGCCCTTTGTCCCGGGGCCTGCTGCCAGGATGCGCAAGTCCCCTGCGCACTTCGCCACTGTCTTTTGGTGATAAGCGGACACATGCAAGGCTATTCCTTTTCAGACGATTTTTTCAGCAAAAAGGGGTCTATAATTCTAATGGGAAGCTTTATGACATCTTTGGTGATATCCATAAGGCCTTTTGTCACGGCAGCGGTTGCCCGGGTGCTTATCTGCGGATCGTCGAGCATGCCCCTTATTTTCAATGGCACACCAAGCATCGGTTGACTCAGAGCAGAGCCCACCAGGGGGATTCTTGAAAGCACCTGATTCTGAATCTGAAACGGCGTTGCCAGCGCATCAAGATCCACCTCCCTGCTTTTAAGGTTTAGTGTTCCCTGGCAGACCAGGGTAAACGAGCTGCTGATAAGAACTGCCTTGCGCACCTGCATGGTTTGCCCCTGTAGTGCCCCCTCTATGCGCAATGACTGGTAGGCATAGCCTTCTTTTGCCATATCGCGTATGCCGCCGCTGAGCAGGTTCGAGATGCTCAGAAATGACAGTATTTTGGCAAACAGGCCCGACTTGTAAATGCGCCCGTCCTGAGCTGTTATTGAAAAATTTCCCGCAAGGGCGTCAAGCAAAGCATCGGGTTTTCCCTCTGACCGCACAGAGCCTTCTATATCAACCGTACCGGTTATGATCGCCTTTTCGCCGGTTAAGCACTGGAACACCTCTTTCATGGGGCTTTTCACAACCCGGGGATGGGCCTCAAGCGTAATGGCTTCCGGTATTATCCGCACTGTGGCGGGAAGCGCAATGCTGCATATTTTCGTATCCCCGGTTGTTATTGTTACCGCTTTATCGGCAAAGGAAAAAAGGGCATTGAATGGCATGCACACAAATGGATTCTTTTTGAGTTCACGGGCCTTCAGCCTGACCGTTCCCCGAAGGGGTGTTTCCCAGAATTCATCGGCAGGGCCTCCCGATGATGCATTGTCGCCGGGCAACAGATTCTTAAACGCATCCAGGTCTATGCTGTCGGCAGACAGGTGAAGGTCCATCACAAAACCTTCGTCAGCAAAGCCGACGCTGCCGCCCAGGCCGGCAGAATCCTGCCCCGCCGTGAGGCCTGCGGACTCAACGACCAGCTTGCTGCCGCGGGCAATAATCGAGGCGCTGGTGATGTTGACGGGTGACGCATCAAAGGCCGGATACCCGGCCTTCTCCCAGCTCAGCGTTCCCCGGGCTGAGGAGGCTCGTGGGTTTTTTTGATTGAATGCTGCTTTGAAGTCGCCCTGTATCCACCCCTGCAAAAACGAATTTTGCAGCAGCGCGCCGTCAAGAGTTGCTTTCTTCAGCATGCCAGCATAGACAATAGAAACAAGATCTTCCTGGATTTTCATCCCCAGCCTGCACTGCGAATCTGAATCGCTGATCTTGAGCTCTTTTATTTCAAGGGTCGTGTTGTCTGCCCGCAGGTTCAGGCCTGCCTTGATGTTGCGGGCCAGTGAAAAGTCTGCGGCACATGTCGTCACCCCGCCGCGATGCCAGATAAGCCGGCACTGCTCAATTTTTACCGGGGCGCGCAGCGACACAGCAGGATGCAGGCCGAGATAGACCGGGGCTGAGGCAAGGGCCTTTTCACCCAGCGTGCCGCGGACATTGGCCTTTGCCGCGGTCAGGCCTGCGAGATACCCTTCAAGAGTAAGGGAGCCTGCAAGTGTGGCGTCAAGAAAGGTCATATCAGCCTGCGACAGTATGCATGCGTGCTGGTCGGCCTTGAGAACTCCGCTTTTCACCGCTACCGGGCCGTCAAACCCTGCTGCGGCAAGCGAGAGGTTGTCTACGGTTGCGTCAAGCGCCACGCTCCATTTTGCAGTCTTTGTCAGCGGCCCGCTCAGGGCGAAATCCTGAATCTGCACCCTGCCGTCTGCGCCCGTTATGTTCTCGATGAGAGCCCGTGAGGGCTCAAACGATGCGAGAATCTTGTGCAGATCACCAAGCGCTACCGTTGCTCCCTTTCCCGTGGCAGTGAACTGATCATTATCATCGCGCAGGCTGAAGGAGAGCGAAAAATCCGGCAGCGTTGAGGAGCCGAGTTTACCGGAAAAATCAGAAAATGACAGCAGGCCGGCGCGGTAGGTGCACATGCCCCGCCGCAGCTCAAGGTCCGGGGGAAAACTGCGGTAGGCTGATTGCAGCAGCAGTTCCTTAACGGCTATCTCCGTGCTATAGGCATCTCCTTCCGCGCGCAGCGTGAATGTTCCTCGCGCTGTGCCCCGCGGGTTTTTGATGCGCTCAATCTCGCTGCGCACAGCAGGCGCCGGAATCAAATGCAGCAGGCCGGGGGTTTCCGAAAGATCAAGGTCGAATTCTGCGGTAAAAAGAGATGGTGTAAACCCGCGCGCCCTGTCCAGTCGCACAACAGACTCCTGTATGCGGGACTTGCCGTGCCGCGCACTGATACTGGTTGCCGCAATGCTGCCATTGTCCAGTTCGAAGTCACCGGCCAGCTCTTTCACATCAAGGCCCATATCCGGAAAAGCCACATGCATATTCTCAAATCTGCCGCGACCGCTGATAACGGCGCTTGCCAGGGGATCGGAAATACGAAGAAGCTGTGCCGTCAGGGAAACAGAGCGAATTTCTCCGCCGTGTATTTTTTCGCAGATGCTGCTGACCAGAGGATATGTTCCTGCAAAGGCACGGAGCATGTCCCTGCTCGCGGGGATATCTATGGCCCGGGCCTCAAGAGCCAGACGAACTGCAGGCGCGCTGCCCTCAGCCTCAGCACCGGATGCAGTGGCAGGGCGATACTGAGCCGTAAAAGCCAGTTTTTCCCAGAGTTGCGATACGCAGCTGACAGAAAGATGCACACCCGCCTGCCAAGAGAGCCATCTCACCGTCAAAAGCATTCAAAACAAACTCCGTGCCGTCAGGCAGCTGCAATGCCTGCAGTGCCGTCGCTTATTTCAAGCTCGCAGGCAGGCATGCTCTGCATCGCTGCCTCAATGAAAGCGGCTGCTTTTTTTTGTTTTTCTTCAGGGGAGGCGCCGGGCTTGTCCGCAGCCTGCTGCCGGGGCAGTTGAAAATGAAGTTCCGGCGCCTCAAGGCTGATAAGCCCGGGCTCCAGTTTTCCGGCAAGCAGGGCCTGCAGCGATGGATATATATAAGCCTCCTGTATGGCAAGGGAGTAGCTTTTCTGAACACTGCACGTCACCCCATGCAGAGAAAGATGGGGGCGCATAAGCAGCGAAAGGCCAAGGCGTTCTATTCGCACATCGGCATGGAGAGCGCGTGAAAGCTCGCGGGAGATTTTATTTTTTAGAACGGCATGATCAAAAAGCAGCGGCACGCACACTGCAAGGCCTGTGAAAGCCAGGACGCAGGCAAGGATGACGATCAGGCTTTTTTTCTTCATGATCATATAATCGCCTTAAAAACAGCTGCGAAGCTGCGCTTTTACCGCCCGTCAGCCCCGGGAAGCCCCTGCCTGATCTTTTCTGAAAAAGCCGGGTCGTCGCCTGCTTCGTGAGCCCGCCGGTTGATGAGGCTTTGCCGCCTGAGTTCGGGGAACGGCAGCCGGGTGTCGAGCTTGCCGAGCTCATAGACATACTCGGGAGCATAGCCGCTCAGCAGCACTTTCCAGTTGTACCTGACAGCGCCGCCAAGGGCCCGTGCCAGGGCAACCACATCGGTCGTGCAGTTGGTGGTCAGGGTATTGTAAAATTCAGGCTCGCCGCGGAGCTGGTTGATCTTTTTCACATATTCCAGAAAAAGCTGCCTCGCTCCCTCCGGCGCAATGCGCAGGCGGTACAGGTACACATCTTCCTGCGGACTGCGGTAGTCGGTGCGCACCCGTATCAGGTCGCGCTCGTCGCCCACTACATAGATAAGCTCATACTGCTTGAAAAACCCCTTGATAGAGGAATATGCCTCGTGCTTTTCCTTACGGGTTTCTATGGAAAAGACCACATAGTCCGAGCCGCCAAAGCCGAAGCTGAGCATGATATGGGCGATGGCATCCCCCATCCAGTACACGGCGATGAGATCTACCGCGCTGAGCTTTGCAGTGTCAAAAGTTTTGTCATAATAACGGGGAGTACAATCAATCTCGGTGCGGTAGGTAAAGTTGCGGATATTGTGCAGCGTGACCAGAGGCCCCTGTATCGTAGCCCAGGGCAGTACGGCAACATCCTGCTGCCAGTCGCGGCGGTTGGAGGGCTGTATCGTTGTCCACCAGGCCACAGTAACGGCAAAGGCGACGAGGAAACAGGCCAGCGTGCGGCGCCGGTTCGGCACAAAGGCAAAGCCGCAGACGGTTGCAAGTCCGAACAGGCCTGCCGCTGCCGCCCGCACCGTGCTGCTTTGAAAGTCGGCATAGTAGATGGCGCTCATACACCACAGCGTCATGACCGCCACAAGAAGGGCGGCAGCAGCGCGGGCGCAGATTTCGGAAAATGATTTCATACTCCTCATGGCACGATACCCCCTGCTCCACGTCAGGCGCTCTTGATAGACGCAAGCCTCTCAGTACAGCGCCCCGCAAACAAGGGGGCACTATTAATTTTATACGAAAAAAATAAGTTGGCTGTTTAATCCCCCTTTGAAAAAGGGGAATTTTTTCGCTCCCTCTTTTGTGGGGATTTGAACTAAGTGTGCATATATCGTCAGTAAATTTATCGGGCGATTTTCTGCAGCGCCGCGGCTATTTCGCGGCTCAGCTTTTCAAGGGCCCTGTTCTGAGCCTGCACCAGCCCGTCGAAGCCTCCCGCATCGATCTTTTCGCTGATCAACGGATTTGCGATCTGCAAGCATGGCGCTCATCCCTGCCATAAATGCTCCAGTACGCGACCAGAACCGCCTCTTCATCCGTTGTACCGTCAAAACGGACAATACGCATCCGCACCTGGTAGTCAACGGGAAGCGACGGGAGCCACGGGATAGGTCTCGACATGTGTCGGTGTTCAGCAGCACGGAGAGGTTTTCCGAAAGCACGCGTAGTCACGCATCTGTCCAGGGGCTCTGCCCAGCTGTTGAAATCGGAAAATAAAATTTCATTCTGCATCGATGCGATTGGCGATCTGCTGGCGCTTGAGATAGTCCGCAATTTCGACAGGCCCGATCCCGAACAAATACCTGTCCGGCGTCCGCACCTGCGCTTCCTGGCCGCTCAGCGGCTGCAGCAGATAAAAATGTGTCGGCGCCGAGCGCGCGCATCCCGCGCAGACAAGCAAGACAAAGTACCGAAAACAAAAAGCGCTGATGTTCTTCTTTTCATATTATTTTCCTCCTTTGCCGTATAAAAGCGATTCCGGGTGCTGCGCAATAGTATCCGACATGGTGCGCAGCGACCGGGCCGCAGACGAGAGATCCTGCAGGCTGCGGGTGAGTTCGTACACGACGGGCGAGTTTGCCGACGTGACATCGGCGGTTTTTACCATAAGCCTGTTTGCCTGATCGGAGGCCTTTTCAGCTGCTTCCAGCATCTTTGCCACGGCGGCGCTGACCTTGTCGAGCTCTTCGTTGGCATTAGTGGCCAGCAGCGCCATACTCCCTGGTCAAGGGCCCGATCTTTTCGTCCACATTGCGCACCAGGGTCTGTATATCCTTGATGGCCGCAGCAAGCGATGTAAGCGTCGTGCCGAGTCTCGGGCGAGTTGATGATGCGCTCGATGCCTTCAATGGATTTCGTCAGCTTCTCGGCGATCTTGTCGAACGGAATATTTGCCAGCGTCCGGGATAAGCTCTTCAGGCTTGACGGGAATCGTGGGGATTTCAGGAATTTTGCCGTCGCCCGCGAACACGGCGGGCTTGTTGTTCATAAAAATCAAGCTCGATCATGAGCTGGCCGGTAATCAGGCTCTGCATCTTGAGCTGCGCCCGCAATCCCTTGTCGATCAGCCGCTGTATGACTATTCCTGATATTGCGCTCCCCTCCTATCACTCGACATGCGCTCGGGATACAGCTCAACAAACACGGGTATCTTGACGTCAGATCCTTGACGTTGAACTGCAGCTGCACGTCGGTCACCGCCCCGATGGGAACGCCTTTGAAGTTCACCGGCGAGCCCACATTCGAGCCCCTTGACCGAGCGTTCAAAGTACATGACAAACGTCGGCGCGCGCTTTGAAAAAATTCGCCGGAGCCGAAAATCACCAGCGCCACAACCAGCAGTGCGATCGCGCCGACGACGAATCCGCCTATGAGCGTTTTATTCACCTGTTTGCTCACCGTATAATTCCTCCTGCCAGAGAGCTGTTATGTATGAAACGTAGCCCCGCGGGTCAAAAAAGTCTGCACCTTGGGGTCGGGGCATTCCTTGAGCATCTTTTTGGGATCGCCCCCGGCGATCATGGTCTTGGAATCAGGGTCAAGAAATACCGAGTTATTGCCGATGGCGAAAATGCTCGCAAGCTCATGGGTCACCACAACGATGGTCGACCCGAGGCTGTCGCGCAGCTGGAGAATGAGATCATCGAGCTGCTTGGCGCTTACCGGGTCCAAGCCCTGCCGAAGGCTCGTCGAAAAATAAAATATCGGGGTCAAGGGCCATGGCCCGGGCCAGGCCTGCGCGCTTTTTCATGCCGCCGCTGATTTCCGATGGGTAGTAGTCGTCAAACCCTGCAAGGCCCACGAGCGCGAGCTTGAGCGACACGATCTCGCCTATTTCAGACAGTGCTCAGGCCGGTATATTCCTTAAGAGGCATGGCGATGTTTTCCGCCAGAGTCATGGAGCTCCAGAGAGCGCCGCTCTGATAGAGTATGCCCACGCCCCGCATGAGCCGGTCGCGCTCCTCCGGCTCGGCATCCCAGAAGTTTGTGGACCCGTACTCAACTTTTCCTTTGGCCGGTTCTTTCAGGCCCACAAGATGCCGCAGCAGCGTGCTTTTGCCGCAGCCGCTGCCGCCCATTATAATAAAAATATCGCCGCGGTTGACCGTGAAGGTGAGGTCATGCTGCAGCACATAGCTGCCATAGGCCATGGTCAGATCGGTAACGGTGATATGGGGTTCAGGTTGGGACATGTAATAAATAACCTTTGAAAAAGAAGTCAGAATCCAGAATTCAGCCCGTATGCAGAACAAACAACAAGGATTCAGAATTCAGTTTTTTGTATGGAAGCCACATAGGACTCCAGAAGTTTACTCGTTTCTTCCAACAGTGCATACAACGCAGGGTTGCTCCCGTAGCCTATGTCATCTGACAGAATCAAATAGTATCGACATTCCTCAATGGAGCCTTGTGCTATGTTGTAGAAACGAGCTTTGTCTTTATTCGATCTCTTCTTAAACCCTTCGGCGATATTTGCCGCTATGGATATCGCTGCTCTTCTGAATTGAGCTGTCAGTCCGAACATTTCTTCCCTGGGGAATGTGCGGCTGAAAGAATATGCCTTTAAAACAAAGGAATGCGCTTTTTGCCAGACAATCAGATCCTGAAATGTTTTCGCCGTTTTCTTTTCCATGCGGAGTTTTGTATTCTACCTTCTTTATTCTGGCTTCTGAATTCTGAATCCTGACTTCTGACTCCTGGCTTCTGACTTCCGGCTTCTGACTCCTGGCTCCTGACTTCTATTCTTTATATCCCCAGCACATTGCAGATCACGGTTATAATGGCTGTTGCCACAATGATGCACACTATCGATGTCACCACGGCAGAGGTGGTTGCCGTGCCCACGGCAGAGGCGCTTCTGCCGCACTGCATGCCCCGCAGGCACCCGCACAGCGCCACCAGCACGCCGAAAACCGTGCTGTAAAAAAGGCCGATCCAGAAATGCGTCAGGCTGAGCGATATGACGGTCTGGTTATAGTATTCCATGACCCCGAGATCAAGCATGCCGACGCCGACGATCAGGCCGCCCAGTATGCCCATGAGATCGGCATACACGCACAGCAGCGGCATCATGACGGTAAGGGCTATCATGCGCGGCAGCACCAGAAACTCCATGGGAGAGATGCCCATGGTCTGCAGCGCATCGATCTCCTCGTTTACCTGCATGGTGCCCAGCTCGGCGGCAAAGGCCGCGCCCGTTCGGCCCGCCATGATGATGCCGGTCATGATGGCGCCCATGACGCGCACCATGCCGATGCCCACAAGGCTTGCCACATAGATCTGGGCGCCGAACATCTGGAGCTGCACAGCGCCCACAAAGGCAAGAATGAGGCCCACAAGAAGGCTGATCAGGCACACGATGGGCAAAGCCTCGGCGCCGCAGCTCTGCATGAGGAAGAACAGCTCGGCCTTGCGGAAGCGTGCCTTGCCCGACAACAGCCGCCCGAGGGCAAGAGTTACATCGCCAATAAAAGCGAGGGCATCACGGGCGCCGGCCTGCAGATTGAATGTTGCGTCGGCAACGCGGACGAGAAACGGATCGCGGATGTCGGTTTTGCGGGCGCCTGCGCGCTCGGGAATTGCCGTGGCCAGCGTCAGCAGCCGCTGCAGCCCGTCGGGCAGGCCGCTTTTATCAAGGGCTATATCGCGGGAGGCGCAGATGTCGGCTATTTTGGCAAGCAGGATCAGCAGGCCGCTGTCCCAGCCGGTGAGGGCCGTACAGTCAAAGGAAACTTTTTTTATGCCCTCCTCTGCCTTGAGCCTGCCGAGGGCCTCGTCAACTGACGGCCGGCTCTGATATATGCTCCACGCCCCTGCAAGCACCAGCGTACATGCGCCGTCTGGCGAGCTTGTCATCTGGAATGTGCTGCCGGGAGGAGAAATCATTGCCTCATGCCCCTGAAATGATTGACTTTATATTGTTTTTATATACATTACTTTTTCGTAAAGCCCAACCTTAAAATGCTTTCCTGAAGCTCTTTAAAGAAGCTGCAATGGCGCAGCAAACACTGCATGAAAGGATGCCACTATGAATCGTACTGCTTTCAAATCACTGGCGACAGCTTTTGGCTGCGCTCTTATCTGCCTCTGCCTTGGCTGTGCTGCTCAACAGCCGAAAGAATCATCGCCTGCACAGCCTCTTTTGCGCGTGGGCGTGTGCGCCAATTCCCCGCCCATGATCTTCAAGCAGGCCGGTGATTATGCCGGGATTGAGGCCGAGCTTGCCAGGGGCCTTGGCGATGCCTCTGGGCATGAATATACAGTTTGTCGACTGCCCATGGAACGAGCTGATACCGGCGCTGCTCGACGGCAAATTCGATATCATCATGTCGGGCATGACCAAAACCGAGCAGCGCTCGGTACGCATTGCTTTCACCAGCCCCTATCTCACGGCAGGTCAGATGTGCCTTGTGCGCAATGAGCTGCGCAACAGATACCCCACAACTGCAGCCGTTCGATTCACGACCATGCGGGTAGGCACGAGGAAGGGCACCACCGGCGACTTTCTCGTGCAGCAGAATTTGACACTGGCTAAAAAAGAGCCGTTCGCCAACCCTACAAAAGGCGCTGAGGCTCTTATCGATGGCAAGATAGACCTTTTTGTGGATGACGCTCCGATCATCTGGTGGCTTGCCGCGACCTACGAAACCAAGGGCATAACCACATTGCCGTTTTTTCTCACCCGTGAAGAGATCGCCTGGGGCGTCCGCAAAGACAATACCATGCTTCTGGCTTCAGCCAATCGCTTCATCGAGGCCTGGAAACAGAACGGACGCCTGAGGGAACTGCTTAAGCGCTGGATGCCCAATGCTTTTTAATATGTCCCCGGGAGCCGTCTCCCGCAAGCCTGTTAAGAAAGGATACTACCCATGAAAACCCTCAAGAAAATGCACGTCATATTCTCGCTTATGCTGCTGCTGTCCTGCGCGAGCGCAAACAATCCTCCCGCGCCATTTCCGCAGGATACGCAAATGGTTCGCGACGACTGGCCCCGGCAGATTGTTGAAGGCGCTGTGACCTTCTCAGGTCAGCCAGCCGCAGGTTGAAACCTGGGAGGGCAATAAACTGACCGCCAGGGCTGCCGTCGGCGCACAGGCTACAGGGGAGCAGAAGCAGCGCTATGGCGCGGTCTGGTTCACGGCGCGCACCGAGGTAAATAAAGAAACCCGCATGGTGCTGCTGCAGGATTTTGCCATTACGAAAATAAATTTTCAGGGGATACCTGACAAAGGTCAGAGCTACCTCGCTGCACTCAAGACCGCGCTGCCCAGACACCCGGTGCAGATCGCTCTTGACCGGCTGCAGGCAAGCCATGAAGTATCGGGTTCAGCCATGCCAAAGAAAACGGCTCAGGTCAAGAACACGCCGCCCCTGATTATTTTTACAACAAAGCTCTCCGTGCTGGCGCTGGTTGACGGCAAGCCCGTGCTGCACGAGATAAAAAATTCAGAGTACAAACAAGTCATCAATACAGGCGTGCTGCTGCTGGCAGGCAAATCCGGCAGCCCCTTTTACCTGTGGCTGTCAGACCGCTGGGTGCAGGCGCCTTCTCTTGACGGGCCATGGTCGGCTGCACCGGGCACTACGGCAGGCCTGGAGGCTGTAAAGAAAGAGCTGACAGCAGGCAAAAAGGTTGATCTGCTTGAAAACATTTCTCCCGAGATCAAAAAAAGCATGAAGGCCGGGCAGTTGCCGGATATTTATGTGTCTACCGTTCCTGCACGGCTTATTCAGACAAAAGGCAACCCTGATCTTGAAGACATTCCCGGCACAGCACTGCGCTATGCGGCAAACTCAAATGATATAATTCTTTTTGATATGAACAGCCTCAGGTATTATATTTTGATCGATGGCCGCTGGTATCGCTCAGAGTCCCGACAGGGACCCTGGACTTTTGTCGACGGCAAGGACCTGCCGCCTGATTTTGCCCGCATCCCACCGCAAAGCCCTGCAGGCCGCGCTTTATACGCCGTTCCCGGCACGCCGCAGGCACAGGCAGGCGGTTGTCGAGGCAACCACGCCCCACACACAGACCACCAGCAAATCGACAACCGCAAAGGTTGCCTATGACGGCCAGCCGCAGTTCAATCCCATCGAGGGCACCCCGCTGCGCTATGCGGTAAACGCTTCGCTGCCGGTCATCCGCGTCGACGACAAGAACCTATTACCTGGTGCAGAACGGCGTCTGGTTTTGCGGCACATCACCCATCGGGCCCTGGGCCGTGGCAACCAGCGTTCCGCAGGTCATCTACACCATACCGCCAAGCTCGCCCATGCATTATGTGACCTATGTCTATGTCTACGGCACAACGCCCACTGCCGTCTATACGGGCTATACCTCCGGCTATAACGGCGCGGTTGTAACATCGTCTAACACCGTGGTGTACTCGACCGGCTATGTGTACCCGGGCTGGGCAGGCGCTTACTGGTACCCGCCCCCGAATTATTATTATTACAATGATGATTATTTTAAAATTCACGAGACCTACGACGGCAGATTCGTAGAGCGCGGCTATAATGAGTACGGCAATTATACCAAGGTGGGCGATACCACGTTTGCCCGCACCGAAGACGGCCATTATGCCACCCGCAGACGGCGAAGTATACAAGCGGGAAGCAGGCGGCTGGAAGCAGTATGATGCCGACTCCGGCGAGTGGGAGCTGACCAACTATTCAAAGGCAAAGGACATCAAAAAAATCCAGGACCATCGTGCGGGAGACACCACACAGCCGGCGGCAACCAGTCGCGCTAAAAATTCCAGCACCACCGGCACTGACCAGGCGGCAAACACCGACAGCAGCCAGGGCCGGTTCGGCAACCGCGACGCCGGCAGCACACAGGACCGCACGCGCGAACTTAATGAAGCAGCCCGCTCGCGCTCGGAAGGCGCGCAACGGTACTCAACTTTCAGCTCTGGCGGGGGGTATGGTGGCGGCGGCAGCCGCTATGGAGGTCGGCGGTTTCGGTGGCGGAGGCAGAGGCAGAAGGTAAGAAACTCCATCCATACTATGCAACTAAAAGCGGCCAAGGCATTACGCCTGGCCGCTTTTTAATTTCTCAGCATGCTGGATTTCCGGTCAATTCCCGTTACCGTCAAGACCTGCAAGCACCCGGTAGAATTGCTGCCGGGCCGCATCGTCATTCAGGATGCCCACATGGGTGGCATTGAAGCCGTAGCTTTTAGAAGCCGAAAAATGCACCTTTGCCTCCAGCTGGCTCTGCAGGGTTATGGTTCCGTCGCTGCTGTCGCCGGTTGTGTAGCCGAAAAAGATAAAAAGGAAGTGCGGCCAGTGCAGGCCCCTGGTAGAGCTGTTCAAGAAAGGGACTTCCGGTTGCCACATCACGCCATGACGGCACTACCGCAGGGGCTTTTTCCACGCCCTTTTTGGCTGCTTCAACCCCGCCATAGGGAGAATCAAAGGAGACATATCCTTGCAAATATGGCGGCGCGCCGTCGCGGTAAAGCTCATTCAAGGCGGACAGCGCCACCAGCCCGCCCATGCTGTGCGCCACGACAATAACGCGCTGCACATGAAAATATTGAGCCGCGGTAAGATACCTGATGATCCGCGCAAGCAAGGAGCCGAGTTTTTGCAGCGGCATGCCCGACGGATAAAAGTAAAACCACGGCTGATAGCGTTTTGTATCAAGGCCGGCAACCAGATATTTAAAATCCCGGGGTGTGCCCCCAACCCCATGGACAAAAAGCACCATCGTTTTCCCTGGATCCAGTTTCTCAAGGGAAAATACATAGCGCTGCGTATGGGCCATGAAGGCCATGGGTTTATACAGTCCAAGGTCGCCGTAGTGCGGATCAAAAAACCCGTCATCAAGAGAATCAAAGGCATACGCCTGGTCACGAACCCTGACTCTCACCGGCAAAGCGGTTGTTGCCGGGCGGCTGAGATCGAAAATGAAGGAAGGGCCGAGAACCGTCAGGCCGTCTTTAACTTCCGCCCTGTTTACCCGTATCGGCTCACCGGCTGTTTGGCCGATCATCTCATGGGCGTCGAAGAAATCGTTTTCATCAAGGTCCGCGAAAAAATACAGGTCATAGTGGCCTTCGGGAAGGTAGGCCTGATAGAGAAAGACGCCCGGCTGCAGAATTCTTTGGGCAACGATCTCGCGCTTCTTGAACCTGTCGGTGACAGCAACAACCAGCACCGGCTTATTATAATCACTCGTGAAAGCAAAGGCACCCGCAAGCAGAAAGCAGTCTTGCGGGTCAAGCTGCCGAAGCAGGTCGGCGCGGGGGTCTTCATGAAAGGCTTTCTTCAGCTCATGCTGATGCTGCCAAAAGCCGAGATAACCGCCCATATGCGTGCAGCCGGAGAGCATGAGGGCAATGAAGCAAAAAACAAGTGGGGTCCGCAAACCCGGCTGTTGCGTCTCTCTGAAAAATGTGCGCATGGAACCCTCGTATTTTTACCTGTTTTCAGATTTAGGGCTCTGGTTCCCTGAAGACAAAAAAAAATGAAGGCTGCCCGGAGACAAGAGGGGGGGAAGTCTCCGAGCGTAGATGCCTTCATTTAAAATCCATTGTATATGGATTTCGTTTGTGCGTCAATAAAAAGAAAGTCCGCACTGCCGCACCCTGCCGTCTTGCGTAGCGGGCTAACCGGTTATAGCCTTCCGGGCCGCCTTATGGGGCGATATTTCCGGCGGATCATCCACTGGAATTTTATCAATTTCAGCTGTAAGCTTCTCAAGCTCCTGCTGGGCATTTGCATAGCTTACAAAAATGCCTTTAGATGCCAGCTCTTTTTCTTCTATTTTGAGTGAGTGCCAGATATTGCGCAGCACTTTTCTCCTTTTCTTAACCCAGTCGTATTTCATGCCCGCATTTCTCCATGTATAAAATTATCCTCGAAACTTTTTCAATAGCCAGGCGGCTCGTCAGAAGCCTCCATCGCCAGCCTGCATGGATATTTTCCCTATTTTTCCGTTTCTGTCAATACAATCGAGCCGGCCGGCCTACACAGATTTTACGCTGCGTCATACTGTGGTTCTGCCCGATACAAGCAGGGCCGGGCATCCGCCGCGGCGGATTAACCCGGCCTGCAAAAAGCATTCTTTTCATTGCGCTGCTCAGCCCCGGGCTGAACTACCATTATTTTTGCGGCGTTTCAACGCGGATCGCCAGCCCCTCGGTGAACTGCATATAAATCATATCGCCTTTTTTAACCTCATTGAATCTGGTGAGGCTCGGATCAACTTGCGTTGTGATGAACTTCCCCTCCGGGCCCTTGAGCGTTATCATACGGTTTTTATAGTCGATTTTCTCCACGGTGGCTGTAACCTCGTATACATTTACGGCTTCCATGCCGGGTTTTGCGCCAAGGGGAGCGCGCTTCACAACCTGGGCGCCGCCTCCGGCAGGCTTGCCCTGAGGCTTGTCCACAAGAATGGCAACTGATTCCGTTTGCTCCGTGATAACCTCGTCGCCGACTTTCAGCTGGGGGAAATTGCGAATTTCAGGCCCCGCCTTGAAATAGTGCAGCTTGTTCTCGCTGTCGCGCAGCACCGCGGTGCGCTCTTTGTAATCTATTGAATCGACTACGACCCTGGTCACCACCTTTTGGCCGATAATGCCGCCGGGCTGGTCAGCTGATTTTGCCGCCGCTACTGATACTTCAGGCGCTGCAGGAGCCTCCTGCTTCGCGGTTGCGCAGGCAGACAGTACCGCCATCAGAGTTATTGCCATCAGAGTCGCATACGTCTTTTTCATGCCTTTTTTCTCCTTTTTACTGTTTATGGTTACAGGTGCGCAGCGAGCCCCCTTCAAGCTGCGAAATACTACGGGCAGCTTTTTCGTTCAAAAGCCTTTCTCCTTTCCTTACTTCGCCCGCTGCTCGGCAAGGCGGGTCTGCAGGCGCTCAGCCCAGAAGTCGATGGCATTCTTCACCGTGTGCCATTCGTCAAACTTGTCGCCCTTGCCGGTCACTTTGCCCCCTACCTGGCGGTCAACCGCCGCCACAAGGCGCTTGCCGGTCTGGCTGTCCTGCAGCTCGATTTCGGCGCCCGCGGAGCCGACAAAGGAGCATGAGCCCGTTGCAGCCGTCTGAAGGCCGGCCAAAGCAAGGCCTATGGGCAGAATGGTGGAGACCGTATCAAGAACCACATAGGAGCTATCGGTCTCGGTAAGTGCAAAGCGCAGGCGCATGACACCGGGGCCGGGCTGCTGCACGAATACATAATCTTTTGCAAGATGTTCGCGAATGGAGGCATCAGCATAATTCAGGAGCTTCTGCCGGTCTTCCAGGGAAACATTCTCCATGCTGTTCTCCTTCGAGGCATACAGCTTGACCGGGTCCATGAGAATACGCTTGTAGGATTTGATATCAGCCTGCGGGTCGATATACACCAGCAGGGCCTTGCCGTCGCCGCCCTCTTTAAGCTGCGAATAGTCACCCAGAAATCCCGTTGTATTCGTGCTGCGGGCCTGCATCGTCGCGCAGGCCCCGAGCAGACAAACAATGGCTGCCAGCAGACAGATTCCCGTACCGTTTCTTTTTTGAATTTTCATGTTTTCTCCCTTTTATTAATGTTTGAAGAACATTGTAAAAGCACACGCTGTTATGTATGCCGCTGTTTATGGTGAGCGGGCACTGCTATTTTTTAAACGGAGAGGCGACAATCACATAGCTCGTTTTGCCTTCATCTACGACTTTGCGGTAATACACCAGATCATACTGGTAATAGGTTTTGCCCTCTACTTTAACCGGCACGGCATCTTTGGGCAGCTCTGGCACTTCGATCCCAAAGGGCGGGGTAACCACGATATAGGTGCTTTTGCCCTGGGGCTTTATGTAAAATGTCCCATTGCTGACATAATAGGTTTTGCCGTCGGCAATAATGGTCTTATATCCTGCGGGCAGCGTGGCTGTTTCATAGCCGGCGGGAGTCGAAACCTTTACATAGCCGGTCTCACCCTGATTTGAAACCTGGCTGTAATATTGACCCTCGCTTGTGTAATAGGTGGTGGTGCCGACTATAACGGCTGTGGGTATGATGATAAAGGCTGCTGCCGGGTAATAGTGGTGGTCGTAATAATAATGGTTGTCATGATAATAGTCATCCCAGTCATCCCAGTAATCATCATAGGAATCTTCCAGAAAATCCTGCCTGTTTTCCTGCAGCCCCCGCATGCCGGCATACTCTCCAAGCTTCGAGTCCTGTATGTTCTGCCGGCGCTCGCTGCGATTTGCCTGACGATCCGTGCTGCCTTCCGCCCGGCCATCCTGCCGCTCGGTTCGGTTCGTACTCCGCTCATCCTGCCGGCCGGTGCGCTCGGTTGTTCGCTCATCCTGCCTGGTGGTGCGCTCCGTTGTTCGCGTGTCCTGACGTGTCGGTCGCGCTCCGTCGGTGCGCGAATCCTGCCGCGCAGTCCTGTCAGTGCTGCTGCTTGTGCGCTGGCTTTCCGCCCGTGCCGTGTCCGGGCTCTGGCGCACTGATCCGTACTGCCCTCGCTGCACATCGCGGCTGCTGCTCTGGCTGCCGCTCATCAGCGAGCTGTAATCCTTGCCGCTGGTGCGCCCCGAGCCATAATCGCTCGATCTATCGTATGATCGCCCTGATGAACGGCTGGAGTCGCCGGACCGACTGGATGATCGGCCATAATCGCTGGACCGGCTTGCTGAACGGCCGGAGCCGCTTGATTGACGCACCGAGCCGTAGGAACCTCCGCCGCCGAATCCCCCGCCCCCCCGACTGAATCCTCCGCCGCCACCACCACCGCCACGGCCACCGCCGCCACCCCCTCTGCCGCCGCCGCGGGCATCAGCGTCATAGGTAAGGCAGAAAACAAAAATACCTGCAAAAATTACTGCTGCAATACTGCTTACTCGTTTCATACCCGCCTCCTTCCCGGCAAAAGTTACGGCTGTTTTTTAGAGCGTTTTTTTACTGGGAGAAGTGGTATCTTTTCGACTTTTTCCGGCGCCTTGAAGGTAAAAGTGTCCCCGGGCAGCTGCTTAATCTCATTAAAACTTTTCAAAACCGCGGTGTACTGCGGCGCACCGGGCTTCTGTTTATAGGTTATGATGATTTTGCGCAACTGAGGTGTACCTCCGGCGTCAATCCATATCTGCCAGTCGATATTTTTCTGCGTCGCCGCGATATGGTGGCACGTAATGCCGTCGGCAGAGTGGAGCCCCACGTAGCGGCAGGCTATGACGTTTTTCATCAAAACCGCGAACAGGTCATCGCTCAGCAGGTCGGCAAGGGGCGTTGTAACTCCGTAGGTGTCAAGCAGCATGTCCATGGTCTCGTCAATGGTGCCGGGAGCCGCTGCCTGCGCATAGGCATTGGCCCTGCGGTCAAGCAGGGTAATCGTCGTATTGTCTTTCCACATGGTGGTGTTGGTAATGTCGCCTGTCGATTCGATCCAGAACCGCTTCGGCTCGCTGACCACCAGCCTGCGCATATGGGAGTACTGGATCATCTGCCCGGCTTCGGACACTTCATCCATGGTGTCAACAATTTCCAGGCTGGCCATGATATTCTTTTTTTTCTGAGCGTTCATGGCCTGCATAATTTTCTCGGCCTGCGGATCAATCGAGGCGGCAGAAGCACCCCAACCGAAACCTGCCGTCAGCGATACAAAAAATGCAGAAAAAAACACCAGCTGCAGCATGTACTTCATGGCTGTCTCCTCATAAAGTTATTAAATTCCCTGTTTCACAAAATGCGGAAGCACTGCTCTTTCAAGTTATTTTAGCACAGCTCAGAAAATCCAATACAAAATAAATTAAAAATTGATTACAGAATAGGCCGCAACCTCTTCATGCTGCCCCACCCGGCACGCAGCCCGGGGTATCCGGACATGCGATCGATTGCTCATGCTTGCAGAGACCTACCGTTTCTGCAGCACTAGAGCATTTTTCTTTTTACTATAGACGGTCTATCTATCTGTCATCTCGACCCCTTCGACTTCGCTCATGGCAGGCTCCGGGAGAGATCTTAGGCTGCAGTATAATCAAGTTGTTAAGATTTCTCATCCCGCCTGCTGCGGGATTCGAAATGACAATAGGGCTACACTATTTAGAAAAATGCTCTATTTTTTAAAAGGAGAGGCGACAATCATATAGGCTCTTTTGCTGCTTGTTTTGCCGTCATCCGTTATTTTTCGGTACCAGGTCAGATCATGCTGGTAATAGGTGCAGCCTTCCTCGTTCACGGCCACCGCATCCCGGGGCAGTTCGGGCACCTCGACCCCGAAAGGTGGGGTAACCACAAGATATGCGTTTTCACTATCACTCTGGATGCTTATGTAAAATGTTCCGTTGCTGACATAGTAGGTTCTGCCGTCGGCTGTGATGGTCTTGTATCCTGACGGCAGCTCAGCTGCTTCATGCCCGGCAGGAGTCGAAATCCTTACATACCCGGTCTCACCCTCGTCTGAAACCTGAATATACCAATAACCCTCGCTTGTGTAATAGTAGGTGTTTACGCCGATCACAACAGGGTTTGAAGCAACAGCAAATTCGGTTGCCGGGTAATACCAGTGATCATAATAATCATAGTTGTCAAGATACCAGTCGTCCCAGCCATACCAGTAGTCATCATAGGCATAATAGATAAAATCATCCCGGTTTTCCCGTACCTCCCGCAGTGCGGCATACTCCCCCAGCCTGGAGTCCTCTATCCTCTGGCGGCGCTCCTGGCGCCTCTCCTGGCGCGAGTTCCTGTCATCAATGCGTTCTTCTCCCCAGTTTTGCAGCTCCTCTGTCTCTGCATTCTGCCGCACTGATCCGTACTGACCGCGCTGCATATCGCGGCGGTTTTCCCATGAGTCGGACGAGGGACGCTCAGGCCTGTTTACGGGTCTGCTGCCATAGCCGCCCGACTGCCTGACCGAGCCATACGACCCTCCACCGCCAAAGCCCCCCCGACCGCCTCCGCCACGGCCCACACCGCGGGCATCAGCATCACAGGCAAGGCAGAAAACAACCATGCCGGCCAGCACTAACACAGCTTGAGGAAGAAAGTATTTCATGGCTGTCCCCTGGCATGTAAAAAAAGAGGCGAAGCTTTTTTAGAAACCTTTTTAGAGGGTTTCTTCAAAGGAAGGAGCGGGGGTTATTATCCCCTTCCGGCGCACTGCTTTTGCCGGATGAGCGTTCACGTGCTACAGTGCACCGGTCGGCTTCTCTTCCATAATGCTCCAGCCGCGCTGCTCCAGCACCTGACGCGCCTGCGGGTCGATGGTACCGTAGACTATGAGCTTTTTACCCGTAACGCCTTGTATCGTGCCGATGGCACGGGAAATCATGCGCTCCTTTTCATCAAGATTCTGCGTCCAGGCGACATAATCAAGCGGGAAAATGCCCACTACGATATTGTCTTTACTTTTAAAAAATGTTTTGCCGCAGACATCGACCAGGGAGACCATATCAGTATGGCGTGCAGCATAGGCGGCCATATATTCAACCTGCAAACGCACAAAAAGGGACACCGACGGATCGGTGATGCCTATTGTATTCCATATAAAAAAAGCGCGGTTCTCCACCCCCGGCATGCTCTCAAGCGCCCCGGTGATCAAAGTCTTTTCATAGGGGTCAAACACATAATTATTGAGGAATTCATCAGCCAGTTGCGGCGTTATCCCCATATTCTGCAGGGCTTTTTTGTTACTGTCATGCAGCTCGGCAGGCGACTTATCGCGCACCTTTTGTTTCATAGAATCAGAGGTGCTTGAAAAGCTTATCACCGTGCCCGGCACATTGGGAATGGCGGCAAAAGCGACTTTCACCGTCAAACCACCGGAAAAAGCCACCCAAGCCAGGCTGTCGAGCTTGTCCTGCAGCTGCCTGTTGTCCGTATAGGGGTTCACGTTGAGCCGGTACGCGAACATGCGCTTTGCCGCAGCCTGCCCCAGCGCCGTCTTGGCGACACCGGGTTGATTCGGGTCCTTGCTGGCAATCGAGCTGCCCACATCACTGAACCAGCGGCCTATGCCGGTGCCGATTTTTTTCACCGTATCCACAGGCTCGGTCACCAGGCCCTTGGCTGTGTGATAGGGCCCCAGGCCGGCTTTTTTAAACGCCTCTTTAAACTCGTCGGTTTTAGAGATCTTCTCTATATTGTTCAGCGCCTCCCGCTCCTGGATAGATCAGCACAGCCTCCGTGCTTTCTATGCTGGCGCGCCGTCGGAACAGGTGACGAGATACCTGTTCACCAGTCCGTCGTTTTCCGCTCGGCCGGCAATCCTGCCAAACCCCTTCAGGAGCGTCGCGGCAGAAATCCGCGCTCTTCAGCATGATCGGCGGCTGCTGATACTCAGGAAGCTGAGCCCTGGCGCTCAAGGCCGAAACATGCAGCGCCATGTACAGCAAAACAATTATACGCAATTGCCTCTTTGCTCATTTTTCTCTCCTCAAGAATTTTAGCATTTTTTTAGGCTTTAAATTGTGTTTATGACCGCACCCATGTCTCGGCGTCCTTTGCCGCGGGGGCAAAAAACTCGATCTCCGTCGGCCTGAGCCCCTTGCCGACAAAGGCAAAGGCATCATCCTTCCATTGCTCATCGCCAACAAGGGCTATTTTGGTGATGTTTTTGCCTGCAGTCAGCATAAATCCGACATCGCCCCAGTCAGCGCCCTTCTCCCAGCCCTCAAAAGCATGAAAGGTGACCAGAAGCCTCGGCTTGATGCCCTGGTCGATCAGCTTTTTGCCGGCATCCTGCATTGACTGCTGGTCGGTTGATTTCATGATGCCCGTGAGTCTGATACAAATGACTTCGCCATCGATTCGTGTAATTTCACAAGCCATTGCTGTTTTCCTTTCCACAGGTGTTTATAGCCGGGCATCGTTTAGCTACCCCGCCAGAAGCTAAACAGTCTCCCGCGGCACAGCAGACCTTGGAACTACCCATAGAAAAGGGGTCTTATAGTGCCTGCGAGGCCGCTGGCTGAAAAATCTGTTTTGATTGTTCCAGGCGCTTTATTTTTTATCGCCCTCCGCAGATCCTGCTGCCGTCATGCTGTCAGCCTCACTGACCCATCCGCCGCCCATGGCTTTGTACATATTGACCAGTGATGTGAGCAGCACGGCCTGCGTTTGCGTATAGTCAAGCTCCACATTAAACAACGACCGCTCGGCGTCAAGCACTTCAATATAGCTGGTATAGCCTTCATCAAAGCGCTCGCGGGCAACGCGGGCATAGGTGCGCAGCGCATCAAGCTGGCGAGCCTGCGCATCAAGGCGCTCGCCTGATTTCATGCGGTCGATAAGGCTGTCTTCAACATCGCGAAAGGCGTTTTGGATCGCCTGCTCATACTGCAAAAGCGCCTGCTGCCGCACGGCTTCCGAAGCCCGCACAATCCCTGCGATCCTGCCGGCGGTAAAAATGGGCATGGTCGCCTGCCCTGCATAGCTCCAGATACGCGCAGGCCCGGAAAACAGGTCAGACAGATGGGAGCTTTCAGACCCCCGGTACCCTGTCAGCGATATGGTCGGAAAATACAGTGAACGGGCAACGCCGATGCGGGCATTTGCTGCAACGAGGTTCTGCTCGGCCTGCAGGATATCAGGCCGCCGTTCGAGAAGCGTTGAAGGAAGGCCTTCGGGAACCTCAGGCAGCGCAAGCTTGGCTATTGTCCGGCCCCGGGTAATGGCCCCGGGATTGCGACCGAGAAGCAGGCTCAGGCTATGCTCGGTGAAAGCTATGCTTTTTTCGATAGAGGGAATAACCGCCAGGGATTCTTCATACTGCGACAGCACCTGCGAGAGCTGCAGGTCCGATATGATGCCGCCCTGAAAGCGCATTTGGAAAAGCTCATAGCTTGCCTTGCGGGAGGCTGCGGTGTCGATGGCTATTTCAAGCTGCCGGTCAAGGGAGCGCAGATCGATATAGGTGGTTGCCACTGCCGCGACAAGGCTCAAAACAACCGTTCTCCTGCCCTCCTCTGTGGCCACAAGATCGGCCCGCGCCGCTTCGGTGGAGCGGCGGATGCGGCCCCAGATATCAAGCTCCCAGCTGGCATTGAGTATGGCGGTATAGTTATTAAAGGCCGTGCGCGTACCGGGGGAAAGGTCATTGGGGGTTTCTTTCGTCACCCGCTGCCTGCCGCCTGCTGCGCCTGCGCCGATCTGCGGAAACAGGGCTGAGCGCGTTTCGGCATAGAGCCCCAGGAACTCTTCAACCCGGGCCGCCGCGATGAGCAGGTCTTTGTTTTCGCGCAGCGCGGTCTCGATGAGTCCGTCAAGCACGGGGTCCTGAAACTGCTTCCACCAGGCCGTATTGATAACATCCGGTGAAACGCCATCTTTGGTAATCCATGCCTGCGGCACATCAACCTTCGGCCGCAAATAATCAGGGCCGATGGCGCAGCCGGAAACAACAATAACCAAACAGATCGCACCGCCAAAAGCTCCGAGGAATTGAAGCTGTTTCGTCATGCCGGACTTGATCCGGCATCCAGACAGCTTGTTTTCTGGATTCCGGCTTTCGCCGGAATGACGGGATGCGCAGAAAGCCGCGAGATAGTGACCTCGAAGCAAATATAACATTCGTCTCAGCATATTACACTACCTCCGCTTCTGTTTTTGCCTTTGCGCCACCGTGAGACAGCTTCTCCACGACATAATAGGTAACCGGTATCAGGAAGATGGCGATGAAGGAGGCGGCCAGCATCCCGAAGATGACGGTGTACCCCATGACCTGCCGCGAGATGGCGCCGGCCCCGCTGGCGATGGCCAGCGGCACGCAGCCGAGGATGAAGGCGAAGGAGGTCATCAGGATCGGCCGCAAGCGCAGCCTGGCGCCCTCCAGGGTCGCTTCCACCAGCGGTTTGCCCTTCTCATACTCCATCTTGGCGAATTCGACGATGAGGATGGCGTTCTTGGCCGCCAGGCCGATCAGCATGACCAGACCGATCTGGGCGTAGATGTTGTTCTCGAATTTTCCGAAGAGCAGGCCGGCGAAGGCTCCGGCCACGGCCACCGGCGTTCCCAGCAGGACCGAGAACGGCAGCGACCAGCTTTCGTACTGGGCCGCCAGGATCAGGAAGACGCACAGGAACGAGAAGGCGAAGATCGCCATCGGCGAGACCCCCTTCTGGGCCTTCTTCTCCTGGAACGACATGCCGCTGTAGTCGTACCCCATCTCCCGCGGCATGGTCTGGGCAAAGGTCTCTTCCAGCGCCTTCATGGCCTGGGCCGAACTGAAGCCGGGGGCCGCGGTGGCGTTGATCTGGGCCGAGCGGTAGAGGTTGAAGCGCATGGTGAATTCCGGGCCGGTGATGCTGCGAACCGAAGTCAGCGCCGAGAGGGGCACTGATTGCCCGTCCTTGTTGCGCACATAGAACTGGCCGATATTCTCGATATTGGTCCGGTAGTCCCCCTCGGCCTGGATATAGGTCTGCCACTGGCGGCCGAATTTGTTGAAGTAGTTGATGAAACCGCTCCCCATGAAGCTCTGCAGGACCTTGTAGACGTCGCTGATCTCAACCCCCTGCTTCAGCACCTTGTCCCGGTCCACATCCACGAACAGCTGCGGCACGGTGGGGATGAAGGTGGTGGTGACCCGGGCCAGTTCAGGCCTTTTCCTGGCCGCTTCGATGAATTTCTGCGTGTTCTCGGCCAGGAAGGCGACATCCTTGCCGGCCTTGTCCTGCAGCATGAAGGTGGCCCCGCCCGAGGTGCCGATCCCCATGATGGCCGGTGGCGGGAACGGGAAGCCGATGGCGCCCGGCAGCCCGCCCATCTTTTTCGTCAGGGAGGCCTTGATCGCCTCGTACTGCTCTTCCGGAGCTTTCCGCTCCTTCCACTCTTTCAGGGAGATGAAGAAAAAGGCGCTGTAGGTGTTAGCTGACCTGGCTCAGCAGGCTGTAGCCGAGAATCGTCGAACAGTACTGGACGCCCGGGGTTTTCATGATGATCTCTTCGGCCTGACGGGCCACTTCACTGGTCCGCTGCAGCGAAGCGGAATTGGGGAGCTGGATATTGGCGAAGATAAAGCCCTGGTCCTCGTCGGGGAGGAAGCCGGTCGGAATGGCTCTTACCCGCTACCCCGGCCAGGACGGTCACCCCGAGCAGCAGGAGCAGACTGGTCTTGCTTTTCCTGATGGCGGCGCCGCAGATTGACACGTAGCCGTCGGTGGCCCGGCCGAAGACCCGGTTGAACCAGTCGTAGAACTTCTGCAGCGGGCCGGTTCCCTTGACCTTCGGCTTCAGCAGCAGTGCACAGAGCGCCGGAGAAAGGGTGAGGGCGTTGAAGGCCGAAATGATGACCGAGACGGCGATGGTCACGGCGAACTGCTGGTAAAGCTGGCCGGTAATGCCGGGGATGAAGGCCGTCGGCACGAAGACCGCCGCCAGGATGATGGCGATGGCGATGACCGGGCCGGACACCTCCTCCATGGCCTTGAACGTGGCATCCTTCGGGCTCAGGCCTTTTTCGATATGATGCTCCACCGCCTCGACCACGACAATGGCGTCATCCACGACCAGGCCGATGGCAAGGACCATCCCGAAAAGCGAGAGGGTGTTGATGGAAAAGCCGAGCAGCGGGAAGAGCGCGAAGGTTCCCACCAGCGACACCGGCACCGCCAGGAGCGGGATCAGCGTGGCCCGCCACCCCTGGAGGAAGATAAAGACCACCAGGATGACCAGAATCAGCGCCTCGAAGAAGGTGCTCTTGATTTCCTTTATCCCTTCGGAGACCGCCAGGGTGGTGTCCAGCGCCACCGTGTAGTCCAGGTCAGGCGGGAAGCTCTTCTTCAACTCCATCCATCAGTTTCTTGGCGCCGTTGGCCGATTCCATGGCGTTGGTTCCCGGCATCTGGTACAGGGCGACCAGGGCGCAGGGCTTGCCGTTGAGGCGCCCTTCCTGTTTGTAGTTCTGTGCCCCAAGCTCGATGCGGGCCACGTCCTTCACCCGCACGATGGAACCGTCCGGATTGGCCCGCAGCACGATATTGCCGAACTCGGCCTCGCTCTGCAGACGCCCCTGGGCGCGAACCGTGTAGGTGAACTCCTGCCCCTTCGGCACCGGCTGGCTCCCGACCTGTCCGGCCGGGTTGACGGTATTCTGGGCCTTGACCGCGTTCATGATCTCCGGGATGGTGATGTTGAGCTTGGCAAGCTGGTCCGGCCGGACCCAGATACCGCATGGCGTACTGGCCGGCGCCGAAGACCGAGACGCTGGCGACCCCCTTGATGCGGGTCATCTGGTCGTTGATGTTGATGTAGGAGTAGTTGGCCAGAAAGACGTTGTCGTAGGTGTTGTTGGGAGAAGAGAGAGCGAACATGAGGTACGGCGCCGAGGTCGATTTCGCCACCGTAACACCGTAGTTGTTGACATCGGCCGGCAGTTGCGATGACGCCTGGTTCTGGCGCATCTGGGAGAGGATCTGGTCGGTGTTGGCGTTGGTCCCCAGTTCGAAGTAGTTATAGAGGGTCATGGAACCGTCGTTGGCATTGACGGAGTACATGTAGTCCAGATTGTCAACGCCGGACATCTGCTGCTCGATCGGGGTAGCCACCGACTGCTCCACGGTGACGGCGTCGGCGCCGGTGTAGACGGCATTCACCTGGATAGCCGGCGGAACAATGTTGGGAAACTGGGCGATGGGAAGTCCCGACATGGCCACAGCGCCGAGGATGACCATGAAGATCGAGATAACCATGGCCACAATAGGGCGATTGATGAAGAATTTTGACATGGCTGGCTACCTCTTGTCGGGTGCCGGCGCAGGCGCCGGCGCTGGTGCAGGGCTGTCGCCTGAAAGTTTCGGCACAACCGTCATGCCGTCCTTGACCTTCTGAATGCCTTCCACGATCACGCGGTCGCCGGGCTGCAGGCCTTCGCTGATGATCCAGAGCGAGCCGATGCGCTCGGCCACCTTCACGGCGACGCACGCTCACCTTATTGTCCTTGCCGACGACGGCCAGCTGATAGCTGCCCTGCATGTCGGCAACCGCCCGCTGCGGCACCAGCAGCGCGCCGGTGCGCGTTTTGACGGACGCCCTGACCTTCGCATACTGGCCCGGCCGCAGCACATTGCCGGGATTGGGAAACTCGGTGGCAACGCGAATCGACCCGGTCTTCACATCAACCTGCCGGTCGGCAAAAGCGACTTTCCCCTTATGCGGAAACAGGCTGCCGTCGGCACAGCACAAGGTCCAGCGCCAGGGGTTCTGTGCGGGGCGCTATCCTGCATGAACCGCATGTATTCCTGCTCGCTGATCGCCACATAGACCTTCACCGGGTCAACCGTGGAAACCGTGGTGAGGTCGGCGGTTTGCGGCCCCACGAGGTTGCCGATCTGTGCGGCGGCAAGGCCTGCAATGCCGTCGATGGGTGATTTTATTTTTGTAAATTCAAGATCAAGCGCCGCTTTTTCGAAAGCTGCTTTGGCCGCAAGAACGCCGGCCTGCAGCGACTGCTCAGCGCCCACGGCATCGTCGAGGTCTTTCTGGCTCACGGCATTTTTCTTTGCCAGAGGCCGGATGCGCGCAAGATTGGCCTTTGACGTGCCCCAGAGGGCCTGCCGCTGCGCAAGCTCGGCCTGCGCCTGGTCAAAGGCAGCCTGAAACGGCCGGGGGTCTATTTCAAACAGCACATCATCTTTTTTTACCAGCGAGCCTTCCTTGTAATTCTGCTTGATGAGATAGCCCGATACCTGCGCCCTGATAGTGGCGTTCACCATGCCGTCGATCGTGCCGATCCACTCGGACTGGATGGGCACATCTTTCTGCACCACATCGATAACCTCAACGTCCGGCGGCGGCAGGGCCGGCGCCTTCTGCTCTTTCGAGCACCCCGAAGGAAGCACTAGTAAACAGGCTTGCGATCAGGAAAAAGGGTAATAATTTTAAAGGGGTGGTCCTCACGGTCTTTGCGACGCTCGTTTTCATCGGTATCTCCTGAAAAGTATTCTTTTCCCCAAGTGAGCATTGGTGTAACATTATGTATATGTTTATATAATTGAATCCATATTCTTACAACTGCAATTACTTAAGACCCTCTCGTAAAAAATCGAAAGTTCAACGAATTCGTCATACCGGCGAAAGCCGGTATCCAGGATTCTTATGTGGGGGGCACGATGCTTCGTGCCCCTACCCTGTGCCCCGGTTTTCACCGGGGGTGACGACTTATTACGCACACATCAATTACTATACTAAAAAATACCACTGCCGCACTGAAGCGGCGTCATATCCACTGTGTTAGACCACACCACCCAGGCTTCTTCATGCACCCGGGCGTTGGAAAATCCAAGATACCGAAGGACGAAAAAGGCATCTGCGGCAGCAATGCCGGTGTCGCAGGTGGTGATGACGGTCTTGTCCGGCGTGACGCCATAGGTGGCTAGCATCCACAGCAGCTCGGACCGGCTGCTTCAAAAAGCCGTTTTCCATGTAGAAAGCCCCGAGCGGGATATTGACCGATCCGGCAATAGCGCCTGCACGGCCGGCCAGCTCATGTTGTGTCAGTCCCCTGGCCCGATCAATGGCGCGAGTATCGATAAGCACCACCGTGTTCTTTTTCAGAAGCCCGGTAAGCTCTGCGCTGCTGACGACCAGCTCCGGCCTGACGGTTCCTCCGAAGGTGCGCGCTTCACGGGTATACGGCTCAGTGCTCGTGTGGAAGCCGGCCAGATGCCACCCCTCAATGCCGCCGTTCAAATAGGAGACATTGGCAGCGCCGGCCCATTGCAGAACAGACAGCAGACCTGCCGCCATGGTGCCGTTCTGGTCATACACCACGATATGATCTTCGGCTGCTATTCCCCTGCTGCCGAAAATGCCGGCAATCTTGGCATGGTCTTCAAGCGAGAAGGGGTTCTTCGCTTTGGGGCCGGTGCGCAGGCCGCTCACCAGGGGGTCCAGCGAAATGGCGCCTTCGATATGGCCCTTGTCGTAGGCAGCGCGGCTGCGGGCATCGATGACGACCAGATCCTTCTGCCTGCTGTTGTCATGCAGCCACCGGGCGTCAACCACCATGCCGGTTCTGACCCGGGATATGTCGATGTCAAGCTTGCTGCTGTCTTGCACCGCTTTCGGCATGTCGGCGTCGGGAACAACAACCGCCTTGTTTGCTGCCTATTTCATAGTCTGCAAGATCGGCGTTTGCAAGGAACAGCTCGCGATTAGCGTGGCAGTGGTTGCAGCTGGCGGCCTGCCAGGTGAGTTTCTGGATGTTGTGAGGCGAGGTCCGCTTCCAGGTGGGCACCTTGCCGAAGTTCGTGAAGAGATCCTTGCCGTAGAAATCGAACATCTCCGGATACGACGGCTCGTGGCGCACCAGCATGAAGCGGTAGCCGGCGCCCGGAGCTGCAGCGTCATAGTTGAGCCCGATTTTCATGGTTTCAACTTCAAGACGGTTCTGGAAATAGGCCGTGTTCTGGCTGTCTTTGCCCACATGGCAACTGTAGCAGTTGACATACGTCTGCGAATGGCACACCTGGCATTGCACCTTGCCGATATGATCGGCGTGCTGCCGCACGGCCTTTTTCTCCATATCTTTGTGACAATCATCGCAGCGCGCCGCCTCCGGCAGGTGATAGCGGCCCGGCAGGTCTTTGGCTGCCGCAGCATGCATCTCTTTTGCCTTGTGGCAGGAGGAGCAGGTCATACTCTCTTGTGACGCATGGATATCACCCCTGCCGCGCTGGCCTGAAAATTCATAGCCCACGCGGCTGCCGTGGCAGGCGGTGCACTGATTGACCTGATCGGGGGTCTTTTTAAAGATATGCCCCGCAATAAAGCCCTTCTGCGCTGATTTGGGACGGCTCACATGACAGCCGCCGCAGCTCGTGTGACAGGCGGCGCAGTGGTTCTTGCGAGCCTCGTCGATTGTTTCCCATTTTTCCATATTCGCGCGGCTCTTGAGCACCCCGGTAAAGGTGGCAAGGCTGGCGTGCAGGGAATCTTTGGCCGAGGCGGCGATGTCACGGTGCTGTGCCGCTTTCGGGTCCTTGCAGGCGCCGCAGGTATTCTGCGGATTGGTTATGGAGGGAAATGCATCCATCCCCTTGTGAGCGGCTGCTTTGCTCATGCTGGCAGCGTCGCCGCCGTGGCAGGTTCCGCACGCGATTTGACCATGGGCGGTGGCAAGAAACTCCCGGGAAACAAGCACTTTTATGTGCGGCTCCAACTGAGCCACGGCACCGCCTCAGCCGGCCCCTGACTGCATGGCCGAGACTATGGGCGTGGCCACGCCGCGGTTTTTGACGAGCATGGGACCGCACAGGTGGCAGGTTAAGCAGCTTGACTCCTCAGCCGGGGCTGGCGCCGGGGCGAAGAAGCATGCAAGGAGGCTCGCCAGTGTTGCGGCGGCAATGATGCAAAGTTGTATGCTTTTTTTCATATCCCTTGTTTCCTGTATGTATCAAGAAGGGTCAGGCCTGTGTCTATTACCCTGTCGCAGCCGGTCACGATGATGGGCCGTGGCATTTCGTACACATCATTGTCTGCAACCTGTCGCCGATATCAACGGGGTGCGGATAATCCATCACGCGGATCTCGGCCTGATTGCTTCCGGCAGTATCCTGGCCGGGGACACGCTCGATCAGCAGGTGGCACAGGCTGCAGTCCTGCGACAGAACAGCGCCGTCATCGCTTCGGTGTTTGCCGTCATGGCAGCGGAAGCAGCCCGGCGAATACATATGCCCCTGATTGCTGCCAAAGCTGCGCCAGCTCACCTTCATATGCGGGTCGTAGTTGCGGCTGTAGGCGCCCTGCAGCGCCGTGATCGCTGAGGTGATTGCCGCCTCCTTGTCCTTTGCAACAGCAGGATAGGCCTTGCGATAGAAGTCACGAATTGCCGTTTCTATGCCTTTGGCTGCCTCCTCCTGGGAAGCATAGGAGGCTTCAAGTGTCTGGACTCCGACATGCTTAATCTCCGGCAGGCCCGTATCAATGAACCCCGCCCCGAGCATGGCGTTCAGAATAGCCGCCGGGGGGTTAAAGGGATGGCCCGTCCGGTTGTGGCAGTCCATGCAGTCCATGCGCCTCGTCCCGGCCTTTGCCGCGTCGTCGTCCGAGAGCTTCGAGTCGTCGCGGCGGTAGGTGCGCACGGTTCCGTCGAGCCGCTTGACGCGAATCCACGGAATCTCGATCCGCTTCGGGTCAGTATCGGCGTACTCGATTTCAGCCGTGGTGCTTGAGTGCCAGTGCATTTTCGGCGGCTGCTCAAGCGTGGTGTCCGTTTTACCCGGCTTAAACAGCAGGTTGATCTTCTTGCGTGAATTCTCCTTGTCGGACATGAAATAGGTGCGGCTTTCAAGCCGCTCGTTTAACTGGTACTTGGGGCCGTGACAGTTTTCGCATATATGCTCGGATGGACGCAGGGCCGCAATCGGCGTATGAAGGGGCCGGCTGTATCTGTCGAGCAGGTAATTGAAGCCCTCCCGGGCTCCTTTCAGATGGGAGATGAAATAGTACTTTGCCCCGGGCCCCACGTGGCAGTTGGTGCACAGGAGCTGTGCGTGTGGCGAGTAGGCGTTGGACCTGGTTTCAGGCCCCATCACGGTGTGGCAGGCTCCGCAGAATGTATTTGATTCGGAAAACTCATAGGCCTTATACCCGGAAAAGGCATAGAGCACCGACAGCAGCACCAGGACCGTCAGCAGGCCGAGCGCTTTTTTGCGCAGCCCGGTATCGTTAAGGTCGATGACCGGGAAGCGGCTCCCGCCTTTCGTGCGTCGCTGCCGCCGGATGCCGGCAATGATCAGGGCCGCGCCGAACAAAACGCCGCACGGCAGCATGATCCAGATCACCAGGTCGGCATACGGGTGTGTGCCCGCGGACAGGGCATCGGCAATCGACAGAACGACTATCAGTGCGATATTGAAAACCGCAATGAACAGGCCGGTAAGCGAGAGCATACTGGAAAACATCCTGAAGGATCGCTGTTTCATGCCGTGCGCCTTTCCTGCTAATGACCCCGCGAACCCGCCCCGCGCCTCTGTAGTGCGGCCTGGGCCTTCGCGCCGGTGGTTCTTGTACGCTTACTGTGTGGCTATTCTGCCGAGTTTTTCGCCCAGGCGAAGCTCTAGCCGGCCGGCCCAGTAATCGACAGCGCTCTTCACCGTGCGCCATTCGTCAAATTTATCGCCCTCTCCGCTCACCTTGCCGCCTACCCGGCGATCGACAGCCGCAGCCAGGCGCTTGCCGGTCTGGCTGTCCAGCATCTCGACTTCAAGCCCGGCAGAGCCCACAAAAGAGCACGAGCCCGTCGCAGCCGTCTGAAGGCCGGCCAGGGCAAGGCCCACCGGCAGGATGGTGGAGACGGTATCAAGCACGACAGAGGAGCTCTCGGCCTCGGTTATCGCTACGCGCAGGCGCATGACGCCGGGGCCCGGGCTCTTCACGAAGGTATAATATTTGGCAAGATGTTCACGAATGGTGGCATCGGCATAGTTTAAAAGTTTCTGCCGGTCTTCCGAAGAAACATTCTGCATGCTGTGCTCCGATGAAGCATAGAGCTTGACCGGGTCCATCATAATACGGGGATATGCCTTGAAATCCGCCGCCGGGTCGACATAGACGAGCAGGGCCTTGCCCTCCCCGCCCTCCTTGAGCTGGGAATAGTCGCCCAGAAATCCCGCTGTTGTCGTGCTGCGCGCCTGCATCGTCGCGCAGGCCCCCGCCAAAAGACATACGCCCGCCAGTACCGCAAACATGCCTGCCCATTTTGTTCCCTGCATTTTCATACGCCGCCCTTTCCGTGGTTGTTGTAAAAAAACGTTATGGTTCACGTCAAATCTATTTGCTATGCCCGCACAGCGGCGCCTTCATTGCCTGAATTTTTCAAGGCTCCCTGCCGGCTCTTCCGTCGGGCTTCTGTATAGTCATGCGCCCTGTTCGCGGCAATAGGGTGAAACATACATTCCGCCCTTTAAAACCGCCTCCACGGCCGGAAGCAGGTCGGTGGCTGCCGCTCTCTTGAGCACGAAGCCCTTCGCCCCCGCGGCAAGGCATTCATTCACCACCGTCTGCTCGTCATGGACGCTCAGAATGATGGACTTGAGTTCCGGCTTCAGTTTTTGCAGCAGTCTGACGACATTCCCCCCCGAACATGCCGGAAATGACAGGTCCGCAATGACCAGGTCGAATTGTGTGCCTGCAACGGCTTCGATAAGAGAGCGCTCGTCGGCGACTATGAACAGGGCGCTCATCGTTTCCTCGAGAATCAGGCGAACCACGCCCACAAAGGTTTGATGGGACTCCGCAAGAATTATTCTTTCGGCTGCCATGAATCACCTCGTCTGTGCCGGTACCGGCGGACCGCCGTTGATGGATGGATCGGGACTGTCTACTGAGTTATTGATATATATAGAACAATGCGGTGAAACGTCAATTAGGAGAAATCCTAGTTTTGCGGAATGCTTTTCCTGGGGGGGGGGTAATCAGGGCCCTGCAATGCCGTGCTTCACGGCATACCGGATCAGCTCCGCCGTTGTCTTGATGCCCAGGTCCTCCATCATCCGGTACTTGTGATACTCAACGGTTTTTATGGATATATTCAAAATACTGGCGATGGCTTTTGCGGCATGTCCTTCCGCCAGCAGCTGCAGCACTTCGTGCTGCCGGGAAGAAAGGCTGCTGCCAGTCCCGTTGGCGGCCCGGGAACCGGGCTCGGCGGCATGCCGGAGCTTTCCGGCAATCTGGGGCGTTACATAGGTTTTTCCCTTAAGGCCCCTGCGGATGGCGGTAATGAGTTCATCGGGGGCGGAGCTTTTCAGCACATAGCCCGACCCGCCCGCCTGCAGGGCGCTTGACGCATAGGCTGCATCGGGGTGCATGGTGAGAAATACCACCGTGATTTCAGGATGCGCTTTTTTGATCTGCCGCACGGCGTCTATGCCATTGAGCATGGGCATGGAAATGTCGGCAACGATGACATCTGGCCGAAGCTTTTCCGCGGCCGCTACCAGCTCACGGCCGTTTTCGGCCACACCGGCGATGTCAAAGTCAGAGCTGAGCAGCCTTTTCATACCCTCAACAAAAATTTTGTGGTCGTCTGCTATGAGCAGCCGCGGCTTGGTCATGGGGCGTCCCCTAATGGAATAAAGACCTGAATTTCAGCACCCTGTCCCGGCTTTGCGGCAATGGCTATGGCGCCGTTTACGAGCCGCACCCGCTCCCGCATGCTGGACAGGCCGATGCCGGCCTTCTGCTTTGCCGTTTCCGGGTCAAATCCGCTCCCGTTGTCCTTGACAACCAAACGAATGCCGTCCGGGAGCCCGTGCAGCGCGATAGCGGCCGCGGCGGCCCCCGAGTGTTTTGCAATGTTCTGGAGCCCTTCCCGGATTATGCGGTACAGGCACAGGGCGATGTTCTGGGGCAGTGTATCCGGCAGGTCCTGGGGCGTAAAGGACAGGTCAATGCCGGTTTTCCTGACAAAGGCGGCGCATTCAGCCTGTACCGCCTGCGCCAGGCCCAGATCGTCGAGAATGGAGGGGTGCAGCTGGCGGGAGAGGTTGTGGACTTCCCCGGCAAGCTCGGTCAGCCTGGCCCGCATGTCCCTGAGGGCGTTAACAGCCCGCGGCTGCGCGGGATGCAGCTCTTTTTCAATCAGCGCCGCATCAAGCGCCAGGGCCGCAAGCCGCTGCGTCAGATCATCATGCAGCTCCCGGGAAAGCCGCCGAAGCTCCTCTTCCTGGGCATTGATAATGCGTCCGGTGAGCCTGCCGAGCTCCTGCTCGTGGCGCCGCAGTTCCTCATCGGCCCGCTTGCGGACAAGCGCGCCGGCAAAAACATGCGCGATAAGCTTGAACCCCGTCACAACCGCCTCGGTCCAGACGCGCTCCTCCCGCAAAACCGCAAAGGTCAACAGGCCGAAGACCGGCCCTTCCCCGCTTGAAAGCGGGACCAGCACATCGGCCTTGGTGCCGTAGCGGCGGAGGTTCTCCCTGTCGATTGCTGCCTGCGGCGGAAAATCTGAAATTTTCGAGAAGGTAAAAACGCTTCCGCTCATGACCTGCCGCATTGCCCAGGGAAACAGCTCCCCCAAGCTCATCCGATCCGGGGGCGGCGTGCTTCCCGGGGGCTGATGCACGTGCGTCAGCAGCATTTCCCCTGGCTCATCCTCAGGGATTTGCCACAGGGTGGAGCGGTCAATATCAAGGCATTGGCAGATCTGGCGCTGAGCGTCGACGATCTCGCTGTCTATCCGGTCGGTTGGCAGATTGATAAAATGCGCAGACAGGTTGGCCAGCAGCGTCTCAAATTCCAGCCGCTCTTCAAGTGCCTCCTGCGCACGCTCGGGCTTGGTCATGTTCACCCGCATCCTGTTTGGATTGCTTCAAGCAGGCGGTTGCTGTTTTCTTGCTGGATCAGCCGTGCCGCCGGGCATTGATGTTCACTGGCAAGGGGCAGCCCGTCATCTCCCGTAGCGCATCTGAAAGTCCATAGCTGCTAACGTTCAGGTCATCGTTTGCTTAAAAAATGGTCACGACATCGTTTATTCAAAGCTTTCATGCGATGCATTTCGCGATGTCGTGGCCAGCAAAATTAGTTTCGCGGTTGATACTTGTATTCTTCAAGCTTTGTCTTATCCAAAGTATGTCGAAATTTCAAGCAGCAGAGTTTCAAACCGCATCTGTTCATCAAGCACTAAGCGAAGGCCGGGATATGTTGTCCATATGGCTGGACTATATGAATAACGGATAGAAATGTCAAAATGTTTAACCTGTGAGCCGGAGCAACAAACAGCTTGACCGGTACGAGAGCTATGCATTATGGTGGGGCAAAAAACTACTAGCCGTACTTGAAAAGGAGATTGTCATGCGCGTAGTAGCAAAAACAGTTGTTATTCTGGCGGCAGCGGTTTTTCTGCTGGCTGCGGCCATGCCCGCAGCGGCACAGGAAAAGCCGGCAGACACGATGCAGATGGTGAAAGACAAGCTGAAGGCTGATAAAAAGCTGCTGATCGCCGACAACATGCAGCTCACGAAAAAAGACGCAAAAGTGTTCTGGCCGCTGTATGACAACTACCAGAAAGAGCTCGGCAAGGTCAATGAGCGGCTTTTGAAGCTGATCGACGATTACGGGAAAAATTATGACACGATGACCGATAAAAAAGCCCTCGAGCTGACCAACAAGTACCTTGAGCTTGAGGCTGAGCGGGTCAAGCAGCTTCGGGCCTGCATACCGAGAGTGGTCGAGGCAGTGGGCGCCAGGAAGGCCGCGCGGTACATGCAGCTTGAAAACAAGATCACCGCCATCGTGCGCTATGATCTTGCCGCGGAAATACCGCTGGTTAAATAGGCATGGCTTAGCGGATTTTTTTGTACAGGAGGGATTAGCCGTAGGGGTTTATCCCTCCTGTACTTAAGGACCAAAGCTGGCAGGGTGCGCAATGTCTTTCGCTTTTCCTACAGCCTGCAGTCTACCAGCCTTTCTTCTAACCGCCCGCTTCGCTCGAGACGCTGAAAACGCAGAGATGCCGGAGAGTACGGTTTCCCTTTTCTGCTGAGCGGGCAGAAAGCGGAAACAGCAGCTCGTTTAAAAGACAGAAGCCTTTTATATTTCGCCCTCTCAGCGAAACATAAAAAGAAATTTCTTCTCTGCGGCCTCTGTGCCTCTGCGGTGCATCGTCTTTCACTTTTCCTACCGCCTACAGGCTAACAGCCTTTCTTGTTTCTGACTTTTGCCCCCCTGATCCCTCCACATGTTACCCATTTTAATTAAAAAATCCATTGAATAAAACACAAAACAATGCTTTGATATTCAAACCTTTTAAACTTACCCTGGGGCCTCGTGAAAAGTGGGTTTACCATCTCCTCCACTGCTGCAGGCAACTTATCATTGATACCTGAACCCCGAACCCCGGCATCTAAAACACAGGCTGCGTTGCGTGCATGTATATGCGTGATGCTTTATTCAAAAAAGCAGTCAGGTGAAAACGAAATCGAGAGGGACCGAAGGACTTTGTGCAAATTGTCAACAGCGTCGCCCTTAATCTTTTGGCAGGAAAGATAAAAACGCGGTTATATAATTTTTCAACAGAAGGGAGTGTCTATGAAAGTTACTATAGATTATGATCGTTGCATGGGAGACAGGCAGTGCAGTGATATGTGTCCTGAAGTATTTGAATATGATGAAGGAAAGACTGAAGCGCGCGTGCGTGTTGATGTTGTTCCGCCTGAACTGGAAGAGCGTGTCAGGCAGACTGCTGCGAAATGTGATACGGAGGCTATTACCATCGAGGAGTAAGACAGCACCTGAATCTCCAAACGGACATGTGCGCTTTAAGCAAAAAAGAGAACTATGGCATTAACCGGCCCTGATATTTATAAAAACATTCTTCCTGAAACCAATTGCGGGGATTGCGGGATACGGCACATACTGACGCATTTTCTTCCCTGTTTCCTGCTGCTTGCCTTCTCGTCTGCCTGCTTTGGCGAAACGGCGGGCATGCAGCAAAAGATTGAAGCGCTTCTCGCGCAAAAAGAATTCTCCAATGTGCAGTTCGGCATTTCCATCACGGATGCAGGAGGGGGAAAACTTTTCTCATTCAATGAAAATGCAAGCCTTATTCCGGCATCAAATCAGAAACTGCTGACCGGCGCCTGCGGTCTTTTGCATTTCGGCCCTGACTACCGGTTTAAAACGCGCTTTTACAAAAAAGGGCGCGTTGAAAACGGCATGTTGCGGGGTAACCTGGTGGTCCGCGGCACCGGGGCAATTGAATTTACGGCACGCTATACCGATGATTTTGACAGAAAAAAAGAAATTCTGGGTAACCAGCTTGATGAATTCGCCAATAGAATAAAAAGCGCCGGTATTACCCGCATTGAGGGAAATGTAGTCGTTGACGGCAGCGCCTGGAGTGACCTGAAATACAATATACAGTATCCGGCTGCCGGTTCGGTGACATTCAATGAAAATGCCGTCGAGATACAGGTTGTACATTCAAAAATAACTACCATTCCCGAAACCCTGTTTCACTTTGAGCTGCTTGCCCGGAAAAAAACAGGGCATCAGGAAAAATTTCCGGAGAATGGAAAGCCGACCGATAAAATACTCATCAATACCGCTGCCGACAGCACGGATCACTGGAGGATCGATACGATATCGGCGGAAGACTATTACCGGAAAAACATTGTTCATGCACTTGCTGCAGCGCGGCATTACAATTACCGGTAATGATTTAAGCAATGAAGCCCGTGAAGAACTGCTTTTCGAGCTGGAAGGGATACCCCTTTCCGAGTATGTGTACCGGATGTTTACCGACAGTGATAATCTGCGGGCGGAACTGCTTTTTTTGAATCTGGGCTATAGCCTGTACGGGAAGGCAAACTATGACAACGCACGTGCCGCATGTAAAGCCCTGTTGAAGAAAAACAGCATTCTGCCCGATGGCGGCAGTATCGCGGACGGCACCGGACTCAGCCGGGAGAATAGAATCAGCGCCACAAATCTTACACGGCTTCTCAGGTTTATGAATACAAATAAAAACCGTGAGGCCTTTAAAAATTCCCTGGCTGTTTCAGGGCTGACAGGTACGATAAAAGATAAATTCAGCGCGCCGGAATTAACAGGCAGGATTCACGCGAAATCAGGAACACTGGATGATGCTTTGACATTATCCGGCTTTGCCGGGACTGAAAAAGGTGAGGCCGTTTTTTCTTTTCTTGCCAATCACGCAGATGACAGAAAAAAGATTTGGGCAGTATATGAAGAAATACTGCTCTGCCTTATGAAGAACGGCTGTGGGGGACAGCCGGTGGGGCATACGCAGATACATCAATAACGCTGATCGGTCCCGGCTGTAATGAGCTTTTCTTGTGCTGCATTACTATTTGACACAGCCGCAGTACCCCTTTATAGTGTGCCCATCCCGAACCCTGTGCGTGAGAGGCGCAATCATCCATGACACTCATTGCCATCTACTGTACGCTTATCTTTTTATACAGCCTTGTTTCAAAGCGCCTTGAGCGCACCGTCATCACAGCCCCCATTCTTTTCACCGCTGCGGGCGGGGTGGCGCTACTGCTTATACCGGAGCTGCGCGGCCGCGACTATAATTTCAAGCTGCTGCTGCAGGTGGCTGAAATCGGCCTGGTGCTGCTGCTCTTCACCGATGCCAGCAAAACCGATCTCGCCATTTTAAAAAGCATCCGCAACCTTCCCCTGCGGCTTTTAAGCACGGGCATGCTTCTTACCATCGTGCTCGGAGCCCTTGCTGCCGTGGGCGTGTTCCCGAACCTTACCATCTGGGAGGCGGGCATACTCGGGGCCATTCTTGCCCCCACGGACGCGGGCCTTGGGCAGATCATCGTCAACAGCCCGCGCGTGCCCATGCGCATCCGCCAGGCGCTTAATGTGGAGGCCGGCTTGAACGACGGGCTGTCCGTTCCGTTCATGCTGTTCTTTATTGCCCTTGCTGAATCCGGGGCTGCAGGCCAGAAGGGGGTGCTCGGCCGGTTTATCATGGAGCAGCTCGGGTACGGGGCGCTCATCGGCATCGGCGTCGGCCTTGCCGGAGGGCTGCTATTGGGGCTGGCGCATCGCAAGCAGTGGATGGCGGGGCCGCTCCAGAAACTCGGTGTCATAGCGCTGCCGCTGCTGTGCATACTGGCTTCGGAAGCCGTCGGGGCCAGCATGTTCATCGCCGCGTTCATCGCAGGCCTTGCCGTGCAGGTTGGATTTAAGGAGGCGGGCAGGCACAGCGTTGAGTTTGCCGAAGATTGGGGCCAGCTGTTCAACCTTGCCGTGTTTTTTCTTTTCGGCCTCCTGGTGGCACGTGCATGGACGCAGTTTACGCCTGCAGCACTTCTGTATGCCGCCCTGAGCCTCACCGCAGTGCGCATGCTGCCGGTCTGGCTGGCGCTTGCGGGCACGGGCCTTTCGCGGACAACAGTGTTGTTCATGGGCTGGTTCGGCCCCCGGGGCCTTGCCTCAATCGTGCTGGGGCTGGTCTATTTGGAGCAGGAGCTGCACAACCCCGGCGAGGAGACCATACGGATCGCCGTTATGGCAACGGTGCTGCTGAGCATTTTTGCCCACGGCCTGAGCGCCATGCCCGGCATTAACCTCTATGCCGCCAAAATCGCAGCGCTTCCTCCTGCATCACCGGAGCATCAAAAAATTTAAGCCCGCAGCCAAGGCAGGGGGGTTGGCTTGATAGCTGACTGAAAGTGCGGGATCACAAGCTCGCGGGAAGTATTCTGTAAACAGCCTCAGTTCAAAATACAACCCGCCCTCTAGTGTTTTTCCGAGGAATACAGCGCCACCAGACGGGCGACAATCATGGCCATATAAAACAGACCCGCTACGGCCTCGGTAAAGGCCAGCATACGCGCAACGGGGGACACCGGCGTGATGTCACCGTACCCGACGGTGCAGAGGGTGACGAAGCTGAAGTACAGAGCATTGAAGCCGCTTATACCGCGTTCGGCGGCAGGCCCTGAGCTGAAAGCAAACGAGCCGGGATCAATGCTGGCCGTAAGCAGGAAGGCAAACATCCAGAGAAGACCCAGCAAAAGATAGGTGGAAACCGCTGCGCTGAGAACCTCTTCATTCACTTTCGGCGCCCTGAGCACAAACCCGAGGAGCCGCACAATAATAAAGCCAATAAACAGTATGGCTGCAGCCAGATGGATATCCGCATGCAGCAGATCGGGCCTATAAAAATTGACCCATCTGCTGGCTACTGCAGGAACTGCCAGAATACATGCCGGTATCAGCACTCTGCGGTTTGCCCCTACAACCACCAGCGCTGAAAGCATCACGACCGTCAGCAGTACCGTTTGGAGCATAACGCCATGCCGCATAGTATCCAGCAGCGGCATGGATACAATCAGCAGTACGAGCGCAATAAGAAACTCGATGGCGGAGTAGCGCCTGACTCTTTCTTTAGCAGAAGTTCTCGCTTCGCATTCAGGGGTGGTGTTCTGCCGATCAGGTGATTCGATGTGCTTCATAGTTCCTCTGTTCTTGTATGTCATTTCCGTCAGCAATCAAACAGCCCGGCATTGATGCGTCACAGAAAATCCGCCGCCTGATCGGCAAACACAATTGCACGGTCGCGGCTCACCAACCCCGCCGGAATCGATGCGTCTCCGTCGCGCAGGCGCCCCAGCATGCCTGACTTTTCAGCCCCGGTCACGAGCCACAAAATGCGTCTGGAGCGATTGAGCATGGGGTAGGTCAGGGTCATGCGGCGGTGCTGCTGATATACTCCGGTCAGAGCGACGTCGGCGTCGGCGACAAGAAGGACCGGGTCTCCGGGAACCAGCGATGCGGTGTGCCCGTCGGTCCCCAGGCCCAGATGAACAAGGTCGAGCACCGGCGGCGATCCGGCGATGCTGCTGAGGGTAGCGGCATAGGCTGCAGCGGCTGCATCAAGGTCAGGGTCTTCAACCGGCATGGCATAGAGCTGCTCCGGCCTCAGCGGGGCATGCTCAAGAAGGCATTCGCGCAAGCCCGTGAGGTTTCGATCCGGATCTTCCGCAGGCGCCACGCGTTCATCCACCTGCACGATATGCACGCAATCCCAGGGGATATGTTCATCTGCCAGGGCCCGCAGCATGGCCCGCGGCGTATGCCCGCCGCTGAAGGCCGCAATGAAGCTCCCTCGTGCGGCCACGGCTGCCCGCGCATCTGCGGCGATAAGCCCGGCGGCTGCCAGCGCTGCCGCACCGGCATCGGCCAGCAGTTTAATCTCCATACAAGCCTGCTGTTCCTTTCACTGCCTGAAGTATCTCCCTCCGGTGAGCGGACAACTTCCTGTCCAAAGCCGCCCTTTCCTGCCTTGCTTACAGTAGGCGCACTGTCAGGGTAATGCGCCGGGCAGTAAGCCCCTGCCTCCTCATTTTTTCGGCTTTTCAAGATGGCCGCCGAATTTATAGCGCATGGCAGACAGAAGCCTGTCGGCAAAATCCGCCTCGCCGCGGGAGCTGAAGCGCGCATACAGAGCCGCCGTGAGCACCGGGGCGGGCACTGCCTCATCAATGGCGGCCTTGATAGTCCAGCGGCCTTCGCCGGAATCAGATACACGGCCCGCAAAATCAGCAAGGCCGGGATCTTCCAGCAGGGCAGCGGCTGTCAGGTCCAGAAGCCACGAGGAGATAACGCTGCCGCGCCGCCAGAGCTCGGCGATGTCGGCTGTATTGAATGCATACCGGTACTGTTCAGGATTGCGCAGCGGGGCTGTCTCGGCGTCAGTCGGCTGCGGTTTCATTCCCGCATCGGCATGATGCAGTATATTGAGACCCTCGGCATAGGCTGCCATGATGCCGTACTCGATGCCGTTGTGAACCATCTTCACGAAGTGGCCTGCGCCGCTGGGCCCGCAGTGCAGATAGCCCTGCTCGGCCGTAGAGCCTGCGCATCCACGGCCCGCTGTGCGCGATATGGAGCCCGCGCCGGGCGCGAGCGCCGAAAAGATGGGGTCAAGCCGCCTGACTGCCGCGTCTTCACCGCCGATCATCAGGCAGTATCCCCGCTCCAAGCCCCAGACGCCGCCGCTGGTGCCGCAATCGACATAGTGCACACCACGGGCTGCAAGCTCGCTTGCCCGCCTGATATCGTCAACATAGGCTGAATTGCCTCCGTCGACGATGATATCGTCCTTTTCAACAAAGCCTGCCAGCTCGCTCAGTGTCGAATCGACCACGGCCGCCGGCACCATGAGCCAGACAATTCGTGGCGGCTTCAGCAGTGCCATCAGTTCCCGGATGGAAGATGCCGCTCGCGCCCCGGTCTCGCGGGCAAAGGTTTCCCGTGTTTTGGCTGTGGCGGAATACACCAGGACTTCGTGGCCTGCGCGCATCAGCCGGCGGGCCATGGCTCCGCCCATCCTTCCGAGACCAATCATCGCCAACTGCACAAGTATTCTCCTTTATCGCTAAAAATTATGAGTGCTGCTCCCCTCTTACAAAACAGGACTTTCAAGGCAGGATTCCGGTAAAATTTTTCAGCCCATGCAATGCAGCCCGCCAATGAACCGAAAAGGCTACTCCTGAATCTGGCGAATATTTTTGATGGCTGTCAGGGGCAGCTTCTGCATCGGGGGCGATATTTCAATGTGCTGAATGCTGGCAAAGGGAATGATAAGTGTTTTGTCTTCCAGGTCGAGAAGAAGCTGCTTGCTTTTCATGATTTCCTGAATGCGGCTTCCGATATTTGTCGTATCCTCGGCACGCGTGAACTCAAACCACTGAACTTTGCCGTTGGTGTAATAAACCGATAAAACGCCTTTGTCCGCCATACTTCCTCCTTTTGTCGAAAAATTGAAATGGTTCGCTTCTGTTGAGAAGCCTTCACCTGAGAGCATGCACAAACACCTGCCGGGGTTACGGTTCCGGTCTAAGCCCTGTTATGCCTCACTCACTCCGGTGAACTTTTATTGCGCCCGCTGTTCGGCAAGGCGGGTCTGCAGCCGCTCGGCCCAGTAGTCGATAGCATTCTTCACCGTGCGCCATTCGTCAAACTTGTCGCCCTGTCCGGTCATTTTGCCGCCCACCCGGCGGTCAACCGCCGCCATAAGGCGCTTGCCGGTCTGACTGTCCAGCAGCTCGGCTTCCACCCCAGCGGAGCCGACAAAGGAACTTGATCCCGTTGCAACGGTCTGCAGGCCGGCAAGAGCAAGGCCTATGGGCAAAACCGTCGATATGGTATCCATGGTAACATTGGCATCTTCTGCCTCGGTAAGGGCAACGCGCAGGCGCATGACCCCGGGGCCCGGCTCGCGCACGAAAACATACTCTTTGGCAAGCTTTGCGCGAATAGCCGCATCAGCATAATTCAGGAGCTTTTTGCGTTCGTCCAGGGGAACATTCTCCATGCTGTTCTCCTGTGAGGCATACAGCTTGACAGGATCCATGAGAATGCGGGTATAGGATTTGATATCGGCGGCCGGGTCGATATACACAAGCAGCGCCTTGCCCTCGCCGCCCGCTTTAAGCTGCGAATAGTCGCCCAGAAACCCCGTTGTTTTCGTGCTGCGGGCCTGCATCGTCGCGCAGGCCCCAAAAAGCATGAGCACACACAAACCTGTCAGTACCTGTAACATCCGTTTGCTTTGTATCCTCATAGCTCTGACCTCCTTGGATTAATGGGTTATAAAGATGATCTTAAAGGCATCCCTGCCGACTTCTCTGTACATTTTTATCCCAGCTGCACATCAATACGAATATAAAATATATAGCACATTTTTTAATTTCACTTCAGGGATTTGGAATTGCCCCTATAGAGACAGCATGTTCAATCAGTATCCTGCGCACCTCCTCGATGGTAAGCGGGTGCCCCTGGCAGGAATGGCCGGCATGGACGATGAATTCCGATTCCATGCCTTCGATATGCGCGCTTGAGTACTGGACAACGCCGTCATTCCACTGCTCCTTAGGGTCATCGGGATTTTGCACCGCTATGATCGAATTGCCTTTTACCCCCGGCGCCAAGGGAATATCGGCCAGAGTCTTCATGACCGGATTGGCGGGCGACATGCTGTCAAGGCTCGTGACGGGAAGCCTGTCACCGAACAGGTTTTTAACATCATCCCTGAGAAATGTGTATGCGCTCAGGGGGAAGGTGACAATAGTTGACGGCAGGCTGATTATTTTTTGGGCTATTTTTCGTATCCATCTGCTGCTCCGGAAACTTCCCCGGTGGGGCGTCGAGATAAACACCACGCGCTTCACAAACGGCAGCGGCTCGACAATCAGGGCGCGGCGCATCAGGGCTTTCATGCTCATCCGAAATGTCCAGGGAATCGATATCCTTATCGGTCAGGGACCGCACAAGGCGGTCTCCGGTAGTAACAGCCGTGAGATTTGCCAGAAGACCTCCCTGGCTGTGACCGACCACGACCATCTGCTGAGCGCCGGATCTTTTCCCTCCGGATCAAGCTGGGCGACCTGGCTGCGCAACTTGTCCCGCAGATCAGCAGCCGACAGCGTGACCAGCGCATTGCTGTTATACATAAAGAACCAGAACTGATACGTCCGGCGCAGCTCCGGATCGGCCCGCAGGGTATTCCACATCTCCGTCCACCACACCGGGCTGCTCATGGTGCCATGGACAAAGACGACGGGTATTCTGCCGGGCTGGTATGGCTGCATGAGATGCAGTTTATTGGGAACTGCCGCGAGCTTGCCAAGAAAAGACTTGAGCCCGTAGTCCCAGAGAATGGATTCATGTTCGAGCTGGTAGGCGGTCGGGGTTGTGGTATCGGTTTCAAGGGGAACCACCCGATTGTCTACAAACACCTCGGCATCATCATAGGCCGAGTAAAGCTTAAGTGAAGCAGCGGCGCTGCCGTCGGTCAGCTCCGCAAGGCCTCCCTGTATATCAAGAAATGCGGTAACAGGTACCGGCTGGTAGGCAGACAGGCCATCTTCCGCCTGTTTTTTAAGACCTATCAGCGGAAGCCCCATCCCCCGGGTCCGGTTGCGCACGGTAATGCCGCGCACGGCATATTTATACGCAGGCAGAAACTCTTCAAAATCCTCCAGGGCCCAGGGGAACTGTGCCCGTTTAAGGGCAATGGAAATGCCGCCGACAGGAAGTTTGCGTGGCCCTTCCTGCAAAACCAGCCTGCCGCCATTGCCGGTTGACAGTGCCCGCCATAAGGAAAAATTATACAGATCGCATGCTGCGCGAAACCTCTGATCAAAGGCAGAGGGAGGAGGCTCCCGCATGTCGGCCAGTATATAGAGATAGGCATAGACAGCCGAAAGCAGGAAATAGTCGGAAGCGCTCTTGCTGGTGCTCGAAAAAAAACTTTTGTGCAGCTGTTCGCCATGCTCATAGCAAAGCTCTGCCAGGGCATAGAGCATATCCCTGCGGCCGTCGCTGAGCGCTTTTTTATGAAGTGTTTCGATAACAGCAGCGGGATTTTTTTTGAATGTTTGCTGCAGGTCGAAGCGATCCAGGACAATCTTCGTATTATCGCTGAAAGCCCCATCGCTCAAAGAGTTTTCAAACGTATCCTGATAGGCCGTGCGGGGTGTGATATTTCTCACCCCTACGGGGGTCGCGCAGCCGGACACAGCCAGGGCCCATACCAGCACCAGGCCAACAGCTGTCAGCGTCTTTATTTTAGGCATCATTGACCTATGTCTCGGGTATTAGATTCTTACAGGCTTTATTCTTATAATTTCCCTCTGGCGTTTTAAGCGGCACCTGAACGAAAAGTCATTTTTTACAGGTTGTGTTAATCCGCCGCGGCGAAGAACCCAACAAATCCACTGGCTAAAAATCATCTCTCTGCAGGTCTATAAACAAAAAGCCTGTCGCAAAATCAAGCACTTCAAAAACGCCGATGCCGATATTAAAGCCCACTATAAGCGGGTGGGCTTCAAGGCCGATTTCAAGCGGATCATAATACGTTTCTTTCGTTGACAGATCAACTACGCTGACCTGCGCGCCGCCGCGGTTTTCAATCCCCGCCGGCCAGGGGATTTCAGCCGTGCCGCGCGGCCCGGGAAGCCCTGCAAACACAGAACTGTGAAAGCCCACAAAAGCCGAAACCGGCCTGGTTGCCCGTACGCCGGCAGATATGCCGGGCCCGACCCTGACACGGACGCGGAATATATCCATCAGGTCGAAAATCCTGTTCGGGAGATACATGAGAATCGGGTGTTTGGTTCTTTCTTTATCGCTTTTGCCAACCTGCTCCTGTTTTTCGGCGGTAGCCGGCGGGGTGGTCTCCTGTGTGCCCGCCTGGGCAATAGTGGGGGTATCCTGCCCGGCAGCATAGCCGGATTGCGGGGAGGCAGCCAGCAGTATAAACATGATCAAGCTTAGCACAGATAAAAAAGCTCCTGATGTTTTTTTCATATTCTCTTCTCCTCTGCGTCATGGGTTCTAACTGTACCAGTCTATCCTGGCTGTCCGACGGCGAAATAATATCCTGCAATATATATAATGTGCAATTCATTTATTCTTATATTTTTACCTGTATACTCAAGGATATCCCTGAGTAAGAGCATAAAAGGGGGGCCTTTTTATTGTGATGCCTCCCTGACGGTGCATTCCCGCAAAGAGCTGTGTCGCCATCCTCCTGCCCCACCAGGGTATTGAATGAGAGTCCTCTCAGATCGCCTTTTTTTGAGCACGTGCTATCATAAAAATTTTTGACCGGTATTCACTTGACCGCGGTGCGCAAATGCTTATATTTTTAGCGGATGCAGTAAGATAAACCTCAAGGATCAAAGGAGGTGTTTATTATGGCAATCACACTATGGAAAACAAGGACCCCTTTCGAGGGACTTTTACGCCTGTTCGACGATGATTTTTTTTCTGCTGACGCAGATAGGGTTTGGACTCCGGCAATTGATGTGAAGGAGAAAGACGGAACATATCTGGTTAAAGCCGATCTGCCCGGACTCAAGAAAGACGACATTCACATTGAGCTGCGCAACAGCGTGCTGACCCTGCGAGGCGAGCGCCGTGATGAACATGAGGAGAAAAAAGACGGCTATCACAGAGTCGAGCGGACTTTCGGCAGTTTTGAGCGGAGCTTAAGGGTTCCCGAGGGAGTTACCGAAAAAGACATACATGCAAAATACACGGACGGAGTCCTGGAACTGAGCATTCCGGCTCCGGCGGCAAAAGAGCCTAAGGCCATAGAAATAAAGGTTGAATAACCTTTAACCGGCCTAAAAAGAAGAACAGGGGCTGCCAGCGGGCAGCCCCTGTTCTTCTTTACACGGTATTTTGTTTCACGGCGCCGGCATGTCGGCTCCACTGTCGCGAAACAAAAGCAGTTAGCCTTCCGCATCAGTACTTGCTGTCTGCATAGTCCACCCAGCCGCCGGCCTGCACCAGGGCGGCATCAAACCCCTGCAGAGAAAAAGATATGGTCTCGCTGCTGCCTGCGGCCTCCACGCGAATGGCGCCGGCTGCAACATCGATGGCCATGGCAGTTTCTTTGCCCGCATAGGCTTCAAACAGATGCTCTATGGTTGCTGCCGGCAGTTCAAGGGCGAGCATGCCGCAATTGTACATGTTTTGCCGGAAAATGCGGGCAAAGCTCGGGGCGATGACGGCGGTGATGTCATTCACCTCGAAAGCCCAGGGCGCATGCTCACGGGAGGAGCCGCAGCCGAAATTCTCCCGCGTTACAACGACCCGCTTGCCCGCAATGTCGCGCCGGCGGTCAAAACCCGCAAGCTTCAAATCTTCAAGCAGATTGGGCTTCATCGCTTCCTTGGTGATTTCGGTCAAATATTTTGCCGGAATTATTTCATCGGTATTTATATCAGCCCGGTCAAGAAACAGTACTTTTCCGCCGAATGTCTTCATATCACTTGCCTCCTTTATAGAGCGCTGAATTGGTAATGCAGCCGGCAAGAGCCGTAGCAGCGGCTGTTGCCGGGCTCATGAGATGCACCATGCCGCCCTTGCCCATGCGCCCGTAAAAATTACGGTTGGTGGTTGAAGCGCATACCTCGCCCGGGGCCAGCACCCCGTTGCTCATGCCGAGACATGCCCCGCAGGTGGGATTGGTCACGCAGAACCCGGCATCCATGAAATATGTTGATGAGGCCTTCATCAAGGGCCTGCCGGTATATCTGCGGTGTGGCAGGCGACAGAATGCCCCGCACGCGGTCATGGATTTTGCCGCCCTTGAGCACGGCGGCAGCAATGCGCAGATCCTCGATCCTGCCATTGGTGCAGGAGCCGATATAGACCTGGTCGACCGGCGCGCCTGCAAGCTCGCGCACGGGCTTAACATTGTCGGGCCGGTAGTCGAAAGTCGCCATGGGCTCAAGACTGCTTAAATCAAACTCGTAAATTTTTTCATACTGCGCGTCAGCATCCGAGGCTATGGCTGCATAGGCAGCAAGCGCTTCCTTCTTCGATGCGAAATCTTTTTTAATGAACGGCCAGAGATACTCAACCGTTGTCACGTCAGGATTGCAGATGCCGCAGGTGGCTCCGGCCTCAATGGCCATATTGCACAGGGTCATGCGGCTGTCCATGCCCATGGCGTCAATGACCGGGCCGGTGAATTCCATAATCATATTGGTGGCGCCGTTGACCCCGATTTTGCCGATGATAAAAAGAATCACGTCCTTGGCATAGACACCTTCAGGCAGCTTGCCGCTCAGCTCGAACTTCATGGTTTTCGGGGGCTTGAACGCGCACACGCCCTTGAGTATGCCCACCTCAAGATCGGTCGTGCCCACGCCCGCGGCAAAAGCGCCAAAAGCGCCATGCGTGCAGGTATGCGAATCGCCCATGATGATGGTGTAGCCCGGCCGCACAAAACCCTTTTCCGGGAAAATAGCATGGCAGACACCGTTGCGGCCGATGTCGAAAAAATCCTGAATGCCGTGACGGCGCGCCCAGTCCCGCAGCACCTTGCCCTGCTCGGCGGTCTTTGAGTCCTTGGCAGGCGATACGTGGTCGATAACGGCCTTTATTTTTGCCGGGTCAAACACCCGGTCTTTGCCGCGGGCCATGAGATCGGTGATGGCCGTGGGCGTGGTGATTTCATGGCAGAACACGGCGTCAAGCCGTATGACCTGAGTGCCCGGATACGGCTCATCCACCTGGTGGCTGTCAAAAATTTTCTCTGCAATTGTTTTTCCCATATGTCTATCCTCTCTTGTGTGGCTCTAGCAGGTGGTTGAAAAAGTTATTGTATACAGGCTGTTCAAAAATGCTCAGATGCAAGACGCGCGTGTCTCTGACACCTGCTTGCAGGCAATCTTGCGAGCCACAGCCATCCGCATAGCGGATAGCTTGGATTACCCTACAAGGGGAAGACAAAGCACGAAGTGCCCTGTTGTCTTCTGCCTTCAGGCAGACAATGAGGCGTACTGTTTCGTACGCCGCAGTGAAGCATGATGAGTGCAACCGGCGGCAGATGAGCGTTTTTCAACAGCCTGCTATGTCTGTTTGAAAAATATCTTCGGCGGCGTTGTAACCCAGACAGCCTTTAGTGTTTTTTTGCCCGTATTGTTCAGCTCATGGGGAATATCCGCGGCAAATGAAATGCTGTCGCCCGCGTTCAGCTCATATATCTCGGTGCCGAACCGCAGCTCGCCTTTTCCCTCAAGAATCAGGCCCAGTTCCCCGCCGCGGTGGCCGAACTCGCGGCTTCCCTTTTCCCCGCCCGGCGCAATTTCAAGGCAGTAGGCCTCCATGGCATGCTCCTCATCTACCCCGACCGTCTTTGAAAGCTGCTCATAGACAATGCCGGGCTGCACGATCTTGCTGCGCTCGGCGCGCCGCACAAGATGCACGGACTTGGTTTTCTTGAATTCCTGAAACAGGTATTCAATATCCATCTCCAGCACATCGACGATGCGCAGCAGCGTATCGATGGCAGGGGAAACGCGGTTGCGCTCGATCTGGGAGATAAGGCTCTCGCTCACCTCGACCTGGCGCGCCACGTCCTTCAGGGTCATTTTACGCTTTTCCCGCACCTCGCGGATTTTGTCGCCGAATCGGTACTGCATAGCACGTTATTAATAAATAATTAAGTAGCTTAACTATATATTAAGTTATTTTTCCAGCCCTGTCAACATGGAATTTAAAAAATTCATCGCCTCGGTGAAAAGCAGAGTCCCCGTCGAGGCAGACCTGCGTGTCTGCCCCTAAAAGGCGCACACAAGGTGCGCCCCTACGGGATATCGGTCTTCGGTATGACATCAACAGTTATTGATTTTTATGGAAGAATAAGAGAGGTTCTACAAAAATTTTATGGAAGGCTTTCATGCAGGCGGCACAATCATGCATCCCCCACCACCCTGCCTCGCAGCGACTTCACAGTTCCCCGTCTTGTCTTGCCTTCAAGGCGCTTTTTCTTGGAGCCGAGGGTCGGCCTGGTCGGGCGGCGTTTTTTGCGCACTATGGCCACGCTTTTTATAAGCTCCTGCAGCCGGGTGAGCGCTTCTTCACGGTTTCCTTCCTGCGTGCGGGACTCCTGCGCCTTGATAACGATCACGCCGTCTTTTGTGATGCGCTGATCGCGCAATTGCAGAAGCCGCTCTTTATAAAAATCCGGCAGAGATGATGCCTTAATGTCAAAGCGCAGATGTATTGCCGTTGAAACCTTATTGACATTCTGCCCCCCCGCCCCCTGCGCGCGAATGGCGCTCAGGTCAATTTCATTATCGGGAATTGCGACATGGGTGGAGATTTCCAGCATGGTCGAATGCATCCTTGAAGGACCGGTAATAGGAATTTGCAATGTGCAGCCCGGATCCGCCATAGCAGACCGTAGAGGATCCGGCGCTATCGTAAGTGTGTATCCCAAAGGCCTTTTGATTTCAACCCTATTTGGGCCCCGATATTCAACTGTGCCGTGATGTCCTTGAAATAGAACTCGTCAAGGTCATCGACATCATATTCGAAAGCAATCAGGTACTGCTGATTTTTCGGCACGTACGCGGCATGGCTAATCATCTGGGCGCCTGCGCCGTCCACAACCGTGAAGTCAGCCCCGGGCATAGAGCCGTCTGCTTTCACAATCCGGCCTTTTATGCCGATATTCTGCTGGCTCTCGCGGGTATCGGTCCAGGTGACCAGGAACTCGTTCTTGTCCGGATTGTAAGCTATGCCGTTGAAGCGCTGGTCGGCATCGGTATCATTGTCGTCAACGCACATGGGTATGTCTTCGACCAGGATTGAGCCGTTGTCGTCCAGCAGAGAGCCCTGGATATTGGTCATGACCTCCAGGGTTTCATAGACGGTTATATTGTCGTGCTGCCGGAAGTCTTCCCAGTTGTCAGGTACGTGGCATTATCCGGATTGTAGCAGGCTACGGGGTTCACCTGGTGGCCGGCGGCATCGCTGATGACGAATTCGTTTTTCACTACCTGGCCGGTTTCGTCAAGGATCACGCCATAAATGTTTCCGAAGCCGGTCCGCCTGTCATTGTAGGTTACCAAAATCTGATTTTTTGCCGTATCAAGGGCCATAGTAAAATGGAACTGGTTCCCCGTATCAGTTACGCGGAAATGATCCCCCATGGCCTTGCCGTCTTCGTCCAGAATAACTCCGTAAACATTCATGCCACCCGCATACATGCAATATAAGACCATATACTGGTTCGTGTTCGGGAGATACAGGGAATGCGGCAAGGCCACAATATTCTCCGTTTCTAGCACCGCGACCGGCTTGCCTGCCGGCTTTCCGAAGGGGGAAATCTTCTGGCCCATTATGTAAGTGTTTGTATCCGTGCTGTCGGCGTTCGGGACCGCGGCCCAAAAGACAAAGTAGTTATTGTCGTTTGAATTATAGGCAGCGTCGGGCAGTGATTTTTTAAAATCATTTGAGGAAACGTAAAAAGGGGCTTTTTTACAGGCAGATGCCCCGAAGGACAAAATAACAGCCGCGCATATCAGTAAAAAATTTCTCATATTCTACCCTCCGAGTGTTATGTTGGACGTTAATAATGACAGCGGTTGCAGCGTATCACAGCTGGCGGGCAAAAAAAAGGCCTTTTTGCCTGGGGGTTGCGCCCAAGCTTGCCCCGCAGAGGACCGGAGTTTTTCTGGAATACCGCGATAGCTCAGAGGGGAGGGCACATTCACCCGGGTCAGGGAACGTTCCGATCGATAACAACGACCGCCGAGCTGCGGCACTTGCCTGCCCGGCGCTGCGCCGGCTGCAATATGACTCCGGCTATCCCGATTACCCCTTTGAAACCTATATTTGATTGCAGGTGCTTAAAATTTTAAGCCCTGCGAAACGCTTGTGCTGCGCACAAAAGCAGCCATGGAGGGCTGTGGGTGCTGCAAAAGCGCGTTTTTGCCCAGCCAGCCGTGCCCATATCTTGCGACAAACTTAGTGTTGACACACAAGTTTGCCCATCTCCAAGCGAGTTTCTATGCATCACTCAGTTTGCCTGTCACCCTTCCAGCTGTGATTTTTCATGTTCTGCAAACCAGTCTTCCGGGCTTTCAAAAAAAAGCAGGGACTCCTTTAATGTCAGAAGATGCTCCCATTCAACTGAGGCAAGAAGTTTAAAAAACTCCTTTTCAGCCCCGGATTCAGCAGCATTGCAGAGGGTTGTGTAGAAGCTGTGAGCCTTTGTCTCGAACTGTATGGCTATATTCAGCGCATCAATATCATCGCGGCTGGCCGCCGGCGTTTTTTTCGCCAGGCCGGCAATTTTTTTGAACGTTGCACGAATGTTTGATGTGCCGACACTGTTTGCAACCGTGTCGGGCCATTTGCCCTGCCGGGAAAGCTCCTGATGAATGCTCTGCAGGCGGCGGTAATGCTCATCCTCTTCGGCAGCGATCTGCAGAAACATCTTCTTTCCGACCGGGTTGTCGGTTTTCTCGCTCTGGGCCAGATAGAAGTCTCGCTCGTTCAATTCATTTTCCAGAGCCACGGTTAGTGCTTTGATTTTATTTTCCATGCAGTGCCTTCTTCGCTTCGTTATATGTCTGCTAGTCTCTGTTTAAATAATCTTCCCTGCACGTACATCGTTGATATATAGCATGCGCCATGCGCAACAGAGGCCTGTTTCATCCGCATTTGCTAAACGGGGATTTGTATAGCCACTCTTTTGCTGGAGCTTTGTCCATGTACCAGCTGTCTTCCCGGATCTCGCGCTTTTTTCTGAACACTTTGTCCGGCTCCCCGATCACTCCGCAGGGGCTGCAACAACCCGGTTTTTACCTAAGCCTTTTGCCTGGTACAGGGCCTCATCAGCCTGTTTGATGATGCCCTGAATATGGCTCATATATGATTCCTGGCATCTATGATTTTTTCAACAGCAGCCACGCCGAAGCTTGCCGTCACGGCGATTGCCTGCCCCTGCTGCTGCAGCGGATGTGATTCAATTGCATGCCGCATGCGTTCCGCCACAAGCGCTGCTTTCTGCAGGCCGGTTTCCGGCAGCAGACAGATAAATTCTTCGCCGCCGTAACGGGCCAGAATATCGATTTTCCGAACCTCGTTGCCTGACAGCACCGCTATATGCTTCAGCGCAGCATCACCCGCCACATGCCCGAAGGTGTCATTTATGTCTTTGAAGCTGTCAAGGTCATATATGATGAGGGCAATCCGCCGCAGGTGCCGGCTTGACCGGTCAAACTCCGTAGCGGCCAGCTCATAGAAATGCCGGCGGTTGAACAGCCCCGTCAGCGGATCGGTTATTGAAAGCTGTTTATATTTTTCTTCGCTTTCCCGCAGGGCGGCCTCGGTTTTTTTCCGTTCCTCTATTTCGCGCAGCAGATCCTGATTGGTCCGGTTGAGCTCCCGCACCGAAGCATCGAGCCGGTCAACCATTGCATTGAAGGCTTCGGAAAACTCTCCCATAAAATCCACCCGATGGGAAAAATCCCCCTGTGCAATCATCTTGGTCTGCCAGGTGAGATGCTTAAGCCCTGCCTGGAGCGTTTTCAACGCGCCGGCCAGATACCCCTTAATGCCGGGCGAGCTTGAAAAATCCCCCTGGGCAATCGCCAGTATAAAATCCCTGAGCTCAACAATATCGCTGTAAAACTGCTTGAGCGCGGGATTGCTGTTAAACGGCTCGGGCAGGGTTGCGGGCAGCGTGCGTGCATAGATGCTGTCCTGCAGCAGTTTAAGTATTGTGTCAATCTCTTCGGTCTGCACAGCCGTCATTCCCTGAGCATGGTTGCGGTGAAGCGGCATGTTCTATCTCCGGTGCACCAGCAGTCGACTTCCTGCACTTCAAATTTTTGACCGCTGAAACTTTCCAGAAGCGCGGCAATAAAGCCCTCATCATACACGCATATTTCATAACCCATTTCAGGCAGCCCGGAGCAGTCCAGATCTTCGGAAATGGTCAGTATGATTTTGCCTTCTGTCAGGTCAGCTTTTTCGATGCGCAAAACACCTATCTGCATCTCCTTTAATACTTCCTGAAGCTTTTTTGTAAAGTCTCCGAATTCTGTGGCCTCGCCCAGCATGTGCCGGTAAAATTCCATTCCCGCAAGATAGCCGGCCTCGCGAAACAGCCCGTCAGCTTTTTCCGTTCCAAACTCTTTTTCAAGGACATCGCGCAGGGTGAATTGCATGAGGCGGTATACCTCAAGCCGGGTTGTCGGCCCGAGATTCGGCCTCCCAAGCTCTATGTTTCCCAGAAGGTCCCATGAAAAGCGGTATTTCAGGTCTGTCATAGCTGCCTCTGCTGCGTGGTGGCGTGCGTGCTCTTCTATATTATTATAGCTTCACAGCATGATTGCAAGAAAAGAACGAGTATCGTATTGGGGAATCAATGCGCGGGCGGCATGCAGAAAGGCTTAAATCCGGTGCATTGCAAAGAGGTATACCTGTTCGGAAAGAGGTGGAGATGCCGCGGCCTTCTCATAGTTCCACGACAAAAAAAGGCTCACGTGCTGCGGGCTTATGCAGAAACAGAAAAAATCCGGTTAAAAGTCATACAGCGTGTCATCCCTCAAAGGCGCACTTTTTTTGCCGCGTGGCCTTGTCTGGCCGGGCTGAAACGGATCCTCATTTTGCAAAACATCTCCCATCTCCGACTCTATGGCGTCAGGGTCCTCTCCCGACTCGAGTCTGTTCAGAGCCTCCTGCATGCCGTCGCCCAGTTTGACGCCGGTCATGCCCGAGAACATGCGCATGAGCCTCGCGGCCTGTCGCGGATCATTCTCATTGAGCTTGTCGGCCTCGGACGATAGCCGCGTCATGGCCCCCTCCAGCCTGCTTTCGTCGATGGGAAAATCATCCCCTCCCGAGTCCCCGCGGGACCGGTCAATGCAGGCAAACAGCGATACCTGCCGCTGGATTGCTCTGCCGCATTTCGGGCAGTCGGGAGTTGCGGTCGTATTAATGGTTTTCGAAAAAAAGCTGAAGATGGTATGGCAGGGTGAGCAGTAAAATTCGTAAATAGGCATATTCAAGCGCAGTCTTGGTCAACAGTAGTTCTGCTTGCGCAGCTTACCGCGAAGCCGCCCCACCGCTTTGGTGTGAATCTGGGATACCCTCGATTCCGTGAGCTTAAGGCGTCGGCCAATCTCTTTCATGGTTAATTCATTAAAATAATAGAGAGAAATGACCGTGCGCTCCTTTTCGGGAAGGCGCTCGATATTGCCGGAAATCATGCCGTTGAGCTCTTCATTGTCAAGCCTGTCTGACGGCTTTAAATGGGCCTCATCCACGATGCGGTCAAGCAGCGAATGCGGTGAGTTGGAGTTGTGCGGGTCCTGTTCAAGGCTTATTGTGGATATATGAGAAATCCGGTTCATTATTTTATAGAACCGCTCAGCTCCCACATCCATGGCTTTTGCAACCTCCTCGTTGGTAGCGGGCCTGCCCAACTTTTTTTCTAAATCAGAGCTCGTGGTTTCAAGCATGCTTGCAACCTTTCGAATCGACCGGGGCACCCAGTCCATGGCGCGCAGGCTGTCAAGCATTGCTCCCTTGATGCGGTATTCTGCATAGGTTTCAAATTTGACCCCCTTGGCAGTATCAAATTTTTCAATAGCGTCTAAAAGCCCCAGCACGCCGGAATTGATCATATCGTGAATCTCTATATGCCGGGGAAGGCGGGATGCGATGCGGCTTGCAATATACCTGATAAGTTTTTCGTATCTTCCAAAAATCTCCTCTTTATCGCTTTGCTGAGCATGTGCGCCGGCTTTCTTCGCATGAGCATGCGATTTGAGCTGGGACATGTTATGCTTTATAAGCGACGCATGCTTGGGTAGAATTTTCCCCTTTTTTTTCTGCTGAATCTGCTCGTCGGCCATGCACAGGTCGCTTTCAGCGACTTTTGTTGCTAAACCAGCTTTTAGCATATCAGAATTCCCTCGAAGTTTAATTAAACTGAAACACACCTGGTAAATGCTTAGGTTATTAATCCCGGACGGGATACTGATCCTTCTTTGTATTAAATTATAGTTTCATAAAAGAAAAATTCAAGTAAAAAAGACATGTTAATGCATTTTTCTTACAACCAGCCTCAACAAAGTCTATTAACACGCTCAATTATCGAGTCATTCCAATTCTATATACAGTATTTGTTGTTTTTATGCTTTTTTCCTGCATAAAGTTGCAAATAAACCGCATTGGCTAGAAAAATAAAGTTTATACAGTTATTTACAGCGATGCTACGAAAACAAAAAAAAGTCCGAAGCATATCTATCCATGCTTCGGACTTTGAAATAACCACAATATATTGTGTAGGGTTCTGCTTATTACTTAAGACCGCAAAGTTTGTCGTCCTTCCAGCCCTGCTTGATGTCAGCGGCATAAAAAAGTTTCAGTTCCATACGGCTCATTTTCCATTTACCGTCTTCCTTGCGATATTTATCGAACTCCTGACCGGCCAGAAAAATGTCCTTGCCGTTGCCCATGGTGCTGGTCTGCCAGAGATACCAGACGCCTTCGGCCTCGTTCTCGCTCAGAATTTTGATGCGGGGCTGCAAAAACCAGTGAACGCCGAACTTCAGGGTATCTTTTGCGCCATCAAAAAATTTGCAGACTTCATCAATACCTGTGTACAATCCGAAACCTTCTTTTTCACCGTCCCAGACGGCATCTTTGGTAAAAAGGCCCGGCATGCGTTTGGGGTTATACATATCGTCGCAAGCATCGGCATATTCAGCCTTGAGGTACTTGATTGCTTCGATGTCTTCGAGGATTTGTACGCGTCTTTCAAGATCTGCCATGTTCTGCTCTCCTTTTGCTTAGGTGTATGTTATATGATATAGACTAAAGCACAGTCCTTTTGTTAGTATACAAAGCATCACTGTACGTTTACCATGGTCAATTGTCAATAGAAAAATCCGGGGTAAAAAGCATCTTTTTCCGGTTGGTTACGCTTATATCAGGTGGTGAGTGTCATGAGTCGATTGTTTGAAAAAAGAATGCAGAAGCTGCGAAAACTTGCCGGCGGCGCTGTGCAGGGCGTGCTGATTACAAATCCGGAAAATGTCCGGTATCTGTGCGGGTTTACCGGCACGGAAGGCACGCTGCTGCTTGCCGGCGACAGCAGTTTTTTCCTCACGGACGGCCGCTATACAGTGCAGGCAGACGAGCAGGTTCATGCTGGCCGTATTATTACCTTTAAAGATAAAATCAAAGAGCTGGCCCGGCTGGTAAAAAAGTGCGGCGCGGGCACACTCGGCTTTGACTCACGGCAGATAACCGTAGCACAGATGCGGGAGATGGAGAAAGCTCTTGGCGGGGTCAGGCTTGTTGACCGTTCCAACGCCTTTGACGATGTGCGCATGATCAAAGATGCAGGCGAGATAAAGCTTTTAGCCCGTGCAGCAGCGATTGCCGCTGCAAGCCTTGCGGAAACGCTGCCCTGCATTACAATCGGCATGAGCGAGCTTGATATTGCCGCAGAGCTTGAATACCGCATGCGCAAAAAAGGCGGGGCCGCGGCCGCTTTTCCAACAATCGTGGCATCGGGAGTTCGCTCAGCCATGCCCCATGGCACGGCTTCGGCAAAATCTTTGGCAGGCGGTGAATTATTAATTATCGATTACGGCGTTGTCTATGAGGGCTACTGCTCGGATGAAACCTGCACATTCGTGCTGGACGAGCCGACCAAAAAGCAGCGGCGCATCTACGATACGGTAAAAACGGCTCATGACCGGGCGCTTGCGGCGCTGGCTCCGGGCAAGCTTTTGAGAGAGGTTGATGCTGCGGCCCGCTCCTGCATTGCTGAGCATGGCCTGGGCAAGCGCTTCAGCCATGGCACGGGTCACGGGCTCGGGCTGTGCGTGCATGAGCCGCCTGCCGTGTCTGCACGCTCAAAAAGCACTGCCCGGAAAGGCATGGTTGTAACGATAGAGCCGGGCATCTATCTGCCGGGCTGGGGCGGGGTGCGCATCGAGGATACGGCCGTGGTGACGGCAAAGGGCTGTGAAATCCTCACCAGAACAGACAAGTCATTGCAGGTCATCGGCAGCTGAAAAGGATCAGCTGTTTCCGCTCCTTGCCTGCCATCGGCCTGCGCCTGCCTGCTCAAACTGATTTATTCAGCTGCAATGACGCTTGCATCCTTTTTGCCAGTCTTGCGACGCACATCATTGACCGCCTGCAGAGCCTCGGCGCGGCGCGTCCATGAGCCGATGAGCACGCGGTGCCATTGGCCTTTTCCCTTAAGATCAACCTGTACCGTACGGGCATCTAAACCGAGTTTGCGAATCCTGCCCGCTTCAGCCTCAGCATTGCTCTGACTGCGAAAGGAGCCGGTAAGCACAGAAAATACCGGCTTACCTGCGGCAGCGACTTGCGGCTTTGCAACTGGAGCAGCTGCAGGCTCTGTCGATTTTTTTGCCTCTTCGGCAGCAGGCTTAGCCGCCGGTGCAGGCCGCTGCGCCGGTACTGCTGGAGGGGCCGGGGCTACTGCAGCCTGTGGCGCAGAAGGGGCCGGCACTGTTTTTCCCATGGCCGCTTCTGGTTGACGCTTGTCCTGAAGCGCGGCCTTTTCAGGCATTTTTGAAGGAGCAGCCGGCTCAACGGGTTGCTGCTCGGCAATAACGGGCGCCTCTATCTTTTTTTCCGCTGTTTGCGCAGGCTGCGCCTCGTCAGGCTTTTTGGCCGCCTGCGTAGCATTATCGGCGGCTTGCTGCCGGGCTGACAGCGGTTCCTTTCTCAGCACTTTGTCAAGCACGGCATCCTTCTTTTGTGCCTGGGCAATCCGCACCGGCACGGCAGGCGCTGGGTCCTCCTGCTCCTGCATCATTACAAAGTAATATGCCCCCCCGCCAAGCGCGCAGACAAGCAGCAGGAGCAGCAGCAGGGTAGTCGTGGATTTTGAGCCGGCTTTTTTCACCTTAAAATGCTCGTCAACCAGGGGATCATATTCCTGAAGAACCTGGTCAAGCATATCGGCTGATGAATCATCGGAAAAAGCTATGGTGCCCGATGTCTGCGCTAAATCAACAGCACTGGCATCCTGCTCCTTCACGTTTGTTTCGAGGCTGTACGGCACCGGCGCTGCCTTGGCCGCAGGCTCTTCGCTCTCGTCTTCATCGTCTAGAACAAATGCGGGTCCATCATCCTGCATGAGCGATTCAAAATCAATGCCGGCAGTGATGTCGGGCACAGTTCCTGCCTCAGCTGATTCGCTGAGCGGACCGCCGCAGAGAGGACACTGCTTTTCTTCCTGTTCTTTAATTTCAAGCTGGCAATTTTCACAGTACATGAGATGCTCCCCCGTCTCGGGTTTTTACTTGCGTAGCATACGTGTATAGACCGGTATGCCTCTATATTGCGTGCTATTATTTACTAAAACCATACGGAAATCTATTATTTTTTTACATAGTGCCCGCTGCGCTCAACTGACGCTCAAGACTGAAACATGCCTGCCGACGGGCATATGTCGCGCAGCACGCATGCAGCGCAGTTCGGCTTGCGCGCCATGCACACGGCGCGGCCATGATCAACAATCAGATAATTAAAATCTATCCAGTCGTGACGGGGCAGCAGCGCCATGAGGTCCTGCTCGATTTTATCGGTATTGCTCTGGGCGCTCAGGCCGAGCCTGCCTGCCAGACGCTTGACATGCACGTCGACTGCTATGCCTTCGGCTTTATTGAAAGCGCTTGAAAGAACAATATTGGCTGTTTTGCGCGCCACGCCGGGCAGACTGACCAGATCCGCCATGGTGTCGGGCACCGTGCCGCCATACACGCTGCACAGGCGCTGCGCCGCCGCGATGATGTTTTTTGCTTTCATGCGGAAAAAACCGGTCTGATGCACTTCCTGCTCAAGCACTGTCTGCCGGGCGCAGGCAAAATCACGGGCGCTGCGGTATTTTTTAAACAGGGGTTTGGTTACTTCGTTGACCTTCTTGTCGGTGCACTGCGCAGAAAGCATCGTTGCCACAAGCAGTTCAAGGGGCGTTGTGGAGTCAAGGGATGACCTGCTGTGGGGATAGTGCAAGCGCAGACGCGCCACGATTTTTGCGGCGCGGTCCGTACGTTCTTTTAAGGAGGCTGCCCGTGCTGGCATGCGCAAGGCTCCGTAGCTGATGTAGTTTAAAAAACTATAGCCGGAAAACAATACAGGGGTCAAGATTTATTGTTTGTAAAAAGCGCGATCCGGACATATGTCCACAGAGCACGGTTCTTGCGCAACGCAAACCTGCAGCCGGCGCGTGCATGCATGCGCCGGCAAGCCTCACGGCAAAATGCTCCTTGATTCCCCGTTTTATTAGCACTATACTTATCGGGCATGTATCCACCCGGCACAGGCTTTTCTCTATGACCTCACTGGACATCGTAGACAAGGTCGGAAGCCCTGATCCCGACGTCAGGGTTCTTGTTATTGACGACAGCCTCACCATACGGCAGGGCCTGTCCCGCGAGCTGCAAAAACTGGGTCTAGCGGTCACGGAAGCAGAGGATGGCACGACAGGGCTCGACATTGCCGCGCAACAGCGCTTCGATCTCATCATAACCGATATCACGCTGCCCGGCCTCGACGGCTTTGAGCTGTGCAGACAGCTGAAGTCGAGCCCTGCAACCAAATCAACACCCGTTATTATTGTCAGCTCCCATGACACGGAAGAGGATATAGAAAAGTGTTTCGAGGCAGGAGCTGCTGCGGCATATTGACGACGAGCTCAACCGTTCTTTTTTCCTGCGCGACCGCATGGTTCTTGTCGTTGATGATTCACGGCTCATCCGCACTATTGCCCGCGAAGGACTTGCCCGGGCCGGGTTTAATGTCATCACCGCAGAAAACGGCTTCAAAGCTCTCGAGCAGCTCAGGCTGCACAGGCCCGACCTTATTATCAGCGACATCACCATGCCTGAAATGGACGGCTACGAGCTGTGTTCCGCCCTGAAAACGAAGCCTGAATGGGCCGCAATCCCCTTTGTGGTCATGAGCACGGCGGGCGAGCGATCCGTCATCCGGCGCATGATGTCGCGGGGAGCCTGCGCGTTTCTTGAAAAACCGTTCAATACCGAGCAGCTCGTCATAACGGCGGAGAAGCTGCTGTCGGACCATTTTCAGCTGTTGCTCAAGGAAAAAGAGCGCCTCGATATGGAGCGCTCCCTGATGCTCGGCAGCATTGCCAGCCTGGTGCAGGCCCTCGAGGCACGCGACATCTACACGCGGGGCCACTCGGAAACGGTTGCCGAGGTTTCTATCGGTATTGCATCGATCATGGATTTCCCCAAGGATGAGATCGATACCATTTACATTGCAGCAAGACTCCACGATCTCGGCAAAATCGGCATCCGTGACGATATTCTCCTGAAGCCTGAAAAGCTCACGACGCAGGAGTTTGCCGCCATACAGCGCCATCCGATTATCGGCGCCGAGATTTTAAGCCCCATCCCGAGCCTGGCGGCAATAGTCCCCGGCGTGCTGTATCATCATGAGCGCATGAACGGCCAGGGCTATCCTGACGGGCTCAAAGGTTCGCACATTCCCATCTTTGCCCGCATCATCGCCGTTGCCGATATTTATCACACTATTATCAGCGACCGGCCCTATCGCCGGGGCGTTGCCCGTGAGCGGGCGATGACGATCATAGAAGAAGCCGCCGGCGAAGAGCTCTGCCCGGAGTGTGTCAGCGCATTCATGCAGTGGCTGCAGAGCCGCTCGGCATCTCTGGAAGAGTAGTTCGTTAACCCACCCTTGGAGCATTGTGTCTTGACCGAATCAACTGTTGAACAGCCCTGCGATACCACGCAGGCGGCAGACGGGCTGTTCTGGTATGCCGCGTATGTGAGATCACGCCATGAATTCCGCGTGCATGAGTATCTGGCAAGCGCGCGGATTGAAACATTTCTGCCTGCGATAACCAGGCTGAGCCGCTGGAAAGACCGAAAAAAGCTTGTCACCTTCCCGCTGTTTCCCGGCTATCTGTTTGTGCATATCTGCAGCCGCAAGGATGCTTTTTTGCCGGTTTTAAAAACACCCGGCGTCGTGAAATTTTTGAGCAGCCGGCCCGGCCCGCCCGAACCGGTACCCGAGAGCCAGATTGCATCGCTGAAAAATCTTGTGGCAGCAGGCAAAGACATCGAGCCGTATCCCTACTTGCAGGAAGGCCGGAGGGTGCGGATCAAATGGGGGCCGCTTGCGGGCGTTGAGGGAATACTGGTTGAGAAACGCGGGCAGCATATGCTCGTTCTCTCCATCGATATACTCCGGCAGGGCGCCTCGGTACGCATCGACGCAGCCGATGTGGAGCCCGTTTAGGCCCGGTATTTCAGGTCATTGGCTTTTGTTGCAGAAAAACCGAAATGCTCCCGGAAGCGGGCACGGGCAGATCAAACATTTCTCCTTCCCTGCCTCCTGATAAAAAAAGGGGAGCCGTTTTCACGGCTTCCCTTTTGTGGCACCTGTAGCCTGCAAGCTTAGTAGTTCTTGTACAGCTTAATGTTAAGAATCGAAGCCGTAAGAATCGCTACGCCATACGGCTGGTTGTGTGCATACAGTCCGGGGTCCTTCGTATAGATCAGGTAGTTGTAGCATGCTTTTGCAAGGCGCGGGGTGAAAGATTCATATGCACCGCTGCTCGTGGCATTATCGGCCGTAGCATCGCAGTCGGCATCTTTGAACCAGTAGGGATATGTTGCATCGTCATAGGCGATGCAGGCCTTTTCCTTGGTCGCGTTGTCTGAAGAATTCCTGGTTTCGTTGTCGGCAGCATATGCCTGGATAACTCTCAAGAGCTCGGCAGCCTGCGTATCAAGTGCCTCCTTCTTCGGCGCCACCACTGCATCCTCAGCTACATCCCCGGCTGAAGTAAAGCTGTGGCAGGGATCGCAGTTCCTGCCGTTTCGGCCGACATTGATTGCGGTTGAATGCTGGTTGTGGCAGTACATGCAGTCTGTTCCTGCCGCATGAGGGGAATCCACATTAATCAGCGTCGACCCGTAATTATAGCCGATTTGAGACTTGCTTGCCTTGATGGCTGCAAAGGCTGCGCGGTAATGCGGATTGCTGGAGCCGATCTTGCTTGATATCTTGTCTACGGTGGAGGCATTGTCGCCAGTGGGATATGCCTTTTTGATCTGCGTATCGACAGAGCCATACCATGTACGGCCCTGATGGCACTGGCCGCAGAGGCGCGCGGAGGCGCCGGCATCGGCAATCGTTTGGCCGGAGGCCGTAAACGTTACATCTGTCACGGCATCTGCTGCATCAGAATGGCATGCATCGCAGGTTATGCCGTCATTTGTCGTAGCAAGAGGCGAGTTCTCAATGGTGCGGTTGTTCGTTGTTAAATATTCGGTAAAGCCCACAGTCGAGTGGCAGCTTGCACAAGCCGGGTTCACAACGGCAGTGGGATTGGCGGGAGTGTCCCAATCCCTGAACGCCATCGACTCTGTGTCAGCATGACTTGAAGTATTCCAGTCCTTCGTCGCCTTTTTTTTCTTACATGCCGTAGCCGAAAAGACTACCAGCAGCAAAATAAGGGTGAAGCTTAACAGCCGCATACTTCTTTTTTCCATTTTTTTCTCCTCCCTTGTAATGACTTTTTGGAACGTACAGCAAAAAACAGGGCTATTAAATACTATTTTAGCGCCATACTACAAATGACCTTTATGGTTCGTCAATAAAAAAATACTCAATAATTAAAAAATAGCTTTTTTTCTAAAACCTTACCCTGTTCTTACAATAAAACTTTTTATCTATACTTTTGACACTTAAGTCAGCGGATTGGCGAGCTTGGCCGCCCTGACCGTATTGGCCATAAGCATGGTTATGGTCATGGGACCCACGCCGCCCGGCACAGGCGTAATGGCGCCGGCAATTTCTTTTGCAGCATCAAAATCGACATCGCCCTTCAGAATGGCGATCTTTTTACCGGTCTTTTCGCTGATCTTTTCCCCAACGCGGTTGACACCCACATCGATGACGCAGGCCCCCGGCTTTATCCATTCCGGCTTGACCAGATTGGGCACGCCCGCAGCCACGATCAAAATATCGGCACGCTTGCAGTGGCTTGCCATGTCTTTGGTGCCGGTATGCACGATGGTCACCGTAGCGTTTGCCTTGGGCGCTTTTTGCAGCAGGATATTGGCAATGGGCTTGCCGACAATATTTGACCTACCCACCACGACCACCTCTGCCCCGTCAGTTTTATAGCCTGAGCGTGCGATCAGCTCCTGTATGCCTGCCGGGGTGCAGGGCAGAAACCTTGCCTCATCGCCGCCAATCAAGAGCCTGCCCACATTGACCGGATGAAAAGCATCCACATCCTTATCAGGGTCGAGGGCATTGAGAACCTTCTTTTCATCAATATGCCTGGGCAGGGGCAGCTGCACCAGTATGCCATGGATTTTCGGGTCTTGATTATACTGCTGGATCAGCTTCAGCAGCTGTTCTTCTGTAACGTCGGCAGGCTGATTGTCCTGGATGGAATAAAAACCCAGCTCATGAGAAGTCTTCTGCTTTGCCGTTACATAGCTGACCGATGCGGGATTCTCCCCCACCAGTATGGTGACAAGTCCCGGCACCACCCCGCGCTGCTGCTTCAGCTCTGCCACCTCGGAGCGCAACTCTTCGCGAATCTGCGCTGCTATTTCCGTTCCGTTTATTATTTTTGCTGACATGGCTCTATCCTTTCTCAGTAATGTTTAAAGGCCCCGATTTGCTTCTTATCATATCCGTCCGGTTTCGGCATCAAAAAGTCTTGGGGGTCGAGACGAAAGAAGGCCTTGCCGATGAGCAGAAAGAGACCTTTCCTCCCCGGTTTCAGTCTGTCTATAAAACGCCTGTATGGCCTTACGGCAGCGGAAGCACGGCCCGGGCGCATAGCCGGTTATACGGCAAAAAAAAACGCTCGGATGTATGCGTGGTAAGCATAAGATGCAGCAGGGCGCAGGGAAAAGAAATTCATATTTCTATAAGGTTCCCACAAACCCGGTTCCCTGCTTTTGCAAAGCACCGGTAGAAAAATAATGCACCCACACATCTTTCCTCCCCCTATGAGTTGTATATCAAAGGCACTAAGGTGCTTAAAAAGCACCCTTTCGTGCTATTGTGCATTCATGATTTAAATAATATAAATATATAATTATTTTTTTCATTGCAACCAAAAAGCTTTTTTCACAAGAAGCACACGGCTTTGCCCATACAGACACACACTGCTAACGCGCGCTGTCTTTGCAACCGGTGCATCCAGTACGGATCCGAGGATTACTATGACTGTAAATTGTGAAAAGCCGTGCATACTGATTGTCGACGATAATTTCGTCATTCGTGATCTGATCAAATCGTTTTACGAGGAATACGACTTTGCGTTGATCGAGGCGGTTAACGGACAGGATGCAGTTACGATGGCCCGTGCCTGCACACCGGACTTGATTCTGCTGGACATACAGATGCCGGTTTTGAACGGATTTGAAGCGGCAGCCATCCTTAAAAAGGATGGAGCTGTCAAAGACATTCCAATACTTATTATTACAGGTCAGGAACGTTGGGAGGTAGAGGAGCGGATCGATGGTATGTATGATGGGTACGTGAGAAAACCCTTCAAACAAGACGATCTGATTCAAGCGACCATACAGTGCCTGCCCGGTAGAATGAAGACAAACGGGGTTACGCAAAACAAGCATGCGTAATCCGGTTGCCGTGCGTAGAGACATCACACAGCACAGGAGGCTTGCAGAACATGGGGGAAACTTTATATGCAAAGATGCGCTTCCATGAACGTTTTACAGTTGACCTGAACGCCACGTACAGCATCAAGAGGCAGGGCGCACAGCATCAGGGCTGCCGGATAACCAATCTGAGCTCAAGCGGCGCGACAGCCTGCTTTCCGCGCACAGAAAGCCTGCAGAGAGGGGCTGTTGTTGTTATGGATATAGCCATACCCAATACGATCATGCGCATTGCCACTGAGGCGGAAATCATGTGGACCAAGCAGCGCTTCAATGAGTTGATAACCGGCGTCAGGTTTACGGATATGCTCAGTGACAGCATGATCCGGCAGCTCGTTAAAAAGACCCCGTGAGTCTGCGGTACGGCTCATAAGAAATGTACCCTGGGACTTTCGAGGCCAATCAATACTATGACAGGTGCTATGCAGCCGCTAGTATGAGCTTCGATAAATATTTTGCACAGAGCAACACGAACATATTATTTTAAAGGACTATGGATGATTGAGAAGGAACGCGAAAGCCCCCGTATAGGAACAAACATAGAAATAATGTTTCGGGAAAAGGGCTCTTTTGTAAAATCGTATATGCTTAATGTGAATAATGGCGGCCTTTTTTTGAAGACTGATAAACCTTTGGCTATCGATGCGGAAGTTACTATGCATATACGTCTGCCAGATGATCAGGAGACTATGACGATTGAAGGCCGTGTGGTCTGGACAAATCCAAAATCCAAAGTTTTCCCTGCCGGGATGGGCATACAGTTTACGAAACTTCTGCTTGAGCATCAGGAAAAAATAAAGAACTATGTTGAGGACAACCGCCAGGAGATAAAAAGATTATCCCTGCTGTAAAGACCATACCTGCAGCGCGGACAGAGCCCTGTCAGCAAAAAGAATACATGCAACGGACAAGCAGCGCAGACTTGTAAAAAGTTGCGCTCCCCAAAGTAACTGCAGAATCTGAAAAATGCAGCACCCTTCAGGATTTCCGTGGATGGTTTCCATCCTGTGGCTATGGGGCATCTCAAAATTCAATTGCTCCAGAGTGACCATGCTAGTGAACAATAAAAAAGCTGTTAAGCTCACCATGCCGGAGCTTAACAGCTTCATGTGTCCGCAATAATCGGATTTTCTTAATGCCAAAATCCTAAAGTTTAATATCTATAGTGCTCCGCCTTGTAGGGCCCTTCAATCGGCACGCCGATATAATCGGCCTGCTGCCTGGTGAGCCTGGTCAGCTTTGCGCCGAGCCGGTCAAGATGCAGCCGGGCAACTTCCTCGTCGAGTTTTTTCGGAAGCGTGTAGACCTTTTTCTCAAGCTTTTTGTTGGTGGCAAGCTCGAGCTGCGCAAGCACCTGGTTGGTGAAGCTGTTGCTCATGACAAAACTCGGGTGGCCCGTGGCACATCCCAGGTTCACCAAACGGCCTTCCGCCAGCACGATGATGGAACGGCCGCTCTTGAGCTTCCACTTATCGACCATGGGCTTGACCGGAAACCTTTTTGCATTCTTCTCAAGGTATGCCATGTCGATTTCACTGTCGAAATGGCCGATATTGCACAGTATGGCCTCGTTCTTCATCTTCTCCATATGCTTGCCCGTCACCACATGGAAATTGCCTGTGGTGGTGACGAAGAGGTCGGCAAAATGCACCACCTCTTCCATGGGCAGCACTTCATAGCCGCCCATGAGCGCCTGCAGGGCGCAGATGGGGTCGATTTCGGTCACAATCACGCGGGCGCCGAAGCTCTTGAGCGCCTGCGAGCAGCCCTTGCCCACATCGCCGTAGCCAAGCACCACGCAGGTCTTGCCGGCAATCATCACATCGGTTGCGCGCTTGATGCCGTCCATAAGCGATTCGCGGCAGCCGTAGAGATTATCGAACTTGGACTTGGTGACCGAATCGTTCACATTGATGGCCGGGAACAGCAGCTCTTTGTCTTCCATCATCTTGTAAAGCCGGTGCACGCCCGTGGTGGTTTCCTCGGAGACGCCGCGGATTTTCTGCGCCACCTTCTGCCAGCGCCTGGGGTTCTCTTTATAATTGGCAGTGAGCCGGTCCATGATGATCTGCATCTCGCGGTGCTCCTGCTTTTTTTTCAGCAGCGCCGGATTCTTTTCGCACTTGACCCCGAGGTGTATATAGAGCGTGGCGTCGCCGCCGTCGTCGACGATCAGGTCGGGGCCGGAACCGTCGGGCCAGGTGAGGGCCATCTCGGTGCACCACCAGTATTCCTCAAGGGATTCGCCTTTCCAGGCAAAAACGGCAGCCGTGCCTGCTTTGGCAATGGCTGCGGCAGCATAGTCCTGCGTCGAAAAAATATTGCAGGAGGCCCAGCGTATATCAGCTCCGAGCTTATGAAGGGTCTCGATCAGCATGGCTGTTTCGATGGTCATATGCAGGCTGCCCGTGATCTTGAGGCCTTTGAGCGGCTTCTGCTGGCCGTATTTTTTGCGGGTGGCCATGAGGCCCGGCATTTCTTTTTCGGCAAGCTGCATCTCCCTGCGGCCCCAGCCGGCAAGAGACATGTCCTTCACCTTGCTTTTCAGTTTGAGGTCCAGTTGCATAACCCCTGATGTGCTCATTGTATCTCCCTTATGCTAGAAATGTATTAAAAAACGGGCTGAAAAAAGAGGTCTAAAACCGCGCCCTTTCTTATCAGCATGATAATATCCGCTTGGCATGAAAAGGTCAATCCTTTTCAGGTACTTGATTTATCTTATTGATTTTTGTGTAAAGAAGGAATATAAAAATTTATTACATTTCGCAAACCCTTGTGCGGTTCTAAAATCTTCATGCCGCAGCACGCAACACAGGCCATTGTCCTGCACACGACTGATTATGCTGAATCTGACAGGATCGTATCGCTGTATTCCAGAGATTTCGGCAAGCTGCGGGGTATTGCAAAGGGCGCGAAAAAAAGCCTGCGCCGGTTCGGAAGCTCGCTTGAGCCGTTTACGCATAACCAGGTGACGTTCTTCGACAGGGACTCGCACGGCCTGGTACGGCTCGAGCGGTGTCAGATCGTGCGGGCCTATCCCGAGATAGCCGCCGATGTAAAAAAACTTGTGCTGGGAAGCTACCTTCTGGAGCTGGTTGACACGCTTACGGCGGAGAAGGAGACGCATCCCGAGATCTTTGACCTGCTGCAGTTTTTTACCGGGCTTTTAATCGGGAAGGGTTTTCGCGAAGAGCTGCTGCGGCTTTTTGAGCTGCGGCTCTTTTGCTACCTCGGGTACCAGCCCCAGTTTCAGCAGTGCATGCTGTGCCGGGGGCAGTTCAACCTGCAGGAGTGCTACAAGTTTTCCGTACATCGCGGCGGCATCGTCTGCCCGCGCTGCCAGGGGCAGGTGCCCGAACTGCTGCCGCTGTCAAACGGCACCATCCGGCTTTTTCAGCATGCCCAGGGTCTTGATTTCGCACAGCTCTCGAGGCTTTATTTTTCGCAGATTGCCCACGATGAGAGCAGGCGTATTTTCGGCAGGTTTCTCGAGTTTCACATCGGCCACCGGCCCCGGTCGCTTGAAATACTGGGGCAGCTTTCTTAAGTATATATATGCATTGCAGGAGGATTTTTTGTGACGCTTCAGGAAATGATACTGGCCCTTCAAACCTACTGGGCCAATAAAAACTGCGTGCTGCAGCAGCCCTATGACATGGAAGTCGGGGCGGGCACATTTCACCAGGCAACCTTTCTCCGGTGCCTCGGGCCCGAGCCTTGGAATGTGGCCTATGTACAGCCCTCGCGCCGCCCCAAGGATGGCCGCTACGGCGAAAATCCCAACCGGCTGCAGCATTACTACCAGTTCCAGGTTATCATGAAGCCCTCGCCCATGGACATTCAGGATCTTTACCTCGACAGCCTCCGGAGCCTGAGCATCAATCCGCTGGAGCATGATATCCGCTTCGTGGAAGACGACTGGGAATCGCCCACGCTTGGCGCCTGGGGCCTTGGACTGGGAAGTGTGGCTCGACGGCATGGAGATAACCCAGTTCACCTATTTTCAGCAGGCGGGCGGCATCGACTTAAAGCCCGTATGCGCCGAGATCACCTACGGCATCGAGCGCATCGCCATGTACCTGCAGCAGAAGAACAGCGTCTATGACATCGAGTGGGCGCCGGGCGTCACCTATGGCGATGTGTTTCACCAGAACGAAGTCGACTACTCCAAATACAATTTTGAGACCTCCAATGCCTCGATGCTGTTTACGCCTGTTTAATCTCTATGAGCAGGAATTTAAAGACACCATAGCAAAGGGCCTGGTGATGCCGGCCTATGACTACTGCCTGAAATGCTCCCATGTGTTCAATTTGCTTGATGCCCGCGGCGCCATCAGCGTGACCGAGCGCACGGGCTATATCGCCCGCGTGCGCAATCTGGCGCGCGCTGCGGCCGAGGCCTATCTTGCCCAGCGCGAGGCGCTCGGTTTTCCGCTGATCAAACAAGTAAGCTTAACAAGGGCTGGTCTGGCCGGCCTGCATAAAAACCGGGAAAAATTTATTTTTTGTTATATAAGGATCCCTGTATGACCGAAGAAATACTGCTTGAAATCGGCACCGAAGAAATACCCGCGGCATTTATGCCCGATGCCCTTGCGGCCCTGAAATCGCTCATGGAAAAAGAGCTGGCCGCCCGGCGCATTGCGTTCAGGGAAATCGAAACCTTCGGCACGCCCCGGCGCCTTGCGCTCATGGCTTCCAGGGTTGCGCTGATGCAGACGGATCTTGTGTCAGAAAAGCTCGGGCCTGCAAAAAATATCGCCTTTGACGCAGAACGGCAAGCCCACCAAGTCGGCCATTGGTTTTGCCAAAGGCCAGGGCATCGATATCAATGATGTGACCATCGTCAGCTCGGACAAGGGCGAGTATATCTGCGCAAAAAAGCATGAAAAGGGCGTGGCGACCCAGAGCCTGCTGCCTGAAATTTTTGTGAAGGTGATAAGCCAGCTGCCTTTCCCCAAATCCATGCGCTGGAAGGATCTCGACACGCGCTTTGCCCGGCCCATTCACTGGATTGTGGCCCTCTTCAATGGCGCAGTCGTACCCTTCACCTACGGCAATATCGACTCCGGCGACACCACGCGCGGTCACCGTTTCATGGCGCCCGCGCCCGTCAGGGTCACGGATAGAGCTTCGTATCTGGATGCTCTGAAAAAGGCCCGGGTGGTCATCGATCAGAACCAGCGCAAAAAAATGATCATCGAGAAGCTTCACGAGCTTGCCAAAAAAGGCGGGCGGCATACCTGATGCCGATGACAAGCTCCTGCAGGAAGTAATGTTTCTCATCGAGGCGCCTTTTCCCGTGCTCTGCAGCTTTGAAAAAGAGTTTCTCGAGCTTCCCAAAGAGGTGCTTGTCACCACCATGAAAAAGCACCAGAAATATTTTCCCGTGCTTGACGCTGCAGGCAGCCCGCTCAATTACTTTATCGCCGTCAATAATACCGATGTGATAAATCCTGCCGTGGTCGTGGAAGGCCATGAGCGGGTGCTGCGGGCGCGCCTGTCGGATGCCCGGTTCTTTTTCGCCGAAGATCAGAAAAAGTCGCTTGCGGCAATGACCGAATCCTTGAAAAACGTGCTCTACCAGAAGCAGCTGGGCACCTCCTATGAAAAGATGGAGCGGTTCCGGCGCTCTCGCCGTGCATATGGCCGAAGCCCTCATGAACCCCACGATCAAGCCCAAGGTCGAGCGGGCGGCCTATCTGTGCAAGGCCGACCTCGTGAGCGAAATGGTCGGCGAATTTCCCGAGCTGCAGGGCATCATGGGCCGCGAGTATGCCCGCCTTGCCGGCGAGCCCGAACCGATTTACCAGGCAATATGTGAGCATTACCTGCCGCGGTTCGCAGGCGACGGCCTGCCCGGAACCGATGTGGGGGCCGTGGTGAGCATCGCAGACAAGCTTGACACCATCGCCGGGCTGTTTCGGCATCGGCCTTATCCCCACCGGCGCCGCCGATCCCTATGCCCTGCGGCGGCAGTGTCTTGGCATCATCAATATCATTTTGCAGAAGAAATATACTGTCTCGCTGGCGGACCTGGTGGCAACAGCCGTGGAGTTGCTTGCGGCAAAGATCACGCGATCACAAGAGGATATTATACATGACGTGCTTGCTTTTTTCAGCGGCAGGCTTTCAAATCAGCTCACTGCGCAGGGCTCGCTCCTATGACGCGGTGGATGCGGTGCTCTCCCTCGGGATCGACAATCTGACCGACAGCTGCAACCGCATCGAAGCCCTGCAGCAGATGAAGACGGATGCCAACTTCGAGGCCCTGTCCGTGTCGTTCAAGCGGGTTGTGAATATTCTGAAATCAGGCAGGCCCGAGGCCGGCGTCGACCCCTCGGTGTTTGAGCATGATGCAGAGCGCAAGCTCTACCAGAAATATCTGGAAATCCGCGACAAGGTGCTTGAGCTCATGGCCCAGAAAATGTACCTTGACGCCCTCAGACTTATCTCCACCATTCGTGAAACGGTTGACGGTTTTTTTGATAATGTCCTGGTGATGGCCGAGGATTTGAAGGTGCGGCAGAACAGGCTTGCGCTGCTGAGCGAAATAAATTCGCTGTTTACCAATTTTGCCGACTTTTCAAAAATAGCAATCGAATGAATGCATAAATTGAAGGAGGAACAGGATTATGGCTAAAAAGTATGTGTATTATTTCGGTTCGGGGAAGGCCGAAGGCAAGGCCCAGATGAAAGAACTGCTTGGCGGCAAGGGCGCAAACCTTGCCGAGATGTGCCTGATCGGGCTGCCCGTGCCCGCGGGGTTCACCATCACCACCGAGTGCTGTGTCGACTATTTCAAGGCAGGCGGCAAATATGCCGGCAGCCTTGACGCCGAAGTGAAGGCCGCTCTGAAGAAGGTTGAGCGAGACATGGGCATGGGGTTCGGCGATCCGAAAAACCCGCTGCTCATCTCCTGCCGCTCCGGCGCGCGCTCCTCCATGCCCGGCATGATGGAAACGGTGCTGAATGTCGGCCTGTCCTCAAAAACCATTCCCGGCATGATCAAAAAGACCGGCAATGCGCGCTTTGTGTATGACGCCTACCGCCGCCTCATCATGATGTATGCCGATGTGGTCATGGAAAAGGCCGAAGGCATCGAGCCTGGAGAAGGCAAGGGCATCCGCAAGCAGCTTGATGAAATGCTTGGCGAGTATAAAAAGAAAAAGGGCTATAAGCTGGACACCGATCTCACTGCCGATGATCTTGCAGAAGCTGGTGGAAGCTTTCAAGAAAAAAGTCAAGCAGGTGCTCAAGAAAGACTTCCCGGATGATCCCTGGAAGCAGCTCTGGGGCGGCATCGGCGCGGTGTTCAAAAGCTGGAACGGCAAGCGCGCCATCTCCTACCGCCGCATTGAAAACATTCCCGATGACTGGGGCACGGCGGTCAATGTCCAGTCCATGGTGTTCGGCAATATGGGCGATTCATCGGCAACCGGCGTTGCATTTACCCGCAACCCGGCAACGGGCGAAAACAAGTTCTACGGCGAGTGGCTCGTGAATGCCCAGGGCGAGGACGTGGTGGCCGGCATCCGCACCCCCAACCCCCTGAACAATGAGACCAAAAACGAACAGAACAAGCACCTGCCGTCGCTGCAGCAGGTCATGCCCGCGATATACAAGCAGCTCATGGGATTCCGGGCAAGGCTTGAAAAGCATTACAGCGACATGCAGGACATCGAGTTCACCATTCAGGAAGGCAGGCTCTACATGCTGCAGTGCCGCGACGGCAAGCGCACGGGCACCGCGGCGCTCAACATGGCCATGGACATGCTGGCTGAAAAACTGATTGATGAGAAGACCGCTCATCGGCCGCGTCGAGCCCGCGCATCTTGACCAGCTGCTGCACCCCTTTGTCGATCCGGCTGCCGAGAAAAAGGCCAAGGTCATTACCCGCGGCCTTCCCGCAGGTCCCGGCGGCGCTACCGGCCATATCGTGTTCACGGCAGAAGAGGCGGTGAAGATGCACAAGCAGGGCAAAAAGGTGATTCTTGTGCGCGAAGAGACCAACCCCGAAGACGTTGAAGGCATGCGCGCGGCCCAGGGCGTTCTAACGGCCCGCGGCGGCATGACCAGCCATGCGGCCCTTGTTGCCCGCGGCTGGGGCAAGTGCTGCATTGTCGGCGCAGGAGAAGTGCATGCCTCGGTATCGGCAAAGAAAATGACCGTCAAGGGCATGACCTTCAAGGAAGGCGACTGGATTACCCTGAACGGCACGCTGGGCAGTCGCCTATCAGGGCCAGCTGCCCATGATCGATGCCTCGGAAAATCCCCGCTTTCAAAAGTTCATGCAGATTGTCGATAAGTACCGCACCCTGGGCGTGCGCACCAATGCCGATACGCCGGCAGATGCCAAAATCGCCCGCGCCTTCGGCGCCGAAGGCATCGGCCTGTTCCGCACCGAGCATATGTTCTACGGCGTCGGGTCGGAGAAGCCCCTGTTTCTGCTCCGGAAAATGATTTTAAGCTCAACCGAGGCAGAGCGCCGCAAAGCCTTAAATGAGCTGTCCGTTTTCGTGAAGCGCGATATCAAGAATACGATGAACGCCATGGAAGGTCTGCCCGTGACCATCCGGCTGCTTGATCCGCCCCTGCATGAGTTTGTGCCCCAGAGCGCCGACAAGCAGGCAGAGCTTGCAAAAGCACTCGAGCATCAAGGTCGAGGACGTGCGCAAGCGCGGCGAAGCACTCCACGAGTCAAACCCCATGATGGGCCACCGCGGCGTGCGCCTGGGCGTCACCTTTCCTGAAGTTACCGAAATGCAGGTGCGCGCCATTCTTGAGGCTGCGGCCGAGCTCAATAAGGCTAAAAAGAAGTGCAAGCCGGAAATTATGGTTCCGGTCACCTGCGATGCAAGCGAGATCAAGCATCAGAAGCAGATCATCGCCCGCGTGCATGCAGAAGTCTGCAAAAAAATGGGCGTGAAGGAAATACCGCACATGGTCGGCACCATGATCGAAATTCCGCGGGCGGCCCTGCTCGCAGACCGTCTGGCGGTTGAGTCCGAATTCTTCTCCTTCGGCACCAATGACCTCACGCAGATGAGCTTCGGCTTCAGCCGCGATGACATCGGCGGATTCCTGCCCGACTATCTCGACAAGAAGCTGCTCCCGGCCGACCCGTTTCAGACCATCGATCAGGACGGCGTTGGCCAGCTTATCAAAATGGCCGTCGAGAAAGGCCGCTCCACCCGCAAGGACCTGAAGGTCGGCATCTGCGGCGAGCAGGGCGGCGAGCCCGCATCGGTTGCCTTCTGCAACAAGGTGGGCCTCAACTATGTGAGCTGCTCGCCTTTCCGCGTGCCTATCGCGCGCCTTGCCGCGGCCCAGGCCGCCATCAAGGCGGGTGCGGTGAAAAAGGCAGCCCCGAAAGCAAAAAAGAAGTAATTTGTAGGGGCAGACCTGCGTGTCTGCCCTGTTAAAAATAAAAAGCCCTGCACGGACAAAATCCGTGCAGGGCTTTTTTATCGGCCTGACCGTATCGTTCTCAACCTGCCACAGGTAGAAATCTCCTGCGAAACAGCACCGTCAGTAGAGCCCCGGTTTTTTCTTATACCCGCATGAAATATGTGGTAATCTTATATGCGTAATCAAACACCACGCGGCGCTATAGATCAGCGCAGGAGGAACCGATGAATCAGCACCACGATGAAAATAAAAAAGTTTTCGGCTGGAGAGGAAAAATTCTGCGGGCTGATCTTTCGACATCGCGGATATGGGAAGAAGAATTATCCGCAAAGTATATGGACGGCTATATAGGCGGCTCGGGCATCAATGCGCGGCTGCTCTACGATCTCATGATTGACGATCCCCGTGCCGATGCCCTGGCTCCCGGCAACCCGCTCATTATCGGCTGCGGTCCGCTGGTGGGCACGCGGTTTCCCTGCGCCAGCCGTTTCACGGTAACGGCAAAAAGCCCGCTTACCGGCATTTTCGGCGACAGCAATGCAGGAGGCTGGTTTCCGGTGCGGCTCAAGCAGGCAGGCTATGACCATATCATTATTCAGGGCAGGGCGGACAAGCCCTCGGCTCTGCTGATCGAGCCGGGGCACATACCCCGCATAGTCGATGCCCGTGATGTCTGGGGCCTCGATACCTATGCAACCGATACAAAGCTCCATGAACTCTATGGCGACTGCGAAACACTGAGGATCGGTCCGGCCGGGGAAAACCTGGTGCGCTACGCCAATATCCTTTCGGGCACCAGGCGCACGAGCACCAACGGCCGTACCGGCATGGGCTGCGTCATGGGCTCCAAGAATCTGAAGGCCATTATCATCAAGGTCGGCGAACATCTGAGCGCGGTGCCGACAGCCGACGAACAGGCAACAAAGAAGCTTGCAAAATATTATCGCGACGTCTGGCTTAAAGGGCCGGGCACCACGCTCAAGCGGCAGTACGGCACGCTTACGAACTTCTCCCAGATAGCCGAGCACACCCGCGTTAAAAACGAGCAGGAGCCCCTGACCAAAGAGCAGCTTGACGCCTATGATCTTGACCTGTTCACCGGGACGTTTAAAACCGGCCAGACCGCCTGCTACGGCTGCCCGGTTGCCTGCAGCCAGAAATGGGAAATAAAAGAAGGTCCGTACAAGGGCGATACAGGCGATAAGGTCGAATACGGGCACCTGCTCAGCCTGGGCCCCTGTATCGGCGTTTTTGATTTTGCTACGATGCTTCATGTTGCCGATATCTGCAACCGGCTGGGCCTGGACTGCATACAGTTCGGCTACAATATGGCAACAGCCATGGAATGCTTTCAGCGCGGCATTTTAAGCTCTGAGGAACTCGGCGGGATACAGCTTGGCTGGGGCGATGCAGCGGCAATTGAAAAGCTGCTCGTTGCAGACGGCGCGGCGCGAGGGCTTCGGCAACCTGCTTGCCGAAAGCGCCCGCGAGATGGGGGAAAAAATAGGCCCTGAGGCCGTGCCGTACGGATCGCATACCAAGGGCATGTCGTTTCCCTTCAGCTGCACCTATGCCCTGCCAATGAGCCTTGCATCATCTGTTGCCGCCCGCGGCGGCGACCATCTGAAGGGCCATCCCTTTGCCTCTATCATCGGCCACACGGAAATGCTGGAAAAAATGTTCGGCAAGGATGTGCCGCCCGAAGCCGGCGATCATACAAGCCCCGTGGCAAAAGGCAGAGTTGTCTGGTGGCAGGAAAACTATAAGATGGTGCTGGACTGCCTCGGGCTGTGTTTCCTGCCCGTCATTAATTCCAATGTCTGGTGCGATCCGCTGATCATGATCAAAGAAATGCGCGAGATGTACCAGACCATAACCGGCCGGAATGCGCATGATCTGTTCGCCTCTGCCGAGCGGGCCTATCAGATTGAGCGCTGCTTCAATGCTCTGCAGGGCATTAGATCGAAAAGATGACACGAGACAGGGAACCCTGCGCGGAGAAGAAAACCCCATCGACCTTCCGGGCATGCTGGATGAGTATTATGTGTACCGGGGCTGCTCGCAGAACGGGCTTCCCACGCGCAAGAGGCTGCAGGAAATCGGCATGGCGGATGTTGCAGAAGATCTGGCGCGCCATAACAGGCTGTCGGATACCGAGCAACCTGCCATTGAAGAGCTTATAAAGGACTCATCCGACAGTCTCGACTAACTGTCAGCCGGTCAGCGCGGTTTATTCCCGCCGGACAAACTTCGTCTGCAGACAGATGCTGTGCCTGGCCCCGCTTGCGATATGTCAGCGGTACTTTTTTGCCGGCCATGCCGGCATCGTTTACTGCGGCCCGCTTTTGCTTGACACTCCCCGGGCTTTTCCCGATAATGGCCCTGCCGGAAGGCCCGATGGCTTTTGGTTAACAGCCGTCTAAAGCCTGCATAGCGCCAAGCCCCCGGCAGCCAAACACTTTTATGAGCCGCAGACATAACCACGGGTCGCGTCAAAAAGCTATGAGCAAACTGCAAAACCGGATTCAGCAAAACAAAATTTTTCAGCTTTTCGAGCCGTTTATTCCCGCGGACCACCACAGAACCTGGACCGCTGCGGACTATGCACGAAGCCTGCTTGAAAGCCGGCAAAGCCCCGTGCGCGTGCTTGATCTTGGCTGCGGAGCAGGCCATTCCCGTGATTTTTTTTGCAGCATCAATGCGCAGTGCAGCTGGCACGGTGCAGAAGTTGAAGAATCGCCCGAGTTGCGGGCGGCAGGTGCTCACAGCAGCGCCATTACTTTTTTTGATGGCGTCAACCTGCCCTGGGATGACGGCTCTTTTGACCTGGTCTATTCAAACCAGGTTCTTGAGCATGTGCGCAGGCCCGAGGCCCTGCTGGCCGAAGTGTTTCGCGTGCTTAAGCCCGGCGGCGCGCTGGCGGGCTCGGTTTCCTACCTTGAGCCCTATCACTCGCTGAGTCTTTTTAACTATACTCCCTACGGGCTGCTAACTGTGGTACGCGATGCGGGGTTTCATGTTGCAGAGCTCAGGCCGGGCCCCGACTGCTGGAGCGTCATTCTCCGCCAGATGGTCGGCGGCAGCCCCCGGATCAGCAGATTTTTGCGACGAATATCACCCGTGAGCGCTGCGGTACGAGCGCTCGGATGCCTATGCAGCCTGGACAGCAAAACGTGCAATTTTCTCAAAATTCAGTTTGCAGGCCATATTTGTTTTTTGATGTATAAAAACCCGTCGTGAAACTGTTCGTACGCTTGCAAGGCACCATGGCAGATCAAACAAAAAAAATCGGCATACTGTGGGGCGGGGGGCTTGGGGATCTGCTGATGATCAGACCTCTTTTAGCCGCTGCCCATGCAGATGCACATCTTGAAACGTATCTCTGCACGACGGCATCGCATGCAACCGGGCTGTTTCAGGAATTCTGCGCTCCCACCACGGTGGTGCCGCTTCCGCGAAAAATCTGCGACCTGCTGCCCGTAATAAAAAAGTGGCGGCATTTTTTCGACCTGCTGTATCTTGGGCCGTATCCGAACGTAAAGACACGACTGCTGGCCCGGCTGCTGCAGCCCGAAAAAATCTGGAGCAGGCGGCACGGGCAGGCTCACCCCTTTATGCTGGAACAGGTTTTATGCGACTGTGCCGCACTTGGGCTGCTCAGTCAGACTGCGGCAACGGATTTTATATCCTTTCTCCCCTGGCCCGCAGACAGCGCGGTGCATCCGTTTCCCGATAAACAGCCTTTCATTGTGATGCATGCCGGGGCCAAGCAGCGCTGGGAAACGACCAGGTGGCCGGCTGAAAACTGGGCGCTTCTTACAAACAGAATTATTGATGAAACGCCCTGCGGCGTCTGTTTCGTCGGCGTGGCCTCAGAGGAGCCGATCATTGCTCAGATTGCGGCCGGCCTGCCCGCTGCCGCACAGGCGCGGATACGACAATGCATCTCCTGGCCCGTGCGGGATACGGCCCGTCTCATCAGCGCCAGCAGCGGCGTCATCTGCCATAATTCAGGCATTTTGCATCTGGCCACGTTTCTGGGCAAAAAAACAGTCTGCATTACAGGTTCATCAGCCCGCTACTGGCAGCCTCCGTATCCATGGGTAAAAAACATTACTTCTGCAGCCTGCAGCCGTGCCTGCAACAGCTATACCTGCGCCATTCCTTTCTACCGGGCAAAATGCATAAAAAGCATAACCGTTGAAAATATCTGGCAGGCCATCAGGGAGCATGGCATTCTTCAGGAAGCAGAATAATACCTATGCAAAGTTCAAAGACTGTGAAGCTGTGTGCCATTGTCCTGAATTATTTCGGCTGCAAAGACACTGTCCCCTGCGTGAAAAGCCTTCTTGGCCAGCCCCTTGACCGGATATGCGTCGTTGAGAACTCCGGCGATCCTGCAGAGCTGAAAAATCTGCAGGATGCCCTGGGCGGGCAGGTACAAGTTGAGATTGTGCAAACCGGGGAAAATCTTGGTTTTGCCGGAGGGGTAAATTTTGCGCTGCGCAGCATGCTGCCCCTTGGCTTTGATGGCTTCGTTATTCTGAACAATGACACGGTGCTGCCGCCCGATCTCATGCAGAACCTTATCAAAGGCGCTGAAGACAGAGCCCTTGACCTCGCCTCTCCGGTTATCTACCGCTATCCGGAGCAGCACATACTTTGGTCCCAGGGCAATTATTATAATGCCTGGACAGGAATACTCGGCGCCGGAAGAATCCCGGGCAGTATTTTTTATCTGCCCGGCTGCTGCCTGTTGGTCCGTCGGCGCGTTTTTGAAAGTATCGGGCTTTTTGATCAAGCTTTTTTCATGTACGGCGAGGATGTGGAGTTCTGCCATCGTGCGGCACAGGGCGGTTTTCGTATCGGCACAGTACCCGAAGCGCTTATCTATCATAAGACGGGGGCTGCATCGGTACAGAATTCTTTGTTTTACGAAATGCAGGTCAACCGGGGGCATCTGCTGCTTGCGCGAAAACTGTTCGGGTATGCACCCGCACAACTGGCTGCGCTCTGTATAAAGCAGCCGGTGCTTTTTCTGCGGGCATGCGTGCGCACAATCCGGTTCAAAAACTGGAACGCCCTGCGGGGATATATGTCTGCCCTGATGAAGCATAGTATACGCTAGGCGATGCCGCTTCACTTTCACTACGGTGCTGTCAGCAAAACAAATACCGGGCGTATGCCCCGCTTTTCTCCGTTATACAACAAGGAGCTTGTATGCGTCTCGTGAGCAACCTCGGCAAGCGTATTGTCCAGAGAGTGTCAGGCACTGCGGTTCCCGATCATTTCGTGACGAGTGCCCCCTCACCCAGGCATATGGTCAGTCTTTTCGAAGGCGGATGGGCATCCGAACTCCCCATTCCCGGCGTTAAGTCCGGTGCAAGCAGCCTGTTTGATGATGACCGCATCCACTGGTTCCTGAAAAGCATCTCCGGTGTGCGAAACGCCAGGGTTCTGGAGTTGGGGCCCCTGGAGGGCGGGCATTCCTGCATGCTGGAGCAGGCCGGCGCCAGACAGGTTGTTGCGGTTGAGTCCAATGGGCGCGCCTGGCTCAAGTGCCTCGCGGTCAAGGAAACCCTTGGCCTGTCAAAGGTACATTTTCTGCTGGGTGACTTCGTCCGTTATCTGGAGGAGACGCAGGAAGTTTTCGACTTCAGTCTTGCCTGTGGGGTCCTGTACCACCTTCGCGATCCACATCAATTATTTCCGCTGTTGCGAAGGGCCTGCCGCGGACCCGTGATGGTCTGGACAATGATCTGGTCGGATCGGATTCGCATTGATCATCTCGAATTGCACAGGAATTTTTCTTCAACCCGGCAAATCTCTCTTCCCTCGGGCAAAACAATCGTCTTGCATCGCCACGAGTACAAACGGTCGATTCTCTCTGCAGGATTCTGGGGCGGCAACGCTCCCTACTCGGAGTGGCTGTCACGCGAGGATTTGATAGCGGCGGCGGAATCTGCAGGATACTGGATTGAGGACGTGGCTTTCGATGAGCCATTGCACCCGAACGGGCCGGCTCTGGCTCTTCTGCTCAAGCCAATTTGAACCAGAGCATGTTCCTTTTTGCTTGTACCATACGCAGGTAAACAAAGCGCATACTCTGTGTACGAAATTTTTAATGGCCTCCCGGGAAATGCAATCAGTGTCATCACCAGTGGTGACATTTCACAGGTACGTCACGTGCTGGTGTCTTTAAGTCAACAACCAACCGCATAGCGGGCGGCCTGATTTCGCCCTCAAAGGGCGTAAGCAAAAACACGCAGTGTTTGTTTTGCCTTCATCAGGAACCATCCCCACAGGCGATGTTTTTCTGAAGACAATAAAAAAGCCTGGCCGCCATATCGAGCAGTCAGGCTCTTCTTGTTTTAAAAGATGTTTCTTCAGACTTACTCTTCCTTCTTTCCTCCCATCGGCGCAATCCCTTCACGCACCCTGCGAGTCACTGCCCCCAGCGTCGGTCTCCTATCAAGGGCTGCATTGAGGCTGCCGGCGTTGGGGTAATAGTACATTGCAAAAATGGAAAAAAGCAGGGGGCCCGAACGCTCTTTTTGCGTTCCTTTTAAAGCCTCCGTACCGAGGTTGCTTATTTTATCTCAAGCGTACCCGTGCAGTTATCATCGCCAACCGTAACTTGATACTCTCCAATTGCAGCATTTGCTTGTATCCATGCAAGCGAGAAGATGCGCCGCGGGAGTCTGAATTGCAAAATTGTATTGATATCGTCGGTTCCCCAATCAACCCGATTACCTCTTTCAAATTCCGCATCTTCCCCTTCACTCACGATAAACATACCCAAACGTCCCAGGCGCCTGCTGTGAATTGATTCTGGAAAAATTTCCAGTGCGCAGGTCACTGGTGTGGTGTTGTGTTGTCGTTGTCGTGATAATTGGAGGGGGAGGAACCACGGAGCTGGTCTTTATTCCGCTTTCCACAGGATATTGTCCACCCGCTTGCGATGTAAAATTATCACCTGCGCCGTTCACATCCATTTCCCTGCTTGGCATGCTTGAACTAAACTCTGTTGCCTCGGTATAGGAATACGTGTTGGTAAAAGTCATATAAATAATCTTAAAAAGAACTTGATCGGTTCCGGCTGGTGTTTCACTGTAGCCTAAGGCCTCGCACAGGACATAGGAGCTCCCCGTATCATTATCTGCTTCATAAATTTTCCAGATTCGCGTGCTGTTGTCGGCGTATTTCACCTCCCATGTTCCAAGCCAGAGCGGACAGTTGGGGGCTGCCGATGCCAGGCAGGGAATAAACAAAAGCGTACAGAGCGCTATCGCCGTTAGTGCCGATTTTTTTTTCATGGTATTTTCCCTTTCATTACAGCATTGTTTTATTGTTGCGTCCCCGCTTCCGGGATGTAAGCACTTGCTGATTCCACCAACAAAAAAACTAAAGAGGGATCAAGGTCACGCGTCATCTGCGCAACAGCAATACCCCTTAATGCTGCATGGGGGTGTTCAACTCATATATGAGCTCCATGGCCGCTTTATTTTCAGGGTCCAGGGCATAGGCCTTTTTCGCATAGTGCAGAGCCCCTATCGGGTTGTCCGTCTGGTAAAACAGTTTTCCGAGATTTACGCAGGCCTCGACATCATCCTTGTTGAAGTTTTCCGTATAGGCAAGGTAGCACCGGGATTGCGTATACGTATCGCCCTGAGCGGCATACTGTTCAGCTCGCGCGAACAGGGCGCTGCGTATCAGCGCCGTAGTCTGCGCGGGACTGGCCGATGCGCTTACGGCAGTTTTAAATTCTATGATGGCCGCCTTCATGTCCTCTTTATTGCCCCGCTCCAGCAGCGCTTTGCCCAGCCAGAGGTGCAGTCGACAGTCGTTTTGATCAAGGGTTACTGCGTCCTGGAAAAACCGGACCGCAAGGTCACTCTGCTTCTTGTCAATGGCGCTCTGGCCGCCGGCAGTCAAAACAGTTTTCAGCCTGCTGCTGACGTCGGCATCCTTTGCCCCGCCGGCCATGGCCTGCTCAGCTGATTTTAAAGCAGCTTCCGGGTTCCCCTGTTTCAGGCTGCACTCTGCCAGATACACATAGCACTCCCGGAGATCAGCATCCTTCTGCAGGGCTTCGGTAAATTTCAAGGAAGCATTTTCGCAGTCACCTTTTTTGTAAAGGATTACTGCTTCATTGAAATCTTTTCTGCCTTCAGTCGCCGGAAGGAGTTTGCACCCGTTTATCAGCAGGGCAAGAACGCAGGTGCAATAAAAAACTCTGTGCATGGTAATGGTCCGTTCAAGTAAAAAAGTCGGCTTCCCTGCCGGGTGACGTATTGACCTGAAAGCCGACTTTTCTATAAAACCTCTGGTTAACTATCAGACCCTCGACGCAGCCCCATCGCGCAGTCTGCGAAGCATTCGCTGCTGCTTAGTTCCTGAAACCGTTGCCAAAGCAGTAGACGTGTCCGTTATAGGAACCGTAGTAGACATGGCCGTCTGCCAGGGCAACCGAGCCCAGGGTGTAGAAAGATACCTGGTACGGAGAATGCCCCTTGACGATAAGCTCGCTGCCATCGTCGGCTATAAACTGATAATCCCAGACCTGCTTTATGGTGTTAGCCCATGCAGCATAGTTGAAGCAGAAAAGCTTTTCCCTGCCTTTGGTGCCGCTCTCCTGCCATGCCTGAGCAAAGTCGGTGCCGCTTATGTAGAGCAGCCCCTGGGCTGGAACTATCGCCATGGCGCTGGCGCCGGGGAACCAGTAGCCGTCTCTTGGCTGCCCGTCTTTGGGCTTCCAGTTCGGCAAGCCCATATACGTTTCTCTGATCAACCGGCCGGTCTTCATACACAGCACGAATATGTGCCCCGTATCGGAAGCCCCGAGCACCCAGCCGCGGCGCTCATCAATTGCCAGAGAGGAGGCGCAGCCGGTGGCGCCCTTGACGCTGAACCCGCCGTGATAGGTCCATTTGACCTGGCCCGTGGTCAGGTCTACAGCCCATATTGCGCCATCTCCTTCAGGATAAAAGATAGTATTATGCGGCACTGAAATGGACGGGTTGCCGCCCTGCGCCAGGGGGATCGGGCCCACATGCCAGAGCTTTTCGCCGGTGTTCACATCACAGGCCGCCATCTGGCCATAGTGATAGTCAATAACGGTATCAGCATTGAAAAATACTTTGCCGTCAGCAACCGGGGGAATGTTGGTTACACCGCATCCGCCGGGGTCCCAGGTCCACAGAATATCGCCGGTGTTTTTGTCGGCAGCGTAGGTAAAGCCGTCGCGGCCTACCCAGTACATCTTGTAGTCTTTTTCAAATGACGGCCAGCCGGGAATGCTGTGGCCGTTGGCATCGAGGATAAACGGGAATGCCTTGAACACCCAGTAAAAGCTCGGCAGAAAAGACCCGAAGAACAGCTTGCCATCGGATACGGACGGCGGAGACAGATGCCAGGCAAATTTCTGATCATACCATTTCCTGCCTTCGTTTGGCCCGCCCGGCTCTTTCCAGGGCTGCTTTTCCCATACCTGATCTCCAGTAGATAGCTTCGTAGCAATAAACCTGCCATCCATGGTTCCATAATAAACACGGTCACCTTCGGCATCAATGGTGGCGCCTGCAACAAAAACCCCGGCAGTAGGAGGAAACTGCAGCGGGTTTACTAAGGATGTGGCTGTGCAATCGTTTGGTGTTGACTTGCACTCATAGCACCAGTCCGGGCAGTCCCCGCTTATGTTGGCGCAGACGCCCAGGTTGGTCTCGAGATTGGGGGTAGAACCCTGGCACCAGTCCGGCTTCGCATCCTCTGGTTCGGGTGGTGTGGGGATCCAGGTATATGTTTTTGTCCAGATTAACGCCCCGGTTTTTTGATCGAGGGCTTCAACAACTCCTCCGTTGCCTGTTGTAAATACGATATCGTTGCCCACAACTACGGGTGTCGAACAGCGCGCGCGCATAGTTGTGGCGGCCTCATTGCCACGGGGGCGGTCCCACAGCAGTTTTGCGCTGATCGGATAGCCCCGGTCAGGCACTGCTGCGGTATTTTGCAGATCATGCCTCCATGAAAGCCATGGGTCGGTTGTGGCCCGGGCCTGCGTAGTAATCAGCAAACCGCTGAGGCACCAAGTAAAAATGACTGCGGTCATAAGCAGACGAAAGCATTTGTCTCTCTCTCATACGTACCTCCCGGTGTGTGTGGCATTACATTATGGTTTGGTGTGTGCTTATCCCAACGGTTAATTGAAGGTCCTGCCTTCGATTAACCGATTACAAATAAATAAAAAACAGCAGGCCGTTGTGAACAAGCTTATGCACGTTCATAAACAGTTCTTGCCTGATGGCTTTTGGTTAGAAACTGAAACAATTCAACTATTTAATTAATATCCTGAAAAAACTCAATTAGCAATTTTATTTTTGACTCCAAACTGTTTTTTTTGCCCCGGCAGACATTCCCTGACCCCGCAGCGTGTTCCCGGAAGAACCCATGAAAATCGGGGGCTGTTTGAGCCTAACGAATATTGAAGAAATTTAAGCGGCTGTTTTGGCGTCAGAGAGTGGCCTTGACCTGCTGCAGCAACCTATTGCTGTTCTGGTTCCCCCCCAGTTCACAGAAATGGCAGCATTGACGAAGTAGATGTCAGTCTTCGGTTCTGATACGAAAGGTTTCTGCTCTGCAATCTCTTTGCCGTTGCCGAAGGCGTTGGGACTGTTTGTCCCCCTATTTTATTCTCATACCGTCATTTTCAGAAACAACTTCTGCGTGCAGGCTTTTTGACCACATCCGCCGCAGCCGGACGTTATTGGATTTTATGGTGCATTTTCCTTCAATGCTTTTTTCTCGAATTGCGGGTTAATCAGTATTGAATAATTTCCCCTATACACTGGCCACTCTTTTGTCGCCGGCGGCCTGCTTTTAGGGGCAAACACTATATCTGCCCACTCCAGATCCCAATATCCGGCTACGTGCCGCACCTCAACGCTTATGCGATATAGGCGCCAGGTTAAAGGATAATCATAATCCGGGCCGATTAGCAAGCCAACCTTTTTAACCTTCATTTGTTGCACCGCTTCAATGACCGCATCATGCTTCGGCTTCCAAGCTGTCAGGTTCGCATAATAAGAAGAATCTCGGTCAAGCAGCCAAAAGTCGGTCAATTTCAAAGGACGAGTTTCGTTGCGGACTGCCGCTATAATCCCGTAAGAAAGACAGGCCATGGTGCTGACGATTAAAATAGCCGCAAAAAAGAAACGAACCAGTCGAACTTTTGGGATTGGGGCCCAAGCGGCTAAAAAGCAGGGGAACAGCATAAAAACCGGCGTTTCCAGGCGGGGAATAAACGGCTGGTAACGAACCGTGACGTGCAGAAAAATCCAGGAGACGCACACAAAACAAACACTCCATCTTGCCGGACGCGGAATCCACGGAAAACGGAATAAAAACAGCAGAATTGCAACCCCCGCAAAAATCATGTGGAAACAATTGCCAACAAAATCTTCATGAAGACGAAACATATGCGCAGGTTGAGGAAAAGTCGGGCATTTCAAGAAACCGCCGAACGGCTTTACGATATTTTTATAAAACCATTCCGTGGGGATAACATGGAATGTAATACATTCCACCGGGTTCAAAACTTTCTGTTTCCATTCTCCAATCAACGGAAACGCCTCCCCACGAGACCCCGTAAACGAACCAGAGGCCTCTTTTTTCCGATACAGATCAGGTCCGGCGATGGCCGAGACCACAAGCACTCCCAACAGCAGATTTATGACCTGCCTGCCCCACAATTTCGGCCGGCGGATCAAGTTCATTCCGTAACACATGGCTGCCATTATCAGAAAGGGAAATGCCGCCACGATCGATGTCGGCTTAACAAGAAAGCCCGTTGCCAGCATGAGCGCCAGAGCCATGATATCGAGCTTCGACCTTTTCTCACGCAAAGTTTTATGCCATAGCCGCAGAGCCCCGGCACACAGGGCCAGGCCCAAACAGGCTGCAACTAGATCCGTTTGAGTGCTGGTCGCTTGTAAAACGCCCATGGGCAGAGTAGCGGCAAGAATGAGGCCCCAGTTGGCGATGCGTCTGCGTATTCCAAGGAGACGCAAAAAGGATGGCATGGCCGAAATGAGTAAATAAAACGATAAAAACTGAACCAAATTGGCGAAGACGTCAGTATCGGAAAGCAATTGCAAAAGCAGGATAACGTACTCCGCGCCGGGACTCATTAGATTCTGCGGGTCATACGGTGTTGGGTAATAGGCCACGGAACCATTTTGGATCCAGTAGACGACGCGGGCCATGTGATAGGTCATACTATCAAAGTTGTTGGGCGGATACACTAAGGCCGTGCAAAGCAGTATGATCAAAAGCGGTGCAACGAACAAGGCTAATGGGTTGGACCGGCCGGTCCACAGATCCACCTGGCATTTAAGAAGGTCGCCGTATTTCTGCAACACGCCTTTTGCTCCTACGCGACGGATCTCGGCAAAAATGACGGCCATGATGAAAAGCATGTTGCCGCCCAACAGCGAGAGTTGGGACACGGCACAGAACGGAGAGAGAAGGTTAAGCAAAACGGATTGGAGGCCAACAAGGATTCCCATCGCCAAGGGGCCACACAACAAAAAATTTCGGCGCCACATGCGGTGGGCCAGGAGCCAGCAGGCCGAGAATAAAAACAGAAAAAAAAGGCTGTAAAAAAAATTTGCATGCCTAAACTGCTCCAATCCCAGCAAGTTTTGTTATCCTTAAAGCAACAATTGCCCTACGACCTGAGGAGAGTATGCCGTGAAGTTCCCCCTTCCGACTTTTGTCTTCCCTCTAAGCTTTCAATCACTAATCAAGTTTATGAGACCAGTTCCTTTTTAAAAAACCTGATTTCCTTAACCTCAATCTGGAAACCATAACAAACGGTGCCGGGTAAAATGGTGGTATATGCTAGGGAACTTTAAGATTAAAGCGCTGTTCCTCTTTGTTCTCTTGATAACTACATTTTGCGCCAGTGCTTGTCTACAAAAAATTCAAGTGCCTGTTTTGGCGTTAAAAAATTTTTACTTTTTTGCGCGGCATGACAGATCGTGATGTGGATTCACGAAGTATGTCCGCCGCTTACCTCAATAAGCCGCTCAAAGTGATACCACTCAAAGGGATACCGCCTCACCATGGTCTCCAGGATATCGGCATACTGCTGCGCGGCCTGGCGGATGGCTTCCGCGCGCGCGCTGCGGGATGCTGCCGCAACCGAATATGGCGGGAAGAGCGTGGAATGGTATCTGCCGTTGCCCAGGCGGTTCACAAAAAAGATAATGAGCGGTGCGCCTGAGAGCAGGGCAAACTGAAACGGTGCCTCGGGGATGATCCTCACCACCCTCCCGGCCCTACAACCCGGCAGACTTCAGGGCTTTTTCAGACTGTATCTTTTCGTACAGCCATATCTTTATAAGGGCACCACGGTCAACGCCGATTCGTGCCCGAATTTCGTCAATCTCTTTGACAAGCGATTCGGCCATATCAAGGGTGATTCTGACCTTTTTGCCATGATTGATGTTGGCGGCCTTTGACATGTTCAGAAGATCGTGAATATCTTCGCCATCATCAAAGCGTTGATCGAACTCACGGCTGGTTCGTGCCGGTTTTTTCTTTTTCATATATTCTGTAGTGTTGGGTTCCACCTACCCCGCGTATGCCTGACTGTTATTACCGCGGCGTCATCGCAGCCAGCTCTAGCTTTTTCGCTACCAGTGCATTCAGGCTCACGCCCTCACGTACAGCCTCCACAGCCAGAGCCCGATGCAGCGTCTTGTTGATCCGTACATTAAACTGCCCACTGTACTTTCTGCGTGATGGCGCAACAGGCACAGGCTCACCATGCTTGCGGTAGCTTTTTTTGACGCCTTCCCATGCCGTTTCAAGCTCTTTCAATGCGCCTTCCGGGGAATCCGCAAAGGCTGACACATTGGGCAGCTCTATGAAATGCGCCAGCCAGTCGTCGTCCTCATCCTGGTAAAGGTTTACACTGTAGCCGTCGAATCTACTTTTTTTCATTACCTGTCTCCCTTGCGTACTGGTCGATAAATTGCTTCACCTGATAACCCTTGGCCTTGCCGTCGGGCCGCTTTTGCAACGGCAATCTGAACCCGGCGGGCGAATGCCATATTAAATGACTTCCGGTTTGATGATCGAGCACCCAGCCGCAATGTCCGAGGGCCGAACACAGCTCTTTAAATGATATGCCATCAGGATTATTGCGAATTTTTGCCAGCAGTTTTTCTTCTATGCTCATAGTGTAACTATATATGGTTACACTATTTTTGTCAACCCCCTGAAACCTACAGGGGTTTCACCTTTGATTTATATCACCCCTCATCCTGACCTTCTCCCCTCAAGGAGAGAAGGAATCCTTAATTCACAAGTATTGGGTATTAGATGGAAAGTGCCTGCAACTGATGCTTTTAAATGTGAAGGCTCACTAGTGGATCATCACATTTAAAATTATCAGTTGCGATCACCCTCCTCTCAGAGATTGTATCGCAATTAAAAAATGATGTCATCTCGACCAAAGGGAGAGATCTTTGCCTGAAGCAAAATCAAAGCCTTAAGATTTCTCACCGCCTGCGGCGGATTCGAAATGACAGTACAAAACTAATTATGACACAGCCTCTGGTGGGAGGGGAAAATTGTTGGCTCCCTCTCCCCTGGGAGACTGTGTCGCAGTGCATAATTGTGGAGGTAGCCGCAGGCTTCAGCCTGCGTAACGTATTGACATTCCATGTGCCAACAAACGCAAGCTGAAGCTTGCGACTACCAAAAACGGTATTGTGACACAGCCTCTGGTGGGAGAGGGTTGGGGTGAGGGGGCCTGCAAAATCAAATGTGAAGGCCACTAACCCAAAAAACGGAAAAACTCAAGGGCGCCGTTATTCACTACCCCCCGGCTCAATAAACCGCTCGAAGTGATACCACTCAAAGGGATACCGCCGCACCATGGTCTCCAGGATATCGGCATACTGCTGCGCAGCCTTGCGAATGGCTTCCGCGCGCTCGCTGCGGGATGCTGCCGCAACCGCAATACGGCGGGAAGAGCGTGGAATGGTATCTGCCGTTGCCCAGGCGGTTCACAAAAAAGATAATGAGCGGTGCGCCTGAGAGCAGGGCAAACTGAAACGGTGCCTCGGGTATGCGGGCCTCGCGGCCTAAAAACTTCACTGCAACCGAGCGCTGGGCAGCGCTCCACAGGCGGTCGCCGGTCATGGAGACAAAGCCGCCTTCTTTTATAAAGCGCACTCCCTCCACAAGGTCAAAGGGTGAGGCTTCGCCCTGCTTTGTGGCGATGATCTTCACGCCCTGCAGGGCAAGGTCCTTTTTCTGCAGCCCCTCGATCTGCTCGCCCTGCTTTTCCCCCAGATACAGAAGAAGTTTTATGGCAGGCCCGTCAGTGCGGCTCCCAAGATAGCTCGCCCCAAGCTCCCAGTTGCCAAGATGCGACATGAGCATAATGCCGCCGGTTCCGTCACATGCGATCTTTTCAATATGCTCCCGGCCCTCCTGCGAAAAGGTGATGCTGCCCGGGTTGCGGGCAAGCCAGCGGTCGAGAAAGATCGTGGTGAAATTGTGAAACTGACGCCAGGCGCAGAAGAGATGATAGAAAAATCCGCGCACAGGGAAAAGCGCTTTATAGAAATTGATGCTCGTGCCGAACCCGCTGCGGAAACAGAAAGAAATAGCCCGTTGCAACCCACCAGGCCCCGGCTTTAAACAGCCAGGCGCCGGTGAAGCCGGAGACAAACATCAGGCAGCGGTAGAAAAGGTCTGTCATAATCTCATACGTTGATTTGTTGGGTTCGCCCTTAAGAATATGGGTTTTAATAAGACCGTTATCTGTATGGATTGAGGTACGAAACCCAACGGATTTCCCGGGCTTAACCCAACCTCAAAAAATTTTCTTACGCATAAATTCACCGCAGAGGCGCGGAGGCCGCAGAGTGAAGATATGTCTTTCCTTTTTTGCTGAGAAGGCACAAAGGGAAAGACATCGCCTCATTTGCCGAAAAGTGCACTTTTTTTGTTTTTTGCTCTCTCAGCGAAAAACAAAAAGCATTAACCCTTTGCGCTCTTTGCGTCTCTGCGGTGAATCTTTTATTTTTCAGCAATAAACCAGATAATTTCACTACCCTGGGCAGTTGGCTCTTCACAGGTGATGGTAAAGCCCGCATCCGTAATAAGTGCGCGCACCTGCTGCGCCGTGCGCAAATACGACGCAATGCCCAGTATCTTCAGGCGTGTTGTTTCAACAAAGCGCAGCACTGATGCGCGCTCATGCAGGGGAATGGTTACCCGCACAATGAGCTGTGCGCCGGGGCGCAGCTTTTCACGCAGGCGCGAAAGCGTGAGCCGCACTTCATCATCGGTTATATAGTGGAGCATATCAAGCAGCAGCGCTGCATCGGCAGGCCCTGGCGCATCGGGGACATCAGGCGCCCGGCCCACCTGTACCGAGCCCGCGCCCGCCAATGGCGCGGCTGGCAAAGCGCACCCTTCGTGCATCCGGCTCGATGCCATATACTTTTAAATCCGGAAACAGCTCAAGCAGCCAGACCGCAGGCACGCCATAGCCGGTGCCGATATCAATGACTGTGCGCGGTGCATGCAAAAAATCCGCAAGCCGGGGGAACATGGGATCACACAGGACCTTGAAGCGGGCAAAGAACCGAGGGTATGACTCCATATGCCGGTAATGGCTGATAAACCTCTGAAAGTGCCGCCGCGAGCCGGCCTGAACCGTTTCGTCAGGAAAACGCGCAGGCGCAAACAGCCGCTTTAATACCGGCGGCACAATGGTGACAGCGCCGATGAATGAATAGCCGATGCCAAGGGCAAGCCCGAGGCCGGCGCTTTTGAGCATGGGATTATCGCACACGGCAAGCACGCCAAAGCCAAGCAGCGTGGTGGCAAACGAGAGAAAAACCGACAGGCGGATAAGACCGAGGGAGGCATTGGCTTCATCACAATAGCGCTGATAGGCGCGGATTAAATACAGCGCATAGTCCGTGCCCATGCCGATAACCACGACAGCCACCATGAGCGTGGGGATGCCCAGAGGCTGGCCCATAAGTTTCAAGAGTGCCCAGTGTGCAGATGAGGGCAAACACCGTCGGCGCAATACCAAGCAGGGTAAGCTGCCAGTCCATAAAAAATAAAAGCGCGACCAGTACCGTTACCAGGCCGACAATGAGCGCCATTTTTAGAAACCCCGACAGGAGCACCGTCCCCAGTCTCTGGCTGAAAAGAGCAGGGTCAAACAGCCGCGCTGCAGCGTCAGCGGAAATGCGGCTGTAGAAATCATCTGCGGCATATGATGAACCGGGCGCAAGCGTGAGCACCTGCCGCCAGATGCCGGCCTCTGCATCCTGTGCTATGCCAAGCAAAGCGCAAAGCTCATCGGGCATTGAAGCCTGCGGCATGGCGGGGCTGGCAAGCATGGCAAAAAAAGGCGCAAAAGCATCGGGAGCAAACCCGAGATCGCGCGATGCCGCACCGACGGCTGCTTCAAGGCCGGCAATGCGCTCTGTGCTCCAGAAGCGCTGCCAGGCGGCAAAATTTTCCCGGCGAACCTCCGCCCCGGGAAGCAGCGACGAAGGAAGGAAGCAGGGCTGCACCGCGCCGCCGGCTATCTCGGCCTGCAGCATGCGAGATACCCGGTCGCCGCGGCGGGCAAGCTCATCCCTGGAGCCTGCCTCCAGCATGAGCTGCATGCTGCCGGTAACATCGCCCCAGACCTGCTGCACAAGCTTTTCCGCTGCACGTGTTTGCGGGGTCGCTGCATTGAGCGCGGTGAGATCAATATGAAAATCAGGCCGGGCAAAAAAAAGCATAGCGATGCCGAAGGCGATTGCTGCAGGTGCTTTCCAGCTGGTGCGGGATGAAGCGAGTATGTTCACAAAAGCCTGCAGAGGCACGAAAGGCTCATGGCCTGCGGCAGGCATGCGGGCAAATACGAGGGGGAATATGGCGTGGACGAAAATATAGGTAAAAACTACGCCCAGGGCGCTGAACAGCCCTATCTCGGCAAGGGCCGGGAAACCGCTCAGACTGAGAGCCGCAAAGCTGACGGCAGTGGTGAGCATGGCGATAAGACCGAGGGACCAGACCTCGCGGGATGCTTCGAAGCCCTTGGTCTCGTGACAACGGTCGAGAAAAAGCAGATAGGCAATGCCGTAATCAACGGTAAATGAAACGATGGCGCCGCCGAAACCCACAGCCAGAAGAGAGATGGAAGTATTGAAAAGAGAATAGACAAAAACCGCAAACATGGTTCCGGCAAAAGCGGGCAGCAGCGCCAGAAGCCCGATCAAAGGCCGGGGAAATGCGCACAGCAGCAACAGTGCAACGGCCACGGTTGAAAAGAGCGTGGCCCGCTGCACAGTGCGCTTTGCATTCTCCTCATTGTCAAGGGACGTTCGGTAGGAGCCGACCGGGGTCAGCGTCACGGCATTTTCAGCGCCATAGCGGGCCTCAACCTCACCGGCGGTCTGCTGCATCAAAGCATCAAGCCTGCGGGCAAAGGCCGTATCAGTGCCCGGGCCTGCGGGCTCGGCAATGATAAGCAGGTGCCTGCCGTCGCCTGACATGAGCTGCCCCTTCACGAACCGGGCATTCTTGACAGGAATTAAACCGGCCATGCGGCTCAGCACAAGATTTCGCAGGTTCAAAGGGTCGCCCGCCATAAGCTCTGCCTGACCGATACCCTCAAGGCCGCTTAAACCGGCAAGATGGGCAGCCAGCGCCGCGCGCACCTTGTCGGGTGACAGCAGGGGCGCCACTTCTTCTGTCAGCTCGCGCTCGCTGAACAGCACCGGCAGACCCTCCGCGGCATACTGCAAAAAACCGGGCATGAGCTTGGTCATATGCTCTAAGCCTACCTGTTTGAAAAGGCCGCTTTTCCGCAGCCGCGCTTCAACAAAAGCAGCGCATTCGGTCAGCAGCGCCATATCCTCACGGGCAAGGCTTATGTCGATGACAATTTTTTCCAGTGCCGGATTGTGCATGAGCACATAGCGGGCATCTGCCAGCACGGGATCATCCTGCGGCAGCGCTGCAAGCATATCGGTTGAAAACTGAAGGCGATAGATACCTGCAATAAAAAACCCTGTGACTGAAAGCAGTATCAGCCCGGCCAGTGACCAGCGCAGAGCATAGCGTTTCTTCATACCCTCACCATGAAGCCTTCCGCCTGAAGCGGATAAAAGGCAGAAAGAAAAACCGCCCGAAAATAAGACGCGTAAATGCTGCCGAGTTTCTCATGGAATCGACAAAGCCACGGTAATGGGAAATGCGCTCGCCTTTCGGGGCATAGGAGACATGAATAGGCGCTTCCACCACAGGCACGCCGTACCAGCGCGCCTTTACCAGGACCTCAACCTCGAACTGAAACCGGCGCGCCCGCACCGGCAGGTTAATCGTTTCCGGCAGCGGGTAGAGGCGCATGCCGCTCTGCGTATCGGAAATGGCAGGGCCGCCCGATGCCTGCACCCAGAAATTTGAAAATTTTCTGCCGAACCTGCTTGCCCAGGGCACATGCTCAGCCTGCATGCCCTCGCGCCGGCCCACCACGATGGGCCGCTTGCCTTCAGGCACCGCGGCAAGCAGTAGCGGCAGGTCTTCGGGCCGGTGCTGGCCATCGGCATCCAGGGTTGCAGCCCAGTCGGCGTTTTTTGCTGCTTCGAGCAAACCCCGTAAGCAGCGCTGCTCCCTTGCCCCGGTTCTGCGCATGCCGCAGAATGGTGACGGCACGGAATATCCCTGATCCGTTCATAGGTGCTGTCTGTTGAACCGTCATCAACGACAATTACGGGATAGCCCAGTGCGAGGCTTTGCCGCACCACTTCGGCGACCGTGGCTTCATGATTATAGACGGGAATGACAATGGCACAGCGCATATTTTAACAATCAGGCAGTAAACAATTTTGTCCTTCAAAAGGAAGCCAGAATTCAGCAGCCAGAATTCAGAATAAAAGATACTGAGATTCCAAAAATGTATCTGGCCTCCGAAATGATTTAAATTTTTTCTTCTGGCTACTGACTACTGGATACTGAATTCCTTCTTTATTCCTCCGCTGCAAACGCCACGGCCCAGGTGCCCGGCCCCGTATGCACGCCTGTTGTGAGCGACAAAGGCCGCACAAGCAGTTCTGTCTTCGGGAAACGGCGCTGCACGGTTGCGGCTGTTTCCTCAACAAAGCTGCGGTTGTCGGTATACTCAAGAAGTATCAGGCCCTTTGCCTCAGGCGTGAAAACCTCTGAGAGCTTTTCAAGGGCAAACCGCACCTGCTCATCGCGGTTTCTGACCATGCCGACCTTTTGCGCGCCGTCAGGCTGCGGGCTGATGACGGGTTTAAACTTTAGCATATCCCCGAAAAAGGCACCGGTTTTAGAAAGCCTGCCGCCGGCGGCAAGATAGCCCAAAGTGTCGACAAATATATATTCATGACAGTTTGAAAGCGCCTTGCGCGCAAAAGCTTCAACCTCGGCCGCCCCTGCCGCCTGCCGGGCGAAACGCGCCGTGAGATGCACGGCCACGGCAAGCCTGCCCGAAGCTGTGCCCGTATCTATAATGCTGAAACGGCTATCGTGATCATGCTTCTGTTTCCAGCCGGAGGCGGCCTGATAATTGCCCGTATATACCGAGCCCACGCACAGATAGAGCACGTTTTTATTGAGTCCAAGCACGCTCAGGTAGTGCTGGCAGCGCTCATCCATTGAAGCCTGCGCAGTTGAGCAGCGGCAGCCTTCGCGCATGGCTTTATATATATCAGCAGGCGAACAGCAGGTCTCCGGCAGGCTTGTATCGCCCATGTTTATATAGCTGTCAAGCAGGGTAAGCCCGAGCGCTGCGGCATCTTCGCGGGTAATGGAGCCTGCGGCATCGGTCATGATATGGACCGCTGAGGCTGCAGCGGGCCGTGAAAAAACCGCGGTCTGGCTAGCCAGATCATCGTCTGCCCACGAAATAATTTTACCCAGCGCTGCCAGATCCGACTTTGCCTTTTCCCTATCAGGGGCATGGAGATGCACCTTGACATACTCCCCGCTGCGCATGACAACGAGCGCTGTCAGGATCGCTCCCCAGGGCTGATTGCAGGCTGCCTGCCGATTCCACCACGGCATCGATGCAGAAACCGGCTGTTGTCTCCCGGCTGAACGAGTCGGCAATGCGAAGATTATCTTTAAAGCAGGCACGGGCCGGTGAGAAGAAATACTCAGTGCCGGCAAGCCGGCTGAAAAAACCGTCAAAAAAAAGATACATGCCCAGGGCCCCGGCATCAACCACCCCGGCCTGCTGCAAAACCTGCTGCCCGTGCACGGTATCGGCAACGGCATGTTCAAGCGAGGAGAGAAGCCAGGCCGTCCACGCGGCATTCATGTCTGCCGGGATTTCACTGCAAAGATCGGCAAGCCTGTCGAAAAGGCTGAGCATGGTGCCGGGCTTGGGCTCGCTCACAGCCCCGTATGCCATATCACGGCCTCGCTGCACCGTGGCCGCCAGATCCTTAAGCGAGGGCAAGAGCGCGAACTCCTGCAGGAAACGGGCTGCAATATTGCCGGAATTGCCGCGGGCGGCAAGCAGCAGGCTCCGGCAGAGTTTTTCCGGGCTGCTCACCTGCTGCCGCAGCGGGGCAAGGCTTATGACAAGATTGCGGCCCGTGTCGCCATCGGCAACGGGAAAGACATTGATCCGGTCCAGAAGCTGCGACCAGACCGCTACCTGCTCAGCGCCCGAGGCAAGGGCTTCGTGAAAAAGCGGCCCCGTCACAGCATCCCCAGGGCAGAGCGGATTGCAGCAGGCAGCTCAAACTGCATCTCGCCTTCGGGCATCTGCACAGCCACCTGCTCGGTCCGGCCTTTAACGCAGACCCTGCCGCCCTCCTTGAGCCGTATCTCGAAATCAACAACGAGCTTTTCTTTGCATTCGGCAACAGTGGCCCTGCAGATGAATTCATCGCCGTAGCGCAGGGGATAGATATGCTTGGTGGCGGTTTTGATGATGGGAAAAACGCAATTGCTTTTTACATAAAAGTCGTGCAGGTCTATGCCCGCCTGGCGCAGCAGGCCCGAACGGGCGTCTTCAAAATACTTATAGTAGTTGCCGTGCCACACGATCTGCATGGGGTCAAGCTCATAGAAGGCGACCTTGCGCTCAATTTCAAAGCTTGCATGATGCTCGCGGGTCATGGCGTCATGTATCCTCGTAAGGGTTGAGAAACAGGCTGCCGTCGGCAATTGCCTGCGCAACAGCCTCAATGTCGCGGTCAAGGGGCCGGTCCGCCACCAGGCGCGGTGAAAGCTTCCTGATGCTTCTGACAAGCGCTGCAAGCCGCGGCCGCGCCTCAACCCGGCCCCGAAGATCACAGGCCTGCGCTGCCGCAAGCAGGTGGATGGCCACTGTGCGCTCAACAATGGTGCATACCTGCTCGGCATCGCGGGCCGCGATGGTGCCCATGCTCACCTTGTCCTGATTATGCGATTCGCTGGACCGTGAAAACGATGCCGCAGGCATGGTCAATTTAAGCGCTTCGGCGGCAAGGGCAGAGGCTGTTATCGACATTGCCTTGAACCCGTGATGAAAAAAGTGCTCGCGTCCTGCTACACCCACAAGATCTTCAGGCAGCCCCCGGCTGAGCTGCGGGTTCACCAGCAGCATGATCTGGCGGTCAGCCATATCGGCAACCGATGCCAGGGCAGCCTTCAGACTGTCCATGGCAAAAGCGATATGGCCGCCATAGAAATTGCCGCTCATAAGCGGCTCGCCTGTGGCCGGATCAAAAATCGGATTGTCGTTTGAGCTGTTGGCCTCGGTCTCGACCCATTGGGATATCCAGGCGAGCGCGTCCGACAGCACGCCTGCGATCTGCGGCGTGCAGCGCACGGAATAGGGATCCTGCAGCGCTTCGGGCCCGTCTTCCTCGAGATGCGCCGTAGAGCCCTTTGCCTGCAGAAGCAGGGTCAGGCTTCGGGCCACAGCGTCCTGCCCGGCAAAAGGCTTTGCCTTGCTGATGACAGGATGGAAGTGATGCGACTTGCCCCTGAAAGCATGCACGGTCAGGGCTGCGGCGCACACGGCGGCATGAAGAATAGCTGCGGCTGCGCTCCACAGCCATGACGGCAATGCCGGTCATGGTCGATGTGCCGTTGACCATGGCAAGGGGCTCTTTCGGCTCAAAGACATAGGGTTGTCAGGCCGGTTTTTTTCAGGGCCTGCCGTGCGCTCATGCGCCTGCCTGTATAAAAAACATCCCGCTCGCCGGCAAGGCAGGCAGCGATATAGGACATGGGCGTCAGATCGCCCGATGCGCCCACCGATCCCTGGCAGGGCACAACAGGCGTAATGCCAAGATTCAAAAATGCTTCAAGCTGCCGCAGCAGGCCGATGGACACGCCCGAGTAGCCGGTTGCAAGGCAGAGCATGCGGCAGAGCATGGCAGCCCGCGTCTCTTCAATGCCGATGGGCTCGCCCGTGCCGCAGCCGTGAAACGGCAGGGGATTGGCGATTTTTTGCAGCGCTGCATCAGCCTGCATGCGCTTGCCGCAGGCTTTGCCGAAACCTGTGTTGACGCCATACACCGCGACGCCTTCTCTCAGTGCTTTTTGCAGCATGGACCTGCGAACGGTTCATGCGTGCAAGGAAAGTCTTTTGAGCGCTGAGCTTTACCCGGGCCTGACCGCGGGCAACCGCCACGATCTGCTCGCAGGACACCGGCCCCTGCCCGACTATAACACTATTTTTTTTTGTCATGTATTGCCTCTTCAGGCAGACACGCTGGTCTGCCCCTGCGGTATCGTTATTTTGGGCGCAGGCACTGCGCCCCTACGGCAGACACACGGTCTGCTCCTGCTATTCTTCCTGCCGAACACTCTGCCGGCAAGGTCGCGCCGCCGGGGAATAAAAGTCTCATCAGCCTTTTCCTTTTCTACAACTTTCTTGAAAAGGCTGAACATCTTATAGTTCTGCGGCTCGTCGCGGTAGAACATGTCCCAGGCATAATAGTACAGCTCCTGCAGGCGCTCGGCTTGTATGTGCCGGGGCTGAAACACAACCCTGTCGCAGGTGTAATCATTCCAGTCATAGCTCGTGATGCGGCCCTGCCCGTGCATATCATCAAATGCCTGCGTGTGCGGAAACGGTGTCAGCACGGTAAACTCCGCCATATCAAGCTCTACCTCAAGCAAAAAATCGATGAGCCGCTTGATATAGTCCTCGGTGTGATTGTCAAGGCCAAGCAGTATGGTGCCCTCAACGGCTATGCCATAGTCGTGATAACGCTTTATCCTGTTGCTGATATGGTCTGAAGTGTCAAAGACGGCCTGATACACATACCAGGCCCCTGCCCGGGCCGCGGCTTCCAGAACCTCATCATCTTCTTCGATGGGATGGCAGCACCACTTTTTTTTCAGCCCCTCCATTTCCCGGAACAGGCCCAGCTCCCACTGCTTGTTCTGCGCAAGAGAATTGTCCACGATGAAAAGCCGGTTATTGTCGATGCCTGCCATCTCCTCTATAACCTTATCATAGGGCCGGGGCCTGAACTGCCGGCCGCCCAGAAAATTAACGCAGCAGGGATAGCAGTTGAACCGGCACCCGCGCGAGGCATGCACGAGATCAACCATCTGCACGCCCCGGTAATTGTAGAGATCGCGCTGCAGAATGCTTCTGCGGGCCGGGCCGATGAGCTCCACGGCAGGATAGTCGGTCATATAGTCATAGCAGGGCTTGAGCCTGTTGTTTTTAAAATCATCCAGACACCGGCCATCCTGCCTTCGGCCTCTCCGAGAAATACCGAATCGGCATGCTCCATCGTTTCCTGCGCATGCAGCATGGTGGCAATGCCGCCGCAGATGACCTTGATGCCCCGGCTGCGATAGTGATCGGCAATCTGCCAGCCGCGCCTGACCTGCGCGGTGAGCATCATGGAAATGCCGACAAAATCGGGGGCATCGTCAAGCTCAAGGGCCTGCACGTTTTCATCCACAAACTCCACCTCCACATGCGGCGGCAGCGTTGCGGCAAACACAACCGGGCCATGCGGCGGCAGATGAAATTCGGTCTGCCGTTCAAGCTTTTTCCATTGCGGGTAGATGAGTTTGAATTTCATACAGTGCACGCCAGCAATTTTACTTTTGTCATCCGGCGTGACCGGCTCGGCGCTGATCAGCTTCAGGTGCAGGGCATAGGGCTTCGGGCTGAAGGCCTCAAACTCCAGCATGCCGGGAATGCCGTTCTGCAGTGCATCAATTTTTAAGCTGCGCAGCTTTTTACCGAAGGTTGAATACTGCTCAACCTCCCAGCCCCGGCCAGGATGAACGATCACATCAACCGTCATACCGAATGTGTCCTGATACCGGCAGACGGATGAACCGTCATCAAGCCTGCCGGTCATTGCAGGCGCACCGGCAGGAAACATAAAAATAAACCGCACATCCCGCATAAGCCCTTCGGCAAACTGCGGCCCGTCAAAAGGCGGCAAAGCGCGATGCACCTGCATGCTGCCGGCCGATGCCGTGGCATCAAAAAGCAGCAGCCCTTCCAGCGTCATAATGGCGGCCTGTATCGTATCAGCCCCAGGATCAATAACCGAAATGCCCATAACCGTCATGCGCGTGCCGCCGGGCAGTTCGGCATCAAGAGCGTGAATATAGCGGCAGCTCGTGCTGGTGAAAGGCAGCCTGCACAGCGCAGGATTTACCGGCTCGGGCCGTATATGCCGGGGGCCTGCGCATGCCGGCAGCAGCGCCGCAGCCAGCGCGCACAAAAGAATAATGGACCTGCATTTTTTCATCACGGGCTCCGAAACACGCTGTCGCTCAGCGCTGCATTGATCTGCACATCGCTGAACTGCAAGACCGTTGTGCCCCCTTCGCCCTCGCGAATGGTGATAGTTGAAATCACGCCGGGCCTGTCCGGTGCAAGCGCAATTTCGATACCGGTTATAATTTTTGCCAAGCCCTTCGTCCCGGGGCGTCAGCAGAATTGCCGGCCCGTCGCCCGCTTTCAGCACGGCTGCAAAGCCCGGGCTTTCAGTAAACCGCCCCTTGCTCCACAGGGCTATTTCCTGCAGCATCACATTCATCGACTGCAGAGCCGCCCCTGCATCCTCGGTAAGTCCCCTGGCTCCCTGCGTATACCGCTTGACTGAACCCTCATGCATCAGCAGAATGCTCTTCACCGGCGCTTCATATTCCCAGCGCACGGAGTCCGGCGCTTTAAAATAAAAGCTGCCGGTCGAAACGAGGGGTTTAGAAAGTATGCGCATATTTTTTGACTGCGTGAAACGGGCGCTCACGGAGGTAATCTTTTCAGACTCCTTCTGTAGGGTTTCCCATGAGCCTGACCAGCCGGACAGCAGCAGTCGCGCATACAGCCAAGAGAAAGCAGCCGGCGCATCGGCTTTGCCCTTTTCATCCTAAAACATGCCCCCATTGACCGAGATGACCTGGCCGGTAACATAGGAGGCATCATCGGAGCAGAGAAAGCGCACAACCTTTGCCACCTCCTCCGGTTTGCCAATGCGCGCCATGGGTATTATCTCTTTGATTTTCAGCACGGGAACATCCTTGATCATTTCCGTATCGATGAGCCCCGGCGCCACGACATTGACCCTGATGCCCGTGCGCGCCACTTCGCAGGCAAGGGCTTTGGATGCGGCAATTATGCCCGCCTTGGCAGCTGCATAATTTGACTGGCCGCGATTGCCCATAAGCGCCGACACAGAGGAAATAGCCACAATCGACCCGCTGTGATTCACGGCCATTTTTTTCAGCACCGGCTGCGTGACATTGTAAAAGCCTTTGAGCGATGTATCGATCACCGAGTTCCACTCTGTCTCGGTCATGAGCATGAACAAGCCGTCTGCGGTAATGCCGGCATTATTGACCAGCACCTGTATGTTTTGAAACCGGCTGCAGATGGCATTCATCTGCAGGGCGGCCTCTGCAGCATCAGCCACGTCAAACTTCACAGCCTCTGCTGCGCCGCCCTGTGCCTGAATGCCTGCAACCGTCTCCTGCGCCTGCGCGTCATTTGTCTTGTAGGTTATGATGACATAATAGCCCGCAGCGGCAAGCTCACAGGCAATAGCACGGCCTATGCCGCGGCTGCCGCCGGTGACGATGGCGATCTTCTGATTGTCCATACAGCTCCCGGTCTGTAAAGTTTAGCAATAATCTTTAGAATCCAGAATCCAGTAGTCAGAATTCAGAATAGAAGATACAAAGCACACTTGGGCAAGGATTCGCCACGGCGGATGCCCATACTACGAACTCCGAACCCATGCAGGCCAGGATCCTGCCCTGCAGTTTGAATTTTTTTCTTCTGAATTCCTGGACTCTGGATTCTGGCTTCTGAATCCTGTTTTTATCCCCGCACCCCGAATATCTGCAGCTGCACTTTGCAGAGGCACTGCTCGTCCCAGCATGACCGTTGCCTCAATTGCCTCATAATCATCAAGGCTGTACATGATCGTGGCCGTGGTGATCAGCTCTGCGTGCAGAGGCACCTGGTCGACAAAAAATTCAGCGCTTTTGATGCCCGTAAGCATTCCGGCTGTGAAGGCCGATCTGCTCTCGCCCTTTTTCCAGCAGGAGAGCACGCCCGCCGTCTGCGCAGCTACCTCTATGAGCACGATCGGGTTCACTGAAGCCCCGTGCACACAGGGGCCAGGTATCGGCCACAACTGCCGAGGTAACGGCGATATCATTGCTGACCTGCACAATCGACCCGATCAGCTTCATTCGGCCGCGATGCGGTATCAAATCATCAATAGCTCTGTCGGGCATAGAACACTGTAATTGGCAATTGGACAAAATCATGCTACTTAAAGCATGTGCTGATAGCAGCAGGATTATGTGAATAGAATATAAACAGCCCGAAAAGTCAAGAAATACCCCCTGCTCTACGGGCCTATCCAGAAATTGCTTTTTTAAAACCATGAAAGACAAACTGACTGATTGCCTTAATCGTAGTACCGGCAGCCGCCTTCAAGCCCGTTCATTGCCGGTGGCCAAACCGGGCTGATGTGGCCTTTAGCTGCAGGCCTGTGCAGCCTTAGTTCACCGGATGAGCCCCTCTGCCTCTGGACGCAGGACAAAACCCGTATGGCCGCTGCCCTGCTTGCCGCTGCGTGCGGCGGGCCGCGCATCATTATTCCCTATGCCTTTTCCAGCAGGCTCTCGACGATGCGCGAGTCAAGCATCCCTTTTTCAAAAATCCTCTCCAGCAGCAAAGATGCCCGCCCACAGGCTACACGGTTATCACGCCAGAGAGCGTGGCATTCTGCCTGCGCCTCTTGTGTATACTGCAGGTGATGCCGATGCGCCGCGAGTCATGCTCTTTACCGGCGGCTCAACCGGCAAACCAAAGCTGTGGTCTAAAACCGCACGGAACCTTTTTGGCGAAGCGCAGCTTCTTGCAGAAACATTTGGCATAGGCCCCCGATGATTGTATTCTTTCAACCGTGCCGCCACAGCACATTTACGGGCTGCTTTTTTCCGTTCTGGTGCCGCTCATGTCGGGCTGCACCGTGCTTGAGCCCGTGTATTCATTTCCGCAAGAAATTCTTGCCGCAGCCAGAGATTCGGAGGCTACAATTTTAGTAAGCGTTCCCGTCGCAGTATCATGTGCTGAAAACCGAAAACCTGCAGCGCTATACCCTCAGGCTGGCTTTTTCATCTGCCGGCATGCTCCACGGCCTGATGCCGAGTATTTTTATGAAAAAACCGGTATTGCCGTCACCGAAATTTACGGCTCCACGGAAACAGGAGGCATTGCATGGACAGCTTCCCCGGCCGACAGGCATGTATGCCGCGCGTTTCAAGGCATTGACTGGAAGATACTCAATGGGCAGCTGCTGGTGCGCTCGGATTTTCTCTCGCCCGAGCTGCCCCGCGATCAGGATGGCTTTTTTACCACTGCCGACCGCGCAGAACCCATGCGGGGCCGACAGCTTTACCCTTCATGGCCGGGCCGACAATATTGTAAAAGTCGGCGGCAGGCGGGTAGATCTTGCTGAAGTGTGCGATAAATTAAAAACGCTCTCGGGCGTTTGTGATGCCGTCGGTCTTTGCAATGCAGCCCGCACCGGCAGGGGCAGCGATATTGCTGCCCTTGTTGTAGGCAGCATGCGATGCACCAGCAATAAGGGCCGGGCTTGTCAAAAACTATGCGAACCCTATGCCATCCCCCGCCATATCAAAATCGTTGATTCCATTCCCGTGCTTCCAACAGGGAAACATGACCGGGAAAGGATTGAAAAGTTTTTCGATAGGCAGCGGGAAGTAGCCAGAATTCAGAATCCAGAAGTCAGAAGGAAAACAATTCAAGATTCGAAAAATTCATGCAGGTGCACGGTTCCCGATGCTTAGGTTTGCTGTGAATCTTCTATTCTGAATTCCGGCTACTGAATTCTGACTTCTTTTTAAATCCTTCATCTTTAAATTGCCATGCGCATCATGCTTGTCCATCCGGCCGGATCAAACTGGGTCCCCGGTAAAAAGGATATTACCGCCACGGCAAACAGGATGGCGCCTCTGGGACTGCTGTCAATATCCGCCTATCTGAAGCGCAACGGTCATCAGGTTTTCATTCATGACTGCCTCGGCCCGGAAGCGCCTCAGAGCATTGCAGAAAATGTACAGGCCGTGCTTGCCGCAGACTCCCGATCTGGTCGGCTTTTCAACGACCACGTCAAGTTTTCTCGACGGCAATGATATGGCAGACATGATCAAACAAGCCCGCCCGCAGGTCAAAACCGTCTTTGGCGGCGTGCATGTGTCAGCCCTTGGTGCGACTCTGCTGCAGGACTTTCCCGGCATTGATTATCTGATCTCCCGGAGAAGGAGAGGCAACCCTTTCAGAGCTTGCATCAGGTCAAACCCCGCAGCATATCAACGGCCTCATCTGGCGCGATGGTGAAAAGATTGTTACCAATGCTCCCCGCGCGCCCCTGCCGGATCTGGACCAGCTGCCTTTTCCTGACTATGAAGGCCTGAAAGGTTTTCCCCGTTCATACAACCTGCCCCTGTTCAGCTTCATCGAAATTCCCGGCGCAACCATGTCAACCAGCCGCGGCTGCCCCTATGAGTGCTCATACTGCGACCGCTCTGTCTTTAAGCGCTCGTACCGGTACAACTCGCCTGAATACATCTATGAGCATATGAAGCACCTGCGCCAGCGCTTCGGCGTGCGGCATATAAATATTTATGATGATTTATTTACCCTGAACAGGCCCCGCATTTTCGAGCTGTGCCGCCTTTTGACCGCAAAGCCTCTCGGGCATACAGTTCAACTGCGCTGTGCGGGTCGGGCATGCAGACAATGATCTTCTGAAAACGCTCAAAGCAGCAGGCTGCCTCATGGTATCGGTTGGTATCGAATCGGCAGATCCGGCGATGCTTGAGCGCCATAAGGCAGGGGTAACGCTTGATGAGGTCCGCGACACCGTTGCCCGGATCAAAGCCTGCGGCCTCAGGGCAAAGGGGCTTTTCATGATGGGCCTGCCGGGCGAGACGGAAGCATCGATTCAGGCAACGAGCGACTTTGTGATGTCCCTGGGGCTGGATGACATGAACATGTCGAAATTTACGCCCTTCCCGGGCGCGCCTGTCTGGCAGGAGCTGCGCGATGAAGGGACCTTTGAGGAAAACTGGAAGCTGATGAACTGCCTGAATTTCGTGTTCGTCCCGAAGGCCATTGAATCAAAAGAAAAGCTCGACTTACCTGTACAACAGCCATGTCAAGCGCTTCTACTACCGACCCCACCTGGCGCCGCACATTCGCCCGGCGCATCTGGCAGCACCGGTGGAGCATGTTCCATCTCCTGCGGCATCTGCCGTCTTTTCTTGCGGCCAAACAGCATTTTGAGCCGGATAAAACCCCGGATTCCCAGCGGCAAAAGAATTGACTTATTGAACCTTTAACTGTACATTGTAAGTGTACGGTTAAAGGAGAGGTCTTATGCGTCAGATAAATATTACCGAATTGCGAAGCCATCTGCCCGCCTATATCGGCAAGGTAAAAAAAGGAGAACAGCTTTTGGTGACATCACGCGGCAAAGTGGTGGCAAGCCTCGTGCCGGTGCGCGACGAGCGTGAGGCCGCGCGCAAGCGCTTGGCCGAGCTTCGCGCCTGCTGCACGGTTGGGGATGTTGTCTCCCCGATTGGTGAAAACTGGGAAGCCGATAATGCTGGTTCTTGATACCTGCGCCCTGATTTTTGATGCCCTGCAGCCGGAAAAGCTGACTGCTCGGGCCGCCCGGGCGATTAAGCAAGCCGAGGATGCGGGGCAACTTGCCTGCAGCGATATTTCGCTGTGGGAAATTGCTATGCTTGTACAAAAAAATCGCATCAATCCGGGAACCGACGGCCAAACATTTCTTCAACTCATCCTTGACGCCCGCAAAATAACGGTACTGCCCATCACATCTGAAATAGCATCAATCTCGGTATCCCATGCGGGCTTCGCCCATTTTGACCCTGCCGACCGTATTATCGCGGCAGCGGCATTGCATTACAAAGCAAAACTGGTGACCAGCGATAAACGCCTGCATGCCGTTCCAGGACTAGAGATTGTCTGGTAGTTATTATCGGTGCCCGGTGAGGACCAAGCTAATTCCATCTGTAGACGCCGGCAGCTACTCCTGCCCCGCCAGCCTGCCGGCAAGAAATTTCTGAAAATTTGCACGGCCGGCCACTTCGCCCACACCGCGCAGAACGCTCAGGGTTACGCCCAGCAGCCCCGGCGCTATTGCGCTCTGGCCCACGAGGTAGAGGGAGCGGACCGGCAGGCGTGTCAGCACAGCATATTGCAGAGCGTTTTTTACTGAATGCAGAAGCCCGTACATGGAGCCCTCGGGACTTGCAACCCGGTCGCGAGTTGTAAGGGGTGTTGAAATATCAAGAATCAGGTAATCCTCAAGGGTTCCCAGCACGGTGCGGGCCGTCTTGATCATCGACTCGGCAGCGCGCATCTTCGCCTGCTCATAGTCCGGGCCCCGGCTGCCGGTATGCGTGTCCTGCCACTTTTTCCAGTCCGCGCAGTCCGACCCCCGGATCATGGTGAGCACATTCCATCCGGCACGTTCACTCTGCCGCAGCTGAAAAAAAGTTCCGTCTATAGTGACCCTGTCCACCTTATGAATGCGAAACAGGTTATAGCCGGGGGCTTCATGCTGTTTCTGACTCACCAGCAGACGAACGCAGACCGCGCCCGGCGTTTCCTCAAGATTCATAAGCCCCTGGCGATACTCTGCAGGGATAGCGCCGTCGGGAAGCATGGGCAGCACGAGCTTGGGATGAATGCCCGCGATAATTTTCCGGCATGACATGGTGCGGCCTGACTTCAGCCCGACGCCGCATGCGCGGCCATCGCGAACAAAAATATGCTCAACAGGATCGCCCAGCAGCAGGTCCGCCCCTGTTGCACGGCTGCGCTCGACATAGGCCTCCACCATCTGCGCGCCGGTACAGCCAAGCTCCCATGCCGACCGGAGCAGCGCTCCCAGCGTGTAGAGAAGAAGATAGGCGGGACATGTATCCATGGGCAGCCCGGTCCAGAACCCGTGCACCGTGAGAATATCGTGAAGCTTTTTTGAACATCCCGCGGCTTGCAGAAAATCCTCCATGCTCTGGTTGAAGCCCACAAAGGAAAAGAGGTTTGACTGCAGCCGGCCTGTGGCGTCGAAGTGCAGGCCATGAGCAAGTGAGCGCACAACGGAAACAATAGTGTCAATTGCATCGCTCTCATTGGGGCACATGCTGCGAAGAGCCTGATCAAAACCCGTGAAAGTTGGGGGGAGATCAAAGGTCAGATCATCAAAAATATAGCGCTCAAGAATTCCGCCTGTGCCCAGACGCCGCAGCTTCAGCTTGTCGGTTACGCCAAGAACATCAAACATCTGCCTCAGCAGCTCGCCCTCACCTGCAGGGCCGAAATAATGGAGCCCGACGGCGCAGTCAATGCCCTGCCGCGTATAACTGCGCAACAACCCGCCGGGAAGGGGGTTGCGTTCAATGATCATCGCCCTGAGCCCCATCTCTCCCAAAAGAATTGCGCTGGTAAGGCCGCCCAAACCCGAGCCGATGATGACGACATCCGTGTCGACCGCACTCATGGAATGTATACCCCCGCAAAGTCTGTTTGGTGAGTCAACGAAAACCCCGGAACCAATCATCTGTTGGGTTAGCCCGGATGCCTGTGCTTCTTCGCAGGCATGTGTTGCGTGTAGATACTCTGAAGGCACGGATCCTTTGCCGGGAGTCAACGCCCGGATATGCTCATGCAGGGTTCCATCCGGAAAAATTTTCAGCATAAAAAGGCGATAGGGAGCGCTGTCAAAAGACCCAAACAGGGTTAAGGATAGCACAAGGAAACAGGTTTTGCACCTATCCCTTGAGCGCAGGAGGCGCAAAGCAGGCCCACGCAAGCAACCTGCGGTTGGCTGCTGCAGGTCGGCCATTCCGGCGCTTACCTGCACTGAATACAGGTATCGAAATGATTCTCGGGCAGGTTGGCGATTTTACGGAAGTAGGCCAGCTGCTTTTCCGGAGCAAAGGGGCGGCCGCACTTTTTGCACGACTGCCATGGGAAACTCGGTCTTCCAGATCGTGCGCACGGCTGGCTTATCTTCCAGCGGAATGACGTTGACCGGGCAAATATAGGAGCAGGAGCCGCAGGCGATGCAGTCGGGCGGCGCCTTGTCAAAAGGCGTAACAACCATGCGGGTGCTGCCGCGGCCTTTAAAGCCGATGGCGGCAACGCCCACCACCTCGCGGCAGGTGCGCACGCACTGGCCGCACAGGATGCAGCCCTTGTACATCCTCCTTAAAGCGCGAGCCCGCCACGCCGATCTCCGCCGGCAATGTCGAGCAGCCGGGGATGATAGGGGTTGCGGGCAAGCAGCAGCTCGATGACCAGTTTGCGCACATTGAGCACGCGCTCGGTAACGGTCTGTCACCTCAAGGCCCTCTGCCACCTCATAGATGCAGGAGGTCACCAGTGCGGGTCCTTTTGCCATGGACTATTTCAACCATGCAGAGCCTGCAGGCGCCGTAGGGCGCAAGCTCTTCATTGCTGCAGAGATTGGGAATGTCGATATTGACGCTCCGCGCAGCCTCCATGATCGTCGTTCCCGCGTGAACGCTTATTTTTCTGCCGTCTATTGTCAGTGTGACTGTGTCAGACATCGCAGCATCCTTTTCAGTCGTTGTGTCGTTTTCGTCATACCGGCGGACATGCTTCGCGTATCCAGAGCCTTTAACGAATCAGGCATTTATTCTGGACCCCGGTTTTCACCGGGGTGACGGCTTTTTATGAACTTATTCAAAAACAAAGGTTTTATCCGGGCTTAACCCAACCCACAAAAACTGAACCCCGAACCCTGAACTCTTAACCTTGGACTTTAACTTCAAACTTTAAACCTTGCAACCTAACACTGAACTTTAACCCTGCCCTAACTGTACCACTATCGCATCAAACTTGCAGGCCTCATAGCAGGCGCCGCACTTAATGCACTTTTCAAGGCTGATCGTGTGGGTCTGCTTTTTCTCGCCTGTTGCCGCCTGCGTGGGGCACACCCGGGCGCAGGCATGACAGCCCGTGCATGTTACCGGATCCACGCTGTAGGTGATGAGGGCCTTGCACACGCCTGCCGGGCACTTTTTATCTTTTATATGCGCCTCGTACTCATTGCGGAAATACTTGATGGTGGTGAGCACGGGATTGGGCGCTGAGCCGCCCAGGGCGCACAGGGAGCCGTCATTGATCGCCTGGCCCATCCACTCAAGGGTGTCGATGTCTTCTTCCTTTCCCTGGCCCTCGCAGATGCGGTCAAGTATAAGGCGCATCTGCAGGACGCCTTCGCGGCAGGGCGTGCACTTGCCGCAGGACTCTTCCTCGAGAAATTTCAGAAAATACTTTGCCACGTCGACCATGCAGGTGCGGTCATCCATGACGATCATGCCGCCCGAGCCCATCATGGAGCCGATCTTGGTCAGCTCGTCGAAATCAACGGGCATGTCGAGAAACTGCTCGGGGATGCAGCCGCCCGAAGGGCCGCCGGTCTGCACGGCCTTGAATTTGCGGCCTTTGGGGATGCCGCCGCCGATGTCATAGACGATCTCCCGCAGCGTAATGCCCATGGGCACTTCCACCAGGCCCGTATTGTTGATCTTGCCGACCAGCGAAAATATTTTCGTTCCCGTGCTGTTCTGCGGTGCCGATGCTTGCGTACCAGTCTGCGCCCCGGTTGATGATGAGGGGCACATTGCCCCAGGTCTCAACATTGTTGAGGTTGGTGGGCTTGTTGTAAAGGCCCTGGTCGGTTGCATGCACATATTTTGCCCGGGGCTCGCCGCTGCGGCCTTCGATGGAGGCAAACAGGGCCGATGATTCGCCGCACACAAAAGCCCCGCCGCCGCGGTTGATCTTGATATCGAAGCTGAACCCGGAGCCCAGAATATTTTCACCCAGAAGCCCGGCCTCCCGCGCCTTTTCAATCGCAAGGGTGACATTGTGCACGGCCAGCGGGATATTCATTGCGCACGTAGATGTAGCCCTGCTTGAGCCGATGGCATAGGCGCCGATAATCATGCCCTCAAGCACCAGATGCGGATTGCCCTCAAGCAGGCTTCTGTCCATATAGGCGCCGGGGTCGCCCTCATCGGCATTACAGATAACGTACTTGGGCTCACCCGCCGCCTTGCGGGTGGAGTCCCACTTCCAGCCGGCCGGAAAACCGCCGCCGCCGCGGCCGCGAAGATTGGCCTTTTTCACCTCCTCGATAACGGCCTCGGGCTTCATGCCGGAGAGGGCCTTGGCAAGGCCGCTGTACCCGCCGATGGCAAGGTAGTCGTCAAGAGCTTGCCGGGTCGATATCGCCGTTCATGCCCAGCACATAGCGCGTCTGGAGCTTATAGAAAGGCACGTCATGCTCATAGACGATCTTCTGCTTTGTGGCGGGGTCGACATAGGCCAGGCGGTCGATGATCTCGCCGGCAAGAACGGTCTTTGTGATAATATCGGGAACATCCTCGGCTTTGATTCGCTGGTAGAAAATCTTCTGCGGGTGGATGACCACCATGGGTCCGCGCTCGCAGAAACCGTGACAGCCGCTGGTGCGCAGCTGCACCTTGTCCTGCAGCTGCTGCTTTTCAATCTCCTGCCTGAAGCATTCGATAATCTTCTGCGTGCCGTAGGCAAGGCAGCCCGTGCCCGCGCAGATGGTGATGCAGGGTTTGTTCGGGTCGCGCCCCTTGCGGATTTCCTCCTGCAGGGCTGCAAGCTCACCGGGTGATTTAAGCTTCTTCATCAGAGGGCACCTTCCTGCCAAGATCCCGCAGGATCGCATTGGTTTTTGCTATGGTGAGCTGGCCGTGATAGTCGCCGTCAACCACCATAACCGGGCCCGAGGGCGCAGGCCCCGAGGCAGTTGACCGTCTCAAAAGTGAACTCAAGATCGGGTGATGTCTCTCCTGCGCTGATGCCCAGCGCCCGCTCGATATGGCCCGAAATAAGGGGCGCGCCGCGCACATGGCAGGCCGTGCCCAGACACAGGCTCAGCTGATGACGGCCTCGCGGGGTAAGGCTGAAGGCCTTGTAAAAGGTCGCAACCTCGAAGATGCGGCTGACGGGAATCTCCAGAAGCGTGCTCACCATGACCAGCGCGTCTTCGGGCAGGTAATTCAACTCCTTCTGCACATCCTGCAGTATGGGAACCAGGAAGCCTTTGTCCGAGCCGTAGCGGGAAATGATCTCCAGTATCTTTGCCTGCATGCTCTGCCTCACCATATTTCTTCAAGGATTTCTTTTGTTTTGAGCCTTTTGTATTCTTTGTCTACCCGCTTTTGAATCCGTTCTATCATATCAGGGGTCAGGTGCCGGAATCTTCCCTGGGCCTTGAGATATTCCTCAACGGGCCGGCGCTCGGGCAGTTCATGTGTTATGCGGTATTTGCCGTTGACCACTTCATACAGGGGGAACACCCCGGTCTCAACGGCAAGCCGGCCGATCCAGATGGCGCGGTCCGGCGGGATGCGCCAGCCTGTGGGGCAAATGGAAAGAATATGCACATAGGCCGGGCCCTTCCATTCTTGCGCGCCTTCTGCACTTTTTCGATAAGATCAAAAGGGTAGCTTGAGCAGGCCGTGGCCACATAGGGAACATTGTGGGCGACGGCGATTTCGGGCATGTTCTTTTTCCAGGTAAACTGGCCCTTCTTGACCTTGCCCGCCGGCGACGTGGTGGTTGACGCGCCGAAGGGCGTGGCCGATGAGCGCTGAATGCCCGTGTTCATGTATGCTTCATTGTCATAGCAGACATAGACGAAATTATGCCGCCGCTCAAAAGCGCCCGACAGGGCCTGCAGCCCGATATCGCTGGTGGCGCCGTCGCCGCCCATGCCGAGAAATACCGTTTTGATATCGGGAAGCATTCCCTTGCGCACCAGCGCCTTGGTGCCTGCCTCGGCCCCGGATATTACCGCGGCGGCATTTTCAAAGGCCACATGTATCCAGGGAACCCGCCAGTTGGTAAACGGCAGGGGCGAGGAGATGATCTCCATGCAGCCTGTAGCGCTTGCAACAACCACATTGCTGCCCAGGGCCTTTGCCACATTGCGCACGGCAAGGGCCTCGGCGCATCCCTGGCAGGCCCGGTGGCCCGGCGCAAAAGTATTCTTTTTTGGAAATCAGGCGTGACGCGTAGACATTGAGCTGTTCCACTATTCTCTCACCCCGTATATGATATAGTCTTCTTCGCGCACCCTGCGCTTTGACATCTTTGTCGCCTTTTCAAACATGGCCTTGTAATCCTCAACCGTGACATCCCGGCCGGCAAAACCGCACAGGAAATTGGTGACCACGGGCATGTTCTTCTCCTTGTACAGCACCGAGCGTATTTCCGTTGCCACGGGGCCGCCCTGGCCGCCCATGGAAACCGCGCGGTCAAGAACAATGATTCTTTTAGCGCCGGCTGCCGCCTGCCGGAACTCTTCAAAGGGAAAGGGCCGCCACAGCCGCAGGCTCAGCTGGCCGACTGATTTACCTTCGGCCCGCAGCTCGTCAACGGCAACGGACACGGTTTCGCCGATGCTGCCCATGGTAAGAAACAGGGTTTCTGCCCCTTCGGCGTGATAGGACTCAACAGGCTTGTAGTGCCTGCCCGTGAGATCCGCCATCTCCTGCCAGGCTTTCAGAATTTCCGGCTTTGCCTCTATGAGGGCGCTGTCCTGCGCCTTTCGGGTTTCGGTATAAATGCCGGGCATGCCGAAGGCGCCCATGGTGACCGGGTTGTCCGGGTGCAGGCGGTTTACGGGCTTGAAAGGGGGAAGGTATTTCTTGACGGTTTCACTGTCCCAGAACTCAACAGGCTCAATCACATGGGTGAGGATGAACCCGTCGAGATTGACGATTACGGGCAGGGAAACATTCTGGCTTTCGGCAACGCGGAAAGCGAACATGATATGGTCGAACACCTCCTGGCCGTTTTCCACAAAAACCTGAACCCAGCCGCAATCGCGGATGGACATGACATCGGAGTGATCGTTCCAGATGCTTAAGGGGCCCGAGAGCGACCGGTTGGCAAGCACCATGACCACCGGCAGCCGCATCGAGGCCGTGATAAAAACTATCTCGTTCATCAGGGCAAGGCCCTGGGAGCTTGTGCAGGTAAATGTCCTGGCGCCCACTGCCGATGAGCCGCAGCACACGCTCATGGCAGAATGCTCGCTCTCGACAGGAATGAACTCGGCATCCAGTTCGCCATCGGCCACGACCTCCGCCAGGTGCTCCACGATGTGGGTCTGCGGAGTTATGGGGTAGGCTGCAATCACATCAACATTGGCCATCTTCACGGCTTCGGCTGCGGCAATCGAAACTTCAATGCCTACTCTCTCCCCCATTATTCCACCTCCGGTATCATGGTTATGCAGCCGGTAAAACACTCGCGGGCGCAGATGCCGCATCCCTTGCAATAGTAGAGGTCAGCCTCAAAATACCCGTCATCGGTCTTGTGAACCGCCATGTCGGGGCAGAAGATATAGCATACGCCGCAGCGGATGCAGTGTGTTTTGTCGACTACCGGCTTCATTGAGCGCCAATCGCCGGTTTTATACTGGCAGGCATTGCCGGGATTGCTGATCACGCAACCCACTTCAAGGTCTTTCCAGGTAAGTTCCAGTTCAGACTTTGGTGTTTTTGCCAAAGCTGTCTCCTTCCTGCTGTCTATTAAGTTAAGACGCTGGTTTCTGCAAAAGCGCGATGAAAGGCTATGAGATTTTTTTCGGCAATACGGCCGAACCGCTTGTTGACCGGGCCGGTCAGGGCGTCGGGCGCAAAAATTTCACGGGCTTTCAGCAGCGCGCCCAGCATGGCGACATTGGTGATGGGAAGGCCCGTTGCCTCGCGGGCGATTTTTGTGGCGTCCACCGCGGCAATGCTGCACGTGAAGCCGAACTCTTTGCGTATGTCCTCACAGGAGTGCCGGCTGTTTATGACCAGCATGCCCCCCTGCCTGAGTCCTGCCACTACATTGACGATAGTAAGAAGGGAGGGATCAAGAACCAGAACGATATTTGGCTTATTGATATTGGTGCGCAGTTTTATCTGCTTGTCATCGATGCGGCAGAAGGCCACGACCGGCGCGCCCCGGCGCTCGGGGCCGAAGCTCGGAAATGCCTGGGCATATTTTCCCAGATTAATGGCTGTAATGGCCATCAGCTCCGCCGATGTCACCGCGCCTGCCCCGCCCCGCCCGTGCAATCTTATTTCAATCATGAAATATGCCCCCGGTTTTAGCAGATTTTTCTTGCAACGTATATGTTTTAATATTTCATGTCAATTACTTATTTTCGCTTGCGATAAAAACTTCCCGCACTTTGTGACAACCGGAACACAGCATGCCGTGCCGCCACATGATCTGAACTACTCCCTTGATAAATAGTATTTAATGCGAGCTTTAGGGTGAAAGGGGTACAACGAAACAACCCGCTCGGTGCAGATAACCTCCTTTAGCCTCCGCTCAGACTGCCCTCAAAACAGCTGCTGCACCTCGTATACCTGCATTTGCCTTGACTCACAGTCGCCTTCGTTTTATAGTCAGCCCATCCAAAAATGCATCTTGTTAATGCCGTGCCCGGTTCAGAGAGCCGCCGCGTCACATGGACATATTTTTTATCTATCCGACCGTCAATCTTGAACGAGGGATCAACTATGGAATTGCCTGCCTGTTCGGTGTAATTGCCGAGCGGGGACACACGGTGGATCTGTATCAGCCGGTCGGTCTCCGCCTGTACCTGAAGTTGCTGCATCGGCTCATGGCTGAGCTCTAAAGGAGTAAATATACAAAACTCCGCATACTGTCGCGGCCGCCGCACTTGCAATGTGCGGCATAAATAAGCCGGTGCCGCAGCTGTCCCAAATCAGTGGCTGCGGGATCCGTCGCGCTTGTGGCTGATCAGACAATGGACGAAAAATTCGATACATGTTACCCTTGAGCCAAACATCTCTCGTTGTAAGGGTCTACAGACTCAGGTAAATGGGTTTCATGAAATGATTATGTGTATCCGGCCTCTGCCGCCCACTTCTATTGAAAAGTTGTATTAATGCAGTAAAATTAATTCTAACAGGTTTATCACTATTTGGAATCAATCACGTGTTTAGTTGTACCCGACCTTTTAAGTTCCCCTTAAAAAGCATCCTGGGAGTGCTGGGAGCATTGGTTCTGGCGGCGATGTTCAGGCGCTGCGAGCCATGGCACATGTGTTATATCCCCCTGCATTCCGGCCCTGAAAGTTTTGTTGAATTCCGTCATGTTCTTTTCACGGGCCACCTGCGCATACCCTGGGAATATTTTATCGTCCTCTCGCTCGTGGTGCTTCCGGCGGTGGCATGCCTGTTTCGGGGCGCAAGAGAAGCGGTTGCTGCTCTCTTTAAAAACAAACCCGCGTTGTGGGCTGCATCGCTGACACTGTTATGCTTCCTGATCAGCTTTTTCTCGGGGTTTTTTCTCGAGGAAAAACGATACCCCGCGCCGCTGTTTGTTCGCTCTGCAGCGCTCTACCTGACTCTTGGCCTCTACGGCATCGTCTTTTTCTTTATCGGCATCTCGGCCTATATCATCGATCTGAACGTTTGGCGTCGCCTGCGGGATTTCGTTTTCGCCTCACCGCTGCCGTGGTTTCTGATGGCTGTTTTTCTGACAGAGTTCATTTTGACAAACATGGTATCCTTGTTTGCCTTTGACCATATCCCCCATATTCAGGACAGCGTCGCACAGGTGTTCCACGGAAAAATATTTCGCCGCAGGTCACCTGACAGCCCCGTCTCCGCCGCTCTCAGATTTTTTCTACTACGATAATATCATCAACAATGGCCGATGGTACTCTCAATATCCGCCGGGGCACTCATTCCTGATGATGCTAGGGGTTCTGGCGGGCGCGCCATGGTTCATCAATCCGCTGCTGGGGTCTGCTACAATCGTTCTTCTGTACTTTTTGGGCAGGGAGTTCTATGGCGAAGCCATCGGGCGACTGGCTGCGTTGCTCAGCCTTTTCTCTCCGTTCATTCTTTTTATGTCATCGGAATTCATGAACCACGTGACCACTCTGTTCCTGTTCACAGTATTCCTGCTTTTTTATGCCCGGACAGTGCGCCTGAAAAGTACGCTGTCTGCAATTCTTGCAGGAGCCTGCCTTGGCTGGATCGTCAATATACGTCCCTTGACGGCGGCGGCTCTTGCGCTGCCGTTTGCCCTCCACGCCAGCTGTCTTTTATGGCGGCAGTTCAAGCACTACAGAAAGCCGTTTCTCGCGCTGTCGCTTGCGGCATCGGTGTTCGTAGCTCTGTTGCTGGCCTTTAATTATCTCACCAACGGCAGCCCCCTGATTTTCGGGTATCAGATGCTCCACGGCGATGGTCACCTGCCGGGTTTTGGTCACGCAGGCTGGGGGGAGGCCCATACGCTGGGGCGCGGCATACGCAATACCCTGAACAATTTCGTTGGTTTGAACAAGTATCTGTTCGAGTGGCCGATACCTTCGCTCATATTCGTTTTTATCCTGTTTGCATCAGGGAAAACAAATCGCTGGGACCGTCTGCTGTTTTTCTCTTTCCTCTGCCTTGCCGGCGGCTACCTGTTTTACTGGTTTCAAGATTGGTGCTTCGGCCCCCGCTTTTTGTATGAAGCCGCGGGCATCATGATTCTGCTCACCGCCCGCGGCATTCATAACCTGCCGCACCTCACCAGAATGGTGCTAAAAAGAGCAGTATCTGTCAGGCGCCTGTATGGGCTCACAACGGCCGTACTGGTTTTCTGCACGCTGTACGCCCTGGCGTCAAACGTACCGGCCCTCTACAAGGTCTACAGCAGCAACTATTGGGGAGTCAACCCGCCACTGCTCCGCGAGGTCGAACATCAGAAGGTTGGAAAAGCAATTATTTTTACACGTCATATCTTTGGCTGCCTTTTGATGGCCAATTCTCCTTTTCTGGACAACGAGGTCCTCTACGTGGTGGATTCCGGAGACCGCAACAAAGAAATGATGGCGCTCTATCCAGGGTACCGGTATTTTATAGCGCAAGGTGACAGCATTAAAGAAATCTTTTCGGAATGAACAGCAAACGATGACCATCTCCAAGCCGATTTTCAAAACCACTTTGCACTTGTGAACCAGCCGGCCGCTTTTGGCCCCGGTTTATTTTTTTCCTGATAACCCGCAGGGTCGCTCTCACAGGATAGAGCGAATAGACGCCAAGCAGGTCTATGGCAGGAAACAGTAATGACAGAGCCCGCATCTCATCAGCCATGCCGCCATAAAAAAAGAGGTATCGTGAGGAAGAGAGCAGCTCCTGCTGAACCCGCAATGGCATGTCTTTCCGTTTCTAAAAAATAAAAGTTTCAAAAAACTTGTTCCATGCAAATTGCATATTGGGATTTATAAATTCCTCGCCTCTATAGGCATAATACATTTTATGATTATAGCAAAAACGAAAGTTGCATTTGTTGGGTACCAGCGCCAATAAAAACCCGGGTCTCTAAAAACAAAAGAGGCATGTACCTTCAATATAAAAATGTCGGAATAAAACAACAGGGCGAGGGGGTATACCAAAAACAGCAGGCGTGCTTTCACGGAAAAATAGCATTTGTTTTTACGTCCAACATATTGGAAAATGCAATGCAATCGTTATCAGACATACAATCAAAATTACCAGCTCAGTGCATTGGCTATCTTTGCCCCGGTTTTTTATATAATTTTCTCTTCAAATGGTGTAAAGATCGGACACAAGAGAAGCTGGCTGCGCCGATATATATCAATATTTCGCGATCTTTTTACAATTGCGCGAACAACGTATGCTCCTGGCGAGCAGGGAGTTAAGGGATGATACCTGAAACCAAAAATATTGCCCCATGCCCATTGTGCAGATGCGAGCATCGAGCGTATGTTTTTTCAAAGAATAATACCCGTGTTGTTCACTGCACTGAATTGTGGATTACTAGAAGATATTGACTTTATTCCGCAGCATAAGCAGGCTCAGGAACTATTTGAAAAAATCCATATCGCTTGTAAATAACCTTCTAAACCAATCAAAGGATATGGTTACTCTTGTTACCACTAAGGGCGGTAATAAGTCATTGCAGGCATTGCTTGAGAAAGTATGCGGTGAAGATCGCCTAAAGGTTGTCGATTTCGGATCGCTTGCTGCGTATCCCGGGGGCAGTGGCAGTTTCATTGTGGATGATCACCTACTGGATCAGGTTGATCCCCTTGCAGCACTGCGCTTGCTGCGAGAGCGACTGAGTGAATCTCAGCCTATAGTATTTTTGGTTGAGCTGGTGGGTGGGAATCACAGGTGGCTTCGTAAATCGCTCTTAATGCGTGAAACGCCTGCAAGATTTTGGCCGGACTGGTGCGCATTTCACAAATTGCTCCTGGCTTCAAATTTTAATCAAATCTGGCTGAGCAACCCGGAGACCGACCAGAATGGATCGCAGCTTGCTGTGGTTTCCGCACGGATTGGCGCGAAGCGTGAGCGACCTATGGTTTCTGTAATCATGCCGGTGTTCAATGAGTTTAGCACCTTTAATGAAGCAATTAATCGTGTTCTGGCAAAGGATATTACCGGAGTTGATATTCAGGTCATAATTGTAGAAAGCAACTCTACTGATGGCACGAGGGAACTCGTGGCAAAATACGAAGGCCATGAAAAAATTGACATTATTTGGCAGGAAAAGCCCAAGGGCAAGGGACATGCGGTCCGCGAGGGTTTTGCTGCGGCTACAGGGGACATTATTCTTATTCAAGATGCGGATCTCGAATACGATGTTAACGACTATGACGTACTCATTGATGAGCTGATCTCATGGCGTGCCTCGTTCGTTCTGGGCTCTCGCCATGTGGGTGATTGGAAGATGCGCAAGTTCAACGATATGCCAATCATTGCTAGTTTTTTTAATTGTGGGCATATCTTTTTTGTTGGAATTATAAACTTTTTACTAGGGTCAAACATGAAAGACCCCTTTACAATGTACAAGGTTTTTTACCGAGACTGTGTTTATGGACTGAATTTTCGATATAATCGTTTTGATTTTGACCACGAGCTGGTTATAAAGTTATACCGCAAGGGGTTTCATCCCACCGAAATTCCTGTTAACTATCAGGCCAGATCCTTCTCCGAGGGGAAGAAGGTTTCTGTTTTTAAGGATGGAATGACTTGGATGCTAAAAGATATTCAGTTGGTTGCTGAGCCATTGGAAAATCCCAGGCTCTTGCGGCTTCCATGACAAAGGCGGCTCGGGTACTGCTTCGGCTGAAAATTGGGAGGTTCAGTAAACCTCCGTTTATGCCGAAGTGCCTTTAAAGGACGATGCGGATTCCAACAAAGGGGCTGCTTTTATGAAATATATTGTTACTGGCGTAGCGGGGTTTATTGGCAGCAACCTGACTGACCGGTTATTGGCCTGCGGGCATGAAGTGGTTGGTATCGACAATTTCTCCACAGGCCAGCGCCGATTTCTGGAAGGGGCGCTGGCGCAATCGAATTTCCGACTTTGCGAAATTGATCTGCTTGATCCGGATACATTGAAGCAGTCATTTGCCGGTGGTCAGGCGGTTTTTCATCTTGCGGCCAATGCCGATGTTCGTTTCGGCACTGAACATCCGCGCAAGGATCTGGAACAGAACACGATCGCTACCTATAATGTCCTGGAAGCCATGCGGGCCAACAGCATAAGGAAAATCGTCTTTTCATCGACCGGCTCGGTTTATGGCGAGGCAGCCGTTGTCCCGACGCCTGAAGACGGCCCATTCCCCATCCAGACCTCGCTTTACGGAGCTTCGAAGGCGGCGTGCGAAGGCTTTATTGCGGCTTACTGCGAGGGTTTTGGCTTTCAGTCCTGGATTTTCCGCTTCGTTTCCATCCTTGGTGAACGCTATACCCACGGTCATGTTTTCGACTTCTACCAGAAACTGAAGGCAGATCCCTCGCGCTTGCCGGTGCTGGGCAACGGCAAGCAGCGGAAATCTTATCTGTATGTTCAGGACTGCATCGATGCGATCCTCCTGGCCATGGACAAGGCGGGCGATAAGGTCAATATCTTCAACCTGGGAGTTGACGGATACTGTGAAGTCAATGACTCCATCGGCTGGATTTGCGAAGAGCTGGGCGTCAAGCCGAAACTGGAATACTCGGGCAGTGACCGGGGCTGGATCGGTGACAATCCGTTCATTTATCTGGAGACGAAAAAAATTCAATCCCTGGGATGGAAGCCAAAATGCAGTATCCGCGATGGGGTGATCAAAACGGTGGAGTATCTGCGGGCCAATGAATGGGTGTTTGAGGCGACGAGAGTGACTAACGAACACAGCTGCCCAGTTTGCTCATTGAAATCCTATGTTTTATTACCGGTGCTTCCAGGGGGTTGGGCGAATTTCTGGCCCGCCGTTTTTGGGATGCCGGGTTTAATCTTTGTCTCATTGCGCGTAGTAAGGTTGGACTGGATACAATCGCGCATGCACTTCCTGATAGGAAAGGGCAGCAGATTATATGTTTTGTTTGTGATCTGGCTAATCCCGAATTGGTCGTGGAATTGGCTGCCAAGGTCAGGGCATGTTTGCCTCGTCTGGATGTACTGTTGAACAACGCCTCAATTCAGGGCCCAATGGGCCCTTTGTGGGAAAACGATTTTTCGCTGTGGCAGCAGGTGATACAGGTTGATTTGCTTGCTCCGGTTGCCTTGTGCCGTGCATTTGTTTCGTGGATGAGAGATACCGGAGGTGGGTCAATCATCAATCTTTCCGGTGGTGGTGCGACCGGCCCAAGGGCCAATTTCAGTGCCTATGCTACGGCGAAGACGGGACTGATCCGTTTCAGCGAGACGCTTGCCGAGGAAACCAGGCCTTTAGGGATTCGCGTTAACTGCATTGCGCCGGGGGCGATGAAGACGGAAATGTTGGGCGAAGTATTAAAAAAGGTGCTGACGCAGCAGGTGAACGTGAGTTTGCCATTGCCAAAAAAGTATTTGCGGAAGGCGGCGCCTCAATGGACAGAGTGGCGGATCTGGCACTATTCCTTGCTACCGATGCAAGCAAGGGGATTACCGGCAAGCTCATCAGCGCGGTTTGGGACGACTGGGAGCATTGGCCGGAACATCTGGAGGAGTTGTCATCGAGCGACATGTATACCCTTCGCCGCATTGCCGGCAGGGACCGGGGTTGTACCTGGGGTGACAAATGATCACTGCTGATAGACCATTTGGAGTCGGGATTGTCGGTTGTGGCCTGATCGGGCAAAAACGGGCATGGGCGCTTCACCCTGGCGGGCGGTTGGTGGCTTGCGCCGATATTGATGCCGTCCGTGCCGGGAATGTGGCAAAAGCTTCGGGGGCCAGGGTGTTGCGCGATTGGCGAGAGCTTTTGGCAGTGCCGGAAGTTGAAATTGTTTTTGTCGCCACCCTGCATGATTCGCTGGCGGAAATCACACGGGCCGCGATTGAAGCAGGAAAGCATGTGCTGGTTGAAAAACCGGCCGCGCGACAGTCTTGCGGAGCTTGAACCTGTCATGGCGGCGGCCGAGCGGAGCGGGGTGAAGGTGCATGTGGGATTCAATCACCGGTATCACCGTGCTTTTCGTAAAGCCCGGGAGCTGTTTGAAACCGGACAATTAGGTGAGCTGATGTTCATCCGGGCGCGCTATGGCCACGGGGGGCGCATCGGGTATGACAAAGAATGGCGGGCCAACCCGGATCTTTCCGGCGGCGGCGAGTTGATGGACCAGGGCCCGCATCTGATTGATCTTTCGCGCTGGTTTTTGGGAGAGTTTGAGGAAGTGCACGGCTTTGCCCATACATACTATTGGGACATGCCGGTCGATGATAACGGCTTCATGCTGCTAAAAACAGCTAAACAGCAGGTTGCGTTTTTGCATGCAAGCTGCACGGAATGGAAAAATTTGTTTTCCATGGAGATATACGGCCGCGACGGGAAGCTGGAAATTTCCGGTTTGGGCGGGAGCTACGGTATAGAGCGGCTAACGCATTATAAAATGCTGCCCCAGATGGGGCCGCCGGAGACGACGATCTGGGAATACCCGACTGCGGATGATTCCTGGCAGGTGGAGATCGCTGAGTTCTACGATGATATCAGGTTAAACAGAACACCCTGCGGCAGGGTTGCATGATGCATACGAAGCATTAAAAGTGGTGGAGAAAATTTACAGGGAGTCCGGCTATGATCATAGCGCGTAGTCCGTTGCGGATCACTCTGGGCGGCGGCGGGACCGATTTGCCCTCCTATTACCGGGAACATGAAGGGTTTTTGATCGCTGGCGCCATTGATAAATATGTCTATGTGACGGTGACGCGTCCGTTCACGGAAGGTGTCTATCTTAAGTATTCAGAGCTTGAGCATGTGACTTCGGTGGATGAAGTACGGCACCGCATCATTCGTGAAGCCTTCAGAATGCAGGAGCTGCGAACCCCGCAGATTGAGATTACAACTTTGGCCGATATCCCCGCAGGGACGGGCCTGGGCTCATCAGGAAGCTTTACGACGGCACTGCTGGAGGCCTTGCACGCTCATCGGCACAGGTTGATTCATCCCCAGGAACTGGCCGAACTGGCATGCCACATCGAGATCGACCGGCTGGGCGAGCCGATCGGCAAACAGGACCAGTACATTTCAGCCTATGGCGGCTTGACCTGTTTTACTTTCCATAAAGATGACAGCGTGACCGCCGTTCCTCTAAAAATATCCATGGACACGCTGTTTGACCTTGAGGACAATATCCTTTTGTTTTTTACGGGATACTCCCGCAGCGCGAGCGATATTCTTAAAGATCAAAAAAACAGAACGCAGAGCAGCGATAAAGAAATGCTGGAAAATCTTCATTTTGTGAAAGAGCTCGGCTATCGCAGCAGGCAAGCTCTGGAGGACGGCCAAGTGGCTCAGTTTGGTGAGTTGATGCACGAGCACTGGGAACAAAAGAGGCGGCGCTCCGGCAGCATGAGCAATCCTACGATTGACGAGTGGTACGAACTTGGCATAAAGAACGGTGCCGTCGGCGGTAAGCTGGTGGGCGCCGGCGGTGGCGGCTTCCTGATGTTTTGTGCGGCTGACCGCAACAAACTGCGCCATGCCATGAGCAAAGCTGGGCTGGAAGAAGTGCGCTTCCGCTTTGACTTTGAAGGCACGAAGGTGGTATTAAACTAATGTTTCCTGTTGCCATTTTGGCTGGAGGGCTGGCTACCAGACTGCGCCCTGTTACTGAAAAAACACCCAAGTCTCTGGTCGATGTGGCGGGCAAGCCTTTTGTCGTTCGCCAGCTGGAGTACCTGCAGCAGCAGGGTGTCACACATGTGGTGCTGTGTATCAGCTATCTGGGTGAACAAGTTGAAGCGGTGGTGGGTGATGGTGCCGCCTTTGGATTGCAGGTCCGTTATTCATGGGATGGCCCGCGCCTGCTGGGAACAGGCGGCGCCCTGCGGCAGGCCCTGCCTCTGCTGGGTGAGCAATTTTTTGTGTTTTACGGCGATTCTTATCTGCCCATCGATTTTCAGGCCGTGGAGCGGGATTTCCTGATAAGCGGAAAGCCGGCGTTGATGACCGTGATGAAAAATGATGATCAGTGGGATAAGAGCAATGTGCTGTTTCGTGATAGATGCATTATAGAATACAATAAACAGACGCCCCGGCCCGAAATGGCGCACATTGATTACGGGCTTGGGGTTCTGTCTGCTGCGGTGCTGAAAGATGCGCCCGCCAATGATCCTTTTGATCTGGCGGACATGTACCACAAGCTTTCGGTTCAGGGCGCTTTGGCGGGCTATGAGGTGTTTGAACGGTTTTATGAAATCGGCTCGCATAAGGGGCTGGAAGAAACCATTGATTATTTTAGAAAAAGGGGGAAAGCATGAGTTATGCGCAGCAGCATTTGAATGAGGCTGTTGAAATCATCGGGAAAATAGACGTGGCCGCCATTGAAAAAATGGCAGATATCCTGGCGACGGTAAAGCTCGATGGCGGCAGGATTTTCTTTTTGGGAGTTGGCGGCAGCGCGGGTAATTGCTCCCATGCTGTGAATGACTTTCGCAAGATCGTCGGCATTGAATCGTTATGCTCCGACGGACAATGTTTCGGAATTGACCGCGCGAACCAATGACGAAGGCTGGGCAACTATTTTTGTCGAATGGCTGAAGACCAGCAAGCTGGCTGCCAGGGATGCACTGTTCATTTTTTCCGTTGGCGGCGGCAACCTCGAAAAAAACATCAGTCCGAACCTGGTTATGGCGCTGCAGTATGCCCAGACGGTTGGCGCCAAAATTGCCGGTGTCGTTGGTCGGGATGGCGGCTATACGGCGCAGGTGGCCGATGCCTGTGTCATCGTGCCGACGGTTAATACGGAATCCATCACACCCCATGCCGAGGCGTTTCAAGCTGTCATTTGGCATTTGCTAGTGTCGCACCCGAAGCTGAAAGCACATCAGACCAAGTGGGAGTCGGCTGTTCCATGAAGAGACGGGCGGTTTTTATTGACCGGGACGGCGTGCTCAATCGGGCGGTAGTAAAAGAAGGGAAACCCTATCCGCCTTCATGCGTTGATGAAGTAGAAATTCCGCCGGGCGTGGTTGAAGCAGTGCAGCGATTGAAAGATGCAGGCTTTGTGTTAATCGTTGTATCTAATCAGCCTGATGTGGCACGAGGCGCTACGCCCCAAGCAGTCGTTGAGGAGATAAACGGTTATTTGGCAAAACGTATGCCCATAGATCGTTTTATTATGTGCTATCACGACAGCGGTGATGGCTGTGACTGCCGGAAGCCCAGTCCCGGTATGTTGCTTGCCGGGGCGCAGGAGTTTGATATTGACCTTGCTTCAAGTTACATGGTGGGCGACCGCTGGAAGGATATCGAGGCCGGGCAGCACGCCGGCTGTCGGACAATATTTATCGACAACGGGTATGCGGAGCGCCAACCAGAATCGTCTGATTTTCGAGTCTGGTCGTTTGCGGAGGCCGCTTCCATTATTCTTGAAACTGCTGAGGAAAATTTAGGGAGGCTATCATGTCAGTGAAACCACTTTCAGTGTTGAGCGTAAAAATCTTTGCCGACGGAGCGGTAAAATCCGAAATGGTGGAAATGTACCGCAACCCTCTGATCAAAGGGTTTACGACAAATCCGACCCTGATGGGCAAGGCCGGCATCAACGACTATAAGGCTTTTGCGCTTGATGTGCTCCAGGTTATTTGCGACCGCCCCATTTCATTCGAGGTTTTTTCCGATGAGCTTGAAGAAATGAAGCGCCAGGCCCTTTTGATCCGGGATTGGGGAAAGAATGTGTATGTTAAGATTCCCGTCACGAACACGCGCAAGGAATCAACAACGGAACTGGTTCGCGAGCTCTCCCGTGGCGGGAGTTCAATTAAATATCACCGCGATGACGACCTTTGAGCAGATTGCGGAAATGAGCAAATCCCTGCAGGGAGGGGCGCCTGCCTTTCTGTCGCTGTTTGCAGGGCGGGTTGCCGATACGGGCCGTGATCCGGTTCCGATCATGAGTTCTGCCGCTGAACTGTTGCGGCAACATCCCGGCCAGGAACTGATCTGGGCCAGCCCGCGTGAACTTCTCAACGTTTTTCAAGCCGACGAAATTGGCTGCCATATTATTACCGTCACCATGGATATTCTCAGAAAGCTTCATCTCGTAGGAAAAGATCTGAACGAGTTCTCTCTGGAAACGGTAAAAATGTTCAGGGATGATGCCCGAAAGGCGGGCTATCAGCTTGAGCATTGAATGGTTGCGCAGAAAAATACATCACCGGGCGGCATTGGATGCAGGCTCCTGATAAAGGCAATTATTGGGCGCCCTGACCTTTTTACCTGCCATTGGGCTTTTGAATCGTTCCGCTTTTTTCCGATGACGTCCTTTCTGGCCATCAAGTCCGTATCTCTCTTTGTTTAGCCCCCTCTAAATCTAAAACCACCGGCCCCTGCTTTTACTCCTGCCAGCAGCAGTAAAGAATGCAGTGCGCTTGAGCATTTAACAAATTACTTTACCCATTATTTATGTTTTTACGAGCAACACAGACCTTGATCATTCCGGCTTGCCCGGAATCATTTTTCCGCACACCAAAAGGGATTCCCGTCAAGCGGGAATGACAAGCGATGAAGTCATACAGCTATCGCATTCAACTGTTTTCTGATTTTCGGTTACAAAATTGAGTTAAACGCCCCAGCATAGGTCTGAGGGGATGACCCTTCGGTACGCTTTGTTCATGAGATATATAGCTAAAAAACCCTGTTGCGTTTTTTCTCTGCCCCGCATAAGCATAGTGCCCCCTTGAAAATCTTAGCTGTCCTTATGGTCTATCATATGAAATTTTTCACTGTTGCACATTCCCAATATATGAGCAGTGTTTGGTGCAAACAAAGAGTTTTTCAACAGCCTACTAGGTCGCTTTTTCCTGCTGCTTAAAACTTCCTTTTGACAGGATAGGAAGCATACATCAGGCAATAAACCGAATACACGGCGAGCAAGTATATGGCAGGAAACATTAATGAAAGCGCCCTTAATTCATCAGCCCAGCCGGCATAAAAAAAAGGGGTATCATAAAGGTTGAAGTATAGATAAACAGCCGCTTAACCTGCGCGGGCTTGTCTTTCCATTTATAAAAAACAAAAAAAGCGGTAAGGGCAATTAATAAAAAATTTGAGCCGCGAGGGAAAATCGGCAGCCCCACGTGATAAGCGTCCCAAAAAAGAACATATGATCTCGGGTTCAGCCAATACCTGATATTGTGCTTCCAATAATTTCCTAAATTAAAAATCTCGGGGTTTTCGGCAAAAAGAAACCGTATCCAGAGCACCAGGAAAGCCCCGATCAAAACCTGTGCCGCAGCGTGTTTGAGCAGGTCTTTTTTTGCCATGGTGTCCCTGCAAAAAGCAATAAAAAACAGAACCAGCAATACATTAACCTCCTTGTTCAGGATGGCGAGAACAAACACAGGGTAATAAAACAGCCATTTTTTTTTGATGATGCACAGCAGGCAAAGCGCTGCAAGCAACAACTCGGGGAAGTCGTAGATATGGCCCCCCCATGCAAAAGTCAGCGGCAGGAACAATAAAGCAAGTGCAGGGGCAGCGTCAGCAAAAACCGCCGGGAAGGTGTATAAATATTTTGTAATGGATCTGACGGTATACAACAAAAAAACGAGCGACAGGTAGAGGTAAAAATATTGCAGATGGACTTTTAAAGCAAGGCTTTCATACCTGAATAATGTATTTTTTGAATATCGCACAAGCGGGGAACCTTCGATCAGCCACTGCCTGTGCTCACGGAGAAAGTCTTTCGGGAAGACACAAGCGCCGGCATTCACAAGCGCCGGCATCAGCACACGATAGGCAAAAGGCCTGTCCGCAGTAAATGATACCATCCTATCAAAGCTGAAGCTCCAATCTTTCAGCTCGCGAAACCAGCCATTATTGAGCATAAAAATGTGCAGCACGCAAAAAGCCGTCAGTGCATATGTCAGCAGTATGATGAAGTGCCTGCTCATGCTTCTCAGCGATAGCGTTTTCATGTGAACTCTGCTGGTTAATGGTGTTTCAACAGCCCCCCAACGTGGGCAGCCTGAATTTCATCCTGCAAGGGCGCAATTAAAAAGACGGTATGTGTATGTTCCCTTTTTCAGCCACCATGGCCGTAGATGCGATGGTTATTTGAAAACAATAAATTGAGCCTGTCTGCAATCACCCGGTTGGCAGCGCTTCCCGTATAGATGACCACAGCCATGAAAAGACGTTTCTTACCGCAAGGCCCGTAATGGCCGCACCAAAAAACGTGAACGGCATCTGCCAAACGATAGCATTCAGCTGAGGATGCGAATATGAATGCGCTTTAAAAACAACAAACCAGGAGAGCGGCGCCAAAATGGAAAACCAGGTGGCAATAATTAATGCTGGAACGCTGCGATATGCGGGGCTGCACCTCGTTTGGCGAACAGGTACAAAAAGCATGTCATCAAAACAAAAAGCGCTATCAGACGCGCATAACTCACGTAATATCTGGTATGAGTAGCCCCAGAGCTGGAATTGAATGTGTTCAAATCAAAACCGCAAAACCCCTGATGCAGGTATTTACGAACCACAGACATCGTAGATGCCTGCATCCCTTCGATATTTGAAGCTAGAAACTGGTTTTGGGGAGATGCAAGATTTTCATGGGTCCTTTTTTGGAAGGTATATGTCAAATGGCGGTAACCATCTAAAAAATTTCCGGAAATAGAAGCGATTTGCAAACTCAAAATGCACATACTTACTGCAATGGCAAGACACGCGCCCATTGTTATTTTTATCAAACCATTGAGAAATGAGGAAAAACTCTCTTTATTGAAAACGCTGTAGTAAACAAAAGGCACAACCATCATAATCAGCGTAGTTGTGATGTATTCATAGCCATTAAATATCGTTTTTATGAGAACTGAAAAAAAAACTACGCGCCCCAGCTTGAAATACTGTGTATGTCTGTTTTTTGTTCTGCGCAGGAAGTAAAGCATTACCATAGCCATGGGTATATAAAAAGCCCATGTAGACCACCATAAGTTTCGGGCAAAAACAGTCAGCCATTGCGAGAGGAGCGAAAAAACAAGGACTGTTAATCCGGCAAAAAGACCAAATTCGACATAGAACCAAGCTATGATTACCATAACAACTAAGGCCGTCAGACAGCCGCAGTGCAATGAACGATACAAAGTTAAATGGAAGGAGAACAAGGAATGATTTTCTCCAAAATGCTGAAAAAAATCCCCTGGCCGCAAATCTGCGAATAATAGGGTGGAATAAAACACTCTACTCTTTTGCTGTTAATATAGGCATCATAGTTATCAAATTTGTCATTAAAAAACCATAACAAATCTTTTCAGGTAGCTTCATCGGTTACGCCAAACAAGGCACAACCCCCCAAAAGAAAAGATGCCATCCTGCTTTGATTTGACGAGCCGTCCCAATGATACTGCGTCGGAACTCCTGTCGAATAATGCAAACCAGCTTTGTTCTGCACTGCGCAGAAAGTTTGTGTAAAAATTTAAAGACAAGAGCGTGAATGACAATCCGCAAAAAAATAAAAATTTCAACAAACCTGTTCCACACAAAATGCATATAAACATTTTAAAAATCCTTCTTTTCAGCATTCATACTAAATGTCCAAATTTTAATCTTCAAAAGAATATTGATAAGAAATAACATCTATTGCCATTTTGTTAAGGATAATCTGTCAGAGCTCTAACATCTTGTGGCAAGATGACTTGAACCGGTTGTGCGGCCGCTCTCAAGCCGCTTACAAAAAAATATCTTTTATGGCCGACAGGTGAGGTATATATCAGCCAACCGCGGTGTTGCACAGCGCCGCCCACGTTCGTTTATCATTGTTCGCGGCCATAGTAAATCCGGGTTTCAAATGAATAGTTCGGATCTGTATAGTCCGCTTTCTTCCATCGCCCCAGTAGGAAAATGCTGGGGTATTCACGGAATAAACAGGCCAGCTATCTGCGCCATTGTCTAATCACCCATATTATCATTTACGGCGTTCAATTGATTAAGTATATTGGCTTCTGAAACAGCCGCAGTATGGAACCCTTTTAGCTTAATCGTTAGGCAGAAGACATTACATGAAATCATCTAAAAAGTTTATTTTTTTCACTGCCATGCTTTTTTTTACTTTTACCATCATACTCTCCATCGGTGAGATAGGAATGCGCGTATTTCATCTAGTGCCGCCAATAACTAATCTATATAAAATTTTTATATCAGACCCTGTCTTGCCCTATAAAACGAACCCGTTTCTGAAACTGCATCAGCGTTCAGAAACAGGTGAATTTGTTTACGATATTGAAACCAATAGTTTTGGTTTTCGCGATGTTGAGCATACTGAAGAAAAAAATGGCAACGTTTTTCGGATTCTTGGATTGGGTGACAGTTTCACCTTTGGAGCAGGGGCGCAACTAGAAGAGACGTTTCTCTATACGTTAGAAACGATGTTAAATCAACGTGTTGAAAAGCAGAAAAAGGTGGAAATTATCAAAGCGGGGGTTCCACGATATTTCCCGGAAACAGAACGTCTTCTCCTGCAGCATTATGGAAAAAAATATAACCCGGATCTTATTTTGGTTGGGTTTCTGCCAAATGATGTTTCAGACACCCATGAAGGAATTGATGCCGTGGCCGTAGACCCATCAGGATTTCTCACCTCTCGTGAGGCTAAATCTCTTGGAAGGATAGGGGTTTTTCTTTATAGCAATTCTTATGTATGTCGATATGCATTGAAAAAATATATCTCATATCGAGCATTGAAGCAAAACAGACCTCGTGGAGACTGGAACGAAATATATAAACCAAATGGATTTTATGAAAAGGATTGGCAGACTGTAGAATTAGAATATCAAAAAATGGTTAAAATAGCGGCTGAGCTCAAAGCCCGCGAATTGTGTTTATTCATATTCCCCAAAAAGGGCCATGGGATAAAACTCATTTTTATCCTGCTCAAAGACTATCTTCATTTGCAATGGAACATGATGCGGGGTTTTTTGATATATTACCTGGAATGATGGAAGCCTCGGGAAATAAGACTTTGTATTATGAGAAGGATGGACATTGTACTCCTCAAGGATATATGGTTATTGCCCAACAGCTTTACAGATATCTTGTGGACAACAAACTTATTCCTTGAAAAGGACGAAGTCCAGTTTATAGTTGAACGCGTGCTTTACACCACATCGGCCAGATTCTTCACAAACGCCTCCGTGGCATCCCATCCCATGCACGGATCGGTGATCGACTTGCCATACACATTTTCATAGACCTTCTGCGCTCCGTCCACCAGATAGCTTTCCACCATAAGCCCCCTGACGATATCCTTCAGCAGCGGCGAATGCTGCCTGCTTTGCATAACTTCCATGCCGATGCGGGGCTGCTCCTGGTAGTGCTTGTCGGAGTTTGCATGATTCGTATCAATGATAATTGTCGGGTTTGCAAGGTTGCGTTCAATATAGTTCTCAGCAACGCGCATGAGATTCTCATAGTGATAGTTGGGTATACTGTGGCCGTAAAAATCAACCGCTCCACGCAGAATGGCATGGGCATAGGGATTGCCGGACGTGCGGACCTCCCAATGGGGATAAACGAAGACATGGGAGCGCTGGGCAGCGTAAATTGAGTTCAGCATCACCTCCGACATCGCCGCTGGTGGGGTTCTTCATGCCGATGGGAATATCCATGCCGCTGGCCGTGAGGCGGTGCTGCTGATTTTCAACCGATCGTGCGCCGATGGCCACATAGCTCAACAGATCTTCAAGATACGGCGTATTGTCGGGATACAGCATCTCATCGGCCGATGTCAGGTGCGATTCGCGCAGCGCCCGCAGATGCATCTGTCGTATCGCCTTGATGCCCTCGGCGATATTGGGCTCCTTCTGCGGGTCAGGCTGGTGCACCATGCCCTTGTAGCCTACGCCCGTTGTGCGGGGCTTGTTGGTGTAGATGCGGGGAATGATAACGATATTTCCCGGCAACCTGCTCCTGCAATTTTGCCAGCCGCGAGATATATTCGCATACAGCGTCTTCGTGATGAGCTGAGCAGGGGCCGATGATCAGCAGAAATGTATCGCTTGTACGGTCCAGGGCGTTCCGTATTTCCTTGTCACGCGCCAGTTTTACTTTTTTAAGGTTTTCCGGCACAGGCAAAGCTTCACGTATCGACTCTGCCGAAGGAATTTCCTGAATATATTGAAAACTCATCGCTTTAACATCTCCTTTTTAGTTTCTTAAAATTAATTATACCTGAATCAGCGCTTTTTTTGAAACAGAAACCCCTGTTTGACATGGTGACGCCCGGACAAACGGGAAGGGTTCGTGCCATAAAACCCATGCGAATTATATATTCCAACATATCACTCAGAACAACGCGCGACAAGATGTTTATACCCAACGCCACATTGCCATTAAAGCGGTTTTCCAACCCGCTTGCGCTGGCTTTTGCCTTGACTCACAGCCATCCTTCGAGATATAGAACACATTGAAAATACGAGCCTATTGTTTAAACTTTTGCCGGATGCACTAATTCCGGTGCCGTCGCTATGTGTCTGGACAGCGGCGCATTTGCTTCGAAAAAAATCGCATACTGTGACGCAAATGTGTGATTGTGCCTTTTAAAATAAGAAAATCATGTGTTTATATGAGGCGAATTTTTAAAATACTCTACGATAACAAAGAATGGCTCTTGCTGGGCCTTGTTCTCTGTTTGGCTTATTATCTAAGGATCTTTGGTATACAAACAGGGCTGCCCTATCCCTGGCACTGTGATGAACCCCACTTGATGCACACCGCCTTGAGGATTTTAAAAACGGGGGATTTCAATCCACATGATTCTACATATCCGAATTTAACAGTATATATTCACGCCATAAATGCAATTCTTTGTTACATTTCTATTCTTACTGATCCACTAACCACCACATTCTTACCTTTGAAGGACATATTAACAAATGCAGATACACCAGAATGGTACTGGACGATAAGCCACCCTGTTTTCTATGTATGGGGCAGGCGTTTAACAGTCCTTTTCGGAACTTTGTCGGTCGGCATTGTCTATTTACTTTGCAGCAGATATTACTCCTCATTGCTCGCAGCATTGCTGTCTTCATTATTTTTGGCCTGCTGCCTTGGGCACCTTAGTTTATCGATCTGGATTACGGTTGATGTACCAACTGCATTTTTTATTCTGGCAACAGCATTTTCTTCTATTCTATTAATGCTCAGGGGAGAAAAAAAGCTGTATCTGATTTCCGGCCTTCTGGCCGGATTATCCATAGCGGCTAAATATAATTCCTGGCCGGTCGTAATTTTGCCATTATTGGCTCATGTTTTAAATAAGCACAAGAGCAGATTATTTAATCCCGATATTTTGATTATATTAGTTACTGTTCCTTTAGGATTTCTTATCGGATGCCCTTACTCTATTGGTGATTTGCCCGGTTTTTTTGAAAATGGCGCAGGATGGGCTATTTGGCATTACGGCCACACACCAGGATGGAATGTATTCAGCAGTAATCCTGATATTGCCTCGGGGAAAATTCCAACCGGACAATATACGATATGGACACAGTTGCTTTACTATTATCACGCATTTTGCCAAGACCGATGGGCCATGGGTGGTGGTGGCGGGGTAGGAATTTTTATTCTTTATTCTGCCTTTCTAGGGATGATTTCCGGCTTTTTTGTCAACTGGAGAGTACACCTTATACTGCTGGCCTACCCCATAGTTTTTGTGTTGTACATGTCAACTATGCAGGGAAATTTCATGCGCAATATGACGGCAGTAAATGCTTTTCTTTGCATTTTTGCTGGTCTCTTTATCTGTCAGGTTTTAAATTTTGCGTCTGAAATTCTAAAAAAAATAAAAACGCCTGCTGTATACAGGAAAACCTGTTTTGTCTTGGCAATTATTCTTGTATTATCAAACCCTTTATACAAAGCAATAAACTGGTCTCTTGAAGCATATAATACAAAAGACTCAAGGGTTTTGGCAGTTGAATGGATGAAGAAGAATGTCGAACAGACGCAAAAAGCTGCTTTAGTAAATGAATTAAGATGGTACAAACCAGATCTTGATAAGCTTGGTTTTAAGTACGTTCTTATCGGGCAACTTGAAAAAGATCCCGTTTGGTTCTGGAATGAAGGTTTTGACTATATTGTAGTGGGCAGAAATTATACGAATAATATAAAACTCCCGATTTTGTTAAAATACAATAAGTCTTTTTTAAATATTGCCGCTGTTAAGTCTTTTGGTGAGGGCAGTCTTCCTTTGGATTGGTTTCCCATGTCGCCAATGGTTGATATATTAAAAGTGGATGCAAATTTTTGCGATTCTGCAACCTGGGACACCAGCAGGGATTTTTTTGAATTTAAACTGAACGACTTTAAAGGCAGCAATTATAGAAAAAAAACTCCATTGATTGCAACGTCAAATCAAATGTCTTGGGAAATCACCACCCCTTTTTGCTCGCCAACGGTTGTTTTTGAAGAGGGGGAATATGAGGTAGAGATTACGGCATACGGTTCTCCCGGCGCGGGTGTTTTCCCTTTAATGAAGCTGGAATCAGTAAAGTGGAAAGATGGGCTGAGGGGGGAAGATAAAATTATAGGCGAGTGGACGGTTGAAAAAGAAAAGGTGCTTAGAAGTGGTGTGTTCAATTGTCAAAAGGGCGACATTATAAGCTTTAACATATATTTTTCGAATAACGAGAATAAGCCTAACCGGCAACTGTATATAAAAGAAATACTGATCAAAAAAAAGGTCGGGTTTTCAGTTCATCCGTAACTCTTGGCTTACGGACGGAAACAAAGCTAATTTCAGAAACATTTTAAACAACTATCTGGTATCCACTAAGCGATAAGCAGGATGCCCCACATCCTCCATAAAATCCCGGGGACTTAAGGTATGATCGGTGTAGGAACCTTTAAAACCACAGAGCGCGCACGGCGTTACATTAATGATGTTCTGACCTCAGAGCGGCTTACCTATGGCCCGTACACCCAGAAATTTGAATCCCGCTTCGCAGCTTTTCATGATTGCAAATTCGCCGTGATGACCGCCAGCGGAACCTGCGCGCTGATGATAGCGCTGGCAGCATTGAAAAACAAATCTGGCTGGGCAGACGGCGACGAGGTCATTGTTCCTGCCTGTACGTTCATCGCCACTTCCAACATAGTTCTGCAGTTGAACATGAAGCCTGTGTTCGTGGATGTGGATTCGGTGTATTACGAGATCGACCCTGACAAAATCGAAGCCGCAATAACCGAGCGCACCCGCTGCATCATTCCGGTGCATCTTTTCGGCCATCCGTGCGACATGGATCGCATCATGGCGATCGCGAAAGAGCACAAGCTCCGCGTGATCGAGGATTCGTGCGAGACGATGTTCACCCGCCTCAACGGGAAGTCTGTTGGATCGTTCGGGGATGTAGGGTGCTTCTCCACCTATGTCGCCCATATTTTAACAACCGGGGTAGGCGGGCTTTGCACCACCAACCAGCCGGATTTGGCAATCGCACTTCGGTCGCTGATGAATCACGGTCGGGATTCCATCTACCTCAATATTGACGATGACAAGGACAAGAGCCCGGAAGAGCTCCAGATGATAATCCAGCGGAGGTTTTCATTCGTTCAGATGGGGTACAGCCTGAGGGTCACCGAACTGGAAGGTGCGCTCGGACTGGCTGAACTGGAAGACCATGAAGGCATGATGAAAAAACGCTGGCAGAACGGCCAGTATCTCATCGAAAAGCTCAAACCTCTTACCGGGCACATGCAGCTTCCCTCACTCAGGCCCGGTGCGGGTCATGCTTTCATGATGTTTCCGATCGTCTTGCGCCATGAAAACAAAAACGAACTCGTGAACTACCTGGAAGCCAACGGCGTTGAAACGCGCGACATGCTGCCGCTGACAAACCAGCCGTATTACAAGGAAGCTCTGGCGATCAACGAAGATGATTATCCGGTGGCTAAGTGGATCAACAATAACGGTTTTTACATCGCTTCCCACCAGGGATTGTCCGAACTGGAGAAGGCTCACATCGTTGACGTGATGACGAACTATTTCAGCAGCAAACACACGCGCAATGAGAAACGGTCGTTGATTTTGCTTTCCCTGCAGATTAAGGAATCCTCGAAGGTGTTTGCCGAAAGCCTGAAGGAGCAGCGGTTTGATGAATACATCCTGGCCGTATCAGAGATGGATTCAGAGGTGGAAAAATATTTCGCCCGGTATGGATTCAAAATTATTCAATCCAAAGGCGGCAAGGGCGAGCTTCTGAAAATGGCCGTAACGGCTTCCTCCTGTGAGAACATCGTTATCCTGGGTGCGGATGGAGCTGATGATCCGAAAGACGTGAACAACCTTCTCATCAAGCTCGATCAGGGTGCTGACCTTGTGATTGCCAGCCGGTTTCTGCCGGGCGGCGGACGCCAGACCCAACGGGCCTCATTTTTTCGCTCTATCGGGAATCGGTTTTTCAGTTTTCTGCTGAACATAGGGTTTAACTCCAATATTTCCGACTGCAATAACCTCTTCCGGGCTTTCAAGAAAAGCGCATTTCTCAGTCTTCGTCTTTCAGAGCGGGGGGAGAGCGTGTTTTTCGAGATGACCCTTCTTGCGATCCAACATGGACTTATAATCGATGAATACCCGACGATTGAGCGGGAGGGATTCCCCGGGCATTATGAGCGGAACCGGATTTTAAGTGCGGTGCTTTTCTGTTGGATTTTGTTCAAACAGCTTTTCAAATCCAAAGCGGTGCAATCATAATGAAGCCTACTGCAAAAATTTATGTCGCCGGCCACCGCGGCTTGCTCGGTTCCGCTTGTGTCAGACAGTTGCAAAAAGGCGGGTTCGAGAATCTGATTCTCAAAACCCATCAGGAGCTCGATCTGATGAGTCAGGAGCAGACCTTCCGGTTTTTTGAAAAGGAGAAACCGGAATTTGTTTTTCTTGCGGCTGCAAAAGTCGGTGGCATCAAGGCGAACATGCAGGAGCCCGGCTCTTTTCTCTACGAGAACATCCAGATGCAGAGCAATGTCATCGAAGCCGCCCGTATCCACGGTGTAAAAAAGCTGCTCTTTGTTGGCAGTTCCTGCATCTATCCGACAAACATCACTACGTTCATCCGGGAAGAGGATCTACTCACCGGACCGCTTGAACCCACGAATGAGGGGTATGCCATTGCGAAAATTGCCGGAGTGCGGATGTGCCAGTTCTATCGCAGACAATACGGCTGTGATTTTATTTCCGCCATTCCGACCAATCTCTATGGGCCCGGGGATCATTACGATCTTGAGCGTTCGCACCTCGTGCCGGCCATAATTCTCAAACTGCACCGCCTGAAGCAGGAGGGCAACCATGAGCTCGAAGTATGGGGATCCGGGAAGCCCCGGCGCGAATTCATGCTCAGCGATGACTGCGCCGACGGGCTGCTTCACCTCATGTTGCATTATTCTGACGAAGCCCCTGTCAATGTGGGAATCGGGGAAGATCTGAGCATTGTTGAAATTGCTGAAACCATCGCAAGAGTGGTGGGCCTGGACGTAAAAATAAAACTCGACCCAACCAAGCCCGATGGCATGTATCGCAAACTCCTCGATGTGAGCCGGATGAAAGCCCTCGGCTGGACTTCACGCGTCACGCTGGAACAGGGCGTAAAAATCACGTATGCGTCGTTTTTGAGGAACCTGTGAAAATTTCTCTGGTGATCCTCACCTACAATGAAATTGTAGGGCTGAAGGCTGTTTTCGACAGAATCCCGCAGGATGCGGTCGATGAGATTTTTGCCGTTGACGGCGGCAGCACTGACGGGACGGCGGAATTCCTTCGGGAACGCGGGATAACGGTTCATGGCCAGACGGTAAAAGGCAGGGGCGAGGCATTTCGAGTCGCTTTTCAGAAAGCCCGGGGAGATGCGCTTTTGTTTTTCAGCCCGGATGGCAACGAAGATCCTCTGGATATTCCAAAATTCCGCCCCTTCCTCGAACAGGGGTATGACATGGTGGTGGGGACCCGAATGATAAAAGGTGCTCACAATGAGGAAGATGATCTTTTTTTCAAGTGGCGGAAATGGGCGAATAATATATTCAACCTCATGGCAAATCTTACCTGGAACCGGACAGGTTTTGTGACGGATACGATCAACGGGTTCCGCGCTATCACCAAATCCGCCTGGAACATTCTGGCCCTCGATGGACCGGGGTACACGATTGAATATCAGAGTTCGATACGTTGTTTTAAAAAAGGGCTGAAAGTTGCGGAATTCCCTACTCACGAGGATTCCCGTATCGATGGAAGAGAAGGATCCCCGAGCACAAAAACAGGTCTTGAGTTTTTGAAGCTTTATTTGCGAGAACTGAAAGTCGGCCGTGATTGGGAGCAGGGGTAAGAAGTATGTTTTAGGACGCGAGCGAACTGTCAGCGCTTAAAATTTCCAGCATAACCAGGGCTCAAATCTTTGCAGCTTGTTTTCTTTACAAAACATTGTAACACTACTAAAACAGAATAAAAATATTTTGGCGTCATTTTATGCAAAATGAATTAGCAGATAAAAATTTTTGGGACAAATATTGGGATGGAATAAAAATTCCAGTCATTGCCGATAAGGCAATTCGCTGGAATCAGGCACTACTTGATGTTTTTCAAAAATATCTGCCTAATGATGCTGATATAAAAATATTTGAAGTGGGTTGCGCCCCGGGCAGGTGGCTGGCTTGGTTCAACAAATATTTATCTTATAATGTTTCAGGATGTGATACGGCGCCCATAGGATATCAACTTACAATTGAAAATCTAAAACATTTTGGAATAAATGGAAGGATTTATAATACCGAAATATTAAGTGATGAATTGCCAGAAAATTATTTTGATATTGTTTATTCAATAGGTTTTATAGAACATTATGAGGACCCGACTGAAATTATTGAAAAACATTTGAGATTGTTGAAAAATAAAGGGTATCTTTTGCTCGTCATCCCCAATACGGCGGGAATGATTAATAAAATGTTGTTTAAATATTACAAAATGACATCCTTTCTGAGCCATCATAACTTAAAAATATCGAGCAAACACTACTTAAATACAATTGGAAAAAATTTTAATTTGGATTTAATATATGTAAATTATGTTGGCGGATTTGATCCTTTATTTATTCTGGGAAATTATCATATGCGAGACGTTCATAATAAAAAATATTCATTATACCCCCTTTTTAAAATACAAAAATTATTAGAAAAATTCGATTTTATATCAAAAATATTTCTTAATATCAACAGTGCTTTTTTTAGTCATATGATTATTGGTATTTTTCAAAAAAAATAATAAATAAAAACAGACTCCTATAGCAAATAAAAAATAAATTTATCCTGTTTTTTTATAGCCAGAAAAAGATAAAAATTTAGAAACAAGTTTAAAGACTATTCTTTTTAATCTTCTAAAAAGAAATTTAAGGTAAACTCGAATATGTAACAACTCATACATGTTGTCCTGCCATATTGTTGGAATCCCATACCCGTGATCAATAACACTTTGCCATGATTTGTCATGAACATAATGTATTATTCTTGGCGGTTTTCTATTTATTAAATATTCCTTATAATGTTCTAAATCGTAGCTATATGTTATTTTAAGCTTTTTCCATCTTTTATAGTAAAAAAGGTTTAAAACCTCATCGTCACTATACATAATATATTTATATTTTTTATATAATTCAATCATTTCATTATACGTTTTATTGCTTATTATGCTGGAAGGAAATGCCATTACTCCCGAATTAAGGGGTAAAGCGTTCAAATCAAAATTTTTTAAAAGTTCTTTATAAGTTGGACTTTCTCTATTGAGAAAAAGCGCATTTAATCTATATGCTTTATATGGCACTGCAGAAAAAGCTTTAACCCTTCTCAGTTCATTAATATCTCCCTGAATGGTTATATCACAATCTAAATAGACTATATGTGCCCACTGCTTCATATCCTCTTCAAAAAGATTGAGTTTATTCCAAACAATCTGGTTGTACACGGACCATGAAAAATCGCTCTCCTCAATTGGTCTGACATGTTTTACCTGCACATCCCGGGAGCCTATTTTAAAGGGCTTAACATTTTCATCATTTGTTATTAAAAGCAAATCTTCTTTCCAGTTACCGGCCGCTATGGCATTGCCAAAAAGTTTTTTTGCAAATGGCAAATATTTTTCATTAGCAACCAGCACAAGGACAGAATCCTTCATTATAATTTCCTTAATGCAATATAATTAGCAGAAGGTATCATTTCTCGACAACATAAAGCACTGAACCTGAAAGAATACCGTTATATTCAAAAATTTTTTCGGAAAAATAATTCACATCATAGAGCTGAACCTTGAAACCCGCGGCAGAGAGCCTGTCAATAAAATCCCCTTTTGCATACATTCTTACATGGTCATGCTGACCAAAATACTTCCACCTGTCGGCCTCACTGACAAGGGAAGGATCTTCATGAGACTTTTCAAGTGTAACCAATATGGGGACCATAATAATTCCCCACCCCCCCGGTTTTAATATCCTGTAAAGTTCTTGCATGGCCAGAATATCATTCTCAACATGTTCCAGCACATGGGAGCATAAGAGGAAATCAAAAGAGTTGTCGCTGTAGATTTGCATGTTGGTAATATCAACACGGTCATCGACATGCTCCATCATGAGATCTGCGCTGCGGTATTCAATAAAATCAAAGCCGGAAATCATTTTCGAAAGTGCCGGTGCCGGTGCAAAATCAATAAATTTGTATTTTTTAAATTTATCAAGAGAATCAAATTTTTTTACTAAAAACAGGGCGTATAATCTGTCGCGATCACTTGCATCACATTCAGGGCATCGGTACTTCACATAATTAAATGTCTCCCAGTAATATAAGGGATATATATAACCATATTTTGCAAAACCATTCAGGTGACCATCATATAATAATTTAAAATCTGCTACCTTAGCTCCACAAACCGGGCAGCCATATTTTTTCTGATTTCCCCTGTTAAGATAGGGTAATATTGTTTTTACTAAAAATCTTTTAATATATGCAGGGAGTATAATTTTCATGATTTTAAAAATATGATCCATAATTTTCATATCCGGTTGTCTTAAAAGCTGGGGTGTAGAAAGTTTTTGACCCTATATGTGAAAACGATCGGTTGTACTGGTAAAAAATCTGAAACAAGGAGACCGGTAACAACCGAGTTTTTTTTCCGAGTCGATGCACCGTTCATGCACGGTTTCGGAATCTATGAACTTTAAATGTCGGTCGCTACATAATCAGCCAGGCGGCTGCAGTTCCAATGCAAAGTGGGCCTTACGGCGCCTACCCATTTACCTAAATACGCCGTACTTGCTCTTGGAATATCGTTCACCTGAAAGACCAGGCAATCCTGATGAAGAAAAAAAACAGTGGTATCCTTAACAAAGTAAAAATCGATTGTGTACGTATCATCATTTAAAAAATTTCCCGGTATCTGCACAGCCGCCCTATTGAGTCCTTTTGTGAAGTTGCATTCTGTAACGGAAGCAAAAATATAATCACCCTTAATATTTTTTAGTGCCATAGAAACACTCTTTACGGTGACGCTCTCCTGACAGATAAAAAATTCCGTAACAACCTCTAAAGGCGTTGTTACATTTATTACCGGCTCATCTGACTTGGGCAGTATATGCACTTTTTTAACCCGGACAGCATCATTGCCGGGCGCAGTATCGAAGTCCCATTCGTTGAGCAACTGGCAGTGGGAAAAATTTGAAAAATATTCATTTGTCACACTGTCAATTGCACCCATTTTTTGAATGCCGCCCTTTGTCAAAAGTATCCCCTTGCTGCAAAGGCTTTGTATCGCCGTCATATTATGACTGACAAACAATATGGTCCGGTCGCTTTGAGTGGAAACATCCTGCATTTTCCCCAGGCATTTTTTCTGAAATGCTGCATCCCCCACAGCCAGCACTTCATCAACAAGCAGAATCTCTGATTCAAGGTGCGCTGCAACAGCAAAAGCAAGACGGACATACATGCCGCTTGAGTACCTCTTGACGGGGGTATCCAGAAACTGTTCAACCTCGGCAAAAGCAACAATCTCATCGAACTTTTTTTTAATCTCCGCCTGGCTCATGCCAAGAATGGCGCCATTGAGAAAAATATTTTCCCTGCCGGTCAGTTCCGGATGAAAGCCGGTGCCCACCTCAAGCAGGCTTGCCACGCGGCCGGTGATTTCAACTCTGCCTGTCGTGGGCTCTGTGATGCGGCTGAGAATTTTTAAAAGCGTCGATTTGCCGGCGCCATTGCGCCCTATAATGCCGATGCGGTCCCCCTGCTTGACTTCAAAGGATGCGTTTTTAAGGGCCCAAAACTCCTCAACAGTGTCATGATCATAATAGTGCGAATTACGGATGCGGCCCCAGGCATTTTTCACCCTGTTGGTCAGTACGTCGCGCAGTGCCGTATATCGTTCCCGGTGCTGATGGCTTATTGTATATGACTTGCCCAGCCCTTCGGATTGTATCACTACATCTGACATGCTCGAAATATCCTTCTGCTATTGCTGAGATAGTGTTGAAAAGGACACTGGTTGCGCGGGCCCTCCCGGCCCGCTAAATCATATCCGCAAAGCTTTTTTCCATGGAACGAAATTTTCTAATCCCCAGTATCAGAAAAAAAATCGTAACGGCAAGCGAAAGAAAAAACCCGGGCCAGTACATGAACATGCCCGTGCCTATAATTGCCCACCGAAATCCGTCGATCACCGCAACCATGGGATTCAGGCAGTACAGAAGCCTGTACTGTTCCGGTATAATGGAACTGCTGAAGCCGACTGGCGAAATATAAAGTCCCAGCTGCACAATAAAAGGAACGACATATCTGAAATCCCGGTACTTGACATTCAGGGCCGTAATGTAAAGCCCCAGGCCAAGCGCTGCGGTAAAGGCCATCACTAAAAAGACCGGCAGTAATAGAATGTTCAACGTGGGCATAAACCGATAATATATCATGACCATAATAAGGATGGCAAACGAGATGAGAAAGTCGACAAAGCAGGTTATGATGGAGCTTGAGGGTATTATCATTCGCGGGAAATAGACCTTGGTAATCAGCTGGGCATTGCCGATAAGACTGTTGCTTGCCTCTGTCAGCGAAGAGGCGAAAAACTGCCAGGGAAGCAGGGCGGCATATACCATGATTGCATACGGGGCTCCGCCCTCTGCCGGCAGCTTTGCCAGTTTGCCGAAAACCACGGTAAAAACGACCATGGTTAGAAAAGGCCGTATCAAAGCCCAGAGAATGCCGATAAACGTCTGCTTGTAGCGCGTACTGATATCGCGCCAGCTGAGAATGTAGAAAAGCTCCCGATACCTCCACAGGTCTGCAAAATAATTTTTCTCAGCCCGGCCGGGCTCAATAATAAGTTTTGTCTGATTGATCATAATGGTCTTTTTGATCGTGCTCACCGGCACAGTCTTATTCTATCTGGTTTTAGCATCTTTAACATTTTCAAAAAGCCCCTACTGATCCGCACAGCTTTGCAGGACCGCCACACTCGTTAACCGCTTGTATGATGCCAGGCTGCATATCGGTGTCATCATGACCGCAAAAGATATGCGCATCCAGCCGTTTTGCTTCTTTACTGTCCGCACGTGTTACTCTGCAGTCGCGTCAATAATACCATCGAAGCCGCTTCACCCTCATACGTTTTAGTACTCTGTCTCGTTGCAAAAAACAAAACTTCACCTGCTTATGGTGAGTGCTGGTTAAATGTATTTTAAAACAGCCCGGCTGAGCAAAACACGGAAACAGTGTATTTGCATGTTTAAACAACATATGATATTCTACCAGAATACTACTCAAAATAGTAAAAAAATAATTGAATCTTATAGCACCATCGTTTTTTCAGCAAAACATATCAACCCGACAGCGTGCTTGTGTCGGCGCGAGCCGGCCAGACGAATTACACATCTCGGGCCGTCCTGTACTGGAACAGTATGGCGCTTGATTGTGGCAGGGGTCTCATTCAGATGCGGCTTCAGCTGCCATAGTGCATCAGCGATTTTTTTCGCGGCTTGCCCCTGCAAGTCCGCCGGCAACATCAAAAAGCTGTTTAACTTCTTATGTGCCGCATGAACAAGTCAAAAAAACAGCCGGAGAATTAAGAACGCTATGGCACTTGTTGACATTATAGTGCCCACATACAACAGGGCAGAGGTCCTGCCGGAAACGCTCAAGAGCGTCCAGCAGCAGACTTTTTCCGACTGGCGCTGTTTTATAGCTGAGGATGGAGAAACGCCGGAAACCCTTGCGGCTGTTGCGCCTTTTCTTAAAGACGGCCGCTTTGTGTATCTGCCCGGCACTGCATGCCGGAACACCCGCAGCCCCCCGCAACCGGGCAATACGGCAGGGCAGCGCCCCGCTCATTGCTTTCCTTGACGATGACGATCTCTGGCTGCCTGAAAAACTTGAAACTCAGCTTTCTTTTATGGACCAACATCCGGCATGCGCCCTTCTCGGCGCTAATGCCTACAGATGGAATGGCGAGAACCCCATAGACACCGGCGCTCCTTTTTTTTTACAGATGCCGCCCACCAGAAAAATCACCTTTGCATCGCTTGTGGCAACCAACTCCATAATCAATTCCACGGCCATCATACGTCGATCAATTTTATCCCGATCCGGCATGCTGAACGAAGCAGTTGAGCTTGCTTCTGGTGAAGATTACGAACTATGGCTGCGAATCGCGCCTCTCGGAGAAGTATGGATTTTAGATAAAGCGCTGGCGGTATATCGGGATGCGCCGCACGCCAGCATTAGAGAGGGCTGGACGCCGCGAATTCTCTATAAAAAACTTGTCTTCATTTTTTCTGCTGCGCTCCTCGGCAGCCGAACAACGCCAAGCCCTTTGACCTATCCGGAAAACAGGCAGTTTGCATTGTTGTGCCGTAAGCAGCTGGTCCGATTAAGGCGCCAGGAACTGTTGCGAAGATTTTTCCCGGCACGAAAAGCCTTCAAAAAGCATATCAAAACAGGTCTCCTGGCATGCGGCAGGCGTATCGGCAGGCTCTGCAGTTTTTTTATGAAAAAACAGGTTTCTCTGGACCCTGCGATATTCTTATTATGCCCCTACTACCATACCGGCGGTGCGGAACGGGTTCATGCCGACATTATTTCCTGCCTGCAAGCCTATAAACCAAGAGTTATCATCTGCTGCAAATCCAACAACAAGGCCTTTAAAAAAGCTTTTTCCCGGGGATCACGCCTGCTTGACATTTCTTTTTTTTCCGAGAGCCCCGTTTGGAGCCCTGTTGTTATCGGATGTTTAACGGAAATTATCAACAGAGCCGGCAATGCAGTGGTGTTCGGCTGCAATTCGTTTCTCTTCTATCACTGTTTGCCGTATTTTGCCGAGCAAATAAAAAAAATTGATATAATCCATTCCTTCACCGGCATACTGGAAATGTATTCGCTGCCGCTTGTCCCCCTGCTGGACCACCGGGTTGTGATAAGCAGAAAAATCCTGGATGATTTTTCGCAATTATACGCCGCAAACGGCGTGAGCCCCGCCTATGTAAACAGAATAAAAATTATTGAAAATAAAGTGCCTGTTCCAGGCCACTATCAAGAAAAATCTTTTGAAAAAATGCGTGTTCTGTATGTGGGAAGAGGGACAAAGGAAAAACGGGTGCATCTGGTCGGCAAAATCGCCGCCAGGTTTGCAGCTATAAATCCAGATGTGGTTTTTTCGCTTATTGGCGATGTCGCACAGAGCGTCTCACCCGAGGATCGGCAGCATTGCGTTTTTGAAGGCGAAATTTTCGATGATGCCAGCCTGAATAATTTTTATTCGGCTGCTCATATAATCCTCATAACTTCAGAATTCGAGGGATTTCCACTTGTGCTGATGGAGGCAATGGCCTGTGGCGTTGTTCCGATAACAACACATGTTGGAGCTATTGATGAGCATGTGCACAATGGCACCTCCGGGTTTCTGATAGATGAGCAGGATGAAAATCTGCTTGTTGATGCATTTGTGGAAACAATCCATCATATTCTTGGCGACCGTGAGGAGTTTCACCGGATGTCACGTAATGCCTATAACACTGCGCTGCAGCAGGCAGCCCGCAATAGCGATTTTTGCCGGGAATATGTTCAACTGCTCTGTGAGCCAAAGCAGTCATAATAAGCATCTCCTCCGCTGAGGAAGGATTTCAACTGATAAGAGCTGCTTGCAAACCGTTAATAAATTTTTTCTCTAAACCGGGTCAATGTCATGAAAAATGAACTGCCATTAATCTCCATAATTACCCCCTGCTACAATTACGCTCATTTCCTGCCGGAAACGATAGACAGCGTACTTCAACAAAAATATTCTCACCTTGAATGCATTATTGTAAACGATGGATCATCTGACAACACAGAAGAGATTGCGCAGAAATATTGTCAGCTTGATGCCCGGGTTAAATATGTCAAGCAGGAAAATCAGGGATTGCCGTCAGCAAGAAACACGGGCATCAGCATGGCGAAGGGTAAATATATTTTGCCTCTTGATTCCGATGACAAAATAGCTCCGGACTATGCGAGCAAAGCGGTCAAAGTGCTTGAGAGCAACCCCAATATGGGCATTGTTTATTGTGAGACTAAATTTTTCGGCTCAATGACCAGAAAATTTAATTTGAAGCCCTATTCATTGCCTGAAATTTTAATTTGTAATTTGATTCCTCACGCTGCTTTTTTTAGAAAAGATGACTGGGTCGCCGGCGGAGGCTATAATGTAAACATGAAATTAGGCTGGGAGGATTATGATTTCTGGCTGTCTATTATCGAATTGGGCAGAGAGGTTTATAGAATTCCGGAAATGTTGTATTATTATCGCCAGGGGCATACTTCAATGAGAGATGTAACCAATAAATACCAGGCGCAGTTACATGCTCAAATCGTACAAAATCATACCGCATTATATTTGAATAATATCTCGTTCTTGTTTGAGCAGCTCCTGGAAAACAGGGCCGGCAGAGAGGCCTTTGAGGAAATTGAAAAGACCCTGGCCTACCGGTATTTTTTTAAGCATTTTTTCCAGTTTGAAAAATGCACAAAGGCCCTTATTCGCAAAGCAGCAGAAAGAGCAGGGATCATGGATAAAGTTATCAAATAACCTTCTGGCTCCTTCCGGAGCAGTCACGATTAAAACAAACCGGCTTTTCTTATGAAAGACCCCTTCAACTTAATCGCTGAAATAGAATAAACGGTTCAGCATGCTTTCCATTGTCTGTGTCTATAATAATAAAAATATCCTGGATGATTTCCTCCAAAAAAGCCTGCGGGCTCAAACCGTACACTATGAACTTATAGCGCTTGATAACAGCTCGGGCGCCTTCAGGTCTGCCGCGCAGGCTTTAAACTATGGCGCTTCACAGTTGCAGTCCGATAGCGCCTATATCCTGTTTGCACATCAGGACATCGATTTTTGCTCTCCGGCCTTTCTTGAAGAGACAGAAACTATGCTTGCGGAACTGCCGGACCTCGGTATTGCCGGTGTTGCCGGCGTCAATGCTGAAGAAAAACGGGTGATTTCAAACAGCTTGCATGGCATACCGCCTGTGGCGGCAGGACGAAAAACAGATACACCGGCAAGGGTCATGACCGTTGACGAATGCTGTGTTGTTATTCCGCGGCAGGTATTCAAAAAGCATCAGCTTGATGCCGCAGTCTGTGATGGCTGGCATCTCTATATGGTGGAGTATTGCCTGAGAATGCAGGAAGATGGGCTTGGCATTTATGTGCTGCCCTCTGCCATATATCATGCCTCCAAGGGTGAAATGCTGGATGTGCCGGCGTATTTTAAAACACTCAAAAAAGTGCTGCGCAGACATGCCCGGTCATATAAAAAAATCCATACCACCTGCGGCCGCTGGCATACCGGAATTCCTGTTCTGCTCCAGAGGTGGTGGTTTTATATGCGATGCTTGCTTTTCGCTGCGATCAATGCGCTTGTCGAGCGAGGCCCTGTTCCTGCGTGGATACGAAAAATAATTCGACGCCACCTTAAAGAATACGGCGAAAAGGTTCATTAGCCCCCCTGGGCTGTACGAGCAGGTAAAAAGAGCCTTCAAGCATGCTAGTCAGGAAGAGCTTTGATGATACAAGCTCCTGCTGACGATTTTTCGTCAGATAGCTTAAAAAAATTTTGCAATCGTCAAAATTTATTGCTATATTAAGAGTAGAAAAACTACTCATTAAAGGATAAAAATGGTTGGTCTATTCAACGGCCTCATATCTTCTAAGACACGCATAAAACTGTTGATGCGTTTTTTTTGCAACCCGGGCACGAGCTCCTATTTGCGCGAGCTTGCAAAGGATTTCGATGTATCGACCAATGCTGTCCGCGAAGAGCTTGCGCAGCTCACAAGCGCCGGTTTTCTCCATACAAAAAAAAACGGCAGGCAGGTTAATTATCTGGCCAATGAGCAGCATCCTCTTTTCCCCGAGCTTAAATCCATGGTTGCAAAAGTAATGGGCATTGACCAGGTGATCGACGGTATCGTCATTCGCCTTGGGGACCTGGAGCGGGCTTATCTTATAGACGATTATGCCGAGGGCAAAGATACGGGCATTGTCGATCTTCTGCTTGTCGGCAGCATCAATATGGGGCAGCTGGCCGACCTCTCGCAGAAGACCGAAAAATACATCAAGCGCAAGATCCGTTCACTGGTGATGAGCTTCGACGAGTATCGTCAGTTTGAAAAAAAGCTCAAGCAGCGGCCCCATCTGCTCATCTGGGAGTCAAAAAAATACAGATTAGGCAGCCCCGCAGCGTAAAAATTAACATTTTTTATGCATACATACATGACTGATTCACAAAACACCTGGGATACCGTTTTACGCCCTCAGCGCGCCCTGGTGGGATTTGCGGCTGGGGGATCTCTGGCGCTATCGCGATCTTATCCGGCTTATGGTCTGGCGGGATTTTGTCGCTGTATATAAGCAAACCATTTTGGGACCCCTGTGGCATTTAATTCAGCCGATTATGACAACGATCGTGTTCACGATAATATTCGGCAACATTGCCAGGCTTTCCACAGATGATCTGCCGCCGTTTCTTTTTTATATGGCGGGCAATACTGTCTGGGTGTATTTTTCTACCTGTCTGGTCAGCACCTCAAATACATTCATCGCCAATGCAGGCATTTTCGGTAAAGTCTATTTTCCGCGCCTGAGCGTGCCTGTTTCCGTGGTCATTTCCAACCTCATTTCTTTTGGCATTCGGTTCGGCGTGTTTATTCTTTTCCTGCTGTATTTTTTACTCACCGGCTCAAAAATAAAACCCACCGTATGGATTTTTGCCCTGCCGGTATTGGTGCTGATTATGGCGCTCCTCGGCTTAGGCATTGGAATAATTGTATCCGCTCTCACTACAAAATACCGCGATCTGCAGCAGCTGGTCACTTTCGGCATGCAGCTGTTCATGTACGCCACTCCGGTAATATACCCGCTTTCAAGCGTGCCGGAAAAATGGAGATGGCTGCTGCTGGCAAATCCCATTACCCCGGTTGTTGAAGTGTTCCGCCTTGGCTTCTTAGGCAGCAGCTCTATTGACCCGATTTTCCTGCTGTACAGCGCGGGCTTTACCGCCTTCATGCTCCTGATCGGCATGCTCGCCTTTAATCATGTAGAAAACACTTTCATGGATACCGTGTAAATGGCAGCCCCGGTGATTTCTATTGAAAATCTTTCCAAATCATACCGCCTGGGGGTGATCGGCACCGGCACCTTCTATGGTGATGTAAAGCGCTGGTGGGCACAACGGCGGGGCAGGCCTGACCCGTACAGCAAAATCGGAGAAATTGATCATGGCAACCGAACAGGAGATACCCTCTGGGCGCTGAAAGATATAACTCTCAGCATACAGCAGGGCGAGGCGGTCGGCATCATAGGCCGCAATGGAGCGGGCAAAAGCACGCTTTTAAAAATACTGTCGCGCGTCACCGCGCCGACATCCGGTGAGGTAAAAATAAAGGGGCGGATTGCCAGCTTGCTTGAGGTGGGGACAGGGTTTCATCCGGAGCTGACCGGCCGCGAAAATATTTTTATGAACGGCACCATACTGGGCATGCGCAGACAGGAGATTCAGCGCAAATTTGATGAAATAGTTGATTTTTCAGGTGTTGAGAAATTTATCGATACCCCCGTTAAGCGGTACTCCAGCGGCATGTATGTCCGGCTGGCCTTCGCGGTTGCGGCACATCTGGAGCCTGAAATTTTGATCATCGACGAAGTGCTGGCGGTCGGCGATGCGGAGTTTCAAAAAAAATGCCTGGGCAAGATGCAGGACGTTGGCAGAGCAGGCCGAACCGTGCTGTTTGTAAGCCACAATATGCAGGCAGTCCGGCAGCTTTGCACAAGGGGTTTTGTGCTCAGTGGCGGCTGCGGAGTATTTGAAGGTTCAGCTTCCGAGGCTGTAGAGCGGTACTTGCAGAGCGGCACAGAAAGTACCATGCTGGATGGTATTGATGCCGTGATTGCACATCTGCCGCTAGACCCTGTTTTTAAATACGAGAGCATTGCCATTACGCAGGATGATGCTGCGGCTGAGCTGGTCGATAACAGCAAACCGCTGCACATCAGGATTGAGTACAGGGTTTTTGAAAAAACACAGGGGCTGCGGGTCTATTTTGATTTGTGCGATATGGATGACACAATCCTGTTCCGCAGTTTTCATGATGAAGCAAGCGAAGGCATACCGACCGTTGAGCCGGGCCAGTTATGTTTCCTGCAGCACAATACCGGAAAATTTTCTTGCACCGGCCCATTATGAACTGCGCATTCGGGCAACGATACATAATGTAAGAACATTTGAGCCCCGGGAGGGGATTCGCATCAAGCTGTCTGTGGCAAGAGCAGGGTTGGCAAACAAAGCTTATTTAACGGAGCCCATCCGGGGCAAACTCGCGCCGCTGTTAGCTTGGACAACTGATCGCATTGCATGAAAGAAGGCTGCATGTTTTTTAAAAAAAACTTTTTGAGAAAAATTTTTTTATTATCGATACCCTTGCGGAGCTGTCACGGTTTTTAGGTTTTCAAAAGCAACCGGTGCTGACCGAAGGTGACCTTGACAATATCAACTATATCACTGACATCAATTCCCGAAAGCTGCGTGATGCCGAAGTCTTGTCGCTTGTTGCGGCAAATATCGCACCCGGGAATATGCTTGATATCGGAACACATCACGGCAGAAGCGCGGCGCGGATGGCTGTTAATTCACCGCAGTCAATGGTGTACACCGTAAATATCCCACCGGAAGACTATGGGGCGGGAGGCTGCCTGAAGACCCAATGCCTGAGCAAAGATGAAATCGGATCTTTTTACCGGAGTAAAAACTTGAAAAACATACAGCAAATATACGCCAACACAAAAACCTGGAAGGTTCCTGATTATATCGATGATTTGGCGCTCGTCTATGTTGACGGATGCCATGATAAAGCATTTGTCTATTCAGACACAAAGCTCATTATTGACCGGGTCCGGCCCGGAGGTTTTATTCTCTGGCATGACTGCTCACCGATCTACCGGCGGCATTTTGATTGGATCGATGAGGTGATGCAGGGCATTGAGATGCTGCTAAAGGAGAATATCATCGCCGGCAACATACTCAATGTCAGAAACTCCTGGATCGGCATATTTAAAAAAGAAGCATGATCTTTCAACGATTCCGAAATAACACCATTTAAGGCCGCCCCCAAGGTAGAAAACATGAAAATTCTGTTTGCTTACAATTGTTGGTCCGACGACGCCAAAACTTACCATGAAAATATTGCGCGCAACGGCCGCGCTGCCGGGCTTGACGTTTCCACTTTTGTTGCAACCCCTAATCCTCCGAGCGTTCGTTATTCCTGGCCGCAACTGGATAGAGCCTGGAGCAAGCGGGACCGCGCATTGTGTCGCATGAAGGATTCTCTGCTAAAGGCCGTCGATAATGTCGATGTGTTCTGGCTTTATAATGGTGCAAATATTCATCCTGAATGGCTGGCAGAGTTTCCCCGGAATGTTTTAAAAATCTATGGTTGTTTTGACGACCCGGAATCCTCTCATACCTTGTCACAGCCTGTCGCCGGTTACTTTGATTCAGTATTCGTTGGCAACATTGCCGCTTTGCCCCTCTACCAGGGTTGGGGGTGTAAACAGGTAGCATGGGGGCCGATTTTTCTGGAAGAAAACCCCCCGAAGCTTTTCCGGGAAGATGTGGAAGCGTCTCGTCGTCCCGTTGATTTTGCTTTTTTGGGGGAGCGTCAAAGCCCTTGGCGAAAAACGCGGTTGGACTATGTTCAGCAGTCAATTCCGCAAGGTCTTTATTACGGCAGGGGCTGGCCCAATGGCTTTTGTTCAAGAGAGGAGCGCAACTCTTTATATCGTAAAATGCGCATTGGCATCAATATCCATAATTCCATCGGCCCCATCAACATACGGCTTTTTACACTTCCTGCATTTGGCGTCATGCAAGTCTGCGATAACAAATGCCGTTTGGGTCATGTGTTCAATTTAAGAGAAGAAGTTATTGGCTTTGATACTGTTAAAGAGGGCGTTGAGTTAGTGCGCTACTATTTGGACCACGAGGAAGAACGTGCTGAAATCGCCTGGAAGGGTTATGTGCGCTATGAAAAGGATTATGCTCCGATCCCTTTATGGAACAGGTACAGAAATCAAATTCATGAATGGCTTCAAGCTAAAAAGGATGAAAAGCTGGCCGCTCCTGCCCCCTATGTTCGGGAGAAAAAAGAAAAACTCGTTACACCTGTAAAATTGGCAAAACAGTCCTTACAAAAAACCCGGCGATTGGCCAGATCCATATCACAGACAATTACCGGCGACGATGCAAATGAGCTGCCGGCAACTAATTATAATAACCCCTTATATAGCCAGATTGAAACTGCTCCTTTTCTTCCCTATGTGGAAAACCCCCCCGTTGGTCCTGTCAATTTTGCGGAAAAGGTAAACCGGCAAATGAATGCCGGATTTTTTGAGTGGCCCAATATGGTTGCTTTGAATTGGGCAGTCGCAACCCTTGTAGGAGATGCCCGGCGCATCGTTGAAATTGGCGGCGGGACAGGCTGCTTTGCCTTCGAGGCGGCCCAGGATCCCCTCCGAACGGTTTTATGCTTAGAGGACGACTCTGCGGCCAGGGCCTGGGCGATCAAACATCGCAGTTTACCCAATATAACTTATGACAGTCGGTCGCTGGAAAACCTCAGCCCCGATTTTGATTTATTGGTTTCTGTAGATGTTGTGGAACATATTAAAGAATACAATGCCTTTCTACTGCAGTGTAAAAGGCTTGCCAGAAAAGCTATCCTTACTACCCCTAATCGTTTTAGGGAGGTTTCGCCGAAGCTCAAGCCGGACTATAAACAGCATGTCAGAGAATGGTCGGCGGGTGAATTCTATTATACGCTTAAAGCCTTCTGGGATAGTGTTATTCTGTATGCAATGCCCAATGTGTATGCTCCCATTTTGGAGCAGATCGATATAAACAGCACTTTAACGCCGTTGATTGCCGTATGTGAACAAAGGAAGTCTCCCTGAGCACAGCACTTTATGACTTAAAGCGTTTTTTCAATAACATCTGACGATAGTTTTAAAAATCATCATGCTGAAAAAAATAAACAGCTCTGACTGCATCGAGACCCGGAATTTCGGGGATTTTTGCCCCTACTGGACGCTCATAGACGGGCAGGTTGTCGTGGCTGATACGGCGGAAGAGATTTTTTCTGCCGTGCCCTTTGAAAAGCGCCGGGTTGATCCAGTTGCCTTTTTTGAGCTTCTCGAGTTTAATTATATACTCGGCAATCGTACTATCCTGCAGGGGGTTAGCCGAATGCCGTGGCGATCCACGCTCAGGGGGGATGGAACTCTTGAAAGAAGGCCTCCGATAGAGCATGGAACGCGCCAGGTAGCCGCCCCGGAATCCGCACAAACGCTGAGAGAGCTGTTGGAGGAAGAACTCCACATTGCCGCGCAACAGGCAGGGCGAATTTTTTTACTGCTTACCGGCGGGCTTGACAGCAGGGTAATCGCCGGCGTGCTAAAAAAAATTGAGCCCGGTATAGCTGCTGAAATTAAATGCGTCACATGGGGCATTCCGGAAAGCCGCGATGTTGCCTATGCACGCCGGATTGCAGCCTGGTACGATTGGGAATTTATTCATGTCCCGTATGACAGCGAACTTGTCTGGTCAAATATGTTCCGAGCTGCTGTCTGGGGAGGATCTGAGGTTGCCGGGCTTCATCTTCACGCCATGGACTGGTTCAGAAATGCCCGTCCGGATGATCTTGTCATTGCAGCAAGTTTCGGCGACAGCATCGGGAGGGCGGAGTACAGCTCTCATCATCTGCTGGCCTGCACGTTAACTCCCATTAAAAACAGCAGGCTTTTAATTCATCCCACTTTAGCGCCCGATATGCTAGCAGCCGCAGAAAGGGATCGTGCAACCGCCTGGGAAATGGAGAAAGCACCTGATTCATGGATTCGCGTAGAGCATGATATGCAGGAAAACTATATGCGCAGAATGATTTGTCATGCCATGGATTATATCCGGCAGTTTTGCAGGGTTCATCAAGCCTTTACGAGTGATCGTCTCGTCTCCTATATGTGGTCTCTTTCTCCCGAAACCAGAACCGATGAAATTTATTGTCAACTCTTCAGGCAGGTAGATGGCAGACTCTATTCGTTACCCTGGGCACGGTCCGGTATCGCCCCTGATGGAACACCGGACAAGAATCAGTCGCTGAAAAAAAATTATCATGAATGCTCAGAATGGCTGAGAAAAAATCTGCGCGAGCGGATTGAACCTTTATTTTTTTCTCCAGGACTTTGTGAGTTGAACATATTTCATACTCAAGAGCTAAAGCGCCTATGGAATGCTTTTTTAATATCCAGTAACGGACATTTCGAAAATGTGATGAAACTTTGCTCGCTGGAGCTAACACGTCGGCATTTCAATATTCTACCAAGCGAAAGCCCCCTATATTTCAGGGATATTTGCAAGGAAGAATTGCGACGCCGCATACAAAATTTTTGTAATTGTAAGTTAAAATCAACTTGCTTATGAGAATCGCATTCGTAACGCCAGAATATATTACTGAAGTAGGCTTTGACGGCGGGCTTGCAAATTATCTCCACAGGGTATGCACAGCCCTTGCCGGTTTAGGCCATGAGCCAATCGTGATTGTTGCCTCTAATGCTGATGCTGTTTTTGAACATGAAGGCGTATCAGTTGTCCGCGTTAACCCGCGCACTCAATTTGCCGATTTGATCGGGTTTTTTAGAAAGGGGGGCTTTTTTCCAGCACTTTCATGGGCATGGCAAAGCTGGGTGCTCAACAGGGCCTTGCGACGGCTTCATCGTGAAAAAAAAATCGATATTGTACAATTTGCCAGCTATATGGCCACTGGCCTGTTTCGGCCCCGCGGTATTGCCTCTGTGGTTCGCCTTTCCAGCTTTCAGCCGTTGTGGTTTGCCGCCTATGAAAATTTTATAACGTTGCCGAACAGGCTCATACAATATTTAGAAATGGCTGCGATAAAAAGAGCGGACAGGGTAATTTGCCCCGGCAAACCCATAGCAGACGCGGTGGAGCGGATAACCGGCAAAAAAGTGTATCTCATTGAAAGCCCCTATGTCAAAACCCCCTGCTCTTCGGACACAGTGCCCTACGAAACTATCTTAAAAGGGAAAAAATATTTACTTTTTTTTGGCACCGTCGGGATTTTGAAAGGGATCAGAACCCTCGGGGACATCATGTCGCCCCTGCTTGAAAAACACCCTGATCTTTTTTTTGCATTTGCAGGCAAAGATATCGGCTGCTCGACTGGTCCAATGATGGATTATGTCCGATCTCAGGCAGGCCCGCACTGTCATCGGGTTGTCTATCTGGGCATTTTGCCCCATTCTCAACTTTTTCCTGTTATTGAAAATGCCAATGCCGTCGTGCTGCCCTCAAGAATTGATAATTTCCCCAATACCTGTATAGAGGCAATGGCAAGGGGCAAAATTGTTGTCGGCACTCGCGGCGCAAGCTTTGAGCAGTTAATCGATGATGGAGAAAGCGGATTTCTCTGCGCAATCGATGACGGCACAAGCCTTTTGCAGGCCATTGAACGGGCTTTGTCCCTGCCGGAAAGAGAAAAAGCCCGCATGCAGGAAAAAGCCAAACAGCGCATTGCTTTATTGAGCCCTGAAAAAACCGTCCGTGCTCTTATTGCAATCTATGACGAGGTTGTACAAAAAAAGAAGGGTGAACGGCTGACGGCTGACGGCATGTAACATATACATGCTTCCAGGCAGGCACGAAGCGCACAAACTATAAACAGCCCTGTTTGCAGCGCCGCTGCATGCATGCGGGATGAATTCAATGTTTCCATGATTGGGTCCACAGCATCGTCGACGATGGAGGCGCTATGGCGCCAGTTACAAAAATTGTACGGGAAATGATTCGCCTGGTAAGATAGAACTTTCGCAGTGCGGGCAATAGCCGCCCTTCCAGGCAAACGAATGAAAGAGAAAACAATGGAAAACACCCTGCCGCTGATTTCAATTGTGATCCCCTGCTACAATTACGCTCATTTTCTCCCCGAAGCGATTGAGAGTGTTCTCAGCCAAAGCTACCAGAACCTTGAGTGTATTATTGTGAATGACGGGTCTACAGATACTACGGAAGAAGTGGCAGGCAAATACGCGGGGACGGACAGCCGCATACAGTATATTCGACAAGACAATCAGGGCTTGGCCGCGGCAAGAAATACCGGTATCGCCCGCGCAGCCGGCAAGTATATTTTACCGCTTGATGCCGACGACAAAATAGCCGCTGAGTATGCGCGCAGAGCGTTAGCCGTCCTTGAGGAGAATCCCAATATCGGTATAGTGTACTGCGATGCCCGGTTTTTCGGTTCAACAGACAAAAGGTTCGACCTGCCCCCTTATTCATTTCCTGAAATATTGCTCTTCAACAGGATTTTCGCAACCGCCTTTTTCCGCAAAGAAGACTGGGCTGCCTGTGGCGGCTATAATGAGCAGATGAAGGACGGCCTTGAGGATTATGATTTCTGGCTGTCGATTATTGAAATGGGCAGAGATATCCATAAAATACCGGAGGTTTTGTTCTACTACCGGCAGGGCCATGTATCCATGACGAAAAAGACCTATAGTATGAGAGCAAAACTGTATGCCCGCGTGGCGCGGAACCATGCCAGGCTCTATTTAGATAACGCAGAATTTTTATTTCAGACCCTGGAGAGATTGCAGGATGAAAATGCCAGACTGACAATGACCATCGATGCAATTAAAAGATCTTTTCTTTACCGGCATATATTTAAATACTTTCTTCAGGCTGAAGAGGCAATCAAGGAAAAATTTTTCAGGTAATCGCGCATGAGGCGGCAGGAGAGCCGGGCCCGTAACCGTTATCCATACTTTGCCTGATTCCCTGAATCGTTTATTTTTAGTAAAAATAATCACCTCAGGAACTAAAAAAATAAGCTTAACTCGTTCTCATTATTTCTGCGCAGAGGGAAAATGGAAAGCGATCCTTCAGTTGCCATCATTATACTTAACTGGAACAGATGGCGGGATACCATCAGGTGCCTTGAGTCGATTTATCAATCAACGTTCAAAAACTTTTTTATTATTCTCATCGACAACGGTTCGACTGACGGGTCTCTTGAAAAAATAAAGGGCTGGGCGGCAGGCTCCGTTACAGTTAATTCGGAATTTTTTGCTTACAATCAAGACAATAAACCAATAGAGCTTAAATTGATACCGGGTCCGGGAACTGAGGACACAAGCGGTGGGCACAAGCAATCGATGACGTGTCAGCTGACTATTATAGCAAATGATAAAAATTTCGGTTTTGCCGAGGGTAATAATATAGGAATTAAATATGCTGTCGCATCGTTTAATGTCCGGTATGTTGCTCTGCTCAATAACGACATCGTCCTTCATCCACAGTGCTTGAGAGAACTCGTCATAGGCGCGGAAAATGATGCCGGCATTGGATCCTGCCAGCCCAAAATGCTTTTAATGGATACGCCTGAGCTAATTGATACTATGGGCATATCCATGCTGAATTCCGACGGAGGTGCGGTTTCGCTTGGCCATGGGCTTTTGGAGAAGGACCGTTTCCACGTCCGGCAGGAAATATTCGGCGTCTGCGCAGGAGCGGCATTGTACAGGAGAAGCATGCTGGATCAGATCGGATTATTCGACAAGGCTTTTTTTGCCTATTATGAAGATGTAGACCTGGCTTTGCGCTCATGCATGGCAGGATGGAAAGCACTCTATGTGCCGGAAGCGATTGTCTATCATGGCCATTCCTCAACCCTGGGAAAGGACTCCCCTTTAAAGACCTATCTGCTGGAGCGCAACCGGTATTACTATCTCATCAAAAATGTTCCCTGCGATATTTTACTTCATGTTTTTAAAACCAGGCCCGTTGTTTTTTTCAAAACATTTTTTTATTTTATAAAGACCGGCCAACTGCAGCACCTGACGGCTTTTTTATTGGGCAATATGGCCGGGATCTGTCATATCCCCCAAATGTTTTTAAAAAGGTGGAAAATACGATCATCGCAGAACGTCTCTGATGATGTAGTAAGAAAATGGTTTTTGCCATGATTTCGATTGTCTGCGTCTATAACAATAAAGAAAGTTATTCCCGCCATCTATTAACAAGCCTTGGGCATCAAAGCTCAAAGTTTGAACTCATTGCGCTTGATAACAGCACCGGGGCTTTCAACTCGGCCGCGCAGGCATTAAACCATGGCGCGAGGAACCTGCGGGCCGACAGCGCATATATTATGTTTGCGCATCAGGATATCAGCCTGGGCTCAAGCACATGGCTTGAAGACGTTGAATCGATGCTGCATGGCGCTGCCGAACCTTGGCGTTGCCGGTGTTGCAGGCAACAGTGAAAAGGAAAACAGGCTTATTTCAAATATCACGCACGGCATGCCCCCCCGACATGATGGCTACAGCCTGCAGGAACCGGCAAGCGCCATGACCGTTGATGAGTGCTGTGCCATAGTGCCCCGTGAAGTATTTCAGAAGCATCAGTTTGATGAAACCGTATGCGACAACTGGCACCTCTACGTGGTTGAATACTGCCTGCGGATAGCAGCGCTTGGGCTGGGGGTGTATGTTCTGCCCGTTTCGCTGCATCATGGGTCAAAAGGCAGTCTGAATGCTTCATATTTCAGGGCTTTAAAAAAAGTGCTGGAACGATATAAAAATAACTATCGAAAAATATACACCTCTTGCGGATGCTGGGACACCGCGACTCCTGTCGTCAGCCAGTGGATAGCATATTTTGTAAAAAAATATTTCTACGGCTTTACCCGATGGGCTTATCGCTTCGGGCTTTGTGCCGGAGTGGATGCAGCGCAAGAAGAAAAAAAGGCTGCAGCAGCTCAAACAGCCTCATTAACCTTTAATTCCAACGACCCCATGACTCGAGAGCCTTTGGCCGCCATCATTATTCTTAACTGGAATGGTTTTGATGATACCATAGAATGCCTTCACTCGCTCCGGCAGGTACAGTACAATAATTTTAAGATAGTCCTTGTTGATAACGGCTCAGCAAACAGTGAAGGGAAAAAAATAAGGGGATTGTTTCCCGAAATACACCTGATCGATAATGCTGCAAACAGGGGGTTTGCGGGGGGCTGTAACGACGGCATTAACTGGGCTGTTATGCACGGTTTTGAATATATCATCACGCTGAATAATGACTGTTTGGTAGAGCCCGACTGGTTGGCAAATCTTATTGCAGGCCTCACTGCGGCACAGGCTGATTTTGGTTCATCAAGAATCATGTATTACCCGGAAACGGATTTAATTTGTTCGGATGGCGACGGCATACTGCCCGATGGCACCGGTTATGTCGTAAACCCCCTGCAGCCATTTCGGGAACCGGGACAATTAAAACCTGTTTTCAGCGCCTGCGGGGCAGCTGCGATCTTTTCAAGAAAATGTCTTGAGGCCGTAAAGATACGGGGCGATCAGTTTTTTGACGAGCTTTTTTTTGCATATTTTGAAGATATCGATCTGGGGGCCAGGCTGCATGCCCTTGGATATACGGGGGTCGGCATACCCGACGCAGTTGTCTATCATAAAGAGTCCAGGACAGCCGGGACGCGCTCTTTTTTCAAAATTTACCAGTCTGAAAAAAACAGGCTGTTAGTGGAGCTGCTCAATTTTCCTTTATGGCTGATAGTGCTCGGTGAGCTCTATTACTGCACGCGAACGGTTACTCGAAATGTTGTGCACCTTCTCCCGGCAAAGCAGCAAAACAAAGTACGGCCTCTGCCTTCGAAGAATTTTAGCCCCTGGGGGGTGCTGTTTAAATCACGGTGGTGGATAGTTAGAAACTTTTCAAAAATCTGGAATGATCGCAGGGAAAGAAAATCAAAGGGGTTGATTTCCGGCAGCATTTGCAGGTGGCTCTGCTGGGATATGTTACGGCTGCTAAGCGTCAAGCAATGATGCGACCGCACAATTTTCTCTTGAAAGAACAAAATGAAAATAAAAGTTGATGTTGTCATACAATCATACATGAAACCAGAATCTCTTTTGTATGCGCTGATGACTTTGAAGGAGCACAGCGAAGACCTGATTGACACGGTTTTCATAAACGATGACTGCTCACCAAAGGAAGTCATTGAAAAATATACCTCCGATACCGTTAGAAGCTATTTTGACAAATGGAAAATTCTTGTAAGAAAGAACACTCGCAGGGTCGGATGGTGGCAGGGATTTGTCTTTGGCTACTGGCCCAAATATTTAAAAATAAGAACGTTTTTAAGACAGGGGCTGCGCAATCTTTATTATAATCACTATATATTTTGTAAACGTGAAGATATCCGCTATCAGTGGGCTCTGGACAGCACAGACAAAAAATACGTGTTCATCATGCATGATGATATGGAGTTTAAAAATAATGTGCTGCAAGAGTATATTTCGTTCGCCGAGCAGCTGCAAAAACCTGCTGTGGTTGGCGATCTGGGTCTGTGCTGGATATGCCAGTATCACAATAAGCCGTATCTGTGCACTCCCTCTAGGATTATGAATGGCGATTATCCGACAAGCATCTGGCCGCTTACCGATTTCAAAACCAGCAGCGTTATGAGGTCCTGCCGAATCAGCGAATGGTGTTGCCTGATTTCCGTCGAAGCAAACAAAGATATTTTGAGGAAAGAGCGCGTGTTCTTTGGAAATTATGATGATCACGGCGACATTGGCGCATACTGGTTTGACCGCGCAATTGCTTTAGGATATTCTTTCGGTGATCCGTTCCCGGACAGGGAAGACAGGTTAAAATATTATATTCACGGGTGGCAGGGCTTTTCAGGCCATTCTGTCTGGGTTGATCAGGGGGAGGGAAAAAGCAGCTACGATAAAAAAATAATTGAGCAGCGAATGCAGGAAAAGTACGGCCTTGTTTTACCCTGATCGCTGAAATTCCTTTGACGAAGAATATAGATAAAACATTTTGCGAATGCAAAATCTGCGTTTTTTATATAAAAAATCATGGCAGAAATTCCGTACCGTTTCCCGGCAGCGGCAATAGATAAAATAATATCCGGCGGGCAGGATGTCGGCATCGCCGATTTCATGCTGCAGATGGAGCTTCGTTTTGAGCACCGGCTTGACGCACAGCGGCTTGCGGCCGCACTTCTGCTTCTGCTTGATGCCCAGCCGGTTCTGGGCTGCAGGCTGGTCACGAAAAAAAACAGGGCGTACTGGGAGCGGCTCCCCGGGCCCTGGCCGGATATGCTCTGCCTTGCCTCGAATCAGGCTGAATTTGATACTTTCAGAAACATGCCGATTGACAGCCGCCGGGGGCCGCAAGTCAAAGCCTGCCTGCTGCGCGCCGCAGGCGGCGACCAGCTGCTCCTCAAGATTGCCCATCAGGTATGCGATGCCGGCGGCCTAAATGATCTGGCCGCACAGCTGTCGCACATCTATGCGCAGCTTATAAAAAACCCCGGCTACCGTCCCAGGCCGAACATTCACGGCGCACGCCACTGCTTCCAGATCATGCGGCATCTGCCGTGGTATATCTACCCGGTTCTGTTTTTCCTTTTTCTGCGCACCACCCTGTCCACTCAGATACCGAAAAAAACCCATGCTCTGCCGGTTCCAGTGGGGCCGCGCGAGCCATTTACATTTGTGATCAGGCATCTTGCACCCGCACATGTCAATCGCCTGAAAGCATACGGCCGGCAGCACCACGCGACCATAAACGATCTGATGATAGCGGCTTTTTACCGGGCTCTGCTGAAAAAAGAAGCCTGGGACGGGCTCTCCGCACTGAGAATCCAGACAACGGTTGACCTGCGGCGCAAGTACCTCCCTTCCGGCAAGGCGGAAGGTATCTGCAACTTGAGCACCTATGAGCATATAAACCTCGGCAGGGAGCCGGGCAGCGACTTCGCTGCAACCCTGGATCGGGTCAGCGCGATTACCCGGCGCAGCAAGACCGGCTGGATCGGGCTGAGCGAGCTGTGCACAGTGCCGCTTGCCGGCCTGGCGCCCTATAGTCTGCTCGTAAAAGCCTGCAAAAAGCTTTTGCATGAACGGGTCGCAAGCCGGAACTACCCCAGCGGGCTCACAAATCTTGGCCTGATACCGCCTGAGGGTGTTTTTTTTGATGGGCAGCCGGCACAAGCCTGGATCCTGCCCCCGGTAGTCTATCCCCCGGTTCTGTATATCGGCTTCAGCGGCTACGCAAGCTCTCTTACGCTCTCTGCCGGAGTGCCGCTTGCCGCCACGGCCTGCATTGAAGATTTTTTTACACAGCTGCTGGAAGAGTTGCCCGATTAATATCCCCATGGCGGTGGCGCCGTTCCCGCACTCCCCGGGTAATTGACAAATGATTGCGCGGAAAGTATATAGTACCTTGAGTAGCTGCTGCACGCTACAACATCGCAGCGTGATGGAAGGAGACCGGAAACCGGATGCATACATTTGTTCAAAAACCCGCCAGCCGTCTCAGAATGCGAAGAATCTCGCGGCAGGAAATCGGGCCCTTCAGGAGCGAAATTCTTGATGTGCTGGCACGCGCACCCGATCCGTATGCCTCCCTGAATTATCAGATAGATATTGAAGCCTGCCGGCAGAGGGCAAAAGCTATCGGATCGGCTCAGGGGCGGCACATATTGCTGACCCCGGTTCTGATCAAGCTCATTGCTCATGCGATAGAAGAGAATCCGCGTTTCAAGCAAATCATTCTTGGCGGTGTGCTCTATGAAATTGAGGATATCCATATCGCCAATTTGGTCTACATTCCCGACCGGGAGATCGTAACCAATGTAATACTCAAAAACCCGCAGCAAAAAACACTGGCCGATATTCAGCAGGAGCTTTTTGCGGCAATCGCACAGGCAAAGATCCGGTTTGCCACGCCGCCGCCACCCGTTGTTGATTTTTTTACCAGGCTCTGCTACCGCTACTGCCTCTACAGGCTTATCGGGCAGCGGCTATCCTTCAAAACCATCTATGAGCGGGATCTCATCTCCAACATTATTCTTTCGGTTCACACCTATGCCACACCGGCCAACTTTATCATGGTAAAAGATGTCATCCCGACCATGAACTTCACGCCGCGCATCCATGCCAGCGGCCCCTTCAAAAAGCCCGTTCTGGACGACGGCATGCTGACGGGCAGGGAAATTCTTGATCTGCATATTACCACCGACCACCGGATCATTAACGGCATTGATTCGTATCACTTCGGCCAGTCGCTGGCCCGCATAGCCGCCCATCCCGAACAGTACCTGCAGTAAAATATAAAATTTTTAACACCAAGCCCACAGAAACCCTTTTCGTCAGGGTTCAGTCTTGATTTTGCACGTGTACCGATTCTCCGTAATCGACCTCTAAACTAATCCTGCCCCTTCTGCTTTGATGGCAACGTCGGCCTGCCGCTG